>NZ_BORW01000031.1 GCF_018333375.1 Paenibacillus cookii
TAGGTTGGAGGTGGAAGTGCAGCAATGCATGGAGCTGACCAATACTAATCGGTCGAGGGCTTATCCTAAAAAGTACCCCAAAAAGTGAAGCTTAGGCTTCGCGGTTCAATCCGAATACTTTTCGGGGGCCCGGAACAAAAACCGGGAAATGCTACGGAAAATAAAACGCAAAACGTTTCGTATCTAGTTTTCAGGGAGTCAAAACAACTTTTTGAAGCTCAAGTGGTTTCGAAGGGCAAGTATGACTTTCGGCATTTGGCGATGCCGATTCCTGTACATATCGTATTGGAATTCAATCGTCAATCAAGATGAAGCGAATTTCACAAACGATTTTGAAGCTGCGATGTTGCAGCGAAAAATCCCGTTTGGTGGCGATGGCGGAGGGGTTCCACGCGTACCCATCCCGAACACGACCGTTAAGCCCTCCAGCGCCGATGGTACTTGGACCGAAGGGTCCTGGGAGAGTAGGACGCTGCCAAGCGGAAACCACATCCTTTGTGGTTATTTTTTTGCGAAACGTTCCCCGATAGCTCAGTCGGTAGAGCACTCGACTGTTAATCGAGTTGTCACAGGTTCGAGTCCTGTTCGGGGAGTTGAATTCCAATAAAATGTTTGAATGCTGAAAGCAATCATCATTTTTGGACAAGACGCGGAGAGGTGTCCGAGCTGGCCGAAGGAGCACGATTGGAAATCGTGTAGGCGTCACAAGCGTCTCGAGGGTTCGAATCCCTCTCTCTCCGCCAGCATTTCAAACTTTACATATTAAGGCCCGTTGGTCAAGGGGTTAAGACACCTCCCTTTCACGGAGGTAACAGGGGTTCGAATCCCCTACGGGTCACCATTACTTTCCCTTGATTGGGACGAGAATCCAGTCGGGTTCATAGAAAATTTAAGGAGACTTAGCTCAGCTGGGAGAGCATCTGCCTTACAAGCAGAGGGTCGGGGGTTCGATCCCCTCAGTCTCCACCATTATTCCTCAAAGCGGGAAGCTTTCAGGATTCATAAAGGCCTGGAACCGTGGTGTAGAGGCCTAACATGCCTGCCTGTCACGCAGGAGATCGCGGGTTCGAATCCCGTCGGTTCCGCCATTATTGTTCTCTAGCATCATCTTACTCAATCATTGCGCCGGTGTAGCTCAATTGGTAGAGCAACTGACTTGTAATCAGTAGGTTGGGGGTTCAAGTCCTCTCGCCGGCACCAGAATTGCATATGGCGGTCGTGGCGAAGGGGTTAACGCACCGGATTGTGGCTCCGGCATTCGTGGGTTCAAGTCCCATCGATCGCCCCATTTATCCTAACTATTGGGGATTAGCCAAGCGGTAAGGCAACGGACTTTGACTCCGTCATGCATAGGTTCGAATCCTATATCCCCAGCCATTTTACTCAAGGCAATTACGAGCCATTAGCTCAGTTGGTAGAGCACCTGACTTTTAATCAGGGTGTCGAAGGTTCGAGTCCTTCATGGCTCACCAGTTTTTCAATTGCGCGTGTGGCGGAATTGGCAGACGCACTAGACTTAGGATCTAGCGTCTTTGACGTGGGGGTTCAAGTCCCTCCACGCGCACCATGAATATGCGGACGTGGCTCAGCGGTAGAGCATCGCCTTGCCAAGGCGAGGGTCGCGGGTTCGATTCCCGTCGTCCGCTCCATTTAACTGTTTACCTTCTTTTCGGGATGTAGCTCAGCTTGGTAGAGCACCTGGTTTGGGACCAGGGGGTCGCATGTTCGAATCGTGTCATCCCGATCTCTTTCCTTTTTTCGCGCGGGTGTAGTTCAATGGTAGAACTCCAGCCTTCCAAGCTGGTAGCGTGGGTTCGATTCCCATCACCCGCTCCATATAGATTTAAAACAAACACGCCGAAGGGCGTTTTTTTGTTATATGGAGGCGTGTGGGGAAGAAGAAGCCACGCAGCGTGGGTGCGACCGTCCGTGAAAGCTTCTTTGAGAATGTCCCGATCAGGACGCGCGTCAACATCAACCTCTAGGTGCGAGCCGCAGGCTCGCCTTTTAAATCGAGATGTTGAGTATTCCCATCACCCGCTCCATATAGATTTAAAACAAACACGCCGAAGGGCGTTTTTTTGTTATAAAGCAATCCATTCAGGTTCTCCCGGTTTTTGGATATTTCCTGGTGCAACCGCCGCCTCAAAAAATGATGACCGGAATAATCATATAAAAGGAAGGGTATGATTTTCGAAAACAGAACGGCCTGGCCTGAGAAATTCTGAGGATAGTAAGCGGTTTGCACGAAAAGGAGGTCATCCGAATGAAAAAAGTGTGGATCGATGCCGGACATGGCGGCAAAGATTCGGGGGCTACCGGAAATGGTTTGCAGGAAAAGGATGTTGTTCTTGCGCTAGCATTAGCCATTAAAAAGCGTTTGGATTCGGAATATGAGGATGTACAGGCATTGTTATCCCGAAGCACGGACGTGTTTGTCGAACTGAAGGACCGGACCGGCCAGGCTAACGCCGCGGGCGCAGATCTTCTGATTAGCGTTCATTGCAATGCGGGAGGCGGCTCGGGCGGTTTTGAATCTTATCGTTATACGTCGGCATCGGCAGCGACGGTGAAGCTCCAAAACCTGCTCCATACGGAAATCATGGCTGGGTTGAAACCTTTTGGCGTCGCGGATCGAGGGCAAAAGACCGGGAACCTGCACATGTGCCGCGAGAGCCGGATGCCGGCCGTTTTGACGGAAAACTTATTCATCGATGTCGCGTCCGATGCCGCCAAGCTTAAACAGCCGGCCGTGATGGAGGCGATCGTAAGCGGGCATGTCCTCGGAATCGCAAAATATTTGGGGCTGAAAAAGAAAGAGACTCCCGCCCCGGACGGCCCCGAAGTAACCGTAATCGCCAATGGCAAAACGCTGAGCGGCGCCAAGCTGGAGGATGGGGTAGTCACGGTGCCTCTGCGTGCAATTGCCGAAGCCTTAGGGGCGAACCTTACATGGGACAATCAGACGAAAACGGCTACCATTACGAAATAAATTCATACGTTTAATGCCTCGAATATAAAAAAGGGCCGCTTTCCAAGCGCCCTTTTTTGCTTCTGAACCTATCCTGCCCCACTGCTATCCTGTTATAAACATTAACCTTGTTCTAACCCGTTTTTTTCACGAATTGCTTTTGTTTGGCCATCCCTTTGGCGGACAGCTGGTACACCGTGACGTCATAAACCCCGGTATGTCTTGCCGCATTCGGATCCCGGTCAGGGTTCCATTTTAGATTTTCCCGCTCGATTTCCACCTGGATGGTGTTGGCCGAAAGAAATGTCGCATTGACGCCTACGCCGCCAAACGATTTTCTAAGAAAAACCTTTCCGTTCTTGTGCACCCCGACCACCTGGACCATGCTTCCGCCGGTAGCGCCCGACAGATACAGCAAAAATGTGTCTCCGCCGGATGCAACGGTAAATTGAACGGCGCCGCCCGTGTTGATCCAGGATTCGTCGGCTTCGCGCCATACTTTTTTTCCGTTCAGCTTGATGACCGGCAGGAATCCCAAGCCGTCCACGTTTTCTTTGTCAACGACGAGCCCGTTCAAAAGCTTCATGGGAAGCTTGGAGGCGTCCATGCCCAAATAAAGCTTGGGATACGTTTTGGCCGCAGGCGGGTTCGATTTTGCCGAAACGCTGGCAGCAGGCAGCAGCAGGCAAAATATCAACACAATTGATAAGAGCTTTTTCATCCGTGTTTCTCCATCCTTCTCACGATGTTGTCGTTCATGAACCTCAGCCCCAAATTATACCATACCCATCCATCATTCATCTACCAAATATCATCAAATGATCACAGGGTAAAAATATGAATATTGACAGATCATAGGAAACGGGGGAATATCAGAGTGAAAAGAATCATAGATTCATAATCAAAACATAGATTCATATCCTTTGGGGAGGCTGCGATGAAAAACAAAGTGAAAGTCGGCGTAATCGGTCTCGGTGCCCGCGGCATGGGATTATTGACGGGCGTTATTTTGCATATGGACGACGTCGAGGTCGTGGCGGTTTGCGACAAATACGAGGACCGCGGCGAAGCCGCAGCGAAAGCGGTTGCAGAAAAGGGCGGCGCACGTCCTTTCGTGACGCGGGATTACCGGGACGTGATGGCGCTTGGCGATATCGACGCGGTCGTCATCGGCGCTTCGTGGGCCGACCATATCGATATTGCGGTGGCCGCGATGGAAGCCGGCATTTATGCGGCATGCGAGGTAGGCGGGGCTTATTCCGTCCAGGAATGCTGGAAGCTTGTCGAAGCGTACGAACGCACCCGGGTGCCCTGCATGATCATGGAAAACTGCTGCTACGGCCGGGACGAAATGATGGTGCTCAACATGGTGAAGCAGGGCGTGCTGGGCGACATCGTACATTGCGCCGGCGGCTACCATCACGATCTGCGAAGCGAAATTGCCTTTGGAAAAGAAAACCGCCATTACCGCTTGAACAATTACATCCATCGCAATTGCGAAAACTATCCTACGCATGAAATCGGGCCGATCGCCCGCATTCTGAACATCAACCACGGGAACCGCATGGTTTCGCTGGTATCGATGGCTTCCAAGGCAAAAGGCATGCAGGAGTATGTCCGCAAGGAAAAAAGCGATGATGCCGAGCTGATGCAAACGGAATTCCTGCAGGGCGATATCGTGACGACCGTCATTAAATGCGCGCATGGCGAAACGATCACGATTACGCTCGATACGACGCTGCCGCGTTATTATTCCCGGGGATTCACCGTCCGCGGTACGAAAGGCATGTACATGGAGGACAACCATTCGATTTATTTGGACGGCGTGCATGACGACTTCCATATGGGATGGAAACCCCAGTGGGGCAACGTGGAGCAATTCAGGGAACAATACGAGCATCCGGTATGGAAAAAATATATCGAAGAAGGCGTCAAAGGCGGCCATGACGGGATGGACTGGCTTGTGTTCAAAGATTTTTTCGAAAGCGTGAAACAAGGGACCGAAACGCCGCTGGACGTATACGACATGGCCGCTTGGATGTGCATCTCCGCTTTGTCCGAAGAATCGATCGCTTTGGGAGGACATCCGGTGGCGATTCCGGACTTCACCAACGGCAAATGGATGAATCGTTAATCCCCGGCAACATGAACCGTGAACGTTAGGCGGAGAATACTTTAATTCCTTCTTTGGCAGAATAAAACCTATCCATATTCCACGAAAAAGGGGGAAATTCGATGGCAAACGTAAACACGGCCATAATTTATTACAGCTCCGGCGGCACCAACTACCAGCTGGCGCAATGGGCTGCCGAAGGCGCAAAACAAGCGGGTTCCGAGGTCAAAGTGCTGAAAGTGGCCGAAACGGCGCCGCAATCGGCGATCGATTCCAATCCGGCCTGGAAAGCCAACCAGGAAGCGACGCAGCATATTCCGGAAGCCAGCCTGGCCGACCTGGAATGGGCGGACGCGATCATTTTCAGCATCCCTACCCGTTTTGGCAACATGCCGGTGCAAATGAAACAATTCCTGGACCTGACCGGCGGGCTCTGGTTCCACGGCAAGCTGATGAACAAGGTCGTCAGCGCCATGGCTTCGGCGCAAAACCCGCATGGCGGCCAGGAAGAAACGATCCTTTCCTTGTACACGAGCATGTACCACTGGGGAGCGATCATCGCGGCGCCGGGATATACCGATCCATCGCTTTTTGCGGCAGGCGGCAACCCCTACGGCACATCGGTTACGGTCGGCCAGGACGGAAAAATGATCGAGGACGTCAAGGAAGCCGTGTTGCATCAGGCAAAACGCACCGTAACCGTCGCCGATTGGGTGAAAACGGGTTTGGGCAAACCGTAATCCTAAACGCCGGATTCTTCGTTTTCCCCGAAAATTCGCAGCAAAAAAGGCTGGAACTTGGGATTGCAAATCTCAAGGCCAGCCTTTTTGTCGAGTATCGGAGCTCAGTTAAGAGACTCTCATTATTGCACTTTTACGACGAGGGCATTGCTGATGAGGCGTCCGGGAGCCGTCAAATATTTGCCGTTGTAGTACAGGCCGCTGGATGCGCCGCCGTCCAAATTCATCGCTTGGTAAGCGCCCGCTTGGCGCATGATTTCCGCGAGCTGCGGAATCGTCGCCCCGCCCGTCGTCAGCAAAATCAATTTATGGTCCTTGGTAATGCCGAGTGCGCTGCGTGCCCCGCCGCCCGTCAGTATCTTCGGATCTTTGAACCCTTCCTGCTTCACGTTCAGCGACACTTTGCCGTTAAGCAGCAGGCGCGGGCCGGCCTGAAGTCCTCCCTCGATGCGCCCTTGGTCGTACGCCGTCTTGAAAGACAAGCCGGAAATCAAGCTTGGAAGCTGGTTTTTGTCGTAAGCAAAAATGACCCGCTTGTCGCCCGGGCTTGCCATCTTAATGGCGCCTTTGCTTAAAATGTAGCCGTAGGGGGCTTTGTAGCCGCCATTCGTGTAAGCGTCAAAAAAGGTGCCGTTGATCGCGACGGCCGCGCCGCTGCGTTTGGCGATGCTGCCGAGCGCTTCGACCTTGCCGGGCGTATTGCCCGCCAGCACCACGTCCAAATGAACTTTGGGATTCATCAGGTCGACGGTAACCGTCTGCGCGGCGATGGAACGGGAGCCGATTTTAAAAGTCTTCTTTTCGCTTACGACCGGCTTGGCTTCGGCTTTGCCGTTATTACGGATGACGACGGGCAGAACTTCCGACGAGCCGTTTGCGGCGATGGTGACGGCATTGCTGTCTTTCAGCCAGGCAAGCTTGTAGCCAAGCTCTTGGCTTACGAGCTGGGCAGGCACGTAGACGACCCCGTTGTCCCTGTACGGCGCATCCTGAAGGGAGACGGAGCGGCCATTGACGTCAGCTGTTTTTTGACCAAGGGTCATCGCTATTTTCGTGGAGCCGTGCGTGATTTCAAGCCGTTTTGCGGCGTCGTTCCACAGGATCTGATTCCCGTCAAAACCGTTAAGGAAACGGACGGGCAAAAAAGAATGGCTGGTTTTCGCATCCATGACGACGACGTTCCGCGGCGGCGCCGATGCCAGCGCGGCAGGCATCATGCAGACGAATGCGAGCAGCAAAAACGCGATTGATCTTTTGAACATATGTGCTGTAATCCCCTTTTGTATGATCTATTCCTGCATGTGTAATATCGGAATAATCATGCTTTTGTTGAATAGGGGATAGGACTTTGTTTATATTAGCCGGAGGTTATTCCGCTACCCGTACGTAAAAGCGTTCTCCATGCCTGTCCACGACGACGGGCGATTCGAAAAATCCGCTCAGGTTTTCCGCCGTCAAAATGTCTTCCGTTTTGCCGCTGCCGACCGCTTCCCCGCGTCTCATGAGCAGCACATGGCTGAAGGCAGGCAAAATCTCCTCCGTATGATGCGTGACATAAATCAAGGTCGGGGCGTTCGGCTGGCGCACGAGCTCCGCAATGCTTTCGAGCAGGCGCTCCCGCGAAAAAATATCCAGCCCGTTGCAAGGCTCATCCAAAATCAAAATGCGGGGGTCCGCCATCAGCGCGCGGGCGATGAGCAGCTTCTGCTTTTCGCCCTGGGAGCAGGTCCGGTATTCGCGGTCCCACAAATGCCCGCAGCTAAGCGTCTCCATCAGTTCGCGGGCCCGCTCGAAATCTTCGTCGCTCGTTTTATCGTACAGGCCGATCGTGGCGTGTTTGCCGCTGATCACGATATGCTGCGTGCGGTCCGAAGCGTACAGCCGCTCTTGGAACGAATTGCTGACCCAGCCGATCGATTTGCGCAATTCGCGCAGGTCGACTTCGCCGAACAGATGGCCAAGGACGCGCACCGAGCCCTCCGAAGGCCAGATATAGCCGTTGACGATATTAAGCAGCGTCGTTTTTCCCGAACCGTTCAGGCCAAGCAGCGCCCAATGCTCCCCCGGTTTGACCTGCCAGCTGACATCCTTCATGAGCGTATGCTGCCCGCTTCTCCAAGTAATGTTTTGAATATCGATGATCATGTTCGTATCTCCTCTCTCCAGTCCTGATTAGAAATGTCGTTCTCCACATGTTAAAACAAATCCGCGCGCTGTCAATACCGCCGCCCGGCCCGGCAAAGGCGGGAAGCGGCCGGCATTAACGGATTTCCCTTCATCTTACCCGGGTTATGGAGGCGTTGTCGCCGCGATAATTGCTGGCCTTGAAAGCTTTTTTTGCTATAATGTCAACAGGTGAAGCGATGATGGAGATGAGTATTCGAACAGAACGGATGGAGCTTTTTAAGGGCGCCGACCGGTTTTCGAACCGGTCCCACCGCCACGGGCATTGGTATCAGGTGACCGTTCCGGTTCAAGGCGTATGCCATGTTATGATGGAAAATAAGCCTTACCGGCTGAACGGGGGCGAGGGATTGATCCAGCATCCGGGAACGGAGCATTTTTTGCGGCTTGATGCGGATTCCAGCGTGATCATCATCAAAATCCGCGAGGATGCGCTGGGGCTCGAGCAGGCTTCCGGCAGTCTGCCGGAATTTGCGGTCCGTCAGCGGATGGATCCGGGGGAGCTGTCCCGCCTGTTCCGGCATTGGACGTCGGAGCTGATGTTCGGCGATGCGCCGGACCCGCTTGCGGCGCAGGAGACGGAAATCCGGGTGCTCCATTATTTGCGGGCAACGCTGAACGGCTCCATCCCGGAACGCGGGCTTGAAAGCAAGGTTCGCGATGTGCATATCCATCAGGTGCTCGAATATATGCACGCTTATTATGCGGAGGCTGTTTCGGTCGATGACCTGGCCGCCGTCGCCAAGCAAAGCCGGTTTCATTTCATCCGGAATTTTCGCGAATGCACGGGCGTTACCCCGTACCAGTATCTGCTGATGCTGAGGGTGGACAAAGCCAAGCAGCTGCTCAAAAGCTCCGGCGATTCGGTGGCGGACATCAGCTGCAGCCTCGGCTTTTCCTGCACGAGCCAGTTCCACAGGGCATTCCGGAAATTCGCCGGCATGACGCCGGGCGAGTTCAGGCAAAGCTGAAACTGGGAAGGAAAAACGGCGGAGATGAAAGTGCTTGAAAACGGGCCGCGGCTCGTTTTTTGTTCAAACTGTTCTTTTTTGAAGAAGAGAGGGGATAAACGATGCGCAAAGAAAGCTTTATCAAACCCGATCCGGCCGGCTGGCTTCAAAAGTTTCGTTTTTCGATTCCGATCAAAGTGCGCTACTGCGAAACCGACATGCTGGGACATGTCAACAATGTAAGCTATTTTATGTATTTCGAGCAGGGGCGCATCGAATATTTCGAAAATTTGGGCTTGTTCGATTCGATGTTCGGCACGGAAAAGGTTGCCGTCGTCGCCGATCTCGAATGCCAATACCTGGAGCAAATGTACCGGAGCGACAAGGTTCAGCTTCATGTGCGGGTTGCTTCGATGGGAAGATCGTCCCTGGACGTGGAGTATGCGGTAGTAGCGAACGACCGGCTCAAGGCGGCGGGACGCGGAGCGATCGTGCTGATCGATACGGGGAGCGGCAAAAGCACGCCGATTCCGGATGTTGTCCGCGGGGCGATTGCCGCTTTTGAGCAAGAAGGCTTGAGCGGGGTTTAAGGTTTGGGCTGCAGCTTATTTTTTACTTAAGGAGTTTTTACGCATATGGCGAAATCGAAGTTTTACGTCGTTTGGGAAGGGAAAAAGCCGGGGGTTTACGCCACTTGGGCGGAGTGTCAGGCCCAGGTAAACGGCTATCCGGACGCCAAATATAAATCGTACGAATCCCGCGCGGAAGCGGAGGCCGCATTCAAAGGCGGATGGAAAGGCAATTGGGGGCAAGGCAAGTCCACGTCCTCCAAAACGGCCGGAGGCGGGAAAGCCGGAGCCGGTAAACCTTCGCCTGCAGGCGAAGAGGAGATTGTGTACGACAGCATTTCGGTGGACGTGGGCACCCGCGGCAATCCCGGCCCGGTCGAATACAAAGGCGTCGATACGAGAACGGGGGAAATTTTGTTCTACGTCGGGCCGATCGAAAACGGCACGAACAATTTGGGGGAGTTTATCGCCATCGTGCATGCATTGGCTTACCTGAAGAAGCTGGGCAGCAGCAAAACGGTGTACACCGATTCCCAAACCGCTTTGGCCTGGGTTCGCAAGAAAAAGCCCGCAACGACGCTCGCCAGGAACGAGTCCACGCGCAAAATTTGGGAGCTCACCGACCGTGCGGTGCAGTGGCTTGAAAACAACACCTACGAAAACAAAATTTTAAAGTGGAACACGGAGAAATGGGGCGAAATCAAGGCGGATTTCGGGCGGAAGTAAGCGCGGGGCATGCATAAGCATGGACAGCAAAACAGCGATACGATCGTATCGCTGAAAGCGAAGGACGTTTCTCGCCCCCGCGAACCCGATCGATAACAGGATAGCCGTCCCAAGGCCGACATGACCGGCAGGGACGGCTTTTTTGTTTTTGGACGGTCCGATCCTTGCAGCGAACAGAGGCAAACATGGACGGTCCGTGCCGCCGTTACTCCGGTTTCCCGTATTCCAGCACGACCATCTGGTGGCATTCCAGCTCAGGGATGACGTACGTTAATTTCTCACCGTCTTGCTTAAAATCGAGCGGCTTTCTTTGCGGAGCCAGGTATACGGCGTTGACGGCTTCGGGAATGCGGAGCTCCATGGATACGTGATAGACCGGCAGGATGTCCTCGATCACTTCGACGCCTTTCCCCCGCCTTACCGGCGAGGCGTACAGCGCATGCTGCACGTAGCGGGATTTCGACGCCTGCTTCTGCAGGGTGACGGTGCCTTGGGCCTTCAAGGTAGTGCGCAGCGTAGGCTCCGGCAGCAGGCGGCTCAGCGCGTACAACACCGTTTCTTTCAGCACAAGGCTCCCTTTCACGGCATAATCTTCGAAGACGTTCCAGGCGATATAGATGCCATTGCGGCTTTCGACCATGCCCGGACCGCCGTCCGTGCCGCTGCTTGGCGTATGCTGATGGGAGCAGAAGGCGAACGCGTCCCGGTTGAAATACGGGTCTTCCCTCCGCCCGAGCTCCGTGCCGGTTTCAGTCAGCTCGACGCGCTGGCCTTCCGAATAGAAGACAAACGCCGCTCCGCCCAGGCTTGCGAGCGGGTGGAGCGGGCGGTAATAATCCGGACGGTAGGGATTCGCTCCGGCATGCCGGACGCCCAAATCCAGCGCAAAACCGTCCCGGTCCGCCCACAGTCCCGATTCTCCCGTCGCCAGCAGGCGTCCGCCCTGGGCGAGATAGGCCGACAGCTTGGCATGCAGAGGTTCGTCGATGCGGATCCGGTCGGGCAAAATGACCACTTGATAGGCGTCAAAATCGCTTTCAAGGTCCACCACGTCAAACAGGATATGGCCTTCGGTCAGCATGCGGACAGCCCCTGCATCGGCTTGGCCGGTAAAGCTGTCATGCCCGCCGTCCGATGCATGCGAGCCGGCGGCTTCGACGGAAAGCAGGGCCACGTCGGCGACATTCGCCGCATCGCGGCACCATTCTTCTTTCGCCTCTACCTCCGCGTAAGCGCTGCCGATAAGCCGGTAGGTCGCTTCGTCCATCCGTCCCAGGGGATGAAGCTGGTCGCCGATCGAGCAGGCCGCCCCATGGGCAAGGCTGAGCGCCGTCTCGTAGCGGAGCGCGTTCGGATGTTTGTACCCCCCGAATTCCCCCCAGGTGGTGTGGAACTTTCCGGTCATGCCGAGGAAAGGCGTCCCGAGCGGCTGCACGTAACGCGCCGACAGCGGAAAATGGTCGTAGCCCCAGCCGCCGGTAGGGAGCGACTCCAGCTCCAGGTGCGTGTTCATCCCGGCCAGATCGCGGCGGCCGCGCCGGATATGGCCGCCGTTGTGGAACACCGGCAGGCCGGGGTTGTGGGCATCCACCGTTTCCCGGACGCGCCGGGTGTAGTTGGCGTAGGTTCGCTCCCATAACGGTTTCATGCCTTCCGCGTCGCGCGGGTCGAGCCCCTCGGCCCTTGCTTCGGCGACGCAGCTCGCGCAATAGCATTCCCTCACGCCGACGATGTCCAAAAAGATGCCGTCGGCCTCGTAGTTTCGGACGACCTCGGCGATTTGCGACAGCAGAATGTCGAGATACGGGGTATTCAGGCACAGCAGGTGATATCCGGGCCTGAACAAATCCTCGCTGCCGCCGTAACGCGGGCGCACCCACCACTCGGGATGGCTGACGGCCAGCCTCTCGTCGAATCCGGCGGATAAGTAGACGGGCGTTTTAACGTCGATGTCATGGGCCGCCTCGATCATTGCCCCGAGAAGGTCAAAAGTAAGCCCCGGATGGATGCGGTTGGCTTCGGACGGGTGATAGGCCCATCCGTGATGGCATTTGGAAAAGACGGTGATGGAATCTACATGCCCAAGCTTCAGCATCTGTTGGAACTGTTCTTTTTCGAACCTGCTGCCAATACGGTCGATCGCTTCCGACGTATGAAAATCGAGGTGTACCTGGCGAAAACGCATCGTGAATGTCCTCCTTTGGTTTGGAAAGGGATTTCTTTTCCTAAAGGTAACGGAAACGCAGCCGGCGAACTACGCAAAATAGCGACTTCATATCGCACGATATCGACCTTCGCACCATGACCGGAGTGATGGGGGATGTTAATATAGAACATAATGGATCCGTTTTCAGAAGTACCGGTTTTATTGGGTTTAAAACGATATCGATTTGAACAAGGGAGGGGAGCCCGTTGAAATGCCTGGAGCTTGCGATCCCGCCGCTGCCGTCGCTGGTGACCGTCGGACATGCGATGTGGTTGCCGGGGAACTGCCATTTTGAAAGGTCATTTGACGTGTATGACGTCATCTTCGTCAAAAGCGGCGCCATGTATATGCGGGAGGATCGGGAGGAATACGTAATCCGGGGCGGGCAATTGCTGGTGCTGGAACCGGGGAAAACCCATGCGGGCAGCGCCCCGTGCACGGAAGAAACGGAGGTCTACTGGGTGCATTTCAAGCATGCCGCGGCGCTCAGAAGGCTGGACGCAAAGGACATTCCGTGGTCTGCCGTCCTTCCGCAGGGGCGCGACAGCGATACGAAGCCATCCGATCAGACAATGTACCTTCCGAAGCATGGCGACGTGCCCTTCGCCAAACTGCTGCCGGCCTTAAACCGCATGGTCAAGCTGAATGCGCAGCTGTCCGTGGAGGAGGCGCTGCAGCTGCAGACGTTGTTCGGCGAGCTGCTGGGCACGCTGCAAACGGAAGCGAAAGCGAGGCCCGCCCCGCGTTCGTCCGAGCTGGCGAAGGAAGCGGTCCTGTATTTGCAAAACCATTGGAGCGAGCCGTTCCATTCCAAAAGCATGGAGGACGCGCTCCATTTTCAATTCGACTATATTACGCGCTGCATGAAAAAATATACGGGCATGACGCCGCTTCAATACGTGCACCATCTTCGGATTTCCCATGCGGTCACGCTGCTGGCGCAGACCACCTTGTCCGTGCAGGAAATCGCCGAAAGGGTCGGCATCCCGAACGCCAGCTTTTTCGGCAGGCTGTTCCGCGAGCGTATGGGAATCACGCCCGGACAATACCGTCTTCAACGGCAGCGCCAATTATAAGGCAACAAGAGGGCGTCTGAAAGGGGCCTCGATTTTCAGCGCCGCCTCGTTCCAGCCTGGAGCAGCGGGCCATCCGAAGGGCGAAGCAGCAAACGACGAAACACAAATCAGCAAACAGGCCTCCCCGAAAATCGCTGTAAAGGACAAGAACATGTTCCCGGCGCTTTCAAGCGCGTTCGCTCTAGGAGAAATGAGTTTCAGATCCATTTGAGTTCTTCAACCAAAGTACAACAACCTCACCTAATTCAAAGTGATAATAGAGCTCTGTTGTACATTCAGTGAACATTCGGAGGAATAGAAAACTGATGATCGTATCTTTTAAAGACATAAAAATGGCACTCGTCTTGCTTCTTTTGTTCATAATAACCATTACGGGATGCTCCGCCAAAATGCCCGTATCTCCAAACGAAGATCATTCTTCAACGGATCTGCCTCAAAATACGTCCACCACAACCGAGACCGGGAATGAAACACCGCTTGCCGAAGTGACGAACATGCCATCAAACCCGCCGGTTGAGTATGATCCTGCCTGGCCGGACCGAACGGTACGCTCTTCGAGCGGGCATCTTGTGAATAGTTGCGTGCCAGAGAAGCTGCGCGATCAAGCGACTACTTGGACAACCAGCGACGGGGTGTATCTGTCGGCACTTGTGCTTGGGAGCGGAAGCAAAGGAGTCCTGCTGGCACACGAGCAAGGCTATAACATCTGCTCTTTTCTTGACATAGGTACTGAACTGGCGGATAGCGGATATTTGGTTGTTATCCCTGAATATCGCAATCACGGCGCCTCACAGAATTTCCCGGAGGATAATCAGAATATAGATCGTGATGCAGATGCAGCCTTAAGCGAACTCAAACGATTGGGTTCACAAAAAGTGTTTTTGGCAGGGGCATCATGCGGCGGTACGACAGCAATCATTGCAGGCGTTCGCCAAGAGCTGCCTGTCGAGGGACTCATTATTCTGTCTTCTCCTGCACAATGTGGCCCGCATGATGCGATTCCAAGCGTCAAAAAGATGAAAGCGCCATCCCTGTTTGTTTTTTCACCCGGTGATTATGGAGGATCGATTGAAAAAGAAGTGCGCAAATTATATCAAGCATCCGGAGCAACGGATAAAGAGCTCATCGTGGATCCGAGCGGTTATCACGGAACCGATATGTTTCATAGGGGAGAGCAGGGTGACGCACTAAAGTCCAAACTGATTGATTTTGTTAAAAAGGTATTTCATTAAAATAAACTCGAAAAAGCCCCGCACTCCCGAATCGTTCATGCCATTCCGGGGAGGACGGGGTTTTTTGAAGAGGTTCGAATGTATAAGTTCTCAGGCTAGCCGACATCGACATCACGTTAAAAACCTAAAGATCCGCCGCGACGCGAAAACCGGTATTGCCCGTCGAGCTGTCCGGGGTATTACCGCTTCGGGCCGCCACGCGGTAACGGTTGCAGTAGGAATGATGGCAAAGGTAAGAGCCGCCCTTAAGCACGCGCGCCTCGCCCTCGGCGGGTCCTGCCGGGCGCTCCGTCGAGCCGCGCTGCCCGGGATCGCGCGTAAACCAGTCGGCGCACCATTCCCAGACGCTGCCCGAAACGTTATAGAGGCCGTACCCGTTCGGTTCATAAGCGTCAACCGGGGCGGTGCCGAAATATCCGTCGCTGGCATGGTTTTTCGTCGGAAATACGCCCTGCCAAATGTTGCACCGGTGCTCCCCGTTGGGACGGAGGACGTCGCCCCACGGGTAACGTTTGCCTTCGAGCCCTCCGCGGGCCGCCGCCTCCCATTCGACTTCGGTCGGCAGGCGTACGCCGGCCCATCGGCAGTAGGCCTGGGCGTCGTTCCATGAGACGTGCACGACCGGATGGTTCAGCCGATCGGCAATGCTGCTTCCCGGCCCTTCGGGCGCTCTCCAGCAGGCGCCTTCAACCCCGTGCCACCACGGCGTTTGCTGAGGCGACCCGACGATGGCGACCTTCCCGGGTTCGGGCAGCAGCAGGTGAAACACGTACGACCAGCCGAATTGTTCCGCTTCCGTCACATACCCCGTGCTGTCGACGAACGCCGCAAAATCGGCATTCGTTACGGCGTAGGGCGACATGCGGAACGATTGGACGCGCACCCGTCTGGCCGGCCCTTCGGCATCGGAAGGGAACCCTTCCTGATCATCGGTGCCAAGCCAATATTCGCCCTCCGGAATGACGGGCCATGAAGAGGGATCCGGGCGCAAAGCTCCGGGTGCCTGCGATTCGCTTGCGGGAGCCGCTGCCGCGGCGGTTTGGGCTTCGGCTGGTATTCGTGCCGACTCCATGGCAGGGGTGCCGCAGCCGGCCGATCCGGCGACGGCCTTCCTTTTTGCCGCGCAGCAGGGAGAAACGTTGCGGTCTTGATGCGGTTCGTGGTCAGGTTTGTCGGGCATTCCAAACGTGGATGCGGCTGACATGGCGAAAACTCCTCTCTGGGTGGAAGGTTCAAACCGATTAGACGGTCAACTGGCTCAGCATCATTAACGCGGCTCCGATGGCGATGGCTTCGTCGCCGTACGTGCCTCTGCTGAAAATCACCTGGTATTTCGGATAATGGTAGGTTTTGCGGATGGCCGTTTGGGTGGCCGTATAAAAAAACAGATTCGATTCGGTCATGAGCGGGCCGCCCAAAATAACCTTTTCCGGATTCAAAATGTTCAGCAGATTCGCAAGGCCGACGCCGAAATACGCCGCCGCTTGCGTCACGATTTCGGTCACCATCGGGTCCATTTGCTTCAGCGCCTCCATAATGTCCGGATATTTGGCCGGCTCCCCCGGCGGCAGCCATTGCCGCAAAACGCTGCCGCGGCCGAGGCGCAGCCTTGAGTTCACTTCGCGTTCAATGGCATAGACCGACGCATACGAATCAAGCGCCCCGTAATTGCCTTGCGGCGTGCGGTAGGGGTGGCCGTCCGCCTGGATGATCATTTGGCCGAAGGAACCCTCCATATCGACGGCGCCGTGGATGAGCTTGTTGTCCGTCATCATGCCGAGGCGAAGGCCCGTGCCGGCATGGACGTATAACATGTGACGGAAATTTTTGGTGCGGTTCGCCCAGGATTCCGCGATGAGCGCCGTATTGGCGCCGTTATCCAGCATGACGGGACAGCCGAGCCGTTCCTCCAGCAGCTTCACGATCGGCACATGGTTCCAGCCGGGAGCGGCAAACCATTCGGGTTCTTCGATGATGCCGTCCTCCCTGCTCAGCGGCCCGACGGCGCCGATGCCCATCCCGATGATCCGGTCCCGGGCGATCCGGTGTTTGTCCATCCATTCGCCGGCTTGCCCGGCCACCTGCTGCAGAAGGGCCAAGGGCGTGGTTTCTTCGGTCATGCGCCATTCTATGGCATCGATTTTGTTGCCTGCTAGATCAAGCAGCACAAGCCGGGAGGACACCCGGGATATGTCGAGCCCGAAGGCATAACCGTAGCTGGCGTTCACCCGATAAAGAATCGGCCGCCGTCCGCCGGTGGAGGCTCCAAGACCGCTTTCGGTGATGACCCCGATGGAGACGAGCTCATCCAGTACGCGCGTTAAGGTGCTGACCGTAAGCCCGCTTGCGGCGAGCAAATCGTTTTTGGCGATCTCCTGCATCCGGCGGATGTCCTGGAACAGCTCCTTCGCCTTGGGCGACGGGATGCGGCTTTGCGCATCGATTCGTTGGTTCTTTTCATTAGGCATACTAGGCATAAATCACAATCCCCACAATCCCTGAAACGATAATCATGGCCAGCGGATGCACGCGGAAACGAATCATGGCGGTCAGGGCAGCGATAAAAATGGCGATGCTGGCAAACGTGCTGAAGGAAAATCCGGTAATAAAACCGGAGTGGATCGTCATCGTGTAAGCGGCGTATGCAATCAAGGCGATCACGGCCGGCTTCATGCCGTTCAGCGCCGCCTGTATCCACTGATTATCATACACACGGTAAAAAACGGTAGCAACCAGGAACATGACGATGGCGGAAGGCAGCACGATGCCCAGCGAAGCGACCAGGCTGCCGATCCATCCGCCCGCGGCATAACCGACATAGACGGCGCTGTTCATGGCCACCGGCCCCGGCGCCATGCCGGCAATGGCGATCGCTTCCGTATATTGCTCCGCCGTCATCCAGCCTTCCTTCAGCGCGGCGTGTTCGATGACCGGAAGCATGGCGTACCCTCCGCCGAAAGACATAAATCCAATTTTGAAAAAAGTCCATAATAACTCCAGCAGCATGATTTCTTCCTCTTCTCCCCAAGCGGGTATCTATTCTCGGACTTCCGGACGTTCCGGAAGCTGCCGTTTAATCCGAAATATAAAAATTGAATATTCATGGTCCATATGGGCCCGGCCCGACGCGATCCTCACGGAATTTACATGGGAGGATGGTCGCCCTTGTTCTCGGGGGAGGCTTTTTGCGGATCCCCCACGGGGGACGCTGCCTTGGCAACGATGCCGATCACGACGCCGACCGCCAGGACGAAAAGGGGCGGAATCGGAAAAAAGAGCAGCAGGACGAGGCAGGCGGCGGCGACGCCCCATGCCAAAGGATGGTTCAGCGCCTGTTTGCGCATCCGGACCGCCGCGTAGATGATCAAGGCGACGACGGTGGGTTTGATGCCGTGCAGCGCGGCCTGCACGTAACGGTTATGGCTGAAGCCCGCCGCAGCTGCGCATAAGACGAGCATGATAAGGATCGTCGGCAGGGAAATGCCGGCAACGGCGGCAAGGAGGCCGGGAATGCCGGCCACGCGGTAGCCGACCAGCGCGGCGACGTTGACTCCGATGCCCCCGGGAGCCGCGCCGGAAAGCGCGGTCATCTCGCTCATTTCCTTGGAGCCCAGCCATCCGCGGCGTTCCGTGACTTCCTTATCGATGACGGGAAGGATGGCGTAGCCGCCGCCAAAGGTGGTGGGTCCGATTTTCAAAAAAGAAACAAAAAGCTTTCCGCATAAGCGAAGCTTGCGTTCTCGGTTGGCTTCCATGATTTTTGCTTCCTTCTTTCCTTGACTTCCTGAGGTGTTCGCTTCCAGTATATCGTACTTTATTTCTTTTTGGAATAAAGAAAGGCCCTTATTTGCTGGAAAAGAGGAACAAACCGGGATCGAAATCAAGATAACGAAGGAAAATCCATTTACTTTCGATCAAAATGGAGGTTAAATGGAAATAATTTCGAATCCATGTTTTTGAATTCATCTCCTGGGGAGGGGAACGTCCTTGAATCGGAACAAACCGAATGTTTTGCTGATTACCGTGGACCAAATGCGTTACGATTGCCTGAGCATCGCAGGCCATCCCGTGGTGGAGACGCCGAATTTGGATGAGCTGGCCCGCACCGGCGTGCGTTTCGACCGCGCCTACTCCGCGACGCCGTCCTGCATCCCGGCGCGGGCGGCGATTTTTACCGGGAAGTCCCAGACGGGCCACGGGCGCGTCGGGTATCAAGACCGCGTGCCGTGGCGTTACGACCGCACGATGCCGGAGGAATTTGCGAAGGCCGGATACCACACGCAATGCGTCGGCAAAATGCACGTATACCCGGCCAGAAACCTGATGGGTTTTCACCATGTCGTGCTGCACGACGGGTATCTGCATCATAACCGGAATAAGTACAGCATCCCGGTCTCCGAACATTACGACGAAGTGGACGATTACTTGCATTGGCTGCGCCGGCAGGAACCCGGCGCGGACCTGATCGATTCCGGATTGGACTGCAACGCTTCGGCGGTGGCCCGCCCGTGGCATCTTCCGGAAAAGTTCCACCCGACGAATTGGGTCGTCACCGAATCGATCGATTTCCTGCGCCGCCGCGACCCGGGCAAGCCGTTTTTCTTGTGGATGTCTTTCGTCCGGCCCCATTCGCCGCTGGATCCGCCGCAGGCGTATCTCGATTTGTACGAAGACGCGGAAATCCCCGATCCGCCGGTCGGCGATTGGGTGATGACGTCCGATCCCGGTTTGGAAGGGTACAATCCGACGACAAGCCGAGGCATCGTCCCGAAACGCCGGCTCAAAAAAGCGACGGCCGCCTATTACGCGCTCATCACGCATATCGATCATCAAATCGGCCGCTTTATGCAGGCGCTGGCGGAATACGGCGAGATGAACGACACGGTCATTTTGTTTACCTCGGATCATGGGGAACTGATGGGCGACCATCACCTGTTCCGCAAGTCGCTGCCTTATGAAGGAAGCGCGCGGGTGCCGTTTATCGTCAATGATCCGGGAAACCGCCTGGGCCTTCAAAGGGGCAAAGTGGTGGAGGAGGTCGTGGAAATGCGGGACATTATGCCGACGTTGCTGGATGCCGCAGGCGTGCCGATCCCCGATTCGGTGGAGGGGGGCAGCGTGCTACAGCTGGCTTCACGGGCTGCCGAACGTCAAGGCGTTGCTTGGCGTTCCTACCTGCACGGAGAACATTCGCAAGGCAGCCAGTCCAATCATTGGGTTACGGACGGCAAGGAAAAATATGTCTGGTTCTCCCAAACCGGCGAGGAACAGTTTTTCCTGCTCGGCGAAGATCCGCAGGAGCTGCATAACGCCATCCGCGACGAGTCCTGCCGGGAACGGATCCGGCACTGGCGATCGGTGTTGGTTCAGGAGCTGAAGGATCGCGAAGAGGGATACTCGGACGGCGAACGGCTGATCGTCGGGCGAACTCCGGCCGCCGTGCTTTCGCACGTCCGCGGATGACCGCAAAGGCTGCCTTAACGGCAGCATCCGGCGACCGGCAGGTCGATCCAATGAAGGAGGGGGATTCGGTGATCCTCGAAGAAGCCGTCGATACGGTCGTCTCCAGTTTGACGAAAGACGAATACGTGCAGGCGATATTTTTAAAAGGTTCGATGGGCAGAAACGAACATGACGAATTTTCCGATATCGATTTGTATTGTCTTGTGAATGCGGAGGATCTGGATTTGTTTCTTCCGAACCGCATGCGGCATATAAGGGCGTACAAAGAACTGCTGTTTTATGACGAAATCTTTATCGTTGCGCCGCAAATATTGGCCGTATACGAAAACCTGGTTCATCTCGACCTGTTCACCGTGACGGAAGAAAACTACGTCGCCAAAGATTTTATCAAGGTGCTGCATGACCCGGACGGAAGGCTGGCTCCATTGGCCGCCAAGCAAAACCTGGCTTTGGAGCCGGCGGAGTTTCAGGATGCCGTCGACGACGCGGTATGGTTTTTGTATCAATATCACGCCGCCTCCCGCAGAGGAAACGATCTGTGGAGCATTCAAACGCTTCACAACGCGATGACGAATCTCTCCAAAGCGTTATTGCATAAATACAAGCCGGAGCGGGCGCAGCTTGGCATGAAGGATATGGAACGCTCCTTGCCCGAAGAACCGTTGGCCGCGGTCAAACGGATCTATGCCCACATGACGCCGGAACATCATAAACAAGCTTGCAGGTTCATGGTTGATTTGATGCTGCGGGAAGAAGCCTGGATCTTTGCCCATGTGCCCTTCCCTTTGAAGATCAAGCCATTATGGGACGCGATGAAAAAAATAGGATCGGCCGACCCGCGAACGAACGCGTGACACCCGGAATCCGGCCCTGAAGCGCAAAAAAGAACCCTGTTTCCTTCAGCTGGAAGCAACAGGGTTCTTGGCGTTCGTTTCACGGTTTCAGGCATCCCGTTACCGATGCCGTTATGATTTGGCGCGGATATCCAGGACTTCGTACTGGATGACTCCCATCGGCGCCGTCACGCTGATGACGTCGCCGACGGACTTGCCGATCAGCTCTTTGCCGAGCGGGCTTTCGTAGGAGATTTTGTTGCTTTGCACGTCGGCTTCCGCCGGACTGACGATCCGGTATTCCACGACTTCGTTGAATTCCCGGTCGTTCAGCTTGACGTAGGCGCCCACGCTGACGATCGAAGCATCGGTGCTTTTGACGACCCGGGCTTTGGTCAGCATTTTCTCCAGCATGATGATCCGGGTTTCCATGAACGACTGGTCGTTTTTAGCGGAATGGTATTCGCTGTTTTCCTTCAGGTCGCCGTAACTGATCGCTACCTTCAGACGTTCCGCAAGCTCTTTGCGTTTTACGGTTTTTAATTCCTCCAGCTCGGCCTTTAGTTCTTCCAGCCCTTCGGGAGTCAAAATGATTTCTTCATTTTCATTGGACATATCGCAACACCTCTCTCTCTTAAATTGTACACGAAATGCCGGCTAAAACGAAATATCCGGAAACAATCGGTATCATCAAACTCCTGGGGGATGAACGCTGATCCTGCCGATAGGGGGATGTTATCCCGAGTATCCCCGCATCTAAGGAAGAATGCAGGCTGTCCTGGCCGGCTTGTCGGCCAGCCGTCGGTATGGTCGCGGGAATTCGGAAGAAAACCCGTGTCGGCCCATCTGATCGGAGGCGGCCCGGCTCCCGGGACCGCCGGCTGATTTCGGCACCCGTCCGCCTGTATGTTATACTGGTTCTGACGCTTTTTGGCATGGAAACCGGGCAGTATAAGGAGGCGGATGACGGAAAATGGATGCTCCGATTCATTTGATCGAATACGAAATCGCTTTGCTGGTGAGGCTTACGACGGCACACAGCCCCAAGCTTGGAAGTCTTGACCGCTCAGAATATCTTTTGCTTAGCGAGCTGGAAAAATTCAGCCCGCTGGCCATTAACGCGCTGGCCGACCAGCTGCTGCTGAATTTGTCCACGGCGAGCCGCCAGGTGGCTGCGCTTGAGGGGAAAGGTTATATCCGGCGTTATCCGGATTCGAACAACGGCAGGATCAGTTTGGTGGAAATCACGCCCGAAGGATGGGACATTCTCCGCAAGGTTCAACAAGCGCGTTACGCGGCCTATGCCGACATGCTTTCCGGCTGGTCTCCGGCCGAGCTTGAGCAGCTGCGGGATCATTTGACCCGGCTGAACCGGGATTTCAAAGCATGGAACAAATAAGGGCCATATGAATATGGCGGTATTTGGCTAAAGGAGGCGGAAGATATGTTGAAAGCGCTAAAATATCCGATCGTACAAGCTCCGATGGCAGGCGGCGTGTCGACCCCCGCATTGGCTGCGGCGGTGTCGGAAGCCGGCGGACTCGGTTTTTTGGCCGGAGGTTACAAGACGAGCGAAGAGCTTGAAAAAGAAATCAGGGAGCTTCGCGGGCGAACCGCGGCGGGCTTCGGCGTCAACCTGTTCGTGCCCGGTCCGGATACCGCGGATCCCCAAGCCCTGGAAGCGTATCGGGCAAAGCTTCTGAAAGAAGCGGAAACGCTGAACGTATCCCTTGGAGCCCCGGACTTCGACGACGATGATTACGCCCGCAAAATCGCCTTGGTGCAAGCCGAACGGGTGCCGGTCGTCAGCTTTACGTTCGGGTGCCCTGCCAAAGAAACTGTGCAAACGCTTCAGGAGAAGGGCATCGAGGTGGCAGTCACCGTTACGAATCCGGCGGAAGCGGCGTTGGCTCTTGATGCCGGAGCGGATGTGTTATGCCTCCAAGGGGCCGAAGCCGGGGGCCATCGGGGGACTTTTTCGAACGATCCGGACCTGCGGGAGGATATTGGGCTGCTGGTTTTGATCCGGCTCGTCCGAACGTTGACGGACAAACCGGTCATCGCGGCCGGAGGCATCATGGACGGAGCGGGCGTAAGGGCGGCGCTTGCTGCCGGCGCGGACGCGGCCCAATTGGGGACGGCGTTTTTGTTGTGCCCCGAAAGCGGAACGAACGCCGCTTACCGGAAAGCGTTAACCGATCCCGAATTTACCGCTACCCGCATCACGCGTGCATTTACGGGCAGAAGGGCGAGGGGGCTCGTGAACAGGTTCATGGAAACCTATGACGCGGAGGCCCCGGCCGCATATCCCCAAGTGCATCATCTGACGCAGCGCCTCCGAAAAGAAGCCGCCGCGCGCGGTCAAGCCGACTACATGTCGCTGTGGGCCGGTCAGGGGTACCGGATGGCCCGGGCGATTCCGGCAGCGCAATTGATCCATGAACTCATGACGGAATTTCACGGGAAACAGAACTTATAGCTCATCAACAAACGAGATATGCCGCCTTCGGGCGGTTTTTCCTTTTCCAAACAAAAATTGGCTATTGCATGTTCAAAATTACATATTGTATAATACAACTTGCTGTTTGCAATATGTATTCATTTCCGAAAGAAATCGCTGAGACAGCGGATCATTTCCCGCGGATCCCAACAAGAAAGGAGGAGTCCGATGAAAACGACGTCGGGCCGTCTAGCGGCCATCTCGGAATCGGTCAACATACCGCTGCCGCCGTATTTGATCATTTCGATTTTGACGATCTTTGCGATCGGTCCGCAGTATTTTATCAATTTGTCTTACATTATGAACCAGGCCATCATTCAGAACGGGCTCGATCTGGGTTCGAACGATCTGTTGCTTCCCTCCACTCTGTCCAACATCGCCTTTGCCTTAGGCGTCCCTTTGGGCCCGGCATTCACCCGGAAATGGGGGCTGCGGAGCAATTATCTCCTGTTCGTCGCGATATTTTTCGTCGGTTCCGTGATCAACGCGTTCGCGGGGGATTCGGTTTCCTTAACGATCGGGAGAACCATTCAGGGGTTAAGCGCGGGATGTTTGTTTCTGACCATTTTGCCCGTCAGCTTAAAATCGTTTCCCAATAAAATCCGCAACTATTTCCTGCTGATGGTCATCACCGGTTTGTTCGGGGCAAGCGCCGTCGGGGCCATCTTCGGCTCCGTATCGCTGAGCGTGGGCGCATGGCGCTGGCTGTTCTTGCTGAACATCGTTTCCGCGGCCTTGTGCCTGCTCGTCGGCTTTATCGGCTTGCCGCACGGCAAAGAGGCCGCCGGCGAGGCGCGGCCGGGAAGCAGGGTCAACCTGTTCCTGCTCGTGGCGCTGATGCTTTCGCTGACGGTGCCGCTGTGCAATTTGGTGGACAAAGGCTTTGCCTCGCTGTACGTTTGGCCGTTTTTGGCCGTCGCAGGCATACTTCTGGTTCTGTTTATCATCATGGATCTCAAATCTCCGGCGCCGCTTGTTCCGTTCCGAACGCTGAAGGCGCCAAAACCGGTCTCGGGAACGGTCATGGCGATCGCCTCGCATGTCTGCCTCATATTGGCCATCGCGGGAATCAACGGCTTTTTGCGGAACAACCTGAACCTGCCGTACCGGTATCTCGTTCATTTTTACGTTTGGTTTTTCGTCGGCATCGTCGTGACCGCCATGCTGAAAACGTGGCTGTTTGACCGTTTGGGGGCGGGGATTCTCGGTTTTGCCGGCTCGCTTGCCGTCATTTACGTCAGCCTGCAGTGGCGCGCGATAGGTCCGGACGTTTCCTTGCAGACGCTGTATTTCCAAATCGCGCTGCTCGGCGCCGGCGTCAGCATGGTGCTTGTCGGCGGGGCGCTGGGGACGGCGCTTGCGGGCGATATCCACCAGGCTTCGATGCGATCGGTTACCTTGCATTCGATCCGCAATTTTGCGGGGGCAATCGCCACGCCGCTGCTCGGATGGTATTTGACGCGGCAAAACGCCGTCAATTATGAAGAAATCCGCGGCCGTCTCGGCTTGTTCGGCGGGGAGGCCAGGGCGGAAATCGCCGGATGGACCCGCAGCTTCATGAATGAAGGGCTTCCGGCCGCCAAAGCTCAGAGCATGGCCTCGTATGAGCTGATCGTGCAAACGAAAAAGGCGGCCATTTTGGGCGCGTACCATAACCTGTTTACGATCATGGCCTGCGTCGGCGCGATCATGCTGCTGGCTTCGGCAGGGAAAATCGTCACCGGCAAAGGAAGATCGCTGGTCCAGAAAGAAAAGCGGCTCATGATGCCGAAGCCGGAACAAACGGATCTGGCGCCGAGCGCCGCACGTTTTACGAAATAAGAAATAAGGAGAACGATGGATATGATTAGCCGTAGCCGATTAATCATCGCAAATATTGCAGGGGTGCTCGTCATCTGCTTTTTTATTGCGGCAGGCGCCTACTTCTATTACGAAAAAAGCAATTTCATCAATACGGAGGATGCCGTCGTGGCTGCCGACATGATGCCCGTCGTTGCTCCCGCCCCGGGGGTGCTGGCCAGCTGGAACATACAGGAGGGGGTCGACGTAAGCGACAAAAGCATCGTCGGCGGCGTTTCCGACGGCACGAAGACGATCCCCGTCAGCTCGCGGATGAAGGGCAAAATCATCAAAAACGACGCGCGCGCGGGACAGCCGGTGCAAGCCGGCCAGGTGCTTGCGCAGGAAGCGGACATGGATCATCTGTATATCATCGCCAACATTAAAGAAACCCGGCTGAAGGACATTAAAATCGGCCAAAGCGTGGACGTTACGGTCGACGGCGACCCGGGCGCCAAATTCGAAGGCGTGGTCAAAACGATCGGATATGCGACCAATTCGGTGTTTTCGGTCCTTCCGCAGCAGGGCTCGACGGGCAGCTATATGAAAGTGACGCAGAAGATTCCCGTCAAAATCTCGATCAATCAAGTTTCGTCCAAAGTGCTGCCGGGCATGAACGCCGAAGTGAAAATCTCGATCTGATCTTTCAAGAACCTTGCGTTTCCATAGGGAAATGCAGGGCTCTTTTTGCTTCATTCTCCGATATACCAGTGGAAATCACCAAAAGAATCAGGGTATGATAGGAGGAAAGCAATCATAGAGGATTTTGCAGAAATCCCGCAGCAAGGCAGAATTTACGCGGAAATTAAGGGGTTTATGATGAAAAATGTGCTGGTTACGGGATATCGCGCGCATGAGCTGAACATTTTCGGGCAAAAGCACCCGGGAATCGCGTATATCCAAAAAGCCGTAACCGCCAAGCTCGTCCAGCTGGCCGAGGAAGGGGTGGAATGGGTCATTTCGCCCGGGCAATACGGCGTCGATTTATGGGCCTGCGAAGCGGCGATTGGCTTGAAGCGGGACTACCCCGACCTGAAAGTGGCCATCATAACGGCTTTTGAACATCCCGAAGAGAACTGGAAGGAAGACAAAAAGGAATACTACAACCGGATTTTGCAGGGAATCGATTACTATGGGGCGGTCAGCCGCCAGCCTTACAGCGGGCCATGGCAGTTCAGGGCCAGGGACGACCTGCTGTTCCGCAAAACCGACGGCATCCTTCTGGTCTATGACGAGGAGACGGGGGAAGGCAGCAGCGCCAGGTTTTACAAGGAACGCGCTTTAAAGCTGCAGCAGGAGGAAGGATACGGTTTCCTGAGCATCAGCACCGAAGATATTCAAAGCCTGGCGGACGAGGAAACGTCCGGCTGGGACGATGCGGGGGGTCCGGAGATCGGCGGAGGCTTTACCTAAGGCTGCTAAAGGGAATGATTCATGCAGTATCCTGATATATTTTGGGGAAAGGAATGATTGGATTGATCCGATTCGGAACGATTGGCACCAACTGGATTACGGAACGTTTTCTTCATGCGGCGGCGGAGAACGACGATTTCGAATTGACGGCGGTATATTCCCGCACGGAGGAAAAGGGGCGCGAGTTTGCGGCCCAGTTCGGCGAACCGAAGGTGTATACCGATTTGAAGGCCATGGCGACAAGCGATTGCATCGACGCGGTTTATATCGCCAGCCCGAATTCGTTGCATGCGGAGCAGGCGATTTTATTCATGAACCACGGCAAACATGTGCTGTGCGAAAAACCGCTTGCCTCGAACAGCGACGAGGTACGGCGGATGATTGCGGCGGCCGAGGCCAATAACGTGGTGCTGATGGAAGCGATGAAATCCACGCTCATGCCGAATTTCAGAATCATGAAAGACAATCTGTACAAAATCGGCCAAGTGCGCCGTTATTTTGCCAGCTACTGCCAATACTCTTCGCGTTACGACGCGTTTAAGCAGGGAACGGTGCTGAACGCGTTTAATCCGGAATTTTCGAACGGCGCGTTGATGGATTTGGGCATTTACTGCATTTATCCGCTGGTGTCCTTGTTCGGCAAACCGGAAGAAGTTAAAGCGTTCGGCGTCATGCTTTCTTCCGGCGCGGACGGGGAAGGCAGCGTCATTATGCGTTATCCGGAAATGGATGCGGTCGTCATGTATTCGAAAATTTCGGACTCGTTCCTGCCTGCGGAAATTCAAGGGGAAAACGGAACGATGGTGATCGACCGGATCAACCAGCCGTACGACGTCAAAATCCAGTACCGGGACGGCAGCGTGGAGAACCTGACCCAGCAGCAAATCCATGAATCGATGTATTACGAGCTGGAGGAGTTCATCCGCATAATTTGCCGCGGCAAGCGCAGCAGCAAAATCAATTCCCACGAAACGTCGCTTGCGGTCGCCGAGGTGATGGAGGAAGCGCGTAAGCAGATTGGACTGAAATACGCGGCCGACCAATGGTAATGTTCGACCCGACGATTTTCGAGAATCTTAAGGTGGCCCTTGAAAACCAGCTGTACGATCTCGATAACATCGACGGCCTGATCCGGATCATCGGCCGCGACGACCGGCTTGAAATGTCCGTCATGTCCCGGGAGTTTGCCATCAGGTTCGAATTGGCGGGAAGGCCGGAGGTTTGTGCGGAGATCCGCCTGGAAGCTTCCCTTGCCGATTTGTCCGCCGAAATTTTGGAGATCGAAGAGGCCCGGCCGGGATGCCGGCTAAAGATCGGCTTCGGGATGAACGTCACGGAAGCGGAGACGGAATGCGGGGAGATCGAACGGATTTTGAAAACGATCTGGCCGGATATTCCGCTCGTGCAAACCTTGACCCGCGTTTACGGGGATGCTGACCGCGGCTATGAAAATAAGGCGGAATTGAGGTTCCAGCGGAAAATCGACGAGGAGCAGATGGGAGATCTGCCTGAGCTGATCCAATACGTGCTCCGGTCTTTGGCGGAACTTTGCGAACGTTCGTCCTGAATCGTCACGAGGGAGCGTTTTTTTCGTCATGCGTCATTCGCTAGCTGTCTCAATGGCAATGGGAATCTATGGAAAAGGGTGGTTCCGATGATGCGATTTAAGCCTTTGAAGCTGTTGGCCGGCGTTGCGGTGCTGGCCGTATCCTCCGCGCTGCTGCCGGGCGTGCCGGGCCGTGCGGGTTGGTGGGCATCGTCTCAAGCCTATGCGGCAACGCAGGATCAGCCTGCCGTCAAGCTGTTTTTTCGGTATAAAACGCCTTATTTTGACGCGAAGCCGACCTCTGCTTCCCGGTGGGAGGATCTGAAAGCGGCCGATTACGGGCTCGCCGGAGAATGGGTATACGCCGAATCCGCGGAAAGCCGCGACGGCCAACCGGCCGACTCCCTTGGCGGGGATCTGGTTGCGGCAGCCACGGATTCCGAGAACAGCCGCTGGATTCCCCGCTGGTATACGACCGACGCGGCCAAGTCCATCGTGGAAACGGAGCCGGCTTACGTCACCCTGCATCCCGATGCCAAGCTGTCGCTCGCCCCGGGGAGCAGCCTGAAATGGGCGCCTCCCGGACAAGGCGCGCGGTTCATTGCGCTGGCCGGGTGGAAGGATTGGACGGCCGTGATGGCCAGTCCCCGGGCATGGCATGGGGAAGATCAGATGTACAGACCCGTGCTTCTATGGGTGAACGCGAAAGCGGTTGCTTCCAAAAGCGCGATCCCGAAAGGGGTTTTAAGCCGGGGGTCCGCCGTGCCGGTTGACCTTGCAAGGAATTTGACCGAAATGCTGCTGAAAGAAGGCGATGACGCCTCCAAAGTTCAGCAGCTGCTGGGGACACCCGACGTGAGGGAGCGTTCGGCCAATCTCGCGGAAACGCACGAACCGATGCGGCTGGGAACGACCTGGCGCTACGAGCTTCCGCAGGCCAGGTTCACGGTCACCTTCTCTCCCGAGGGCAAGCTTGCGGCTTGGAAGTGGATGCTCCCGGCAAACGGGAGGCTGGAGCTCAACAGGACGGCGGGCAGCGACTACCGGTTTACATACGATTTCCTGACGATGCCGATTCCGTCGACGATGGACGTCAAGCCGACATGGCGCAACCAAGGGAATTTGAATTATGCCTATCTGATCGGCGGAACCGGCGACGTGCTGCTTGTCAACGGCGACGACGGCGGATTCAGCGGCATGCATTATGCATCGTCCATTTATGCCGTTGACCGGGACACGGGGGAGAAGCTGTGGCAAGCGGATGCGGGATTCGGGATGTTTGGAGCATCGCTTGACGCCTCCCGCGGCACGGCTGCGGTGTATACCGAATACGACCCCGGACGGGAAAAGTATGAAGGCCGCATCCGTGAATTCCGTTTGCGGGATGGGAAGGTCGTATGGGAGAAAAGCCTGCCGAAGGAACGCCAGATTCGGATGCATGCAGTCAAAGGCGCCATTCTGTTGCAGCAGACAGCTTCGAACGGAGCTTCCGAGGTGCTCAGCGTGCTTGATCGCGCGACGGGCAAACAGCGATGGAACCGAACGCTGACGGGCAAACGGCAAGTCCTTGAAACCAGTGCGGAAGATCCCTACATTTTGCTGCAGGACGGTTCGAAACTGAAGGCGCTGGATCCGCTGAGCGGAAAAGAAAAGTGGAGCGTGCAGGGAGCCGGAGCCGTGCAGCAGGATCCTCAGGGGAATCCGTACTTCGGTTACGGAAATCTCCGGCAGCCGCTGCGGCATGACGCGAGCCGCTGGTTCCTGATCGGCAGCGAGTGGATGCTGCTGAATACCGAAAACGGGAAGGTGCTCGGCAAATATCCGTGGAAACCGCAGGAGCGCTTCGAAGCAACCAGTGACTCAAGATATCTTTTGGTGCAGCGTTCGGAGGGCACGGGGGATTTCGACCATTCCAAAGTCAAGGAAACCGTTTTTTATGACGCTGTCCTGCGGCGCAGCTTATGGACGTTGCCCGGCAAGGCGGCAAACGGCATGATCGACGGGAACCGGCTGTACGTCGTGCTGGACGGAAGGCCTGCGGCCGTCGACCGGGAGAAAGGGACGCTTTTGTGGCAGATGCCCGTCACCTCCCGCGAATCCTCAAGCCCCTACGCGATGGATGAGATGGCCAAAACCCGCTTTGCCGTGCTTTCGGAGCATCTCCTGCTTGGTTACGGCTCCGATGTGCTCGTGCTGCGCAAAGAGGATGGCGGCGTGCTGGGCCGGCTGCCGAACCAGCGCGTCGATTTCGCCGAAGCCCGCTACCGGAACGGAATCGAAGGACTTGTCAATCAAAGCGCCGGGGGCGAGCTCTATATCGGTTCCTCCAATGGGGGATTGTCACGATACGAGCAGGCCGAGCTGGAGCGACAATTGGAACGGATCGATTCCGGCCAGAGACCTTAGATGGGACGAAAGAAAGGCCCTGTGCGCTGCACGGGGCCTTTCGTGCATTCAGAACGGGAAGCTGAGCTGTTCCACTTCAGGCCCGGGCAGCGGCGAGCCTGGCATCCGTGAAGAAGCCGGGACGGCCGCTTCGGCCGCAGGGGAAGACGCGCCCCGCTTCTCAGGCTCATCGTCGTACAGCTGAAGTTTTTGCTTGAGCTCCCTTGCGAGCAGCTTGATCTTATCCGCATAGCGGGGATCGGGATAGGCGCCTTGAAACAAGCTTTTGTAGCGGGGGACCAGCTCCGGTTCATGTTTTTGCAGCATGTGCAGAAACCAGCCTTTCACGTCCGGGGACAACCGAAGAAGCGAGGTCATCGCAAACGAGGCGCGGTGATCCTTGGCCGCCGTCATCAATTGCTCGAGGCTTTCCCGGGAATCCGTCAGGAAGGGAAGGATGGGGGCGATAAACAGCCCGGCGCGCACGCCGGCGGCGGACAGCTTTTGCATCGCTTCCAGCCTTTTATAGGGCAGCGGGGCTCCGGGTTCCATCATCCGGATGACCGCCGGGTCCAGCGAATTCAAGCTGATGTTGACCGAATCGATATTCATTCGGCTGAGCAGGTCAAGATCGCGCAAAATGAGCGGCGAACGCGTGGTGATGCTGGTGCGGATCCGGTATTTGGCCAGGACCTCGAGGCAAGCACGCGTAATTTTCGCCTTGATTTCCACCGGCTGATATGGGTCCGTCGCCGTCCCCAACACGACGAGGCCGACATGGTTTTGCAGCTGGCCGATATCGTAGCTGAAACGTTGGGCCAGTTTGGACAGCTGGGCATCCAGAGCTTCGGCCGCGTTGGTTTTTAACATGATCCGGTTTTGGAAATCATCGTCCGCTTCCCGTCCGATAAAGGACTGGAAAGCTCTGGCGTAGCAAAAGCTGCAGCCGTGGGCGTAGCCGCGATAAGGATTGATGGACCAGTCGAAGGGCATGCTTTTTGCCTGCACCTTGTTCAGCGTTTGTTTGACGGTTTGGGTTTCGTATATTTTTTTGGCCAAGGATATCCACTTCCCGATTGCGAACGTTTGTTCTTGTTTTATATAATATACTATACCTCAACCGGTTTTGAAAATGTTATGGAAAATGGAGGAACCGGGCCATCGGCGCCCGGGGTTTGTGAAAGCCTGCGCCCGGTGGTATTCTGTAACCGAAGAGCGGCCGGCGCCTTGAAGCGGGAGCGCGGCGGTACGCAACGGCTGAAGCCCCGTTTTCACGGGGGGACGGCAATGAAAATACATCGACAAAAGGCAGTGATCAAACATGCATCCGCAAATGATAGATATCGGAGTCAATTTGACGAACCGCTCGTTCCATAAGGATCGCGAGGAAGTCGTCGCACGGGCGGAGGAGGCGGGGGTTTTCCCGCTTATCATCACCGGAACCAGCGTCAGAAGCAGCGAGGAAGCCGCGCGGTATGCGGGACTTCGTCCCGGGAAGCTGTATGCGACGGCGGGCGTCCATCCCCACGACGTGAAGGAATGCGGAAGCGGCACGCTGGACCGGCTGCGCGAGCTGGCGGCGCTGCCCCAAGTGGTGGCCATCGGCGAATGCGGCTTGGATTACAACCGGGATTTTTCGCCGCGGGACGTGCAGCGCGAGTGGTTCCGAAAGCAGGTCGAACTGGCGGAAGAGCTGGGAATGCCGCTGTTTTTGCATGAACGGGATGCGCATGCCGATTTTGCCGCCATCATGCGGGATTATCCGGACATGATCGCCAAATCGGTGGTGCACTGTTTTACCGGCTCGGGGGAAGAGCTTGAGGCTTATCTTGATATGGGCTTCCATATCGGGATTACCGGCTGGATTTGCGACGAGCGGCGCGGCCGGCATCTGCGCGACCTTGTGCAGCGAATTCCGCTGAATCGCCTCATGATCGAAACCGATGCGCCTTATCTTACGCCGCGGGACCTCAGACCGAAGCCGAAGGACGGAAGGAACGAACCCGCTTTTCTTGCCCATATTGCCCAGGTGATCGCCTCCTGCATGGGAAAGGACGTGGAAGAGGTCGCCAGCGGCACGCTCCAGACGACCAAAGCTTTTTTCCGTATCCCGTAAAGCAATTTCCGATTCTTATATATTCGCGCCGCCGCTCTGTTGTATAATGTGCTTTAGGACACGGAAGACCGGATCTTCCACATTTAAGAAGCAGGCGGGATGAGACACTTTGAGGCATGTTATCAAAAAAGGAATCACACTTCGGTTTACCATTTCGCTGCTGGTCATCACGGCGATTCTGCTTACGATGCTGACAAGCATTACGTCTGCCGTGCAGGTTAACCGTACTTCCTTGATCGACAATTATTTGAGCAAAAACGAAGCGTATTCGAAGAAGCTTGCGTCCAATACGAGCGAGCTGCTGAATACGATGCAGGAAAACATCCGGGCGATTGCCGACATTTCCGGCCGCGATGGCAGCATCACTCCCCAGATGTTCGATGATCTGTTCCAGGAAAACACCCAATATTTCAACTCGATCCTCATTGCCGACCACAACCGGGTGGTCCGGGCCATCAGTCCGCACACGACGGGAGTCATCGTGGGGGATAAGCTTACCTCCGAACAGAGCATGAAGGCCGTGACCATGAAAAAAACTTTCGTTTCCGAACCTTACCGCGCAACGACGGGGCGGCTGATCATTCTCATATCGGCCCCGATCACTGATAAGAACGGGAACTATAAAGGATTCGTGGGAGGAACCATCTACCTGGAGGAAAAAAACGTGCTGAGCACGATGCTCAAGGAGCATTTTTTCGGCGACGGTACTTACGTGTACGTCGTGGAGGAAAACGGGGATTTGATTTTCCATCCGGAACAAAGGCGCGTCGGGCAGCAGGTCCTTCAAAATGAAGTCGTGCGGAAAGTGGTGTCGGGCGAGAGCGGCTCCCAAAAGGTCACGAATACCTTGGGCCGGGTTTTTCTGGCAGGGTATGCACACGAGCCAAGCAGCTCCTGGGGGATCATTTCGCAAACGCCGTATGAAGTCATCGACAAGCCGCTGCGTCATTTGGTCAACCGAATGCTGCTGTTTTCGCTGCCTTTCCTGATTTTGATTCTGGTCCTCGCTTGGTGGGTCGCTAGCCGGATTGCCAAGCCGCTTCATACGCTGGCGAAATTTTCGGATGAGGCGACCTTGAAGCCGGTGCCTGCCGAAGACATTCCCGATATAGATTCATCTTATTACGAGGTCAGGTTGTTATCGCAAAGCGTCAAGATTGCGCTGCAAAACATGAACCAGGATTTGACGCATTTGCGGCATGAGGTCAACATCGATGAACTGACCGGTCTTGTCAACCGCAGGGGATTTGATAGCGTGATGGCCGGCTGGCTGAAGAGCAACGTGCCGTTTGCGCTCATTTTGATCGATATCGACCATTTCAAGCAGGTGAACGATACATACGGACATGTCATAGGGGATGAAGTGCTCCGCTATTTGGCGCGCCTGATGCAGCTGGTCGCCTCCGAAGAAGACGTTTGCTTCCGCTACGGCGGCGAGGAGTTCGGCATCCTGATCAGGCATTGCGGCCTGGTCCGGGCCAAAGATTTGGCGGACCGGCTGCGGGAGCAGCTGGCCATGACGAAAAGCCCGACCGGACAACCGATTACGATATCCGCCGGCATTTCGGCATCTCCGGCCCATGGCCATTCGGCCGAACAGCTTGTGATGCGGGCGGATGAGGCGCTGTACCATTCCAAAGAAAACGGCAGGGACCGGACCACGGTGAGCCGGGGGGCGTAGGCCCGGCTCACCTGCCGCAAAACTTTGTGATTGTGAAAACGGCCATCATGTGTTAAGATGGAAACAATTACAATGATCGGAGGGTTCGCGAAGTTATGATTAATATTAAATTCCGTTTTTTCTCTTTGTGCCGCTAATTGAATAGTGCTCAAAGGCTCTGCGCTGTGCAGGGCGAACGGGATTGGTATGCATATCTTCGGATGAACCCAATATCTTTATACGCGTGCCGTCTAGGCTGTTTCAGGCTGAGGCGCGCAAGGGTTGCAAAGGAGAGGCTTCGAAAGCCCCTCCTTTGCTGTTTTCAGGTACGCTTTACGGCTGCATTCGCGGCTGTTTTCCTGAACTTAACGGATCGATGCGAATCCAAGGCCTTTTAGGCTTTTTTAGGCATGCGGCAGACCGCCGGGCAGCCGCTTGTTTCTCCGTTCGTCCCAAACCACAGGCAGCAGCCTGCGGTTTTTTGCGTTTTTTCGCCAATAATAATCACTTGGAGGGATTCCTATATGAAACAACCTGAACTGCTTGAAACGATCGATCAACGCGCCGTGCTCGTCGGCGTCAATTTGAACAACCAGCGGGATTTCGACTATTCGATGGAAGAGCTCGGCAACCTGGCCGAAGCCTGCGGCGTTGAGGTCGTGGGCCAACTGACGCAAAACATGGAGCGGGTCAACAAATCCCATTACATCGGCACGGGCAAAGTGGAGGAGCTCGCGGGTTTGTATAAAGGGCTCGAAGCCAACCTGATCATTTTTAACGACGAACTTTCCCCTTCCCAGTTGCGCAACCTCGAAGCCGACCTGGAATGCAAGGTCATCGACCGGACGATCCTCATTCTGGACATATTCGAAAAACGCGCCAAAACGCGCGAAGCTCAGCTTCAGGTCGAGGTGGCCCAGCTGCAGTACATGCTGCCGCGGCTTGTGGGTCTGCGCGAATCGCTGGGGCGGCAGAGCGGCGGCGTCGGCCTGAAAAACAGAGGTGCGGGGGAAACGAAGCTGGAGCTGGACCGCCGCCGGATCGAGGAAAAAATAACGGCGCTGAACAAAGAACTCGAGTCTTTGGTGTTCCAGCGCCAGACGCAGCGCAAAAAGCGCAAGAAAAACGAGCTGCCGGTCGTCTCGCTTGTCGGTTACACCAACGCGGGCAAATCGACGATCATGAACGCCATGATCGAGCGGTTCGGGGCGGCGGGAAGCGCCGAAGAAAAAAGCGTGTTCGAAAAGGATATGCTGTTCGCCACGCTCGAAACCTCCGTGCGGAACATTCAGTTTGAGGACAACAAAAGCTTTCTGCTCACCGACACCGTCGGTTTTGTCAGCAAGCTGCCGCATCATCTCGTCAAAGCTTTCCGTTCGACGCTCGAGGAGGTCGCCGAGGCGGATTTGCTGATCCATGTCGTGGATTATGCCAACGAAAAATACGAGCAGCTGATCGAGATCACGGAAAATACGCTGAAGGACATCGGCGTTACGGATATTCCGACCGTTTTTGCCTACAACAAATGCGATTTGGCAGGCCGGGACATTCCGGAGGTGCAGGAAAACGGGATATATCTGGCGGCCAAACCGCGAATCGGCATCGACGAGCTGGTCGATCTTATCAAAAGCTTCATTTTCAAGGATTACGTCCGGTGCGAAATGCTGATTCCTTACGACCAAGGCCAAGTGGTGTCTTATCTAAACGAGCACGCGGACATTCAAGCGACCGAATATGAAAACGAGGGGACCCGCCTCACGCTTGAATGCAGACAAAAGGATTATGATCGCTACCGCGAATACGTGATCGGCTAAAAATATGAAGGCCCGGATCGAGCGTTGCTCGAACCGGGCCTTTTTTATGGAAAACGAAGCGAAAATCCCTTATTTGTTGATCGTAAATTTTCTAATATTTTCTTCAAGGTCGCGGGACAGGCCCTTAAGCTGGGTCAGATAGCCGGCGACATCCTCGATCGTGGCAAGCTGCTCTTCGGCCGCGGCGGATACGTCCTGCGTAATGGCCGCGTTTTCTTCGGTAATGGCCGAAATATTGGTGAAGACGTCGGTCAATTCGTGACGTTTTTCCACCATGACCTGGATATGTTCGTCCACTTCCGTCGTTTTATTCATCTGGCTGTTGACCGAAACCATGATTTCATGAAAGATCGATTCGGTTTCCCTTACGGCCTGCTCTTGGTCGGAAAACAGCTCGCGCGAGGTGCCGATGGCTTCCACCGCATTCGAGATTTGACCGTTTACGCTCGAAATGATATGGCTTATATTTTTGACGGCTGCGGCGGACTGCTCCGCAAGCTTGCGGATTTCCGCGGCGACCACCGAAAAACCCCGGCCGTGTTCGCCGGCTCTTGAAGCTTCGATGGCCGCGTTCAGCGCCAGCAGATTCGTTTGCGCCGAGATTTCCAGGATCGTGTCGAGGATCGTGCTGATTTCGCCGGCGCTGCCGCTGACCTGGGAAATGGCTTGGGCCGTTTCCTCCGAAGACTGGAGCGTGCTGTTGAATTTGCCGACAAGCTCCTGAACAATAACGATGCCGCGCTGATTCAGTTCTCCGGTCCGGCGGGATAATTCGAGAATCTCTTGAGTCGAGGCGGTGACCCGATCGATGGCACCCCCGAGCTCTTCGACTTTTTCGGATCCCATCATTACCGTATTCGCCTCGTCGCTTGCCGCGGAAGAGAGCTGGATGATCGATTCGGTAATTTGCGCAGAGGCTTTTTGCGTCTGGTCCATGCTGTCCTTCAGGTTGAGCGCCGATTGAGAAACGATGTGCGCCGAACCTGAAATTTTGCCGATCATCTCTTGAATGTCCGTTTTCATCGCATTGATTGCCCTGAGCATGGCCCCCGTTTCGTTGCCTTTTTTCAGCATCGACTCCGGAATTTCGGTCGCCAGGTTGCCGCTGCCGATTTGCTGCAAATAATGCACCGACGCATTCAGCGGTTTAGCGATCGCCCTCGAAATAAACAGCGAAATCGCAATGACGATGACCACGATGATGAGCATGACCAGATAAATGATGCGCTGGATCTCCTTCGTGGACTCGGCGATCTCGCTTTTGTCCATCATCGCGATGTATTTCCAGTGCGTTTCCGGCGAAACGTAGACGTTGACGGTGTAGCTTTTGCCATTCAACGAGACTTCGAAATGCTTGTCCGTCATCTTGTCGATATCGGCGAACGCTTTGACGTTCAAATCCTTCAGCGTTTTGAAATTGGTCTCCGGGTTTTTAGGATTCGCCAGAATCGTTCCGGTTTCATCCGTTAGAATGACGTAGCCGGTTTCCCCGATTTTAATGTTGTTGATCGTTTGGGTGAGCGCCTCCAGGCTGACGTCCACGCCTTGAACGCCCACGACGTTGCCCGCTTTGTCTTTAATGGTCACCGAAGAGCTCACGATCGGCACGTTGCCTGTGAACGAAGCGTATGCGCCCGTACGTTTGACCTTATCCGGATTTTCGATCGCCTGCGTATACCATGCTCTCGTTCTCGGATCGTATTTGTCTTTGGAGGTTCCCTCCGGCCATTGGATGTATCCGCCCTCCTTCGTGCCCAGATAAATGTAGGAGATGCTCGGATGCGTCTTGGCGTAGTTCACATACAGATTGTATATTTCCGATTCGATCCCGGGCTTTTGCGAAGGCGTCATCTGGATCGTTCCGTCTTTGCCTACGGCGTTGACGTATGAAGTGATCGAACCGTCGATTTGCTGTACGAGCGGGTTCTTGGCGAAATATTCGACCGATTCGTTGACGGTGCTGAAATAGAGGTTCATGGCCCCGCTGACCTGCATGATTTCCTTCCGGGTCGCGTCGTAGAAATTCTTCTCCATGTCCCCCGTGACTTTCTGGTTGATGGCAAAACCCAGCGACAACGTGGACAGCAGGACAAGCGCCACCATCGTGACCAGGAACTGCATCTTTAAATTCCACTGCAATTTCTTTCTCAAGTTGTTTCTCTCCTCCATGTGCAGGAAGCCGCAAATTTCGAATCTTGCAACATCCCTGTGTTTTAAGCATAAATATTTTTCTCTCTGGGATATATATCGGCAGGCATCGAAGTTTTGTTAAATTTTGTCGAAATCGCATCGGATAATCGGGACTTTTGTCTATTGCTATTCAATAAACGTAGGTAAATAACGATAAATAGGTTGGGAGAGAAATCATGCTGTAAGAACTACGGCCAATGACAAAAGACATCAGGAGGTATGACAACGTGAGAAAAAAGCATTTTCATTTCAAAGCGCTGCTGGCCATTTTGCTCGTAGCGGCCCTGCTGCCATGGAACCAAGCACATGCGGAAGCTTCAGAAAAACCGGCGTTTGATCCGTTCGAAAAAAGCATCGACGAAATCGCAAACGCTTTGGATACGAACCAAATCACTTCCGAGGAGCTAGTCGAATACTATCTGAAACGCATCGAGGCCTTCGACAAGCAAGGTCCCGCCATCAACTCCATCATTACGGTCAACGACAAAGCCTTGGAGACCGCCAAAAAGCTGGATGCGGAGCGCAAAACGAAAGGGCCGAGAAGCCAGCTTCACGGCATTCCGTTCGTCGTCAAAGACAATTTCGACGTGGTCGGCATGCCGACGACGGCCGGATCGGTAGCGCTGAAAAACGACTACCCGTCCAAAAACGCGTTTACCGTGCAAAAATTGATCGACGCAGGGGCGATCGTCATCGCCAAAACGAACATGTCCGAGCTTGCCGCTTCCTACGGCCGATTGGGATACAGCTCGATGGGAGGCTTGACGCTCAACCCGTATAACCTGAACCGCGACGCTTCCGGTTCCAGCAGCGGCAGCGCCGCGGCGGTCGCGGCCAACTTTGCTGTTTTCGGTCTGGGAACCGATACGTCCGGTTCGGTTCGCGGCCCGGCCAACGTTACCGGTCTTGTGGGCATTCGTCCGACGCTTGGGCTGACCAGCCGCAGCGGCGTCGTGCCGTCCGCCCTGTCGCTTGACGTGACGGGACCGCTGGCGCGAAGCGTGAAGGACGCCGGCATCGTGCTGAGCGTCATGGCGGGAACGGACAAAAACGACAAAGCAACCCAAACCGCCCATCGTGCCGTGCAGGATTACGCGAAGTCCCTGGATGCTTCCTCGCTGAAGCATGCGCGCATCGGCGTAGCCACCGATTTCTTCGGCGACAATGCCGAGGTCGATTCCATCACGAAACAGGCGATCGCCAAAATGCAAAGCATGGGAGCCGTCGCCGTGCCGGTATCGTATTCCGCCCAGACGAAATTTTTGTGGACGCCGATTCTCGGGCCTGTAGGCGATGCGGAATTCAAAACCCAATTCGAAAAATATTTGGGCATGCTGCCTGCCGGCGGGCCGAAAACGCTGCAGGAAGTCATCGCCATCAGCGAGTCGCCCGAAGTGATGAATTCGGCGACGCCGGTCAACCCGGCACGTCTTGAAGGCCTCAAAACGGCGCTTGCCAAAGCCGACACGCTGAATTCGAAAGAATACAAAAAAATCGTGCACCAAGAAATTCCCAAAACGCGCAAAGAAATCATGGACATCATGAAAAAGAACAAGCTGGATGCGATCGTATTCCCGACGATGTCCTGCCCGGCATCCAACCGGTTCGACAAAGAAGACCCGACCTACGTATGTACGGCGTACGACACCTACGCTGCAAGTTACGTCGCGTCGGCAACCGGATTCCCTGAAGTCACCGTCCCTGCGGGTACCGTGGAAGCGGGCGTGCCGGTAGGCATTTCATTCTTCGGACCGGCATACAGCGAGCAAAAGCTGCTGAACCTGGCTTATGCCTTCGAACAAGCAACGAAAGCAAGAACGGTTCCGAAAAACACGCCGAAACTGCCGTAACGAAAAGAGCAGCCCTTGCATTCCGTCCTTCTCTCCCGTCGATGAAGCAGGCGGATGCAATGCACCTGCCCCGTAATACGGCGCCATCGAAGCCGTCCCGCGAACTGCGGGGCGGTTTTTGGCGTTGGACGAGACGGCCGGAAGGGTTGAAACGGAGGAATTCGGGTAATGAAATGTAATAGAAGGACCATCCATCACGGATATCCGGGCTGGATCAGGGAATATTAGGCATTGAAAAGAAACAGCGAGGTGAATGATGCATGGCAGCACCGGAGCAGCACGTCAAGCTGCATGGATTCAACAATCTGACGAAGTCGTTGGCCTTCAACATGTACGATATCTGCTATACCCGGACCAAGGATGAGCGGGAAGCGTACCTCGAATATATCGACGAGCAGTATAACGCGGAACGTTTGACGGCCATTTTAAAACAGGTTTCGGACATTATCGGCGCCCATGTGCTGAACATCGCCAAACAGGATTACGTCCCTCAAGGCGCGAGCGTCACGATTCTCGTATCGGAGGGGCCCGTGGTGGAGGTGCCGAAGGAGTCGTATGCGGAATCGCCGGGGCCGCTGCCCGAATCGGTCGTCATGTCGCTCGACAAAAGCCATATTACGGTCCACACGTACCCCGAATATCATCCGGATGACGGGATCAGCACGTTCCGTGCCGATATCGACGTATCCACCTGCGGGGAAATTTCCCCGCTGAAGGCGCTGAATTATTTGATCCATTCCTTCGACACCGACATCATGACGATCGATTACCGGGTGCGGGGGTTTACGAGGGATATTACGGGGCATAAGCTGTTTATCGACCACGACATCAATTCGATCCAGAATTACATCCCGGACAACGTCAAAGACCTCTACCACATGATCGACGTCAACGTCTACCCGGAGCATATATTTCATACCAAATGCAAGCTGAAAAAGTTCGACCTGGACAACTATTTGTTCGGATATACCAAAGGCGCATTAAGCGAACGGGAGCAGAAGGAAATCACGGAACGGATCACGCAGGAGATGGATGAAATCTATTACGGAAAAAACATGAGCTGAGGAATCGTTTCCTCGGCTTTTTTGTGCGGAAGCGGGAGCGCTGCAAGCAAAACCTGCTTTACGGTTTGCCCGATCGGCGGCTTTGGGCCTTGCGCAAGGGGTTTTACGAAATGTCATCCGGCCGCCCATAGGTTCATATTATGGAAATTAGGCCGATTTTAATATGGACTTTAGGTCATGTTTTTCGGTTGCGAGTGGTCATAATTTCCTGATTTTTTCAAGAAACTGGATTAATGGTAGGGAATCATGTTTAATTTTTAGAAAAAGGGTTAGAGGGGACTGATGGTTATTTCTCGCTTATTCCGGTCTATCGCTCTTATGCTGTTTACGATCGTTTTATTGGGAGGTTGTCAAAGCGTGAACAAATCGGAAAACGACGGCCAAATGCAGGAGGCCAAAAATCTCGCCATCCAGTATTTCAAGGATGAATACGGACTGGACGTGGAAATCACGGATCAGGAAAAATTGGACGAATACATAACGCCAAAAATTACGATGAAAGGCCACGTCAAAGGCAAGCCGGAGGAAAGCTTCAACATCGCGGTCGATTACGAGGACAAAAAAACGACCAACTTCGTCATGAGCCCGGAGCTTGAAAAGGCCATTCGCGCCAAAGGGATCGATCCCTTCGCGAAAAAGGATGCGTCCAACTAGGACGCGGGCACGTTCGGATGAACCGAGGGGGGAGGAGCACGTTTGAGCAAAGGATCTGAAATCACGGACGAAATGTATAAAACCATGTCGGATCTCGCCTACTCCGATTTGAAAAAAGGGAGCAAGCCGCAGGAGCTGCCGGGCTGGGAAGTGCTGGAGGATGCGGCCAACGACGATTCTTCGGGTTTTGACGCGGTCACGTTTTACAACCCGGAAACGAAGCAGGCAGTCATCGCTTACCGCGGAACGGAAGGCGGCAAACCGTTAAAGGATGCGTTGCCTGACTACGTGACCGACGGGGGCATCGGCCTGCGGGAGCTGGATCGGAAATTGGACAAAAGCTTCGAGGTGAAAATGCCGTGGGACGACAAGGTGCAGCAAATCGAAGATAATCTGGGCATTACCAAGGCCAAAGATTGGTTGGGCGACGCCGGCAAAGCCGTGGACAAATTTTTTGACGGCGACAAGCAGCTGTATCAGGCCGAAGATTACGCCAATGAAATGAAAAGCAAATACAAAGACTTGAATTTTTCGTTGACGGGACATTCGCTTGGAGGCGCCAATGCGCAGTACGCCGCAGCTTATACCGGATTATCGGCGGTTACGTTCAGCGCGCCTTCCGTCATGGGGAGCTTGACCAGCAGCGCCAGACGCAAAGCGGAAAACGGGGAATTCGATTCGCAAATCATCAATTACGCCCATCCCGGCGATATCATCGCCAGCGGCACCTTGGGAGGTTACGACCGGCACGTCGGCTCGACGTATTACATCGACTCCAACTACGAGGATGCCAACGAGGGGGTCGGCGTCATCGACAAGATCAAAAACACGCTGGGCGGTCCTTATTACCATGGCCTGAAACGCTACAAATTCGACGAGAACGGATATATCGAAAACAAGCTGTATGACGGAGAAACCGGAGAATATGTCGGAGGGTCGCCGCGGGCGCCGCTGTCTTTGGCCGAGGCGCTCGGGATTCCAAGCGCCTTTATGGCGCCGATCGGGCTTGCGATGCAAACGGGACTCGCGGCGGCCATGAGCGCGGGCAAAGGCATGATCCGCGTGACGCCGGAGGAGCTGAAAAGCGTCGCCGAAAAATGGAGCCAAAACGCCCAGCAGATCAGCTCCGACATGCAGGCGGTCAGGGCAAAGCTGATGAAATATACCCAGTCCAGCCACAGCCGCAGGCTGCAGCCGATCGTGGCGCAGCTGGACGCTTCGGTCAGCGGGCTGACGAAATGGCATGTCGAGCAGACGACGCAGTTTCTCACGTTCATCAAATCGAAGGCCGAGCAATTCCACCAGGCCGATGCTTCCGGCCCGCAATTGATGCAATAAGCTTTCGAAGCGGAGGGATAACATGAGCGAAATCCTTGTAGAGCTGGGCGATCTGGAGCAGGCGGAGCGGGAACTGAGCTGGCTGCTTGCCCGTATTCAGGCCGACGAGCAGGAAGCCCGGAGCCTGTACGCCAGGCTAAGCGATTGGAACGGGCAATCGGCGAACGTGACGCGCGAATACGTGGAAGCCTTTTTTACCGGTTTGGCCACACGGGTGCGGGCGATCGAGCAGCAAAAAGCGGAGCTGATCCGGTACATGCAGGTCATGAAGCAAACGGATCAAATGAGGTAACGGGAAGAGGGGACGTCGTATTCCATTGGGAGTGCGGCGTTCGTTTTTTTATTCGGGTGGATAAAATTGTAAAAGTCCCCGCGGTATATATCCCTTATTCCATCCGAATTGCGCACGGGAACATTCCCGAAGCCTTACTGCGCAGGACAATAAATGACGTTCGGAATAGGTTACGAGACGCGAAAAAGGACTGCTCCGGAGATTTTCCTTGGAACAGTCCTTTTTAGGGCCGGGATTTCGGGGATTGCCCTATGATTGCAAAAAACGTGCGGATGCGGGCTCACGTAATCCGTTTTCGGAGCCAGCCCGATACCAGATCCGTCAGTACGACAAGCGCGATAATACCGAGCAATATGATGCCGACCCGGTTCCAGTTCCGAACCTGGAGCGCAAAGATCAGCGGCGTCCCGATGCCGCCCGCGCCGACCAGGCCAAGCGTCGTGGCCGAGCGGATGTTGATTTCGAACCGGTACAGCGAATAAGAAAGAAACTGCGGGATCACCTGCGGCAGCACCGCGTAACGAAGGACCTGAAGGCGGTTGGCGCCCGAGGCGATCAACGCTTCCTGCGGCCCGCGGTCGATGTTTTCGATCGTTTCCGAATACAGCTTGCCGAGCATGCCCACCGAGTGGATGCCCAGCGCGAGGACGCCGGCAAAGGAGCCGGGGCCGACCGCTTTGATGAACAAAATCGCGACGATGATCTCCGGAAACACGCGGATGACGCTCAGCGCGATTTTGCCGCTGCCGGAGACGGCAAGCCGCCTGCTCATGTTGGTGGACGCCCAAAAGGCGAACGGAATGCAAACGACGGCGGCGACCACCGTCCCGAGAATGGAAATGACCAGCGTATCCAGCAGCCCCCGAAGCAAATCCTCTCCCTCCGGGATATAGACGAAGGACCAGTCCGGGTGCAGGAAACCCTGCAGGATGGACTTGGACACGGTCCCCGCCGTACCCTGAATACCTTCAAAACGAATTCCTTGAATCGACCAGTAATAAACCGCGATGACGATCAAGGCGGTCAGCGCGAAACGAATCCGCGCACGGAACGCGGAGCCGGAAGCTTTTCCGGTCACGGGCGTCGTGTTTGATTTCATAGCAGTTTCCTCCGGATCATCGTACTTCCGTAATCGATGACGAGCACGATCGCAAGCGTCAGCAAAATAATGATCGCGGCCCGGTCATAACGGAACAAGCCGAGCGAACGGTCGAGCAGCAGGCCGATGCCTCCGGCCCCGACAAGTCCGAGAACGGCTGCCGCCCGCACGTTGACTTCAAAGGTATAAAGCAGGTAGGACATGAAATAAGGCAGAGCCTGGGGCACGACGCCGTACATGATGATCTGCAGCCGGTTGGCGCCCACGGCGGTCATCGCTTCAAGCGGGCCGGGATCGATGGCTTCGATCGCCTCGAAGGTCAGCTTGGCGATGATTCCGAACGAGAAAAACACGAGCGCCAGCATGCCTGCAAACGGCCCGATGCCAAATACCGCAACGAATATGGCGGCAAACAGCAAATCGGGAATGGTACGGACCAAGTTGAGCACCATCCGCGTCGGCAGGGAAACCCAGCGGCTGACGCCCAAATTGGAAGCGCAGAGCAGGGCAACCGGAACGGCGAGCAAAGCGCCAAGCGTCGTGCCCAGAATGGCGATCTGCAAGGTTTCCATCATCGGTCCCCAGATCGTGGGCAGGTAGCTCCAGTCCGGCGGAAACATTTCCTGCAGGAGGCTCCCCATTTGGGGCAAGCCGACGATCAGCTGATACGGGGTCGCTTCCGTCCGCACCGAACAGGCGACGATGACGGCGACGAGAATGATCCATCCGGCAATTTGCTTGTATTTGCGCGGCGGCTCCATGCCGGAAGCGGCCGGATTCAGCGAAGCGGGAGAAACGGTCGTTTTCATCATGCTCCTCCCAGCAGCTCGTCCTGCTGCACGGGACGGCCGTAAATTTCGGCAAAGGCTTCGTCGGTCGCTTCTTCCGGCGTGCCGTCGAACACTACTTCCCCCGCGCGAAGGCCGATGATCCGCGTCGCGTATTCCCGGGCGAGGTCGATGAAATGCAAATTGATGACCGTGGTGATGTTCATGTCCCGGTTGATCCGCTTCAAGTCTTCCATGACCTGGCGCGTGGTGAGCGGGTCTAGCGAAGCGACGGGTTCGTCCGCCAAAATGACCCGGGCTTCCTGCGCAAGCGCCCGCGCGATCGAGACGCGCTGCTGCTGCCCGCCCGACAGCTGATCGGAGCGCACGTATGCTTTTTCCCGGATATTGACCCGCTGCAGCGCGTCGAGGGACAACTCCACGTCTTGTTTCGGGAACCAGCCGAGCAGGGTGCGGAGCGTGGAATGGTAACCGACCCGGCCGGACAAGACGTTCCGGATGACGGTCGACCGTTTGACCAGATTGAAGCTTTGGAAAATCATGCCGATGTCGCGCCGGATGCGGCGGAGCTGGCTGCCGGAGGCGCGGGTCACCGATTGGCCGTTCACCCGGATGTCTCCCGAGGTAATATCCGTCAGACGGTTGATGCTCCGCAAAAAGGTGGATTTGCCCGCGCCGGACAGGCCGACGATGACGACAAGTTCTCCTTCGCGGATGGTGAGGTTGATATTGCGGAGTCCAACCGTTCCGTTGGCATAAACCTTCGTTACGTTATCGAATTCGATCATGGCGAACCAACTTTCTGTAATGGGTTTGAATGGAAATGCGTTCCGGCGTCTGCAATGGGAAACAACACCGCCATCGACTTCATGGACGGTGCTGCCCGATAGAAAGGTATGGATATGCCGGAACAGTCGGCGTTACTTGATTTCCTGGCCTACGACCTCGGCGTATTCGCGGACCGGTTCGAAGTTTTTGTCGTCGCCCGGGGCGTAACCTACATGCGTATAGATGTCCTTGATGATTTTGGCGCCTTCTGCATCGTTCGTAATATCGATAAATGCCTGGCTGATTTTATCCCTCCAGCTTTGGTCCATGTCGCTGCGGACGCTGACGGTATCGTTCGGGATTTTGGCGGTGTAATGGAGGACGCGGGTTTTCTCGAATACGTCGGGAACGTCCTTTTTCACCGTATTGCGGGCATCCTGGAAGACGGCGACGGCGTCTACCTGACCGTTCAAAAGCGCCATGATGGCTGCGTCATGCCCTTTGATCGTTACGCCCTGCACGTCCTTGTCCGGGTCGATGCCTTCTTTTTTCAGCTCGGCCGCCGGGAAGACGTAACCTGCGGAGGAAGTGACGTTCTGCCAGCCGATTTTTTTGCCTTTCAGGTCTTTCAGGCTTTGGATCGGGGAATCTTTTTTCACGACGATCATCGCTTTGTAGAAATCGACTTTTTCGGTCGTGTCCTCGCCGGTTTCGTCCTTGATGCCGTAGCGCTGCGCTTGCAGCAGAAGGTCGGCCGCTTTTTTGTTGTCATGGGCCAGCACGTAAGCGTTCGGCGGCAGGAAGCCGACGTCGACCTGCTTGGAAGCCATCGCTTCGACGATGGTGTTGTAATCCGGCGATACGGTAACGTGAACCGGAATGCCCAGCTTGTCCCCGAGCAGTTTCTCGAGCGGTTTGGTTTTGGCTTCAAGCGTATCGGCATTTTGGGACGGCACGAACTGAACGTTCAGCTCTTTCGGCACGTAGCCGGAAGAGGCCGCTTCCGCGGTGCCGGAAGCCGCGTCTCCGCTGCCGTTGCCGGCGCTTTTGGAGCCGCATGCGGCAAGGCTGGCTGCAAGCGCCAGCGTCATGCCGATCGAAAGTACTTTTTTAAACATGATGGTCCCCTCCAGAATTTTTCTATGGTTTTTCGGCCGGAGCATGCCGTCCGACAGGAATGAGCGTAACATAGGCGCGGGAAACAAGGGTTAACGGAAAGGGCGACTTTTGTTGATTGGCCGTAAAATATCCGTCCGATCCGCCGCATTTCCGGTCTCGGGGCGGTTGCGAATCTGTCCCTATATATGGTAGAAAACCGGAAGCGGCGATTTTACCCCCGTTTAATATGCGGACGGTATAATGGGCGTAGCCAGGATCAAATGGAGAGGCGAAAAGGAGTGGTGAACGTGAATGGCATTCCGAATGCGCAGGCGGACGGCTTAGGGAGAAACGCCGAGCCGTCCATCGAGCTGCGGATTATGTCCACGACGGACGTGCATGCTTGTTTGATGGATTACGATTATTACCGGGACCGGAAGGATGCAGCGGTCGGATTGGTCCGGACGGCGACCTTGGTGAAGCGGGCCAGGGCGGAAGCAGCAAACGCGCTGCTGGCAGACAACGGGGATTTGATTCAAGGCACGCCGCTCGGCACGTTTGCCGCACGGGTCGATCCGGACCGGCTCAAGGCGGGGGACTGGATTCACCCGGCGATTCGCGCCATGAACGCGATGGGATATGATGCGGCCACGTTCGGCAACCATGAATTCAATTACGGGTTGGAATATTTGGATCAAGTGGTCGCGGGAGCTTCCTTTCCTTACGTCAACGCCAATATATACGTGCATGAAGCGGAAGCGGGAAGGAAATTTGCCGTCAACCGCTACCGGCCGTACGTCATTTTGACGAAAACCTGCGTCGACGGGATGGGGCGGCCGCATGAGATCCGGATCGGCTTCATCGGATTCGCGCCGACGCAAATTCTGGACTGGGACCAGGGCCACTTGGCCGGAAAAGTGCAGGTCAAAGACATGGTCCTGTCCGCGCTTGAATGGGTTCCGGCCATGAAAGAGGAGGGAGCGGACGTCATTGTTGCGCTGGCGCATACCGGCTTTGACGCCGGCGTATCCTTGAAGGATCACGATGCCGAAAACGCGGTGCTGCCCCTCAGCCTGGTGCCGGGGATTGACGCCATCGCGTTTTCCCATACGCACCGGACGTTCCCGGCAAGGGATTTCGCTTCCTTGGACGCTTCCTTTAAACATGCGGACGGAACGCCGCTGCCGGCGGTCGACTGGCAGGAGGGGACCATCAACGGATTGCCGGCGGTGCAGGCCGGCTATAGCGGGGCGATGCTCGGAATCATCGATTTGATGCTCCGGCGGCTGGACGGAAAATGGCAGGCGGTGCATGGAAAAGCGATGGTACGGGAGATCAGCGACGGGAAGGAGGGCAGCGAGTTCGCGGAACCCGATGCCGAAATTGCCGCGCTGCTGCAGCAGGCGCATCAACAAACGGTTGCTTATGCCAACGCCCCCATCGGCCGGACCGAGGTTCCCCTGCATACGTATTTTTCCTTGGTGCATGCGGATGCTTCCGTGCAACTGCTGAATCATGCCCAAAGGGATTACGCCCGCCGGTGGATCGCTTCGTTTGCGCCGGATCTGCGGCATCTCCCCGTGCTTGCGGCCTCGTCGCCGTTCAAAGCCGGACGGAACGGCCCGAACGATTATGCGGAGATTCCGCCCGGACCGGTTGCCATCCGCAGCGCTTCGGAGCTGTATTTGTTCGAAAATACCGTCAAAGCCGTCAAATTGAGCGGAGCCGCCCTGAAAGAATGGCTTGAGTTCTCGGCGGGGATCTACAATCGCATCGACCCGGACGAAACCGCGGAGCAGCCTCTTTTGAACCCGGCGTTTCCCGCCTTCAACTTTGACGTGATCGGCGGCGTTACGTATCGCGTAAACGTCGCCCGGCCGGCAAAATACGGCCCCGACGGCACGCTGCTGAATCCGGGCGCGAGCCGGATCGAAGACTTGCGGCATGAAGGGGTTCCGGTGGAACCGGGGCAGCCGTTGATCGTGGTCACAAGCAATTACCGCGTGTCCAGCGGCATCGTGCCGGGCCTGCGCGAAGCGGAACTGCTGCTGGACTCGGCGGACGAAAACCGTCAGGCGCTGATCGATTATATTGCGGAGCAAGGCAGTCTCGTCGCGGAACCGGAGGAAAACTGGAGTTTCAGCCCTATCGGGAAACCGGTCAACGTCATCTTCGCAGGTTCGCCCGAGGCGGCCCGATACGTGAAGGACTTCCCGGGGATCGCGTATACGGGGCGGACAGACGCTCGCGGGTACGGCATATACCGCATCGATTTGGCCGCGGATCCGGCGGAAACATCCATGCATACCGGGCCAAAGCCGGTTCGCCAACAACATACGAAATCCGAGGGATTGCGCCGCTTTTCATATTTGCCATAGTGATCCCCTCCCAGATTTCATCGACATGCAGAGGTTTCGGATGTCCCGAGACCTCTGTATTTTTTTTGCAAAGATAAGGATTAAGGCGCTTATGCGGCGTTCATTTTTAATATAAAATCCAACTACCAATCGGTTGGGGGCGATGTTATGAATGAGGTGTAAAATTTTACAGTTTCAGCAAATTGCAATAATACAGGGGTGCTACGTTTAAGGGGAAAACGATTTTGACAAGAAAACATGGGGAGGTAAGGCAAATGAAAACGGCCATTCCGTTCCAATTCCGGAGCAGGCAGCTTGCCGGTGCGTTTTTTGCATTGATACTGATGTTGTCCGCCCTTTTTGGCGGTCTGCCTGCGCAGGCGGCATCATCCGTTCTTACCGTGGCCGAGGCCATCGCCAAAAACAACAGCGGCGAAACCGCCACGGTCGAAGGGTATATCGTCGGCGAGGTCTACAATTCGAAGCTCCTTTTTTCGGGTTTTCAGGACGACTTAAACGTGCTGATCGCGGATTCCCCCGGCGAAACGGGCAAGGACAAGCTGATCGACGTCCAGGTGACGGCGAGCTACCGCCCGCAGATCGGCCTCAAAACCAATCCCGGCAATCTCGGCAAAAAGATTCAGGTCACCGGAACGCTGACGGCATACAGCGGCATGTTCGGCGTCAAAAGCCCGACGGCCATCACGTTATCGGGCGAGTCCGGCGGCGGGGATCCCGGAAGCGGGGGCGGAACGCCAAATCCGTCCGATCCCGGCAGCGAAAATATCGGCGTGCCTACGACGCTTCCCGACGGAACCGGCAAAAAGGTGCTGTTTGACCAAAGCCACGGGCAGACGGCCGGCGCCGCCGATTGGGTGATCGACGGAGCCTTTTCCGATTTTGCGGACGGCTTAAGGGAAGCGAACTTTCAGGTGGATGCGCTGGAACGGACGCTCCCGATGAGCGCCCAAGCCTACGATGAACCGACCGTTACGTTGAACAAATTGAAGCCGTACGACGTGTTTATCATCGGCGAAGCCAACATTCCTTTTAAAGCTTCGGAGCAAGCCGCGATGCTGCAATACGTCAAGGAAGGCGGCAGCATTTTCTTCATCTCTGACCATTACAATTCCGACCGGAACCTGAACCGTTGGGATTCCTCCGAAGTGATGAACGGATACCGCCGCGGAGCTTTCGGCGACCCGACCAAAGGCATGGCTGCCGCCGAAGCCGCGTCGGGAGCGATGAGGGACGTAACCAGCACGGATTGGCTGGGGCAAAACTTCGGGGTCCGTTTCCGCTATAATTCGGTCGGCGACGTGACCAAAACGGATGCGGTCAAATACGACCAATCCTTCGGCATCACGGCAGGCGTCAACGACGTAGAAATGCACAGCGGCTCGACGCTGGTCATCCTCGATCCGAAGCGGGTCAAAGGGATCGTATACCTGCCGCAAAACGTGCCCGGCTGGAACAACGCGGTCGAAAACAGCGACAAGAAAAATTTCCCTACCGGGGGCGTATACAAAAACGGCGGCAAAGCCGAAGGACCGTATGCGGCCATCGCCAAGCTGGGAAAAGGCAAAGCCGCGTTCATCGGCGACTCTTCGCCGGTGGAGGACGCGAGCCCGAAATACGTCCGCGAAGACAACGGCAGCAAGAAAAAAACCTATGACGGATTCAAAGGCGAAGCCCAGGACGGCGTCTTCCTCGTGCAAACCGTAAAATGGCTGGCCGTTCACGAGGATTACGAGACGTTTGAAAACCGGGGCATTACGCTGGACGAGCCGACGCCGCTGCTCGGAGCGCTCGAGGAACCGGCGACCTCGGCCGAAATCCCCGGCACGGAGCCCTGGACGACACCGGCGGCAGGCTATAAATGGTACGATCCTACAACCTATAAAGCAGGCTCTTACGGTTCCGGCGGTAGCGGTCCGGTGGTGACGATTCCGGAGCTGACCACGATCCGAAACGCCAGGTCCGCTGCGGACAACAGCTACGTGACGGTACAAGGCGTCATCACGTCCGAACCGGGCGTATTCGGCGGATCGGGATTTTACCTGCAGGACGGAACCGCCGGCATCTATGTCTATCCAAGCGCGGCAACGGGATTCCACGCAGGCGACAAAATCAAAATAACCGCCCAGAAAACGGTCTTCAACTCCGAGGCCGAGCTGATGAACGAAGTTCAGGTTGCCAAGCTGGACGATTCGGCGGGCATTCCGGCGCCGGCCCCCATCGTTCAAGATACGGTGAACGACAGCAATCAAGGGCAGCTGATTACCCTGAAAAATATGACTGTACGGAATTACCAGACCGTTACCGGTTCTCTGGAATTCGACCTGGTCAACGGAAGCGTGACCAACCGTGTGCGCGTGGACAGCCGCACGGGGGTTCAAGCGGATAGGCTGAAGCAGTCGTTTCCGGAAGGAACGAAGGTCGACATCACCGGCATTTCGTCCATCTTCAAAAACAATTACCAGCTGAAGCTGCTGAAACTGGAAGATATCCGGCCGGCGGGAGCGGGCCCGGAGAAAAGCAATGCGGCAACGATGACGGGGCCGGCTTCCGCTTATGCGGGGGCTCCCGTCGACGTGGCGGTTGGCGTCAGCGCGTTGACGTATTCCTTTACCGCAATGGACGTCACGATCCAATACGATCCGTCCAAGATGGCGTTTGAAACGCAAACCGATCAGGAAGGCCGTCCCGTTCTCGCCGAGGGGGCGGTCGCTTCTTCCAGGGAAGGCTTGAATTTGCTGGCGGCGGGCATCAAGCCGGAAGCGGGACAAATCCGGCTGCTGCTGGCAAGCACCGGGGAGGCGAATGCGGTCAAAGAAAGCGGCGAATTGTTTCAACTGCATGGCAAGCTGAGGGAGGATGCGGCCGGCAGCGCGGAATTGTCGGTGACGGCATTTACGGTATCCTCGGACGGCGCTTCGCAGGACATCGACACGGGCGGCGCAGCCGTTCAGATCCAAGTGGCAACGGCTGACCGCAGCGCGCTTCATGCAGCCATCCAGGATGCGCAAAAACTTGCGGACCAAGCCGTAACGGGCACCGAACCGGGGCAATATCCGCCTGCGGCCAAGTCCGACCTGCTTGCGGCCATTCAAGCGGCGACCGCGGTTTACAACGATGCATCCGCTACCCAAACGCAAATCAATGCGGCATTGGCCGCTTTGACGAGCGCCGTCAATGCTTTCAAAAACGCTGTCATTCCGGTGCCGTCCGTTCCTGCGGATAAATCGGCCTTAAACGCGGCCATCGCTTCGGCTCAGAACGTATACGACCGCGCCGCCGCAGGCGAAAAGATCGGACAGTATCCGGCTTCGGCCAAGTCGGCGCTTCTAACCGCGATCCAGTCCGCCGTTTCGGTGAAAAACAGCTCCGGGGTTTCCCAGGCACAGGTTGACGCAGCGACAACGGCGCTCGGCAATGCCGTGGCGGTCTTCAAAACGAAGCTGATCACGCTGGTGCCGGGAACGGGCAACATTACGGTGCAGGACCTGTCGATCATGGCCAAATATTTCGGCATCACATCGGCCGACGGCAACTGGAGCCGCGTGGCCTCCGCCGATCTTTTCAATGAAGGGGAAATCACGATCCGCGCGCTGGCCGGCGTCGCCCAAATGATTATCGGCGATTGGTACGGCAAATAAACCAACGAAGGATGAATCCAACACCCGTCGCAGGAGGCGGCCGTATGCCGTTTTCTGCGATTGGCATGTTCGAAAGGATGAAGCCCATTGCTGAAAAAGTTAGCCTCTATTCTCGGACTCGTGCTCGTATTCGGGTGGTTTGCCGCACAAACGCAGGCGTCGGCGGATGACGCCGCCACCCCCTTCGTCTCTCTGCAATCAACGTCCAGCGGGAATCAGATCACGGTCGTCGTGACGGGGGAACATCTTAAAGATCTGTACGCTTACGATTTCACGCTGAAATACGACGCGCAGAAGCTTTCCTATCAAAGCGCATCAGCAGGCCCGAACGGTTTTTCCGTCGATCCGATCGTCCGCAACGGGACGGTCCGGATCGCGCATACCAAGGTAGGCAAAACGGCCGGCGACAACGGCACCGTTCAATTGGCCGCCGTTCATTTCGCGAGGCTGCAGAAGGGAAGCGCCGCCGTTTCGCTGCATGACGTCAAACTGGTGGACTCCAGGCTGAATACTGCCGCAAGCCAGGTCGTTGCCGCGTCCATTTCGATCAAGGAAGGAAGCGTCCCCGCACCGGCTGCCCTGAAAGATATCGGCGGGCACTGGGCCAAGGACGCCATCGAGCAGGCCGTGCAGCAAGGCTGGGTGACGGGTTACGCGAACGGGACGTTCCAACCGGGCAAGGAAGTGACGCGGATCGAATGGGCCGCCATGCTGATCCGGGCCTTGGGGGCGGACGACGCTGCCCGCCAGCCTGTCCAATTTAAGGATGCGAAGAACATTCCGGCATGGGGATTGCCTTTCGTGGAAGAGGCGGTAGTCCGGGGGATTATGAACGGTTACGCCGATGGATCGTTCGGGCCGGCGAGGAAGATGACGCGGGCGGAAATGGCGACTATGGCCGTCCGTTCGCTGCCTTCGAGCGAAGCGCCGGCGGGCGGCGTCAAGCCTGCTTTTGCCGACGGCGCGCAAATCCCCGCCTGGGCCAAGCCTTACGCCGAGACGGCGGCACAGCGGGGCATCATGAGCGGGCGAAGCGGCGGCTTATTTGCGCCGAACGCCCATGCGACCCGCGCCGAGGCGGTGGTCGTCATTTCGGCATTGCTGCAGCAGAAATAATGCTATTGAAAATATCGATAGCATGGAAAAAATTCTTTATCGAAAGAAGCTTCCGCTAAATCGAAGATATGTGCTATACTTATGTAAGTAACCATTCGGGTTGCTTTTTCATACGATGACGCAGTATCATGGTATGAACGAACTTAAACCAATACTAAAAATATGAATATGGATCTTCGGGGTAAGGTGAAATTCCTGACCGGCGGTGAACGTCCTTGAACGCCAAAGCGACGTCAAGCCCGCGACTCCTGCTTTTCAAGCGATTGAAAGGCAGCGACTGACCTGGTGGGATTCCAGGGCCGACGGTAAAGTCCGGATGGGAGAAGATCAATAGAGCAGGTTTGCCGGAATTGTTTTTTCGTAACATTTCCGCAGGCTTATTTGATCAGCCCCCGTTTTGTCGATTTCGGTCGATATACGGGGGTTTTCCAATGTTGACTCCGTATTCAGGCAAGGGGATTAGGAATATGGAAAACGTAAGCAACAAGTATAAGCTGAATCCCGCCATGCGCAAGCAGGCGGTCCGTCCGAAAACCGGCTTTTGGCTGGTCGTGCTCGGGGCGGCATTGTGGGGAGCGGATCCGCTCTTCCGGATCATTTTGCTGCGCGAGCAGATCACGCCGACGCAGATCGTTTTGCTCGAACATATCATCATCGCGCTGTTCGTGGGGCCGATGCTTTGGAAGCACCGCTCCGAATTAAAAGGGCTCGAGCTGCGCCATATCGGCGCGCTGCTGTTCCTGTCCTGGGGCGGCTCGGCAATCGCGACCATTTTGTTTACGCTGGGGCTGACCCACGGCAATTTGAACGCGGTATTGCTGCTGCAGAAGCTGCAGCCGATTTTCGCCATCCTTATGGCGCGTGTGCTGCTGAAGGAAAAGCTGCCGAAGAAGTTCGGCTGGCTGATGATCATGGCGCTGGCAGGCACGTATCTGCTCACCTTCGGGTTTACGTTCCCATTCGGCCATGTCAACGACTTCGTCAAAGTAGGAAGCCTGCTTTCCCTCGGCGCGGCGGCTTTGTGGGGCGGCTCGACCGTTATGGGACGTTTGATGGTCGGCAAAATGGAGTACGAAACCGTCACTTCGCTTCGTTTCATTTTGGCGCTGCCGCTCCTGATCGCCATTACGATCAATCAAGGGGATCCTTGGCACGTCCCTACTGGCGCAGGCACGATTACGGCCGTATCGATCAACCTGCTTGGCCAAGCGCTGCTGCCCGGCTTGTTCAGCCTCATGGTGTATTATAAGGGCCTGACAACGACCAAAGCGTCGGTGGCGACCCTCGCGGAGCTGAGCTTCCCGATGGTGGGTGTACTCATCAACTGGATCGCGTTCCAGGAGGTCGTGAAATTCCACCAAATTTGCGGGTTTGTCCTGATCTGGGCCGTCCTGTTCATCATATCGCGCCGAAGCGAGGCGTAATCTATTTACAATGTTCTCCTGAAGATAAATACAGGCTGCTCTGCGGTAAAGAGATTCTTTACTGCAAAGCAGCCTTTTTGCGATCCATCTTCGGCAATAAAGGATGTTTGGAAAACGTTTGAATAATCTACCGATTCCCCGTTCCTTTTTATGATTGTTTAACAATTTTATAAGTAAGGAAGCGTAACTCTCAATATGACTAGACTGATTAAGACGGCTAAAAACACTATACTGGGTGTAATTATTTTGTTTGCTAGATCGAATTTATTCATTATTCCTATAAACAGTGACATCATTGATAAAAATAAGATAAAGCAAGGAATGTACAATTTGCTTCCTATCTTTTTCCCCATATTCCACCACCCGTATTACAACCATAAATAAAACTTCATTAACTGTCAATTGTTACATAAATAACCGTATTTATCCTATACCAGTCGGTATAAGTTCCAGGGGATGTATTGGATTTTTGCAAAATCCTCATCTAAAAAACAATCGTACATTCTCGAAGGTCAAAACTTCCTGAGAATTTTGATAATAAGATGGAATGAACCTGATCCCTTCGATCATAGGCTTTAGAAAGCGCTTGCAGAATACGTTTTAGAAACGGTCGGTGCAATTTAAGATTCAAGATCCAACGTGTCAATGTGATGAATGGGGGAATGTTCATGAGGCTGAAATTCGCTTCGAAACCGCTGATGGCGCTTTTGATGGCGGGAGTTCTCATCGCAGGCTGCCAAACCGTGCAGCCGCCGTCCGCTTCGGAAACGCCGAAAACGCAGGAAGGAAACAAACCGCCTTCGGGCAATCAGACGGAGCCTTCCAAAGAACCCGCGACCGGAACCTCCAAAGGCGACGCCAAGGAAACGCCGCGAAACGAAACGTTGTACGTCAACGGCCTGCAGTGGGGAGCACCGACGAACTTCAACCTGCTGAGCGGCAATCCGGCTTTTCCGATCAATTACGGCAATTCCCGGGAGCTGGTGTACGAAACGTTGTTCATGATCAACCAGCTGGACGGGGCGCTTGAGCCGCTGCTCGGAACCAAATACGAATGGAAGGACGATACGCTGCATGTCGAGCTGAACAAGGACGCGAAATGGAACGACGGCAAGCCGTTCACTTCGGAGGACGTCGTTTATACTTACGAGCTCGGCAAAAAATACGACATCAACTGGAGCAGCTATTGGACGAATATTTCCGAAGTAACGGCCGACGGGGCGAATGCCGTCAACATCAAGCTGAACAAGGATAATCCCAACCGGCTGAGGGTGCTGGACAGCATTGAACTGATCCCGATGCTTCCGAAGCATATTTGGGAGGAAATCGAAAAGAAAGCGGGCAACGACCTGTCCGCCATCCGGAAAGAAGTCAACGATAACCCGGTCGGCACGGGCCCATACAAGCTGTATTTCTACAACGACCAGAAAATCACGATCGAACGCGACGACAATTATTGGGGCAAATCGCTGTTCGGCAAACTGCCGGCCCCGAAATACATCACGCACGTCATTTACAAGGATAACGCGGCCGGCGACCTGGCGTTCAAGAGCGGCCAAGTGGACGTATCGCAGCAGTTCATTCCGCAGGTCTGGAACATGTGGGAAAAGGGAGCGCCGATCAAGACGTTCCTGGAGGACGCTCCGTATTACGTGCCGGGTTCCATGCCGTCCATCTTCTTCAACATGTCGAAAAAAGGGCTCGACAACGCCGACGTCCGCCGCGCCATCGCGATGGCCATCGACTACAAAAAAATATCGGATCTGGCGATGAGCGGCTACTCGGCGGCGATGGAACCTTCCTTGACGCTGAATACCGACGCCGAATCCAAATACGTCGACAAAGACGCGATCAAACCGCTCCAGTGGACGACGGACGTCAAAGCGGCCAATGAACTGCTCGACAAAATCGGGGCCCAAAAAGGCAAGGACGGCATCCGCGTCCTGAACGGCACCCGCCTCGGTCCGTATGAAATCGAATGCCCGTACGGCTGGTCCGACTGGAATGCGGCGCTCGAAATCGTCGCGCAAAGCGCGAAGGCGATCGGCATCGAAATCCGCACGAAATTCCCGGAAGCTCCGGTATGGACGAACGACCTGCAAACAGGCAAATTCGACATCATCATGAACACGCCGGCCGGCGGCGTCAATCCGAGCCAGCCTTGGAGCCGGGCCCATGACATCATGTACTCGAAAGGCGTGGCGCCTGCCGGAGAAATGGCGTTCTGGAACTGGGGACGCTACAAAAACGACAAGGCCGACCAAATCATCGACCAAATCCCGACCGTCACCGACGAAGCGCAGCTGAAAAACCTGTATACCGAGCTGACGAAAATCTGGCTGACGGATATCCCTTCCGTTCCGCTGATGTACCGCCCGTGGGTGTTCCACACCGTCAACGAATCCGTATGGAAGGGGTTCCCCGTCGACGGGGACGGCAGCAACATTCCGCCGCAAATCGCCATGGACGGCGCGGGCATCCGGGCCTTGTATCAGATTCATAACTGAGGATACCGCGCATCCGGAACCCGATCATGTTCGGGCGACGGCCAAAAGCAAACATGCACGCAGCCTGCATAAGGACGGCTATCCGGGCCGTTCCTATGCGGGCTCTCCGTCACCGGCAGCATGATATTCCGCCGCGCAAGTCCGAAGGGGGGAGCTTTTCGTGAACGCCTATTCGAGATATTTCGTGAAAAAGCTGTTTTGGTACGTGCTGACGCTCGCGATCGCCATCGCGCTGAACTTTTTCCTGCCGCGGATGATCGAAGGCAATCCCGTAAGCATGATCGTTTCGCAAATGTCCCAGGGCATGACGGACAGCGACACGATCAAACGCGTCTATGAGACGTTTATGGCCGAATTCGGGATCGACAAGCCGATTTGGATGCAGTTTCTCATCTACGTCAAAAACCTGTTCACCGGGGACTGGGGAACCTCCTTCGGACTGTACCCGAAAAAGGTGACCGACATTTTGGCTTCCGCCGTGCCGTGGACGGTCGGGCTTCAGCTTCCCGCCATTTTGGTCGGCTGGATTTTGGGCAACGTCCTCGGGGCGGTAGCCGCTTATAAAAAAGGCGTCTTCGACAAAGCGATTTTTCCGGTGGCCTTGTTTATCAACTCGATCCCGTTTTTTACGCTTGCCATCATCATGCTGTACCTGTTTGCGCTCACCCTGGGGTGGTTTCCGCTCTCCGGCGGGTACGATTTTCAGATGGTGCCAAGCCTTAGCTTCGAATTTATCGGCTCGGTGCTCCGCCATCATACGCTGCCGTTTTTGTCCATCGTGCTCGTGACGATCGGCGGGCAGGCCATCGGGATGCGCGAAATGTCCATTTACGAGCTGAACGCCGATTACGTGCTGTACGCGAAGCTGCTGGGCATCCGGGATTCGAAAATCGCCAGGTACGTGTTCCGCAACGCCATGCTTCCGCAAATTACGGGACTGGCTCTGTCCCTCGGGACGATGGTCGGCGGCTCCCTGATCTGCGAAATCGTGTTCAGTTACCCGGGACTTGGCACATGGATGTTCACGGCGATCCGCCAATTGGATTATCCGCTGATCTCCGGCTGCACGCTGCTGATCGCCATCACCGTGCTGCTCGCCAATTTTACGATCGACATGGTTTACGGATTGATCGACCCGAGAATCAAAGCCTCGCAAATGGAGGAACAGTGAGATGAAAAATTCGTTCGCTATTCTTCTGAAATCGCCGAAGTTCATGATCGGCGCCGTATTGTTCCTGCTGATGCTTGCGCTCGTGCTGATCTACCCGCAAATCAACCGCAAGGACCCGCTGGAGATGATCGCCCTCGCCTTCCAGCCCCCGGACGCAAACCTGTGGCTTGGCTCGGACAATTTCGGGCGAGATTTGTTTCTCGAGCTGATGTACGGCATCCGGACCTCCATCCGCGTCGGGCTGATCGCCGGCGTGTTTGCCACCGTCATCGGCCTTTTCATCGGTCTGGTTTCAGGCTACGTCGGCGGCATGATCGATAACCTGCTGACCGCCGTCACGAACATTTTTATCGTCATCCCGTCATTCGTCATTCTGATCCTCATTTCGGTCAGCATCAATTCGCGCAGCTCGCTCGTGACCGCAATCATCATCGGCATGACGAGCTGGCCGTGGACCGCGAGGGCGGTCAGGGCGCAGACCACGTCGCTGCGAAACCGGGATCACGTCCATATCGCCAAAATATCCGGCCACAGCACGCCCAAAATCATCGTTTTCGAAATTCTCCCGTATATCGCTTCGTACGTCGTCATGGCGTTTGTGTTGCAAACCGCCTCGGGCATCCTGTCGGAGGCGTCGATCTCCATGCTCGGCCTGGGGCCGTACAACACCATTTCGCTCGGCATCATCATGAACTGGGCGCTCGTGTTCGAGGCGCCGGTGGCGGGGGCTTGGTGGGCTTTTATCCCGGCGGCGTTATCGATCGCGCTGATTACGTTCTCCCTCTACATGATGAACACGGGCATGGACGAGATCTTTAATCCGAAAATAAGGAGCTAAGGCGTATGAGCACGAACATTTTGGAGGTCAGCGGCCTGAAGACCTATTATAAAACCCGCCTGAAGGAAAAGGTGTTTGCGGTGGACGGCGTCGATTTTAATCTGGAGGAGGGGAAAACGCTCGGCATCGCGGGAGAATCGGGCTGCGGAAAATCGACGCTTGCGCTCAGCCTGATGGGCTTTTATTTCCCGCCCCTCCATTACGGCAGCGGTTCCATCCGAATCTCCGGCAACGACATTATGAAGCTGAGCAAGGAGCAGCTGAGGTCGAAAGTATCCGGGCGCGAAATCGCCTATATCCCGCAGGCGGCGATGAACGCGCTTAATCCGACGCTGCGAATCATCCGGTTTATCGAAGACATCATGAAGGAGCACCGGCCCGAATTGTCCAAAAAGCAGGTATGGGAGCTGGCGGCGGACCGGTTTAAGACGCTGAATCTGCCGGAAAAGGTGCTGAAATCGTATCCGAGCGAGCTGTCGGGAGGGATGAAGCAGCGGACGGTCATAGCCATTTCCACCATCCTGAATCCGAAAGTGCTGATCGCCGACGAGCCGACTTCCGCGCTGGACGTCACTTCGCAGAAAGCGGTCATCAAGCTGCTGAAGGATTTGCTGGACAAAAAGTATATCCGGTCGCTCGTTTTTATCACGCATGAGCTGCCGCTGCTTTATCATGTCACGGACGAAATCATGGTCATGTACGCGGGCGAAATCGTCGAGCGGGGCACGGCGGAGCAGATGATTTTTGATCCCGTCCATCCGTATACGAAAAAATTGATGGGTTCCATCCTCGTTCCGGAGGAAGGCATGAAAGGCCAAAAGCTGGCCGCGATTCCCGGCGCTCCGCCGAATCTGAAGCAGGTGCCGCCCGGCTGCCGGTTTGCGGAACGCTGTTCCTTTGCGCAAAGCGAATGCAAAACCGGCAAGGTGCCGATTCGCGCGAGCGGGAACCATCTGTACCGCTGCCTGTTTGAAACGGAAACGCTGAAGGAGTGGTATGCGAATGAACCATCGTGATCTGTTGATCCGCGGCAGAGGCCTCACAAAAGTGTTCGGTTATGGCAGCCAAAAGACGACCGCCGTGGATGCGGTGGATTTCGATTTTCATAAAGGGGAAATCATTTCGATCGTCGGCGAAAGCGGAAGCGGCAAAACGACGCTGGCCAAAATGATCATGGGCCTTCTGAAGGAATCCTCCGGGGTCATCGAATATAAAGGGCAGCCCCGCCGTTTGAAGTCCCATGCCGACCGGAAACGGTATTGGAAAGATATCCAGGCGATTTTTCAGGATCCGTTTTCGTCGTTTAACCTGTTTTACCGGGTGGAAAAATTGCTGCTCGATTGCATTAAGCTGCAGGGGCTCAAGCTGACGAAGGAAGAGCGGTACCGCAAAATGCAGGAAGCCTGTTCCTTCGTCAATCTCAAATTCGAGGAGCTGCACAACAAATACCCGTTCGAGCTGTCCGGCGGCCAGATGCAGCGGCTGATGATCGCCCGGATTTTCATGCTGCACCCGAAGGTGCTCATCGCCGACGAGCCGACGTCCATGGTGGACGCGTGCTCCCGTTCGACGATTCTCGATATGCTGCTGAAGCTGCGGGACGAAAACGAAATGACGATCATCTTCATTACGCATGACGTAGGGCTGGCTTATTACGTAAGCGATACGATCTACATTATGGAAAAGGGGAAAATCGTCGAAAGCGGCCCCGCCGAGGACATGATCCTGAATCCGCAGCACGGGTATACCCGGCAGCTCATCAACGACGTCCCGAAAATCCACTCGGCCTGGGATTTGGGGTCGTAGGAAGGAGCTTGGCTTTGCGCGAACCAAGGATGGAGCCGGAGCAAATCTCCGGGCTCTATCCCTGCATATAAAGGCTGCCTGGACTGCGAATCATTTCCGTTTTTATGCGATCAATTCCTTGAAAACAGCTATGAAAACGAAACGTAAAATAATTTTTTTAGCAGCTTTCTTTTTGATGACGGCTAAAATATTCCAGCTAAAAGCATGCATGAAAGGAGGGGGACGAAGCCCGAACCCGGCGCAGATCAAGAAACGGAAGGAAATTTCATGGTCAAAATAGCTGGAAAACATTGCTTTGAAGCGCTTTCAAAATAAGGTTTACAGATGCCGGGTTCTGATTTAAAATAAAAAAGGTTCTAAGTTGTCGACAAGTATACTTGTGATATTGAAAATCGGTTCAGGATGAAAAACTGCGAAAGGTTGGAACGGCACTGCGCGGATATGATAAAATCCTATTAGTATGCTTACGAATCGGGATTGATAAACAATCCTTGAAATAGGAGAGTTGTCTGATGTTGCAGTATCCTTCAGCCTGGCTGCAGAACGCATCCCTTGGGGAAACCATCGCGTGCGAGCTGAGGCTTCGAATCATCAACGGAACGATCAAGACGGGCGAGACCATTTCGGAAAATTGGGTGGCTTCCGAGTTCGGCACAAGCCGTTCCCCGGTGCGGGAGGCTTTAAAAACGCTCTCAAGCGAAGGACTGATCCGGCTTGAGCGCATGGGGGCCGTCGTGGTCGGTCTGGATGTCACGGATGTCGAAGAGCTGTACGACGTTCGTTTTTTGATTGAAAGCTTCGCCCAGCAGCGGCTGGCCCAATCGGATGTGACCGGTTTGCTCGGCTGCCTCCAGCGGATCGTGGACAAAATGGAGCTGGCGATGAAACATAACGACGCCGTGGAATTTTCTTACCAGGACTTATCCTTTCATGAAACGATCATTACGGCCGCGAACCACAACCGGATTTTGCATCTTTGGAAGAGCATCCGGCCGATCGTCATGACCGTCATGCTGCTCACGACCGACGAAATTTTTTCGAAAGGCGAACAAAAGCTGCATTCGGTCATCGACAAACATTATACGATCATGAAAGGCTTGGAATCCCGCAAAAGAGACGTCATCGAACAGGTGGTCAGGGAATATTTCGCGGATTCCAGGAAAACGCTTCACAGCAGCATCCCCGGCCGTACATCCTGAAGCGGTCGGCACATGTCCCTACGCGGACGTTGCCGCTCAAAGTTGTCGACAAGTATACCAATACTTAAATTAAATGCTGGCAAATGGGCATGATAATTTGAAGGGAATTCATAAATCATCCAGAAAAACCAGGTGAAGAAAGGTAGGTTGTCTTGATGTCCAGTATTTTCGGTATGAGCCATAATTGGACGCTGATCGTTTGGACGCTTGTCGCGATTGCGTTTTTGATCGTATTTATCGCCAAATTCAAGTGGAACCCGTTCGTTACGCTGCTGCTGTCGGCGCTGATCCTCGGCTTTTTGACGGGCATGAAACCGCTTGATATCGTCGACTCGGTAACGAAAGGGCTTGGCGGAACGTTAAGCACGATCGCCATCGTCATCGGCCTCGGCACGATGCTCGGCAAGATGATGGCCGAGTCCGGCGGTGCCGAGCAAATCGCCACGACGCTGGTTAACCGCTTCGGCGAAAAACGCGTGCACTGGGCGATGATGATCGTCGGCTTTATCGTCGGGATTCCGGTGTTTTTTGAGGTGGGCGTCATTCTGCTCATTCCGATCGTGTTTACGGTCGCACGGAAAACCAAAATGTCGCTCCTGCAAATCGGGATTCCGATTTTGGCGGGGCTTTCCACCGTGCACGGTCTGGTTCCGCCGCATCCGGCACCCATGATCGCGATTGATGCATACAAAGCCGATTTGGGTAGAACCATATTATATTCCTTGATCGTCGGCCTGCCGTCGGCGATCGTGGCAGGACCTCTTTTCGGCAAATGGATCGGCAAACGGATCAAGGTCGAGCCGCCGGCAGAGCTGGCGGAGCAGTTTTCGTCCAGCGGCGAGCGCAAGCTGCCGGGCTTCGGCATTACCTTGTTTACGATCCTGCTTCCTGTTATTCTGATGCTGATCGGTTCGATCGCCACCATTATCGATCCGAATGCCAAGTATGGATTTACCGTATTTTGCGAGTTTATCGGGCATGAAGTGATCGCGCTTTTGATCGCGGTCGTCTTTTCCTTCTTTTCGCTCGGCTTCTCGCGCGGTTTCACCAAAGACCAGATTTCCAAATTCACGAGCGAATGCCTGGCTCCGACGGCAACGATCATTTTGATCATCGGCGGAGGCGGCGCGTTCAAGCAGGTGCTCATTAACAGCGGCGTCGGCGACGCGATCGCGCAAATCGCCACTTCCGCGAATATCAACATCATTTTGTTCGCATGGTTCGTAGCGGCGTTGATCCGCGTGGCGACCGGTTCGGCTACCGTGGCCATGACGACGGCCGCAGGCATCGTCGCTCCGGTGCTGGCGCTGAATCCCGGGGCGAGCCCTGAACTTGTTGCGCTGGCAACGGGCGCGGGTTCCCTCGTTCTGTCCCATGTCAACGACGCCGGCTTCTGGATGGTCAAAGAGTTCTTCAACATGTCCGTTCCGCAGACGCTGAAATCTTGGACCGTGATGGAAACGCTGCTGTCGGTGGCGGGGCTTGCGTTCATTCTCGTCATCAGTATGTTTGTATAATAATGAAACAAGAAGTTTCATCGATTCAAGAAAGAAGGTTAAAGCATGAGCAATAACATGATGATCGGCATCGATATCGGCACGACAAGCACCAAGGCCGTCATTTTCGAGGAGAACGGCAAGGTCGTGGCCAAGGGCAGCGAAGGCTATCCGCTCCATACCCCGACGTCATCGATTGCCGAGCAGGATCCGGACCTGATTTTCGCCGCCGTCATTCATTCGGTGAAGCAGGCGATGGAAAAAAGCGGGGCAGCCCCCGAGCAGATCATGTTCGTGTCCTTCAGCTCGGCGATGCACAGCGTGATCCCCGTCGGCGCGGACGGCAAGCCGCTGATGAACTGCATTACGTGGGCGGACAACCGTAGCGCGGAATGGGCGGAGAAGCTGAAGAAGGACATGAACGGGCATGAGATTTATTTGCGCACGGGTACGCCCATTCATCCCATGTCGCCGCTGTCGAAGCTGATTTGGCTGCGTCATGACGAACCTGATATCTATAACAAAGCGGACAAATTCATTTCGATCAAGGAATATGTCTTCGCGAAGCTGTTCAACCAGTACATCATCGATTATTCGATCGCGTCTTCGACCGGCATGTTCAATTTGGAGCAGCTCGATTGGGACAAGGAGGCGCTGGAGCTTGCCGGCGTCAAGCCGGACAATCTTTCCGTTCCCGTTCCGACGACCCATGCCGTCTCGGGGCTGAATCCCGTTTACGCCGAGGAGATGGGGCTTTTGGCCTCCACTCCTTTTATCGTGGGAGCAAGCGACGGCGTGCTGTCGAATCTCGGCGTGGATGCCACCCAGCCGGGCGTCGTCGCGGCTACGATCGGCACAAGCGGCGCGATCCGCACCGTCGTGGACCGGCCCGTGACGGATCCGAAGGGCCGTATTTTCTGTTACGCGTTGACCGACAAGAAGTGGGTCATCGGAGGACCGGTCAACAACGGAGGCATGCTGTTCCAGTGGGTACGGGACGAGTTTGCCGCCTCCGAAGTGGAGACGGCGAAACGCCTCGGCCTTGATTCGTACGACCTGCTGACCCGGATCGCGGAGCAGGTGAAGCCGGGGGCGGACGGGCTGTTGTTCCATCCGTACTTAACGGGCGAAAGGGCGCCGCTGTGGAACCCGGACGCGCGCGGCTCGTTTTTCGGGCTGACGATGCATCACCGCAAGGAGCACATGATCCGCGCCGTGCTGGAAGGCGTTATTTTCAATATGTACACGGTGCTGCTGGCGATGGAGGAAATTATCGGGCGTCCGACCAAAATCCACGCCACCGGCGGATTTTCGCGTTCCCCGCTCTGGCGCCAAATGATGGCGGACATTTTCGATCAGGAAGTCGTCATTCCCGAAAGCTACGAAAGTTCCTGCCTCGGCGCCGTGGTCCTTGGCCTGTACGCGCTCGGCAAAACCGATACGCTGGACATCGTTTCCGGCATGATCGGGTCCACCCACCAGCACAAGCCGATCAAGGAACACGCGCAAATTTACCACCGGCTGCTGCCGATTTTCATTAAAATTTCGCGGAACCTGGAAGAAGAATATAAAGCCATCGCCGAATTCCAGCGGCAATTGTTCTAGTTCGGGCGCACGCATTAACGGGGCTGTCCAGAAAGTCAGTGAAAACTGACTTCTGGTCCGCCCATTTTCGTTGAATGCAAAAAATAACACAAAAAAACCGTCTGATCTTGTAAAATGAAAGTTACCAGACAACCATTTTACAGAAG
>NZ_BORW01000032.1 GCF_018333375.1 Paenibacillus cookii
ACGTGTTACTCACCCGTCCGCCGCTAAGTCTCAGGAGAGCAAGCTCTCCATCAACTCCGCTCGACTTGCATGTATTAGGCACGCCGCCAGCGTTCGTCCTGAGCCAGGATCAAACTCTCCAAGAAAGTTGGAAGAATCTGCTCACCCGAAGGAGAGTAGCGTTCCAACAAAAAGTTTGTGACTCATTTTGAATCTGACGAGAATTTAATTCTCATTGTTTGCTCCACAAAAACACCCAGCCATAGGCTTGGACCGATTTGCTTCGCGTTTCGGTTTCGTTGCCGAAACCTCATATCTCACTCGTTGTTCAGTTTTCAAAGATCAAATTCTTTCGTTTTCGTTCATCACCGCATCTCAGCGGCGACTTTTATAATATATCATACATGCTCGATGTTTTGCAAGACTTTTTTTAAAACTTTTTTTCGAAGTTTTAAATTCGTCAACATCTCGCAGCTTTCCGTTTTATTTGACTAAAACCGAAGCGAAAATAAATTTATCATAGATCCCCGCTGACCGTCAAGCACTTTTTTCGCATCTATTGTTTGAATTGAGACAGCTTGCTGTTACGCGCATATTTGGAGAGCTCCTTCGGGGGCGCGAATCTGGCATACATGCGGAACACCGTGCGATATCGGCTCGCGATCGCGTTTCTCACTTCCAGGTCCAATCTATGGTCGCTTAAGTCAAACAGCATTTCATCCAGCTCTTTACGCAGTACATAATCCAGTTCCTTGCATTCCTTATCGTTAAAAAGCATACCCAGCATGGTTGCTTGGCCTCCTTGTCGACTAGAGCATATTTTCTGAAATTATCGGAATTTGCAACATTCTAAAATGTGGCTCGATATGCCGCCTTAATGTTATGCACAGTTTTTGGGAAATTTATGAATGCGGTATGCCGAAAAAAGGCAAATAGGCGCTATGCCTATTTACCCCTTCATCAGCGTGTAAGTAATCGTGCTTTCGATAATGGCGGCCACAAACAATAAAATGACGATCCATACCGATGCCGTCCATGCCTTCCGGAAACCCTCTTTCCATTTCCCCTTTAATCCTTCCTTCCCGTTCCCGCCAAGGCTCGCGATGACAAGCATCCCCATCCGAACCCCAAAAGCGCAAGCGATGATAATCGCGGGAATTTCGATGATCCCATGAGGCAGCAGACCTTTCACGACCAGATCGAACAAGCTGTTTCCCTGCTCCATAGAGGTATGAACCAGGAACCCGACAACCATGCCGTTCACAAGCAAAAACAAAATCGGAAGGATGCCCAAAAACAACCCCAGAAAAATCATCAATACGGCCTTGATGCTGTTATTGAAAAAGATGAACACGAAAAAATTCCACTTCGGGTTGGACGACCTGCTCAGGCTTTCCCCGATGTCGCGGATTCCTCCCATCTGCTGATCGATGAACTGCGCCAATACGCCGGTGCTGTACCATCCTGCGACGATGCCCAAAACGAACAGGACCGTAACGAACAGCAGGGTTTTGCGGATCGAACCCAAATCTTTCAGAAAAACCGAAGGGCGAAGCATAGTTAACCTCCTCCTGGTATAACTCGCTGGTACGAGCATACTATGTAAAGTAAACAAGCATTTCCATTGTGGGAAAGGAGCGACAAACGCAAATGAATTCATTTTTTTATGTGCTGAACGGCCGCAAAATCAAACGCACCTTCTTCGTGCTCGCCGCGGCACTGTTTGCGATCGGCATCATTTATGTAGAGTCAGACAATGTCACGGTATTCTCCGAAGGGGCTCCAGCCGCCATTTACAGCGTTCCTACCGAAAAGAAAGTGATCGCCCTGACCTTTGATATCAGCTGGGGAGAAAAGCGCACCGAGCCTATCCTGAACGTTCTGAAAGACAAAGGCGTAACCAAAGCCACCTTCTTCCTCTCTACCCCTTGGAGCAAAAGCCATCCGGATATCGTCAATAAAATCAAAACCGCGGGCTTCGAGATCGGAAGCCATGGCCATAAGCACGTCAACTACAGCAGCTTAAGCGACGAGGAGATCAAAACCCAGCTCATGACGGCTAACTCTATATTAACCGATCTGACGGGTAAGGAACCTACCCTGCTCCGCCTGCCGAACGGCGACTTCGATAAACGCGTGCTTAAAATCGCCGACAGCATGAATTACAAGGTCATCCAATGGGATACCGACTCGCAGGATTGGAAAAACATCGGGGTCGACAATATCGTGAACCGCGTCGTAAGCAGCGCCCATCCGGGCGATATCGTTCTCCTCCATGCAAGCGATTCGGTCAAACAAACCCACCAGGCGCTCCCGATCATTATCGACGAACTGCGGAAACAAGGTTATGAATTCGTCACGGTCTCCGATTTATTGTCGCAAGCCGATACCAAAGGAAAAGAAGTGCAGGATCAGGCGACGCTGCAGCAAGCCCTTGAAGATGCGGCAGGCATGTAGCATACGTAAATTTAAAGAAAAAAGAGCTAAGTTTCTTAGCTCTTTTTTGGTTTCAGCACTTTATGCAGTATTAAAATCTGGTATGCATTGCATGCGAGGAGCGGAACCACAATAAAGATCGTGGCATTGTTCTCATTGATTTTCAGACCGCCCACCATTTCGACGATGGTCACCGCGATCATGAAAAAGAGGGTCGGCACCCATGCGGTAACGTTGGTGGCTTTCGCTTTAAAGTAGGCAACGGCAACAGCCACGACCAAAATCGCCAATCCCAGGAGCAAATCCGCCATTTGGCTGTTTTCCTTGCCGACGAAGGAACGGAAGAACATCACTTCCAGCAGCGCCAATATTGCTAAAACAAGCTGTATGTATTGCCAAGCCTTTTTTGGGAATACACCGATAGCCGTATAATTCAGGATCATATAAGCAAAAAAACCAAGCTGCGAGTAAACGCTCGTCAGTGCTCCAAAACCGAAAAGAATAAGCACGTAAAACAATACATCGCTTACATCCTTGAAGGAAATGGATTCCCTGCTGAACGGCAGCAGAAAACCGGTGATGATGGAGACTACGGCTCCCACAAGCAGTGTTTTCAAAAATAACTTGGACCAATTTTTCAAGTTCAAATCGCCTGCACCCCCAAGACTTTATTTTACCAACGTTCACATTAAAAAACCATGCCCGGAAACGACATATTTCGAAATCCACTTCGGCATACTACATGCAGGATGATAAGCAAAAGGAGTGACGCTCATGAAGTGGCCTGTTTTAGGCATTTGGGGAATCATATTCGGACTTACCACCGTACTCTCAGGCTGCGGATCCGAACCGAGCTATGCACCGCCTCAAGGCGATTATAAAGAAATGAAGACGATGGTGGTCGACATCCTGAAAAGCGACGAAGGCAAAAAAGCCGTCGAAGATGCGCTGAAACAGGGCGGCGGAGGCTCTTCGGGCGGCAGCGGCGGTCCCGGCATGCAAATGATGACGATGCAGGCTACCGATCAGATCCGAACGGCGGTCAAGGATACCATCACCTCGCCGGAATATAAAAAGGAATTCGAAAAAATCATGACCGATCCGCAGTTCGCCGGCGACTTTGCCAAGGCGATCAGCACCCAAAACAAGCAGCTGCACATGCAGCTGATCAAGGATCCGACGTATCAAAAGGCGATTTCCGATATCATGAAGTCGCCCGAGGTCATGAAGATGTTCCTCGATTTGACCAAAACGCCGGAATACCGCAAGCAATCGATGACGGTCATGCAGGAAGCGATGCAAAATCCGATGTTCAAAATGGAAGTGATGTCGCTCCTGCGAAACGTGGTGACCCAGGAACTTCAGCCGAAGGTCGAAAAAGAAGGCGGCCAAGGCGAAGAAGGCGGCAAACAGAAGGAAGGCGGGGAAAAAGGCGATAAAGAAAAAGAAGGCGGTGGCGGCGGAGAAGGCGAAGAAGGCGGTGGCGGCAACGCTTCCTAAAATCGAATGGCACAAGAAAAAAAGCCCTCGCGACGGGGCTTTTTTTCTTTGAACCAAACGGTCTATTTTTCGCATTTGGCGATAATGCTCGCCGCCAGCTCATTGTAAATTCGTCCGCTCGCGGATTCGGATTTATATACCGATGGCGAAAAATCCGGCTCTGAAATATGGTTGTCCGGCGCTCCGAGCGGAAGCTGGGCCAAAAGTTCGGTGTGAAGCGTTTCCGCCAGCTGTCCGCCGCCGCCCCGGCCGAACACGAAATCCTTTTCTCCGCAATGGGAGCATTCGTAGTATGCCATGTTTTCCACGACGCCCAGTATTTCATGATTCGTCTGAATGGCCATGGCCCCTGCCCGGGCTGCCACAAAAGCGGCCGTGGCATGCGGGGTCGTCACGATGATTTCCTTGCTTTGCGGAAGCATTTGGTGAACATCCAGCGCAATGTCCCCGGTTCCCGGCGGCAAATCGAGCAGCAGGTAATCCAGCTTGCCCCAGTTGACGTCGCCGAAAAATTGATGGAGCATTTTGCCGAGCATCGGGCCGCGCCATACGACCGGGCTGTTTTCGCGGATGAAAAAGCCCATCGACATCACCTTGACGCCAAACCGTTCGACGGGAATGATCAATTCGTTCTCGACGACGGGGCCTTCCTCGATTCCCATCATGTCCGGAACGCTGAAGCCGTAAATATCGGCATCGATCAATCCGACCCGCTTGCCTTGGCGGGCCAGCGCCGCAGCAAGGTTGACGGTTACCGTGGATTTGCCGACTCCCCCTTTACCGCTCGCCACCGCGATAAAATGGACGTCCGGATCGTTCAGCAGCTCGTTTCTTTCAAGGCCGGCCGCATGCCCCTTCACCAGCTTGTCTTTATCCGTTTTTCGTTCGTGGTCGCCCAAAATCTTGCCGCGCTCATGCTCGTTGGCCGGACGGATGCGGATGTGCACATCTCCCGCTCCGGCAGCTTGCAGACGCTCGCGGATTTCTTTTTCCAGCGCTTGTCCATAATCGTCCAGCGTAATCACGGATAGTGACACCCTGGCGTCTTTCACGACGATATCTCTTATCATTTGCAGCTCCATAAGGCTTCTACCGGTAACAGGCTCGCTTACGGGCTGTAGCACCTCTTGTACTTGCTCACGTGACAACATGATGGCAGCACCTCTGCTTTGTATATTGTGCATCCGCACGAGGCGAATGCGCCCCAGAAGCCATTATACCATCAACGCTTACATTTCTGGCGACAAATTCGCCTTTTCCCCCGATAAATACCGCAGCATCCCTTTATACACCGCAGCCGCGACCTTCCGCTGGTATCCTTCGTCCCTTAAGAGCTGAGACTCCTCCGGATGGGACAAAAAACCGACTTCGACCAATGCCGCGGGCATTTTCACGGCTTTAAGAAGGTACACGTGGTTTACGGTTTTGGCGACGCGATCGGTATTTTCCAGGTTGCGCTTGATTTCCTCCTGGATGAATACGGCCAGCGTCTTATTGTCGGGATGATTGGGATAATAAAAGGTCTGGGCTCCGCTCCATCTGCCGGGGAAGCTGTTCAAATGGATGCTCAGAAACAGGTCGGCGTTGGAGTTTTCGATCATCTTGGCGCGCTGTTTCAAATCCTCCGTTTTGCGTTTGGAGTATCCTTTCGTATCCTTCCCTGCCAAATCGTAGTCGCCTTCCCGCGTCATGTACACGACAGCCCCCGCCTGCTGCAAATAATCGCGCAAATACAAGGCGATCGCCAGATTCACATCCTTTTCGATCAGGCCCTGCTTGCTTACGGCTCCGCCGTCGGGGCCGCCGTGGCCCGCATCGAGCACGATGACCTTTCCCGATAACGGGAGGCCCCATTGCCCCGTCGTTTTAACCGCAGGAATATTCAGCGTGGCTACGGTGACAAACACGATGGCCAGACATATGCCGATGAAAAGCTTCTTGATGGAGCTCAGCCGGATCCACAGCACCTGCTTGCCAGGCTTGGACATCAAAAATCCACCTCCGTTCCCATATCGACTCTACTCATCTATATGGGCGAAGGTGGACAAATAGTACCTTTAAGGCGTTACTTGCGCGCGCATGCCTGCGATCAGCACTTCAGCGACTTCCGGACGGGTGAATTCCGGCGGCGGACACTGCCCGTCGCGGAGCAATCCGCGTACCTTGGTGCCGGACAGGGTCAGGTGATCTTCCTTCGGATGCGGGCAGGTTTTGCTGGACGCCATGTTGCCGCATGTTTTGCAGAAGAAGCTATGCTCGAAAAACAGCGGCGTAATGCCGAGCTCTTCAGGCGTAAAGTTCGAGAATATCTCCTGCGCTTCATAAGTGCCGTAATAGTCGCCTACCCCGGCATGGTCGCGTCCGACGATGAAATGGGTGCAGCCGTAATTTTTGCGGACCATCGCATGGAAAATAGCCTCTCTAGGACCCGCATAACGCATGGCGGCAGGAAACACGCCCAAAAACGTCCGGTCCTGCGGATAATAGTTTTCCAGAAGAACCAGGTAGCTCTTCATTCGTACGTCCGCCGGAACGTCGTCCGATTTCGTCTCGCCGACAAGCGGATTCAGGAACAGGCCGTCAACGATCTCTAGCGCCGTCTTCTGAATGTACTCGTGGGCCCGGTGCACGGGATTGCGGGTTTGGAAGCCGACAACCGTTTTCCAGCCCTTTTCCCGGAACAGCTCCCGGGTTTGCGCCGGGTCGAAATAAAATTCGCGGAACCTTGCAGGCTGCGGGCGGTTAAGGACCTTGACGCTTCCGCCGACATAGATCGGGGAACGCTCGAACAACTTTTTCACGCCGGGATGCTCCAGATCGCTCGTTTTGAACACCTTCAGCGCTTCTTCCTCCTGATCGGCTTCGTACACGCTTTCCACGGTCAAAACGGCATACACGACGCCGTCCTCGGCTCCGGTCAACGCCACTTGATCCCCCAGGTTAAGCCCTTGGGCCGTCGTTTCATCGACGGATAACGTCACCGGTATGCTCCATACCGTTCCATCGGCAAGCCGCATCGTGCTGACCACCGAACGGTAATCCTCTTCGTTCAAAAATCCTTCAAGCGGAGAAAATGCTCCGTTCCCGATTAAATCAAGATCGGAAATGGTCCAATTGTTCACCCGGATCTGCTTCATAAACGGCGAAGCCTTCAGAAGCTCATCGCGTTCGTTTCCTTCTGCGAACCTGTTAACCAGCTTGCCGCCATGCGGGAGTATTCCAGTCATGCCGTTCATTCCTCCTATTTCGAAATTTATTGATGCAGTCCGCATTCCGTTTTTTCGCTGCCGGACCAGCGGCCGGCTCTTGGGTCTTCGCCCGGCTGCACCGGACGGGTGCAGTGTTCGCAACCGATGCTCGGATAGTTCCGGTCATGGAGAGGATTGTACAGCACTTGGTTATCGCGAATATATGTCCAGACATCGTCGGATGTCCAATCGGCAATCGGGTTGAATTTGACCAGCCCGAACTTATGATCATATTCCACTTTCTTGGCATTGGCGCGGGTCGGAGCCTGGTCTCTGCGGATCCCCGTGATCCAGGCGTCGTATTGGGAAAGAATCCGGGTGAGCGGCTCGACTTTGCGGATGTTGCAGCACTGGTTCGGGTCGATTTTCCACAATTCCTCGCCATGGCTGGCCGCTTGCTCCTCCGGCGTCAATTTGGGAGACACGCGCACGAACTGGATCCCGTATTTGGATTCCAGCCGGTCTCTCGTTTCGTACGTTTCCTTAAAGTGGAAGTCCGTATCCAAATAAAAAATATCGGTGGACGGACTCACCTTTTGCAAAATATCAACCAAAACCACGTCCTCGGCCCCAAAACTGCACGCAAACGTAATATTCGGGAATTTCTCGACGGCAACCCGAATGACCTCTTCGGCGGAAGCATGCTCCAGCTCGGCGGCTTGAACCTCGATCCACTTTTCTTTTTCAAGCAAATTCATGCGAATGTCTCCCCTTCCAATAATTCGTATCATAATCATTGCAATAATAATCAGTGAATACCAAGCGGTTTAATATGATTTAAATCCAGTATAAAGCAATATCTTTAGTTGTCAATCCTATAAAAGGTCCTGAAACCTGCGAAGAAGAAAAAGACCTTTCGCTGCGAAAGATCTTTTTCTTGGCCGGGCCCTTACATCTCCAGCGCTTTTTTGGCGGTTTTCTTATCGTTTTCGAGCAGCTGATGCAAATCGTATGCCGGATAAAATCCGCGTTCATGCATGAAATTAAACACCTTCGTATGCAGCTTGATCGCATGGTTCAGATGTTTAACGAATGTATCTTTAAGCTGCGGAGTAGCTGCCTCCGTAACGGCTGCCGCGTAGTTTTTGACGCAGTTTTTGGCTATCCCGAGCAGATGGCCGGCATAAAAGGCGGTCAGGTCTTCGTGATGCGGCTTGCTTTTGTTGTTTCTCGCTTCCATGGGGGCCATCGGATAAAATTGCAGCAGCTCCTTCAGGTTGGACTCCGTGGAGCGGATCGTCTCCTCATATAGCCCCCGCAGCTTCGGATCCGCCACGTCATGGACGTGCATTTTAAGCCCCATCAAAGTGTTGGACTGCGAAGCGGTAAGTTCATGCAGCTCCATCGTTTCATGCCATGCCAAATGTTTATGCTGTGCGTTAGGTTGCAAAATCAAATCCCTCCGTTCGAGTTATGCTACAGCATATGATGAATCCGCCCAATGGGCACATTGTCTTGCCAAAAAAGAATAAGATTCCGCCCTTCAAAGGAACAATACGTAAGGGATCAAAACATACCAGACTACCGAAGGAGGCATTCCCTTTGAACCAGTTCAACCAAACGCAGCAAATTACCCAGCTTGTCCAGCAGTTGATTCAGCAAACCCAACAGGCTTCGCAAGCTTACCAACAGCTGTTGAGACAAGAAGAAAGCAACGCGATGCAGCTCGAGCAGCTCGCCCAGCGTGAGCGCCATGCAGCCCAGGTGATCCAAAACGCGCTGCAAGGACACCAAACCGCGATTCAACAGCTGCAGCAAATTTCCAATATGGCTCACCAAATGGAAAACGTCAGCCATTCCTACACCGGCTTTGGCCAACAGCAATACGGAATGGGCACCAACTACCAAGGCTTTCAGCGTCAATAATCATCCAAACGGGAAATAGATCGAGCAGTCCGGTCTATTTCCTTTCAAAATTCCGATGAGGTGAAAAAGCATGATTGTTTCCTCCAACCAGCTTGGCCAATCGTTGTATTGCAGCCAATGCGGCAAGGAAAACGAACAGATCAACGTATGGTGGAAAGACGGACGGAATGACGACGGATTGGGTTACAGCGAGGTTTTTGCCGAGTGCCCGGCCTGCCATGCCCAGCTCATGAAAAAACATGCGTACGGGGAAGTCGGCTCTGTCGATGATGCATTACATATTTTGCAAAATGAATAACTCCGCTTTTTTGGGGTTTAATCCAACTGCCGCAAGGCAGTTTTTTTCTGGAACGGGCAAAATAAAAAGCCCCTGACCGGTAAAGGCCAGAGGCTTGTATCCTGAAATCCAGGAAATATTAACGTTTCGAGAATTGTGGCGCGCGACGAGCCGCTTTGAGACCGTATTTTTTACGTTCTTTCATGCGTGGGTCACGAGTCAGGAAGCCCGCTTTTTTCAAAGCCGGACGGAATTCTGGGTCAGCTTTCAGCAGCGCACGGGAGATACCGTGACGGATTGCGCCTGCTTGACCGGAGATGCCGCCGCCGTTAGCGATAACGAGTACGTCGTATTGTCCGAGCGTTTCAGTCAGAGCCAGCGGTTGCTTCACGATCAGTTTGAGGGTTTCCAAACCGAAATATTCGTTGATGTCGCGTTTATTGATGACGATGCGTCCTTCACCCGGTACAAGGCGAACACGTGCTACCGAATGTTTACGACGACCTGTCCCATAGTATTGTACTTGTGCCATGAAACTTGTCCTCCTTTTAATTATCCGCGAAGTTCGTAAACTTCTGGTTTTTGTGCTGCATGTGGATGATCGGAACCTGCATATACTTTCAGTCTCAGCTTCATTTTTTCGCCCATGCGGGTTTTAGGAAGCATGCCGTGAACAGCGGATTCCAATACACGTTCAGGTTTGCTGTTCAAGAGGTCTTGAGCGTTGGTCACTTTCAGACCGCCTGGATGCAGGGAGTGACGGTAGTATTTTTTGTTTTGCAGTTTTTTGCCTGTCAGATGGATCTTCTCAGCGTTGATGATGACAACGAAATCGCCGCCGTCAACATGAGGTGTAAATTGTGGCTTGTGTTTGCCGCGGATCAAAGCAGCTGCTTCGCTCGCCAAACGACCAAGCGTTTTGCCTTCGGCATCGATGATGTGCCAATTGCGCTCAACTTCATTTGGCTTCGCCATATAGGTGGTACGCATGAATAGTTCCTCCTTGTAATCGTCCGAAAATCATTTATCTTCGTTCATCTTTGTTATGAAAAGAAAGTCATTTGTAATGTTAGGTTTGTCGTTTTCTTACTGGGGGCTGTGGGAGAGCCATAAGAAAACACAACTTTTATTTTACAGTATAGGCAGATAAATCGCAAGCCGATTTTCAATGTTTTTAATCGAAATTCTCATACTCCACATTCCATAACATGAGACCCTTCGATTCGGCCGTCGGACCTGCTTTCATCCGGTCTTTGGCCTTCAGGATCGACGCAATGTCCTCAGGACGTCTACGGCCTTTGCCCACTTCCAGCAGCGTGCCCACGATAATGCGGACCATATGCTGCAAAAAGCCGTTTCCGGTGATATAGACATGGATCAAGCCCTGATCCCGGGTTCCCGGGCGGCACATGGATTGATCCCTTTCGATATGGGCATCATATACGGTGCGAACATGGGAAGGCTTGGTGGAATGACGGGAAGCAAAAGAAGTAAAGTCATGGGTGCCGATCAAGTGCTTCAACCCTTCGGACATCGCTTCTACATCGAGCTTGCCGGGATGATGAAGCTCCGTATTTCTGCGGAACAGATCCGGATATTGATTGGCATTGATGGTGTAACGGTACGTTTTTCGCTTCGCGTTTCTTCTGGAGTGAAAATCCAGGGAAACCTCCCGGGCTTCGGTCACCAAAATATCTTTGGGAAGTCTCGAATTCAGCGCCAGGCACCATCGTTCCACGGGAATTTGGGAGGCGGTATGAAAATGAAACACCTGCCCGATCGCGTGAACGCCGGCGTCCGTCCGGCCCGAGGCATGGATTTTCACCTGCTCGCCCGTCAGCAGCTTAATGGCCTTCTCCAAATAATCCTGAATGGCGTTTCCGTCCGGCTGCGTCTGAAACCCGCTGTAATTCGTACCGTCATAACTGACTTTCATGCAAATGTTGCGCATTCCCCAAATCCTCCTGACCTCTTGCTTCCTGCTTCGATGACGCGCTTCATGCCGCAAACATAAAACGGCTCCGCCGTAATTCACGGCGAAGCCGTTCCAAGGTAATTCAAAAGGAACACGAAACGGGGCCTCTTATCCGGATAAGAAAAATCTTATTCCGTATACAGGCCCCGGACGTGAAAAAAAGGGTTCGATCAGAATCATGCGATTCCTTCCCCCCTTTCCCCATCCTCACCTGTTTACGCGCGGTCAACCAGTTCCAGATAAACCATAGGCGCGGAGTCACCGCGGCGAGGTCCGAGCTTCAGGATACGAGTGTATCCGCCTGGACGCTCAGCGTAACGGGTAGCCAACTCGCTGAACAGTTTTTGGATCGCGTCTTGCTCTCCGTCAACCGTTTCACGACGTACGAATGCTGCCACTTGGCGGCGAGCATGAAGGTCACCCTTCTTCGCTTTCGTGATCAGCTTCTCAGCGATGGAACGAACTTCCTTCGCTTTCGCTTCCGTTGTTTGAATGCGCTCATATAAGAACAGGTCGGTTACCAGGTCACGGAACAAAGCTTTACGTGCGCTGGAATCGCGGCCCAACTTTTGGTATGCCATGTTTTCCCCTCCTTCGCTAACAATCCTAAGATGCTATTCTTCTGTACGGAGTCCCAAACCGAGCTCTTCGAGCTTCTCTTGAACTTCCTCCAAAGACTTGCGGCCCAGGTTGCGGACTTTCATCATATCTTCTTCGGTCTTCGTGGTCAGCTCTTGTACCGTGTTGATACCGGCACGCTTGAGGCAGTTGTAGGAACGAACAGAGAGATCCAGCTCTTCGATCGTCATTTCAAGCACTTTTTCTTTTTTGTCTTCTTCTTTTTCGACCATGATTTCCGCATCTTTCGCCTCATCGGTCAAGCCGACGAACAGCATCAAATGCTCGGTCAAAATTTTGGCGCCGAGGCTTACGGCCTCTTCCGGACGGATGCTTCCATCAGTCCAGATCTCAAGCGTCAATTTGTCGTAGTTGGTCACTTGACCAACCCGCGTATTCTCCACGCCATAATTCACGCGGCTAATCGGGGTATAGATAGAATCGACCGGGATGACGCCAATCGGTTGATCATCACGTTTATTCTTATCTGCTTGGACATAGCCACGACCGCGGTTAGCAAAAATACGCATGTGAAGTCTCGAACCTGGTCCCATGGTAGCAATATGCAGGTCTGGGTTGAGAATTTCAACATCGCTGTCCGCCCGGATATCTCCTGCCGTCACGACTCCTTCGCCCTCAGCATCAATCTCAAGGACTTTCTCCTCGTCGGAATGAATTTTCAGGGAAAGAGCCTTCAGGTTCAGAATAATTTCCGTCACGTCTTCCATTACACCCGGAACCGTTGAGAACTCGTGCAGTACGCCATCGATTTGAACGGACGTTACGGCTGCGCCTGGCAGCGAGGACAACAGGATCCGGCGAAGGGAATTCCCCAGGGTCGTTCCATATCCGCGCTCAAGCGGTTCTACTACAAACTTGCCATAGGCACCGTCTTCACTGACGTCTACGGTCTCAATTTTCGGCTTTTCGATTTCAATCACGCAAGTACCCCTCCTTCAAGCGTCGCTCCTATTTGAAACTGTCATTACCCTTGTGTACTCATGTAGTATGCCTAAACAACCATTATTAGCAGATTGTGCCGGAAATATACCACATTTTACAGGTTTGCTTCAATTAGACACGACGACGCTTAGGTGGGCGGCAACCGTTATGCGGAACTGGAGTTACGTCTTTGATCAGGTTGACTTCCAGACCAGCAGCTTGCAAAGAGCGGATCGCTGCTTCACGGCCTGCACCTGGACCTTTAACCATAACCTCTACCGACTTCATGCCATGTTCCATCGCAGCTTTAGCCGCGGATTCGGCAGCCATTTGCGCTGCGAACGGAGTCGACTTACGGGAACCTTTGAATCCAAGGCCGCCGGAGCTTGCCCAAGAAATCGCGTTTCCATGAGGATCCGTAATCGTTACGATAGTGTTATTGAACGTGGAACGGATATGAGCCACTCCGGATTCAATATTTTTGCGGTCACGACGTTTAGTACGTACGACTTTTTTCGGTTTAGCCATTGTCTTTTATCCCCCCTTCTTATTTCTTCTTGTTCGCTACAGTACGACGAGGGCCTTTCCGTGTACGAGCATTCGTTTTAGTACGTTGTCCACGAACCGGCAGACCGCGGCGATGACGCACTCCACGATAGCAGCCGATCTCAATGAGACGTTTAATATTCAAGGAAATTTCACGACGCAGGTCACCTTCAACCTTAACCGTTTTGTCGATCGTTTCACGCAGTTTGCTGACTTCATCTTCCGTCAAATCACGAACACGAGTGTCCGGATTGATGCCTGTAGTGCTCAGAATTTTCTGGGAAGTCGTTTTACCGATTCCGAAAATATAAGTCAAGGCGATCTCAACGCGTTTGTCACGTGGCAAATCCACACCAGCTATACGAGCCATTTTACGCTACACCCCCTTCTCTTAACCTTGTTTTTGTTTGTGCTTCGGATTTTCACAGATAACCATTACAGTCCCTTTGCGGCGAATGACTTTGCATTTTTCGCAAATAGGCTTTACAGAAGGTCTTACCTTCATGTTAATTACCTCCCTCAAGTTTTGCCAAAAGCAAAACTCGCTTCGTAAGGATTGACTAAAGCTTTGCTTTACGCAAAACTTTCTTCAGAGAATTTACCCCCATCGTGAAGGAAGCAAATTCATATTTAGATCAACCGGACTTTACAAGTGTAAACCTGCGGTCAAACATTTTCAAGCGCCCTATAGGATCATAACATCCAGGGCAACCTAATGAAAGAAACGGTAAAATTTACTTGCGGTACGTTATACGGCCTTTGGTTAAATCATAAGGCGATAACTGTACGACCACTTTGTCGCCTGTCAGAATACGGATAAAGTGCATCCGCAGCTTACCGGAAACATGGGCAAGAATTTGATGACCGTTCTCAAGCTCAACTTTGAACGTTGCGTTCGGCAGCGGCTCGATAACCGTGCCTTCCACTTCAATAACATCCTCTTTGGCCACAGTCAGTCTCCTTTCTCTTCAGCATGGGTTTCGGTGGACTTCATAAACTTCATCACTGCATAACGCAGTTTTCCGTTTGTGACCCGACCGCTTTCATTTAAACTGTTTGCGACCTCGCTGCTAATGAAGGACTGGGGCTCCAGATGAAGAAGGTTTTTCTTCTTTCTCTGATCAAACTTCCGTTTGTTCCCGTCCGCAATATACACGAACCTGCTGTCTTCGATGGATACGACCACGGCCACCTGACCGGCGTCTTTGCCTTTCAGGATCTTCACAATCTGGCCGATTTGCAGGGTGCTTTGATGACTCAAGAACAATCACCTACATATCAGAGTTTTGTGAGAATTTCATGACCATCGGCAGTAACGGCCACCGTATGCTCGAAATGGGCGCACAAGGAACCGTCGACCGTAACGACCGTCCAATTGTCTTCAAGCGTCTTGACATAACGGGATCCGGCATTGACCATCGGTTCAATCGCCAGCACCATACCGGTTTTGAGCCTCGGGCCCCGGTCCGGAACGCCAAAGTTCGGAATTTGCGGTTCTTCATGCAGTTCTGCCCCAACTCCGTGTCCGACATACTCCCGAACAACCGAGAAGCCGGCGTCTTCGATGACGCGTTGGATGGCATGTGAGATCGTGAACAGGCGCACATCTGGTTTGACAAGCTCCAAGCCTGCATACAAAGATTGTTCGGTAACGTCCAGCAGACGCTGGGCTTCCTCCGAAATCCTGCCTACAGGATAGGTCCAAGCGGAGTCTCCATGGTAACCACGGTACTGCGCACCGATGTCTAGCGTAACAATGTCGCCTTCGTTTAATTTGCGTTTGCCGGGAAATCCGTGCACCAACTGATCATTGACTGAAGCGCAAATGCTGGCAGGAAAACCATTGTAGCCCTTAAAAGACGGCAGTGCTTTCTGACTGCGAATGTAGTGGTCAGCAATAGCGTCCAGTTCCCCGGTCGTGATGCCCGGTTCAATGTGCTTTGCCATAAGACGGTGCGTTTCCGCCACAATTCGCCCTGCTTCCCGCATAAAGCCGAGTTCCGTTTCGGACTTACAAATGATCATTACGACTAACCTCGCAGCACCGATACGATTTCTTTCGATACCGCATCGATTTCTTGATCACCATCGATCTGACGCAAAAGACCTTTGTTCTCATAAAATGCAAGGAGTGGTGCTGTTTTTTTGATATATTCGTCCAGACGGGTACCGACGCTCTCTTCGTTGTCATCCGAGCGCTGATACAGCTCGCCTCCGCATTTATCACAAACACCTTCCTGTTTAGGAGGGTTAAAGATCACATGGTACGTGGCGCCGCAGCTTTTGCAAATCCGCCGGCCCGTTAAGCGGGCGAGCAGCTTGTCGCGGTCCACTTTCAGATTGATGACATGATCCAGCTTGGTATTCAGTCTGCCAAGGATATCATCCAGCGCTTCCGCTTGCGAAAGAGTTCTTGGAAAACCATCCAATAAAAAACCTTTTTCGCAATCGGACTGCTGCAGACGTTCCTCCACGATGCCGATCGTGACATCATCCGGTACCAAAAGCCCTTGGTCCATGTATTCTTTGGCTTTAACCCCAATGGGTGTTCCCTGTTTAATCGCCAGACGAAACGCATCGCCGGTGGAAATGTGGGGAATGCCGAATTCATTGACAATGACTTCTGCCTGCGTACCTTTCCCTGCCCCAGGAGGGCCCATGAATAGTATGTTCACGTTTCTCTCTCCCTCCGACTTGCTCCTTACAAGAAACAAGGCAATAAGTTGCCGGGAAGCGCCAAAACGACTTCACCGGAACCTATTACTTATTTATTGATGAAACCTTTGTAGTGGCGTTTGATCAACTGACTTTCGATGGTCTTCATCGTATCGAGCGCAACCCCGATGACGATCAGCAGTGAAGTGCCTCCGATTTTGACCGAGCTAGGCAAGCCGGCCAGCGTACCGAAAGCAATCGGCAAGAGAGAAATAACCGCCAGGAAGATGGCGCCGGTCATCGTTAACCGGGACATGACGCGGGTCAGATATTTCTCGGTTGCTTTACCAGGGCGAATGCCAGGGATATAGCCGCCGTTTTTCTTCATGTTGTCTGCCATCTGGTTCGGGTTCATCTGCACGAAGGTGTAGAAGAACGTGAAACCGATAATCATCAGGACGTACAGCACCATACCCAAAGGATAGTCATATCTCAAGTTGGTTTGAATCCATTGCGCCCAAGCATGAGTTGACCAGAAGCTCGCAATGATGGTAGGGAACTGCAGCAAGGATACGGCGAAGATGACTGGAATAACGCCGGCCGCATTGATTTTCAATGGGATATGCGTATTCTGACCACCGTACATCTTGTTGCCGACTACACGTTTGGCATATTGTACAGGAATTTTACGAATCGCCTGCTGGATGTAGATGACACCCACGATAATCGCCACGATGACAATCAGGACGATCAGCGTTTTCAGCGTATTCATAAAGGCCTGGCCTTCTTGAATGAAATTGGATTGAGCCGTAGAACGGATGTATGTCGGAATGTTGGCGATAATCCCGGAGAAGATCAAGATGGAAATACCGTTGCCGATTCCCTTTTCCGTAATTTGCTCACCCAGCCACATCAAGAACGCGGTACCTGCGGTCAACACGATCGCAACCAGCAAGTAGTCCACGAAAGTGGCGTTGGGAATCATCTGCGTACCGTACAAACGGTTAAAACCGATGGACATCGCAAATGCTTGGATGAGACCCAACACGATCGTACCATATCGGGTCAATTGAGCCGATTTCTTTTTCCCGTGCTCGCCTTGTTTTGCCCACTCGGCCAGCTTCGGAATAACGTCCATCGAGAGCAATTGCACGATAATGGACGAGGTAATATACGGCACGATCCCGAGGGCAAAGATAGAGAACTGATGCAGTGCTCCCCCTGAGAACGTGTTTAAGAGACCAAACAATTCTGAACCTTGTTGATTCGTCTGTTCCAGGACCGCCTTATTGACGCCAGGAACAGGAACGAATGAACCAATACGGTAAATGATCAGCACAAACAAGGTAAACAAAATTCTTTTTCGTAGGTCCTCAACCCGCCATATATTCTTCAGGGTCTTAAACATTAGATCACCTCGGTTTTACCGCCGGCAGCCTCGATCTTCTCTACCGCAGATTGAGAGAACTTGTTTGCTTTTACAGTCAACTTCACGGTTACTTCACCGTTGCCAAGAATTTTGATGCCGCTTTTCGTGTTTTTCACTACGCCGCTCTCCACCAAAATTTCAGGAGTAACTTCAGTGCCCTCTGCAAAGCTGTTCAGTTCCTCGATGTTAACAATCGCATACTCTTTCCGGGTAGGATTTACAAAACCACGTTTTGGCAAACGACGATACAGCGGGTTTTGGCCACCCTCGAATCCAGGACGTACACCGCCGCCGGAACGAGCGTTTTGACCTTTGTGACCGCGACCGGATGTTTTGCCCGTACCGCTACTTGTACCGCGACCTACGCGCTTGCGGTCTTTACGGGAACCCGCAGCAGAAGTAAGTTCATGTAACTTCATCGTTCGTTGCACCTCCTTAATATTTGTAGATTAATCTGCCTTAAGAGATTAACCTTCAATTTCTTTAACGGATACCAGATGGCTCACTTTGTTGATCATACCGCGAATCGCAGGATTGTCGTTGTGCACCACGCTGGAGTTAAGTTTACGCAAGCCGAGAGTTTTCACGGTAGTACGCTGAGTTTCAGGACGACCGATTACACTGCGGACGAGGGTAATTTGAAGTTTAGCCATGACATTCCCTCCTTAACCGAGCAGTTCTTCGACAGATTTGCCACGAAGTTTGGCAACCTCTTCAACGCGTTTCAGACGGGACAAGCCCTCCAGAGTCGCGTTGACCATGTTCATGGAGTTCGAAGAACCCAAAGATTTTGTCAAGATGTCACCTACACCAGCCAGCTCGAGTACTGCACGAACAGGACCGCCGGCGATAACTCCGGTACCTTCGGAAGCTGGTTTCAACAGAACGCGTCCAGCGCCAAAGTGGCCGGTAACCAAGTGAGGAATGGTTGTTCCTACGATCGGAACGTGGATCAAGTTTTTCTTCGCATCTTCGATACCTTTGCGAATCGCGTCAGGTACTTCACCGGCTTTACCGATACCTGCACCGACCCAGCCTTTGCCGTCGCCGACAACAACCAGTGCGCTGAAGCTGAAACGGCGTCCGCCTTTTACAACTTTAGCTACGCGGTTAATATTTACAACTCTTTCAGTCAGTTCTAAAGTGTTCGGATCTACACGCAAGTCGTTTACCTCCTTTTTAGAAATTCTTAGAATTCCAAGCCTGCTTCGCGCGCTGCTTCAGCCAGGGCTTGAATCCGTCCATGATACAGATATCCTCCACGGTCGAATACAACCGCTGTGTGTCCTTTTTCTTTTGCACGTTTTGCAACCAGTTCGCCGACTTGACGAGCTGCTTCCACGCTGCCGCCGTTTTTCACGGAACCTCTCAGTTCTTTGTCAACCGTAGACGCGGATACAAGCGTTACGCCTGCAACGTCATCGATCAGCTGAGCATAGATATGTTTAGAAGAACGGAATACGTTCAAACGCGGACGAGCTGCGGTACCTTGGATTTTCTTACGCACACGCAGATGACGTTTGACACGCGCCTTGTTCTTATCCTGTTTTGTAATCATGACTTCCTTTTCACTCCTTTCAGTTTGCCATTACAGCTTCACTTTAAGACGCACAAGGCAAAAGACCGGTAAGCCTAGAAAGCTTATTTCTTCTTACCAGCTTTACCTTCCTTACGGATAATGCGTTCGCCTTCGTACTTAATCCCTTTGCCTTTATACGGTTCAGGTTCGCGAACGGAACGGATTTTAGCGGCATATGCACCTACGCGCTCTTTGTCGATCCCGCGAACGATGATTTTCGTAGTTGCAGGCACTTCGAATTCAATACCCGGTTCTGGAGTGATTTCAACAGGATGAGAGTAACCAACGTTCAGGACCAGCTTCTCTCCGGACTTGTTTGCACGATATCCGACCCCAACAAGTTCCAGAGATTTCGAGAATCCTTCGGTTACGCCGCTCACCATGTTGTTGACAACGCTGCGGGTCGTGCCGTGAAGGGAACGATGCAGTTTGTTGTCGGATGGGCGTTCAACGACGATTTCGTTGTTCTCAACCGTTACTTTCATATCTTTGTGAAGTTCACGAGTCAAAGAGCCTTTAGGTCCTTTAACAGTGATTACGCTGTTGTTCAGTGTGACATCCACACCGCTAGGTACTGCGATTGGTTTGCGACCAATACGGGACATGTGTTGCACCTCCTTGTTCTGTGACGTGTATTACCAAACGTAGCAGATAACTTCTCCGCCAGCTTTGGATTGACGAGCTTCTTTGTCGGTCATAACTCCTTTGGAAGTGGAGATAATCGCAATTCCGAGACCGCCGAGTACACGAGGGATTTCGTTGCTCTTCGTGTATACGCGCAGACCTGGTTTGCTGATTCTCTTCAAGCCGGAGATAACGCGTTCGTTGTTAGGACCGTATTTCAGGAAAACACGGATAATCCCTTGTTTATTATCTTCGATATATTCTGCATCACGGATGAAACCTTCACGCTTCAGGATTTCAGCGATTTGTTTTTTCATCGTCGAAGCAGGCATCTCAACTGTTTCGTGACGCACTGTGTTCGCGTTACGAATACGAGTAAGCATATCTGCAATTGGATCAGACATAGTCATGTGTGTAAACCTCCTTCCCGATTATAAACTTCTTACCAGCTTGCTTTTTTCACGCCAGGGATCTGGCCTTTATAAGCTAATTCACGGAAACAAATTCTGCAAATTTTGAACTTTTGCAGTACCGAATGTGGACGACCACAACGTTCGCAACGTGTGTAAGCACGTACTTTGAACTTAGGCGTACGTTGTTGTTTTACTTTCATCGAAGTTTTTGCCACTTAGCCTGACACCTCCTAAAAATTTTCGGAGAAATGGATTCGCGATCTTACTTCGCGAAAGGCATTCCCAATTGAGCGAGCAGCTCGCGGGACTCTTCGTCAGTTTTAGCCGTCGTTACGATAACGATATCCATACCGCGGACTTTATCCACTTTATCGTACTCGATCTCAGGGAAGATCAGTTGCTCCTTGAGGCCAAGCGTATAGTTTCCGCGTCCGTCGAATGCTTTCGTGGACACGCCGTGGAAGTCACGCACGCGTGGAAGAGTGATGTTGAACAATTTGTCCAGGAAGTAATACATGCGCTCACCGCGCAGCGTTACTTTCACACCGATCGGCATATTCTCACGCAATTTGAATCCTGCGATGGATTTTTTAGCACGAGTGATTACCGGTTTTTGACCAGCGATCAGCTGCATGTCGTTAACTGCGGAATCAAGCACTTTCGAGTTGGATACGGCATCACCCACACCCATGTTGATGACAACCTTCTCGATTTTAGGTACTTGCATAACAGTAGAATAGTTGAACTTCTGCATCAAAGCAGGAGTAACTTCATTCAAAAAACGTTCTTTCAATCTTGCTGCCATGAATCATAAACCTCCTTTCTTTAGCTCTCGATTAGTCGATAACTTCTCCGGATCTTTTCGCTACGCGAACTTTCTTACCGTTATCGAGCACTTTATAACCAATGCGGGTTACTTTGCCGCTCTTCGGATCGATATGCATCACGTTGGATACATGGATTGGCGCTTCCTGTTCGATGATTCCGCCTTGCGGGTTCATTTGGTTAGGCTTTTGGTGTTTTTTCACCATGTTCACGCCTTCCACCAGCACGCGGTTTTCACGAGGATAAGCTGCAATGACACGGCCTTTTTTGCCTTTGTCTTTACCGCTGATCACCATCACCGTATCGTCTTTTTTAACGTGAAGCTTGTTGTTGTAGGATTCCAGAACCTTTTTCACTTTTGGCATTCGTTACACCTCCTGCGGCTTGCCTTCGGCAAGATAACTTGGAACGATTTATTCAATCGGGTATCCGATCAATTCAGTCTTAGATAACTTCCGGCGCCAAGGAAACGATTTTCATGAAGTCTTTATCACGAAGTTCACGTGCCACCGGTCCGAAAATACGAGTTCCGCGTGGGCTCTTGTCGTCTTTAACAACAACCGCTGCGTTTTCGTCAAATGCAATGTAAGATCCGTCCTTACGGCGAACGGAACGTTTCGTACGAACGACAACAGCCTTGACTACGTCACCTTTTTTGACAACGCCGCCTGGTGTTGCTTGTTTTACGGAACAAACGATCAAATCCCCAATCGCTGCAGTACGACGTCCTGTTCCTCCCAATACGCGGATACACATCAGTTCCTTCGCACCGGAATTGTCAGCTACTTGCAGACGTGTAAATGGTTGAATCATTGGAATTTCCTCCTTTCGGGAAAACTGTCGTTATATCTTTAGATGATAACCGCTTTTTCAACGACTTCTACCAGTCTCCAGCGTTTGTCTTTGGAGAGTGGACGAGTTTCCATGATTTTAACGGTATCTCCGATTTGTGCAGTGTTGTTCTCATCATGCGCTTTAAATTTTTTCGTGTATTTAATGCGCTTGTGATAGAGATCATGCTTCTTGTAAGTTTCAACAGCTACGACGATGGTTTTATCCATTTTGTCGCTGACAACTTTACCGATTTGCACTTTACGAGCATTGCGTTCTTCGCTCATCGTTAGCCTCCTTCCTGAATACAGGCAAAAATGACTGCATCAATTAACTAATCCCAAGTTCTCTTTCACGGATGACGGTTTTAGCACGAGCTATTTCCCTGCGCACATCACGGATCCGAGTCGGGTTATCAAGCTGTCCGGTAGCCAATTGAAAACGGAGGTTAAAGAGTTCTTCTTTAAAGCCCGCAATCTTTTGCTCAATTTCTGCAGTGGTCAAGTTACGCAGATCATTAGCTTTCATTTGCTTCACCACCCAATTCTTCACGTTTCACAAACTTCGTTTTGATCGGCAGCTTGTGAGCGGCGAGACGCATCGCTTCGCGAGCAACTTCCTCTGGCACGCCTCCAAGTTCAAACATAATCTTGCCTGGTTTGACAACTGCGACCCATTTTTCAACGTTACCTTTACCGCTACCCATACGAACCTCAAGAGGTTTTTGAGTAATCGGCTTATCCGGGAAAATTTTAATCCAGACTTTACCACCGCGGCGGATGTAACGAGTCATCGCGATACGCGCTGCTTCGATTTGGCGGTTCGTAATCCAGGATGGCTCCAAAGCCTGCAAGCCGTATTCGCCGAAGCTCACTTCAGTGCCGCCTTTTGCCATACCTTTCATGTGACCGCGCTGCTGCTTGCGGTGTTTTACACGTTTTGGTACCAACATGATTAGTTGCCTCCTTCCTGAGCTACTTGTTTCTTAGCTGTAGGAAGAACCTCTCCACGATAGATCCATACTTTTACGCCGATACGGCCGTAAGTCGTATGCGCTTCAGCTGTACCGTAGTCGATGTCAGCACGAAGTGTATGAAGTGGAACAGTTCCTTCACTGTAGCCTTCTGTACGAGCGATTTCAGCGCCGCCAAGACGTCCGCTGACTTGAGTTTTGATACCTTTAGCGCCTGCACGCATCGTTCTTTGGATTGCTTGTTTCAGTGCACGACGGAAAGAAACGCGGCGTTCCAATTGTTGTGCAATGCTTTCTGCAACCAGAATAGCGTCCATGTCCGCTTGCTTGATTTCAGAAATGTTGATGTGAACTTTTTTGCCGCCTGCAATTTTCGTAACTTGGTTCCGCAGTACTTCGACTTCAGAACCACCTTTACCGATAACCATGCCTGGTTTCGCAGTGTGGATCGTTACGTTCACACGGTTTGCCGCTCTTTCGATTTCGATGCGAGATACGGCAGAGTCTTTCAATTTATTTTTAAGGTATTCACGAATTTTAACGTCTTCCAGCAAAAGATTTCCGAAATCTTTGCCTGCATACCATTTCGATTCCCAATCACGGATAATACCGATCCGGAGTCCGACTGGATTTACCTTTTGGCCCACACGTTATCCCTCCTTATTTTTCAGATACCACCAAAGTAATGTGGCTGGTGCGCTTGTTGATTCGGCTCGCACGGCCCATGGCGCGTGGACGGAATCTCTTCATGGTTGGCCCTTGGTTCACATAAACCTGGCTAACAACCAAATTGTTAATATCCATCGAGTAGTTATGCTCAGCATTGGCGATCGCCGAGTTCAGCAGCTTCTCTACGACCAGGGAAGCCGATTTTGGAGTGTGGCGAAGAATGGCAATGGCCTCACCAACTTGCTTACCGCGGATCAAGTCAACCACGAGCTTGACTTTACGAGGAGCAATCCGGATCGATCTGGCATGTGCTTTTGCTTCCATTTGTTTTACCTCCTCTCAAACAAAGAGCTTCAGTTTTATCTTCTTGTTTTCTTGTCATCGTCCGTATGACCTTTGTAAGTACGCGTTGGCGCGAACTCGCCCAACTTGTGACCTACCATGTCTTCCGTTACGTATACAGGAACGTGCTTGCGTCCATCATATACACCGAACGTGTGACCGATAAATTGCGGGAAAATCGTAGAGCGGCGGGACCAAGTCTTGATAACAGCCTTTTTGTTCGACTCATTCATCGCTTCTACCTTTTTCAACAGGTACCCATCAACGAAAGGTCCTTTTTTCAAACTGCGACTCATCTATAAAATCCTCCCTTCGTCCAATCTCTCGTTACTTTCGGCACTTCACAAAGTTATGCACAGCGTGCATTATTTTGTGCGGCGGCGAACGATATATTTGTCAGAAGCTTTTCCTTTTTTACGCGTTTTGTAACCAAGGGTTGGTTTGCCCCATGGAGACATAGGCGATTTACGTCCGATTGGAGCGCGGCCTTCACCACCACCGTGAGGGTGATCGTTAGGGTTCATGACGACACCGCGAACTTCAGGACGTTGTCCGAGCCAGCGGCTGCGGCCTGCTTTACCGATTTTGACCAATTCATGGTCTTCGTTGCCTACGGAACCGATCGTTGCGCGGCAAACTTTCAGAAGCTTGCGAACTTCGCCGGAAGACAAACGTACGGATACGTATTTCTCTTCTTTACCAAGAAGCTGAGCTTCGGTACCGGCAGCGCGAACCAATTGTCCGCCTTTGCCTGGCTTCAGTTCGATGTTGTGGATAACGGTACCTACCGGAATGTTTTCCAGCGGAAGTGCGTTACCGATTTTGATGTCGGCGTTAGGGCCGGATTCGATCTTGTCTCCGACTTTCAGACCTTTTGGAGCGAGAATGTAACGTTTCTCTCCGTCTGCATAGTGGATCAGAGCGATATTGGAAGTACGGTTCGGATCATACTCGATCGTAGCAACGGTACCTGGTATGCCATCTTTCGTACGTTTGAAATCGATGATGCGGTATTTACGCTTATGTCCGCCGCCGTGATGACGAACAGTAATTTTACCTTGGTTGTTGCGGCCGGCTTTTTTGCTCAGCGGCGCCAAGAGCGATTTCTCCGGCTGGTTTGTCGTGATCTCTTCGAACGTAGAGACCGACATGTTACGTCTTGCCGGGGAAGTCGGTTTATACTTTTTAATAGGCACGTTTACTCCTCCTTACTCTACAGATTCAAAAAACTCGAGCGGTTTGCTGTCTTGGCTCAGCGTTACGATGGCTTTTTTCCACTCGGTTGTGTAACCGTTGTAGCGGCCATAACGTTTTGGCTTCGCTGGGACGCGCATAGTATTAACATTAGTCACTTTCACTTTGAAAATAGACTCAACGGCTTGTTTGATCTCGGTTTTGTTGGCACGGATGTCAACCTCAAAAGCATACTTCATGTCGCTCATGTAGTCGACCGTACGTTCCGTAATCACCGGACGTTTGATAATATCACGAGGGTCTTTCATTACGCGAGCACCTCCTCTACCTTCTGAACTGCTTCTTTCGTAATGATCAGCTTGTCGTACAGAAGTACGTCAAGAACATTAATGCCGTCTGCCGCTACGAATTTCACGCCAGGAATATTACGAGCGGAAAGAGCCACATTATCATCATAGCTAGGAGCCACGATCAGAGCTTTGCGTTCCACTTTCAGGTTGTTCAGGATGGTTGCGAATTCCTTGGTTTTAGGAGCGTTCAACGCAAGTGCATCCAGAACGATGATGTTGTTGTCGATCACTTTGGAAGACAACGCAGATTTGATCGCCAGACGACGAACTTTTTTAGGAAGTTTGAACGAGTAGCTGCGTGGCGTTGGGCCAAACACAGTACCGCCGCCTTTCCATTGTGGTGCACGGATCGAACCTTGACGAGCACGCCCTGTGCCTTTTTGTTTCCAAGGCTTACGTCCGCCGCCGCGCACTTCAGAACGGCCTTTCACTTTATGCGTACCGCGACGCAAAGATGCTCTTTGCAGCAATACGGCTTGGTTCATGACATGAACGTTTGGCGTAATACCGAATACCGCATCGTTCAGTTCCAATTCTTCTACTTGGCTTCCGCTAACGTTAAACACGGATACTTTTGGCATTTATTGTTCCTCCTTTCCTTAGGTGATTATTTTTTCACCGTTTCACTAATTTTCACGAAGCTGTTTTTAGGGCCTGGGATGGCACCTTTGATCAGCAGTACGTTGCGCTCTGCGTCAACTTTAACAATCTCAAGCTTTTGAACCGTAACGGTCACATGACCCATATGTCCTGGAAGGTGTTTACCTTTAGGAACGCGGTTTGCTTGAATGGAGCCCATGGAACCAGGTCCGCGATGGTAACGGGAACCGTGAGCCATCGGTCCGCGGCTTTGTCCCCAACGTTTGATAACACCTTGGAAACCTTTACCTTTGGACGTGCCGGTTACGTCAACATACTCGCCTTCCGCAAAAATGTCAGCTTTCAGCTCTTGGCCAACCTCGTATGCTCCGAGGTCAACACCGCGGATTTCGCGAACGTAGCGCTTAGGTGCAGTATTAGCCTTTTTGGCATGTCCTGCTTCCGGTTTATTGGCACTTTTTTCTTTTTTATCGGAGAAACCGATTTGGATCGCTTCGTATCCATCGTTCTCGACATCTTTCTTTTGCAGAACAACGCAAGGACCTGCTTCCACTACAGTTACAGGAATTACATTACCTTCAGCGGTAAATACTTGAGTCATTCCGAGTTTTTTTCCTAAGATACCTTTCATGTTGACACCTCTTTTCCCTTCTTAATCCCTTTGATTCGGAAATTACAGTTTGATTTCGATATCGACACCGGACGGCAGGTCCAAGCGCATAAGAGCATCCACAGTTTGTGGAGTTGGGTTCACAATGTCGATCAGACGCTTATGAGTGCGCATTTCGAATTGCTCCCGAGAATCCTTATACTTGTGTACCGCACGGAGAATAGTAATGATTTGTTTTTCAGTTGGAAGAGGAATCGGTCCGGATACGCCAGCACCAGAACGTTTCGCAGTTTCAACGATTTTCTCAGCGGATTGATCAAGAATTCTGTGATCGTAAGCTTTCAAACGAATACGAATTTTTTGCTTTGCCATTTTAGTCCCTCCTTCTATCGCCCAATTTGGTATCGGACATACTCCGTGAAAATTTTCTGACATCCTGCTCCATGGCAAAGGGGCCGGGTGTGTCAGTAACCTCTCACATCATCGCAACGTCTCAGAACAACATTCACTATTATATAGAAAGATTGGGCGTAATGCAAGCTTTAATAAGAAAAAAAGCAAAAGGCACTTCCCGGAAAAAGAAGTACCTTTTGCATTCCTTGCGTTTACGTCACAACGTTACTCGTTCCAGCACAATGTTGCATATAATATATCGTTCAGACTCCGGAATTTGAAGCTTCGTTACCGAAGCTGCTTCATTCCAAAATCATTACTTGATGATGCTTGCTACTGCACCGGCGCCAACCGTACGTCCGCCTTCGCGAATGGAGAATTTCGTTCCTTCTTCGATCGCGATTGGGGAGATCAGTTGTACAGTTACAGTGATGTTGTCGCCAGGCATAACCATTTCAGTTCCTTCTGGCAGGTTGATGATACCTGTTACGTCCGTTGTACGGAAGTAGAACTGTGGACGGTATCCAGAGAAGAAAGGCTTGTGACGGCCACCTTCTTCTTTAGTCAGTACGTAAACTTGAGCAGTAAACTCAGTGTGTGGGTTTACGGAAGCTGGTTTAGCAAGTACTTGACCGCGTTCGATTTCTTTACGGTCTACACCGCGAAGAAGAGCACCGATGTTGTCGCCGGCTTGAGCGGAGTCAAGCAATTTGCGGAACATTTCAACGCCGGTAACGACGGATTTTTTAGTTTCTTCAGCAATACCGACGATTTCAACTTCGTCGCCGACTTTAACTGTTCCACGCTCTACGCGGCCAGTAGCAACGGTACCGCGGCCAGTGATGGAGAACACGTCTTCGACTGGCATAAGGAAAGGTTTGTCAGTGTCGCGCTCTGGAGTTGGGATGTACTCGTCGATGATGTTGAACATTTCAACGATTTTTTCAGCCCACTCGCCGTCTGGGTTTTGCAGAGCTTCACGAGCGGAACCGCGGATGATTGGAGTGTCGTCGCCTGGGAATTCATATTCGCTCAGGAGATCGCGCACTTCCATTTCAACCAGTTCAAGCAGTTCGTCGTCTTCAACCATGTCGCATTTGTTCAGGAATACGACGATGTAAGGAACGCCTACCTGACGGGACAACAGGATGTGTTCGCGAGTTTGCGGCATTGGGCCGTCAGCTGCGGATACAACCAGGATTGCGCCGTCCATTTGAGCTGCGCCAGTGATCATGTTTTTAACGTAGTCGGCGTGTCCTGGGCAGTCAACGTGTGCATAGTGACGAGCAGGAGTTTCGTATTCTACGTGTGCAGTAGAGATCGTGATACCGCGTTCGCGCTCTTCTGGAGCTTTGTCGATTTGGTCGAATGCTACGGCAGCGCCACCGTATTTTTTGGACAATACAGTTGTGATTGCTGCAGTCAAAGTAGTTTTACCATGGTCGACGTGACCAATCGTGCCAATGTTAACGTGCGGTTTAGTACGTTCAAATTTAGCCTTTGCCATTTTGAACAATTCCTCCTTAAATGGAATAAATGTTGTATGTTTATGCCGGCCGGCATTTATGCAGGGTTTCTTGGATGTTAATGTTCCGGCCAGTCTTTAAAACGTAAAACTTATTCGGCAGAGCCTTTGGACTTCGAGATGATCTCTTCGGCGATGTTGCGAGGAACTTCCTCATAGTGAGAGATTTCCATCGAGAACACGCCGCGTCCTTGGGTACCGGAACGAAGTGTGGTCGAGTATCCGAACATTTCGGAGAGAGGCACCTTCGCACGAATGATTTGAGCACCGGAACGGGAATCCATACCTTCGATTCGTCCGCGGCGGGAGTTCAGCATACCCATTACGTCGCCCATGTATTCTTCAGGCACGGTAACTTCGACTTTCATGATTGGCTCGAGCAGGACAGGATTACACTTGTCTTTTGCTGCTTTAAGCGCCATGGAACCGGCAATCTTAAACGCCATTTCGTTGGAGTCGACATCATGGTAGGAACCGTCTACGATCGTAGCTTTGATGTCCACGATCGGGAAGCCGGCGAGTACGCCATTTTTCATGGCTTCTTCGATACCATTCAGTGCAGGCTGAATATATTCTCTCGGTACGGCGCCGCCGACGATTCTGCTGTCGAACTGGCTGCCAGTACCTGGCTCCAAAGGTTCGAATTCAACCCATACGTGACCGTATTGACCACGACCACCGGATTGACGTACGAATTTACCTTCGACGCGAGCCGGTGTACGGAAGGTTTCACGGTAAGCAACCTGCGGTTTACCCACGTTGGTTTCTACCTTGAACTCGCGACGCATGCGGTCGATGATGATGTCGAGGTGAAGCTCACCCATACCAGCCAAAATCGTTTGACCGGTTTCTTCATCCGTATGAGCACGCAGCGTAGGATCTTCTTCCGTCAATTTGCTCAAAGCAACGCCCATTTTGTCTTGGTCGGCTTTGGTCTTAGGTTCAACGGCAATCTCGATAACCGGTTCAGGGAAGTTCATCGATTCGAGGATTACCGGAGCTTTTTCGTCGCAAAGCGTGTCGCCCGTACCCGTATCTTTCAAACCTACGGCAGCCGCGATATCACCAGCGTAAACTTCGCTGATCTCTTGACGGCTGTTCGCGTGCATCTGAAGGATACGTCCGATACGTTCGCGTTTGCCTTTGGTGGCATTCAATACGTAAGATCCGGATTGAAGGATACCGGAGTATACGCGGAAGAATGTCAATTTACCGACATAAGGGTCAGTCATGATTTTAAATGCCAAAGCCGCAAACGGCTCTTCGTCGGAAGAGTGGCGTTCTACCTCGGATCCGTCCTCAAGGTGACCTTGGATCGACGGCACGTCGACTGGAGATGGCAAGTAATCGATAACGGCGTCCAGCATCAGCTGAACCCCTTTGTTGCGGTACGAGGAGCCGCAGACAACCGGGAAGATCTTAACTTCGCAGACCCCTTTGCGGAGTGCAGCTTTCAGTTCCGGAACGGTGATTTCTTCGCCTTCCAGATACTTCATCGTTAATTCTTCGTCGAGTTCCGCAACCTTTTCGATCAATTCCGCGCGAAGTTCTTCGACTTGGTCTTTGAACTCTGCAGGAATTTCAGCTTCCTCGATGTTTTGACCCAGGTCGTCTTTGTACATGTAAGCTTTTTGTTCGACCAGGTCGATGATGCCAGTGAAGTCGTTTTCCGCGCCGATCGGCAATTGAATCGCAACCGCGTTCGCTTGCAGACGTTCACGCATGTCTTTTACGACGTTCAGGTAGTCGGCACCGATGATATCCATTTTGTTTACATATGCGATCCGTGGTACGCCGTAACGGTCAGCCTGTCTCCATACGGTTTCAGACTGAGGCTCAACGCCCTCTTTCGCACTGAAAACGCCTACTGCCCCATCCAATACACGAAGGGAACGTTCAACTTCAACAGTGAAGTCAACGTGCCCTGGGGTATCAATGATATTGACGCGGTGACCTTTCCAAGAAGCGGTCGTCGCAGCGGAAGTAATCGTGATCCCGCGCTCCTGTTCCTGCTCCATCCAGTCCATCGTAGCTGCACCCTCGTGAACTTCACCGATTTTGTGCGTACGGCCTGTATAGAACAAGATCCGCTCTGTGGTGGTCGTTTTACCAGCGTCAATATGCGCCATGATCCCGATATTACGTGTATTTTTCAAGGAGAACTCTCTTGCCATGAAAATAGTCTCCCTTCAAAATTGAAGTGTAATATATGATGAACTGAATCCTACCAGCGGTAGTGAGCAAACGCTTTGTTCGCCTCAGCCATTTTGTGCGTGTCTTCGCGTTTCTTGACGGAAGCGCCTGTGTTGTTGGATGCATCGATGATCTCTGCAGCCAAACGCTCTTCCATCGTTTTCTCACCGCGGCTGCGGGAGTAGTTTACGAGCCAACGAAGTCCGAGAGCTGTACGTCTCTCTGGTTTTACTTCGATAGGCACCTGGTAGTTCGCACCACCGACACGGCGAGCTTTAACTTCCAGTACTGGCATGATGTTTTTGATGGCTGCTTCAAATACTTCCATAGGATCTTTACCCGTACGTTCTTGAATCAGGTTGAACGCGTTGTAAAGAATGCTTTGAGCAACACCTCTCTTACCATCCAGCATGATGCGGTTGATCAGACGAGTAACCAGCTTGCTGTTGTACACCGGATCTGGCAGCACGTCTCTTTTGGCAACTGGACCTTTGCGTGGCATGGATATCCCCCTTTCTTACGTCTTGGTTCTTACAAAGCGGTTAGCCGCTTATTTTTTAGCTTTCGGACGCTTAGCGCCGTATTTGGAACGAGCCTGCATGCGGTTGTTTACACCAGCCGTATCAAGCGCGCCGCGAACGATATGGTAACGTACACCCGGAAGGTCTTTTACCCGTCCGCCGCGAACCAATACCACGCTGTGCTCTTGCAGGTTGTGTCCGATCCCCGGAATGTAAGCAGTAACCTCGATGCGGTTCGTCAAGCGAACACGGGCATACTTACGAAGTGCGGAGTTCGGTTTTTTCGGAGTCATCGTACCTACACGGGTGCAAACCCCACGTTTTTGAGGAGCGCTCAAATCCGTATCTTCACGCTTCAAAGCGTTGTATCCTTTCTGCAGAGCAGGGGACTTCGATTTGTAGATTTTAGCTTGACGTCCTTTGCGAACCAGTTGGTTAATTGTTGGCATTGTTAGCCACCTCCTTCCAATATGTTCATTCTCCTTACAAACCTCTTTTTTTAAGTCCACAGACCCAGGCGGTTCATAAAAGAACAAATGAAAAGTTTTTGCCGAGAGAAGCCTGGCTTCCCTAACAAAAACGTTTCTTACCGTATTAACTTGCATCCCATATTGCTATGGTTTCACGATGGCAGCCATCGCTGCGCCCACTTCAATCCCGCATGCTTTTCCCAAATGCTGCATGGTGTCCACATAGGTGATCTTCACGCCGTGCTTGTTGCACAGCCCTTCGATCTTGGAAATGAGCCGGAATTCCGCATCCTCTGCCACATAAACTTCTGCGGCTTGGCCTGACTCCACAAGTTTCATGGTCTGTTTGGCCCCGATTTTGACATGAGCATCCTGTAATCCTTTATCATTAGACATCTTTACGATTCCTCCAAAAGCACAGGGATGTTGCTACTCACGCACCTTTGATATATTAGCACCTGCATTCGCCGATGTCAAGAAAAACGGCTATTAATTTTCGCTAGGAAAATCATTGTAAAAAAGCTTTTTGCGAGAGCAGGCGGTCAATCGCCCGCCCCCGCAAGCCGCTTTCCGTTTGAAGTTACTCCACGTTTGCCGTTTCCAACTCTTTCGAACCGTCTTCTTCCGCGTTCGGGTCATCGAATCTGACGTTGCGGTAACGGTTCATACCGGTACCCGCAGGAATCAGCTTACCGATGATGACATTTTCCTTCAGGCCGAGCAGCTGGTCGACTTTGCCTTTGATGGCTGCGTCGGTGAGCACCCGCGTCGTTTCCTGGAAGGAAGCCGCAGACAAGAACGAGTCGGTTTCGAGGGAAGCTTTCGTGATCCCGAGCAGGACTGGCTTGGCAACGGCCGGTTCCTTGCCGGAAAGGATCGCTTCCTTGTTGGCTGTTTCGTATTCGTAAATATCGACGAAAGATCCCGGCAGCAGCGGCGTATCTCCCGCATCGACGATGCGGATTTTGCGCAGCATCTGCTTGATCATGACTTCGACGTGTTTGTCGTTGATTTCTACGCCCTGGTTCCGGTATACGCGCTGAACTTCCTGAAGGATGTAGTTCTGCACGCCGCGGATCCCTTTGATGCGCAGCATTTCTTTAGGGTCGATCGAACCTTCGGTCAGCTCGTCGCCGGCTTCGATTTCCATGCCTTCGGTCACGCGCAGGCGGGAACCGTAAGTGACGGAGTAAACCTTGGTTTCGGCTTCCCCTTGGATTTCGATTTCGCGGCGGTCTTTTGCTTCGCGAATTTCTTTGACGACGCCGTCGATTTCACTGATGGTCGCCTGACCTTTCGGATTCCGGGCTTCAAACAGCTCCTGGATACGCGGGAGACCTTGCGTGATATCGTCGCCCGCTACGCCCCCGGTATGGAACGTACGCATCGTGAGCTGGGTTCCCGGTTCACCGATGGATTGCGCGGCGATGATGCCGACTGCTTCCCCGATTTCGACATGTTTGCCCGTCGCCAGGTTGCGGCCGTAGCACTTCTTGCACACGCCATGGCGGGCGCGGCAGCTGAGCACGGAGCGGATTTGCAGTTTCGTAATTCCGGATTTCACGATCAGGTTCGCTTTGTCCGAATCGATCAGTTCGTTGCGGTTAACCAAAATTTCGTTGGTTTCCGGATGACGAACGGTTTCGAAGCAGTACCGGCCTTCGATACGGTCGTACAGATCCTCGATGACCTCTTTGCCGTCCTGGATTCTGCTAACCGTAAAGCCTTTGTCCGTTCCGCAGTCTTCCTCGCGCACGATGACATCCTGCGCAACGTCGACCAGACGGCGGGTCAGGTAACCGGAGTCCGCCGTACGAAGCGCCGTATCCGCGAGACCTTTCCGCGCGCCGTGCGTGGACAGGAAGTACTCGAGGACCGTCAAACCTTCGCGGAAGTTCGACTTGATCGGGAGCTCGATAATCCGGCCGGACGGGTTCGCCATCAGACCGCGCATACCGCCGAGCTGCGTAATCTGCGATTTGTTACCCCGCGCTTTGGAGTCGACCATGAGCATGATGGAGTTGAAACGGTCCATCGATTTCATGAGGACGTCCGTAATATCGTCTTTGGCCTTGGACCAAATGTCGATAACCCGGTCGTAACGTTCTTCGTTGGTGATCAGACCGCGGCGGTACTGGTTGGTAACGACCGCAACCTTCTCTTCGGATTCTTTCAGGATCGCCTGTTTTTCTTCAGGAACGATAACGTCCGCAACCGCAACGGTTACGCCGGCACGGGTAGAGTACGTGAATCCGAGCTGTTTGATTTTATCCAAAATGATGGATGTTTCCGTCGTATGGTAGATCTCGAAGCACCGGGCGATGATTTGGCCCAGGTACTCTTTGCCGACAGCGCTGCTGACAGGCAGTTCATTCATACGTTCGCGGATATCCACGCCTTTTTCGTAAACGAAATATTTCTCAGGCGTACCGTTCAAAAGATTGTCGCGGGTCGCTTCGTTGATGTACGGGAAGCTGCTTGGGAAAATTTCGTTGAAAATGATGCGTCCGACCGTGGTCAGGAGCATCGCGTCTTGCTGTTTTTCGGTAAAGCTGGTTTTGCCGAGCGCTTTAACCGGAATGGCCACGCGCGCATGCAATCCTGCCGTGCCGCGTTGGTAAGCGGACACCGCTTCGTTGACCGAGCCCAAAATCATGCCGGAACCTTTTTCTTCCTTGTTGTCCATCGTCAGATAGAAGGAACCGAGGACCATATCCTGGGACGGAGTTACGACCGGCTTGCCGTCTTTAGGGTTCAGGATGTTGCCGGAAGCGAGCATCAGAAGGCGCGCTTCCGCCTGAGCTTCGGCGGACAACGGAACGTGCACCGCCATTTGGTCGCCGTCGAAGTCGGCGTTGTACGCCGTACATACGAGCGGATGCAAACGGATCGCATGGCCTTCGACCAGAATCGGTTCGAACGCCTGGATACCGAGACGGTGAAGCGTAGGGGCACGGTTCAGCAGAACCGGATGCTCTTTAATGACTTCTTCAAGAACGTCCCAGACTTCCGGACTTACGCGCTCAACCTTGCGTTTCGCGCTCTTGATGTTATGGGCAAGGCCTTTGTTGACCAATTCTTTCATGACGAATGGCTTGAACAGTTCAAGCGCCATTTTTTTCGGCAGACCGCATTGGTACATTTTCAGGTACGGTCCAACGACGATAACGGAACGGCCGGAGTAGTCGACGCGTTTACCGAGCAGGTTTTGGCGGAAACGTCCTTGCTTACCTTTCAGCATGTGGCTGAGGGATTTGAGCGGACGGTTGCCCGGACCCGTTACGGGACGGCCGCGGCGGCCGTTGTCGATCAAGGCGTCTACCGCTTCCTGCAGCATCCGTTTTTCGTTTTGCACGATGATGTCCGGAGCGCCCAGGTCAAGCAGGCGTTTCAGACGGTTGTTACGGTTGATGACGCGGCGGTACAAGTCGTTCAGGTCAGACGTCGCAAAACGTCCGCCGTCCAGCTGTACCATCGGGCGAAGTTCCGGAGGAATGACCGGAAGGACGTCCATGATCATCCATTCAGGCTTATTGCCGGAATTGCGGAACGCTTCGATCACTTCAAGGCGTTTGATCGCGCGGTTGCGGCGTTGGCCTTGAGCGGTGCGAAGCTCTTCTTTCAGGAATTCCAGCTCTTTTTCCACGTCGAGATCCTGAAGAAGCTTTTTGATGGCTTCGGCACCCATGCCCGCCTGGAATCCGTAGCCGTATTTTTCACGGTAGCTGCGGTATTCTTTTTCGGACAAAAGCTGTTTCTTCTCCAGAGGCGTATCTCCTGGGTCGGTCACGACATAAGATGCAAAGTAGATGATCTCTTCGAGAGATCTTGGAGACATATCCAAAGCGAGACCCATACGGCTCGGAATGCCTTTAAAGTACCAGATATGGGAAACGGGAGCTGCCAGCTCAATATGGCCCATCCGTTCGCGGCGCACCTTCGAGCGGGTAACTTCTACGCCGCAGCGGTCGCAGACGACGCCTTTGTAACGGACACGCTTATATTTGCCGCAATGGCATTCCCAGTCTTTTTGCGGTCCAAAAATCCGTTCGCAGAACAGGCCTTCCTTCTCCGGTTTCAGCGTACGGTAATTGATGGTTTCCGGTTTTTTTACTTCTCCGCGGGACCATGAACGAATTTTTTCCGGGGATGCAAGCCCGATTTTCATGAATTCGAAATTGTTTACGTCCAACAAGGAGCAACCCTCCTAGTCCTATTGTTTTAATCCGCGAATGAGGCAGACGGGTTTGCCCCGTCCGCCGTCCATCCGCGAACTTATTCCACTCCGACTTCCGCGCCTTCCAAATTGAGGCTCAGTTTATCGCCTGCAGTATCGTCGTCGTCATCGAGCTCTTTCATCTCGATTTCCTGCTCGTCGCCGCTCAGGATTTTTACGTCCATGCCGAGAGACTGAAGCTCTTTGATCAAGACTTTGAACGACTCCGGAACGCCCGGTTCCGGAACGTTTTCGCCCTTGACGATGGATTCGTACGTCTTCACCCGGCCAACCACGTCGTCGGATTTGACGGTGAGGATTTCCTGGAGCGTGTACGCCGCGCCGTAGGCTTCGAGCGCCCACACTTCCATCTCCCCGAAGCGCTGACCGCCGAACTGGGCTTTACCGCCCAGAGGCTGCTGCGTAACGAGGGAGTAAGGACCCGTGGAACGGGCATGGATTTTATCGTCAACCATGTGCGCGAGTTTGATCATGTGCATGACGCCGACGGTCACTTCGCGTTCGAAACGCTCGCCGGTACGGCCGTCATACAGCACGGTCTTACCGTTGCGCTGCATGCCTGCTTCTTCCATCGTATCGAATACGTCGTATTCGTTGGCTCCGTCGAATACCGGCGTTGCCACGTGAATGCCGAGCTGCATGGCCGCGAAGCCCAGATGGACTTCGAGCACCTGCCCGATGTTCATCCGCGAAGGTACGCCGAGCGGGTTCAGCACGACCTGTACAGGCGTGCCGTCCGGCAGGAACGGCATATCTTCTTCCGGAAGAATGCGGGCCACGACCCCTTTGTTGCCGTGACGTCCGGCCATTTTGTCGCCCTCGGAGATTTTACGCTTCTGGGCGATGTACACGCGAACCAGCTGGTTTACGCCTGGAGGCAGCTCGTCGCCGTTCTCGCGGGTAAACACTTTGACGTCGACGATAATGCCGTCGCTGCCATGCGGTACGCGCAGTGAGGTGTCACGCACTTCGCGGGCTTTTTCGCCGAAAATCGCGTGCAGGAGACGCTCTTCCGCCGTCAGTTCCGTTACGCCTTTCGGCGTTACTTTGCCGACCAGGATGTCGCCGGCGCTGATTTCCGCACCGATGCGGATGATGCCGCGCTCGTCGAGGTTCTTAAGCGCATCTTCACCTACGTTAGGAATATCGCGGGTGATTTCCTCAGGTCCGAGTTTGGTATCGCGCGCTTCGGATTCGTACTCTTCGATGTGGATCGAAGTGTACACGTCCTCTTTAACCAGCTTTTCGCTCAGCAAGATGGCATCCTCGTAGTTGTAACCTTCCCACGTCATGAACGCAACGACGACGTTGCGGCCGAGGGCAAGTTCGCCCATCTCCGTGGAAGGTCCGTCGGCCAGGATATCGCCTTTTTTGACGATGTCGCCTTTTTTGACGATCGGACGCTGGTTGATGCACGTTCCTTGGTTGGAACGCATGAATTTGTGCAATTTATGTTTAACGATGTCGCCTTTGACTTCTTTTCCGTCCACGTTTTCGATCCGGCGCACCCAGATCTCGTCGGCGCTGGAGCGCTCCACGATGCCGTCGTGCTTGGAAACGATACATACGCCCGAGTCCTTCGCAGCCTTATGCTCCATGCCGGTTCCGACCAGCGGAGCTTTAGGCACGAGCAGAGGCACCGCCTGCCGCTGCATGTTCGATCCCATCAGCGCGCGGTTGGAGTCGTCGTTCTCGAGGAACGGAATGAGCGCCGTCGCGACGGATACGACCTGTTTAGGCGAAACGTCCATGTAGTCTACCCGATCGCTCGGCATCGGCAAAATGTTGTCGGACTGTTTGTTGTAACGGACGATAACCATATCTTCCGCAAACGTTCCGTCTTCATTCAGCTTCGCGTTCGCCTGGGCGACGACGTAGTTGTCTTCCTCATCGGCCGTCAGGTAGTCGATATGATCGGTAACGACGCCCGTCTTCGGATCGACCCAACGGTAAGGAGCTTCGATGAAGCCGTACTCGTTGATGCGGGCGAACGTGGACAAGGAGTTGATCAGACCGATGTTCGGACCTTCCGGCGTTTCGATCGGACACATCCGGCCGTAGTGACTGTGGTGAACGTCGCGGACTTCGAAGCCTGCGCGTTCACGCGTCAAACCGCCCGGTCCGAGCGCGGACAGACGACGTTTATGCGTCAGTTCCGCCAGCGGGTTCGTTTGGTCCATGAACTGCGAAAGCTGGGAGCTTCCGAAGAACTCTTTGATCGACGCGATGACCGGACGGATGTTGATCAGCGCCTGCGGCGTAATGACGTTGGCATCCTGAATCGACATTCTTTCGCGGACCACGCGTTCCATACGGGACAAACCGATACGGAACTGGTTCTGCAGCAATTCGCCGACGGAACGCAGACGACGGTTGCCCAGATGGTCGATGTCGTCGGTGTTCCCGATGCCGTGCAGCAAATTAATAAAGTAGCTGATCGAGGAAATAATATCAGCAGGCGTAATGTGCTTCACCGACTTGTCGATGTTGCCGTTCGCGATCACCTTGACCACTTTGCCGTCTTCGATCGGCGAGAATACGTCGATCGTTTGCAGCGGAATGTCGTTGGCGTCGAGCACGCCGTTGGAGACATGATAGGTTTTGTGGCCCACCATCGTATCCAGATGCGGCATGATCTCGTCCAGCAAACGACGGTCAACCATTTGGCCGGCTTCCGCGATGATTTCGCCCGTTTGGGTGTCGATCAGCGTTTCGGCAAGGCGCTGGTTGAACAGACGGTTTTTGATGTGAAGCTTTTTATTGATTTTATAACGGCCGACATTGGCCAGATCATATCTTTTCGGATCAAAGAAGCGCGCTACGAGGAGGCTTTTCGCGTTATCCAGCGTAGGCGGTTCGCCCGGACGAAGGCGTTCATAGATTTCGATGAGCGCTTTTTCCGTCGAATCGGTGTTGTCTTTATCAAGCGTGTTGCGGATATATTCGTCGTTACCGAGCAGGTCCAAAATTTCGGCGTCGCTGCCGAAACCAAGCGCTCTCAGCAAAACGGTAACCGGAATTTTACGGGTACGGTCAATGCGGACATACATGATGTCCTTCGCATCCGTCTCCAGTTCAAGCCATGCCCCGCGGTTCGGAATGACCGTCGCGGTGTACGTCTTTTTGCCGTTTTTATCGACTTTCGTGCTGAAGTAGACGCTAGGAGAGCGTACCAACTGGCTGACAATGACCCGTTCTGCGCCATTGATGATAAACGTACCGGTTTCCGTCATCAGAGGGAAATCACCCATGAATACTTCCTGTTCTTTGACTTCTCCGGTTTCTTTGTTGATGAGCCGCACCTTCACCCGCAAAGGCGCCGCATACGTCACGTCGCGTTCCTTCGCGTCATCGACGGTGTATTTCGGTTCACCAAGGCTGTAGTCAATGAACTCCAGCACCAAATTTCCCGTAAAATCCTGAATTGGCGAGATATCCTGGAACATTTCGCGCAATCCTTCCTCCAAAAACCATTCGTATGATTTTTGTTGGATTTCGATCAGGTTCGGAACCTCAAGTACTTCATTAATTCGCGCATAACTTCGCCGAGTGCGTCGACCATACTGAACAAGATGTCCTGCCAACTTTAACTCACCCCTCATGTCTACTCACTTCAAAAATTGATTGCGAACCTCTGTTTGGAACCTTATAATGGATTCATGCAGAGGATTCCATCCACAAATAAAGAAAAGCCCTTACCCGAATGCTTTCGAACAAAGAGCAACTTATCCATGGTCTTCCTAGCTAAACACGGAAGTGGCTTCATATCCTGTAGATTTGCCCAAAATGTACATATTATACGTGAACATGCTCTTGTTTATGCATCTCTCCGCATAAAAACTATTGACATTTCAGTCAACTAAAGACAAGAAGCCTATCCTAATACTGACATTTTATAATAATATCACATCAGTATTTTCAAGTCAATAGTCCTATTGCAAATTACCGAAAAGTTTTTGTTGCCTTAAAAATCCGGTACCCTTTATCCTTCGTCACTTCCTCGACCTGTCCAAACAAGCTCTCCAGCTTGGCTTTCGCCGAAGGCGCTCCCTGCTTTTTCTGAATGACGATCCACAAGGAACCTCCGTTTTTCAAGTGCGCGTAGGCCTGTTCGAAAATCGCATGCACGGTTTCTTTGCCGGCACGGATCGGCGGGTTGGTCAGCACGACATCGAAGGTTTTTCCCTGCACGGCCGCAAACAAATCGCTCTCCAGAATGGTTACGTTTTGAATGCCGTTCAGCTTTGCGTTTTCCTTCGCCAGGGCGACTGCACGGGAGTTCACGTCAAGCATGGTCACATGACCGCTGGCGGCAAGTTTGGCGGCCGCAAAACCGATCGGGCCGTACCCGCAGCCCACGTCCAAAACTTCGGCATGCTGCGGAATATCCATCGCTTCGATCAGCACCTTGCTGCCGTAGTCTATACCTTTTTTGGAGAATACGCCCGCGTCGCTGATAAACCTGAAGATCTGTCCCCGCAACCGTTCCTCCAGCTCCCGCCGGTCATGGCCGGCTTCAGGCTGATTCGAATAATAATGCTGTGACATGCCGTCCCTCCGTCTCGTTTCGTCTTCCTTTTACAGATTGTCCCGATCAGTTTCATTTCAATCCACCCAAACGGGGAATCCCGTTTACAAAAACAAACCCCTTGAATTTTCAAGGGGTTTGTTATGTTTAATCACTCGTAAGAAGGAATTACTTCACTTCTACAGTAGCGCCTGCTTCTTCCAATTTAGCTTTGATGGAATCAGCTTCTTCTTTACCCACTTTTTCTTTGAGTGGTTTTGGTGCGTTGTCAACCAGGTCTTTAGCTTCTTTCAAGCCGAGGCCAGTGATTTCGCGAACCGCTTTGATAACGTTGATTTTGGAAGCGCCAGCGCTAGCCAGAATTACGTCGAATTCAGTTTGCTCAGCAGCTTCGGAAGCGCCAGCAGCGCCGCCTACTACAGCAACTGGAGCTGCAGCAGTTACGCCGAATTCTTCTTCGATTGCTTTAACCAGATCGTTCAGTTCCAATACAGTCATGCCTTTGATTGCTTCCAAGATTTGCTCTTTACTCATGGTTAAACCTCCATTTTATAATTAAAGTTTTTGTGTTTGTCTTTCAATACTGCATCGAGGAACAGGTGCTTACGCGCCTTGTTCTTCTTTCTCTGCAACGGCTTTAACTGCAAGCGCGAAGTTGCGCACAGGAGCTTGAAGCACGCTGAGGAGCATGGAAAGGAGACCTTCGCGGGATGGCAGTTCTGCCAGCGCTTTGACTTGGTCAACGCCGACGACACGACCTTCGACCACGCCACCTTTCAATTTCAATGCATCGTTTTTCTTAGCAAAATCGTTAAGGATTTTCGCTGGAGCTACGGCATCTTCACCACTGAATGCAATCGCTGTAGGACCGGTCAACACTTCGTCCAGTTCTGTCAGCTCGGCAGCAGCGGTAGCGCGACGCAGCAATGAGTTTTTCAGAACCTGGAATTCGATGCCGGCTTCGCGAAGCTGCTTACGCAGTTCGGTCACTTGGGCAACGTTCAATCCACGGTAGTCGGCAACAACGGTAGATGCGCTTTCGCGCAGCTTAGCCGTGATTGCTTCCACTGCTTCTTGTTTCGCTTGAATCACTTTTGCGTTTGCCAATGTTCACACCTCCTGAAAGTTTCGCTGTCCGGTACCTAAACGACCGGAACATGTACTGCTATCGTTTGGATGAAAAGTCTGACTTGCTTCCCGTTCCTAATGATTCTAGGCATGTAAAAAGCCTCCGTAGAATCACGAAGGCCTGATAAATGATGATTGTCCACACGAACGTCAGGAGCAACCATCCTCATTCTATCACAACACCTCGGTAGGAAATTAAGCCTTTGCGGGGCACCTACTGTCTACGGTAAGCATATTCAACTTTAATGGTCAGTTCTTTCACAACAACTTTTACAGATTATCAGATAACGCGACGGAAGTCAACGTTAATTTCTTATCTGAAAGAAGCTGTGTTCACGCGAGCGCTTGGGCCCATCGTCGAGGATACTGCGATCCCTTTCAGATAAACGCCTTTCGCAGCTGCCGGTTTAGCACGGTTGAGGGCGTCGATGAGAGCTTTGAGGTTCTCATTCAGTTTCGCCGCATCAAAGGATACTTTACCGATCGGAGCGTGAATTTGACCTGCTTTATCCAGACGGTATTCGATTTTACCCGCTTTGATCTCTTGAACCGCTTTGGCAACATCGAATGTAACCGTGCCTGCTTTAGGGTTAGGCATGAGGCCTTTACCGCCGAGCAGACGACCCAGTTTACCGACTTCGCTCATCATGTCAGGTGTAGCTACGCAGACGTCGAATTCGAACCAGCCTTGTTGGATTTTGTTGATCATGTCCTGATCGCCAACATAATCCGCGCCAGCCGCTTCCGCTTCTTTCGCTTTGTCACCTTTCGCAAATACCAATACGCGTTGCGTTTTACCCGTGCCGTGAGGCAGGACAACGACGCCGCGAACGGCTTGGTCTTGTTTACGTGGGTCTACGCCCAAACGAACTGCAACTTCAACGGTTTCGTCGAATTTGGCAGTCGCAGCCTTTTTCACAAGCTCAACGGCTTCTGCTGGCTCGTAAAATGCTTCGCTGTCAATCAGCTTGGCAGCTTCAACATATTTCTTACCATGTTTCGCCATGTTTGTTCCTCCTTTGTGGTTTTAACGGAAATTCCTCCCACATATGCCGGTCCCAATCGACCGGTTGTCGCAGAAAAACCGAAAATAAAATTAGTCTTCGATCGTGATACCCATGCTGCGGGCAGTACCTTCGACCATACGCATAGCAGCTTCGACGGAAGCAGCGTTCAGGTCAGGCATTTTTGTTTCAGCGATTTCACGGACCTTGTCGCGTTTAACCGTTGCCACCTTTTTCTTGTTAGGTTCGCCGGAACCTTTCTCGATTTTTGCAGCTACGCGAAGCAGAACTGCAGCCGGTGGAGTTTTCGTGATAAACGTAAAGGAACGGTCTTCAAATACCGAGATTTCAACCGGAATGATCAGACCAGCCTGGTCAGCGGTACGAGCGTTGAATTCTTTACAGAATGCCATGATGTTGACACCTGCTTGACCCAATGCAGGACCTACTGGCGGAGCCGGATTCGCTTTACCTGCAGGAATTTGCAGTTTTACCATTTTGATTACCTTTTTTGCCATGTAAGACACCTCCTTCAAAAGTGGTTAACGGGACGTTTGCGCCCCTCCCACAAGAAACCTGAAGAAAATATTTATATCTTCTCCACCTGAGTATAATCCAGCTCAAGCGGGGTTTCCCGTCCAAACATGTTGACGTGAACTTTGAGTTTGCTCTTGTCGGCGAGAATTTCCTCTACAGAGCCCACAAAATTCGCAAATGGACCAACCTTGATCCGCACGGATTCCTTAATGTCGAATTCGATTTTTGGTTTAGGTTCTTCCATGCCCATATGCTTCAGGATTTGATCTACTTCTTCCGGAAGCAAAGGCGTAGGTTTGGAACCCGACCCCGTCGAACCAACGAAGCCCGTCACCCCCGGCGTGTTGCGGACAACATACCAAGAGTCGTCGGTTTGGATCATTTCAACCAAGACATACCCCGGGTAAACTTTTCTCATGACGGTTTTTTTCTTGCCGTCCTTGTTTACCACTTCTTCTTCCATCGGAACAAGAACGCGGAATATCTTGTCCTCCATGCCCATGGACTCGACGCGTTTCTCCAAATTGGCCTTGACCTTGTTCTCATACCCGGAATAGGTATGAACAACGTACCATCTTTTTTCCATAGTTTCCATATCAAGCCACCCGGGACCCTTCTTAAATAATCGCTTCGATCACAGCGGAAATGCCGATATCCAGAACCCAAAAATAAATCGTGACGAATACAATGGTGCCGAGGACGATCAGAGTATAATTCGTCAGCTCTTTACGATTAGGCCAGCGAACTTTTTTGAGCTCCGCCCAGCTTTCAGAGAAAAAGGAAAACAGAGACTTGAAACTACTTTTCACGCCGACTACACCTCCAAAAAACTATCTGGTTTCGCGATGAGGAGTTTGCTCGTTACAGAACTTGCAAAATTTCTTCATCTCCATGCGGTCGGGGTGATTTCGCTTGTTTTTGGTAGTTGTGTAGTTTCTTTGTTTGCAGTTCGTACAAGCCAAAGTGATAATTACCCGCATGCTGTGCACCTCCCGAAGACGTCCTTCTTTTCAGAAGGCTCTATATTTCCCTAGCAGAACAGCCCAAGCCCTTCATTGCTGAAAAGAAAAAACCGTTCTTGCGAAATGAATAAGAAACAAAAACCTTGCGGTCTTTGCCTGCTCATCCATTAAAACACGCGAATTTAGGCCTACCTAAAACACTTTATCATAAGGGTTAAACCGTGTCAACGAAAGAATAGCCCTGTTTCCGGCATGCCGGGATCGCTACATCCCTAGTGTTTTCAAGCCTTTTTCCTCTACTGAAAGCCGCCTGCATTCATTTACCATTATGATTCATTCCTGTGGCGCTTAAACCTTGTCATGTCCAATTGTGAAAAAAAGACTCCGTTAAGAGCCTTTTCGTTACCGAGCGTCTAATTGTCGCGAACTTCCAAATAACGTTCCAATTTGCGTTTGACACGCTGCAAGGCGTTGTCAATCGATTTCACATGCCGCTTGAGGTCGACCGCAATCTCCTGATAGGAACGGCCGTCCAAATACAGCATCAGCACTTTGCGTTCCAGGTCGCTTAAAATCTCGGACATCTTGTCCTCCAGACCCACGAACTCTTCCTGGTTGATGATCAATTCCTCCGGGTCCGACACCTGCGAACCGCAAATGACGTCCAGGAGCGTCCGGTCGGAATCTTCATCGTAAATCGGCTTGTCCAAAGAGACATAAGAATTCAGTGGAATATGCTTCTGTCTCGTCGCCGTCTTGATCGCCGTAATAATCTGCCGCGTGATGCAGAGCTCGGCGAAAGCCTTGAACGAAGACTGCTTGTCCACCCGAAAATCACGGATCGATTTGTATAATCCGATCATGCCTTCCTGAATGATATCCTCCCGGTCGGCGCCGATCAGAAAGTAAGACCTGGCTTTGGCGCGCACGAAATTCCGGTACTTGTTAATCAAAAACTCGAGCGCTTCGCTATCGCCTTCACGAAAATATTCGACGACGTCCTCATCCGACTTGTACTCGTAATCCGACAACGTTAATTCTTTGAGGTCTACACTCACCAAGAATCCCCCCGGCTGCAACGCAAGGTACCCGTTACTCTGTGAAATATACGAACAGTATAAATGATGGCAGTTGACACCGTCAACCACGTATTACCTAAAAAAGAACACCGCTAACAAAATTGTCAAGAGATGCAAATTTGTAATTGGTTCCAATTTCTGTCATTCCCTGCGCCATTTCTCGAATAACTCCCTAAGCTCCGGTTTCAGCTTGCCGTCCAGCGTATTTCTCGTCTTCGGCGCATGCTCGCGCTGAATCCGATGCTGAATCGCCTTTTCGCAGTTTTCCACTTCGATAAGCAGTTCCCGGGCGGAAAGCCGCAGCGCGCCGCGAGCGAAGATGACATGCTGCTCGATGAAGTCGCTGGTGGCCACATAGATTTTGCGGCTGCGGAGGCTGAGTTCCCCGACCAGCCGCTCTATGCATTCATCGGCAGTTTCCTTCTCTTTCGTGAAGTAAACCTGAACTTTGCTTTGGGAAAAGGCTTTGCCAAGCCCCGGCACCCGATACGCATCAAAGACGGCGATCACCTTCCGGCCGGTAAAAGCCTGGTAATCGGCCAGTTTGCTTAGCAGATTGTCACGCGCCTCCTGCATGCTGATTTGCGACAGCTTCGCAAGAGACGGCCAAGCACCGATCATATTGTAGCCGTCCACCAGGAGCACGTCCCGCAAATCCGCCATCCCGATCTAACCTTGGGTGCGGCGCCGCAATACTTCGTACATGACCACGCCGGCGGCCACGGAGGCGTTCAGCGAGTTGATCCGCCCGTTCATCGGCAGCTTGACCAGAACGTCGCATTTTTCCCGGATCAGCCGCCCCATGCCTTTGCCTTCGTTGCCGATGACGATGGCTACGGGCCCGTCGAAAACATTCGTTTCGTAGATCCCCGCAGCGGCCGACACATCGGTACCTACGACCCAGATCCCTTTTTCCTTCAAAGAATCGATCGTTTGCCCCAGGTTGGTGACTCTGGCTACCGGCACGTATTCGGCCGCGCCGGCCGAAGTTTTGGACACGGTGGCGGTCACCTGCGCCGAACGGCGCTTCGGAACGATGACGCCGTGCACGCCGGTGCAATCCGCCGTACGAAGGATCGACCCCAGGTTATGCGGATCCTCGATTTCGTCCAAAAGCAAAATGAACGGCGGCTCCCCTTTCTGTTCGGCAGCCTGCAAGATGTCCTCCACTTCGGCGTAAGCGTAAGGGGCGGCCTGGGCCACGACGCCTTGATGCTGAACGCCCGGCGCCAGCTGGTCGAGCTTGCGCTTGTCTACGTGCTGGATGACGACGCCGAGTTTTTTCGCCTCGACGACGATCGGCTGCGTCAAATGCTTTTGCGCATTTTCGGCAACCCAGATTTTATTGATCGTGCGGCCGGATTTCAGCGCTTCGATGACCGAATGCTTCCCGCCGATAATTTCTTCCTCCATGATATCCTCCACTAGCTTTATTTGATATGACTCTGCTGCAGCATGTATTCGATTCCCATGCCGATGAGCTCCCGCATCCGGTCGTGCCGCTGCGCGTAATACAAATACCCGATCAAACTCTCGAACGCCGTGGCATGACGATATTCGAGCACGTTCGCGTTTTTCGGAATGCTGCCGGATTTGGCGTTGCGCCCTTGCCTGACGACGTCCTTCTCCTCGTCGGTCAAGACGGGCTCGAGCGCCGCCAGAATCCGGCTTTGCGCTTTCGCGGATACGATGCCGGTCGCTTGGTGGTGAAGCTGGTTCGGCTTCAGGTTCCGTTTGGAAATCAGGTACTGCCTGACCGCCACTTCATAAATGGCATCCCCGATGTACGCAAGCACGATCGGGGGAATCAGCCGAGGCTGCCTGGAAGGCGGGTATTCGAACCAGCCGTTCCATTCATCCCCCGCTTCCGGCGGCAGCCCTGCATTGTCCCGGCCGCTCATTTGCGCCGCCAGCGCATGCCTTGCGCCGTATCCTCCAGCACGATCCCCTGCGCCGCCAGCTGGTCGCGGATTTCGTCGGCACGGCTCCAGTTTTTATCCTTGCGGGCCTGCGCGCGCTCCACGATCAGTTGTTCGACTTCTTCATCCAAAAGCACGGCGTCTTCCCCGCCATACAGGCGAAGCACGGCGTTCAGTTGTTCGAAGGCGGACAGCATCAGCTTCAGCTCTTCCGGATTGACGACAGGCTGCTGCAGCAGCGAATTCGTTTCGTTGACCCATTCGAAAACCGAGGTAATCGCATCCGGCGTGTTGAAGTCGTCGTTCATTTTGTCGTAATACTGACTCAAAATGCCGTCCAGCTTCTGCTTCAGCTCCTCGCGGACCGCTCCATGCCCGTCGGGCGTCACCGTTTCCAGGCGGTGCTTCAGGTTGGAGACGGCGTTCGCGATGCGCTCCACGCTGTTCGTCGCCTGATTCATCGTTTCGGCGTTGAAGTTCAGCGGGTTGCGGTAATGCGTCGAAAGCATGAAATAGCGGATCGCTTCTTTTTTGAATTCCTTGCGCAAATCTTTGACGAGTATGCCGTTGCCGAGCGATTTCGACATTTTTTCGTTGTTGATTTTGATGTAGCCGTTATGCATCCAGTAGCGCGCCAACGGCTCGCCCGTCAGCGCTTCGGATTGGGCCACTTCGCATTCATGGTGCGGGAACTGCAAATCCTGCCCGCCCCCGTGGATGTCGATCGTGTCCCCCAAATAACGGCGGGCCATGGCCGAGCATTCGATATGCCAACCCGGACGTCCGTCTCCCCACGGGCTGGACCAATAAATTTCGCCGGGTTTCGCCGCTTTCCAAAGCACGAAATCCTCCGGATTTTCCTTTCGCTCGTCGACGTTGATCCGGATCCCGAACTGGAGTTCATCCAGCTTTTGGTGCGACAGCTTGCCGTAATCCGGGAATTTGTTCGTACGGTAGAAGACGTCGCCGCCTTTTTCGTATGCGAAGCCTTTCTCCTCCAGCTCCCGAATGAAAGCGATGATATTGTCCATGTTCTCGGTGACTCGCGGATTGACCGTTGCCTTTTCGATGCCCAGTCCTTCCAGATCCTCGTAATAAGCCTTGATGAACGTATCGGCAACCTCCGGCACGGTGCTGCCCATTTGCTCTGCCTTCCGGATCAGCTTGTCGTCCACGTCCGTGAAGTTGACGACGTAATTGACCTCGTTGCCGATTTGCTCCAGGTACGTGCGGACCACGTCGAAAAAGATCATGGGACGGGCGTTGCCGATATGAATGTAGTCATACACGGTCGGCCCGCACACATACATTTTTACCTTTCCCGGTTCCATCGGTACAAACTCTTCTTTGGAGCGTGTCAACGTATTATATATTTGAAGCGCCATAGTCACTTTTCCTTTCGTTCGGGATTTTCAGCCAAAATCCTCGGTTTTTCTTATCTTTCTTATCCAATCGCGATTCAGGCGAATCATCGGCGTCGGCTTCCGCCTCCCGCGTGCAACGTCCTTGCCCGGAACGGGCTTTATTCCCCCTGCTCCGGTTCCCGTGCGGCATGGATTCGGACCAGCTCGCCGCGTTCGCTTTTCAGGTTTTCCAGTTCGCTGCGAAGCCGGTCGATCTCCTGCTGCATGCTGCGAAGCGAATCGACGATCGGGTCGGGCAGCTGGTGGCTGAGCCGGTCGACGCGGCGGCCGTCCTGCTTCACGATCCGGCCCGGAATGCCGACGACCGTACTGTTCGGCGGTACTTCCTTGAGCACGACGGAGTTGGCTCCAATGTTGCTTTGGTCGCCCACCTTAAAAGAACCCAGAACCTTTGCGCCGGAAGCGATGACGACGTTGTTGCCGATCGTCGGATGGCGTTTGCCTTTTTCCTTCCCCGTACCGCCAAGCGTTACGCCCTGGTAAATGACGACGTCGTCGCCGATCTCGCAGGTTTCCCCAATCACGACGCCCATGCCGTGGTCGATAAAGAGCCTGTTGCCGATTTTCGCGCCGGGGTGGATTTCGATTCCCGTCATGAAACGGCTGAACTGCGAAATGACGCGGGCAAGGGTGAACCATCGGCGGGTGTACAGCTTGTGCGCGATCCGGTGAGCCCAGATGGCGTGCAATCCCGAGTAGGTAAATACCACTTCGAACAGGCTTCTGGCGGCCGGATCGTTTTCAAATACCGTCTGGATGTCCGATCTGATTCTTTTAAACATGTCCGTTCCCCTCTTTGTGCTCTTCTCTTCCTTCGCTCCCATAAGCGCAGGCTGCCGCCGCCCGGCGGCTCGCCTGAAAACCAAAAAACGCCTCGGCAGCTTACGCTGCAGAGGCGTTATGATACGCGGTTCCACTCTGCTTGAATCCGGCCTGATCGGCGCGTCGTTCTTTCTGATGCGCACGGCTGGATTCCACTCGATTGCCCTGATAACGGGGGACCTTCCGGCATAGTCTAACGGCTCCGGACGGAACCGCTCATCCATGCAGCTCACAGGCGCATTTCCGCAGCCGGCATATGGATAACTTCCAGCCAGCATGGAAAGCAAATTCTCCATGAGGTTATCCTCTCTGGTAAATGCCTGAGGCTAAAGCGTACTTCTCCTGCTCATCGCTCTTTCGATCACTTCGTCTATAATATCCGGCCTGTTCTTATAGACAGGCTCTATAGATCTTATTTTGGTAGTTATTATATCCGAAAATACATCGGGCTGACAAGAAAGTTTTCGGGATTTGGGCGCAGCCTTCCCGGTCAAGCTCCCTTGATCTGCGATCTCAGCCGTTCGATGACCCGGTCCTTGCCGAGCAAATAGATCGTTTCGTTCAGGTCGCGCCCGTGCATCTGGCCCGTCAGCGCCACGCGGATCGGCATAAAGAGCTGTTTGCCTTTAAAGCCCGTTTCCTTTTGCACCTCTTTGATCATGGCCGCGATCTGCGGCGCCGAATATTCGGCGGAAGCTTCGATTTTTTCAAGCAAGGCTTTCAGCACGGCCGGCACATGCTCCTCGCCCAAAATCGGCAGGGCTTCGGCGTCCACTTCCAGATGGGTCCGGAAAAACATGGCCGATAATTCGACGATGTCCGAAGCGGCGACCATTTGCTCTTGGTACAGGGCAACCAGTTTTTTCGCCCACGCTTCCTGTTCGGCGGAAAGCTCGGCAGGAAGGCGGCCCGCTTTTTGCAAATGCGGAATCGCAAGCTTGGCGATACGTTCCGGGTCGGCTTTTTTAATGTATGCGTTGTTCAGGTGCGCCAGCTTGTTCTGGTCAAACACCGCCGGGCTTTTCGACAGACGGTCCGGATTGAAGATTTTGATCAATTCCTCCAGGCTGTAGATCTCCTCTTCCCCTTCGGGCGACCAGCCGAGCAGGGCGATGAAGTTGACGAGCGCTTCGGGCAAATATCCGAGCTGGTCGTATTGCTCGATGAACTGGATGATCGATTCGTCCCGTTTGCTGAGCTTTTTGTGGTTTTCGTTCACGATCAGCGTCATATGGCCGAAACGCGGCGGCTCCCAGCCGAGCGCTTCATAAATCATCAGCTGCCGCGGCGTGTTGGAAATATGGTCTTCCCCGCGCAGCACGTGGCTGATTTGCATCAGGTGATCGTCGATGACGACCGCGTAGTTGTATGTCGGAATGCCGTCTTTTTTGACGATGACGAAGTCGCCGGTATCCTGGGTATTAAACGAAATCGTTCCTTTGACCATATCGTCGAACGTATACGTTTTGTTTTCGGGAACGCGGAAACGGATGCTTGCCACGCGCCCTTCCGCTTCGTACGCCTTGCGCTGCTCTTCGGTCAGATTGCGGTGCTTGCCGGAATAACGCGGGGTTTCGCCGCGCGCAAGCTGCTCTTCCCGTTCCTTTTCAAGCTCTTCTTCCGTGCAGTAACAGTAATAAGCAAGCCCTCTGTCCAGCAGCTCCTGCGTGTATTTGTTGTAAATGTCGAGACGTTCGGTCTGACGGTAAGGTCCGTACTCCCCGCCGATATCGATGCTTTCGTCCCAATCGAGGCCGAGCCATTTCAAATATTTCAGCTGGCTTTCTTCGCCCCCGGCGATGTTGCGCTTGACGTCGGTATCCTCGATCCGGATCACGAAGTCCCCGCCCTGATTGCGGGCATACAAATAGTTGAACAGCGCCGTTCTGGCGTTTCCGATATGTAAATGTCCCGTAGGACTCGGTGCGTACCGTACGCGAACTTTATCAGTCATGGTCATACCCCTCCGCATTGTGTTTACTTACGTTTCTACCGCTCAAATCCTTCAAGATGATAGCACATCTTTGACAAGGCAGACAACCGATTGCGCCGCGATTCCTTCGCCTCTGCCGGTGAAGCCGAGCTGTTCGGTCGTCGTCGCCTTGACGTTCACCTGTTCCAGGTCCGCATCAAGGGCGCGGGCGATCACCTCGGCCATCTGCGGGATGTACGGCGCCATTTTCGGCTTCTGCGCGATGATGGTGGAGTCGATGTTCCCCAGGCGGTATCCCCGCTCCTTGGCCATCTCCCATACATGCAGCAGCAGCTTCAAACTATCTGCGTCCTTGAATTTCGGATCGGTATCCGGAAAATGCTTGCCGATATCGCCAAGCCCCAGCGCGCCGAGAATCGCATCGGTCACCGCGTGCAAAAGCACGTCCGCGTCGGAATGGCCAAGCAAGCCTTTTTCGTAAGGAATGGTGACGCCCCCGATGATGCACGGCCTGCCTTCCACCAGCTGATGCACGTCAAATCCTTGTCCTACTCGTATCATCTACTCTTCTCTCCCCTGCGTTTTAACATGAATGCGGCATACTCCAGATCTTCCGGCGTCGTGATTTTGATGTTGGTGTAACTGCCTTCGACGACCGCAACGGGAATGCCCATTCGTTCCACGAGCATGGAATCGTCCGTGCCGACGAAGCCGTCGGCCTCGGCCAGCTCATGCGCTTTTTTCAAATCGGAAAGACGAAAAGCCTGTGGGGTATGGATCGCCCACAGACTTCGGCGGTCGGGGGTTCCTTCGATCATTCCCGAACCGCTCACCCACTTGATGGTATCCTTCACGGGAACCGCCAGTACCGCCGCCCCGGTGAGCAGGGCTTTTTGATGGCATGCCTCGATTCTTTCCGGTTCGACAAACGGTCTGACGCCGTCATGAACCATTACCCATTCCGTGCTGATCTCTAACAAGCCTTTATACACGGACTGCTGTCTTTCCTTGCCGCCCGGCACGATTTTCGCCACTTTGCGAAGCCCGTACCGGTCAATCCACCCGGCGCATCGTTCGATGTCTTCCGCTCCGGTCACCAGGACGATTTCCCGAACCAGCGGCATCCGGTCGAAAACCTCCAATGTATGGATCACGATGGGCTTGTCGTCCATTAGCAGGTACTGCTTGCTTTCGCGGGTCCCCATTCTTGAACCCTTGCCCGCGGAAACCACCACGACGCCCACGCTATTTTGATTGTCCAAAACGAGATTTGCCTCCTCAACCACCGTAAGAAAAAATGTATACCCCCATCATACCCCTTTTACTGGGCTTTTTCCAACAGTTTCGGTTTGGCGAAGATCATCCGTCCGGCCGAAGTTTGAAGCACGCTTGTCACCAGCACTTCCATCATGCTGCCGATGTAATCGCGCCCGCCCTCGACCACGATCATCGTGCCGTCATCCAGATAGGCCACGCCTTGGCCGTGTTCTTTGCCGTCCTTGATGACCTGTACCATGATCTCTTCTCCCGGCAGCACGACCGGCTTTACGGCGTTTGCCAGATCATTGATGTTAAGCACCGACACGCCCTGCAGCTCGCACACCTTGTTCAGGTTGAAATCGTTGGTGACGACTTTCCCCTGCAGCACCTTGGCCAGCTTGACCAGCTTGCTGTCGACTTCGGAAATTTCCTCGAAATCCCCTTCGTAGATCAGGACCCGAACGTCCAGCTCCTTCTGGATTTTGTTCAAAATATCGAGCCCTCTGCGGCCGCGGTTGCGTTTGAGCAAATCCGACGAATCCGCGATATGCTGCAGCTCTTCGAGCACGAACTCGGGAATGACGATCGTTCCTTCGATAAACCCGGTTTTGCAAATATCCGCGATGCGGCCGTCGATAATGACGCTGGTGTCCAAAATTTTATGCTCTTCGATTTTCCGGTCCTCGTACGCATCGGCCTTGCTCCACCGTCCCGAGGTCCACAGCGTCGCCAGCTCGTCTTTTTTGTCCAAACCGACCCGGAATCCGATGTATCCGCAAAACAACGTCAGCCCCACGGCTGCAATCTCACCCGCTTTTCCCGCCCAAGCAAGGCTCGGATAGATCAGCAGGGATAACAGCAAACCTCCCGTCAAACCGGCCGCTCCCGCCGCCAGTTCATTCATCGGCATTCCCGCAAACATCTGGATCATCGATTGAAAGCGTGCCGCGAGCGCCTGAGCGCACAGGGAACCTATCAACAAAAATAAAATTGCTCCAAGTCCTGCAAACATCAAGCTGCCCCATACGGATTGATCAATACCTAAACTCGGGAACGTCCATCCGGCTGATTGATGAAGGGAATAACCTGTCCAAGCGCCGCACAGACCGGCAAACGCCACGATGAATTTTCTCAGCATAAGTTCCCACACCTCCTTGATTGTATCAGTCATACATATTTCCTTAGCAGTATGGTCCAATTTTGGAGCACATAATCCTTCGCAGCCCAAATTTTTCTATCGGATCTGCAAAAGGTCCTTTCGTTAGGAGTCTCAATTTTGGTTGAAAATGGGCAAATGCCTGGCATATAATGAACTCAATTCTTAAGCTAGAGGTGAAAAGGAAAAATGAGCGCACCAAGTTTACAGGCTTTTCAGGATCAGGTTTCCGAATTGTTGCTCCGTCACCGCAGTCTGCTGGATGTCTTGTCCAAAAACGGGCAAAGCAGCGCATCCGTCAACCGGGCTGTTGCCAAGGCCGTTACGGACTGCGGCTGTATCGAACTCCACGCCACCAAACAGTCCTTTGAACCCGAAGTGAGCCTGGAGGAAGCGAAAGACGTGGCCCGGACTCACGTACGCGGAGAGTTATGCGAAAATTGCAAGGAAATCATCAGCGCCGAACTGGGACGCAATATTTTTTACATGTCGGCCTTGTGCAACCTCCTCGGCATCAACATGGATGAAGTGGTCCAGAAGGAGTCCCAGAAATGCTCCACGCTTGGCTTGTTTAATCTGTCATAGAACGAAAGAAATCCCGCGCATTCGAATAAACGGCAACAAAAAAAGCATTTATTTCCGCTGCGGACAGCGAGAAATAAATGCTTTTTATTTTTTCCGGCTAGGAATGATCGTTAAACACGTTTTGATCCGCCGATTGGTCATGATTCCGTCTGCGGGTCAGCTTCTCCACGTTTTGCTTTAATCCGTAGGCCGCATACAGTACCAGCGGAACGAAAATAAGCTTGGATATCTGATCCGGAAAAATCACGGCGACGGCGACTCCCGCGATAATCACGACGGGGGCGTACATCACGGCTTTTTTCGGGAGCCCCACTTTCTTGAAATTCGGATACTTCACCGTGCTAACCATCAAATACGACAGGACCAACATGGCAAAAATCATGTAAGGAGCCGAAATTTCTTTATGGAACAGCGACAACGTGGCCAAAACGCCACCTGCAGCCGGTATAGGCAAACCAATGAAATAGCCCGGAATCCCGGATTGAACGTTAAACCTTGCGAGGCGCAAAGCGCCGCAAATCGGGAATATGGCCGTCACGGCCCAGATGAGCGCATGGTGCATGCCATGAAAAGAAGTAACGTACATGATAAGTGCGGGTGCAACTCCAAAAGAAATGACATCCGAGAGAGAATCCAGTTCCTTGCCGAATTCACTTTGTGCATTGAGCGCCCGGGCCACCCGGCCGTCCAATCCGTCGCAAAGCATCGCAATAATGATCATGATGGCTGCCAAGCTGAATTTGTTGTCAAAGGCCAGCATAATTCCTACCATTCCGAGAAACAAGTTACCTAACGTAAACATGTTCGGAATTGATTTCGTAAACATTATTTCACCTCGAATTTTTTTAGTACCCCCGTATCATCACTTGATTGTATGGCATTTAAATTTGTCTGTCAATGAACACTTGCTCCTGCAACCGCTTCAAACCTTCCTTGATGTTGCGGGCTCTGACTTCGCCAATTCCATCCACTTCATCCAATTCCTCGATGGTTGCCATCATGATATGCGGAAGCCGGCCGAAACGCTCGACCAAATTATGGATGATGACGTTCGGCAGCCGCGGAATTTTGTTCAGGATGCGGTATCCGCGCGGAGCGATCGATTCCTCCGAATTCGCCGCCGAGATCGGATAGCCGAGAAGCCGCATGACGTAATGGATATCCAGCAGTTCATCGTCGGTAGCCCGCTTCAGTCCGGATATCATCTCGCGGATTTTGTCGTCGTTGTCTTCGCGGGCGTAATCCTTGTACAGAAGCCATGCTTCCTCTTCCATGTTGCTGACGAGCTCTTCCATCTGCATGCTGATCAGCCGGCCTTCGTTGCCCAGCTCATTGATATAGCGCTTGATCTCCATTTTGATGCGCAGCACCATTTCGACCCGCTGAATGACATTGACGACCTCCGGTACCGTCACCAGCTCTTCGAATTCCGATGCCGAGAGGTTGGTAAGCGACTGGTTCAGCACCGCCCGGTATTTTTCCAGCGTTTGCAGCGCCTGGTTCGCCTTCGTCAGAATAACGCCGATTTCCTTCAGCGCATATCGAAGCGTGCCTTGATATAAAGTGATAATGTTGCGGCGTTGCGAAATCGACACGACCAGCTTTCCGGTCTGCTTGGCGACGCGCTCCGCGGTACGGTGGCGGATGCCCGTTTCGGTCGAGGAAATGGAGGAATCCGGAATCAGCTGGGTGTTGGCGTACAGAATCCGCTTCAGGTCCTCGCTCAAAATGATCGCTCCGTCCATCTTGGCAAGCTCGTATAGGTAGTTCGGCGAAAAATCGCAGTTGATCGAAAAACCGCCGTCGACCACCTCCATCACTTCCGGACTGTAGCCGACGACAAGCAGCCCGCCGGTTTTGGCTCGCAGCACGTTTTCCAGGCCGTCCCGAAACGGGGTGCCTGGTGCAACCAGCTTGAGCAGGTCATTCATTTTATCCAATTGGCTCGGTTCCTTCATCTCTTATGCCCCCTAATCTAACGCGACCGCTAGCGCATCTGCCACGGTATTGATGCCAATGATTTCGATTCCTTTGGGGTGCTTCCACCCCTTCAAGCTTTTTTCCGGCATGATGATCCGTTTGAAGCCGAGCTTCTCGGCTTCCCTTACCCGCTGCTCGGCTCGCGAGACCGCCCGGACTTCGCCGGTCAAGCCTACTTCGCCGAACATCACGTCATACGGTTTTGTCGGAATATCTCGAAAGCTGGAGGCGATGCTGACAGCAATCGCCAAATCGACCGCCGGTTCATCCAGCTTCACGCCTCCGGCTACATTCAAATAGGCGTCCTGGTTCTGGAGGAACATGCCCATCCGTTTCTCCAGCACGGCGATAATGAGCCCCATCCGGTGATGGTCGACGCCCGTGCACATCCGCCGCGGCGACGGAAAGTGCGTGGCGGATACAAGCGCCTGGAGCTCGACCAAAACCGGCCGGGTTCCTTCCATGCTGGCCACCACCGTCGAGCCTGCCACCCCAAGCGGACGTTCGGACAGAAACAGTTCGGACGGATTCTCCACTTCCACCAGTCCGGATTCGTTCATTTCGAAAATGCCGATCTCGTTCGTGGACCCGAAGCGGTTTTTCACCGCGCGCAGCAAACGGTACGTATGATGCCGTTCACCTTCAAAATAGAGCACGCAGTCCACCATATGTTCAAGCAGTCGCGGACCCGCGATGGCTCCTTCCTTCGTAACATGCCCGACAAGAACGGTTGCAATGCCCATGCCTTTCGCTACGCGCATGAACCGGGCCGTGCACTCCCTGACCTGGGCCACGCTGCCCGGAGCGCTCGTCACTTCCGGAATGTATACGGTCTGGATGGAGTCGATCACGAGAAACTGCGGTTGAATGCTGTTGATCGCTTCCTCGATCAGATCCATGTTCGTTTCGCAAAGCACGTACAGCTCCGGAGACAAGGCTCCGAGCCGGTCGGCGCGAAGTTTGGTCTGGCGTACCGATTCCTCCCCGGAGATATACAGGACGCGCAGGCCCGACACGGTCAACGCATGCGAGGTTTGCAGCAGCAGCGTCGACTTCCCGATCCCCGGATCGCCGCCGACCAAAATGAGCGACCCCGGCACGATCCCTCCGCCGAGCACGCGGTTCAGCTCGCCGATGCCGGTATGCACGCGCGCTTCATTGCTGCTTTCTATATTTATGATCGAAAGCGCCTTTTCTTTACTATGAAAGAGCGGAGAATTCATCCCCTGCGTTTTAATGACGCTTTCGGTTTCTTCGATCATGGTATTCCAAGCTTGACAACCCGGACATTTGCCATACCATTTGGCAGCCTCATAGCCGCATTCTGTGCAATAAAATTTCGTTTTCGTTTTAGCCATGATCTCTCCTTAGAGGTAATGGATTTTGTCTAAATTTGTCGATCACTCAGAAAATTGGCATTATTATAATTTTACCATTTATTAAGTTTTATCGTAAAGTATTTGAAAAAAGTTTACATAAAGAATAGAAAAACGGTTTTATGGCTTGCATCGTTCCATCCGTATCCCGTCACGCAAAAAAAGGACTGGCCCGCCGCTAAACCAGCAGCAGCGGGTCAATCCTTTTCATTAAACTAAGCTGTAGCTTTCATTACGCTTCGGACGTTGCGGATACGTTATCCGCCTTTTTTACCGTCAACTCGCCGTTTTCCTCATCGATTACCAGCGAGTCGCCTTTGGCCACCTTGCCGGTCAGAAGCTCTTCGGACAAACGGTCCTCGATATGCTTCTGAATCGCGCGGCGCAGCGGACGGGCACCGAAAGCAGGGTCGTAGCCTTCCTTCGCCAGGAACGCTTTGGCCTTGTCTGTCAGCGTAAAGTCCACGTCGTATTCGCGCAGCCGTTTGCGGAGCTCTTCGGCCATCAGCGAGACGATTTCGGCGATGTGCTTCTCTTCCAGCGAGTGGAAGACGATGATTTCGTCGATCCGGTTCAGGAACTCCGGACGGAAGCTTTTCTTCAGCTCGCCCATGACTTTGTCTTTCATGTTGTTGTAGTCGGCGCCGGCATCGTTGACCGCCGTAAAGCCGAGCGTGGAGTTCCGTTTGATCGCTTCCGCCCCGACGTTGGACGTCAGAATGATCAGCGTGTTGCGGAAATCGACCACGCGGCCTTTGGAGTCGGTCAAGCGTCCGTCTTCAAGCACCTGCAGCAGGATGTTGAATACTTCCGGATGCGCCTTTTCGATTTCGTCGAGGAGCACGACGGAATACGGTTTGCGGCGAACCTTCTCGGTCAGCTGGCCGCCTTCCTCGTAACCGACGTATCCCGGAGGCGCTCCGACCAGTCTCGACGTGGAGTGTTTCTCCATGTATTCGGACATGTCGATGCGGATGACCGCATTTTCGTCGCCGAACATCGCTTCCGCAAGGGCGCGTGCCAGCTCGGTTTTACCTACGCCGGTAGGACCGAGGAAAATAAACGAACCGATCGGACGTTTCGGATCCTTCAGGCCGGCGCGGGAGCGGCGAACGGCGCGGCTGACGGCTTTGACCGCCTCTTCCTGGCCGATGACGCGTTCATGGAGAATGTTCTCCATGTTCAGCAGGCGTTCGGTTTCTTCTTCCTTCAGCTTGCGTACCGGAATTCCGGTCCAGCTGGATACCACTTGCGCGATATCCTCCGGCGTTACCTCGGAATCGGTGCGGCCTTGTTTTTCTTTCCATTGGTTTTTGGTGATTTCAAGCTCTTCGCGGATTTTTTGCTCGGTATCGCGAAGCGCCGCCGCTTTTTCGAATTCCTGGCTTTGCACCGCCGAATCCTTTTCCTTGCGGATGTCTTCGAGACGGCTTTCCAGCTCTTTCAGGTTTGGCGGGATCGTGTACGTGTGAAGCCTTACTTTCGAACCCGCCTCGTCGATCAGGTCGATCGCTTTATCCGGCAGGAACCGGTCGGAAATGTAGCGGTCGGACAGCTTCACGGCTTCCACGATCGCTTCATCCGTAATTTTCACGCGGTGATGGGCTTCGTAACGGTCGCGCAGGCCGAACAGGATTTGGATCGCTTCTTCCGGGGAAGGCTGATCCACCGTAATCGGCTGGAAGCGGCGTTCCAAGGCGGCATCTTTTTCGATGTATTTCCGGTATTCGTCGAGCGTCGTGGCGCCGATGCATTGCAGCTCGCCGCGGGCCAGCGACGGCTTCAGAATGTTCGAGGCGTCGATTGCGCCTTCCGCTCCGCCTGCGCCGATCAGCGTATGCAGCTCGTCGATGAACAGGATGATATTGCCGGCTTGGCGGATTTCATCCATGATTTTTTTCAGGCGGTCTTCGAATTCGCCGCGGTATTTGGTGCCGGCCACGACCGAACCCATATCGAGGGTCATGACGCGTTTGTCGCGCAGCGTTTCCGGAATTTCGTTGTTGATGATTTTTTGGGCGAGTCCTTCCGCGATCGCGGTTTTACCTACCCCGGGCTCGCCGATCAGTACCGGGTTGTTTTTGGTACGGCGGCTGAGCACTTGAATGACGCGCTCGATTTCGTTGCTCCGTCCGATGACCGGATCCAGGTTGCCCTCTTTGGCAATGGCCGTCAGATCACGGGCCAGAGAATCCAGCGTCGGCGTGCTGACGTTGGCCTGGGAGCCGTGGTGGCTGGATACGGCCTCGCTGCTGCCAAGCAGCTGCAGCACTTGCTGGCGCGCTTTGTTCAGGCTGATGCCCAAATTGTTCAATACGCGGGCCGCAACGCCTTCCCCTTCGCGGATCAGTCCGAGCAGGATATGCTCCGTACCCACGTAGGTATGTCCCAGCTTGCGGGCTTCGTCCATGGACAGCTCGATGACTTTTTTGGCGCGCGGAGTGTAGGCGATATTGGTCGGCTGCTCCTGACCTCTGCCGATGAGCGTTTCCACTTCATCCTGGATTTTTTCGAGTCCGAGTCCTAGCCCGATCAATGCCTTCGCGGCAATGCCGTCACCTTCGCGAATCAGCCCAAGCAAAATATGCTCCGTACCGATGTTGTTGTGTCCTAAACGGACGGCTTCCTCCTGAGCGAGTGCCAGCACTTTCTGAGCGCGTTCCGTAAATCTTCCGAACATCATTCTCCTGCACCTCCATGAGTTTGAAATATGATTTCAAGAATTTTTGCATTCTCGTTTCCATCGAATTCTCGTTTGCTTTCAGTCTAAAACTTCGGCTCAGGCTTTCGCCAGAGTCTCGCGAATCAACCTTGCCCGGTAAATGTCGCGTTCCTCGCTGTTCATGTCGTGGCCGTATTTTTTTTGCAAAAAACCCGGCTGCGTCATGACGTTCAGTTCGTTCATCACCGGAATGGAAGGTCCCTGCACGATCCCCAGGTCTATCCCCAGACGCACGTCCGATAACCGCTGCCCGGCCTCCTTGGAATCCATGACCTCCGCATACGACAAAATGCCGTAAGACCGTTTGATCCGATCCGTAATGCGCAGTCGCGAATCGTTCATAAGGCGTGCCCGCGCGTTTTTTTCGTGTTCGATGATCTGCAATACGACGCTGTGCAGGTTATCGATGATTTCGTATTCGGTTTGCCCGAGCGTGATCTGGTTGGAGATTTGAAACAGGTTACCTATTGCTTCGCTGCCTTCCCCGTAAATTCCTCTTACGGTCAGGCCGACTTGCGAGACCGCGGACAAAATCCGGTTAATCTGCTGCGTCATCACAAGGGCCGGCAGATGCATCATCACCGATGCCCGGAGTCCTGTTCCCACATTGGTCGGACAGCTGGTCAGGTAACCGCGCTTATCGTCAAAAGCGTAATCCACCTCGGCTTCGAACAGGTCGTCGATGGCGGTCGCCTTTTCCCACGCTTCGCGGACCTGGAAGCCCGGGTACAGACATTGGATGCGAAGATGGTCCTCTTCGTTAATCATAATGCTGACCGATTCGTCCTCGCTGATCATGACGGCTCCGTTTTGGGACTCGCCTGCGAGGCTGGGGCTGATCAAGTGCTTTTCGACCAGCACCCTTTTGTCGATCGGCTCGATTTCATCCAGCTTGACGGTATAAAACGTCCCTAAAGACTTAAGATTCGGAGTCTCCGCCACTTGGGCCAGACGATTGAGCACTTCCTCCGACTGCTGGCGCGTGGCCAAAAGGGGAAAAGGCATGTGCTGCAGGTTCCGTGCGATCCGTACCCGGCTGCTGATCACGATGTCGGAGTCGCTTGCCGTCCCCCGCATCCATTCGCTCAGCGCTTTCTCGGTAAACCGGAGATTGGGCATCACGCATTCCTCCTTAAGCGAATACTTTACTGTCCTGCCATTTCTTTTTCAAGCGTTCTGATTCGATCCCGAAGCTGGGCGGCTTCCTCGAATTCCTCCTGTTGGATCCGCCGCTGAAGCTCGAGCTTCAAATCGTCGATTTGACGTTTCAATTGAATCCGGCTGCCGCTTCTTTTCGGTACTTTACCGACGTGGACGGTGTTCCCGTGCACCCTTTTGAACAAAGGATCGAGGCGGTCGCCAAAATATTTATAACAGGAGCTGCAGCCGAACCGGCCGATTTTGCTGAACTGGGTATACGTCATTCCGCATTCCTCGCACCGCAGGGATTGGGGGGTTTTGACGCTGCTGGCCATCCCTTTGCCCGCGGTTTCAAAATCGAGCAGCCCCGATAGCAAGCTGTGTATGGAGAACCCTCCCGAGGTGCCGGGAAGCATCTCTCCTCTTTCCCTTGCGCAAGTTTCGCAAATGTGAAATTCATTTTTTTCGCCGTTTACGATTTTGGTGAAATGCAGCGTCGCGGGTCTTTTACCGCATTCTTGGCATAACATATTGCTGTACCTCCTTTTCCCTGTAGACTTATTTGCCTAACAAAGAAATCAGCATCGCCTTCATCATTCTTGCACGTAATTCATCCCTGTACGGAAGTTTGACCATCAAAGCCTCCCTGGAAACGGCCGCCCGCATCATGTTCGCTTCACGTTTGGTGAGAACCCGGGCCTCCTCCAGCTGGTAGATGAGCCCTTCCGCGACCGTCTGGTCGATGGTATCGCCAATCGTCTGATGCAGATGAGTATGAAGCGCCGAATATTGCGGAAGATCGATGCGCCGAATCCGGATGTATCCGCCGCCTCCGCGCTTGCTTTCCACGAGATAACCTTTTTCCAGCGTAAAACGGGTGCTTATGACATAATTGATTTGGGAAGGCACGCAAGAAAAATGGTCCGCCAAATCATTACGCTGTATTTCGATCAAACCGTTGGGACTCTCATGCAAAATACTCTTCAGATATTGTTCAATAACATCAGAGATATTACGCATCGTTCATCCTCCACTTGGTTCAGGATTTTGCTTCCGCCCGGTTCCGGACTTCGCGCAAAATCCGCGTATTGCTTGCAGAAAGCCAAGCCGAGTTACCCCATATTCGCGGCCGATGTTCCGGTATTTACTATGGACATTAACCAAAGAGCCGTCATGCGAACCGTAACCCTACAAGCCGCAACAGACGGCGGCAGGGTCTTCAGCAGCGCATGGTTAGTGTAACTTCAGACCATTCGGATCATACATAAACTGTAGGATTCCAACAGTATATGCATGTTTGATCAATAATTGACTTTGACTTTCTTTGACTATATTATAACACATTCTCGCATTTTGCCAAGGGGCGCCCGTAAAATTGCTCCGCAATCGGTATGTACGCCGTTTTGCCTTTCCCAGCATCTTTTATCATTTTTGACCTTTTTGCTTTATTCCATCCCTATAAGCGTACAAGAATATCGCATTTAGTGAGAATTGCTTTAAAGACAGGCATCCGTCCCTTGTTTCCGTGCTTTTATGCCTCATTTCGCGAATAAAAAACTCCCCTGCATTCATGCAGGAGAGTCGGGCATCCGGCGGCCCGGAAATGTTTTAGAAAAAGTCCAACAAAAAGGTTCGGCCAATGGGGATCACCCGTTCCAAGTATGCAACCGCTTCCGGCTCGCCCGCCAATCTTCCCATGTTCAACAACTCGCCGGGACGTTTGTAACCGAGCATCATCGTCGTCAACGTCTGGATGTCCAAGCTTAGCTGTGCGCGTTCCGCCGGATCTGCGGCCGTTACGGCTGCTGTTCCCTCCGGAGACAACGCGATTCTCCACTTTCCTTCGTTCCAAGGGGCGTAAGGGTCCTGAATCTGAACCGTCCATGCCTGCTCCTTTCCGTCGCTTTGGAAGGCATATGCCTCAATGAAGCCGGGAACGTTTACGATCCGGGCCATCCCGAACGGAACGATTTCCTGCGTGATTCGCGGATCCGCCAGCATGTATGTCAAACCGTCATCCACCGGCATATGATCGAGCACCGTTTGCTTGATCATGGAATCGTGATTGCCGATAAACGTCCATAACGCCTGTCTGGCTTCTTCCGTCAGGTAAATAAACTCGTACACCTGCATTTCTTGCTTCTGGACTTTATATAAGAGGAAACCTTGCGGTTCGCCCGCTGAATCGTAATATACGGCCGTTTGGTCCTCTTCGTCGTTCAGGATCGCATGCTTCCAGCGGTCTTCATCCCGAACCATCATGCCGTTGTAACGGCTGGCGTAAGCTTCATAGACACGGTTTAAAACCGAGATATCCGTCACGCCGCGGCGAACGGTACCCTCCGTAACTTGTTTGGCGGGCAGTTTTTCCGTAGAAATGACGTATTTTTTAAAATCGCTGAACATTTCCCAGCCGAATTTACGGTAAAACGCAAACGAAAACGGATGCAGCATAGAGATCAGCTTTCCGGATTCGTTCATCACTTGCAGCGAATGGGTAAGCAACTGCTTCACCAAGCCCTGTCTGCGGTATTCGGGCCATGTGGCCACGCCGGCCACCCCGGACATCGGCATTTTTTTGCCGTTGACGAAAATGTCCGCGTTGAGCAGACCCAGCTTGGCGCTTAGGCGCCCCTCTTCATCAAACATGCCCCATGTATTTTCGGGCTTGAATCGTTTCCTGGCTTTCTCCTTCGCCTCCGCGGTCATCCGGTATTGAAAGGCGTATTCGCCCAGCTCTATCGCGGCATCGAATTCTTCCGGTTTTAATGTTCTGATCTCCATCCCGTTTCACCTCGCTATGTATTCGAAAAACGATAAATTAACAAAGCAATTGCGACTTTCTGTGGATTACACATCGAGTATGTCAAACAGGCCTGGCAAAGTCAATGAATTACCCACAAGATTAGGAATTCTAAAAACGTCGGCGGGGCTTTATTGCATAAATTAGAACAAAACCTGTGAATGATGGGGATGAATTTGTGAATTTGTGGACGAAATTTTAAGGAAAAGCAGACGGGGTGTGTGCGAGTGGGATAAGTATGTGCACAAAATGAAAATAAATGATCGTATTGTCGCTTTTTCTGTGGATGGCCCAAATGCGTTAGGGATCATCCACAGCGCAATCGGGAATATGTGCATGAAAACTGCGCGAAAACCGGAATATTGGTGCCTTATCCACTGTGTAATCGTAAATCTCGCTTCTTTATCCACAGCAAATAAAAAAACCACCGTCGATTGTTCATCAACAGTGGTCCTTCGCTTGGCAGCGTCCTACTCTCCCAGGACCCTTCGGTCCAAGTACCATCGGCGCTGGAGGGCTTAACGGTCGTGTTCGGTATGGGTACGCGTGGAACCCCTCCGCTATCGCCACCAAACGATTCAAGTGGTTTGATCACCTGAAAACTAGATACGAAACGTTTGCGTTTTATTTTCCGTAGCATTACCCGGTTTTAAATCCGGGGCCCCCGAAAAGTATTCGGATTGAACCGCGAAGCCTAAGCTTCACTTTTTGGGGTACTTTTTAGGATAAGCCCTCGACCGATTAGTATTGGTCAGCTCCATGCATTGCTGCACTTCCACCTCCAA
>NZ_BORW01000033.1 GCF_018333375.1 Paenibacillus cookii
TAAGTGAAAGAGGCAAATTACACTGAGCCTGAACAATTTATTGTCAGGCTAGCGTCTTTAGGCGCAGTTTGGCAACAGGGGGTTATACCCCAAGTGCAAACCACCCGTTGGACGGGTGGTTATGATTCAGCGGGAATCATCTGCATAAATGAATCACTGTTTGTAGTAAGAGATATCCTGGGCGTTAAATTTGATCATGCCGTCTTTGCTGAGGCGGGACAGGCGGGCATAGGCATAGAAACGCGGCAGCAACAGCCAGAAGTGCCAGAACAACAAAGAGACGACAAATGAAAGAGGCGACAGGAACAGAAATATAAGAAAGAGAACGAGCCCTATGCCTGTAATATACGTATAGACCTTGCGAAACAAACGCAAACTGATATGCTGGTCCGTAACGTATCCGATCCAAGGCAGCCGCATGGAGAACCTCCACCGTTTGTGGTAAGCAGGTCCGGCAAGGAGCAGTACCGAGCGCGAGATGACATAATGGATCCAGAAAACGAGCGGAGCTGCCAAGGCAAAATAAAACGGGCTTTTCCAGGAAATCATGACGGTCTCGGCAATGAGCGCGATATAAGGAAGAAGGAGATAACAGCGGACGAACATCCGCTTTACCGGAATCCTTTTGATTAACTTATAATGATAAAAGGTAGCGTTACTATGGTTTTCCTCAATCATAGGAAAATAGCGTTCCTCCCTCATGTCTTTATTTCATATATCGGCTGATGGAAAGCAATTCGTTAAGTTTTCTTGTACAAACACGCGTTTAGTCGCAGTTGCATAAGAATGGTGTAGGTCATTGGGGATATGAAACGACTATGAAAGGGTTTAAAATAATAGAAAATGAGCCATACTTCATAGTAATCAAAGGAACAAGGTGGGATGGATGATGGAAGACAATCATACCGAACACGTCTGTATTATTTGCGGCCAAGCAAAAGAGGAAGGGATCACCATTGTGTCCCAGTTCATTTGCGAGGATTGCGAAAGCGAAATGGTGCACACCGATGCTGGCGATGCAAAATATCATTTTTTCATTCATCAGATGAGACAGATCAGCATGCAGACACAAGCGTAAGGCAACCTTGGCAACATATTCAAAAATAGCCTCGATACCGTTGGATATATCGTGCACCGCAAAATTGCGGACGAAGGAAGGGTAGGCGTGAAGCCTGCCCTTTTTTTAAGATTCTGAAAATAACCGGGGAATGACACCGGAAAAGGAAGGGCGTAGGGCAGCTCCTAGCAGCAACAGCCGCTCAGGATGGCAGGTGTTTTTACTGTGAGGGCCTTCAAACAGCTTCTGCACACGCTAGCGGCGTCTTATGTTTCAATTCGCTGGATGGTTCAATATGCGGTAAAATAGGGTATAGATTGAAACCGGAAGGACCGAATCGAAATGGGCACAGAAAAGCTGGAAAAGGGAAAAGCGCCTTTATTCGAGGCGTTGCAACAATATAAAAACGGAAGGCAAGCCTCCTTCCACGTACCCGGCCACAAAAAAGGCCGAGCCTATGCCTCCTTTGGAGGGGCGGGCTTCCTGGATCAGGTCATGGAGGCCGATGTCACGGAAATTACAGGGACGGATGACCTTCATCATCCGGAAGGCGTTATCCGGGATGCGCAGCTGCTTGCGGCGGATTGTTTCGGGGCGGAGGAAAGTTATTTCCTTGTCGGCGGCAGCACGTCCGGCAACTTGGCCATGATTCTGACCGTTTGCTCGCATCCGGGGGATCTGTTGCTGGTTCAACGCAATGTACATAAGTCGGTATTAAACGGCCTGATGCTGGCCGGAGCCAAAGCGGTGTTTCTCGAGCCGCAGGTGGACGAGTCCAGCGGGCTGGCTACGGCGCCGTCAGCCGAGACGGTCGCCGCCGCGTTAGCCGCCTATCCGGAGGCCAAAGGCGTGCTTGTCACCATGCCCAACTATTACGGCATGGGAACAGATTTGGCGCCGCTCGCCGAGGCCTGCCACCGGCACGACGTGCCGCTGCTCGTGGACGAGGCGCACGGCGCCCATTACGGGCAGCATCCCCGGCTGCCCCGAAGCGCACTGGCCAGCGGCGCGGACGTCGTCGTCCAATCGACGCACAAGATGCTGGCCGCGCTCACCATGGGAGCCATGCTGCACGTCCAAGGTCCGCGGGTGAACCGCGGACTGCTCCGCCAGCGGCTCGCCATGGTGCAAAGCTCGAGCCCATCCTACCCGGTGATGGGCTCTCTCGACCTGGCGCGGCGCCAGCTGCACGTGCAGGGCGCCGCGGCTTTCACGGCGGGGCTTGCCGCCGTGGAAAGCCTGAAGCGCGGCCTCCAAGAGCTGCCGCGCTTCGGGCTGCTGCAGCCGCGGGCGCAGCAGCAACAAGATGCCGCCGGCGCAGCATCGGCGGCCTATGCCACGCAGGACCCGTTCAAGGTGGTCATATATGACCGCACCGGGGTCCTGAGCGGCTACGAGCTGCAGCACCGGCTTGAAGCCTGGGGCTGCATTCCCGAGATGAGCGATGACCGGTACGTGGTCCTGCTCTATAGTTTGGGGTCGACGGAGGAGGACACCCGTCACCTTTTGAAGGCCCTTTCGCATATATCTGTAGAGAAGGCGGACGCCCAGCCGCTGCATTTTTCGTCAGGCGCCCCGGTACAGCATGCTTCGCTGCCGGTCGACAGCCGGGAAGAGAACGTTCATGTCGAATTTTCCACGTGGAACATTTTTGACCAAGCGGCTTTTTCCGAGCCGATCGCTTTCAGCCTCATCCCGGTGGAACTTGATGAGACGGAAGCCATTTCGCTCGATGCGTGCGCAGACAGAGTGGCGGCGGAGATGGTGATCCCGTACCCGCCGGGGATTCCGATTCTGTATCCGGGCGAACGGATCACCGAATCGGTGGCACTGAAATTGAAAAGGCTTGCCCATTCCGGCGCTAAATGCCAGGGCGTGCGGGATCCGAAGTTGGGAACGATCCTTGTCCGCAAGCGTGGAAGTCATGCGGAAAGCGGAAAATGAATGCCGTATCCTTGCAAAGGAACCAAAGGCCAAACGTGGGCAGTTGCCGGCATATGGGGACTGTCCGTTCCAGGCGATGTTTCCGGATGCGGCGCATGTACCGCCCTGACGGATAAAAGGATGCACCAACACCAAGAGCAGGAATCAACGCGGTGTTGGCGCATCGAACCGTGGCAATTGACGCAACCTAAAAATAGCAAAAGAGCAGGAGAATGTTGAATGAGCAAAAGCAAGGGAATATTCGTTACGCTGGAAGGAGGAGAGGGTTCCGGAAAAACGACGGTGATCGCCAAGCTGAAGGATTATCTGGAAAAACGCTCCGTACCTTATATCGTGACGCGCGAGCCGGGCGGCATCGAAATTGCCGAGAAAATACGCGAAATCATTTTGAACCCGAGCCATACGGCAATGGACTCCCGCACGGAGGCTTTGCTGTATGCGGCATCGCGCAGCCAGCATTTGGCGGAAAAGGTCGAGCCGGCCTTGGCGGAAGGCAAGCTGGTGCTTTGCGACCGCTTCGTGGACAGCAGCCTTGTCTATCAGGGATATGCCCGCGGAATCGGGATGGATGAAGTATGGGCTATCAATCAATTTGCCATCCATGACCGGATGCCGCAGCTTACGTTCTACTTGGACATCGAACCGGAAGCCGGATTGGCGCGGATTGCCGCCAGCCGGGACCGGGAAGTGAATCGCCTCGATTTGGAGGACTTATCGTTCCATCATAAAGTACGGGAAGGATACTTGCAGCTTGCCGAACGTTTTCAGGACAGAATCGTCGTGATCGATGCTTCGCAAACCGTGGAAAATGTCGAACAAGAGATAATCCGTAGCTTGGAAGAGCGGATTTTAAAGGATTTTTGAGGAGCTTTGTCAAATAAGTAAGTATGGCTCATTGCAGGCCAAAATTCAAAGAGGAGGGAATGCAGGATGAAACTGATCGTTGCGATTGTACAGGATAAAGACAGCAACCGTTTGTCAGCGGGGTTGGTGAAGGCGAATTTTAGGGCGACAAAACTGGCAAGCACCGGCGGATTTCTTCGGGCGGGAAACACCACATTTATGATCGGGGTGGACGACAGTCAGGTCGAGGCCGTCATGAACGTCATCCGCAGCAGTTGTAAAGTCAGGGAACAGCTTGTAACCCCGGTTACGCCGATGAGCGGCACGACAGATTCTTATTTGCCTCTCCCCGTTGAAGTTCAAGTGGGCGGAGCCACCGTATTCGTGCTCCCGGTAGACCGGTTTGAACATTTCTAAAATGAGGAAGTTCCCGAAAATCGAAAGAGCCGCCTCGTAAACGACAATAGTTGGACGAGAGGCATGTTGCTTTCTATATTGTACCCGGGGCAAAGGCATTGCCATTTGCAAAGCCTGTGAAACCTCAAAGGCGATGCTGCAAATCGAGCCACGATATGGGGCTGCTGATGATTCGCGCTTAGTATAGCGCCTATAGATTCATCCAGTCAGTCCCTTCAGCGGCCATCCATGTTGCAGCATGCCGAACCATCTCATGGATGCGAACGCAAATCGCTTCAGTATAAGGCATATCGTTTAGCCTGGTTATTATTTTTGGCAGCCAAAGGCAGGAGATATACGTGAAAATCAACCCGGGGTTTAGGCCCATTAAAAGCGAACTTCCGGTAACGGACGGCTTAACCAAACCCGTTCAGCAAAAATCCTTCCTGGACGTCATGCAGCAGCAGAAGGAAACGGCCTCGCAGGAGGAACTCGGCCGCCGGTTCAAGGAGATCCAGATGCAAGGAGAACGCCTTGCCCGTTCCATGACCATCCGCGAGCTTAAAGCATACCGTCTGCTGGTGAAACGATTTTTGGAGGACACGGTAAGACGCGGCGTTACCATGAAGGAAGCGCGGGGCTGGGACCGTCGCGGACGGGGAAAACGTTATAAATTAATCGATGAGATTGATGCGGCATTACTCGAAATGGCCGATGAAATGCTGGAAAGCGAGCAAGGAAAAATCGAGCTGCTGCAGCGGATCGGCGAAATCCGCGGGATGCTGATCAATCTCGTTTTTTGAAGAAATAGGAATGAACAACTTCGCCCTGTCATGATAAACTAGAGATAGTACCGATCATCATGAAGACAGATTTAAAGGGGAGATTCTGCAAAATCCCGGACGGATTTCAGAGCTGCTGCCGGTTATGGAGAAGCCTGAAACGATAGGCGCTGCCGACGGCTTGCCGAAATGTTTCTGCGGTTTTGCAAAATCTTTAAGGAAGAGAGGAACTATGTCTTTTCAGGATATTATGGGACAGGATGTGGCGAAGAAGCTGCTGCAAAATGCGCTTCGCAGCGATTCCGTCAGCCATGCTTACATTTTCAGCGGGCCGGCCGGCTGCGGGCAGATGAAGACGGCAACCGCGTTTGCGCAGGCGCTGTTCTGTACCGAGCGCGTGGATGATGCCTGCGGGCAATGCTTGGAATGCCGCAAGGTCCAGCACGGCAACCATCCCGATCTGCATCTTCTCGCTCCCGAAGGTTCGTCCATCAAAATAGATCAGATCCGCGAATTGCAGCGGGTCTTTTCCTATCGTTCGGAATCGGAGAATCCGAAGGTGTATATCATAGACCATGCGGATGCGATGACGGTGCAGGCCGCCAACAGCCTGCTTAAATTTTTGGAGGAGCCCCCGGTTCCGGCCGTGGCCGTCCTGATTACCGAAAATGGACAAGCCCTGCTGCCGACGATTCAATCGCGGGCCCAGACGATTCCCTTTTTTCCGCTGAATCCCGGAATGATGCTGCAGCAGTTGGTCGACGAAGGATACCCGGCGGCGCTTGCGCGCTGTGCGGTGCATTTATCCTCCGGACTGGACGGATGCCGCGAAATGATCGAGCAGAATTGGTTTGCAGAAATTAGAAACGTAGTGTTACAATTAGGGAAGGAAGCCCTCGGACGAGGCAGCTCCGCTCTGGTGACCGCAGGGCAGAAGGTGTTTAAGGCCGGGCTCTCCGATCATCTGGATTTACTGTTAAGCTTGTTTCATTTGTGGTTCAAAGATATGCTTCACGTCCAGTACGGAAGGCACGAAAGTATCGTTTTTATAGATCAGCTGGAGTTCTTGTCCACGCATGCATCATCCCGCAGCACAGCACAATGGGTCTCCTATATGGATTTGGCCGCAGAGTGCCGGAAAAAATTGCGCTACAATGTGAATGGCCAACTTTGTATTGAACAATTTTTGATCGGTTTGGAAGGATAGCTTCATGGCCAGCCAATTTTTTCTCTGGCATACAAGGGGGTTAGTTTTTGTACAGTGTAGTGGGCGTCCGTTTTAAGAAAGCGGGCAAAATTTATTACTTCGATCCGCTTGATTTTCCGATTGAAAAGGATCATAGCGTTATCGTTGAGACGGCGCGCGGCATCGAGTATGGTAAAGTTGTGGTCGGCAAAAAAGAGGTGCAGGAAGCCGACGTGGTCCTGCCGCTCAAAAAGGTGATACGCATCGCCGGCGAAGCCGACGCACGCGTTGTGGAAGAGAACAAGCAGGCCGCGAAAGAAGCTTTTACGACCTGTTTAAATAAAATCCGCGATCATGGGCTCAAAATGAAGCTGGTGGACGTGGAATTTACGTTTGACCGTAACAAAATCATTTTTTATTTTACGGCTGAGGGAAGAGTGGATTTCCGGGAGCTGGTCAAAGATTTGGCCGGGATTTTCCGGACGCGGATCGAGCTCAGGCAAATCGGGGTCCGGGACGAAGCGAAGATGCTGGGCGGAATCGGCCCATGCGGTCGCATCCTTTGCTGCTCCTCGTGGCTCGGCGACTTTGAGCCGGTATCCATCAAAATGGCCAAGGACCAAAGCTTATCGCTGAATCCGACCAAAATTTCCGGTTTATGCGGAAGACTTATGTGCTGTTTGAAATATGAGCATGATAATTATGAAAGTGTGAAGGAAGAACTGCCATCGGTAGGCAAAATCGTCATCACGTCTTTGGGCGAAGGCAAAGTGGTCGGCATCAACGCCGAAAACCGTTCCGTTCATGTCCAGCTGTTTGACATCGGCAAGGTGAAGGAACTGCAAATGGATGACGTTGTCATTAAGTAGACCATAGGGTTACTTTCGGGGTGGAGACTTGGAAAAGAAAAGTATTTTTGCACACATTCAAGAAATGGAAACACAAATGGGACAGATCCACAGTGATCTGGGTGAAATGAAGCTGATTATGAAAGAACTGCTGGAGGAGAACCACCGACTGACGTTGGAAAACGAACACCTCCGCAAAATATTGAAGGAAGCTGTGCCCGCTGAAGAGGGAGCTCCTTTGCCGCAGCCTCATGTCCCGATCAAACCCGAGCATCCCAGCGATGTCGTGGGCGAAGGGTATGACAATTTGGCACGGCTTTATCATGAAGGCTTTCACATTTGCAACGTGTATTATGGACATTTGCGCACGGAAGGCGACTGCCTTTTCTGTCTGTCTTTTTTGAATAAATGAAGCCGTAGGAGCGATTCCTACGGTTTTTTTTCAAGAAATAAAGCATTTATAATGAAACGGGTCCGTAAGTGTAAACTTTGACGGATAGAGAACAATAGATAAAGGAAAATGGAACCGATGAATATGGACAAAAGTCTTTTGGAGCCGTCGGAACGCATCGACGATCTGTTGACGCATGATCTGCACATCATTCAAAGCGACGAGGTATTCAGCTTTTCGATGGATGCCGTTTTGCTGGCCCGGTTTGCCGGCATACCGCCAAGAGGAAAAATTTTGGACCTCTGCACGGGGAACGGGGTCATACCGCTGCTGCTGAGCACGCGCACCAAAGCGCACATCGAAGGGATCGAGATTCAGCCTAGGCTTGCCGGTATGGCCAAACGCAGCGTGGCGATGAACGGGATGGAAGACCGGATCGTCATTCGGGAGGGAGATTTAAGGGAGCTTTATAAGGAGACGGGACATCAGGCTTATGATGCCATTACCGTCAATCCGCCTTACATGCCGCTGAACGGAAGCGACATCAAACTCAACCCGCATCAGGCGATTGCCCGCCATGAAATCAGCTGCACGCTGGAGGAGGTCATCCAAGCCTGCTTCAGATTGGTCAAGCCGGGAGGAAAGGTAAGCATGGTTCATAAACCGTCGCGTCTCGGCGATATCATCGCTTTGATGCGAAAACATAGGCTGGAGCCGAAACGGATGCGTTTCGTTCATCCCCGTGCCCATCTGGAGGCCAACATGGTGTTGATCGAATGCATACGGGAGGGGAAACCGGAGGTAAGGCTGCTTCCGCCGCTGATCGTTTATGACGAGCAAAACCGATATTGTCCGGAAATCATGGAAATTTACTACGGTTCCAAAGAGGGAGAAGCATGAGTCTGACACGACAAAGCAGTTTTCAAAACCGGTCCGGAGACGGCAAAGGGGCTCTGTATCTTGTCGCTACGCCGATCGGGAATTTGGAGGATATGACGTTTCGGGCCATACGGACGTTAAAGGAATGCGACATCATCGCGGCAGAGGATACGCGCCAGACGCGAAAACTGCTGACGCATTTCGAGATTAGCCCGCAAATGCTGTTCAGCTACCATGAGCATAACAAGGGGGCAAGCGGACCGGAATTAATACGCTATATAATAGAAGGAAAAAATTTGGCGCTTGTCAGCGACGCCGGTCTGCCGGCGATTTCCGACCCCGGGGCTGATCTCGTCAAGCTGGCGGTCGAGGAAGGGATCAGCGTCATACCGATTCCGGGAGCCAATGCGGCGCTGTCGTCTTTGATCGCATCCGGCCTTCCGACCGACCGTTTTACCTTTATCGGGTTCCTTCCCCGGGAACGCAAAGATGTGGAGGAGACGCTTCAATCTTTTCAGTCGGCCCAGGGGACGCTGCTGTTTTACGAATCGCCGCACCGGGTCATCAAAACGTTGACCGCGATCCAAAGCGTGCTTGGAAACCGAAAAGTCGTATTGGCGCGGGAACTGACGAAACGTTACGAGGAATTTGTGCGCGGGGACGTCCAGGAATGTCTCGACTATCTTCAGGAGCATCCGCCGCAGGGCGAATATTGCGTGGTCGTGGAAGGCACGAGCCCGGAAGAGGAGCAGGAGCGGCTGGCCGCATGGTGGCAGAACCTGACGATCGAGGAGCATGTGGCGCACTACGAGGCACAAGGAATTCCGCGCAAAGAGGCCATGAAAAAAACCGCGGTCGACCGCGGCGTCTCCAAGCGCGATATTTATAACGCATTGATTTGAGCCTGCTGCAGATGCCCAATGCCTTGGCTGCCGAAACCAAGCCCGCTTGCGGGAAGCGTGCCTTAAGGCCCATAACCTGCGGCGGGCAACGCAGCCGGCGGGACAAAAAAATGTCTCCAAAGGCCGGGTTCTTAGCCTAGGAGACACCAAGGAGATATGAAAAAGGTTAGAATTAACAAATAGAATAATACTATTATATACTAAAAAACTTAATTTGTCACAGGTGTTGGGATTTCCGAGATGCAATCGTGGCAAACAATTTTTCCTTTGAAGTAAGTCACGTTCTCGGCATTGCCGCAAAAGATGCAAGCAGGCTCATATTTCTTGAGCATAATGCGTTCTCCGTCCACGTAAATTTCCAATGCGTCTTTTTCCCCGATGCCCAGTGTGCGGCGCAATTCAATCGGAATAACGACCCGGCCCAGTTCATCTACTTTTCTTACAATACCAGTTGATTTCATCATAACTGATCATTGCTCCTCTCGCCATAGTTTTATAGTGCCATAATTCGACAACGTTCTCTCTTTTATGATATCAATAATACCAACGATTCCCAAAACAGTCAACCTGCAAATTCGTCGCCAAAATGAAAACAGATTGCATGGCACCTGGGATATCACTCATACCAGGATTCTTTTCCCATTATATATCCTTGGTAGGATAATGTCGATTTGGAAATCAATTTTTCTCCCTAAAACGACACTATTCGACACACATTGTCGAAAAAAGTTCAAAAATAGTTTAATTTTAAGCTTTTAAAAAGGAGATGAGTCGCATGCATACCTTAAATGAAGAAAAAGTGTTCAAGGACCCCGTACATAATTACATTCATGTCCAACACTCCACCATCTGGCGGCTGATTAACACGGCGGAGTTCCAGAGGCTGCGGCGGATCCGCCAACTAGGCACCTCGTATTTGACGTTCCACGGGGCGGAGCACAGCCGGTTCTCCCACTCGCTTGGCGTGTATGAAATTACACGCCGCATCATATCCCAATTCGAGCGAAGCGGCTACGCGGATTGGCCGAACAGCGAGAAACTGTTAACCCTCTGCGCCGCCTTGCTGCATGACCTGGGACACGGCCCCTTTTCCCACTCGATCGAAGAGGCGTTCCGGATGGACCATGAGGATTGGACCCGCCGCATTATTCTCGGGGATACCGAAGTAAACGCGATTTTGACCGAGGTGGCCGAAGACTTTCCCGCCAAGGTCGCATCGGTAATCGCCAAGGATTACGAGCATCCGATCGTGGTCAATCTGGTGTCGAGTCCGCTGGACGCCGACCGGATGGACTATTTGCTGCGGGATGCTTATTACACGGGCGTCAATTACGGAACGATCGACATCGACCGGATCCTGCGCATGCTTCGTCCGTACCAGGGAAGAATCGTCGTGAAGGAATCGGGGATGCATGCGGTGGAAGATTACCTGATGTCCCGGTACCAGATGTATTGGCAGGTTTATTTCCATCCGGTGACGCGCAGTTCGGAAATCATTTTGCGGCAGATCTTCCGGCGCGCGAAGGAGCTATACCGGGATAACTACGTTTTTGGCTTCATGATTGAGCCGCTTCCGGGGCTTTTCGAAGACCGGCTGACCGTGCAGGATTATTTGAAACTCGATGAAGCGCTGATCCAAACCGTGTTTTCGCAATGGACGAACGAAAAAGACGCCGTGCTGAGCGAGCTTTGCAGCCGTTTTATGCATCGCAGGCTGTATAAATATGTGGAAGTGGAATCGGTGGATCTGGAAATGATCGAAGAGATCCGCCGCGATTTTGAGCGGGTCGGCCTGAATCCCGAATACGATCTCGAGATTGATTTTCCGACGGATCTTCCGTACGATGTATTTCGGCCGGGAGACGGATCCAGCCAAAAGCAGATTCTGCTGCTTGACCGGGACGAACGCCTGCGGGAAATATCGGAGGTGTCGGATATTGTCCGCTCCATCAGCGGCATACACCGCGGGAAATATCACTTATATTATCCGGGGGCGAAAATGAAAGACGTTATTTCTTCCCTATCCGACCCGGTTTCCCGCATTTTCAAGCGATAACGACAGCATGATTCACGGATTTGCCCCATATTAATCTATGCTTTATGACACGAAGGGAGTTCCAGACATGAATTTATTCGACACGCATACGCATTTGGACGCGCCGCAGTTCGACGAGGACCGCGAAGAGACCATTCGCCGCGCCGTGGAAAACGGCGTCAGCCGGATGATCAACGTCGGTTTTAACCGCGAAACGATTCCGTCCACGATGAAGCTTGCGGAAACGCATGATTTTATATACGCCGCCGTCGGCTGGCATCCTCAGGATGCGATCACGATGAAGGAAGGGGATCTCGAATGGATTGCATCTTTATGCAGCCATGAAAAAGTCGTGGCCATCGGCGAAATCGGGCTCGATTATTATTGGGATACCTCCCCGAAAGACGTGCAGCACCGGGTTTTGCGCCAGCAAATCGGGTTGGCCCGGGAGCTCGGCATGCCGATCGTGATCCATAACCGGGATGCGCACGAGGATATCGTGAAAATCCTGCGGGAGGAAAAGGCCAGCGAGGTCGGAGGCGTCATGCACTCCTACTCCGGCAGCTGGGAAACGGCCAAGTTATGCCTGAACATGGGGTTCCATCTATCCTTCGGAGGACCGATCACGTTCAAAAACGCCAGACAGCCCAAGGAAGTGCTTGCGCAGGTTCCGATGGACCGGCTGCTGATCGAAACCGACTCTCCGTACCTGACGCCGCACCCATTCCGGGGGAAGCGAAATGAGTCTGCCAACGTTCGTTTGGTAGCCGAGGCAGCTGCCCAGATTAAGGGGGTCGAGGTGGAGGAAATTGCCCGAATCACCACCCAAAATGCACTGGAACGATTTGGAATTAAGTGAAAACGGGAGAAAAACAGCTGAAAAAACGAGCATGAACGAAGCATTAAAGAATTTTAACCAAAAAAACCATGAATATTACAAATTTTTAACCATATATTCAAATAAACGTTGTTGATTCCCGCTTTACAACATGCATCAAAACAGGATATCATCTTTTCAGTGAACTTGGGCTGCTGTAAGCCGCTTCCTTTTTCGGCATCGCGGCAGCCTCCGTGAACCAATCTCGCTGAGTCTTTCGGTCTCGAAAGAGCGGGGGAACCAATACATAGAGCGCGGCGGTCCCTTTTATACCGACCCGGGCTCGGGATGTATTTGATTTCTTTTCAGGGTCTCAGGGGTGAATTCGGCGCGGTCCGCCATGAGCGGGCTGGCGTTGATCGGGCGGCTCTCTTTCGCCCAAACCCGACAGCTAACCCCGTAAGCGACATAAAGAGAGGGTTTCGTGCATTTACTTTTCCGTCATTCTGACATCCAGGGAAGCCACGAAGGAGACCTCATAAGCTCTTAGCTGGCTTCTTTTGTTTTTGAATAATGGAGAAGGCGTCGTCATACTGTTGTAAAACGGGAGGCGACAAATCATGAAAAAAAGATAGGTTCATGGTGCAAGAACGCATGCTCCTTATGTGTTCTTGTAAAAAATCGAGTATAGCCCGCGTCAAATCATTCATGCGTAACTCTAATGGCGAGGCTATGAAGGAGGATCGAGAAGGTGGGCATTTTCCATCAAGAAGAGACCCATGATTCAAAAATCTCCAGCATGTCTTACGCATTGCGATGGAAGCATGAGAATTTGCGCCAAATCTCTACTGCAGCTATCGTTACGATCGCGGTCACCATCATGATTTTGCTGCTGGTCAACTCATCCACGCGCAAACAGGTGTACCTGGTGGTAGACGGTCAGGTCAAAAAGATTCAGACTCACAAATCCGTTTTACAAGAAATGCTGGATGAGCAGGCAATCAGCCTCAAACCGGAAGATCAAGTCTCCATGCCGCTGAGCGGATCGCTCCAGAATGGTGACAAAGTGGTGATCGACCGCGCCGCTCCCGTTCAATTGACGGTGGACGGGGCAACGAAAAAGTTGTATACCACCAAAGACACGGTTGGCGACGTATTGAAGGAGTTCGGCGTATCGCTCAAAGAACACGATAAAGTCACTCCGGCTCTGACCGAGCGGGTGACGGGCCAAACGGATATCCGTATCGTGCGCGTCAACAAGCAAGTCGTGGACCGCCATGAAAGTTTGCCTTTCCGCGTCATCAAGACGGCAGATCCCAGCCTGACGGTCGGCGATAACCGCGTCATTCAGCAGGGAAAGCCCGGCGTGATGGTGCAGCACATCGAAAAGGTATATCATGACGGCCAAATGGTATCCATGCGCATGGTGGGCAAGGAAGTGCAGGCGAAAACGCTGGATAAAATCATCGCCGTGGGCACGAAGAAAAAACCGGCTCCGCCTGTCGTCGTTCAAACAGCGGCCGTTAAATCTTCTTCCACCGCCAAAACTTCATCAGCCGCCAAAACGAAAAAAACCGTAAGCAGCAATAACCGCGTAAGCAAAGCCGGTGTTGATTTCTCATATAAAAAAATGATTCATGTCTCGATGACGGCTTATTCTGCCGGCGAACCCGGAATCGGTACCCGTACCGCTACGGGAACGCGGGTCACGGAAGGCCGCACCATCGCCGTGGATCCGAACGTGATTCCGCTCGGCTGGTGGGTGTACATCGAAGGCATCGGCTTCCGCCGTGCCGAAGATACGGGCGGCGCCATTAAGGGCAACAAGATCGACCTCTACTATGACTCCGTGAAGCGCGCCAACAACTTCGGCCGCAAATCCGGGATGAAAGTATACGTCATCGGCCCCGTGAAGCCGCAATTGAATTAATTTCGTTTTACAATGTCATTCTAATGTTATAGTATTATGATCATGAAAATGTCATGCTAAAGAAGAGGAGCATTCCTCTTCTTTTTGTTGTTTGGATGTCCGAAAACTTACGACGCATGAACGGACGAGCTTTAGGAAAGGGAGAAGCAGGTCATGATCAAGGAAGTCATAGTCGTGGAAGGACGGGACGATACCGTGGCCGTGAAGCGGGCGGTGGAAGCCGACACGATCGAAACCGGCGGTTCGGCGATCAACGGCCGCGTACTGAAGCGGATTGCCTTGGCCCAGGAACGCCGGGGAGTCATTGTGTTGACGGACCCGGACCATGCCGGGGAGCGGATTCGAAAAATTATCGCGAGCAAGGTTCCCGGCTGCAAGCATGCCTTTATTCCGGAGTCGGAAGCGACGCGGAAAGGGGACATCGGCGTGGAGAACGCTTCGCCGGAAGCGATCCGCAAGGCCCTCTCCCGCGTGCATACGACCTACGAAGGCGCGGAAAGCCTGATCGATATGGAGGATCTGATGGCCGCAGGGCTTCTGGTGCACCCGGACGCGGCCCGCAGACGCATGGTGATGGGAAACCTGCTGGGCATAGGGTATTGCAACGGCAAGCAGTTCCATAAGCGTCTGGCCGTTTTTCAGATTACGCGCGAGGAGTTCGCGGAGGCGTTAGCCCAATTGGAACAGGAAGGGGAAGGTTGAGATATGCAGCGAATGGACGATATCGCCTCGCCAAGACGGACGAAGGAAATCATCCAGCGTCACGGTTTTTCGTTTAAAAAAAGCCTGGGGCAAAATTTTCTGATCGATCAAAATATTTTAGGCAAAATCGTGGAGGCGGCGGGACTGGATGCCTCCAAGGGAGCTTTGGAGATCGGGCCGGGGATCGGAGCCCTTACCGAAAAGCTGGCCCGGGAAGCGGGCGCCGTCACGGCCGTCGAAATCGACCAGCGGCTTATTCCGATTCTCCAGGAGGTATTGGAACCGTATCCGCATGTGCGCATTCATCATGGCGACGTGCTGAAGACGGATCTTGGCGCCCTCTTTAGGGAGGATTTCGCGAATGTCTCCAAAGTCAGCGTCGTTGCCAATTTGCCTTATTACGTGACGACCCCGATTTTGATGAAACTGCTTGAAGAGCGGCTGCCGCTGGAGAACATCGTGGTCATGATCCAAAAAGAGGTGGCCGAACGCATGGCTGCTTCGCCCGGCACGAAGGACTACGGCAGTCTGAGCATCGCCGTGCAGTATTACAGCGAGCCTGAACTGGTCTGCATCGTACCGAAAACGGTATTCATTCCGCAGCCGAACGTCGAGTCGGCCGTCATTCGCCTCAAGGTGCGCGAGCAGCCTCCGGTCGAGGTGGACGACGAAAATTTCTTTTTTCAGGTGGTACACGCTTCGTTTGCCCAACGCCGAAAAACGATCGCCAACAATCTCAAGACGAGATTTTTTCCCAAAGAGGGCCGGGAGCGGCTCGAGGAGCTGCTTCACGCTGCAGGGATCGAACCTTCCCGCCGCGGCGAAACCCTCAGCTTGCAGGAGTATGCGACGCTTTGCAACGTCTTGCTCCGGGCCGGCGTACGGGGATGAAGACGTTTCGTTGACCGCATCAAGGTTGGCGCGCGCAGGGCGCCTTGTCCCATGCTTATTTTGGCAAAAGGGAAGAACCATTGGGGAGATTCGCCCATACCATGGGGTAGGGGTGATGTTGTGATGAATGTAGGAGACCTGGTCGTCCGCAAATCTTATGGCGGTGATGTCGCTTTCCGCGTGGAAGATCTGCGGAGCAATTTGGCTGTGATCAAGGGGACCGAGTTTCGGCTGTTGGCTGATTCGCCCCTCGATGACCTCGTTCGGGTGCCATATGCGCCGTTCAATGAAAAAACGCAGAAGGCCCATATCCGTGCCAACGAGTCGCTAAGCAGGCTGCAGCGCCACCGGGAGGAGCTGACCGAACGCACGCAAGCGAATCTCGGCGGGGAATGGCCGATGGCGGAACAGCCTTCTTATTTTGAAGTTCCGGGTAAAGTCCTCCATCTCGATGGAGATATCAATTACTTAAAAAAGAGCCTGAATCTTTACCAGCAGCTTCGCGTGCCCGTCGAGGGACATTACGTTAACGAGGCGGGCATGGCGGATGCGCTCTATCGCCTGCTGCCGCGGGTGCGGCCGGATATCGTGGTCATTACGGGGCATGACGGAGTGTTGAAGCACCGGCCGAACAATGATCTCTATAACCTGAACAGCTACAAAAATTCCCAAAATTTCGTTTCGGCCATTCAGGTTGCCCGTCAATACGAACGGCATTACGATACGCTGACGATCATTGCCGGTGCCTGCCAGTCGCATTTTGAGGCGCTGCTGCAAGCGGGAGCGAATTTCGCCAGCTCGCCGGGGCGCATACTCATCCATGCGCTGGATCCCGTTTACGTGGCCGCCAAGGCCTCCTTTACGTCGGTGAGGGAAACCATCAACATGATGGATGTGCTTCATAATACGATCAGCGGGGCGCAGGGCGTGGGGGGCATCGAAACGCGCGGAAGCTACCGCATCGGACTGCCGCGCCTGAATGACCTTTCCCAGCTGAAGGTCACGCCTTCGGTGATGTAAACCCGTTTTTCTAAACAAGAGCATCATGGGATGAGCAGCCGAAAAACCTTAATCGCGATACATGGATTAAGGTTTTTTTGTCGTTAACGGCGTGTATGCGGAAATCCTGCAAAATCCCGCAAAAAAACCGATTGACAAATTAAATTTGATGCTGATATAATTTAAATTTTATTTGACAAAAACTTCTTCCTGCGTTATAATGGACAAGGAAAGAGGTGGTCGTCGACAATGGCTAAAAATGCGCTGTTGGAAATCAAACGAAATCTCGAGGCTCATGTAGGTCAGAAAATATCGCTCCGGGCTAACGGTGGACGTCGTAAGACGATCGAACGTACGGGCGTGCTCGAGGAAACGTACCCTTCTGTTTTTATCGTCAAGCTGGATCAAGAACAGCAAACCTTTAAACGTGTTTCATACAGCTATGCAGATATTCTTACTGAATCCGTGGAAGTCACCATTTGCGAAGAGCAGGCGAAGGACGCGGACTAAGCAGGATCAGGCGTAACTTTTTTATTTGGAAGCAGCTTTCCCGTGCGGAAGGCTGTTTTTTGTTGTCAGCGGATTTTTCGAATGGGGCCGGGTCGGGCGAGAAATAATACAAAAGGAATTCCTTTTACCGCATAACGAAGGACCGTCCCGAAGATGGCTTAAGCGGGGCCGGTTCCGGGATTGACAAGGAGGACTGCAAATGAGCCGCAGACGCCGCAGCGTAATGTCGGAGGAACTGAAGACGGAGCTTGCCAAGGATTTGGGGTTTTACGAAACGGTTCAGCAGGAGGGTTGGGGCGGCATTAAAGCCAAGGACGCCGGCAACATGGTGAAACGCGCCATCCAGCTCGCCGAAGAGGCTGCAGCCCGCAAATCGTAAGGTTCAAAACATGTCAGACGGAGATCTCCATGGCATCGCATGGGAATCTCCGTTTTTCTATAGGCCGCGGAAGGTTCGAAATGACTTGCTTGGTACAGTTTGTTATAATGATTTGAAGCTGATAGCGAGGGAAACTTAAGGGTGGGTGAACGCCTTGAAAATTTACGAAAAAGCACCGGCCAAAATCAATTTGATGCTGGATGTATTACATAAAAGGCCGGACGGCTTCCACGAGGTCGAAATGGTCATGACGATGGTCGATTTGGCGGACAGGCTGGAAATGTCGGAGCTGCCGCGCGACACCATCATTATTACGAGCCAGGCGGGGTATATCCCGCTTGACGAGAAAAACTTGGCCTTCCAGGCCGCAAGACTGATCAAAGACCGGTACGACGTCCGCAGCGGCGTCCATATCCACTTGGACAAAAAAATCCCGGTAGCCGCGGGTTTGGCGGGGGGCAGCAGCGACGCGGCCGCGGCGCTGAGGGGATTGAACCGGCTGTGGAATTTGAACATACCCATGCAAGAGCTACAGGAGCTGGGAGCCGAGCTGGGGTCGGATGTTCCCTTTTGCGTGACGGGGGGCACGGCGCTTGCGACCGGGCGTGGGGAGAAGCTCGCCAAGGTGGACAATCCGCTAAGCTGCTGGGTTATTTTGGCCAAGCCTCCCATCAATGTGTCGACGGCGGAGGTCTACGGCAAATTCAGGGCGGCAGAGGTAAAGCGTCATCCGTCCGCCGAGCAGATGGTCAAAGCGATCGAAGCCGGCGATTTCGGAGCCGTATGCGAACGTCTCGGCAACGTGCTTGAGGATGTGACGCTGAAGCTTCACCCGCAGGTGGCCCAGCTGAAGGAAGCCATGCTGAGACTCGGGGCCGACGGAGCGCTCATGTCGGGAAGCGGCCCGACCGTATTCGGGCTTGTTTATAAAGAATCGAAGGTCGCGCGGATTTATAACGGACTTCGCGGGTTTTGCCGGGAAGTGTACGCGGTGCGGCTATTGACCTGATGATCCTGCCGGGCGCATAAAAAGCAAGCCGGGCCGGAAATGTTTGCGGGGCAGGATCTTCTTGTACAAACACGTACAAAAATGCTATATTTATACTGTATTATTCGGATTTTACACATAGGGAAATCGAATTTGAAGATGGCTTGACCGAAAGCAGCTAGTTTGGCCGGCCATCGTTGATGAATAAAGTGATAGCGAGGAGTTTTCGTGAAAAAATTAAAGCGAAGCGCGCGTCTGGTCGAGATGACCCAATATTTGCTGTCCAGACCTCATACTTTGATCCCGCTCACCACGTTCGCCGAACGGTACGGGGCCGCCAAATCCTCGATCAGCGAAGACCTGGTGATCATCAAGGAGGTATTCGAGGACGAGGGCATGGGAGAACTGCTGACGCTGGCCGGAGCGGCCGGAGGCGTGAAGTTCATTCCGAAGATGCCGAAGAGTCAGGCGTTGGCCTTTGCGGAGGAGCTTTGCAGCCAGCTGCAGCAAAAAGACCGCATCCTCCCCGGCGGATACCTGTACATGTCCGATTTGCTCGGAGAGCCGTCCTTGATGAACGAAGCGGGGAAAATATTTGCCACCGCCTTTGCCGATCAGGAGATCGACGTGGTGATGACGGTGGAGACCAAAGGGATCCCGCTGGCTTATGCGACCGGTGCCCAGCTGAATTTGCCCGTAGTCCTGGTCCGGAGGGACCACCAGGTGACGGAAGGTTCGGCGGTGAGCATCAACTACGTCTCAGGCTCGCATAAAAGCATCCACACCATGTCGCTGTCGCGGCGCGCCCTCAAAGAGAAGTCCAAAGTCCTGATCGTGGACGACTTCATGAAAGCCGGCGGAACCATTCAAGGGATGGTCGATTTGCTGGCCGAATTTGATGCCGAAGTCGCAGGCGTGGGCGTATTGGTGGAATCCGGCGAGGTGGATACGGAAGAGCGTCTCCTGCATGACTACGTGTCGCTGGCGACCTTGACCGGCGTCGACGCCAAAACGAAGGAAATCGGCGTGAAACCGGGCAATTATTTTACTAAAAAATGACCCGGCTACGTCTTGACGAAATATGTCGACTGGAAACTTTTCGGGACGAATAGTTCCGAAGTCTGTCGACAATCTCATTTCTATAAAAAAATTCCTGAAATTAGGACATTTTGTTGCTCCAAAAAAGAGGATTTTGAACTGCTGTGTGGAATTATACACCAAGTCTCTGATGGAAAAAGGTGGTGAACACACATGCAAATTACGGATGTCAGACTCCGCCGAGTCAACTCTGAGGGGAGAATGAAAGCAATCGCATCCATTACCATTGATAACGAATTTGTGGTTCATGATATTCGGGTCATCGATGGCAACAATGGAATGTTCGTTGCTATGCCGAGCAAGCGCACTCCAGACGGGGAATTCCGCGACATCGCCCATCCGATCTCTTCCGGTACGCGGGAGAAGATCCAAACGGCTGTCCTGGCGGAATATGAACGCGCTGCCAATGAAGAAGAAGTGATTGAGGAAGGCGCTTAAGGTTTACAATTGGGGTTCAAGGAAAAGAGAGCCAGACTTATGGCTCTCTTTTCTTTTTACGGAGAATACGATATATTCTTTAATGAGTTTAAGAGTGGGAGGTCAAGATCCTTGAAAAGAATGGCGATTGTTCTTGCCGCAGGGCAGGGTAAACGAATGAAATCGAAACTATACAAAGTGCTGCACCCCGTCTGTGGAAAACCTATGGTAGGGCATGTGCTGGATACCGTCAAAGAAGTCGACTGCGAGCGCAGCGTCGTTATCGTGGGCCATGGTGCGGAAGCCGTCCAATCTTATCTGGGTGAGGCCGCGGAATACGTGCTGCAGGAGCAGCAGCTCGGAACGGGCCATGCCGTGAAAATGGCAAAGGATCTCCTCGGATCGGAACAAGGCTCTACCATCGTCATTTGCGGGGATACGCCTCTTGTTACTGCGGAAACGTTGAAGGCTCTGACGGAGCTTCATGAGAGCAATAACGCGGCGGCAACCGTGCTGACGGCTTATACGGAAAATCCTAAAGGATACGGGCGCGTCATCCGGAGCGAAGACGGCAGCGTTCTGCGGATCGTGGAACAGAAGGACTGCTCGCCGGAAGAAGATGCCGTGCGCGAATTCAATACCGGAACATATTGCTTTGATAATGCCAAGCTGTTTGCGGCTCTCGATAAAGTAACGAACAACAATGCGCAGCAGGAATATTATTTGACCGACGTCATCGGCATCCTTGTCGGCGCAGGCGAAACGGTGCTTGGGTACATGACCGAAGATTACGCGGAATCGATCGGCGTCAACGACCGTCTGGCCCTTTCCGAAGCGGAGCGTTTGATGCGCGAGCGCATCAACAAACGGCATATGCTCGGCGGCGTAACCATCATTGATCCGGCCTCGACCTATATCGGCGCGGACGTCAAAATCGGCTCCGACACGGTGCTTCTTCCGGGCACGGTCCTTACGGGAAACACCGTCATCGGCGAAGACTGCCAAATCGGGCCGCAAAGCGAGATCAAGGATTCCGTCATCGGCGACGGGGCGGTCATCAAACATTCCGTGCTTGACCAGGCGGAAGTCGGAAACCGCACGACCGTCGGCCCTTATGCCTATTTGCGCCCGAAAGCCCAATTGGGGGAAGACGTGAAAATCGGCGATTTCGTGGAGGTCAAAAACGCCAAGATCGCGGACGGTTCCAAAGTGTCGCATTTAAGCTACATCGGCGACGCGGTCGTCGGGAAAAACGTCAATGTCGGCTGCGGTGCGATAACGGTCAACTACGATGGGTATAATAAATCCATAACGGAAATCGAAGACGATGCCTTTATCGGCAGCAACGTGAATCTAATCGCCCCTGTGAAGGTTGGGAAAGGCGCGTACGTGGTTGCAGGATCGACCATTACGCATTCGGTGCCTGAAAACGATCTGGCCATTGCCAGAAAGCGTCAGGAGAACAAGCCGGGATACGCGGAAAAAATCCGTGCCCGCGCCAAGGCAAAAAAAGACAAGCAGTAGCATTTGCGTCCAAAGGATGATTAAATAGTAATAGAGGATTAATCACAATTTCCTAGAAGCATCATTGTTCAAACGGCAATGGAGACAGGCATGAATTTCAATGAACCAGCACGGAGGGTTTTTATTTTATGACTTATTGTGATTCGAAATTAAAGATTTTTACTTGTAACTCCAATCCGAAGCTCGCGCAGCAAATAGCCGATTATATCGGGATTCCGATGGGCGATTCCCATACCACCAGCTTCAGCGACGGCGAAATCCAAGTGAAGCTGAACGAAAGCGTCCGCGGCTGCCACGTGTATGTCGTCCAGTCCACCTGCGGCCCGGTCAACGACAACCTGATGGAGCTGCTGATCATGGTCGACGCGCTGAAACGCGCCTCCGCGAAGAGCATCAATGTCGTGATTCCTTATTACGGCTACGCACGTCAGGACCGCAAAGCCCGTTCCCGCGATCCGATCACTGCGAAGCTGGTCGCTAACCTGATTGAAAAAGCGGGAGCGCACCGCGTCATCACGATGGATTTGCACGCGATGCAGATTCAGGGATTTTTCGACATTCCGGTGGACCATCTGCTTGGCGTGCCGATTTTGGCGCAATATTTCCGTTCGAAGCAGATCGAAAATCCGGTCGTCGTCTCCCCGGACCACGGCGGCGTCGTGCGCGCCAGAAAGCTGGCCGACTTCCTGAACGCCCCTCTGGCCATCATCGATAAGCGGCGTCCGGAACCGAACGTGAGCGAAGTGATGAACATCATCGGCCACATCGAGGGCAAAACGGCCATTTTGATCGACGACATCATCGATACGGCCGGCACCATCGTCCTTGGCGCCAATGCGCTGATGGAAGGCGGGGTCAAGGAAGTTTACGCTTGCTGTACGCATCCGGTATTCTCCGGCCCTGCCATGGAACGTCTTGAAAACTCTCCGCTGAGTGAAGTCATTGTAACGGATACCATTCCGATTACGCATCCTGACCCAAGCAACAAAATCAAAGTGCTTTCGGTAGCTCCGCTTATGGGCGAAGCAATTATCCGGGTTCATGAGGAACTGTCGATCAGCAAGCTGTTTGAAATCGAATAAATGGATGGCGACGAAAGAGGGTTATGTTTTCCGGGAGGAGAATATAACCCTTCTCGCCATATACCGCCGTTTGGAGGAATCAAAACGAAATGAAATGGATCGTCGGACTGGGCAACCCCGGTTCTAACTACGAAAAAACGCGCCATAACGTCGGATTTATGATGCTTGACGCTTTGGCGAAGCGCCATGGCATCAAATTTGGCCCCAGCAAATGCAAGGCGTTGATCGGCGAAGGTTTGATCGGCAGCGACAAAGTGGTGCTTATCAAGCCGATGACGTACATGAATTTATCGGGCGAAGCCGTTCGGGCTTACATGGACTATTACAAAGCGAACGTCGAAGACATGATCGTCGTATACGACGATTTGGATACCGAGATCGGCAAAATACGACTGCGGTACCAGGGAAGCGCAGGCGGGCATAACGGCATCAAATCGATCATCCAGCATACCGGAACGCAAACCTTTAACCGCATCCGCATGGGCATTTCCCGTCCGGAGCCGGGTTTTGCCGTGGTAGATTATGTCCTATCGGCATTCCCGAAAAAGGAGAAAGAGCTGCTGGAACACATGATCGAACGTGCGTGCGATGCCGCCGAATACAGTCTCGATCATACCTACGAGCAGACGATGGCGAAGTTTAACGGGTAAAAGGGCGCGGCAAGCTTCGGTAAACAGGGCTAAATCAAGCGCAGAGCGGGCATAATGAGGGTATAAACCACCTTCAGGAGGCATATAGATGGCTATAAATTATATCTGCCGGCACTGCCGAACCCCGCTCGGGACTCTCGATTCGACCCAGGTAACCGATGCCCAGCTCGGGTTTCATTCCTTGACCCCCGCGGAACGGAGAGATATAATAGCGTATGATTTAAGCGGAGACGTCACCGTTAAGGTGATTTGCGATTATTGCAGGGAAGCGCTGGAGAACAATCCGGAGCTGAGCCTGATCACAAGCCCGCTCCAATAAGGATCCGGTGGGGATACCCGACGTTTTCGGGGCCTCGGCAGTTTTGCTGAGGCTTCTTTTCGGTATTCCCCGGGGTGACCTATTTGGTAGATTTTTTCGGAATATTGAAGTTTTTTAAATAACAAGAGGATTTTTCAAAATCCAGAAAAGTTAGCATGAGAGAGGTGCCCCTTTTGTTACAAGCACTTATAGAAGCATTCTCCAAAGATCCGGATTTGCAATCCGTCACCGCCGGCGTAAAAGCAGGCATGAAAGAACAGCTGGTATCGGGTCTGTCCGGCTCCGCGCGGCAAATCATGCTGGCGGCATTGTACGAAGAAGTGAAGCGCCCGATGTTGATCGTGACCCATAACATGTTTTCGGCGCAAAAAATCGCGGAGGATTTGCAGGAAGCGCTTTCTCCGGAAAACGTTCTGCTGTACCCGGCCAATGAGCTGGTCGCCGCCGAATCGGCCGTATCCAGTCCGGAAACGCTTGCCCAGCGGATCGACGTGTTGATGAAATGCGCGCAGGGATTCACGGGGGTCGTCGTCGCGCCTTTTTCCGGGGTACGGCGGTTTTTGCCTGCTCCCGAAGTGATGGGGAAGTCCCAAATCCGGATCGAAGACGGCGGCACGCTGAACGTCGACGAATTCATGCTGCGCATGATCGAGATGGGGTACGAACGCGTGGAGCGCGTGGAAAGCAAAGGCGAGATGAGCCTGCGCGGCGGCATTATCGATTTTTATCCCATGACCTCCGAGCTTGCTTACCGCGTCGAGCTGTTTGATGAAGATATCGATTCCATCCGCACCTTCGACCCGGCAGATCAGCGTTCCATCGACAAAGTCAAGGAAGTTACCATTACCCCTTGCAAAGAGATTATCGCGGATCAGCAGCGGTTGGTCCAAGCGGCCGAAGCCGCAGGACATTTGCTGGAGGAGCAGCTCGGCAAAATGACGGACCGCCAGGCCAAGCTGCGCCTGACCGAAGAGATGAACCGGGAAATGGAGCTTTTGCGCGAGCATGTCTATTTTCCCGAAATCTATAAATATATTTCGCTTCTTTATCCGGAGCGCAAGACGCTGTACGACTACATGCCCAAAGACACGGTATTGATACTCGACGAGCCGGCCCGCCTTCTGGAAACGGCAAGACAACTGGAGCGCGACGAGGCCGAATGGAACCTGCATTTGCTTCAAAACGGTAAAACGTTGCCGCAGCTGCATCTGTCGGTCGAAAACGAGGCCGTGCTCTATCATCGTCCTTTCCAGACCATTTTCATGTCCATTTTCCTGCGCCAGGTGCCGCATACGCAGCCGCAAAACATTTTGAACTTCATCAGCCGCGGCATGCAGGATTTCCATGGTCAAATGAACGTGCTCAAATCGGAGATGGAGCGCTGGCATAAATCCGGCGTCAAGGTCATCATGCTGGCCAGCGGCGAAGAACGGCTCGAGCGGATGCGCCGCGTTCTGCAGGACTACAACATCGAAGAGCCCGTCATGATGCAGGGCAACCTGCAGACGGGATTCGAGATGCCTTCGATTCACCTCGCGGTCATTACCGAAGGCGAAATGTTCTCGCAAAAGCAGCGCAAAATCCGCAAGCTCGGCAAAAACATGGACAATGCCGAACGCATCAAAAGTTATACCGAGCTGAAGGTCGGCGACTACGTCGTCCACCAAAACCACGGGATCGGCAAATACATGGGCATCGGCACGCTCGAAATTAACGGCATCCATAAGGATTACATGCATATCCTGTATGCCGGCGGCGACAAGCTGTCCGTGCCGATCGAGCAGATCGACCTGATTCAAAAGTACGTCGGCTCGGAGGACAAGGAGCCTAAAATCTACAAGCTGGGCGGCAACGAGTGGAACAAGGTCAAAAGCAAGGTCCATTCGTCCGTGCAGGATATCGCGGATGATCTGATCAAGCTTTACGCCGAACGGCAAGCGACGCCGGGTTACGCGTTCGAAAAGGATACGCCCGAGCAGCGCGAATTCGAGGAAATGTTCCCGTACGACGAAACGCGCGACCAGCTGCGGGCCATCGAGGAAATCAAAAAGGACATGGAAAAAAACCGCCCGATGGACCGGCTGCTTTGCGGCGACGTCGGCTACGGCAAAACCGAGGTGGCGATCCGCGCGGCCTTCAAGGCGGCGATGGAGGGCAAGCAGGTAGCGGTGCTCGTTCCGACGACGATTTTGGCGCAGCAGCATTACGAAACGTTCCGCGAACGTTTTTCGGGATATCCGATCAACATCCAGGTGCTCAGCCGCTTCCGTTCCCGGAAGGAGCAGAACGAGACGATCAAGGGCGTCCGCCAAGGGACGGTCGACGTTGTCATCGGCACGCATCGCCTGTTGTCCCAGGATCTTGTATTCAAGGACCTTGGACTGTTGATCGTCGACGAGGAGCAGCGTTTTGGCGTGACCCACAAGGAGAAGCTCAAAAAGCTGAAAACGAACGTGGACGTGCTGACGTTAACGGCAACGCCGATTCCGCGCACGCTGCATATGTCGATGCTGGGCGTGCGCGATCTGTCGGTCATCGAGACGCCGCCGGAGAACCGTTTTCCGGTGCAAACCTACGTGGTGGAGCACAGCCAGACGCTGGTGCGGGAGGCAATCGAACGGGAGCTTGGCCGCGGGGGCCAGGTCTATTATCTCTACAACCGGGTGCAGGGCATTCAGGAAATGGCGAGCCAGATCAGCGCGCTGGTGCCTGAAGCCAGAGTCGGCGTCGGCCACGGCCAAATGTCCGAATCGGAGCTCGAAAAGACGATCCTCGACTTCCTGGACGGCGAATACGACGTGCTTGTCAGCACGAGCATCATCGAAACCGGGGTCGACATTCCGAACGTCAACACGCTGATCGTGCACGACGCGGACAAAATGGGCTTGTCCCAGCTGTACCAGCTGCGCGGCCGCGTAGGCCGGTCCAACCGGATCGCCTATGCTTATTTTACGTATCAGCGGGACAAGGTGCTGACGGAGGTTGCGGAGAAACGGCTGCAATCGATCAAGGAATTCACGGAGCTTGGTTCCGGCTTCAAAATCGCCATGCGCGATTTGTCCATCCGCGGCGCAGGGAACCTGCTCGGGGCGGAGCAGCACGGCTTTATCGCTTCCGTCGGCTTCGACCTGTATTCGCAAATGCTGGCCGAAGAGATCAAGAAGCGGAAAGTCACCATGCTCGGCGAAAAAGAAGAGCCGTCCAAATCGTGGAATACCGTCATCGACATCGGCATCGATGCTTATTTGCCTGCCGACTACATCTATGACAGCATCCAAAAAATCGAAATCTACAAAAAGGTTGCGGCCGTCGGCACGTTCAACGACGAAAAAGAGCTGGAGGACGAATTGCTCGACCGGTTCGGAGAGCTGCCTGAAGCGGTGGTCAACCTGCTTGCGGTGGCCCGCCTGAAGATTTACGGCAAAATGTACGGCATCGACTCGATCAACCGCCGCGGCGACGATTTGCTGCTGAAGTTTTACGAAGGCCAGGAGAAAAAAATCAGCACCTCCAAACTCGCTCAGATTGGCAATAAGTTCGAAAGACGTGTACAATTTGAGCAGGAGTCTCATTTATTGATCCGCATCAAGGGCAAGGGACTGGGTGACAAGCAGCTGCTTGGTTTGCTGGAGGATTTTTTGGCGGCCATTCGGGAGCTGTTCAAATCGAAGGAGGAACTTCAGGATGTCGTTCAATAGAAGGAAGGCATGGAAGGGAATCATCTTGACGGTGGTCTCGGCCATGATGCTTTCCGTACTGGCTGCCTGCGAAAAAAGCGGGGCGGATGAGCAGCAGGATGCTGCCGAACCGAAAGACACGAGCAAAGTGGTGGCAACCTATAAAGGGGGAAGCATCACGGAAAAAGAGCTTGAGACCCAGAAAAAAATCATCTCTTTTACGTCCCCGGATGATGCGCAGCTGGTCAGTCTCAGCTATTTTCAGGATTTTTTGGTCAAGCAGATGATCGCTTTCGATTATTTGAGCAGCAAGGCGGCGGAATCCTCGAAAAAAGAAGGGGAAAAGCAAGCCGACCAGCTGATCGGGCAAAATAAAGAGAAGATGGGCGAAGAACAGTTCAAAAAGGAACTGGAGAGCCGGCAGTTGAAGGAGGAGGACCTCCGGAATTATCTCGTCAAAACGATGACGGCCATGACCGACATGAACAGCAAAGTGACGGAAGACGAGGTCAAAAATAAATTCGAGGCGAACAAGCAGGAGTACACGGTAGCGACCCTGCATCATATCCTGATCGGGCTGCAATACGGCGACAAAAAGGAGCGCACCAAGGAAGAGGCCCTCAAAATCGCCAAGGACGTCAAGTCCCAGCTGGATCAGGGAGCAGACTTCGCGGACATCGCCAAAAAATACTCCGACGATTCGGCGACCAAGGAAAGCGGCGGTTTGTACGAGAACTTTACCGTCGGCCAATATAACATTAACGGATTCAAGGAGCAGGTGCTGACGCTGCCGCTGGGCAAAATCAGCGACCCGTTCGAAACGACGCTTGGTTATCATATCGTTAAGGTGGACTCCCGGAAGGAGACGACGTTCGATCAGCTGACCAAGGAACAGAAGGAAATCATCAAATACAACCTGGGCGCGGCGAAGATCGACAACTTCATCCAAAACCAGCTCAAGGACATCATTCAGAAAATCGACCTGCCGAAAACGGAAGACCAGCAGCCGCAGGGCGGCGCGCAAAGCGGGAAGGCCGGGTCGGACGGCAAGACCGGCAGCCCGGCGCAGCCAAATGCCGAACAGCCTGCGGGCGCCGGCGCGAAATGATACAAGCTTGACTTGGCAAAACGCGGAGAAATCCGCGTTTTTGCGTGGGCAAAAACGGGTATCCATAAAAGGTACAATCTGTATCGGACCGCAACTATTCATTCCAAGATCATGTATAAGGATTTGGGAAAGGATGAATACTATGGTCAGATATCACACTTATATTACTGGGACACACATCTTCCCATCCGAACAGTAGTTGAAAAATCTTCTCGAGAAAGCGGGGCAACATGTTAATGAAAGCTACTGGAATAGTCCGCCGTATTGATGACCTGGGCAGAGTGGTCATCCCTAAAGAAATCAGACGCACACTGCGAATCCGCGAAGGAGATCCGCTTGAAATTTTTGTAGACCGCGATGGTGAAGTGATTTTGAAGAAATATTCCCCGATCGGAGAACTTGGCGACTTTGCCAAGGAATATGCCGAATCCCTTTACGAAGGCACGGGACATATAACCATCATTTCTGACCGGGATACCTATATTGCGGTAGCGGGCGGCTCCAAGAAGGAGTATCTGGAGAAGCCGATCGGCACTCCGATCGAAAACTGCATGGATAATCGCAAAACGCTGCTGGAAACCGGCGGCGGCAGCTACGAAATCACCAAGGATCATCAGGAGACGCTGTCTTCTTTCGTGGCGGCGCCGATCATTTCGGGCGGCGACCCGATCGGATCGGTCATTCTTCTCAGCAAGGACGACTCCGTGAAAATGTCACAGCTGGAAATCAAAATGGCCGAAACCGCGGCTGCGTTTCTCGGCAAACAAATGGAGCAGTAAAACAGGCAAACTCCCGCTTCAGGGCCGCGCTGGCGGCGCTACCTGGAAAGGCGGGAGTTTTTATGTTTCCGTTTTCCCAGGTATAATGGAGAGATGTAATCCGTTTAAGGGTATAAAACTTGGGAGAAGTAGGGACGAGAGGCATGAAGGAACCGGGGACATCCTCCAAAATATTGCAGGGAGCATTCGTGCTCGGCATCGCCATGGTGCTGTCGAAGCTGATCGGAACGCTGCAAAAAATCCCGCTGCAAAACATGGGCGGGGACGCGGTTTTTGGCATATACAATACCGTTTATCCGTTATATACGTTGATCATCACGGTGGCATTGGCCGGGTTTCCGTCGGCGGTCGCCAAATTCGTCGCGGAGGATGCGGCGCTGGGCGGACGGTCCCGGAGCTTGCGGGTGATCCGCATCGCTTCCGGAGCGTTGATCGTGTCGGGCCTATTGTTCGGGGCGGCCGTTTATTTCGGGGCGCCGCTTATTGGCTGGATGATCGGCAACGCAAGCGTCGTCCCGGCTCTTCGGGCCTCATCCTTCGCGTTGCTGTTCGTTCCGCTGATGACGGGGCTGCGCGGTTTTTTTCAAGGCTACCAGAACATGATGCCGACCGCGGTGTCGCAAATTGCGGAACAGATTGTACGCGTCGCCGTCATGATCATTTTCCTCGTATACCTGACATCGGCGGGGGCGTCGGCGGAGACGATCGCCGCCGGGGCGCTTCTGGGTTCGGCGGCCGGCGGGCTTGCCGGTCTTGTTGTCATGGGCGGATACTGGAGAGGGTATGCGCGGCGAGGGAAACCTTCGGCAGGAACCAGGGACGGGGATGAAGCCGGCAAGGAGCAGCCCCGGCAATCCGGAGGCCGTTTATTTCGGGATATGCTGAAATATGCCATTCCAATCTGCCTCGGCGCGCTGGCGATTTCGCTGGTTAATCTGGCGGACACCTTTACCATGCCGCGGCTGCTGAAAAGCGGCGGAGCGGGCGAAGCGGGGGCGATGGTGCAGTTCGGCATTTACAACCGCGGCATGCCGGTGGTGCAGCTCGTCACGATGCTGGCCACCTCGCTGTCGGTGTTGTTTATCCCCGCGCTGGCCGAAGCGAAGGCGACGGGGGACAAGAAGCTGATCGCCGAGCGGTGCCGCTTGTCGCTGCGCTGGTTCTGGCTGATCGGCATGGCGGCGTCGATCGGGATCGCCGTGCTGGCCGAGCCGATCAATATCGCGCTGTACGAGGACGGGACGGGCACGGGCGTCATCCGCTGGATCGCCTTTACCGCGGCGGGCAGCGCGCTGAGCATCATCTCCGCCGCCCTGCTTCAGGGGCTCGGCATCGTCAAAGCGCCGGCGCTGCATCTGCTGGCCGCGGCGGCGGCGAAGGCGCTGCTGAACCTGCTGCTGGTTCCACAGCTGGGGATTACCGGCGCGGCCATCGCCAGCGTCGCCGCGCATTTTCTGGCCGCAGCGCTGAATATTGCGCTGCTTGCCCGCACGGCCGGCCTGCGGATCGGCGCAGGCCGGGCCCTCGCCATGCCGGCAGCCGTGCTCGCCGGCATGGCGCTTGCGGCGGGCGCCGCCATGCTCGCCGCGGACGCTTTGCTGTCCGCGCTCGGGCTGCACGCCCGCCTGGCGGCTGCCGCGGCCAGCCTTGCCGGGGCCGCGGCCGGGGGCGCCGTGTTTCTGCTCGGCGCCGTCCGAACCCGCTTGCTCAGCGAGCAGGAGCTGCGCATGGTGCCCAAGGTCGGCGCTCCGCTCGCCGACCTGCTGCGGAGGCTTCGGCTGTTGGCGTAACCCGAATGCCGCGGGGCCGATGATTTTTTTCTATGAGAAAGCCATGATATAGTATAGCTGCTACCAAATACCGGAAGAATGGTAAATAGAGCGGGGGGATGAAGGATGGGTGCATCCATAACCATCGTCGGGCTGGGTTCGGGCAATCCGGACCGCCTGACGGTCGGCATCGTGAAACAATTGCAGCAGGCGTCCGAGGTCTACGTCCGGACGAAGGAACATCCGATGATGTCGGTTTTGGACGATTTGCAGGTTACGGTCCGGTCGTTCGATTACATCTATGAAGCGAAGGATTCGTTTCCAGAGGTTTATGCTTCGATCGCCGACGCATTGATCGAAAAGGCGGCGGCAGGCGCGGACGGCGCGGTGATCGTCTATGCCGTGCCGGGACATCCGATGGTGGCGGAGTCCACCGTGCAGATGCTCCGCGACCGCTGCGGAAGCGAAGGCATCGAACTGGCCATCCTCGGCGGGGAGTCTTTTCTGGACGAAGCGTTCATCCGTCTGGGCTTCGACCCGATCGAAGGCTTTCAATTGCTTGATGCCAGCGGGCTGAATGCAAGCTTTCTGCAGCCGCAGCTGCATACCGTCATCGGGCAAGTGTACGACGCATTTACGGCGTCGGACGTGAAGCTGGCGCTGATGGAGCTGTATCCGGACGACTACACGGTCATCGTCGGCCATGCGCTTGGCGTGGAGGGACAGGAGAAGGTTTTGCGCGTTCCTCTGTACGAGCTGGACCGCGTGGAGGGATACGGCAATTTGTCGCTGGTTTACGTGCCGCGGAGCGATGACGACATGCTGCGCCAGCGCACGTTCGCGCGGCTGCACGAAATCGTCGGCATACTTCGCAGCCCCGAAGGCTGTCCTTGGGACCGGGAACAGACGCATGAGTCGATCCGGAAGAACCTCATTGAGGAAACATACGAGGTTTTGGAAACGATCGACGAGGATGATCCCGAGCATATGCAGGAAGAGCTGGGCGATTTGCTGCTGCAGGTGATGCTGCATTCGCAAATGGAGGAGGAACTCGGTACCTTCAGCGTGTTCGACGTCATCCAGGGCTTGAACGACAAGCTGATTTTCCGCCATCCGCATGTGTTCGGCAAAACGCGGGCGGAGGATGCCGAGGAAGCGCTCCAAAATTGGGAGCAGATGAAAGCCGAAGAAAAGCGGCGCAAAGGACAGAATCCGGAGGAGTCATCCGTCCTGGACGGCATTCCGAAGGACCTGCCCGCGCTTATGAAGGCGTACAAGCTTCAGAAGAAAGCGTCCAAGGTCGGTTTCGATTGGGAACGGATCGGCGACGTGTTCCTCAAGATCGAGGAGGAGCTGGCCGAGCTGCGCGAAGCCGTCGAAAAGGGATACGCGCCCGAGGAGCAAATCGGCGAGCTGGGAGACCTGCTTTTTGCCGCGGCCAACGCCGCCCGTTTCCTGGGCGCGGACCCGGAAGAGGCGTTGTCGAGAACGAACCGCAAATTCGTCCGCCGGTTCCGTTTTATCGAGGAGCAGCTGAGAGCCCAAGGGAAAACGATTCAGGAAAGCTCCCTCGAAGAAATGGACGCCATTTGGCAACAGGCGAAAAATCAGGTATGATAAGGATTCGATCAGCTTAAAAGGTCTGCGAGGGTTCCGAAAAAGCGGACATGAACCTGAGGAAGGTACGCCGATCGACGTTTTTTTACAGGGATTTCCTCATTCATCTAAATTTTTGGCGGAACCAGGCAGGAATTTTGGCAGGGCACCAAGAATAATCATACGCATGAAGGATTTCGCGAAAATCCTAACATGAAGACGGCGTCCCCAGGGTCGCATGCATATGCACCCTGGACGCACCTATACTTATTTTTTTGTATATTGGGAGGATAATAATTTATGAACAAGACTGACCTGATCAACAACATTTCGACTAAAAGCGGCTTGACCAAAAAAGACGTTGAGTCCGTTCTGAACGGCTTCTTGGGCGAAATCACCGAAGCTTTGGCAAGCGGCGACAAAGTGCAGCTGATCGGTTTCGGCACATTCGAAACCCGCAAGCGTTCCGGACGTACCGGCCGCAACCCTCAAACCGGCAAAACCATCGAAATTCCTGAAGCTAACGTTCCTGCATTCAAAGCGGGCAACAAGCTTAAAGAAGCCGTAAAATAAGATGCGCGTCGACAAATTCCTGAAGGTGTCCAGGCTGATCAAACGGCGTACCGTGGCCAAGGATGTCTCGGATCAAGGTCGGGTGCTCATCAACGGCAGGGAAGCCAAGCCCAGCAGCACAGTGAAGATCGGCGACGAAATCACCGTGCAGTTCGGACAGAAGCTGGTCACCGTGAAGGTGGAACGCCTCGCCGAGAGCACCCGCAAGGATGAGGCCGCAAGCCTGTACTCCTTGGTCAAGGAAGAACCGATCGCAAAAGACAACGGTTTGAATTGGTAATCCGAAGCACTTTCATAGTCGTATATAAAAAGGCACCCTCCGGTTTCCGAGCCGGGGGGTGCCTTGCTTTTTGCCAAACCAACGAAACGAAACCGTATGAACGCACCCTTGGTTCTAAACCGCATTCCCCTCCCATAAGCTATTGGTAAGAAGGAGGGGTACATGCCATGATCGAGCCAGCCAAAAACAAACAGCATGAGCTGCATATGCTGAACCGCAAGCAGTTGAATTTGACGGGAGTCCATAACGTGGAGAGCTTCGACAGCGAAGAATTTCTGCTGCACACCGAACTTGGGCACCTGACCATTAAAGGGCAGAATTTACATATCAAAAATTTGAGCCTCGAGGAAGGCCTGCTCTCCATTGAAGGCATGGTCCATTCCCTCATTTACCTGGATCCCGGTTCCCACGGCAAAAATAAGGGAATGCTCGGCAAGCTGTTTAAATGAGTCCGCATATTCAATGGATCACCCTGCTCTGGATGCTTTTTTCGGGAGCAGCGATGGGACTGGCCTATGACAGCTACCGGGTGCTGTCGGGCCAGCTGCATTTTCCGAGATGGACCCTTCATGTTCTGGACCTCCTCTATTGGTGCGGCGCCGCTTTATTCGTGTTCAGAATGCTTTATATAAGCAACTACGGGCAGCTCAGGTTCTATGTGTTTGTCGGACTCTTTTTGGGGGTATGGCTATATTTTTTATTCTTAAGTGTTACAACTCAGCGTTTTGTGGTAATGTTAATAAAGACAGCGCGTTACATCATCGATGTGCTGAAACGGCTTTTCAGGCTGCTGGTATGGGCGCCGATCCGGATGCTGCTGAAGCTGCTGAAGGGACTGGCCGTCATGCTGGGCGCGCTTGCGATGTTCGTTTTTCGCGTCGTGCTGAAGCTGCTGCTGCCGTTCTGGAAGCTGGCGAAATGGATGCTCAGGCCGATCACGTCGCGCCTGCGGATGCCCGTTTGGCTTGACAAGCTCCTGAACCGGCTCATTCTTTTATGGAAAAAATGGTTTCCGAAGAAGGAATAGTGGTAATGACGAACGTATATAGAAATATATGCTAATACGCATGCAAAGGAGGAGCCCATGGGAAAATATGCTGCCAGGGAACAGGCTCGCACGCAAACGGCCAAATCGAAACAGGAAGCAGGGACCGTCCAGAACGCCGGCGCGCGGAGGCGGATATTGATCTGGGCTTCTTTTATGGTCGTGTTTTTGGGATGGGCATGCTTCACCATGATTTCCCAGCAATCGCAAATTGCGGACAAGAGTGCCGATCTTGCGAAGAAAAAGCAGGAACAATTAAGCGTGGAGAAGACCAAGGAGCAGCTGATGACCGATGTCAAAAGGCTGAACGATCCGGAGTACATCGGGCAGCTCGCGCGCAAGAACTTCGGAATGTACAAACCCGGAGAAACGCCCATCCATGCCGAGGAAACAGGCCCGTAATATAGGCGCTGAACTGGGTTATTACTCAGTTGACCTCAGTTTGCGCTTTATGTATAATCAAATCACCACAGCGAAGGTTTGACTCAAATCTTGTTGTATATTTTTAAGGGAGGATCATTTTATTCTATGGCAATCGAAGTGGGCACCAAGTTAGAAGGCAAGGTGACAGGCATAACGCATTTTGGAGCATTTGTGGATCTGTCAGGAGGTGTCACGGGTCTCGTTCACATCTCGGAAATCGCCGATAATTACGTCAAGGATGTCAACGATCACCTGAAAATCAACGATGTTGTTACCGTTAAGGTAATCAATGTCGACAAGGACGGCAAAATCGGGCTTTCCATCAAACAAGCTGTTGATAAGCCGGCCTCGGAAGCTCGTCCTCCAAGAGGACCAAGACCGGAGCGCACCGGCGGCGGAAATGGAGATCGTTTTGGCGGCGGTGGAGGCTTTAATCGTGAACGTGGCGGGCGCCCATTTAAGCCTGCGGCCAGCAAAACTTCGTTTGAGGATAAAATGTCACGTTTCCTGAAGGATAGCGAAGAACGCATTTCTTCGATCAAGAAACATACGGAATCCAAGCGCGGAGGACGCGGCGCAAAACGCATGTAACGAACGGAACGCCTGTTTTGGCGAAATTTTATACATGAGAAACCGCGAATGACGCGGCTTTCATTTCCTTTGCGAAATACCGGGAAAAATAATAAACCGCAGCAGGTTCGAGCCTGCCGCGGTTTTTTTGTCGCTTCCAAAAAAAGTTAACGACAGCATCCAACTGATTTCCGGCTCTGTCTATAGCAATCGATAGCGGAATATTGGCGACGGCTCCGCGGGCCGTCGTCATCCGGGCGGGTTCCGAACGGCCGCAAACGGTTGGGGCGAGGGAAATCGCGGGCCATTCCCGACGTTTCGCGCGGCGTTTCTTTTTGTCGGAAATTTCTTTTCGGCTTGTCCGCTGTTATGACAAACTTTCCTGTTCGAGGGCTTTTATAATGGGTACCATCAAATCTAGGAAATGGTGGTGCTTAAGTACATGGAAAAGTTGAACGTGAACATACCCGGTTTCAAAACGCTGCGGAAAGAGGCTTCCCTGGAAGGCAACGGCTTGATGGGCCGCATGCGGAATATGCCTGCGGTGCAGCGTCCGCTTCAGCTGCTGGCAGCCAAAAAGTGGATGATCTTGCTGACGCTGATGGCGTTTTTGCTGGGCAAAGCCATGATTCTGGACGAGCTATCGCCATTTGCAATCGCTTATTTCGCCGTCATTTTGTTCTTGCGCCGAGATTATTTGCTTCCGGTTAGCGTGGCGCTTGTTGCAGGCAGCCTCTTTGCTCCTTTCCCGGCATCGCTAATGATTGCCGCTGAACTGCTGATCTTTTATTTGATCCATCGGGGCCTGAACGCCTTCGACCATGCCGAAGTGTCTTACGCGCCTCTCATGGTGTTCGTTTCTTCGTTCGTCGTCAAATTGTTTGCGATCGTCATGGGCTCGTCTTTCACTTGGTACGCCTTTATGATGAGCTCGCTGGATGCGGTCCTCAGCTTCGTGCTCACCCTCGTATTCATTCAGGCGATTCCGATATTCACATACCGAAAAAAGAATTATCAGCTGCGGTCGGAGGAAATATTGTGCCTCATCATCCTGCTGGCCTCCGTCATGACCGGGGCGGTCGGGTGGACGATGTATTCCTTGTCGGTCGAGCATGTGCTGTCCCGCTATTTGATCCTGGTGTTCGCTTTGGTCGGCGGAGCGCCGCTGGGGGCTTCGGTCGGCGTCGTCACCGGCTTGATCCTGAGCCTGGCCGACATCTCCGCCATTTATCAGATGAGCCTGCTCGCTTTTTCGGGCATGCTTGCCGGCATGCTGCGGGAAGGCAAAAAAGGCGCGGTCATGCTCGGCATGCTGCTCGGCTCGTCCATTTTATCGATTTATTTCAGCGGTCCGGGCGACGTCATGACCTCCACCTGGGAATCCTGCGCGGCGATTGCGCTGTTTTTGCTGACGCCGAGGTCGGTGATTTCGATGATATCGAAATATGTGCCCGGCACGAACGATCACAGCAAGTCCCAGCATGAATATGCGAAAAGGGTCCGCGATCTGACGGCCGAGAGGGTCACCCAATTTTCCCGCGTATTCCGGCAGCTCTCCCAAAGCTTCGGGCAGGTGGCCGGCACGGAGGAGATCAGCAAGCGTTCGGGCGAGGTGGACCATTTCATGAACGCGGTCGCGGAAGGGGTCTGCTCCTCCTGCATCAAGCGAAGCCACTGCTGGGACGCGAAATTTTATCAAACCTATAAATATATGACGGACGTGATGTCCGCCGTGGAAGAGAACCCGGAAATGACCGAACAGCATATTCCGAAGGAATGGATGCGCATGTGCGGCAAAACGGGCGACGTGCTTCAGGAGATGAAGCAGCAGTACGGCCTATACCAGCATGATATGCAGTGGAAACGGCAAATATACGACAGCCGTCAACTCGTTGCCGAGCAATTGTCCGGCGTGTCCCAGGTGATGGAGGACCTCGCGCGCGAAATTCAGCGGGAAGGACAAGCCATGTACCGGCAAGAGGAGCAAATTCGCGAGGCGCTCGAGCAGCTGGGGCTTTCCATTCAGGGCATCGAAATCATCAGCCTGGACTCCGGGCATGTGGAGATCGAAATCGTGCATGCGTTTACGCGCGGTTACGATGAATGCCGCAAAATTATCGCGCCGCTGCTGTCGGACATTTTGGACGAGCACATCGCGGTGCTGCACGAATCGTCGGTGTCGCCCAAAGACGGGCTCGCCACGGTGCTGTTCGGTTCGGCCAAAACGTTCGAGATTACGACGGGAGTGGCCGGGGCGGCCAAAGGCGGGGATTTGCTGTCGGGAGACAGCTTCAGCATGATGGAGCTCGGCAACGGCACGTTTGCGGTCGCGCTCAGCGACGGGATGGGCAACGGCGAACGGGCCAAGCAGGAAAGCAGCACCGCCCTGTCGATTTTGCAGCAGCTTCTGCAAAGCGGAATGGACGAGAAGCTGGCGATCAAATCCGTCAACTCGATTTTGATGCTTCGTTCGCCGGATGAAGTGTACGCGACCGTCGACATGGCCCTCATCGACCAATATTCCGCCGAGACGACCTTCATGAAAATTGCGTCGACGCCAAGCTTTATCAAGCGCGGGCTCGAGGTCATACCGGTATCCGCCAGCAACCTGCCGATCGGCATCATTCAGGATATCGAGGTAGACCTGGTCACTTTAAAATTGCAGGCGGGGGACATCGTCATCATGATGACGGACGGCATTTACGATGCGCCGGGGCATGCGGTGAACAAGGAGCTGTGGATGAAACGGATGATCCAGGAGATCGACAGCGAGGATCCGCAGCAAATCGCGGACATTTTGCTCGAAAAAGTGATCCGGTACCAGCAAAACGTCATTCATGACGACATGACCGTCGTCGTGGGCAAAGTGGAGCATTACCAGCCGGAGTGGGCAACGCTGCACGTGCCGGGGCTTGCGCGGATGGAGCGGCCGCGCACGGTGAGCTAAAGCGTCCGCATTGCCCGGGAAATGGGAAAGGGGGAGTTTTTAGCGTTTGAAATCTCTCAAAAATGGAAATGCTAGAGGCAAATAGAATCCATTTTTGGGAGGAAGATCGATCGTGAAACAGATTCTTTTGATAACGGACGGATGCTCGAATGTAGGAACAAGCCCGGTGCTGGCGGCAGCCCATGCTTTCCAGGAAGGAATTACGGTGAACGTTGCGGGGGTGGTGGATTACGGTACGATTGGCGAGCTTGGAAGCTTGGAGATTGCCGAAATTGCCAAAGCGGGAGGAGGTGTCAGCCGGATCGTAGGCACGAGGCAGCTTGCCCAGACGATGCAGATGATGACTCGCAAAACGGTGGTTCAGACTATTCAGCAAGCGGTGAACAAGGAGCTCAAGCACATTCTGGGGGATGCGACGCTTGAGGATCTGCCGCCGTCGCAGCGCTCGCAGGTCGTTCAGGTGGTCGACGAGATGACGGAAACGACGCCGCTCCAAGTGGCATTATTGATTGATGCCAGCGCCAGCATGAAACCCAAGCTCGGGGCGGTCGAGGATGCCATCCGGGATCTGATGCTGAGCCTTCAGGCGCGCGAAGGAATGAGCGAACTTGCGGTATTCCACTTCCCGGGACGACGGAGCGGCGAGGATGCGGTGATGGACAGCGGCTGGACGAAAGATGCGGGGGCGTTGAGATCCCTTTTCCAGCGCATTCAGATGAGGGGGGCGACCCCGACGGGGCCCGCGATCATGAAGGTGATTGATTTCTTCCGTTATGGTACACTAAATGGACACGATACATGGCGAGAACATGCCGATGAAGGAGAAGGGATGCTCGGTGACTACGTCGTCTAATCCGGCGTATCCGGCCGGAACGGTCATAACGGGGAAATGGCGCAAAAGCCGCTTTATCGTCCGCCGCGTGCTGGGAAAAGGGGCCAATGGGGTCGTTTACCTGGTGCAAAAGGAAGGCTCCCGCGATCCGTATGCCCTCAAAATGGGCTTCGACACGCTGGACCTGCAATCCGAGATCAACGTGCTGATGTCCCTGCAGTCGAAACGCAAAACATCGGAATCGCCGAAAGGCGGCCCGCGCATGCCCTATTTGCTCGAAGTGGACGATTTTAAGGGCCCGGACGGGGATATTCCGTTTTACGTCATGCGTTATATCCGGGGGACCTCTTTGCATCATTTCATCCGCAAACGCGGTCACGAGTGGATCGGCCTAACCGGGCTCCGCCTGCTCGAAAAGCTCAACGGGCTGCACCGCTTCGGCTTCATTTTCGGGGATTTAAAGCCGGAGAACGTCATGGTGTCCGATGTCGGCCGCGTGGAACTGATCGATTACGGTGGCGTAAGCTCCATCGGAAGGAGCGTCAAGCAGTTCACGGAGTGGTACGACCGGGGATACTGGAATGCCGGCTCGCGGACGAGCGACGAGGGTTACGACTTGTTTGCCTTTGCGGTGTTGGTGATTCAGATGTTGAACGAAGAGGAGCTCAAAGCCGCCGCCACCCGGCATTTGCCGCAAACCCGAAGCGCGGCTCAGCTGTTGTCGATCGTGCAGCGGAGCCCGAAGCTGAAAGTGTACGCCGAATGGCTGGGACGGGCGATCCGGGGGGAATTCTCCGGTTCGCGCGAAGCGCTGAAGCTGTGGAAGGAGACGATATATGCGCCCGCCTTTGCGGGCAAGTTGCCGGGTAAGACCCCGCGCTGGCTGATCAATGCATTCGCTCTATCCTTAATGGTGGCGTGTTTGGCCTGTTTATGGGCATTTTTGTCCTGAGGCTTTTTTTACATAAGGCTTGCTGTAGAAAAGGGGATTCGGAATGGAAAGCAGGACCGATTTGAATACGTTGACGGAACATGTTTTCCGTACGGCCGGCGAGCATGGATTATGGCAGCCCCATGACACGATCATAGTCGCAGTATCCGGCGGGCCGGACTCTGTGGCTCTTTTGCATGTCCTGCACCGAATTTCGAAGCTGCATGTCCCGCTTAATCTGATTTGCGCGCATGTCCATCACGGGCTCCGGGCCGAATCCGACGACGAAGAGAAGCTTGTCCGCCGATTGGCCGAAGGCTTGGGCGTCCCGTTCGAGCTGGCGAGAATCGATGTTCCTTCTTATATGGAAGAAAGCGGGAAGGGATTCGAAGAGGCGGCGCGCGAAAAAAGGTATGCCTTTTTGCATGAAACCGCCGTCCGCCGGGGCGCGGCATCCATTGCGCTGGCGCATCACGCCGACGACCAGGCCGAGACGGTGCTGCTGCATTTGCTCCGGGGGAGCGGGCTTGCGGGGCTCAAAGGCATGAAAATAAAAAGAAGCGAAAAAAATGTGGAACTCATCCGTCCTTTTTTGCGTATATACAAAACGGACCTCGTCAGCGTATGTAAGCAGCAAGGTTACGAGTACGCGGTCGACAGCTCCAACTTCTCCACCAAGTACCGGCGAAATGCGATCCGGCTGGATGTGCTGCCGTTTTTGGGGCAATATAATGGTCAGATCAGGCAATCGCTGGTTCAGCTTGCCGAGATCGCGGGCGGGGAAGACGATTTCATGGAGCGGGCTGCCGATCGTGCATATCGCGAAACGGTGCAGCATAAGAATGGAAGGCTCTATTTTGAAGCGCCTTCCTTTTTGGCCTTACATGTCGCTTTACAACGAAGGTTGATTAAACTAATATTAAATTATCTGTCGGCAGGCTCCGAAATCACTGATTTCCACAAAATCGAATGGATTCGCCAAACCATGATTCAGAATAAAAGCACGACCTGGAGCCTTGACATTGGAGGAGGCTTGGCCTGCATACGCGAATACGATAAGATATGGTTTATGCACAAGCCGCAAGAGCAGTCCAAGAGCTATACATACGAGCTTCAAGCTGCTGTTCCGGAACTTTTTATTCCTGAAATTGGCAAGAGGATGACGATGAAGGCGCAGTCGCCGCATGACCCTTTTTTTCAGGCCAAGGGCGAGGCTTGCGCCGAAGCAGTGTTCGATGCCGACCAATTGAAGTTTCCATTAACACTCCGCTCAAGACTGCCTGGAGATACCATGAAGGTCATGGGATTAAACGGAAGCAAAAAGGTAAAAGATATTTTCATTGACGCGAAGATACCTCCATCCGCTCGCTCCCGCATTCCTGTGTTAGTCGATGGTTCAGGCAACATCATCTGGATACCGGGAGTCCGGCGGTCCGCGCATGCCGCGGTCGGGGCACGAACGATATCCGTTCTTCATATGTGTCTGGAGGATGCAGAGGCAGTGGAGCAACTGTAATGGTCATAGTAAGACTTTCATAGTATAAACGTAGGAGGTTCGCTCAGTTGCAAAACGATATTCAAGAAGTTCTGATCACCGAAGAGGAAATCCAGAAGAAAATCAAGGAACTTGGAGCACAGCTCAGCAAGGTTTATGAAGGACGCAATCCTTTGGTCATTTGCGTACTCAAAGGCGCGTTTATTTTCATGGCCGATTTGGTTAAAAATATGACAGTACCTCTCGAGCTCGATTTCATGGCCGTGTCCAGTTACGGCGTGTCCACGAAATCGTCGGGAGTCGTCAAAATCATCAAAGATTTGGATGTGCCGGTTGAAGGACGCGACGTCCTGATCGTCGAAGATATTATCGACAGCGGTCTCACGCTCAGCCATCTGATCGAGCTTCTGAAGAGCCGCAACGCCAAGTCTACGTGCGTCGTCACGTTGTTTGACAAACCGGCTCGCCGTACCGTTGATCTGGAAGCAGATTATACAGGCTTCTCCTTGCCAGACGCCTTTGTTGTCGGATACGGTTTGGATTACGCCGAACGTTACCGGAACCTGCCCTACATCGGGATCTTGAAACCGGAAGTTTATTCCCACTAATGGTGATACTCCAGCCCATGGACGTTTTGCTGACGGTTCATGCTAATACCACCTCTGTTGAGATGGTCAGACAGGCTATGGTAAAATAATTAAAGTGTTTTGAGAGGAGGTAGGGGATGAATCGGTTCATCCGGAATTCTGGTTTTTATTTGATTCTTTTTTTAGTTGTGGTGGGCATTGTCCAGTTCGTAAGCAGCAGTGGTGAATCTGCTCACAATCCTAGATACGATGAATTTCGGCAAGAGATTAAGGCTGGCAATGTGAAGGATATCACGGTTCAATTTGACGGTTACGCCTATCTCGTAACCGGTAAATATAATCAAAAACCGGAAGGGGCTAAATCCGACAGCTTCTCAACCTACATTCCGGCTACGGATGCCGCGATCCAAGAGCTGGTGGACGCCAGCGACAAGACCGGCATGAGCTATACCCAGAAGAAAATGGAAGGCGAAAGCATTTGGCTGACGCTGCTCTCCTCCATGATTCCTTTGGTTATCATGTTCATTCTTTTCTTCTTCCTGTTCAATCAGGCACAGGGCGGCGGCGGCAAAGTGATGAACTTCGGCAAAAGCCGTGCGCGCTTATATAATGAAGAGAAGAAGAGGGTCACATTCGAAGATGTGGCAGGGGCCGATGAAGAGAAACAGGAACTTGTCGAAGTCGTGGAATTCCTTAAGGATCCGCGGAAATTTGCCGCAGTCGGCGCCCGCATTCCGAAAGGGGTGCTGCTCGTAGGCCCTCCGGGTACGGGTAAAACGCTCCTCGCCCGCGCGGTAGCCGGGGAAGCCGGCGTTCCGTTCTTCAGCATTTCCGGTTCCGACTTCGTGGAAATGTTCGTAGGTGTCGGTGCATCCCGCGTTCGCGATTTGTTCGAGAACGCCAAGAAAAATGCGCCATGTATTATATTTATCGACGAAATCGATGCGGTTGGCCGTCAGCGCGGCGCCGGTCTTGGCGGCGGCCATGACGAGCGCGAACAAACGCTGAACCAATTGCTCGTAGAGATGGACGGTTTCGGCGGCAACGAAGGCATCATCATCGTTGCGGCGACCAACCGTGCGGATATTCTCGACCCAGCGCTCTTGCGCCCGGGACGTTTTGACCGTCAAATCACGGTCGACCGTCCGGACGTGAAGGGCCGCGAAGCGGTGCTGAAAGTCCATGCACGCAATAAGCCGCTCACAAAAGACGTTAAGCTTGACGTGGTAGCGAAACGCACGACCGGCTTTACCGGCGCCGAGCTGGAAAACCTGATGAACGAGGCTGCCCTGCTTGCGGCACGCCGCAACCGGAAGGATATTTCCATGCGCGAGGTCGACGAAGCGATCGACCGCGTCATTGTCGGTACGGAAAAACGCAGCCGCGTGATCAGCGAACGCGAGAAGCGGATCGTCGCTTATCACGAAGCGGGCCATACCATTGTCGGCTACTTCCTGGAAAACGCCGATATGGTGCATAAAGTAACGATCATTCCTCGCGGCCGTGCCGGCGGATACGTCATCATGATGCCGAAGGAAGACCGCATGCTCGTCACGAAGCAGGAATTGCTGGATAAAGTGACAGGCCTTCTCGGCGGCCGCGTATCCGAGGAACTCTTTATCGGGGAAATCGGAACGGGCGCTTACAGCGACTTCCAGCAGGCGACAAACATCGTCCGCAGCATGATCATGGAATACGGCATGAGCGAGAAGCTTGGACCGCTGCAATTCGGTTCGTCCCAAGGCCAAGTATTCCTTGGCCGCGATCTTGGACACGAGCAAAATTACAGTGATTCCATCGCTTATGAAATCGATCAGGAAATGCAGCGCATGACCAACGAATGTTATCAGCGTTGTAAAGATTTGTTGACCAAACACGCCAAAGAGGTTCATCTCATCGCGAATACGCTGCTTGAGAAAGAAACCCTGGAGCTGGAGCAAATCAAAGAGCTGATCGAACAAGGATACCTGTCGGAAGACGGACCGCGCGACGGCGAAAACGGAGGTTCCTCCGAAAGCGGCGCGCCCGTAATCGACGAGATCGGCGACGTTCGCGTCCGCATTCAAGGCAAAGAGGACAATGCCGACTTGCCGACGAATGAGATTCCGAACGATGCCCCGAAGAGCTCTTCGGACATTCCGAACGATCCGACGAACCCGCCGGCAGACGATCCGAATAACGGAGGCACGCCTCCAGGTACGAAAGCGTAAACCCAGCAGGACATACAAAACCCGGAAGACGACGGCAATCGTCTTCCGGGTTTTTTTGTTTTTGGCAGCTTTACCCCAATGAATACGAAACCGTCGATCACAGCGCATGTTCTGAGCATGAGGTTGTTTTAATTTAGCATGAAGGAGTCTGAGCCAAGCCTCATGAAAGATTTTTATTTTTATCATCAAGCCTTTTTGTTGTGAAAGGATGCACGAAACATGCGCCCTATAAGGATTTTTTGGCACGATGGACCTGTTTATGCCGAACTTTCCGCCCAATTGACAGCCCGTGAAACCTTGTGTACATTAGTTGGTAACTGAAAAACCTCAAGGCTTAGACACCTAACTTTGAGAGAATTTTCACAATATCACGGATCATGTGATGACCTTATTAAAGGAGTGGGTTTCTGGTGGAAGCTCTGGCGCTGCAGCATAAAGAGGAGCAAAAACGGGAATTGACCGAGAAGCTGATGCAGCTCAAAAAAGAAAGAAACGCAATTATTTTGGCTCACTATTATCAACGGGACGAAATTCAGGAAGTTGCCGATTTCCGCGGCGATTCCTTTTTGCTTGCCCAGAAAGCCGCGCAAACGGATGCGGAGACGATCGTTTTTTGCGGCGTGCATTTCATGGGGGAAAGCGCCAAAATTTTGGCTCCGAACAAGACGGTTTTGATTCCGGACGAACGCGCAGGCTGCCCGATGGCCGACATGGTGAACGTGGATGGGCTCCGCAAGCTGAAAGCCCAACACCCGAACGCCAAAGTCGTTACATATATCAACTCCTCCGCCGACGTGAAAGCGGAAACGGACATTTGCTGCACGTCCTCCAATGCGGTGAAGGTGATCCAATCGCTGGATTGCGACGAGATCATCTGGGTGCCGGACAAAAACCTCGGCCATTACGTACAGCAGCATACCGACAAAAAAATGATCATTTGGGAAGGTTACTGCAATACGCATGACATGCTGACCGTAAAAGACGTTGTGGAAATGAAAGCCAAACATCCGAACGCCCAGTTCGTCGTGCATCCGGAATGCCGTCCTGAAGTGGTTGCGATGGGAGATTTCGTAGGCAGCACGACGGCGATCATCGATTACTGCAAAAAGTCGGATTGCCAGGAGTTTATCGTCGGAACCGAAGACGGCACGGGCTACCAGCTTCGCATGGACAGTCCGCACAAGACCTTCCATTTTGCGACCAAATATTTGGTATGTCCGAACATGAAGGTAAACAATCTTAAAAAATTGGTGAAGTGCCTGGAAACGATGAAGCCGCAAATTTACGTACCGCCGGCCGTCGCAGACAAGGCCCGGATTTCTTTAGAGCGCATGTTACAAGTACAGTAGCATGCGCTACTCTTTCTCTTAAGACAGGTGAATAATGCAATGATTCCTCAGTATTTGGTTGATTTTGACCTGCAGTCCTTGCCTAGCGTGGAAACCGACGTCATCGTGGTCGGCTCCGGCATTGCGGGCTTGTATACGGCCATTGAGGCGGGGAAAGACCTGAACGTGCTTATGATTACGAAAAACGCCCTTCTGGAGAGCAATACCCGCTATGCGCAAGGCGGCATCGCCGCCGTGACTTCGGAAGACGACTCTCCTGCATACCATCGTGAGGATACGCTGATGGCAGGCGCGGGGTTATGCTCGTCGGCCGCGGTCGATATTCTCGTGAATGAGGGGCCTGAAGGCGTCAAAGAGCTGATCCGGCTGGGTACGGCCTTCGACGAAATCGACGGGGAGCTTGCGTTGACGCAGGAGGGCGCCCACAGCCGCCGCCGGATTTTGCATGCCAACGGCGACGCGACGGGTTTTGAGATCGTTAGGGCGCTGGCGGCGCAGGTACGGGGCCATGAACGCGTTAAAGTGTGGGAGCATCATTTTGTGATCGACGTCATAACGACCGGAAACGAATGCGTTGGGGCGCTCGTACAGCGTCCCGACGGCCAGAGAGTGTATGTCAAGGCGACGGCTACCATTCTGTGCACGGGTGGGGCCGGACAGCTTTATCGCTATACGACGAATCCGGAGGTGGCTACCGCGGACGGAATTGCCATCGCTTACCGGGCGGGCGCGCAAATCCGCGACATGGAATTCCTCCAGTTTCATCCGACCGCGCTTTGTTACCCCGGTGCCCCGCGTTTCCTTATTTCCGAGGCGGTGCGGGGGGAAGGGGCCGTGCTGCGCAACATCAAGGGCGAACGTTTCATGGGAAAATACCACGAGCTGCTTGAGCTGGCGCCACGGGACATCGTGGCCCGGGCCATCCTCAGCGAGATGGAGGAAACGAAGGCGACCTTCGTGTATTTGGATATTACGCACGAACCGCAGGACTTTATCAGGCGCCGTTTTCCGACCATTTACGAAACCTGCATGAACTATGGCCTGGATATGGCAACGGATTGGATTCCCGTCGCTCCGGCTGCGCATTATATGATGGGCGGCGTCAAAACGGACCTGAACGGGGAAAGCAGCGTAGCCAGGTTGTTCGCCTGCGGGGAAGTCTCTTCGACCGGCGTGCATGGGGCCAATCGATTGGCAAGCAACTCGCTCTCCGAAGCGATCGTGTTCGGCAGACGGATCGTAAACCGGATTCGCGCTTTGGCCCCCGTGGTCGGTTCAATCGACTTGTCCCATCAGCTGGAGGGCCGGACCGGCGCTCCCAAGCAGGCCATCATCGAACGGCGGCTCAAGCTGCAGAAGGTGATGGTGCGGTATGCCGGACTGCGGCGCACCGGAACGATGCTCCGCAAAGGGATGGAGGAGCTGCAGCGGCAGCTGCCGATTTTCCAGTCGGAGCTCACGAAGAAAGAGGAGTTCGAATTCGCCAACATGCTGACCAGCAGCATGCTGGTAACCCGGGCCGCCCTCGAGCGAACGGAAAGCCGGGGCGCCCATTACAGGGAAGATTACCCTCAAAGAGACGACGCCGTGTGGCGCAAACATCTGCTGCAGCGGCGCGAAGATGAAATGATGGAGGAATTCAGCGATGATGTTTAACGGATATAACGAAGGTTTGGTGGAATCCATCCGTTTATGGTTGAAGGAGGACGTCGGATCCGGCGATGTGACGACGATGGCCACCATTCCCCCGGGCCACGAGTCCAAGGGCATCATTCATGCCAAGGAGGACGGCGTCGTGGCCGGGATTCCGGTTGCGGAGCTGGTGTTTCAAGTGGTGGATCCCGGACTGTCGTTTACGCCTTGCGTAAAGGACGGAGACCGTGTTACGAAGGGGACCGTGCTGGCTGTCGTCGAAGGAAGCACGCACCATATTTTGACGGGGGAACGGCTTGCGCTGAATCTTTTGCAGCGCCTCTCCGGCATTGCAACCCGGACCCGCATGTTCGTGGATAAGCTTGAAGGTTTGCCTGCCCGGCTCGTCGACACGCGCAAAACGACGCCGGGTCACCGCATGCTGGAGAAATATGCCGTGCGGGTCGGGGGCGGCGCCAATCACCGTTTTGGGCTGTATGACGCCGTCATGATTAAGGACAACCATATTAAAGGAGCGGGCGGAATTCGCCTGGCGGTTGAACGGGCACGCGCCCATATTCCTCACACAATGACCATTGAGGTGGAAACGGAGTCGCTGGATCAGGTGGAGGAGGCTTTGGAGGCCGGGGCGGACATCATCATGCTGGACAACATGGACAAAGCGATGATGAGAGAGGCGGTAAGACGGATCAAAACGAAGGCGCCGCATGTCCGCGTCGAGGCTTCCGGCAACGTTTCGCTGCAAACGGTCAAAGAAATTGCCGAGTGCGGGGTTGACGTCATATCCGTGGGGCGGTTAACCTATTCTTTTGAGAGTCTTGACATCAGTCTGGATCTCAATGCTGTAAAATAAAGGAGGGATCGTCCCCATGATCCTTGTCATCGACATCGGGAATACCAACATTGTACTGGGCATCTATAGAGGGCGAGAGCTTCTTCACCACTTTCGTCTGAGCACCATCCGTCAATCGACATCGGATGAATACGGCGTATGGTTTCACAATTTGTTCCATATGTCAGGGATTAACGTTTCGGACATTGAGGGCGTCATCATGTCCTCCGTCGTTCCGCCGATGGTTCATGTGATCGACCAGACATGCCGTAAATATATTCGCAAACACCCGCTTATGGTCGGACCGGGCATTAAAACAGGCTTGAATTTGCGCAACGAAAACCCGCGCGAGGTCGGCGCGGACCGGATCGTGAATGCGGTGGCCGCGGTCGAGCTGTACAAAGGGCCGCTGGTCGTGGTCGACTTTGGGACGGCAACGACGTTTGACTGCGTCGACGAAAAAGGGGATTATCTCGGAGGCGCCATCGTGCCGGGCATCGGCATTTCGACGGAGGCTTTGGTTGAACGGGCGTCCAAGCTTCCGCGCATCGAGCTCGAAAAGCCGAAAAAGGTGATCGGCCGCAACACGGTGCATGCCATGCAGGCCGGGATCATTTACGGGTATGCCGGTCAGGTGGACGGAATCGTCGAGCGAATGAAGGAGGAAATGCGTTCCCCTTCGCTGAAGGTGGTAGCCACCGGCGGGCTGGCGGAGCTGATAGCCAGCGAATCGGAAGCAATCGATGAGGTCAACCCGATGCTGACGCTCGAAGGGCTGCGGATTATATATGAGCGCAACAAGTAGCAAACGTCCGGTTTGAACCTGATCTTCGTTTTTGGGGAACGATAAACGAAGGGAATGCCGTTTTGTGCCCTCATCAGGGGTGTCAGCGAACATATCCTAAATGAAAGCGGACTACAATATCTTCAAATTCAAAGCAAGGAGTCTAAGATGGACATGGAAAATAAACAAGACGGCCTCATTCGGGGCACCGCCATGGGCGGGCGCGTCCGGGCTTTCGCCGTAAGGACGACGGCGCTCGTCGAGGAATTGCGGCGAAGACATGATACGTGGCCTACGGCTACGGCCGCCATGGGGCGGACGCTGACGGCAGGCGCCATGATGGGGGCCATGCTCAAAGGCGAGGAGAAATTGACGATTCAGGTAAAAGGCGACGGCCCGATCGGCCAAATCGTCGTCGATGCCAACGCAAAAGGCGAAGTTAGAGGTTATGTGGACGAACCGCATACCCATTTGCCGAGCAACAGCCAGGGCAAGCTGGACGTCGCAGGCGCGGTCGGCCAGGGCTTTTTGCACGTGACCAAGGACTTGGGCCTGAAGGAGCCGTACCGCGGCAGCGTTCCGATCATTTCCGGGGAGCTGGGCGAAGATTTCACGTACTATTTTGCCGCCTCCGAACAGACGCCATCGGCAGTAGGGCTGGGCGTCCTGGTAGCACCCGACAATTCCGTCATCGTGGCCGGCGGTTTTATCGTGCAGCTGCTGCCTGGACTCAGCGATGAGGAAATCACCGTGATCGAGCGGGCCGTCGGAGCCATGCCGCCGGTGACGTCGCTGTTGGATCAGGGGCTGGAACTGGATGAAATGCTGCGGTGGCTTTTGCCTGACGTGGAAGTCCTTGAGCATATGGATATCCGTTTCCAGTGCAAATGCTCGCGGGAACGGGTGGAACAGACGCTGGTCAGCCTCGGGAAGGATGAGCTGGAACAGCTGATCAAGGAAGACGGCCATGCCGAAGTGGTGTGCCACTTCTGCAACGAAGCTTACAGCTTTAACAAAGAAGAATTGCAGCAGATTCTGGACAGAGCAATTCGTTAAAGGCACGGGATGACAGGATGATGACCAGACAAGAAAAGGCGTTATGGGCCGCAGTCATCATTTTGGCAGCGGGCGTGTTGTTTATGGGGAGCCTCATCGTCATAAGGGGGCTAAAGCCCGCCGGGACCGTGCATGAACCGGACGAAGAGCAGGGCGGCCGGAAAGCCGTCGCTGCTTTCGACGGTCAGATCATCACGGAGGACGAGTGGGTCGAAGAGTTGAAGCGGACGCATGGGAAGGACATGCTTTTGCAGATGCTCAACCAGAAGGCGGTGGATGCCGAAGCCAAAGCGCTGCAAATCCGGGTAACGCCGGAGGAAATCGCGGAGAAGGTCAAAGCCGATGCCGCCGGATACGAGTCGGAGGAAGCTTATTTTCAATCGATGTACGCCCAATTGGGCCTCTCCCCCGCGGATATTCGGGCGGAAGCAGCTTACCAATTGACCCTCGAAAAAATCGCCACCCTTCATATCGATATTAGCGATGCGGACGTGGACAGGTATTTGGAGGAGCATCAAGAGGAATTCGAGCCGAAAAAGCAATACGAGCTGGCGTGGATCAAGCTCAAAAGCCGTAAAGCCGCCAATGAGGCGCTGGACCGCCTTGAACGGGGAGAAGATTTCGGCAAACTGGCCGAAGAGCTGTCCCTCGACGAATATACCCGCCTGCAAGGCGGCCGCCTCGGTTGGATCGAAGAAGACGACCCGTTCGTTCCGGCGGAGCTGCTCGACGCGGCCAAGGAGCTGCAAACGGGGGACATTGCGGGTCCGATCCGGCTTCAGGACGACGGATACGCGGTGATGCAGGTCATCGATATCCAAGAAACGGAGAAACCAAGCAGCGAGGACATCCGGGAGGGCATCCGCAAACAGCTTGCTTTGAACGAAGCCGTCCCGTTAACGGAGCTTGAGGCGCAGCTTCGGGATAAATACGGCGCTAAAATCATAACCAAAACCCCGCCCGGGCAGGGGGCGAGATAATGCCTTTTAGAAACCTTTGCCGAGTGGATCTGCGGATCCATGAAGCGAGGGTTGTTTTTTTGGAGACAGGCAGGGGGGCCTTAGGCCGGATGCGGAAATGAAGCGCTGCTCAAGCAGGGTTCGTATTGACATTCGGAGGGAAGGTTGTTAAGATAAAGGTACTAAATACCTACTTATTTACTCGGATATAAAATCGGTTTTTACAGCCAGACGCACGAACTGAATCCGCATACATCTTAAAACGAATTTTACCGTTCAAAAGGGAGGATTTTTACTATGGCTAAAGTCGTGAATAATGTTACTGAATTGATCGGCAGCACCCCGCTTGTTCGTTTGAACCGTCTGGTTCCGGAAGACAGCGCGGAAATTTACCTCAAACTCGAATACCAAAACCCGGGAGCAAGCGTTAAAGACCGGATCGCCATCAGCATCGTGGAGGAAGCCGAAAAAGACGGCACGCTGAAACCCGGCGGCACGATCGTGGAAGCAACAAGCGGCAACACCGGGATCGGCCTGGCGATGGTCGCTGCGGCGAAAGGATACAAAGCGGTGATCGTCATGCCGGAAACGATGAGCTTGGAGCGCCGCAACCTGCTTCGCGCCTATGGTGCTGAGCTGGTGCTGACTCCGGGAGCGGAGGGCATGAACGGAGCCGTTAAAAAGGCCGAGGAAATCGTAAGGGAGAACCCGGGTTATTTCATGGCTGAGCAGTTCAAAAATCCGGCCAACGTAAAAATCCACCGCGAGACGACGGGTCCGGAAATCGTTGAAGCGATCGAGTCCATCGGCGGCACGCTGGATGCGTTCGTAGCGGGCATCGGTACGGGCGGCACGATCTCCGGCGCGGGCGAAGTGCTGAAAAACCGTTTCCCTGATATCAAAATCGTTGCGGTCGAACCAGCGGCTTCCCCGATTTTGGCCGGCGGCAAGCCGGGGCCTCACAAGATCCAGGGTCTTGGCGCGAACTTCATTCCCGACATTTTGAACCGCGAAATCTATGACGAAATCATTCATGTCGAGAATGAAGAAGCTTTTGAAACGGCGCGCCGCGTAGCGAAAGAAGAAGGCGTCCTTGCCGGCATTTCTTCAGGCGCAGCGGTATATGCCGCGCTCAAGGTGGCCAAGGAACTCGGAAAAGGAAAACGCGTCGTCGCGATCATCCCGAGCAACGGCGAACGTTATCTCAGCACGCCGCTCTATAACTTCGAAGGTTAATTCGAACATTATTAGCCCTGCTTCCGTTTTTACGGCGGCAGGGTTTTTTTGGGGAATACGGGCGTTTTCGGCAAAAAACCTGGAAAGGGCCTTTTCAAATGGGGAGCGGGCAAGTATACTGACAACCAATAGAGAAGCTTTTGCAGCGAAAGGAATGAAGAAATGAGCGGGGAAAGCGTCGTTACGTTGAAGCATTGGAAAAGGTGGGCCGAAAAAGGATATACGATGCTGCCTTTTGTACTCGAGGCGGATTGCCGGGGGAAAAGCAGCGGTCTGCCCGCGTCTTGGTCGCATGCCTGGAAACAGGCGTCTCCGCATTCCTTTGTCCTCGAAAGCGGCAAGGATGGACGTTACACCTATTTGGGGCTGGAACCCGCGTCGGTATTGCGGGGGAAGGGAGAAGAGGCGCGCGTAACCTGCCTTCGGGAAGGCAGCACGGCATGTTCGGCAGCATCTCCGCTTGAGGCTATAAAACAATGGATGGCGCCTTACAAGGGACCTGCGCCGGAGGACCGGGCCGATTTGGCGGCCGATCTGCCGCCGTTTCTTGGGGGATGCGTCGGCTTCCTGGGTTACGATGTCGTCCGGTTCCTCGAAGAGCTTCCGGCTACCGCTGCCGACCATCCGGATCTCCCGGATTACCTTTGGATGTTATTCGACGAGATTTGGATCTATGACCATGCTAGGCAAAAACTCTTTTGTGCGGTCCATGCGAACATAAAGGCGGATACGGACCTGGGCGATGCTTACGATGCCGCCCGGGAAAAGGCCCAAACGATGTTTGACCGATGGTCCCGGTTTACGGTACAAGCGCGGGGCGAGATCGAAGAGGAACGGCTGTATCGGCAAAAACACGTAGAAGACGGGCCAACGGAGCTGGATTCCGGCGAATGGCCCGGCATGGAAAGCGCCTTTACGCGCGAGGCTTTTGAACGGGCGGTCACGGCGATCCAGGATTATATCCGGCAGGGCGACGTATTTCAGGTCAATTTGTCGCTCAGGCAGGAACGGAGGCTGGAATCCGAACCGGAACGGATTTATGAATGGCTGAGAGTATTGAATCCGTCGCCGTATATGGGAATGCTTCGTTCTCCGGGCTTCAGCCTTGTGAGCGCATCTCCCGAGCTGCTGGTCAAGCGGCAGGGAGACCTGATCGGCGCCCGTCCCATCGCCGGCACGCGGCGCCGCGGACATACGAAGGCGGAGGACGAGGCAATGGCCGCCGAGCTGCTGGGCAGCGAAAAGGAACGCGCGGAACATGTCATGCTGGTGGATCTTGAGCGCAACGACATCGGCAAAGTGGCCGCCTACGGGACGGTCAGGGTACCGGAGCTGATGACCGTCGAGCAGTACTCCCACGTCATGCATCTGGTCTCCCAGGTAGAGGGACGGCTCGCACCAGGCAAAGACGCGTTTGACGTGATCGCCGCCCTCTTCCCTGGGGGCACGATCACGGGAGCGCCGAAGGTGCGCACGATGGAGATCATCGAAGAGCTGGAACCGGTCAGACGCGGCCCTTATACGGGCTCCATGGGCTGGATTGACTACAACGGAAATTTGGAATTAAATATTATCATAAGAACGCTGGTCGTTTTGGACGGGATCGGCATGATTCAGACCGGCGCGGGCGTCGTGATCGACTCCGAGCCATACCGCGAATACCGCGAATGCCATAATAAAGCCAAAGCCGTCGTCAAGGCAGTCCTTTTGAGCGAAAAGGAAGCGGCTGCCCGGTCGCAGCGGCGTGAAGAGGAGATGAGAGCATGATTCTGGTGATCGACAATTACGACTCTTTTACGTATAACCTGGTTCAATATCTCGGGGAACTGGGGGAAGAGGTCAAAGTATTCCGCAATGACGAAATCGACATCCAAGGAATCGAAGTGCTGGCTCCCGATCATATTCTGATTTCGCCGGGGCCGTGCACTCCGAATGAAGCGGGAATCAGCCTCGAGACCATTGAGCATTTTAAAGGCAAGGTTCCGATTTTTGGCGTATGCCTTGGGCACCAGGCCATCGGACAGGCATTCGGCGGCAAGGTCGTTCGCGCCGAACGGCTGATGCACGGCAAAACGTCGCCGATTTTGCATCAAGGAACGTCGGTATTCGAGGGATTGCCGTCGCCGTTTACGGCGACGCGGTACCATTCCCTGCTGGTGGAACGCAGCACGCTGCCCGATTGCCTCGAAGTTACCGCCGAAACGGAAGAGGGCGAAATTATGGGACTGCGCCACAAGGAGTACCCGATCGAAGGCGTTCAATTCCATCCGGAGTCGATCATTACCGACCATGGACACCAGATGCTGCGCAATTTCCTGAAGCGGACGGCGACGACGGGCGCATGAATCGGATTCTGATAAACGGTCAATCTATGGATGCTTCTGCTGCCGTGGTCTCCGTAATGGATCACGGCTTTTTATACGGCATGGGTTTGTTCGAAACGCTCCGGACCTATGGCGGCAAGCCGTTTTTGCTGGAGCGGCACTTGGCTCGACTGAAGGCGGGCTGCAAAACGCTGGGCATCGACGTTTCCGCGCTTCCGGATGACCTGCAGGTGCGGGAATGGATCGCCGAGCTGATGCAGGCTAACGGGCTGGAGGAAGCTTATGTCCGCTACACGGTCAGCGCGGGGGAGGATGCGCTCGGATTGCCCGCGGGAATGTATAGCCGTCCCGCTTCGGTGCTGATGGCGAAACCGCTGCCCGAGCCGGCGCCGACGCTGTATACCCACGGCAAACCTCTTAAACTGCTGGGCACCCGGCGAAATTCGCCAGAGGGCCCCGTCCGTTTGAAGTCGCTCCATTACATGAACAACATTTTGGCGAAGAGGGAGCTTTCCTCCGATCCCGAAGCGGTACGGCTTTATGCCGAGGGCTTGATGCTGAATGCGGACGGGCATGTGTCGGAGGGAATCGTGAGCAACGTCTTTTTCGCGAAAAACGGAAAGGTCTGTACGCCGGACACGGCTTGCGGCCTGCTGCCCGGCATTACGCGCGGGTTGGTTTTGGAGCTGGCCTCGGAGGCGGGAATACGCTGCGAGGAAGGGTTTTACACTTGGGAAGACTTGCGGGAAGCGGATGAAATCTGGCTGACCACTTCCATTCAGGAATTGGTGCCCGTCACCTCGTTGATCGACCCGGACGGCACGGTTTCGATCATCGGCGAAGGGCGAATCGGACCGTTAACGGATATACTGCTGCGGTTGTACCGCCGGCAAACGGGAGGCTATCATGAAAACGACAATCTATGAACGGACATACCGGATGGGCGAAGCGGTGCTTGAGCTTGGTGCATCCACCAAAATTATGGGTATTTTGAACGTAACCCCCGACTCATTTTCGGATGGAGGCCGGTACGTCGACCCGGATCAAGCGGTTCGGCATGCCTTGCAAATGGTGGAGGACGGGGCGGACTTGATCGACATCGGAGGCGAATCGACGCGGCCGGGTTACGAGCCGGTGTCCGCGGAAGAGGAGCTGCGCCGGATCATTCCGGTCATTGAAGCGCTGCACCGGGCCGCCCCCCATATCCCGATCTCGGTGGATACGTATAAAGCGGAGGTAGCGCGGGAAGCGATCCGGGCGGGAGCCCATATCATGAACGATATTTGGGGAGGCAAAAAGGACCCGGATATGCTCAAAGCGGCCGCCGAACTCGGCTGCCCGATTATTTTGATGCACAACAGGAAAGATATGAACTACGGCGATTTTACGGCCGACGTCGTGCGGGACCTGCAGGAAAGCGTCGAATTGGCGCTGAAGGCCGGCGTTGCCGGTGAACGGATCATTTTGGATCCGGGCGTCGGTTTTGCGAAAAATTTGCCGGAAAACCTGCAGATCATGACGCAGCTTGACCGGCTCGTCGGGATCGGTTATCCGGTGCTGCTCGCGACCTCCCGCAAAAAGTTTATCCGTACCGTGCTGGATCTTCCGGTTGGGGACGTCGTCGAAGGAACGGCGGCCACGGTCGCGTTCGGCATTGCCCAAGGCTGCCAAATCGTGCGCGTTCATGACGTGAAACAAATCAAGCGGACCGTGGATATGTGCGACGCGATGCTGTATGCCTCGCCGGATACGAGAAGGGTACGCGAACATATTACGGAGGGATGACGGATCCATGGATAAAATGAAGCTGCATCGGATGGAATATTACGGGTACCACGGCGTGTTTGAAGAGGAACGCAAGCTGGGCCAACGTTTCTATATCGATTTGGAGCTGGAGCTCGATTTGCGGGAAGCCGGCCGAAATGACGATTTGAGCAAAACGGTAAATTATGCCGAAGTGCACGAGCTCGTGAAAAAAGTCGTTGAAACCGAGTCTTTCCGCCTCATCGAGGCGCTCGGCGAACGTGTTGCATCCTTGTTACTGGACACTTATACTAGTATCGATGCATTGACGGTCAAAGTGACCAAACCGCACCCTCCCTTTGACATCCATTTTCAGGGGGTCACCGTGGAGCTTCACAGAACGAGGAGTTAGCAAAGAATGAGCGGCTGACGAAGCCTTTTTGCTAGTCCCGAGAACAAGAAAGCGAGAATCTGCCATGAATGCACAATCCACCTCTGAGTCATCAGAGGCTTATATTGCTTTAGGGGCCAATTTGGGCGACCGCGAGGAAACGCTGATGGATGCGGTGCAACGTCTCGATCGGCATCCGGACGTCGCGGTGCTCGAATGTTCCGATTTATATGAGACCGAGCCGGTCGGTTACGTCGACCAGCCCCTTTTTCTGAATATGGCCGTACGGGTTCGCACCACGCTCGATGCTTACGGACTGCTGCACGTCATGCAGCAAATCGAAAAAGACCTTGGACGCGTTCGGCATATACGCTGGGGCCCGAGAACCGTCGATTTGGACCTGATCTGGATGGAGGGGCGGCGGGAAAACACCGAGGAGCTGATTTTGCCCCACCCTCGCATGGAAGAGCGTTTGTTTGTGCTCGTCCCTTTGAAAGACGTCGTGCCGGAGGGCGAATCCTCCGGATTGCGGCCTATCCTGTTCGCAGCGTTGGAAAGACTGGATGGAAAGGACGGTTTACAGCTTTGGAAAACATGCAGCTGGCACAGCGCATCCGCGCCTTTCGGAAGTTAAAAGGATACACGCAGCAGGAGCTGGCGTCGGGATGCGGCATTTCGCTGACGGTGCTTGGCGCCATCGAGCGGGGCAACCGCCATGCCGACGAGCGCACGCTTGCGAAAATTGCGGAGGTACTGGGCATATCGCTCGAGGAGCTTACCAATCCTTAGAGTTACGGGTATATAAATGATTACATGAAGTCAAAGGAGCGACAAAGAGATCCCATGTTGAAAATTGGCGATATTGAAATGAAAAATCAGGTCGTCCTCGCTCCGATGGCGGGTGTTTGCAATCCGGCTTTCCGGTTGATCGCCAAGGAGTTCGGAACCGGACTGGTTTGCGCGGAGATGGTTAGCGGCAAAGCGATCGTCCACGGCAATCGGCGCACGCAGGAGATGCTTTTTGTCGACGAACGGGAGAAACCGCTCAGCCTGCAAATTTTCGGAGGCGACCGCGACTCGCTCGTGGAAGCGGCGAAGGTCGTGGATAAACAGACGAATGCCGATATTATCGACATTAACATGGGCTGCCCTGCGCCCAAAGTGACCAAAATCGACGCAGGCGCCCGCTGGCTGCTCGATTCCAACAAAATTTACGAAATGGTAGCTGCCGTGGTGGATGCGGTAGACAAGCCGGTGACGGTCAAAATGCGCACGGGTTGGGACAGCGACCACATTTACGCGGTCGAAAACGCCCAAGCGGTGGAACGCGCCGGAGGGAAAGCGGTCAGCATACACGGCCGAACCCGCGAACAGCTGTATACCGGCCATGCGGACTGGGATATTATAAAACAAGTCAAAGAGTCGGTATCGATCCCGGTCATCGGCAACGGGGACGTGGTTACCCCCGAGGATGCCCGCCGGATGTTGGACCAAACCGGAGTCGACGGGGTCATGATCGGCCGCGGAGCCCTGGGCAATCCATGGATGCTGTACCGCACGATCGAATATTTGAAAACCGGGGAGCTGCTGCCGGAACCGACGGCCGAGGAGAAGATCCGAATCGCGATTTTGCATATGGACCGTCTCATTGCGTTGCGGGGAGAAGCGGTGGCCGTACGCGAAATGCGCAAGCATTTGGCCTGGTATTTGAAAGGGCTCAAAGGATCCGCCCGCATCAAAGACGAAATCATGGAAGGAACGAAGCGGGACGAAATGGTCCGAATTTTGGAAAATTTCGTTGCAAGCCTCAAAGAGAGGGAGCAACTGGAGGCAGAAGCGGTTGAGGAGGCGGCGGTTTCCCGGTAATTCCGCCATGTCATGACCATGCATATACAAAATTGCGCGCGATTGACATTTTGAAATGCTTACCATATAATTTTTCAGTATAAATTCGACTTTATCCTTAAAACAGCAGAGGGATGTTCTGATCCTTCACACTTTGCATAAATATAGATTGATCTAAAGCAAGCTGGGTAGTTCATTCTATACTCGTTTTTTTGATTCCGTTTCATAATGGGTGGAATGGGTTATGAAACCGAATCGCTTTAAATTCATTTATATGACAGGAGAATCGGTTAAGATGAGCGATAAAGAAGTCATTCTGACACAGGACGGACTCAAAAAGCTGGAAGACGAACTCGAGAACCTGAAATCGGTCAAGCGGCGCGAGGTTGCGGAACGGATCAAAGTAGCCATCGGCTACGGCGATATCAGCGAAAACTCCGAGTACGAGGATGCCAAAAACGAGCAGGCCTTTATCGAGGGACGCATCATTACCCTTGAAAAAATGCTTCGCAATGCGCGCATCATCAACAACGACGAAATCAATACCGATATTGTCGGGGTTGGCGCGACGGTGATCGTGCAGGACATGGAGTACGGCGACACGATGGAGTATACGATTGTCGGCACGGCCGAATCCGATCCGCTCAACAACAAGATTTCGAATGAAAGCCCGGTCGGCAAAGCGATCTTAGGCAAGCAAAAAGGAGCCGTCGTGGACGTAAACGTGCCTGCCGGCGTGATCCAATACAAAATCATCGATATCAAGAAATAAGATCGGCGTGCTTTAGGATTGTAAGAAAGAGCTTCCTTTAGGAAGCTTTTTTTCAGATATATAGGATGAAATGGGAATGAATTCATGTATTCCCCGGTTATGTCATGCAGTACCCTGTTTTTCTTGGAAGGACAGGCAGTAGGATCGAAGGAGTGACGAATGAAAATGTCGGAAGAAGTAAACAACCACGAACAAGAAATGGAACTTAGCGAAATGCTGCAAATTCGCCGAGGTAAGCTGGACGAGCTGCGGGGCCTTGGGATTGACCCTTTTGGAAAAAAATACAACCGCACCCATCATGCGGGAGACCTGCTTAAGAAATATGACGGTATGACCAAAGAAGAGCTGGACGAGCAGCATATCGAAGTGAAGGTAGCGGGCCGGATTATGGCCAAACGCGGCATGGGTAAGGCGATTTTTGCCCATATTCAGGATCTCAGCGGCAAAATCCAAATTTACGTGCGTCAGGATTCCGTGCCGGAAACGGCTTTTGAAGCGTTCCGCCTGCTTGATCTCGGGGATATTGTCGGAATCGCCGGCACGATGTTCAAAACCAAAACGGGAGAGACGACGATCAAAGCGAGCGAAGTCGAGGTTCTCGCGAAGTCACTCAATCCGCTGCCCGACAAATATCACGGCCTGAAGGACGTCGAGCTTCGTTACCGTCAGCGTTACGTGGATCTGATTATCAATCCGGAAGTACAGCAAACGTTTATCGCCCGTTCCCGGATCATTCAGTCGATGCGCCGCTATTTGGACTCCCAAGGTTATCTGGAAGTGGAGACGCCGACGCTGCATGCCATCGCAGGCGGCGCTGCCGCGAAACCGTTCATCACGCATCATAATGCGCTCGACATGGAGCTTTATATGCGCATCGCGATCGAACTTCACTTGAAGCGCCTGATCGTCGGCGGCCTGGAGAAAGTATACGAGATCGGACGCGTATACCGGAACGAAGGCATTTCCACCCGCCACAACCCGGAATTCACCATGATCGAGCTGTATGAAGCTTATGCCGATTACAAGGACATCATGAACTTGACGGAAAACTTGATTGCCCACATCGCGCAGGAAGTGCTCGGCACCCAGGTCATCAATTACCAGGGGCATGAGGTCAACCTCGCACCGGGCTGGCGCCGCGTGTCCATGGTGGATGCGGTTAAAGAAGTCAAAGGCGTAGACTTCGGCGTGCACATGACGGATGAAGAGGCGCATCGCCTTGCCAAGGAGCATAACGTCAAAGTCGAGCCGCATATGACCTTTGGCCATATTCTGAACGCGTTCTTCGAGGAATTTGTAGAGGAAACGCTGATTCAGCCGACGTTCGTTACCGGGCATCCGGTGGAAATCTCGCCGCTGGCGAAGAAAAACGAAGAGGATCCGCGTTTTACGGACCGCTTCGAGCTGTTTATCGTGGCGCGTGAGCATGCCAATGCCTTCAGCGAGCTGAACGACCCGATCGACCAGCGCCAGCGTTTCGAAGCACAGCTCAAGGAACGGGAGCAAGGCAACGACGAAGCGCATGAAATGGACGAGGACTTCCTGAATGCGCTCGAATACGGCATGCCGCCTACAGGCGGACTCGGCATCGGCGTGGACCGTCTCGTGATGCTGCTGACCAATTCGCCTTCGATCCGCGACGTACTGTTATTCCCTCATATGAGAAACCGTACGCAGGAGTAGCTTAAATCGTTTAACGGGGAAGACGGAATTTCATGACCGGATTCATCGGACTTCTTGGGACATGGAGATGAAGATTCGCCGCAAGCTTTTATAACATAAGAAAAAAGGAACAGCGTGACGGGGTCACGTCAGAGTGTCGAGAAAGTCCAACGGACTTTTCGACACTCTATTTTTTATATGGGGGGAATCATATCTTTTAAAATAAAAATCGATTTAAAGCGCTCTGAGACCCCTACTTCAGTGACCGACGAGGCAATTTTAAACCCCCTGCAAAAAAACAGGGGGTTTCTCGACAGCCTGAGCGTGACGGGGTCACGTCTGTTCCTTTTTTGCGTTTCATTCGGATGGGCGGCAAAGCGACTGAAGATGACGGTATACGGTTCTGCGCATCAAGTCCGCCGGCATCTTTTCCGGCCTGAGTACGGCATGGATGGCCAATCCGTCGATCAAGGCATAAAAGCGTTCGATTTCAAGCTCGGCGTCCAGATCTGGCGCAGCCAAGTTTTTGGCGGCCAATCCATCCATGATTTCAATAAAAATGGATCTGAGCCCATCATCGACTTCCAGGCGATATCTAGCGAGATCCTTGTCGGACAGCGATTTGACGACAAAAGCGAACCAGACCTCCATTTCGAGCCGTTTCTCCTCGTCCGTAGGCAGAATCTCGTCGACGAGGAGAGGAATGTCCGTCAAAAGGTCCCCGCTGAAATCGATGTTGGCGATCCGTTTTCCGACACGGTCGGAAACCATCTTCATGGCATAGAAGAGCAGTTCCGAATGCGTCGAGAAATAATGGCGCATCGAACCCACGGACAATCCGGCCTCGTCCGCGATGTTCCGGACCGAAGCCTGGTCCAGCCCCATTTTTTGAATGACGCGCCAGGTGGCTTCCGCAACTTTTTCCCTTTGTTTTTCATGATCCACGATTTTAGGCATGTCCTTAGTATAACATTTTCCTTGTTTTTTTAATACAGTCGTGATAAATTGTTTTTAATACAATTGTTCTAAAAAAGGAAGGATGAAGCCATCATGATTGCAGCTTTGATTGTGGCGTGCGAAATCGGATTTTGGGTGCTAGTTCTGGCCGGTCTTAGCGCCAGGTATATTGCGGGATGGAAGCGGACGGGAGCGGTCTTGCTCGTTGCCACGCCGGTTGTCGATATTTTGCTTATCGCGTTTACGGTCATCGACTTGCGCAGCGGAACCACGGCGGAATTCATGCACGGGTTGGCCGCGATTTATATTGGGGTCACCGTCGCATACGGACATCGAATGATCAAATGGGCGGATGAACGTTTTGCATACCGCTTTGCAGGCGGGGAAAAGCCGGCACCTGCGCCGAAGTACGGAAAAGAGCGCGCCCGGCGCGAGCGGGAAGGGTGGTACCGGCATTTGATGGCGTGGGTTGTGGGCGTCGTTTTGCTGATGCTGATGATCTGGATGGTAAATGACCCTTCGAGGACGGAAGCATTAAAAGGCATACCGAGGATGTGGGGCATGATTTTGGCGATCGATTTTTTAATCAGCTTCAGCTATACGATTTGGCCAAAAGAGCAAAAGTAGCGGGGATGGGATATAGGAAGATTCGACCGAGCAAAGCAATGGATTCAACCTAAATATTGTTCTTATATCCCTGAACATATTAATTTCAAAGAAAGCTTGCAAGCTAAATAGATTCATGATATATTATTATTCCGGCCGATAAGTGCGGTAAGCATTTAAAGCCAGCAAGCTTTAAAGCTTTGAAAAAACAATTTCAAAAAAAGCTTGCATTAAGAAACAAAACATGATATATTATAAAAGTTGCTGCTGAACACAACGACGGCGACGAAAACGAAATGTTTGATCTTTGAAAACTGAACAACGAGTGAGATATGAGGTTTCGGCAACGAAACCGAAACGCGAAGCAAGCCGGTCCAAGCCTATGGCTGGATGGTTTGTGGAGCACAAATGAGAATTAAATTCTCGTCAGATTCAAAATGAGTCACAAACTTTCATGGAGAGTTTGATCCTGGCTCAGGACGAACGCTGGCGGCGTGCCTAATACATGCAAGTCGAGCGGACCTTAGCGATCTTCGGATCGCTCTTGGTTAGCGGCGGACGGGTGAGTAACACGTAGGCAAC
>NZ_BORW01000034.1 GCF_018333375.1 Paenibacillus cookii
AAGTGAAAGAGACAAATTACACTGAGCCTGAACAATTTATTGTCAGGCTAGCGTCTTTAGGCGCAGTTTGGCAACAGGGGGTTATACCCCAAGTGCAAACCACCCGTTGGACGGGTGGTTATGATTGTGTGTTCGAATGCTGAAGACTCCCCACACAGTATGGAAAAATCCGCGCATGCCCGCAACCTTTTCCGCTCTAAACTGTTTTATATGTAAAAGGCTTTTTTAGGGAAGGGAACGACAAGTCCATGAAAGCCGCGTGGTTGGTTTCGTTGATCCTGCTCGGCGTCCTGGCGGCCGGGTGCCATCATCCTCATCGTTTTGAGGTCGAGGGCCGGATCGAAAGCGTCGATGCCGACAGGAATATGCTGCACGTCAGCGGATTTGAAGTGAAAGTCAAAAACGCGGCGGAGTACCGGGCAGGGGAATACGTGAAAGCCGTATTGGAAAGCCCCTATGCCGACAAGGACGTGTACGATCCGGCCAGAACGAAAACGGTAAGCGTTGAAAAGGGTGCCCCGCAATAACGTGATGCCGAGATCTTGGAGGTTGACATGAAAAAATGGTTTGCCGCATTGCCCCCGCTGCTGGCCGCCTGCATGCTGTCCCTGGGCTCTTCCGCGTCCGCGGCCGGATGGACGGATTACCGGCTGGTTGCCCACGCGCTCGGCGGGATCGACCAGAAGCCATACACCAATTCCTACGAGGCTTTTGTCACGAATTACGAAAAAGGGCAGCGCGTCTTTGAAATCGATCTGCAGTTTACGTCGGACGGTTGCCTGGTCGGGCGGCATGACTGGTCCCTTTATGCTTTTCAATCGCTTGGACAACCGGTTTCGGCAGACATGACCGGCGGGCCGCTTCCGCTTGACCGGATGAGGTCGTTAACGATGTTCGATCAATACCATCTGCTGACGTTTGGCGATATCGTCGATATTATGCACGAGTATCCGGACGCCTATTTTGTGACCGACACGAAAAGCACGGATTCGGATACGGTGACCGCTCAGTTCAATCAAATCGTAGAGCTGCTGAACGAGGACCCGCATATATTGAAGCGGATCATCCCGCAAATATATAACGAAAAAATGTACGGGGTCATCGAGCGCGTCTTTCCGTTCGAGTCTTACATTTATACGTTGTACCAGACGGCCGATTCGAACCAAAAAGTGTTGCAGTACGTCAAAAGCCGCCCGAAAGTTACGGCCGTCACCATGCCCGAATGGCGGGCGACCTCCGGATTTCTAAGCGGCCTGAAGCAGATGGGCAAGCGAAGTTTCGTCCATACGATCAATAGCCCCGAAGCGATGGACAAGTATAAGGCGAAGGGCGTTTACGGATTTTACACCGATTTTGTCACGCCGGAGGACTTAAGACGGTATGCTGCTAAAAAGGCTCAGCAAGGCGCGGCCAAAACGGCCAAAGCCGCTTTGCCGAAGCCGGATAAACGTACATAAATCGGCAGCCGGTTCCGCAGGAAAAGGCCAGCTCGATGAATGAATCGGTAAATGGAAGGAGAGTACGCGACCGCCATGATCGAGATCCTGTTGACCTTGGTAGGTTTGGTGATGCTGATCAGCCCCGCGACGTTCTGGAAAATAACCGAAAGATGGAAAAACAGCGGTGATGAAGAACCCTCCATGGGTTATGTCTGGGCGACCCGGTTTGGCGGAACGTTGTTCCTTCTGGCAGGCCTGGGCAGCGCGCTGGCGAAGATCTTTTGGACCTAGGGAGTATTCCTGAGGCACCGACAAGCAGAACCCGTAGAAGTAGCGCCGGAAGGCGGTCTCGTGCTTAAATACCCGTTGAAAGGCTGCCCATGGGCAGCCTTTTGTTTTTTTCATTACTGATTTGTTTTTTTTCGCGGAAGGAACAAGGCGGCAACTCCCCCGATTATCAATCCTGCGGCGGCCCAATACAAGGCGGTTTGGACACCGGAAGCCTGCGCGGCCAGCAGCGAGCTGCCGGTTTGCCCGTCAATGCCGGAATTGGCGATGAAGATCAGGAAGGCCATGCCGATCGCGTTGCCGATATTCAGCGTGGTTGTGGCCATGCCCGAGGCCACTCCTTGCTCCGAATGGGCCACGCCGGTGGAAGCGGCGATCCACATGCCGGTCCATACGACGCCCTGGCCGACACCGGAAACGATCAAGCCGGGAACGATCAGCAGGTAGCCGGAGTCGACACCCGCCCCCAGCGGGAGGAGGGCAGTACCCGCAATGCCGATCAGGAAGCCGCTCAGGAGCGTGCTGCGCATGCCGAAACGCGTGGCAAGCCTTTCTCCCCATTGGGTTCCGAGGGCGATGGAAAGCGAAGGCACGATAAATGCCAGACCGGTTTGCAGGGCGTTGAATTGATGCACATTCTGGAACAAAACCGTCAGGAAATAAGGGATCGCGCCAAATGTGCCCATGTAAAGAAAGGTTATGATCATGCCTGTGACGAGGCTGCGTCTCCGAAGGAGATGCAGCGGCATAAGCGGATCCGCGGTACGGATTTCGATCCGTACAAAAGCGAGAAACAACAGAAGGGACATGACGGCGCATACCAAAATGCTGACCGAACCCCATCCCGACTCCGGTCCCTGGACGAGAACATAAACAAGAAGGGTCGCGGCAGCGGTAAAGGTTAGCGCACCGGGGAGATCGAAGCGGCTTCTTCCCGATCGGGCGGAGTCGCGCGGAATCACGAAGAGGGCCGCAAGGGCTGCGCCGCCGGCGAAGAGCACGTTGACGAAGAAAACGGCTTCCCACCCAATGGCATTCGTTAGAATCCCGCCGAGAAGGGAACCGAGGGTCAGCCCGCTGGCCCCGGCTCCGCCCCACACCGCAAGGGCACGGTTTCTCCGGGGGCCTTCTTCATACAGCCGATTGATGAGCGACAAGGTAGCCGGAAAAAGAAACGCGGCTCCAATGCCTTGGAGCGCCCTGGCCATGATGATGACGAGCGGATTCCAAGCCAGCCCTCCGAGCAGAGAAGCCAGCGCAAACAGAAGCAGCGCCGAGACGAACATCCTTTTTTGCCCGAGCCGGTCCGAGGCGCGGCCGCCAAGGAGGAGGAAGCCGCCGCAAAAAATCGTATAGGCGCTGACCACCCACTGAAGGGATTGCTTCGAAAAGCCCAGCGCATGGCCCACTTCGGGAAGCGCGACGAACACGATATTAATGTCCAGGGAGTAGATCAACTGGGCAAACGCAAGAATCGCCAGACTCCAGCCCAAGGCTTTCTTGGACGCATCCGCTTTGTCCGCAGAGTGGGCAGCGGCAGTATCCCTACCCCTTGAAACTGTGGAGGATAAATCTTGTGGGGGCATGTAAAAAGCACCTCGTTTCAAAATATTTTGAAATGATTATATTTCAAGAAAAGTTGAATTGTCAACAAGGGAAGCGTATAATATTTTCCATGAGACCCAATTATGAAAATGATATGGCCAAAGCGGCCAAAGCACTCAGCGACCCGATTCGGATGAAGGTTTTGGTGATGATCAAAGAGGGCAGGCAGCCGGATTACCAGTCGCCTGTCTGCACGTTTGAGCCTGCTGCCGTGTGTCCTGCGGATTTGCAGCTTAAACTGGAGGACGTATCGCCGTCCAAACTGTCCTACCATTTGAAGGAGCTCAAGGAAGCGGGCTACATCAAAGAATGCAGGGAGGGAAAGAGGCACTATTATACGCTGCAGCCGGACAAACTGAAGGATTTTGCGGAGTCCTTGGGCTGGCTGTACGAATAAGAGGAGGCGGGCGGCACGGTATAGGGATGTGTAAACTCATGCCGGCACCTCTTTCGGATACAGCAAAAGCGCCTCCGGCATTGACGGGGGCGCTTCAAATTTGCAACCATGCAGCGCGAAGGGGCATTTTTCATAGAGGGCCAGGAAATAGCGGCGAAGGATGAACAAAGTCAACAACTTCATTGATTCCGTACCCGCTGCTTCGCTTAGGTCCTTTGGGGGAGATCGTGCAAATCGGTAAGGCTGAAGGATTTCGTCGCTTGGGTCGATCGGAACCTAATTCCCGGGCGGCATTTTGCATTGGGTCCAAGGCGATACTTATGTCGAGATGGACACCGGGAAAATCACCGAGGAGCAAATGATCGAAGTGGCAAGATCCATGAGGTAACGAAGATCGCAGAAAAAAAGGGGTATCCGGATTATGTGGCGGAATCTCCTGTTTTGTAATTGTATGATAAAATCGGAACTTGTGGTGGACTGATCTGCAAGTTATTGAATTTTGAATCCGGTATAACTATTATGGTTATAACGAGAGGGTGAAACAAATGAAAAAATTAAGCAGTCGTTTCTCGATTGCAGTTCATGTTCTCTGCTTGATACATTTAAGCCCCTCGCTTTGTACTGGGGATTTCATGGCAGCGAGCGTAAAGACCAATCCAGTTATCATTCGCAATATTCTTGCCAAACTCAAAAAAGCAGGACTTGTTGATGTACGTCCAGGAGTGGGAGGAGCATTTTTGCTGAAGAACTTGGAAGAGATCACGTTGCTGGACGTATACAATGCAGTGGAAGTTATTGACAATGGTGAGTTGTTCAATATACATGCAGAACCAGATCCAAATTGTCCGATAGGAAAAAATATGGTAGCTGTTCTGCGGTCAGAAATGAGAGCGGCTCAATCAGCAATGGAACAGAGGCTAGCTCAGGTTTCATTGAGACAATTGGTTACAGAACTGGGCAAATAGAATGGCGTTTTACTGAGCCATTTTTTTTGAACTCGTTATAATCAAAGTTATTATAACAATTTTGGTTATAACCTGATTATAGAAAAATAACGAAAGGAAGATCAGTTCATGAAGATTATTGTTACAGGAGCAACAGGTCAACTTGGAGGTCTCGTTATTCAACATTTACTCAAAAAGGCTCCGACAAATCAAATTGTTGCAGTCGCACGCAATCTCGAAAAAGCCTCTGATCTTGCGGAGTTTGGCATTGAAGTCCGTCAGGGAGATTATAATAATCCGGAATCTCTTCACGATGCATTTGTCGACGGAACCAAACTCCTGTTTATCTCAAGTTCAGAGACCGATGATCCATTACGTGTCGTCCAACATGCCAATGTCGTCAAAGCCGCCCGAGATGCAGGTATTAAGCAAATTGCCTATACCGGCTTTGCTTTTGCCGAAGATAATCCATTCGCTCTCGTTCATATGGCTACGGAGTATGCGATTCGCACGACGAATATTCCATACACCTTCTTGCGTAACGGTGGTTATACAGAGTTTTTTGTTAATCCATCACTAAAAGCAAACGTAGAAAACGGGACGATCATTACAAATGCCAATAAGGGAAAAGTGAATTCGGTTAGCCGTAGTGATCTGGCTCTTGCTGCCGCCACAGTTCTGACAGAGGATGGACATGAGAACAAGGAATACAACCTTGTTTCCAATAATCCTTGGAGCTTTGATGATTTGGCTGAAATTCTTTCCGAAGTTTCTGGGAAAAGTGTTGTCCATCAATCGGTTTCCTTTGAAGAAGAGAAGAACATACTCGTTCGAGCAGGTATGCCGGAATCTTTTGCTGAAACTACGGCTTTTATCTATACCACAATTGCAGAGGGGAAAATGGCAAGAACGACCGATGATTTACAAAAGCTAATTGGATTTCAAACGCCTATTAAAGAGATCGTCATAAAAGCCTTGCAAGGCTAAGTCATGAGCATGCAGCCCAATTTTTGCAAGACTGAAGGTATCAGAATGGACATACTCAATCTATCCCGTTTAAAAATTTACGGTATATTAGAAAGCGAGCATGACTTACAAATACAGGTGGAGATAACATCTCCACCCCAGAGTGTCGAGAAAGTCCAACGGACTTTTCGACACTCTATTTTTTATATGGGGAATCATATCTTTTAAAATAAAAATCGATTTAAAGCGCTCTGAGAACCCTACTTCAGTGACCGACGAGGCAATTTTAAACCCCCTGCAAAAAACAGGGGGTTTCTCGACAGCCTGAGGTGGAGATAACATCTCCACCCTCTTCTTGTCCTCATTGTGGATGCGTAGCGAATCTTTATAAACATAGCAGCCGTGAGCAGATTTGTATGGACTTACCAATTCGCGGAAAGCGAGTAGGACTTTGCATTAGACGTCAAAGATATAGATGTCGTGAATGTAACCAAACCTTTTGGGAACGAATAGATGACATTATTGATGATAAGAGAAACTGTACCAAACGACTCTTGGCCTATATCGAAAAGCAAAGCCTTAAAAGAACTTTCGTAAGTATCTCCGAAGAGGTAGGCATGGACGAAAAGACGATCCGCAATATTTTTCGTGTCTACGTTAATCATCTGGGAGAAACCATTCGTTTCGAAACACCTCAATGGCTCGGGATCGATGAAATTCATATCATTAAACCTCGATGCGTCCTAACCAATATAGAAGAGCAAACATTGTTCGACATCCTTCCAGATCGGAATAAGGAAACGGTTATCAGTTATCTTTCAAGGCTTCCTAACAAAGAACGGAAGCGTTTCATCCTTCTCAAACGCAATAAAGAGCTTTCAGAGAGGGATACGTTTATTCTCGATGTATGGACGAAGAATTACCCTTCCCTTAGAATTGCGTATGAGTTAAAGGAAACATTCCTCGATATATGGGAATGCCCTAATAAACAATTGGCGATCCTCAAATACTGCGATTGGAAGGCTAAGATACCGATTGAAATCGAACCTGCTTTCAATGCATTAACGAAAGCCATGAATAACTGGGAAAGAGAAATCTTCGCTTATTTTGACCACCGAATCACAAACGCCTATACAGAGTCTCTAAATAGCTTCATTCGAGTAACAAACCGATTGGGAAGAGGTTATTCGTTTGAAGCCCTAAGAGCTAAGATCCTATTTACAAAAGGGCTAATTAAACAGCGTAAACCGAAGCATCAGCGGCGTTTGGATGGTTATGAGCTTCGTGAAGAGAACTTTCCAATGTTCAAAGTACCCCTTATTTACGTTCGAGATCAGGAGGAACGTAAGTATCTTGGAATTGACCTTCCTGCCTTAATCGAGAAATTGGAGAAGGGCCAATGATAAGCCCTTTTCCACCACATCATCCGGATACCCAAAAAAAGCTGCCGAATCAGCGAATTGAACGCGGGCATGCCTCCGCACACTTTCCTTAACAAAACACAAGCCCATCGATAAAAAAGACATGTCTTTCCATACCTGCGCAAGTTAAAATGTAAGCGATTTCAAAATAGAGGGGATGCGGAATGAAATGCTAGCAAATTCGCATGATCCTCATTTCAGAGAGGTGGGATTCTATTGATGGGCTCGATGAAAAAGCTTGGCCTCGGCTTCATGATTTTGCTGCTGATGCTTCCGGCCATGTCCGGAGGCAGGGAAAAAGCGGCTGCGGCCGGCGATTCCGGTACCAATCTGGCGCTCGGCAAAAATGCCCAGGCCAGCTCCGGAAAGGCCGGCAATGCCGTGGACGGCGATCCTGCGACCGTCTGGCAGCCGCTGGCCGCGGACCGCGGAGACGATATGAACGTCTGGATATCGGTCGACCTCGGCGCCAAGGAAACCTTCAACAAAGTCATGTTTCATCTCAATCGCGCGGATAACCTAAAGGATTATCAAATCCTATATTCCGACGACAACGGCAGCTGGAATCAGGCATACGGCAAAAATAAAGATTTGACGGCAACGGAGGCAGCGATGTTCGAAAACGTGTCCGCAAGATATATCAAACTCCATCTCAATTTAAGCAAAGACTTGAACGTGCAGTTGTCCGAACTTGAAGTGTATCACAGCACGGAAGCGCCGGCCCCCGCCGGGCTGAAACGGATCTATTTTACGGACCCGGGCGGAAAGGAATACCCGAACAATGCCGAAATCCGCTTGAATAAAGGCGAACAGGGAACCCTGGTCCTGAAGGGCGAACTGGACTCCGGGCAGGAAGTGGATTTGACGCCTTACGCCAAGACGTTTGCGTCCACGACGCAGGACGTGAGCATCGCCCCTTCGGGAGCGTTTACGGCCAACCAGGCGGGCGCGGCGCTTGTGCATGGCGTAGTGCAAACGGCGACGCAGCTGAAAACGAATGATTTTTGGATCGTGGTCGATGATCCGAACGCGTTTTTGGATGAGAAATACGTGATGAACTCCACGCTCGCCCATCCGCATATCCCAAGCGAAATCGGCCAGCCTGCACTCATCGAGCCGAAAGATGCGTATCCTTCCGTGTCGACCATCTCCAACGTGAACGGCAACCTGAGCGGCGAACTGATCTACGGCGGCAAGGTTATTGCCAAGCTGGATCCGATCTCGGTGTCCAAAGGGGAGACCAAGCAGTGGACGCCTGCGGGTGCAGCGGATCAGAAAGGCCGGTACGAAATCCGGCTGAAGATGGAGCAAGCAGGCAAGCCTCCGGTATACGACTCCTTCTACTTTACCGTATGGAACAAAAAGAAGATTCCGAAGGATCAGAGCCAAATCGCCTTTCTTGGCGATGACGGCAAGCTGGTGTACGTAAGCGACTTCCGCGGCAATCAAATTCTGGATTTCTCGAATGCCGGCTACATGGGCGGCGGCGTAAAAATCCCGAACGTCAAAGTGAAGGCGACGGTGAAGCCGGGGGACGGGGACGACACGGCCCGCATTCAGGCGGCCATCGATGAAGTGTCTCAATTGCCGGTGGGCAAGGACGGCTTCCGCGGAGCGGTTTTGCTTAAAAAAGGGAAATACGAGGTCGGAGGCACGCTGAAAATCAAAGCCAGCGGCGTCGTGCTGCGTGGCGAAGGGCAGGATGACAAAGGCACCCTCATCTACGGCACGGGAACGACGCCGCGCAATCTGATCGAAATCGGGGAAAATACGGGCCTTAGCATCGATAACGACTCCATGAGAACGATCACCGATCTGTACGTGCCTTCCGGCTCCCGGACCTTCCACGTGGACGATGCCAGCGGGTATCAGGTCGGCGATACGGTGGTGGTGCGCCGGATCGGCGACAAAAACTGGATTCACGAGATCGGCATGGACTACATTTATAATCGCCCGGGCGGAACCGTCACGCAGTGGTCGCCGTTTAACCTCGATTTTGACCGCGTCATCACGGCGATCGACGGCAACACGATTACGGTGGATGCGCCTATCGCCAATGCCATCGAGCAAAAATGGGGCGGCGGGCAGCTGTTCAAATATACGGATGGTGCCCGGATCGAGCAGGTCGGCGTGGAGAACATGCGCGCGGATACCGAGTTCGACCCGAGCGTGATGGATACGGTGATGGACAACGACAAAACCGATCCGTATCATGCCGACGAAAAGCACGCGGAACGTTTCGTCGTTTTTAACAGCGTCAAAAACGGCTGGGTCCGCGACGTGACGGGTTACCATCTGTCGTATTCGCTGGTGCAGATGAGCCGCAACTCCAAATGGATTACGGTGCAGGACAGCCAAATGTACGACATGGTCAGCATCATTACCGGCGGCCGCCGTTATGTGATCCACCAGATGGGGCAGCTGAATTTGGCGCAAAGGATTTACACGGAAACGGCGCGGCATGCTTTTGTCGTCGACAGCCGGGTGCAGGGGCCAAACGTGTTCCTGGACGGCAAGGCGACCCTAAACTACAACACGAGCGAACCGCATCACCGCTGGTCGGTCGGCGGCCTGTTCGACAACATCGATGCGCCGATCTCCATCCGCGACCGCGGCTGGCTGGGCAGCGGGCATGGCTGGGCGGGAGCGAACTACGTCTCCTGGAATACGGAAAACGAGCTCACTTCGCAGCAGCCGCCGACGGCGCAAAACTACGCGATCGGACATGCGGGTCCGAAGGTGCCCGGCCTCGTGCCAAGCGAATACGACCCGCGTCCGCGCAGCGACGGTTACTGGGAAAGCCTCGGCAAACACGTGAAGGTCGAAAGCCTGTACAAACAGCAGCTGCTGGAACGTCTGGGCAAAAAAGCGCTGGACAACATCAAACGATAGATTTTGGTTTGGCAAACGAAGCTATGGATGCCGCGGGCGGCGTCCGTAGCTTTCTTTTTTCAGGTTAGGTAGAATAGGGGCATGGCCTAGCATTTGGTTAAAAAATAGCGATATTTATGCCGCTGGGAGGGCAGCACTCAAAATGAGAAACGAACAACAATTCATGGATTTGCTCGTCGATTTTGCCGTCAATGATCCCCGGATCCGAATGGTCACGCTGGAAGGGTCGCGAACCAACGTCAACATTGCCCGGGATGCGTTCCAGGATTTCGATATTTCGTATTTTGTGACGGATATGGATTCGTTCAAAGCAAGCGATGAGTGGCTGAACGTTTTCGGGGAACGCTTGATGATGCAAAAGCCGGAGGACATGGAGCTTTTTCCGCCTGAACTCGGCAATTGGTTTTCGTACATCATTCTTTTTGAGGATGGGCTTAAATTGGATCTAACGCTTATTCCGGTAGCCGAGTCCGATGAATACTTTGCAGGCAGCGACGGTTTGGTCGATGTTTTGCTGGACAAGGACGGTTTCGTCAAACGCGAGGTTCGTCCGAGCGACCGGCAGTATTGGATCCACAAGCCGACCGCCAGGGAATTCGACGATTGCTGCAACGAGTTTTGGATGGTGTCCACGTACGTCGCCAAGGGACTGGCCCGCAAAGAGATTCTGTTTGCCATCGACCATTTGAACGAGATTGCCCGGCCCAATTTGCTGCGCATGATGTCTTGGCAGATCGGAACAGAGAAGGGCTTCTCTTTTAGCGTCGGCAAAAACTATAAATTCATCGACCGTTATCTTCCGCCGGAAGATTGGGAAAAGCTGCTGTCCACGTATGCCGGGCACGGTTACGCAAGCATGCGGCAATCTTTATTGACTTGTTATGAATTGTTTCGGAAATATTCCAAAATGGTATCCGCCAGCCTGGGCTACGACTATCCGGATTATGACGCGGCCATCACGGGCTACACGGAACGGATTATGCAAAATCTAACACTCCATGACAAAGATCGATAAAAGTGCTATGCTGAAATAGAAAGAAAACACAACTTTTTTCGGCGAGGGATGTTGAAAAATCCTATGATTTCATGCGGCTTCTTTTCTCTGAAAGAGGCTGCTTTTTACGGAAAAGTTTGTGAAAAATATCATTTGTTCGGTGATGTTGTTTCGCCGAATCCATATTCCCGAAAGAATAGGGGTATCCTTAGAAGAAAGGAGCATCGGTGAACATGCTCAAGCAATTTCGAAAAGCTTCCCGGTTCGGCGTCGTGCCGGTCATGCTCATCCCGGTTGCGCTGGGCGCGCTCGGCGCGTTTGTGTGGGACGGCGTGTTTAACGTCTGGCTGTTCCTGATTACGCTGGTCGGGGCGGCGGCCGCGCATTTGTTTTCCAACATGATCAACGACCTGTGGGATTACAAAAGCGGAACGGACACCGCGGCGAAAGAAGCGGTTGACGCCGTTTCGACCAACTCCGGGTTTTTGACGAACCAGGTATGGAGCGTCCGCAAGTTTGCGGCCATCACCTGGGGACTTTTTGCGCTGGCTGCCGTTTGCGGCATCGTGCTGGCGATCTGTTCCGGCATCTGGGCGTTTGTTTTCGGAGCCCTCGGCGGGCTGATCGCTTACTTTTACGTGGCGCCTCCGCTGAAGTTCGGGTACCGGGGGAAAGGGTACAGCGAAATCGCGATCCTGCTCTCCTTCGGCGTGCTTCCGGTCATGGGCGCTTATTACGTGCAGACTTCCCATTTGGATTTGCGGGCGCTGCTGCTGTCGCTGCCGATCGGACTTTTAACGACGCTGATTTTGTTCAACCACCATTTTCTGCATTGGCAGGCCGACCGTCAGGCGGGCAAACGCACGCTGGTCGTCGTATGGGGCGAGAAGCGGGCATTGGCGTTTTCCAGATTCCTGCTTTTTCTGGCCGCCGTCATGCTGGTCATCAGCGTCATTGCTGGTGCGCTTCCGGTCTACGGTTTGCTGGCGCTGCCGGCCATGCTTCCGCTTTACCAGGTATACGGCAGGCTGAAGCCGCAAAACAGCTCCCATGCTTATTTGCCTTTGATGGGCGCATCCGTCAAATCGGCGCAGCTGAGCGGTCTGATCATGATCGTGTGCCTCGTGATTCAAGGACTGATTTGATTTGCTTATCCCATCCGTAAAAGAAAGGAAGTCTTAGCCACATGGAACAACAAAAAGTGATCGGCGATTTTCATACCATTTTGTCGGAAGGCGAGGTTTGGAAAATCGGCGGGTTTCCGCTGCCGGACGGTTCGTTCTGGGAATACCGCGAGCCGGATGCGGTCGTGATCGTCCGCAACGGCATCCTGTACGTGCGCGCTCCGCTGAGCCGCCAAAACGACCAGATTCAAATTTTGGACAACGCCAAACATATGTATTATTCGGTGGAAACGATCAAGGTGCCTGAATCCGGCGAGGTCAGCTTTGAGCTGCAAATTCGCGCCCGCACGCAAAATACGGTTCCGGGCGACCTGTACGACGGTTACGTGTCGCTTAACCTGCTCGATTTTACGACGGGAGCGGCGCTCGACTTTTTTGCCGGAAACGACAAGTACGCCAGCGTGTACGCGGTGCTTCCTTTCCCGGGGGTTGAGGTGCCGCCGTCCGATAAAACGCGTTATTTCTGCATTTTCAAGGAAGATACCAACTTCAAAGCACGCGAGTTCAACACGTACAAAATCACGTATGACCGCGGCAACGATGAGGCCGTGTTTTACCTGAACGGGGAAGAAATCCGCCGCGAAAAACAGATTCCGATCAAATTCAACGAATTTACGATCGCGCTCGGCATCATGACCGAAAAGGACATTTCGCCGGAAGGCAGCGTGTCCGTCCACGGGCAAACGGTCATCGCGGAATATTCTCCGGTCACCGTGACGATCAAAGACGGAAGCCACTCCGGCAGCACCAAGGAAGAGAAGTAATATTCGATGGAAAGAGGCGTCCCTGACTCCGTTGTCGGAGGGAAGGGGCGCCTTTTTTGATTCAGAAGCCATCATATTCGGGGCTGTTTTTTAGAGGACGCGCGAACGCCGGGGAGCAGGTGCCGCCGATGGCGTGAAAATGCGATCCGCAGGGGTGTTGCCAAGCACCCGGATCCCCGCAACCAACGCGATCAGGAAACAGGCGCCCGCCGCAACCGTCGGAACCGACCATTCAAGAACGGCATGGCCCAAAACCGTCTGCCAGCCGATCGCGATCAGCCCCAGCACATAAGCGATGCCGGCCACTTGAACCAGCCGCAGCCGCGTTGCCCTGGAAAGGGAAGAACGCTCCGCCAACCAGCCGACGAGCGGGATCGCCTGAAGCGCGTGGAAACCCAAGCCGTGCAGCCAAATGATGTTCCCGTGAAGGCCCACCGTCCGGCCCTGATTCACCGAAATCCAAATGCCCGCGGCAAACGACAGCGTGACGGCAACCATGGCATAGCGAATGCCGGTTGCAAATTCCGGATAGTTGGCGTATACCTTGGGAGGGAAATAGGTAATGGCGACGGCCAGGTAAAAGAGAACGAGAAGCAATGCGACAAAAGCGAAAATATTGCCGACCGCCTCGTCGAAGGGAGTGCCCCCAACGACAAACCTTGGATTCACGCCGCGAAAATTTTGCACGGTTTCGGCTGCATAGGAATAAAGCGCAAGCACGATATACGGATACCGGAAGAATGCCCTGCTTTTGCTCCCCAGACCGGAATACGGCAGGATGGCCGCCGTGGACAGCAGAAAGATGCCGATGGCTGCGTTAAAAGAGAACGCATTTAGGATGTTTCCTCCCGGAGCCGCCTCGCTCCCGAATGCGAGCACCCAAAGCCCGCAAAACGCCGAGAGCAAAAAACCGAGCACGGATGTTAGCACGAGCCATTTTTCGCCTTCAAACAAACGGATGGCTCCGCTTTGTTTCGTACTTCTGACCTTTCTCACAACGAATCTCCCCAATCCAGTTCAATTTTGAAATTAACTGTATTTTATTGGGAATCGGGCCGTGCTGCCTCCATCCGGGGACTGGACTTCTTCCTGGACCTTGGTCGATGGGATCCCCGACTTCAAGCGGGGAAGCGAGGGGAGCACCGGAATCGCCGGCTCAATCCTTAATTTAGGACTAGATGCCCATTAAAAAACATCGAATATTGTCGATAAACAACATTAGATTCCATCAAACCGGCCGGAAAAGCCGTCCTCCGGAACGCAGGCCGCGCATGGAGGCACGGAAGCACCGGCTGAATCAGGCAATCGCCATTCGAAGGAGATGAATTATCGTTGAAAACAGCAAGAAACCTGCTCATGCTTGCGCTGGTCTTTATCTTGACGGTCGGCCTTGCCGGAATGACTTCGGCTTCAAGCGGCAAGAAAGCGGATTCAAAAGGCGCCAAACCGCCGTTTGCCCACGACTTTAACGACATCGGGGATGCGGATTGGGCCGAAGCCTACATCGCCAAAATGAAATCGAAAAACGTCCTTCAAGGGTTCGAGGACGGATCCTTCCGGCCGAATCAGCCGGTCACCCGGGTAGAGGCGATCGTCATGGCCGTGCGGCTGCTCGGATTGGAAGACCAGGCCAAAGCCCAGAAGCCGGATGCGAAGCTTCATTTCAAAGATGCCGAACTGATCGGCAAAAAATATCCTTGGGCGAAGGGTTATATTTTGGCGGCGCTGGAAAACGGCTTGTTCGACGCTTCCGAGCAAGCGGTGCAGCCTGAAAAGCCGGCAAGCCGCGTATGGATTGCGGGGTTGCTCGTCAAGTCGCTCGGGCTGCAGTCCGAGGCACTGCATGAAATGACGAAGACGCCGGCGTTCAAGGATGCGGCTGCCATTCCTGCCGGTTCCGTCGGTTATGTGAACGTTGCGATCGAAAAGGGGATCATCAGCGGCTATCCGGACGGCACGTTCAAACCGAACAAAAACGTGACCCGGGCCGAAATCGCCGCCTTGCTGGACAGAACGAACGGCGGTCTGCTCGATCAGGCCGGCGCGGTTAAAGTGAGCGGCGTGATCCAGAACATTGAATTCAACCAATCCAAAACGGAAGGCACGACCCCGGCCACGGTCAACGGCAGCGTGACTATCGCTACATACGCGAACCAATCGTTCACCTACGGCATTTCGTCCGAACTGCTCGTGTCGTACCATACCAAATATGTCCGCGCAGACCAATTGGCGGTTCATGACTCCGTACAGCTGGTCGTATTGGACAACATCGTCCAAGAAGCCGTCCTGCTCGATGAGAAGCCGAATGATGGCGGGAAAGATTCCGCACCGAATCCGGGCGAGCCGTCGAAGGTAACGGTCGTTCAATTGAGACTTGAAATGAAGCTGACCGGCCAGGGCGAAGTGGAAGTGGAATACGAAAACAAAAAAGGGAAAATCGAAGCGGAGTTCGAGCGCAAGTCCGGCCAAACCCGAGAGAAGCTGGAAGGAAAACCAGCCGCGGCGGCCATCGAAAAATGGCTGAGCGATGCGGCGATGACCGAGCGGACGAATCCCGAGGATGCCCTCAGCAAACTGGTCTCGGTGCTTAACGTGAATCCGGGCGACGTCCAAGAGATCGAGCTTTCGGTGAAATTCTCGAACGGAAAAGAAATCAACATCGAAAAAAGGCAACCGGAACAAAACCAAAGCAAGGGCAAACATGAAGACAGCCATGGACCCGGAAATGGAAAAGGCCACGGGAAGGGTAACGGCAAAAAGTAACGAGAACGGCACATCATGCATAAAAACATCTGGTCCCCTATGGGCAACGTAAATGTGCAACAGCCTCCGCATTCGCGGAGGCTGTTTGATTTTTTCCCCGCCAAAAAAACCGCCCCAAATTGTTTTGGGACGGCATCATCAGCTTTAAAGCTTTTTTTTATCAGGCAAAGCCCGTTTATTTTTTCAAATCCTCAATCGAGTTGATGTCCACGTAGGACGGCACGACAAGCCCGGTTTTGACGCCGGTCATGTTGGCGCCGAGGTCATCGACTTTATCCTTGTATTTGTCCATGTAATCCGCGTGGGTCAGCGGCAGCCATGCCGCGGCAGTCGCGTCCACGTCGCCGTTGGCGACTCCGGTCCACATCGGGCCGGCTTCGACCTGCAAGGCCGTTACCTTGTAACCAAGCTTCTCTTGAAGGATATATTGGAGCAGATTGGTGCTGGCGATTTCCGAATCCCAGGCCACATAGCTGAGCTTCAGCTTATTGCCGCTTACCGGCTTCAGATCCTTGATCCATTCGTTTACGCGGTCGGGATGGTCTTCGGCCCATTTTTTCGCCGCATCTTCGGGTTTGGCGCCTTCTTCGATGGCGGTCATGATTTCGCCCATTTCATCCGACGTCCATTCGAAACGGTCCAGAAACTCGTAGGCCGTCGGCTCATCCTCTTTCAAGCCTTTGCGGGCCACGGTGTGAATCTCTTCGGCTTCGCCGTATACCTTTTTCGGGTCGTCCAGATATTTCAGATCGTATTTGGAGAACATCCAGTGCGGCGTCCAGCCGGTAATGATGACGGGCTTTTTGGCTTTGATGTCTTTGGCCAGCGTCGCGGTCATGGCCGCACCGGAGCCTTCGATCAATTTCCAGTCCGACAAGCCGTATTCCTCGATCGCTTTGCTGGTGGCCTTCATGATGCCCGCGCCCGGGTCGATGCCGATGATTTCGTGATTGACTTGCTTGCCGATGGATTCCGCGGAGCTTCCGTTCTCCGTTTTGCCGTTATCCGCGCCGCCGCTGCCGCTGTTGCAGGCAGAAAGCGTCAGCACGCCGGCGAGACCGAGCAGCATCAACCATTTGCTTTGTTTTTTCATCTTATCTTCCCCTTTTTCGATCGGATTTTTTGAACAACTGTTGCGTAAAACGGTCCAGTACGATAGCCAAAATAACGATCACCAGTCCGGCTTCAAAACCTTTGCCGATTTGCAGCTGGGTAACGGCGCGGTATACTTCCGCTCCGATCCCCTGCGCGCCGATCATCGAAGCGATGACCACCATGGACAGCGACAGCATGATCGTCTGGTTCACGCCCGCCATCAGCGTCGGCATCGCGAGCGGCAGCTGCACCTTAAACAGCTTCTGGCCCGAAGTCGAACCAAAGGCATCCGCGGCTTCCGTCAACTCGCCCGACACTTGCTGAATGCCCAGCATGGTGAGGCGGATGGTCGGCGGAATCGCAAAAATGACGGAGGCGATGACGCCCGGCACGACCCCGATGCTGAAGAAGGTGACGGCAGGGATCAAATAAACGAACGCCGGCATCGTCTGCATGAAATCGAGCAGCGGCGTGATGATCCGGGCAGCGCCTTTGCTGTATGCGCACCAAATCCCGATCGGTATGCCGACGACGACGGAAATCAGCGCGGCCGTAATGACGAGGCTTAAGGAATCCATCGTTTGGGACCAATACCCCAAATCATAAATCAGCAGGAAGCCGATGACGGAGAACAGGGCCAGCGACCAGCGCCCGACCAGGAAGGCCAGGATGCCCAAAATAACGATAAAAAGAAAAGGATGAGGCAGCATGAACACCCAGGTAAAGGCATTGACGATCCCTTCAATGGCGCCGGAGATCATGTCGAACAAAAACTTCAGATGATCTTCCATCCAGCCCACGATCGTCTCAATCCATTCATCCAGCGGTAGTTTCGGCATCCGGAATCACCTCCTTCGGATGGTTTTGTCCGGCGAGGGCACCAAGCAGTGCTCCGCGGACAATAACGCCGAGAAGGCGATTTTCGTCGTCGACGACGGCCAGCGGCACCTTGGACAGGCTCGTGATTTCGAACAATTCGTTCATGACGACGTCCGGATGGACGCGCGGCCCGTCGACGATCAGAATGTCTTCCAGCGACTGTCCGCCGCGCATGGCGGCCGAAGCGTCCTCCGCCGTGATGACGCCGAGCAGGCGTTTGGCGCGGTCGACGACGAACAGGTTGGAAATGCCGCGTTCGCGCATCAGCTCCAGCGCGACGCGCGGTCCCCTGTCGGCCATGATGGTTTCCGGACGACGCATGACATGGGATGCGGTCAGCACCTTCGAAAGGTCGACATCCTCCACGAAACGTTCCACATAGGCGTTGGCCGGTTGGGTCAAAATTTCCTCCGGCGTTCCGACCTGCACGACGGCGCCGTCTTTCATCAGCGCGATCCGGTCTCCGATCCGGAGCGCTTCATCGAGATCATGCGTAATGAAGACGATCGTTTTTTTCATCTTCTCCTGCAGATCCAAGAGCTCATCCTGCATATCCCGCCGGATCAGCGGATCAAGCGCGCTGAAGGCTTCGTCCATCAGCAGAATTTCGGGATCGTTGGCAAGCGCCCTGGCCAGGCCGACCCGCTGCTGCATCCCGCCGCTGAGTTCGTCCGGGCGTTTGCTTTCCCAGCCCGCAAGTCCGACGAGCTCCAGCGATTGCTTCGCTTTTTCCCGCCGCTGGCGTTTATCCGCTTTTTGTATTTCAAGCCCGTATTCCACGTTTTCAAGCACGGTGCGGTGCGGAAACAGCGCAAACTTTTGGAACACCATGCTGATCGTTTGGCGGCGGACGGTACGCAGCTGCTCCTTGTTCATTTTCATCAGATCTTTGCCATGCACGAGGATTTCCCCGGACGTCGGCTCGATGAGGCGGTTCAGCATCCGCACAAGCGTCGATTTGCCGCTGCCGGACAATCCCATGATGACGAAAATTTCGCCGGCCTCGATATCGAGGCTGACCCGGTTCACGCCAACCGTAACGTTTTTCTCCTTGGCTATTCTTTCTTTGGTCCAACCTTGCTCGAGAAGCTCCACGCAGCTCTCCGCGTGGGGACCGAACAATTTGCTTACCTTATGAAGCTGTAAGATGGACAAATGAATCCCCCCTTTAAACCAGTTAGAGCACAAAAATTGCAAAAACCCATGATTCGGATCGGCGGCCCTTTAAACAGCAGAAAAAAAGAGCGCCGATGGAATCCGTGGCGTTGAACGATGCAACAACTAACAATATCGTAACAAACGTTTTAACAGTATGTAAAGAACGTACAGAAAAAACTGTACAAACCATTCCTCAGATTTCCTCCCATATGCTCCCGTATGCGGCTTCTGAGGCTTCTTTACTTTTAAAAGGCGTTTTTCTACAATAGACCAAGAAGGTTGTTGCCTCTGGATTTTCGTCTAAGCGATGAGTGATCTAACGGAAAACACCCGAGAGAATGGCTGAACTATAAGGAGGTTGCAAGCATGGGCTTGGACCCGGGCAAAGAAGCGCAGCATGCGGCGCTGGACAAAATACGCAAACGTGTGATCGAAACGATCGGGCGAAATATGGACTTATACGGCATTTCCTTATCGACGGGACATCTCTATGGCCTGCTTTTTTTTGCGGACAAGCCGATGACGCTGGACGAGATGGGCGCCGAAATGAAGATGAGCAAAACCAGTATGAGTACGGGCGTTCGCACGCTTCTTGATCTGAAAATGGTAAACAAGGTTTGGGAAAAAGGCTCGCGCAAAGACCTGTATGAAGTGGAGTACGATTGGTACCAGACGTTTACCGACTTTTTTGACATCAAATGGAGAAAGTCCGTGGAATCCAACATGATGGTCCTTCGCAAAGCGACGGATGAAATCAATAAAATGGAAAAGGAATACGCGGAAGATCCGGAAATGATGGAGATGCTGCGCAAAGACAAAGCCAAGCTCCAGGATGCGTTCGCTTATTACCAGTGGCTGGACCGGCTGATCGATACCTTTGAAAACGGGGACATTTACAAGCTGGTACCGAAAGTGCCGCCCAGGGAAAATTAATCATAGAGGACCGGGATGCTTCAGGCTCCCAAGGTCCTTTTTTTGTGCCTTGGGCCCGTGGATCGGCGGTGTTGAAACCTTTTGTCAAGCGGGTACGTCAGGAAGGGAAAACGTCACGAGTAAGAGGGGGATTCCATGAAAAAGTACGGCTTGCTTATGCTCATCGTTATGCTGGCCTTCATCTTCGGCTGTTCCGACCGGCAGGAGCCGCAAAACGGCAAAAAAACCCCAGAAACGCCTCGCCATACGGAGAAACCGGGAGCAGACGGCCAAACATCCAAGGGCGCCGATGTAGTCGACATGCACGGGATGGTCCAAAACCTGGGACGGCTGGATGCTTTCGTGAACGAAAAAGAGGGAACGCAGCGGCTGATCCGGTACACGATCGAAGGCGATCCCATGTACTATGATATCACGCGCAAAAACGGCCGGATCGAACTGCGGCTGGATTCGACGATGGACGAATACGGTTCGGGCACGGTACAGATCTTTGACTGCGGCCGGATGAACCGCGGGGAAACGGAAACGCAAATCCGGTATGTTCTTACGGGCTGCGCAGGGGAAAGGGAGGAGGTCGAGCTGTTGACGATTCATTTTGACGTGAGCAGGCAGGACCGCTTCGATTTTGTTCTGAAGTACGGTCCCGGCTTGAAAAATGAAATCCATACGGCGGAACAGAAGTTTGTGAAAAGCCTCGACGACGGCGCAGCAACGGTCAGCGACTTCGCCATTCCGGAAAAGGACCTCCAGAAAATATACCGCGCCTTGGTCCTTGCCGGTTACCTGACCGGGAAAAAGCTCTCTGCTGCCTGCAGCGGCCCCGCGGGGGATGCGTATGATCTGACGGTATACATCAACAGCGGCGAGCGGAAGTTTCGGTGGAATTCCTGCGACGGCAGTCCGGACGGCAAGCAAATGACGGCGGTAGCGGAGGAAATCATCGGGATCGTGCACTCGGGTTCCGTCTATCGGTCCTTGCCGAAGACGGCGGCGGAGCAAGGGACGGGAAATTAACTACAGCGAAAAGCACTTTTTTTCTTTCTTTTGCATGGTTTTGCCGATCCGGGCCGTCAAACGTTAATAGAAGCCATTCCTCGAGGAAAAAAGGCGGTCTGCTGCAGAAGAACGAATCTTGAACAGAAAGACGTGAACCCTATTGAATATGTTCGCTACGTTTTCAAAAGCAAGCGTTCAGTCGTTATGGATGGCCTGGGAATCGGTGTTTGACCAAATGACGAAATGGCGGAGTTCCTCCGTTCAAACCTATGGAATTTGCAAACTTGTGGTGAAGAGGCATCACGGAAAAAGCCTGGAATGCCATACCGGAGAATGGATTCATGCCGGCGATTGGGTGGGGGAGCTTCATCTGGACAACCGGCAGGTGCTCCGGCTCTCCAAGGAGCTGGGGGCCGACCGTGCGGCGCTGCTGACCGCCAGAATGCTGCGGAAATCGATGCAGGAGATCAGCGCGGCGTTCGAAACCGATCCCGGGCTAGCGCATGTCAAAGCGCTGACCGGCATTACGCTGCTGCACCGCGGGATGATCCACGGGCTTGGCTTTGAGCTGCATCCGCTGAAGTCCAAGAGCTTCCGGATGTTCTCGACCTATTACTTGCGCCTGCTGCTCCGGGTGCTGCATCCGGAAGGCGGAGCCCGCACGAAGCGGCAGGTTACGAAGCTTGTCCCGAAAATGCTGCTGATGACGAGGCAGTCTTTGCTTTTGCGCTATCGGCAGGAAGCATGGGCAAAGGGCGGCGGTATGGCCGCGATCGTGTCATGATGGCTTGTGAAGCGTTTTCAAATAGCAGCCGCCATCTTGGATGGCGGCCTGAAGGATGTCATGCGGGACATGCGCCCGATGGCCTCACCAATGGTGCTTTTTCTTATGGGGTCTGCAGACGTGGCACCGGCTCCGTTTACAGTGGCCTTTCTTACACGGGATTTCGTGACACCAGGAAAACGGATCGTGGTACTTTTTAACTTTTGGTTTATAGATAATGGTTGTGTAAGTGACGCAGCCTTTGACTTCCTTAAAACACCGCTTGAACTTTTTCGGTTTAGGATCGCATTTGCATGGATGTTTTCTCATGAAAATTTTCCCCTCCTAAAGGATATTGGTAGGCTTCCGTATACTATATTTCAGTCGGCCTGCCTTTGACAGGGACACGAAACCAACTTAATGAAATATGGGCGACGAAGAGCGTTATATCCTTTGTTCTTCGATGACGTCCATGTCGTTGGCCGGCCACCGGAAAAGCATGGAAATCCAAGGTACGACCGTTTCTTGCGGTTGTGCTTTATTTTTTTTCGAAAAGAAAATATGCCTATTTACAAATGGAAAATGGTGGGTTATGATAAAGCCATCTTATCGATCTAAAAAATTAGAATGAATTATAAATGTGGAATGATTGATTAAATTGGATCGAAATTTGAAAGAACGGGAGTGTCGCGTTTATGGATCAGAATGAGCACCAATCCATTGAAATCTCGGTGGAGCAGGCCAAATTGCTGGGGAGCGCCCAGCGGGTGAAGATTATCGGAGCGATCGTCGAGACGCCGAAAACGGCCAAGCAAGTAGCCGATGAACTTGGGGAATCGCCGGGAAGCATCCACTATCATATTCAGAAATTGCACGACGGCGGATTGATCGATTTGGTGGAGACCCGGACTGTCGGGGGCATCGTGGAGAAATATTATAAGTCCAAGGCAAAGTGGTTCAACACCAAGGGAACGCAGCTTGTCGATCCGGTGCTGGCAGACGATTATCAAGCGGCATCCAGCACGAAAATGAACGTGAGAATGCAGCTCACTCCGGAGCAGCACGAGGAAATGACGGCCGAATTCAAGGCTCTGCTCGAAACATGGGTTGCGAAGACCTCGGCATCGAAAGCGAAAAACAGCCGGGAATATGCGATCGGAATTCGGGTGATTTCGGCGGAAGCGGCAAAATAACCGGCCAACCAAATCGGGTTGCTTGGGTTATGAATAATGACAAACGGGAAGGGTGTATGGGATGGGGATTTTTAAGAATCGTAATTTCACGCTGCTGTTCATCGGCCGGATCCTGACGAATATCGGGGACAGTTTGTATGCCGTTGCGGCCATGTGGCTGGTGTACAGCCTTGGCGGCTCCACGCTTTATACCGGGATCGCCGGCTTTCTATCGATCTTGCCCAGAATCATTCAGCTCTTCTCGGGGCCCATGATCGACCGCGTGCCCCTGCGGGGCCTGCTGGTATATTCCCAGCTGTTTCAGGCGGTTTTGCTGCTGGTCGTGCCCCTTGCGCATTATTTTGATTTTTTGACGGTTGGGCTGGTGCTGGCGATTACCCCGATCTTAACGACGATCAACATGTGGTTTTATCCCGCGCAAATGTCGGCGCTACCGAAAATCCTGGATAAAAAGCAGCTGACGCAGGGCAACTCCTTGTTTTCGTTTGCGTATCAAGGGATTGACGTTGCGTGCAACGCCGTGTCGGGGGCGCTCATTGTCCTGCTCGGCGCGGTTGCGCTTTATTTGTGGAACTCGCTCGGCTTCTTTATCGGGGCGCTGCTGTTTATGCAGTTGAGAATCAAAACAACACCAAGAGATTCGCATAACAACGAACAAAAGATATCCTAAAACAAAACCTCGGAATCGAACACCCGTCGCACCCCGTTCAAGGATTACGTATCGGACATGAAAGAAGGGATTCGGCTGATCCTGGCCACGCCGTTGTCGCGCATCCAACTCGGCGTGATCGTCATCAACGCGGCGGGCGGGGCGACTTTTACGGTCATGCCGGCTTTCGCCGACGGTCTGGGCGGGCCCGGGATCTATGGAATGCTGCTGATGGCCGGGGCTTGCGGCAGTTTGCTTGGCGCCCTCCTCGCGCCTTATATGAAGCTGGAGAGGGTTCGCCTCGGCGTTGTTTTTGCCGCTGCCTTCTGCTTATCCGGAATCGCGTGGTGCCTGAGCGTATTCAGCAGTTGGACGTGGCTCGTCGTTTTGGTTTATGGGCTGGCCTGGTTCCCGGGAGGCGTCACCAACGTTATCATCAATACGGTCATTCAAAAAGGCGTGCCGGAAAAAAACATGGGAACGGTTTTTGCCGCGGCTTCCGGGTTAAGCGGCATCGCGATGCCGCTGGGCAATTTGCTTGGCGGCAGCGCAGGCGTCGTGACGTCAAGCTCGGCCGTCATTGCCGTTTGCGGGCTCGCGGTGCTGGGCGTGGGCATCTATTGGATGTTCGACCCGGTCACGCGAAAGCTGCCTGCGGCCGATGACATGGATCAATCCTGGTTTGCTTCCCCGGAAAAAACGAATGCGGCGCAAGCGACCCCATCGCTATAATTCTATATCCCTTTTCTTCATATAAAGTGGTGCGGCCCCGCAGGATGAAGTCCTTTACGGGGCCGTTTTTTACACCGGCTGAAGGCTGAAATGGTTTGCGAAGGGCCGGTTGGTTCAATCGGACTTTTAGTTGCTCTCGGTAAGGAGAGAATTCGGATCCATAGAGGTATCAAATGGGTATAGACCGTTGGTCATCCGGAAAGATTCTTGTCCCCCTGTGCTTGTCAGGCTAGTCTGCATAATGTGAACAAGTCCCTCATAGACATGTATCAATCAAGTAAAACATGTGCTAAAGGGGATGATGTCATGCGCCGGATGTCATGGGTACTCGCCATGATCTTGTGCGTTACCGTCGTATTTGCCGGGTGCGGCAAAAAGGACGCCGCTTCCGTAGTCAAAGGATTAACCGATGTGGCCGACACACTGCAAAGCAAGGAGGGATCTTATAAAGGAACGGGCAAAATGACGTTGTATACGGGCGAAAAACCGCAGGAATACGACATTGAGGTCTGGTACCAAAATCCTTCCTACTACCGGATCAGCCTGACCAACGCGCAAAAGGACGTGACGCAGATCGTTCTCCGCAATGACGACGGCGTATTCGTCCTGACGCCCAGCCTGAAGAAAAGCTTCCGTTTCAAGAGCGACTGGCCCGAAAACCAAGGGCAGGTCTACTTATACCAATCCCTGGTGCAGGGCATCTTGAGCGACAAAACCCGCCAGTTCGCCGAGGACAAAGACGCTTATGTATTCGACGTTGCGGCCAATTACCACAGCTCGTCCCTGGTTCGCCAAAAAATTTGGCTCAGCAAAGACAACTACGCTCCGAAGCAGGTCCAGGTATCCGACGCCGAAGCGCATGTCATGGTGGAAGTGAAATTCAGCGACTTCAAGTTCGATGCCAAGTTCGAAAAGGATTCCTTCGACATGAACCGGAACATGGCGTCCGCAGGCGATCCGACGCTGGGCATGGTGACGGAAGTGGATGAGAACGGAAATCCAATCTCCGCGGATGATTCGCAGGAAGCCGAAAACGCGGCGGCGCCAACAGTGCTCGGAGACTTCGGAACGATCGAGCCGGTGTACATGCCGGAAGGCGTTGAACAGAAGGATGTCCACAAAATAGAGGACAGCGCAAACCATACGGTCCTTCTCCGTTATGACGGAACTTATCAATATACCATCATGGAATCGCGCTCCCCGGACTTGGCCGTATCCTCCCTGGCATCCGGAGATGTCGTCGATCTCGGCTTTACGGCAGGGCTTTATACCGAAGACGAGCAAAAGACGCTGACCTGGATGAACGACGAAGGCATCGAATTCCGCATCACGAGCAGCAACCTGCCGTTCGACGAGATGAAAAAAATCGCCGTGTCGCTGCAGGAGCAGACCGGAAAATAACTTCACGCGGGCGGATTCTCCGCTGCAGGGCAGCTGCTCTGCGGCAGGGGAATCCGCTTTTTTGCTTGCGGGATGGATCGGTACGCCCGTGTGGTACGGTAAACATGCCCGAAACCGCCCCGCCGTGGTTCATTGACAGTGGCCTTTTCGAACATTACGATTAATGAGCGAGCTTGGCGTAAAACGTAAGAGAAGGTGACTGCAAAAAATGCAAGTTCAATATAGAGCAACACAGGCGGAAATCAATTTGGATCATCTCATCGAGAACTATAAAGCATTCCGGCATGCGCTTCCCGAAGGGATGCGGCTGCTGGCCTGCGTCAAGGCGGACGCTTACGGCCATGGCGCCGTGGAAGTGGCAAGGGCGCTGGAGCAAGCCGGCGCGGACTATTTGAGCGTCGCCTTTCTGGATGAGGCGATCCAGCTTCGCCGGGCAGGCATTCAGGTGCCGGTGCTGGTGCTGGGGTATACGCCCCCGGAAGGAATCCAGGCCGCCTGGGAGCATCGGGTGACGGTGACCGTATTCAGCCCAGAGGTGCTTGAGGCGATCCGGCGCCTGCCGGAAGCAAGCCTGGAGCGGCCACTCAAGGTGCACGTCAAAATCGACAGCGGCATGGGACGCCTGGGGCTGCTGCCCGGGGACGGCGCGGTGTCCTTCATCGAGGAGGCCGCGGCTTTGCCTCAGGCCGAAGTCGAAGGGATGTTCACCCATTTTTCCAAAGCCGACGAAGAGGACAAAAGCTATACGCAGGTGCAATACCGCCGGTTTGCCGGCGTCGTTGCAGCCATGGAGCAAAAAGGCATCCGCCTCCCGATTCTCCATACCGGAAACAGCGCGACCGCGATCGACATGCCGGAGCTGAGCTTCAACATGGTGCGGATCGGGATCAGCCTATACGGCCTGTACCCATCGGATGAGGTCAACCGTCAGCGCGTGGCTCTGCGCCCCGTCATGTCGCTGAAAACCAACATTTCGTTGGTCAAAAAGCTGCCCCCGCATTGGGGCGTAAGTTATGGCGCAAGATATGTAACAGAAGCAGAGGAAATGATCGCTACGCTCCCGATCGGGTATGCCGACGGTTACTCCCGGATGCTGAGCGGCAAGGCGGAGGTGCTGATCCGCGGGCGCCGCGTGCCCGTGGCCGGAACGATCTGCATGGACCAGTGCATGGTGTCGCTCAAGTCCTTCGGGAAAGAAGCGGAAGAGATCGGGGCCGGCGAAGAGGTGGTGCTGATCGGCAGCCAATCCGGCTCAAGCATCACCGCCGACGAACTGGCTTCCTGGCTTGGCACGATCAACTACGAGGTCGTCTGCATGATCGCGGGCCGGGTACCGCGCCTGTACGTTCGCGGCGGAAATCACGTCCGATTGGTCAACTCCCTCCTCCCTGAATAAAAGGAAAAAAATGGCCGCCCGACTTTTCCGAAACAGCTAGCAGGAATAACTTGCCTGCTTCTCGAATAAGGATTTATGCCGAGATTGTCTGTACGGAAACCGCGGCTGTAGTTTATAATGGAATGCAGCATACCTGATATACCTTCGGCATATATATTCCTTTGTATAAATTTCCTTGAATAAAGTAATACTGGTGCACAAGGGTGTGAAGGTTGTGGGGGTGGAAGAAAAGGTGGCTAATATGCAGAATACCAAACGAATTATGATCAGCTTGCCGGATCATCTTTTGCAGGAAGTGGATGGCATCGTTGCGATGGAAAATTCCAACCGCAGCGAATTGATCAGGCAGGCCATGAAGCTGTATCTGATGGAACGGAAAAAGCGTTACATTCGCGAGTCCATGCAGCGCGGTTACATGGAAATGGCCAAAATCAATTTGACGATGGCCTCTGAGGCGTTTCATGCGGAGGAAGATGCAGACAGCACTTTAGGTCGCTTAGTGAGCGGGGTGTAAACATTGATCGTAAAACGCGGCGACGTTTTTTTTGCGGATCTGTCACCCGTTGTCGGTTCTGAACAAGGCGGAGTAAGACCGGTGCTGGTCATCCAAAACGATATCGGCAACCGTTTCAGTCCTACGGTCATCGTAGCGGCGATTACGGCCCAGATTCAGAAAGCCAAGCTGCCGACGCATGTCGAAATCGATGCGGCTTCGCATGGCTTTGACAGGGACTCTGTCATATTGCTGGAGCAAATCCGAACCATTGACAAGCAAAGGCTGACGGACAAAATCACCCACCTGGACGAGGAAACGATGAAAAAGGTGGATGATTCCCTGCAGATCAGTTTGAGCTTGATCGACTTTTAACCATGAATAGTGCAGTGAAAAGGCGTGCCCGGGGGGGCCGCCTTTTTTCGTTTTTTGCGGTCTGGATAAAGTTTCCACGGACCCAAATCCTTGAAAGATCGCGTAAAAAGATTGTAAAATACAAGCCTCGCACCCGAGCATTTTTGACAAAGCGTTAACGCAAGTGCCGACAAAAACCGGCAGATTGAAGGGAATAAATGCCCCCGGAAAGAAGCATCTGCCATCCTTGTTTGCCTCTTCCAAAGATGTCCGCTGGAAATGTAGGCAAAAGTTTGTGATAATATACAAGAACCTAGCTTTACTTTTTAGAAAAATATCTAAATTTTTTAGACCGTTTTACGAGGATTTTACGCCAATTTGGAACTTGAAGCTCCATGCCTTGCATGTAATGCGGGTGGAGAACGAAATTTTACATGACAACCATAAATGCATAAAAAGCGCCATTAAACGAACGAAATATACGAACGAACGATGCAATTGTCGCCGAAACAAGCGAATTGAACGGGAAAGAGGGATTTCATATGACGGAAAAAGCAGTTGTCGACATGAATACGGAAGAACAGAAGGCGATCGAACAGGAACGGATCATCCAGCAGACCGCGAAGGAATTGCAGCTTTCGCTGAAGCAGATCCGCACGACGGTCGAGCTTCTGGACGAAGGGAACACCATTCCGTTTATAGCCAGATACCGCAAGGAAATGACCGGGGAACTCGACGAAAACCAGCTGCGCGATATCGAGGAACGGGTTCACTATTTGCGCAATTTGGAGGAACGGAAACGCGAAGTCATCCGGATCATCGACGAGCAGGGCAAGCTGACGGGCGAGCTGAAGACGGCCATCGAGAAGGCGGTCAAGCTGCAGGAAGTGGAGGATTTATATCGTCCTTACCGGCAAAAACGCAAAACGCGGGCAAGCGTCGCCAAGGAAAAGGGACTGGAGCTGCTGGCGGAATGGATCATGGGGCAGCCGAAGCAGGGGGATCTGCAGAAGGAAGCCGCGAAATACGTGGATGCCGAAAAAGGCGTGGAGAGCACGGACGACGCCATTGCCGGCGCAATGGACATTTTGGCGGAAAACATGGCCGACGACGCGACGATCCGCTCCTGGGTCCGCCGTTATACGATGGATCATGCGATGTTGACCTCGGAAGCCAAGGATGCCGAGCAGGAATCGGTGTACGAAAACTATTACAATTACCGCGAGCTTGCCAAAAAGATGCCGCCTCACCGGATTTTGGCGATCAACCGGGGCGAACGCGAAAACGTGCTCAAAGTGGGGCTTGAGGTATCGGCCGAGCCGATCCACAATTTCATGGCGCGCCAGACCGTAAAGGGGCCGTCCATCGTGCAGAACCTCCTGACCGCGGTCATTGAAGATGCGTACAAACGTCTCATCGCGCCTTCGATCGAACGGGAAATCCGCGCGGAACTTACGGAAAAAGGGGAAAATCAAGCGATCTCCATCTTCTCCGGCAACCTGCGCAGCCTGCTGCTGCAGCCGCCGGTCAAAGGAAGATGCGTGCTCGGCGTAGACCCGGCGTACCGGACGGGCTGCAAGCTGGCCGTCGTCGACGAGACGGGCAAGCTGCTTGAGGTGGCGGTCACCTATCCGACGCCTCCGAACAACAAGAAAAAGGAATCTGCGGAGAAATTCCGCGAGCTGATCAACAAATACGGGATCGAGCTGATCGTCATCGGCAACGGCACCGCTTCGCGCGAAACCGAGCAGTTCGTGGCGGAAGTGATCGGGGAGCTGCAGGATCGTAACCTGGCGTACCTGATCGTCAATGAGGCGGGCGCGAGCGTATATTCGGCCTCGAAGCTGGCGCAGGAAGAGTTCCCGGACCTGGACGTAGCGGAACGGAGCGCGGTTTCCATTGCCCGCCGGGTGCAAGACCCGCTTGCGGAGCTGGTCAAAATCGAGCCGAAAGCGATCGGCGTCGGGCAATACCAGCATGACGTCTCGCAAAAGCATCTGGACGAAAGCCTGAAGGCGGTCGTGGAATCGGCCGTCAACCACGTCGGCGTCGACGTCAACACGGCTTCGCCGTCGCTTTTGTCTTACGTGGCCGGGGTCAACGCGACGCTGGCGAAAAACATCGTGAAATACCGCGATTCGAACGGCAAATTCATCAGCCGCAAACAGCTGCAAAACGTGCCGCGCCTCGGCGCCAAAACGTATGAGCAATGCGTCGGCTTCCTGCGGATTTCGGACGGGGAGAACCCGCTGGACCGCACGCCGATCCACCCGGAATCGTATCCGGTGGTCGATCGTTTGTTCAAGGAGCTGGGCATCGGCATGGACAAGCTGGGCACGCAGGAGCTGTCGGATTTGCTGGCGCAGCAGCATGTCGGCCAGCTCGCCGAAGCGCTTGACGTCGGCGTGCCGACCTTGCGCGACATTTTGGAAAGCTTGCAGCGCCCGGGCCGCGACCCGCGCGAGGAGCTGCCGCTGCCGATTTTCCGGACGGACGTGCTGAAGATCGAGGATTTGTCTCCGGGCATGGAGCTTCAGGGCACCGTGCGCAACGTGATCGACTTCGGGGCCTTCGTGGATATCGGCATCAAAAGCGACGGGCTCGTGCATATTTCGCAGCTGAGCGAAGGTTACGTCAAACATCCGATGGACGTCGTCTCCGTCGGGGACAATGTAACGGTTTGGGTGCTGAACGTGGATTTGAAAAAAGGCCGCGTCGGTTTGACGATGCGCAAGCCGAAAGATCAGCAATAAAAGGCGGTAAAAACGAATAAGCCCCTGTCGAAAAAATCGATAGACCGGGGCTTATTTCCGCATGTCTTTATAAGGGAAGCCGGTTACTCTTTCAGGGGGCGTCCGGGTTTGCTTGAACGGGGGCGGAGAGCTTCTTTTTGGCCCGGAAACGCCGCACCTTCATCAGGTTGCCGCACATTTTGTCGTCGCAATACCGCTTGGAGCGGTTGCGCGTATCGTCATAATACACCCAAAGGCAGTCCGGGTTGTCGCAGATGCGGATTCTGGACGTTTCGCCATTCGCCAGCACGGACGCAAAGGAGGCCGCTATTTCGGCCATGCTTTGCGTCCAATCGGCGTTGGCCGGAAGATACGCTAGGCTCACGGCTTCATCGGCCGCACGGGTCAATTTGCGGTATACCGGCGCTTTTTCCATCCAGTCGTTCAGCATCCCGATCTGATCATCGGTCATGTTTTCTCCGGCGACGATCCGCCCAATGAGCTCCCGCAGAAATGCCCGGAGCTTTTTTAGTTCGCGGAGTTCCGCTGGATCCGGAAGGCTGGCGGCGGTAATGCCGTTTTCCTGCATAAACCGGCGAAGCCACGTTTCCTTCTCCAAACGGTCCTCTTCGCGTCCGCTGCCCCGCCAATCATGCCAATGGCTGTTCACGAAATCATCCCATAACATGGCCTCAATTCATCCTTTCTATATGTGCATTGTAGCAATCACGGATGGCTTTTGCCATCTTTGGCCGCGAACCGCCGGGAGAAAACCGTTTTAAACATATTGGCTGTTGTGCAGGAAGAATATGTATGTTATCCTCCTTGTAACTACCGTAGTTTAATTTGATGGTTACAATTAAATGGAGGCGATGGAATGAGCATTCGGAATTTGCTGCTGGAATATTGGGGTTATTGCATGGAAAAGGAAGATTGGTATCCGCCGCTGCAGCCCGCCCTTCAAAATGTATCGTTTGAGCAGGCGCTGTGGAAACCCGCCGACGGGGCGGCCAACAGCATTTGGGAAAACGTCCAGCATCTTTTGTATTATAAGGAGCGTTTGCTGGCCCGGTTAAAGGGGACGTCGGATGTTTTCAATCTAAGCAACGATGAGACGTTCCGCATCCCTGAAGCGAGCCGCCAAGGCTGGGAGCAGGCCAAATCGAGGCTTATGGATGTGCACGCAGCGCTGCAAAGCGAGCTGGAGCGGCTGCCGGAAGAGGAGCTCGATGCGCATCCTCAACGTTTTATGAGTTTGATTACCCACGATGCCTACCATACGGGTCAAATTGTGTTGTTAAGCAAGCTGCAAGGCGTCTGGCCGGCAACGAGAAGCTTTGAATAAGCGTCAAGATTTGGGGGATGCCCCCGCTTCCTATTTAAAGAAAAATTTCTGCTGCTGGCCGTGTTTCGGGGGAAAGAGAATGGATGCGGCCAGGGGTTCATAAGCAGCCTTCAGGGTAAAAAAGAAGCCGGACGTTGCCCGTCCGGCTTTAGGTTTTTGCAGCCTCTTTGCTTGCGTTATGGATGTCGAAACTTATGAGTGATCCGAGCCCTCGCTGCCTGAATTGCGGTAAAAAAACCAGCAGTCGTTCAGCAGCTTGATTTGGCGTCTGTCCTTTTTGCGGAAGGCGCGTGTCAGTTGATTGCAGAGCCATTGCGGCAAGGGTATCTCCTCCTCATGCAAAACCGTCTGTATGGATAGCATATGGGGAAGACGCCCAAAGCGTGCAGGTCTACATCGTTTTATGAGGCGGACCATGCCGCGAACATCCAACAATCGACTTTTGACGTAAAGCGGACCCGAACGGGACGCGATGTGCCCTCTCTCTGGCAGCGTGCGCCTTTAAACATGGACGTCAGACGGCTTCTTCCTCGTACCATTGCTCCAGCTGCGCCTGCAGGGCACGGATTTCGGTGAGCAGCGAGATGAGCGGATAGTTTGTTTCATTGAGGGAAGCAAAAGATCTTTCCAGTTCGTTGATATAATCCAGGCCGCTTACGATCGCGGACGTTTCCTGCAGCAGCTCGAGATGGTCGCATTCGGCCACGGCGAGCGGCAGCTCCGGCGTACCCTGGGCGGTAAGCTTGCTGACTTCCTTATGGAGCCTCAAATTCAGCGCGCTGAGCTGATAAGCATAATCGGCGGGCATCTCCACGTATTGGAGTTTGTCTCCCGATTGCAAAATAACGTATCGCATGTTTGGCATTATGATGGTTCTCCCTCCGTACTTGCTGCTTGCATATCGATGCAAATCAATCCTTACTTGACAGTGTAGCTTAGGGTGAAGTTAAAATTCAAGTAGATTCCTGCGCGGAAAATACTCGTGTCCGTGCAAATAGACGGAAAGGGAGCATTGATGAAGGACATGCCGATCATGAGCAACGACGAGCTGCAGGAGTGGGTGGAACGCGTATCGCTGGAGAGCTTCGGCGTACCTTTCAGGCATCGGGCGACGTTTAATGCGAGATTGTCCTCCACGGGAGGACGATATTTTACGCATACCCATGACATTGAAATCAACCCGCATCAGCTGGAGGAAAACGGCAGGGAAGAGGTGGAGAAAATCATTAAGCATGAGCTTTGCCATTACCACCTGCACCTTGCCGGAAGAGGGTACAAGCATCGCGATTCCGATTTTAAAACGCTGCTCTCGCATGTGGGCGGAAGCCGGTTTTGCAGCACGCTTCAGAGCCGCGGAGGGAGAAAAACGCTGCCGTATCGTTACGTCCTGGTTTGCCAGGGATGCGGGATGAAATATATGCGCAAGCGGAAGGTGGATACCAGGCGTTTTCGATGCGGCAAATGCAGGGGAAAACTCCGGCAGACGACGCTTGACTCGCCCCAAAAATCATGATAAATTATGTATTGTCACCATATTGAAAACGTTCCCCGATAGCTCAGTCGGTAGAGCACTCGACTGTTAATCGAGTTGTCACAGGTTCGAGTCCTGTTCGGGGAGCCAGTATCTTGGAGAGATACCCAAGTGGCTATAAGGGGACCCTCTGCTAAGGGGTTAGACTGCGTAAGCGGTGCGAGGGTTCGAATCCCTCTCTCTCCGTTTTGGAATACTTCGAGAACTCCCAGCGCTTACGCTGGGAGCTTCTTCTGTTCTAGGGATGGGAACCCTCGTTTCGACTTATTGATTTTTTTCGTCTTGGTATTCGGCTTCAAAGCCTTCGATGGCTCTTTCGCGCTTCGTATTTTTGTGCTGGAGATTGTGGAGCTCTTCCCCGGAGATTTCATCGGCATGCTCGTCCAGGTAATCGTTCGTTTTTTGGATGTTTTCGCGCGTATTGTCGATGGCGTTTTGGATTTTTTCCGCGTTGTCGGAGCGGTTGTCAGGTTTAGCCATGGTTTCGTTCTCCTTTGGTGTGTGTATTTTAGGTTCAGGATTAATTCATCCCAGTGATGACATACCAATCATAAGATGCCGGATTCAGGCCAAACTTATTCATCCATGACGCAAAAAGGCCCGTTCCAAAAGAAATAAAAAAAATTTCAAAAAGGTACTTGTCATGTCCCAAAAATTCTGTTAAGATAATTTCTGTTGTCACGATTGATAATCTGGCCCGTTGGTCAAGGGGTTAAGACACCTCCCTTTCACGGAGGTAACAGGGGTTCGAATCCCCTACGGGTCACTTCTTTCACTTTTAAATGTATGGGCGCACATCTTTGTGAGTCATCGAGAGCCATTAGCTCAGTTGGTAGAGCACCTGACTTTTAATCAGGGTGTCGAAGGTTCGAGTCCTTCATGGCTCACCAGTTTTATTTTCCCTAAACGTGCGGTAGTGGTGGAATGGCAGACACGCTATCTTGAGGGGGTAGTGGGCGTATGCCCGTGGAGGTTCGAGTCCTCTCTACCGCACCATAATCATAACAACGACAGTCCTTGCGAAGCCAAGGATTTTTTTGTGTTCAAAAGAAAAACAAAAGCGCACCGATGCCGCGAACCGAGGATCCTGACGGGTACCTCGCAGCAGCAGGTGCGCTTTTTTTTGGTGAATGATTTTAATAAGGAATATGAGTTCCGAATATCGCGGAATATTAAACGTTACGGCGTTGATCCGGGCGCCTGGCGATGATGCGTGTGCTGTTCATAGCTGTAAGCCAGCTTGATAAGCTCGGGTTCGCTGAATGCCCGGCCGAAAAAATCGATGCCCACCGGGAGACCGTCCGGCGTAAATCCTGCGGGTACCGTTACCGTAGGCCAGCCCGTAAAAGAACTCAGCTTGAAGGCGTCTCCGGCCACCTGATCTTCGCCGATTTTGACGGCGGTTTTGGACGAGGTCGGAAAGATCAGGGCGTCCAGCTGATGGTCCGCCATCATTTTCAGGACGGCCTCCTGCACGTATTTCGTGCGGTACAGGACGATGTCCTTATACTCCTGCGCGTCCAAAGAGGTTCGTTTGTTCCGGTCGATCAGCGCCTTTTCGATTGAAGGATCGTACCGGCCGGAAGCGATCAATTCGTCCAACGATTTGTACGGCGAAGCGTCGCCGAGCGACTTGAGATAATCATTGAATTGGAATTTGAATTCCCAGGCGCTTAGGCTTCCGTATTTGTTGATGACATCAAAGTTCGGGATTTTGACGTTGTCCACAAGTACGGCGCCTGCGGCTTTCATTTCATCGATGGCGCGGGAGGCGACGGCGTTGACCTGTTCGTCGGTGCCGAATACTTCGCGTACGATGCCGATCCGGGCGCCTTTCAGCCCGTCGCGATCCAGGTAATCGGTATAATCCTTTGGCACGAAGCCTACGCTTTTGGCCGTCGCAATGTCGTTGGGATCATAACCTGCCGTCGCATTCAATATGAGGGCCGCATCGGCTACGGTACGTGCGATCGGTCCGCCCGTATCCTGGGTGAGCGCCAGCGGGGCAATGCCGTCGCGGCTGGATAAGCCGACGGTCGGGCGGATGCCGACCAGGCTGTTGAACGAGGAAGGGATCCGGATCGATCCGCCGGTATCGGTGCCCATGCCGACCGCGGCCAGGTTGGCGGCAACGGCGGCGGCCGTGCCCCCGCTGGAACCGCCGGGCACGCGGGTCAGGTCGTACGGGTTAAGCGTTTGCCCGCCCATCGAGCTGACGGTCGTATAGCCGAAAGCAAATTCGTGAAGATTGGCTTTGCCGATCACGATGGCGCCGGCGTCCCTTAATTTTTTCACTTGCGCCGCGTCATCCGGAGGGATGACGCCCTTCAGGCCGACGTTGCCGGAGGTCGTGGGCATGTCATATGTATCGTAGTTGTCTTTGACGATCACGGGGATGCCGTGGAGCGGGCTGCGTTCTCCCGTGGCGGCGCGCTCGGCGTCAAGCTGTCTTGCCGTTTCCAGCGCCTTGGCGTTCAAAGTAAGGATACTGTTGAGTTTGGGGCCTTGATGATCGTATTTCGCGATCCGCTCCAAATATTGCCCGACCAGTTCTTCGGAGGTGAGGCGCCCGGTTTCCATCGCTTTTTGCATCTCCGCGATCGTAGCCTCGGTCAGCTTGAAGGGCTGCAAATATCGGTAAAGGCGATAGACGATGGCGGCGGTTTCGCGATGGGTCAACATGCTGCCGTAGCCGAAAGCCTGAGGTGATTTTCCCTGCATCAGCTCGGCGGTGTATACGTCTGCGATGGCTTTGCGATCGGGACTGTCCGGAGCAACGTCGCGATATTCAACCGGCTTGGCATAAGGCACTTGAATGAGCGAATCCAGGAGGGAAGCCGCCTTTTCCCGCGTCAGCCCTCCTTTTTCTTGGGGGACCGCCAGGGTGACGGAGGAACCGGCGGCTTTTGCGGCCGTTTTGACCGCTTCGGCGAATTCGGCCGCCGTGATCGGCGAACTGCTAGCCCCAGCCGATGTCAGCGATTGAGGCATCCAGTTTTGGGATAAGGCTTCCGCCATCTCGCCGCTCGGGGCGGGGGAGGCTGCCGGAGAGGCCGATGCGATCGTCGGGGTGAGCGACAGGGCAGAGATAAGTAGCAGCGCTAACTGTTTGCTTTTGAAACTCTTCATAAGTTCTCCTCCTGTGGTTATGTTATGAAAGATGACTCTATACGGAAGACAAGGGCCTGTTTGAAATCCCTGGTTGAGGGGCCGGAAGGCGGATATGCAGGGATTGGGGATCAACAAGCGGCCTTGTTTTCATCGTTGGAGCCTATTTTAGCGGAGAAGATATCACATGGATTGTATAAAACGGAACTGATGTAAGGTAATATGACGCTAATTATGATTTTTTTGCAGAAGATGCGTTAGCCAGACGGTCGGGCATTCGCGGCTGAATTTTTTGAACTCGCGGATAAAATGGGCTTGATCGTAATAACCGGATTCCGAAACGACGTTGCTGAAGGCGATTTTACCGGGCTGCAGCAGTTGGCGGACGGCGGATTGGAAACGTACGATTTGGCAAAACGTCTTGGGCGGGATCCCTACATATGCCTCGAATAAAGAGCGGAAGTGTCGGCTTGAGCAGTTCGCGATGCCCGATAAATGGCTGAGGCTGATATTTCCGCGAGCTTCGCAGATTCGGTCAATCGCCGGCCCGAGTCCTTTGGGCTCCCGATCTCCTCCAAGCGGCGCCAACGCCGTAACGCGGGTTATCCCCTCTTGGAAGAGGCTGATCCGGCTGAAAAAGGAACCGCCCTCCAATGGAAGCCGCAGCATGGAGCACAGGCGGGCGGGGAGGAATTCGCCAAGCGGGACGCAGCTGTTCGCCAGTTTTTTGACGGGGATCAGGGAATGAGGGGCGAGCGGTACGGGGAGGAGCCTGGCGCCAAAATACGTCGTTCCCGGCTGGAGCGATAACGTCCGGCTGCGGACGCCGCCTATAACCATCGGGCCCGAAACCTGTGCTCCGAAAGGGAACAGGATATCGATGCAGCCTCCGGGGATAAGCGGGCACCGTCCCGGGTGTTCCGGGGGAACAACAAATTGATAAAAGAGAACCGGGAAGCCCTCTTGCGAAATATGGTCGCGGAGTTCGATATAGTCGTCGAAGTGATTGGCCATCCCCGGCTGTGCGGGCAAAAAATCAAAAGCGGCAGGTGCAAGGTTCATCGTCATCTCTCTCCTTCATGAAGCATCGGGTCCATATCAAAATAACCCCACAACGTGGGGCCGCTTCCGTGTCTATTCGGGCGTTTCCGGTCAAGCGATATGGGGGTTGCTTGCCGTGGATTCAAAACGTTCTTTCGTCAGGGAATCTTTTTCGAGCAGCCACGCCTTTTCCATTTCCGCCGTCCATTTGCCGGCCAACATGGCGGCCTCGGGACGGGCGATGTTCAGCGGGCGGGCCGCGCCGTAAACGCAGGCGCATATGGCGGATTTCATATAACCGTACACGGCCTGATCGCAGCTTGTTCCCAATTGGTAGTTGATGTACGCATGAACGGTAGGCAGGCAAGCAGGACCGAGCCGATCCCGGACGATGCCCTCCAATACGGAGAGGTTGAGCCATGGGTACAAGGCTTGTGCCAGCTTCACCAGTCTTTTTCCCCGTTTTCTTGCCGCTTCGCATTCGTCCGCCGTTAAGGCTGGGCCAAGCAGCATGTTGTCGATGTTGCTGATTGAGGCGATGTCCAGCAGCTCGGCCGCCTCGTATACCGCTTGAATGGCGGTGCCGTCTTGGCGGACTAAACGGTTCGTCAGGGGATGAAGAAAATAACCTTCGAGTTCCATCTGCGTTTGAATACGTCCCTCCGAAATGCGGCTTCTTAAGTCCGATAAGCAGCTGAAGCCTCCAACCGATAAATCGTTATCCAGCATCTGCACGTAATCCAGCAGTTTGGTGCTTTTGTCGTTCAACGCGGTCACCTCCAGGTAAGAATAGGATGAGCCATTCGAAATGGATGAAAACCAAATTTTATGTTATATTATATTACATAGAATGCACTGTACGACTATTTGAAACAGAATATTTGTAAGTTAATATCACACAAACTTTTCCTTTTGTCAATAAAATGAGTGAAAAAAGAGGATGATAACTCAATTAAATGTAATAAAATATAACATAATATTAACAGGAGGGTGATTTAGCCCGAAGAGAGCGAGCCGATCGCTCCTTCGGTACGAGATTCATGACAAACATGAAGCACTTAAAGGGAAATCCTAAGCCCTTGAATCTATCTTGAAAAACATGCGAAACGACAGTCCGGATCCCGCTTGGAGTTCGGGCTTTTTTTGTTATATGATAATGATAACCATTCTCAATAAAAGGCGGTATCAAGAATCATGATCTATTCAATCAATCCAGCGCACGCGCATGAAATGACCATAAGATTATGGGACGCCGATATTTCCGTCGAACCGGGGCTCAGAATGGAGCAGCGGCTGGCCGTGAATCACGCATTGATTGTGCTTCTAAGCGGGGAGGCCGACCTGGAGCTGGAGGACCGGGTCATCCGGATGAGCGAGGGGAGCGTATATATTTGCCCGGGCGGGAAAACCTTCGGCATCGGCGGGCAGGGTGCGGAACCGGTATCGGTCGCTATTTTTCATTTCAGCATATATCAGGCGGTTGCCTCGCGCAAAGAGGCGCTGCATGAAATAGGGGAGGAAGCTTGGATGCTCCGCGAAAGCAGGGTCGGCACCATGCCTTCAAGAAAATGGCATTCGATCTGCCGCAAGGTGTACAAGCATTTTCATCATAACGAACCGATCAGGAGGTGGCGGGCCCAGCTGGACTTCCAGGAGATGCTGTACGAATGGGCCGCGGCTAACGGCAAAGAAGCAAGCGGCGATAAGATGCAGGCGCTGGAGCGGGCGAAAGCCATGATCGAGGAGCGGTACGCCGAGGAGCTGACGATCGACCGGATCTCGGAGGCGGCCGGATTCAGCGCGAATTATTTTGCGGATTTGTTCAAAAAAACGTACGGCCGCAGCGTCATGGATTATGTGGCGCAGGTTCGGATGAACAAGGCGAAACGGCTGATGCTGGGATCGGAGAGCTTGCTGAAAGAGGTCGCCCATCTCGTCGGTTATAAGGATGAATTCTACTTCAGCCGGAAATTCAAAAAGGAATACGGCCTCTCTCCCACGGCGTTCATCCGGAAGCGGAAAAATAAAATCGCCTTATACGGTTCGACTTCGCTGCTTGGCTACCTTTCGCCCCTGCAGATCATTCCTTATGCCGCACCGCTGCATCCGAAATGGTCTCCGGAGCCGTATCATGCGTTGGGGCCGGACATTCCGGTCCACCTGAGCGCCTTTCGCCAAAATCACGATAGAGAATCGAACCTGGGCATCTTGGAGGCGGCCGGGCCGGACCGCATCGTCTGCATGCGCGAAATCGAAGATTGGGAAAAGGAAAGGCTGGCCCGGATTGCCCCCGTGCACGAGTTGTCGCTGGAAACGGAAAACTGGCGGGAAGAGTTCCGGTCGCTGGCGCAGTGGCTGGATCGGACGGAAGAAGCGGAGCAGTGGCTGGGCATGTTTGAACGGCATATGGCATGGCTCAGGTCGCATGTTCAGCGCCATGCGGCGCAACCCGCCGTTGCGGCGGTGCGCGTGTGCCGGAACCGGCATGTTTTTTATCGCAGCTGGGCCGTAAATGAAGTGCTGTACAAGCAGCTCGGATGCCGCATGCCCTTGGTCCCCGAAGGGATATCCGACCAATCCGTGCTCACGATCGAACAATTGAGGGAGATGGGGGCGGGCCATTTGCTCGTTTTGGTCCGGCAGGATTCGGAGACGCTCGCTTTTTGGAGGGCCTTCTCATCTTCCCCGGAATGGATGTCGCTGCCCTCCGTGCGTTCCGGCAGGATGCATCTTGTATCATCGCACCCATGGCGCGAGTATTCTCCCGCAGCGATGCAGCTCATGGCAGAATCCGCGGCACGGCTGCTGACCGGGCAAGTCCCCGGCCTGAAAAATCCATGAGAAATCGGTGAATTGTCCATGGCCTATTCGACCGTCCTCTTTTACCATCAATAATGATAATCATTATCAATTGGTGGAGCGCGCAAACCTCGAATTCACGTCCGGACGCATTTTGAAGTTTTGCCATCCTTCATGAAAAAGGGAGTCGAAGGGAGAAATCGGCAAGCGATGAAAAGAAAGAATCTTTTAGTAGGGGTAGTCTTGATGTTCGCGCTGGTTATATCGGCCTGCGGCAAAGCAAACGAAACCGCCGGGCAAGGAGCAAACCCAACGACGGGGCAAACAGAAAGCCGAAACGCCGGAAAAGCAGCGGAACAGCCTGCGGCCTCCGCATCGGGTATGAGAGTGGTCAAATACCTGGATAAGGAATATACGCTTCCTTCCAAAATCGAACGGATCGTCATCACCGGCGCCGTCGAGGCCATGGAAGACTCGATCGTGCTTGACGTGAAGCCGGTTGGCGCGATTTCCTTCTCCGGCAAGTTTCCGCCGCTGTTCGAATCGGTCACCCAAGACGCCAAGTCGGTCGGGGAAAAAACCGAGCCGAATTTCGAAACGATTTTGTCGCTGAAGCCGGACGTCATTTTGGGTTCGACCAAATTCAAGCCCGAAGTGATGGAGAAGCTGAGCAAAATCGCGCCGACCATTCCTTATTCCCACGTCTCCACGAATTGGGAAGCAAACCTGCGATTGCTGGGCGAACTTAGCGGCAAGCAGAATCAAGCCGAACAGGAGATCCAGAAATATAAAGAGGACCTGGCTGCGGCCAAAACCCAAATCGGCGACAAGCTTAAGGGCAAAAAGGTCGTGGCCGTGCGGATCCGCGGCGGCGAGCTTTACATTTATCCGGCGGCGGTGTTCTTCAATCCGGTTCTGTACGAGGATCTCGGTCTTGAAGTCCCGGCCGAAGTCCAAGCCGCCAAAGCGCAGGAGCTGGTCTCGAAAGAAAAATTCGCGGAGATGAATCCGGATTACCTGTTCATTCAATTTTCGCCGGACGAAAACCGGGATACGCCGCAGGCGCTTGAGGACTTCCGGAAAGACCCGATCATGGGCAGCCTGGACGCCTTCAAAAACGGCAGGGCGTTCGTAAACGTCGTCGACCCGCTGGCGCAAGGCGGCACGGCATACAGCAAAATCGAATTCCTAAAGGCGGCGGCGTCCCATCTTGAGAAATAAAGACCTCCATGTAAGGCGTGTTGACGATGCGTGATAAACGTACGCTGCCGGTTGCCATCCTGGCCATGGCTCCGGCAGCCATGGTGTTATTGATTGCGGCCTCCGTATTATACGGCGCCAAATCCATTTCGGCCGGGGAGATATGGCATGCGGTCGTGTCCTTCAACCCGGATTCGGTCGATCATCAAATCATCATGAGTTCCCGCCTGCCGCGCGCGGTAGGCGCGCTGCTGATCGGCGCGTTTCTTGCGGTTTCGGGAGCGCTGATGCAGGGTATGACCCGAAATTATTTAGCGTCCCCGTCGATGATGGGGGTGTCGGACGGTTCCGTGTTTGCGGTGACGCTGTGCATGGTATTTTGGCCGAGCGCGAATCCGAACGTGTACATTGTGAGTTCGCTGATCGGATCGGCGCTCGGGGCGGCCACCGTCTTTGGCCTCGCCCGGCTGATCCCTAACGGGCTGAGTCCCGTCAAATTGGCGATACTCGGCTCCATCATCGGAACGTTTCTCAGCAGCACGGCTCAAGCCCTGTCGACGTATTTCCAGGTGTCGCAAAATATCAGCTTCTGGTATAACGCCAGGCTGCACCAGATGGATCCGGAGCTCATCCGGCTCTGCATCCCGTTTGCGATTTTCGGTCTGGCGCTGGCGCTGGCCGCTTCCAAATCGGTCTCCGCCCTTTCAATTGGGGAGGAGGTCGCCACGGGCCTGGGCATCCGTACAGGGCTGGCCAAAGCGGTGGCCGTTGTCGCCGTCGTCCTGCTGACAGGAGTTTCGGTAGCGCTCGCGGGCAAGGTGGCCTTCGTCGGCTTGATCATTCCGCACATCGCCCGTTTTTTCGCCGGTTCCGATTACCGCTGGATCATCCCGGTTTCCGGCGTGCTGGGGGGCGTATTCCTGGCGCTTTGCGATATCGCCGCCCGGTTCGTCAACTATCCGTTCGAAACGCCGGTAGGCGTCGTGACGTCCTTGATCGGCGTGCCTTTCTTTTTGTATCTGATCCGGACAAGAGGAGGTGCGCAGCGTGAATAGCTTGTCCCGTAAGCGGTTTTGGACGGTGGTTGCGGCCGGGCTGCTGCTGGCGGCCGCGGCGGCTTATCTCAGCCTGACCAACGGAACGTTTGATATGTCGGTGCCGGATGTGGTCACAACGCTGCTTCGCATCCATCCGACGCCGGAGCATGATCTGGTCGTGTTCGAGTTCCGTTTGCCGCGGATCGTGCTGGGGGCGCTCGTCGGTTTTGCTCTGGGCGTCGCGGGTTCCATGATTCAGGGCGTGACGAGGAACGGGCTTGCCGATCCCGGAATACTCGGGATCAATGCCGGGGCGGGGCTGGCCGTGGTGCTGTTCATGTTTTGGTTTCAAGGCAGCATGACCGCCACGGGCTGGCTCGGCGTGATGCTGATGCCGCTGTTCGGCGCGGCCGGAGGCCTGCTGGCGACGGCGGCCATTTATATGTTCGCGAAAGAGGGCGGCAGGCTTGATCCGCAGCGGCTCATCCTGGTCGGCATTGCGATCGCATCGGGTTTTGGCGCCCTGACCGTATATATCTCGCTTAAAATGAACCCCAAAGATTACGAGGCGGCCGTCGTATGGCTTGCGGGCAGCCTGCATGGGGCGAACTGGAAGTTCATCGTCACGATGCTGCCGTGGCTGCTGCTTCTGCCGTGGATCTGCCTGCGTTCGCGTCCGCTGGATCTGTTCCAGCTCAGCGAGGAAAGCCGGAAGGGCCTCGGGCTCAACGTGGAACGGGAAAAAAACATCATCCTGCTCTGCAGCGTCGGCCTCGTCAGCGCCAGCGTCGCGGTATCCGGCAGCATCGCCTTCGTCGGGCTGATCGCCCCGCATATGGCCAGGCGGCTCGTCCGTTTGCGGCATATCCATGTCATTCCGGTCAGCGGCTTGATCGGGATGATCATGGTGCTGACCGGCGATTTCATCGGGAAAACGGTGTTCGCTCCGGCCGAGCTGGCCGTCGGCATCGTCGTATCCATCATCGGCGTGCCTTATTTCGTATATTTGTTGATCCGCGCGCGGGGGTAGGACGATCATGACAGGAGGAAATTATGAATCGATATCAGGAGCTTATGGTTGGCGATCGGAAGCTGGTCGTTCATCTGCCGCCATCCTATGATGATTCGGGCCGCCGGTTCCCGGTTGCGTACGTGCAGGACGGCGGGGAACTGTTTGCCGGCTGCCTGAATTATTTGCAGCATTTACATACGTCGGGCCAGCTCGAGGAAATCATTTTGGTCGGGATCGTGCCTCGTTCCCGCCATGACGAATATACGCCGTGGCCGGCCGCCGCGCTCGCTGACGGATTTCCGCCCTTCGGCGGGCGGGGGCGGGCATATGTGGACGAGGTGGCGGATGTGCTGAAGCCTTACATCGACAGCCATTATCGGACAAAAAGCGATGCGAAGGATACCGCCATCCTCGGCGGATCGCTCGGCGGCCTGATCGCTTGGTTCGCAGGCTTCTGGCGTCCCGACGCGTTCGGCAGGATCGGCATGCTATCGGCCTCTTTCTGGTATGAGGGCGCGGTCGACTTCATCAAGGAACGCGATAACGCCGGGAACCCGGTGCGGATGTATATGTCCGTCGGGGAAAAGGAGGGCATTTACAAGAACAATCGGCAGCGGCATATGGTGGAGCTGACGAAGGAAGCGCACCGCCTGTGGCTTGAGAAAGGGATGCCTGTCAGCCGATTGAAGCTGGATTTGGAGCCGGAAGGCACGCATGACAACCTGTTTATGATGAGGCGGTTTCCCGAAGCCTTAAAATGGCTGTTCGGAAGAAAAGACGAAGCGGTCAAGGCTTCGGCCATGACCGACACCGGCGGGGTCCATCTCCCGGGCACGCGGACCTGGAGCTTCACCTCCGGCCTGAACGGCCGCGAATACCGGATCCTGATCGCCGAACCCGCGGGCCCGCCGCCGGAAGGAGGTTATCCCGCATTGTATACGCTGGATGCGAATGCTTCCTTCGGTTCGCTGACGGAAGCGGCAAGGCTGCAGTCGCGGGGGCCGCACGGGATTCCGCCGGCGCTCATCGTCGGGATCGGGTACCATTCCGACGATCCGATCGTCACGAAGGAACGGTTTTTCGATTATACGGTCTATGCCGACGACAGCGAGCTGCCGCAAAGACCGGATGCTTCCGGCTGGCCGCAAACCGGCGGAGCGGAGGCGTTCCTTGATGTTCTGGAATACGAGCTGAAACCCGCCGTAGAGTCTGCTTATGCGGTGGACCGTTCCCGGCAGTCCTTTTTCGGCCATTCGCTCGGAGGTTTCCTGGTTTTGTATGCGATGTTAACGAGGCCAAACGCTTATCGGCGATATTTCGCGGCCAGCCCGTCGATTTGGTGGAAAAACGGCCTGATCTTTAAGCTTTGGGAGGAACGCAGCGGTGCATCGGCGCTTCCCCGTTCGGAAATCGAGCTGCACTTAAGCGTAGGGAGCCTGGAGAAGCCGCACATGGTCAGCGATGCGTACCGGCTGTATGCGTTGATGACGGCAAGCGGCCGCGGCCCAAAAACAATTTCGATGAACGAGGTGCAAGGGGAGGGGCATGTCTCGCTTTTGCCTTCGCTGCTGAGCCCGATGCTGCGGATCGTGACACGCTGAACCCTTCGCTCCAGCGGCTGGTCCGCTCCGTTCTGCAGGGCCGGCGCATATTCTTACGCATGCCTTTACGGAGCATTCAAAGCCCTTCCGGAATGAACCGGGAGGGCTTTTTGCCGCAGCCGGTTGTGGTCACCAGTGATGGACCGCGTGCTCCACGAACCCCGACATGTCCTTCACGTCGATCACGGTGCCGTCGTCCAGAACGGCTTTGCCGTTGAACCGCCCGAAAATTTGGTGGCAGCGGTTGTCGACGAACAGCATTTTCGTTTCGGTATACCGGTCGTAGATCGGCTCAAAATCCATTTCGAACCGCCCGTCATCGCTGGTGATTTTTTTCGGGGACATGTATCCGCCTGCCGCCAGGTCGACGTACACCTCGTTCAGCTTGTGGGCGTTTCCGTCGTAAAACAGCATATTTTCCGTGGCGGCCTCCGTATTGCCGAACCCGAAGCCGATGTTGAATCCGAAACGTTTGCCGCCGATCCAGGCGCTGCCGCTGCCCCAAACCCATTCATGGCTGAACGGCCAGACGCCGCGTCCCCAGTCGAGAAGTCCGAAAGCCGTTTCCGGCTCGAACGCGATCGTCCGGTCGCCAAACGCGACCGTGCCGCTGGCAGGCATGCAATTGATTTTGTGATTGTAATAAAAATAGCGAGGATCTTCGTCAAACGGCGTTGCAATGACCATCGATTCCAGATCGGGCTGGGAAAGCTCGATATCGACGTCCATCCGGGGGAACGTTTTCGGATCGCGGGTTCGGCAGCGCAAACGGCGGCCGCCTCTGTACACCTCAAACTGCATGTCGATCGTTTTGCGGCGAACGGCCAAATCCCCATGCTCGGCGGAAGCGGGCATGTGCAGCCGGTTGAACGGGAGCGCGATGATTTCTTTTGCGGCGTATGTTTTTTTCTCGTTCAAATCGATCAGCATCGCGGAAACTTCCCCGGCGTAAGAGGCGTGGCCGATGGTCAGCTGGAGGCAGTAATCGTCATTGGACACCTGGTAGAAATCCCATTCCTTGATCCGCCATGGCGGAGCTTTAATATGCTTGCGGTTGTAGCGCATCACGGCTTTGGTCGAATAGCCTTTTTGCATCAAGGTACCGTTCGGGTAGAGCAAATCGGAGAAGGTCGTAATCCGGTGGTTTCGCATGACGGGTCTTCCTCCTTATGTATTGCGATTAGATTTAGAAAGCGTTTACAAAAAACAAAAGACATGTGCCGCTGCATTTTTGCTAAATGGCTTTCACGTTAGGCTTACGGATGTCATGAAACCATTATATGGGGAAGCGGTTCGAAGAATCACCTTAAATTCCAGGGGGCTGCCGGGACTTAAAACGAAGCGTGGAAAAAGACCCCTCCGCGGCGTGCGGAAGGGTCTGCAACGTTTAACCTTCGATCGAGCGGTTGTCCGGGGAAGGCCGGAGCATGGCTTTCGCCCCGTCTTTGGATCGGGTCAGCAGGTACAAGGCATAAATGGCGATAAAGACGCCCAGGAACAACGAGGAATACCGATACATCGTGCCGTAGCTGCTGAAGGCGGCGATTTGCCCCAAAACGAGCGCGCCCACGGCCACCCCGAAGTCGAGCGAGTTGAAATACATGCTGTTCGCCATCCCTTGCCGCTGCGGCGGTACGAGCTGAAGCATCCAGGATTGCAGCGTCGGCTGCAGCGTGCCGAATCCAAGCCCGTAGAAGAGGGCGGCCAGCGCCAAAAAGCCGGTCGACGTCGAATAGGACAGCAGCCACAGCCCGACGAACAAACATGCCGCTGCCGGGATGAGCAGGGCTTTATGGCCTTTTTTGTCGTAAATTTTGCCGGAAATAGGCCGGATCAAAATGACCGCGGCCGCATTAAACAAAAAGAAAAGCGAGGCGTTGGCCAAATGGGCCTCTTTGCCGAACAGGTTCATAAAGCTGAGGAGCCCGCCGTACGTCACGGACATGAGCAGGTTCAGCAGGCTTGGCAGCAGGAGCGCTTTCGGGAATCCCTTTTTCTCCGGGACGGCCGAAAATGCTTTGGGAACGGCGGCGGGCTCCGGCGGTTTAACCTTTTTCGCCAGCGGATAAACAAGAGGGAAAATAAGGGCGATCACGATGATCGTTGCGTACACGAGCGCCGTGAACCCTTGCTTTTCGAGCAGCATGCTGCCGATGACGGGTCCAAGGGACAAGGCTATGCTGGTCGATAAGCCGAAATACCCCATGCCTTCGCCGAGGCGGCGGACCGGAACGATCCCGGATGCCATCGTCGGAAGCGTGGTGCTGCCCATGCCGAAGCCGATGCCGAACACGATCCGCATCGCTAGCAGCAGCGCAAGCGTGCCGCTCCATAGGTAGCCCAGCGTGGCGAGAAGGGCCAGGGCAAGCCCCAGAAACAAGATGACGTTGCGTTTCCCTTTTTCCAGCGCTTTCGCCGAGAAGAGACGGGAGATAATGGCGGATAAAGCAAACACGGTCGTGAACAGGCTGACCGTTAAAGCGCCCGCGTGAAAATGTTCTTTGACGTAACCGGGGAGCGGCGACAGGATCATCTGCAGGTTCAAAAACAGCAGCAGATTGCACACCGTCAGCATGATAAACTCCCGGGTCCACAATTTGTCTTTGGTGTCTTCCATGGTTGTAACCTCTACTCTACAAATATTCGGTCAATATTGGCGTTGATTTGTTTCATAATCTGGTCGAGCGTCTCGAGCTGCTCGTCCGTAATCCCGGCGATCAGCTCGTCGTTCAGGCTGAGCTCCAGCGGCTCGGTTTCGTTCATCAGCTGCTTAACGGCCGGGGTCGCATAGATCAAATAGGCTCTCCGGTCGCCGGGGTCGGGTTTGCGCCGGACGAAGCCCTTTTTGTCGAGAACGTCGAGGATCCGCGTAATGGAGGGCTGGTCTTTGCCGGATCTCAGCGCAAGCTCCTTTTGGTTGATTCCTTCCTGGAGATACACTTGGTACAGCACCGTCCATTGTTCGGGGGTTATGCCGTACGGCTTCAGTCTGCTTGCAAACAGGGAGGACATTTTGCGGGACATGTTGCCGAACCGGAAACCAATCGATTGGTGGGGCAATTTGGACCTTTTCAGAGAGATGCACTCCTTCAATTAATTGTCATAACAATTATATTTATATAAATAGAAACCGTCAACGATACATCCATAAAATGGAATGTTATTCATTGCGAATGCATACAAGCACGGACGGCATCCGAGGTCGCGCATCGAAACGACAATCCGGGCATGCGTATGTCAAAGACGGTTTACGAGCAGGGCGATCCGTCCAAAATAGAGGAATACTTCGGATACAGGCGCCGGATGCAGTCCGGACAGATGTCATGGGTGAACTCCGCATGCGTATGTTTTTCGAGAAAACTTTCGACCGAATTCCAAATATCTTGTTCGTCGCGGATTCTTTTGCAGACGGCGCAGATCGGAAGGAGCCCGCGCAGCGTTCGGATTTGGGTCAGGGCCTCCAGCAAATCATGCTCGATCATTTTGCTCTTGGTGATGTCGGTGAAGGACACGGTCATCCCTTTGACGGTATGGCGGCCATCGTCGTAAATCGCCGAGGCTTCGAGCAGATACCACTTATTCGCATGCTGCATCGAGGACTGGATTTCCTGGCGATAATAAGGCAGCGTTCCGTTCAATACGGAATCAAGCTCGTCCGGCGGCCGTCCGTCGGCCTCCGACAGGGCGTAATAAATCTGCATGAAGCTGACGCCGATCCATTCGAACGTTTCGGGAATGCCCGCATCGATCGAATTTTGGACCCAGTTTCGGTTGACGGAGACAATGCAGCCGTCGGCATCGACGACCGCGACGGCCTGCTTGAACGAATCGATGATTTCGGGAAAAGTGAAGCTTGTTTTAGGCAACTAAGGTCGCTCCCTCTATTTGTATTGGAAGTGCTTTATCGCAGGTACGGCGTGCTGGTTCAGGTCTGTCTGACGGGGAGTTCGCATCGGATGTTTGAGGATTGCGTGAATAAGGGAATAAACTTATTTCTCCAATTATTGTTATGTTATAATTACCGTAGCATAAAGAAAAGTATATACTTTTTTACGTCATTTTGCAAGAGAAAAATTACGAAAATACGTCGTCATAAGAATTATCGGAAGGCGGTTTAATATGCAATCCATTTACGAGCGAATCGAATCGTTAATCAAAATGCGGGGGATGACGAAAAAATCGTTTTGCGAGCAGCTCGGCATCAGCACGGGGAACCTGGGGGATTGGAAAAGAGGAAAATCAACGCCGGGTACCCATAAACTCATCGAAATTGCCTCCTTTTTCGACGTCAGCCTCGATTGGCTGATTTTGGGCAAAGACCAGGAGCGTTTTCATTTGAAGGAAAACACAGGTACATATGCATGGGAGGAAGGGGATGACGGCGACGTTCCGTTGTCCGAGAAGGAAAAAGAGTTCATTAGGGAATATATCGAGTTTACGCGTTACCGAAAAAAACAATCGAACGGCGAATGAGCAAATAGAATCGGACGCGACGGCCTTAAGGGACGCATGCGTCCGTTCCTGCAGGAAGGATGGACCGCCGATCCCGATGGGTCAGCCGGATGGCGGCAAGCCTTGAGGGAGCGGCTATCATGGGGGCGTGCCCCGGGACAACGCAAAAAAGAAGCCTTTGCTTTGGGAGCAAGGCTCTTTTTTGTGATTGGGAAAATTAACGTCCAGTCCGCGGGTTACGGCCCTTTCGGCCGATAAAGGCAAACGACAGCAGGCTCCCGGCCAGCAGGACGGCCGCAGTCAGGGCCAGCCCCAGGCGCATCCCCGCCGTCATCGACGGGGCGCCGCCGAGGATCGCGCCGATCATGGCCACGCCCAAGGTCGCGCCCACCTGCCGGCTTGAATTTAATGCGCCCGATGCGGCGCCTGTCTGCTCCCGGGGAACCGCGCTTATGACCGCGGTCATGAGCGCGGGGATGGTGAGGGAAACTCCAAGGCCGATCAGGAACAGGCCGATCAAAGGAAGGGCGTAATCGGAGGTTGAAACCATTCGCAGCTGCAAGATCGTTCCCGCGGCTGCAAGAAGAAAACCTGCGGTCATCGGGATTCTGGCGCCGATCCGGCCGACGATGCGGCCGGTGACGATCGGATTGAATGCCAGAGGGATCGTCATCGGAAGGAGGGCCAGGCCTGCCGTATGAGCCGATAATCCGCGCGCTTGTTGAAAAAAGAGCGGCAGCGCGAACAAAATGCCCGACAATCCGATATTGACGGCCATGCCGGCAATCATTCCCGCCGATACGGTTGCGTTTCGAAACATTCCCAGCGGAAGCAGCGGGTCGGGGCCTTTCATTTCGGCCCGCGCAAAGAGAGCCGCGCTGACGAGCGCCAGGACGAAAGCGGCGATCACGATCGGTGATCCCCAGCCGTAAGCCGATCCCTCCATGAGCGCGAAGGATAACGCGGCGATGGCCGTTACAGCCTCCATTGGCCCGTCCAATCCAGGGGCTGCCGCCGCTTGCGGGCGGTTTCGGCGCCGAGCCGCAGGACGATGGCCAAGCTGATGACGGCAAGCGGCACGTTCAGCAGGAAGATGCTTCGCCACCCGAGCGAATCGGCCAGCAGGCCGCCCGCAACGGGCCCGGCAGCCATGGCGATCCCCGTGACCGCAGCCCAGATGCCAAGCGCCCGGGCTCGTGCGGACGGTTCGGGAAATGCATGGGCAACGAGCGCTAGCGAGGCCGGCGTCAGAGCCGCGCCTCCGATGCCCAAAACGGCGCGCAAGGCGATCAGCAAGCCAAGCGAAGGGGCGGCCGCTGACAAGGCCGAAGCGGCCAGAAACAGGACCAGCCCTCCGGCATAGACGCGGCGCGCTCCCAGTTTGTCGGCCAGCCCGCCCATCGAGAGCAGGAAGCCGGCAAACACGATCGTATACGCATTGACGACCCATTGGAGGCCGGAAATCCCGCCGCCAAGGTCTGCGCGGATCGCGGGCAGCGCGACGCTGACTACCGTCGTGTCCAGCAGCACCATAAAGTATCCGATCGACAGTCCGAGCAGCAGCAGCGCTTTAGCCGGCTTCCAGCGGCCGTCGGACTTGATGTTCATCGCTTTTTCCAAGACAATCCCTCCGTAAAGGCAAAATCGGCAGTCATCGCCGTTACCGGGAAAGTGTATAATGGTTCTTATCATGGGACTAGATGAGGGTTTATCCTAGGAGAAATTCTCCTAGGGAACGGGAAGGGGAGGAGAAGCACTTGTGGGAAAAAGCGGATGGGGAGCGTCTTCGGGAGCTTGCCCAGTTTTTGCGGACCCGGCGCGCCCGGATGACGCCGGAGCAGGCCGGCTTGCCGACGGAGGGGCGCAGGCGGACTCCGGGACTTCGGCGCAGTGAGGTGGCGCTGCTTGCCGGCATCAGCGTCGATTGGTATACGTGGCTGGAACAGGGCCGAAACATACAGGTGTCTTCCCAGGTGCTGGAGAGCATCGCGCGCGCCTTGCAGCTCGATGCCGATGAAAAAAAACATCTGTTTCTGCTTGCCTTGCAGCAGTATCCCCCCGTTTCGGGGGAGGCTGCCGCGGAAATTACGCCTGCGCTTCAGCGGTTTCTGGACCTGCAGGGAACAAGCCCGGCTTACGTGACCGACCAGCGCTTAAACATCGTGGGATGGAACCGGATCGCCAGCATAATATATGGAGAATATGAAACGATGCCGGCAAGGGAACGCAACTCCGTCTGGCGTACGTTTACCTCCCCGGATGTCCGCGGCCTGCTCCAGGAACGTTGGGAAGCCCATGCCCGGCACCGTCTGGCGCAATTTCGGGCAAACTACGCCAAATTCGCCGGGGATCCATGGTGGACGGACTTGATCGGGGAATTAAACCGCGCAAGCGAAGAATTTAGGGCGTGGTGGCCGCGGCATGACGTCTTAAACGGCCCCGAAGGGAAAAAAATCATTCATCATCCGGCCGCGGGCCGGCTCGAATTCGAGCAGGTTTCGTTTGTGACGTCCGACGACCCGGGTTTGACCGTCACGATCAACGTTCCGACGGCGGACGGCGATACGGTCGCCAAGCTGGGCAAGCTGTTGAGGGAATGAACGGGCCGGGTCCCCGGCCCGTTTTTACGCAACGGATCATGTATTTCACGGGATCGGACTGCATAAAAGAAATAAACTATTTACATATCGTGATAATCGGTGTATAATAACAGAGTTGCTGCAAAAGTTAATATTATGCGGTAGTGGTGGAATGGCAGACACGCTATCTTGAGGGGGTAGTGGGCGTATGCCCGTGGAGGTTCGAGTCCTCTCTACCGCATTGACGATCTGACCGAGAAAATCCCTGTTTTGCAGGGATTTTTTTGTTGCATCGGGCAATGTTTCGCCATCCAAGCGTTCATTCGTGAAAAGAAGCGTTTGCGCAGCGGGGAATTCCATAGACTCACATATCACGAAAGAGGCCCACGCGGCCTCTTTTTTTGTTTTTATTTTGTTCCATTCTATATGATTTGGGTCGCCATAAGGCAGTAGCCCGCAATTCGATTGGGGCCCGGCCGGTTTGCGGAAAAAGGGATCCGTATTCAAAGGAACGCAATAGAAGGGACTTTCGCATCCATTGCCAAAAACGCGAAAAATAGAGAGCATGCGAGAGCTTGGCGCAGATAAACACTTTTGTAAGCGATAACCTGTATGCTAGGGCCGCCATTTTACGCGGATAACGATTTCGCGACTCCTTTACATGCCGCTGCACGCGGGTGTATGATTCAAATCGTAATTGAACATGTTTCCATTTTTTAAAATCGCTGAGTTTCCGTTCGAAGAAGCGGAAATCGGGGGAACCAATCGCGCGTTCCCGTCGTCCGATGTGAGAGTCGGAAGGCAGGGGAGGCGCCGGGGTGAATCCTGCGAAACGGATGCCATGGATCCGATCGCGGGTAGAGCGACTCTCACCGCTCGAATCCGTCAGCTAACCTCGTAAGCGTCGCCTGAGAGAGGAATGATGAAACTTGTGATCGATGAACATCGGCCGCAGGGGATCGGATGACCTCTGTGGTTTTTTATTGCCAAAAACGCAACGTTGCACAAAATGGATGAAAGTCAATAGAAACGTCTTTAACGCTGAATTCCGGCTTTGGCCGGGAGCGGGGGAACCAACGCGCCGTTTGCTTCCACAAGCGATGGCGCCGGGGTGAATCCCTTTGTCCGAAAACCGGACGGGGGAAGGGCGACTCTCACGCCCGAATCCGTCAGCTAACCTCGTAAGCGTATCGGGAGAGGCCCCATTCGTCGTGAGCGATATTTCATGGCTTTCTTTGGTCATGGATGTTGGAAGCCGCGGGAAAGAATCCTCTTTCCTGCGGCTTTTTTTATTCGGGTCAGCATTTCGGATAAGCATTTTTTAATAAAAGACGCGGTTGTTGGGATCGCCCGATCCAGAAACGAAAGGAGGCGAGAGCCGTGGAAGAGGAACTCATCGTCGTGACGGCCCCGAACGAGGCCGGGCGCAATTTTATCAAGCTTTTGATCTATCTCAAGCGGCCTTTCGCCGCGCTGACGAACAATGCCAAGGAAGAACGCGATCTGAAGAAGCTGGGCGTCTCCAAAGTCATCCGGCTCCATACCAACAACACGGAGGAATGGGTCGTGCCCGAGTGGAGGATCGGCCGGATTTTTATATTCGAAAACAGTTTGAATTTAACGTGCCGTTACTTGCAAATTTGCCGTGCTTGGACGCCGGATTCCATCTACGTAATCACCCGGGCGCATCACTCGCCGGGCATTTACCGGGGGCTTGGGGCGGACCACGTCATTCACACGTTGAACGGCGAAGTCGGATTTTTGCTGAAATAAGGGATTATGACAAGGAGAGCGTTTAACCATGATGGATTTTTTAATGATTTTAACGCTTGCGGGCGTGTTCGGAATCTTTTTGCTGTTCCTCATGTGGTGCGGCCATGTCGTGGATAGGGGAGGCGAAGGCCGATGATCGTGGTTTTGGCGCTGACGGCGTTTGTGTTCGTCTACCTGGCGTATGCCTTGATCCATCCGGAGCGGTTTTAGAAAGGCCGGAGCAGGCTTAGACGCCTTCGACCTGCTTATAAGAGGAGGAAACGATTTTGGATATATTGCAGATAGGCATCGTGATCGTGGTGCTGCTGCTGTTGGTCAAACCGGCAGGCAGTTACATTTACCACGTTTTTTCTAACGAGTCGAACTGGACGGACCGGATGTTCGGTCCCGTGGAGAAGTTTTTTTATGCCGTCATCGGTCTTCGGAAACGCTCCGGGATGAGCTGGAAAACATACGCCCTAAGCATGATGGCGACGAACGTCGTGTTGGTGGCCGTAAGTTACGCCGTGCTGAGATGGATGGGCGGACTGCCGGCAAACCCGAACGGGACGGGAAACATGGAGGCGAGCTTGTCCTTCAACACCGTCATCAGCTTTATGACGAATACGAACCTGCAGCATTACAGCGGGGAAAGCGGCATGTCGTATTTGGGGCAAATGATCGTCATCACGATGATGATGTTCACGTCGGCCGCGTCCGGCCTGGCCGTGGCGATTGCTTTCATGCGGGGCATAACCCGCCGCGGGGACGGACTCGGCAACTTTTTCGAGGATTTCGTCAAAGCGCATGTCCGGGTGTTCCTGCCGCTCGCGTTGATCGTCACCCTGGTGCTTGTGGGGTTGAAGGTGCCGCAGACGCTTGAGCCGACGGTGACCGTGAACACGCTTGGCGGCGCTGTGCAGCATATCGCGATGGGGCCGGTAGCGTCCCTGGAATCGATCAAACATTTGGGCACGAACGGCGGCGGATTTTTCGGGGCGAACTCGTCGCATCCGTTTGAAAATCCGAGTCCGCTCACGAACGTCATCGAAATTTTAAGCATGTGGACGATATCGGCCGCGCTGCCATACACGTTCGGGCGTTTCGCCAACAATCGCAAGCAGGGCTGGATTCTTTTTTCGGCCATGATGGTGCTGTTCCTGGCGTTCCTGTCCCTGACGTACGTCTCGGAAAAAAGCGGCAACCCGCTGATCAATCAGCTGGGCATCGACGCTTCGCAGGGCAGCATGGAAGGAAAAGAAGTTCGTTTCGGCGTGGCGCAGTCCGCTTTGTTCACGGCGGTGACGACCGCGGCGACGACCGGTTCGGTCAATAACATGCATGATACGCTGACCCCGCTCGGCGGGCTGGCTCCGCTGGCGCAGATGATGCTGAACGTCGTTTTCGGAGGCAAAGGCGTCGGGCTGGTCAACATGCTGATGTACGCCATATTGGGCGTGTTCATTTGCGGCCTGATGGTCGGGCGGACGCCGGAGTTTCTCGGGAACAAAATCGAAAGCCGGGAAATGAAGCTGATCGCCGTCGCGATTCTGGCGCATCCGCTGATCATTTTGGCGCCGACGGCCATTTCGTTCCTGACGCATCTCGGCACGGACGCCCTTTCGAATCCGCTGTATCACGGGCTCAGCCAATCGTTGTACGAATTTGCGTCGTCCGCGGCGAACAACGGCTCCGGTTTCGAAGGGCTGGGAGATAACACGGTGTTCTGGAACGTCAGCACGGGGCTTGTCATGCTTTTGGGACGGTATGTGTCGATCATTGCACTTCTCGCCGTGGCGGGTTCGTTGTCGCGGAAGAAGCCGGTTCCCGAATCGATCGGCACCTTCCGCACGGATACGAAGCTGTTTGCCGGGATTTTGGTCGGAACGGTGCTCCTGATCGGGGCTCTGACCTTCCTGCCTGTGCTGGTGCTGGGGCCGATCGCGGAGTTTTTGACGATGTAAGGGACTTGTCGAAATGGTTTGCAAACGGAAGCGATGGTTCGCTGGGAGCGTCCCATCGAAACGCATGTTAAGCGATGGATAAACGAGGTGGAGAAAATCATGAACGGAAAACGAAAAAGCATGCTGACGGGAAGCATCGTGAAGCAGGCGCTGAAGGACAGCTTCATTAAACTGAATCCGGTCGTCATGATGAAAAACCCGGTCATGTTCGTGGTGGAAATCGGAACGTTCGTCGTTCTGCTGATGGTGCTGTTTCCGGGGTATTTCAATACCGCCGGCCGCACGGGGTTTAATCTGGCGGTGTTCCTGATCTTATGGGTTACGGTATTGTTCGCCAACTTTGCCGAGGCGCTTGCGGAAGGGCGCGGGAAAGCGCAGGCCGACACCCTGAAAAAAACGAAAAAGGAATCGACCGCGAACAAATGCGTCGGTTCCGAAATCATCGTGGTGAATTCCACGGAGCTGCGCAAAGGCGACATCGTCGTGGTGTCCCAAGGCGAAATGATCCCGGGCGACGGCGAGGTCATCGAAGGGCTTGCGTCGGTCGACGAGTCCGCGGTTACGGGGGAATCGGCTCCGGTCATGAAGGAAGCGGGCGGGGATTTCAGCTCCGTGACCGGGGGAACCCGGGTCGTGAGCGACCGGATCAAGGTCGTCATCACGAGCGACCCCGGCGAGTCGTTCATCGACCGGATGATCTCGCTCGTCGAAGGCGCTTCGCGCCAGAAAACGCCGAACGAAATTGCGCTTAACACGCTGTTGACAACGCTGACGCTCATTTTTTTGATCGTGGTCGTCACGCTGGCACCGATTGCCGAATATTTGGGCGTTCCGCTGGATATCCCGGTGCTCATTGCTTTGCTCGTCTGCCTGATCCCGACGACGATCGGCGGCTTGCTGTCCGCGATCGGGATCGCCGGGATGGACCGGGTGACGCAGTTCAACGTGCTGGCCATGTCCGGGAAGGCGGTCGAAGCCTCCGGCGACATCAACACGATGATCCTGGACAAAACGGGAACGATCACGTACGGGAACCGGATGGCGAGCGAATTCATCCCGGTCGGAGGAGCGGCGCTTGCCGAAACCGCGCACTGGGCCGCGGTCGGCTCGCTCAAAGACGGAACGCCCGAAGGGCGGTCGGTGCTGGAGCTGATGAACAAGCAGCAGCTCGCCTATGACACGGAGGTTGCGGCCGGCGGCGAGTTCGTCGAATTCAAAGCGGAAACCCGCATGAGCGGCATCGATTTGCAGGACGGGCGGCATGTCCGCAAAGGCGCGGTCGACGCGGTGCGGCGGTGGGTGCTCGCCCAACGCGGCAGCATTCCGGAGGATTTGGCGGCGAAGTCCGACGCGATCGCGTCGGAAGGCGGCACCCCGCTGGCCGTGGCGGTCGACGGCAAAATCTACGGTCTGATCCATTTGAAGGATACCGTCAAACCGGGGATGAAGGAACGTTTTGAACAGCTGCATCAAATGGGCATCAAAACGATCATGTGCACGGGAGACAATCCGCTCACGGCGGCGACCATCGCCCGCGAAGCCGGCGTCGACGAGTTTATCGCCGAAAGCAAGCCGGAGGACAAAATCGCCGTCATCCGCCGCGAGCAGGCCGAAGGCAAGCTGGTTGCGATGACGGGGGACGGAACAAACGACGCGCCTGCGCTCGCCCAGGCGGACGTCGGGATCGCGATGAACAGCGGCACCGTCGCCGCCAAGGAGGCGGCCAACATGGTCGATTTGGATTCCGACCCGTCCAAAATCATCGAAGTCGTGGCGATCGGCAAGCAGCTGCTAATGACGCGCGGCGCGCTCACGACGTTCAGCATCGCAAACGACGTCGCCAAATATTTCGCGATCATTCCGGCGATGTTTATGGCAGCCATTCCGCAGATGAAGGCGCTGAACGTGATGGGGCTGGGCTCCCCGCTATCCGCGATCCTGAGCGCCCTCATTTTTAACGCGGTCATCATCCCGCTGCTGATTCCGCTGGCGATGAAGGGGGTCCGCTACAAGCCGATGAGCTCGGCGCGGCTGCTGGCCCGCAATCTGACGATTTACGGTCTCGGCGGCGTCATCGCCCCGTTCGCCGGCATCAAGCTGATCGATCTGGTCGTGCATTTGTGGATCTGAGCATGCTGATTTGGATGGCAGAGATATATGGGGAACGCTGAACGCTTCTCTTAACGATATGAAAAAGGGTGATATCCATTGAAAACCACGGCTGAATTCGAAAAAATGCCGCATGGCTCCATTTGGCTTCTGGCGCTGCGCTCCAGTTTGCTGTTCATCGTTGTTTGCGGTCTGGCGTACCCGCTGGCCAGCACCGGGCTGGCTCAACTCCTCTTTCCGCACCAGGCCAACGGCAGCATGATCAAGGACGGCGCGGGAAGAACGGTGGGTTCGGAGCTCATTGGGCAGACGTTTGCCGATCCGTCGTTTTTCCAGGGCCGGATTTCCAGCATCGACAATAACGGCGCAGGCTCCGGGTCCAACAACTATGCCCCGTCCAATCCCGAGCTGCTGAAGCGGGTTCAGGCTTCCATCGCCCGGTGGGAGAAGGAAAACCCGCAGGTTCCGGTCGATAAGCTGCCGGCGGATCTGGTCACCAATTCCGGCTCGGGGCTGGACCCGCACATATCGCCCGCGGCCGCGAAGGCGCAAATTCCGCGGATCGGCGCACTCCGGCATCTTCCCGAGGAGCGATTGAAGGAACTGGTCGAACAATTTACCGAAGGGCGCGACCTGGGCGTGTTCGGCGAAAAAAGAGTGAACGTGCTGAAGCTGAATTTGGCCCTGAAGGAGTTGGGGACGGGCAGGGAGTAAGCTTTGGATTTCCAGGCTGCTTCAAGTGGAAGTCAGGAAGGGCAGACCGGAGTGCAGCTGTTATTGCACTAAGAAAAAGACGCCATGTTCGGCTTAGGACGAACCATGGCGTTTTTTCTTCAGCCTGCAAAGGTTTGGTAAATAAGAAACACGTTCAAAACGACGATGACGGCGGAGACGCACCAGGCCAGCAAGCTCATCCAAGCCGGATTGGCGAATGGACCCATCAGCTTTTTGCTTCCGGTAAATTGGACGAGGGGAATCACCGCAAACGGAAGCTGGAGCGACAAAATGACCTGGCTCAAAATCAGCAGATCCTCGGTTCCTTGTTCGCCGGCGATCATCGTGACGATCACGGCCGGGATGACGGCGATCAGCCTCGTAACCAGCCGGCGAAGCCAGGGCGGCAGCCGGATGTCCAGGAAACCCTCCATGACGATCTGCCCGGCCAGGGTGCCCGTCAGCGTGGAGTTTTGCCCGGAGGCGAGCAGCGCAACCCCAAACAAAATGCTTGCGAGCGCGGTCCCGACCAGCGGCGTCAACAAATCATACGCATCGCTGATATCGGCGACTTCCGTCATGCCGGCTTGATGGAAGGTGGCGGCCGAGACGATCAGGATGGCGGCATTGATGAAAAGGGCGAGCGTCAGCGCAATCGCCGAATCCCAAGCGGAGAAGCGGATGGCTTCGCGCTTGCCTTGATCGGAATTCTCATACCGGCGGGTCTGCACGATGGACGAATGAAGATACAGGTTATGCGGCATCACCGTGGCTCCGAGAATCCCGATGGCGATATAAAGCTTCTCGTGGTTCGTTATGAGGTCGGGCGTCGGCATGAATCCGGCCCACACGCTGGGGAGATGGGGCTTGGCCAGCCACAGGTCGACCGCAAAGCAGATCCCGATCGTCGCCACAAGCACGATGACCAGCGTTTCGATGGCCCGAAAACCTCGATGCTGCAGAAGCAGGATCAGCAAAACGTCAAGCGCCGTAATCAGCACGCCGTACAGCATCGGAATGCCGAACAGCAGCTTCAGGGCGATGGCCGAACCGACCACTTCCGCCAAATCGCATGCGGCAATGGCAAGTTCGCACAAAATCCAAAGGGCAACGGCCGCCGGTTTGCTGTATTGGGTGCGGCAGGCTTGCGCCAGGTCATGGCCGGTGACGATGCCCAGCTTGCTGGAAAGTGATTGGAGCAGCACGGCCATCAGGTTGGACAAAAGAATGACGGACAGCAGCGAATACCCGAAGCCGGCGCCCCCGGCGATGTCCGTCGCCCAGTTTCCCGGATCCATGTAACCGACGGCGACAAGATAACCGGGACCGGCGAAAACCAGAAATTTCCGGAATGCCGGGCCATTGCGGGGAACTTCCAGCGAATGGTTGATTCCTGTGAGCGAGGAGCGTCTTTTAGGTTTGGTCCAGCCCTTCATTCGGTATCACGCACCTTGTGCACCTTATTAAGGGGTAGTCTTCTAAATGCTCCCGTTTGCTATTCACTTGCGTCCGCTTGAATATTTTTTAGTATAGCGGTGACCGGATGTGGGCAAGCAGAGAGTACGGACTTGGAGGTCATCGACCGCCGGCCGGTTTATGACCGGATTTGCGCCGAAAAAAATTACCAGGCCGCCGCCGGTGCGCCATCGTTTGCGGAGGACGCCGCATTTTCCAGTTTCCAATGGAATAGCGGCGCGCGAAGTGACGCAAGCTTTTATTGACATGAAGTTTAAAATTCTTTAATATGTCTAGGTACTTGATTCAGAAATTTATTATAAACGGGTGATGCATATGTCTTACAGACCAGTGATTGCGAACATGAAGGAAGCCAGCAGCAACGAGCAAAGCGGATTGTACGAATTCATCATGAACCTGGCTGACGGAACAGTGTGCCGCGTGTTCTATAGCCGTTTTCCGGAATGGAAAATGACAAACATCAGCCGATTGCAAAAAACGCCTTGCCCCGTATGCCGCAAAGACTTCATCTGCAAATGCATCGAGAGCTACAAAGGCGAGCTGGAACAGCAAATCGAAGAAAACCAATGGATCGACAAAGCTTTGGCGAAATAAGCTGTCGAACCGAGATACAGGCGCGGGAAGCTACCCGGGCTTTTTTCTTTTAGGCTTTAGCCAGTTGAGCTCGCGAAGCGTGCGAAACAAAAAACCACCCGCTATGCGGGTGGAGGGAACGAGGGTTTGACCAACAAGACCATCCCGATAAAATTGAGATGTTCAGGCTCAATT
>NZ_BORW01000035.1 GCF_018333375.1 Paenibacillus cookii
CTACTGAAGGTGGCAGGCATCCGCCTCGCTACTTTCCTGCAAAAGCGACAGAACAAAAAAAGTTGGACGGAAAACATGACGTTTTTCCGACCAACTTTTTATTTTGGGGACTTATTGGACAGCCCCTGCTCTAATCAGGCATTATTTTTTGAAAGTCACCTTTTTAGACAGTCCATCCTCCAGATTCATTTCACCCTTGTGGCGAACGAATACCGTTTGGTTCCCTTCAAATTTTGGCGGGTTCTTCGGATCATAGTCCACCCAGCGGCTATTCCCATTTCCATTTACAGAATATTCCATGTATTGCGTAGCGCCAATGAGCTCGTTTTTTTCATCGTCAGCTTCAACATTGGGCGGTAATTGGACAATCGTACCATGATGCACGCCCAGTTCTTTTATGACCTTGTCCGTTTTGTAGTCATACGCTTTGATTTTCACGTCATTTCCGTTCACTTCAACCTGAAGACCCTGTTTAAAATCAAGGCCTGTCGGCACTTCGCCCCCATGAGGACCTGCCGATGCCCAGCCCATTTGAATACCAGCCGTGTTCACGACAGTAAAACCGCGCCGGTCGTCCCCTCCTTTTACCACCTTTTTGCCGGCCCAATCCGGAAGATTGAGATCCCAGTGACTGTGGCTTGTAAAAAGAATGACTTGCGGATAATCCTTCAAGATGGCTTCCAATTTTTCTTGCTCTAAGTAATCACCGGTATAAGGGGATTGATTGGAGCCTGAAATACTGTCCTTGAGGATATGATGGCTAAACAGGAAAATGGGTTTATTGGGATCTTTTTTATCATATTCTTCAAGATTTTGCTTTAACCAATCAAGCTGCTCAACGCTAAGGTAAACCTCATCCCACAAGGATTTGTCATGGTAGTGCATGTATTTTTCGGTTCCTAAGAACAGGAACGGATATCCGTCTAATTCTTTTTTGTGATAGACTTTCTCCTCACCCGTGAAGTTATAAAAATTTTGGAACATTTCGGATTCCGGCGTCTGATTCGGCCACGTATTTTGCGCTAATTGGGCAGGGGATGCCCATTTCGGTTTATAAAACTCATGATTTCCGATGCTGTACCAAACATGTTCCGGATGGGGGTTGCGATCCAACACTTGTTGTACGGCTTGGTATTCAAAATCCCACCCTCGGTCTGTAATGTCGCCATTCACGATTAATGCTTTGGAAGCAGGGTTTACCTGTCTCATATCTTGAAGCACATGCCTAAAGTCGTCGATATCCCCTTGAATGTCACTAATAACATCAAAAGCAAGGCCTGGATTTTGGGAAAATGCATGTTCATCCGGTTGTGCCTGAGCTGATCCTGAAAATGCACCTATGCTGCAAATAATAGATGTTGCCATGATGCTTGTTAGTAACTTCTTCACAATGATTCCTCCTAGTTATTGTCATTTTCAGAATATAATCTGCAAACGTTGCAAGCTTCTATAAGAATAAACCGGAAATATGAAGGTAATATTCTCCCGGAGTAAATCATGAACGAAAAAATGTAAACAAACCCAAAACCGGGACATCGATTTATTGACACTTAAGGGGAATTCGGCTAGGCTTGCGGGATCGCCAAGGGAACGTTTTATGATTATTTTCCGAGAAAAGATACGATTTTGCTTGAATTAGGAAGCTACCAGATGGAAACTGTCCATCAAGTGATCAGCCTGACGTCGGGTTTCCCGGGAATGAAGGAACGGTTGCAAGCCATATTTAAAGAACTGATCGGCTTCGAAAAAAATCGCGATTTGGCAAAGGTCGTTTACTTTGAGCTCTTCCACTCGCCCGTGCTTATGGAACAGGAAGGCAAGCAAGTCAAAGACTTTCAAGCTGCGCTGGTACCGATCATGGAGGAAGGCATGGCTAAAAAAGAATTAAAAGGACACATGAAACCGGAAAGCTTGTCGTCCCTCCTGATTTCCGTTTATTTTCAAACCGTTATAAGCTGGCTCTCTTTCCCTGATCAAGTGGAGAACCCGCTTTCGGTTTTCTTGGATCGGTTCGAAATGATTTGGGAAGGAATTGGCGTTCAGCAGAGGGGAGAACGATGAAATGGCAAAAGTCGTCATTATAGGAGGCGGAATCGGAGGGCTATGTACAGCTTACGCCCTGCAGCAAAGAGGGCATGACGTCACGCTGTATGAAGGTGCAAGCACTTATCAATCCCCGGGAGCGGGCCTCGGGATCGGGACAAAATAGGGTTTAAAGAACAAGTGATGGAACACAGTAAAATCCTGAGCAAAATGATCATTCTGTCCGAAACAGGAAAGCCCATTACCGAAACGGATTCGCTGATGATCAGCGAACGGTTCGGCACGGACAATGTCACGATTCATCGAGCAGACCTTCTGCATGTCCTAAGAAATGCATTAAAACCTGGAACGATCGTCTTAAATAAGCGGTGCGTGGATTTCGTGCAGGATCAAGGCAGAGTGACGCTTTCATTCGAAGATGGAGAAACGATACAATCGGATGCCGTAGTAGCCGCGGATGGGATCAATTCCATTTTCCGCAGAAAGTTAGTCCCGGGCTCCACGCCTCAGATATGCCGGCTATACATGCTGGCGCGGTGTGATATGTGACCCTGGTATCGAGATCAATGAACTGGCGGCCATGGAGACTTGGGGACCGTCAGGCCGATTTGGCATTGTGCCGCTTGCCGGCGGTCGAATCTATTGGTTCGCCTGCGTGAAAGCGAAGCCGCTCATGCAACCACCCCCAATCTGGGGCAAGGCGCCGGGCAAGCGATGGAGGACGCCTATGTCTTGGCGAGAAGCTTGGAGACAGCCGGTGACACGGTTAAGGCATTTAAGGATTTTGAAAGCAAAAGAATAAGCCGAACGACGAAAATTATAAAAATGTCTAAACAAGTCGGTCAAATCGCCCAACTAGAGAACAAAGCGCTTGTCCAGTTAAGGAACTTCGTTCTCAGGAAACTTCCTCCATCTGCGAACATGAAACGGTTTGAGTTTCTATACGCAATAGATTGGGATTGAGTCCGGTTGATGAATATGCTCGCTCCCCGGCTTTATTCCATGGGATCCGCGGCCGCCGCGGACATAAAATAGGCCTGCAACTTCCGGTTCAACCATAGGGAAGCCGCAACAAACAACGCTACTCCGATGAACTTAACGGGCTGGTCGATAAAGTCGGACAGATGCGTTCCGATATAGGAAACGCAATATACCATGACGCCCTTCCCTAAAGCGACGGCTGCCGCAAAAGAAACCGTCGGCATTCGCGTTAATCCCGCTGCCATGTTAATGACGACGAACGGACCGATCGGGAGCAGGCTTAAGAGAAAAACGAAGCTGAACCCGTTCCTTTGCGCCCACACCATGGCTTTTTGTACTTTCGGCTTGGCCGCCCAGCGACGAATAAAGGGTGTATCCGCTGCTTTGCGAATCAGCCCGAAGGTAAGCAAGCTGCCCATAACGAGGCCGATCCAGGAATATAAAAAACCCAGCCACAACCCATAGATGGCGGCGTTCGCCCCAACGATCACGATGGTAGGCAGCGGCGGTACAAACGATTTCAGAAAAGTTAACAGCACGCCGGGCAGCGGTCCCAGCGAGCGGAAACGCTCCAAAAAGAGTTCGATGTTTTGCTCCGTAAAATACTCCATGATGCTCAACTCGGCGCCTAACATAAAATGCGATCCCTCCTATAACTTGCAAGTGAATTCATTATACTACAGGATCGCCTGGTTTCCTGATGCATAAATTCGATGATTTCAAAAATCACGTTTAAAGCTGGAGGGACCTCATCCACCTCGGACGGGTCCCCGCTTCATTTGATTACGGCTTGGCGTTTCCGTTGATCTTCTCGAAGAACGGAGCCAGCTTGGAGACAAGCTGCTCAAACCGCTGCTTCTCTTCCTGGGTCAGCTTTTCCTCCAGTTTGATTCCTTTTTCATCGGTCATCTTCAGCTTTAATTGCACCATCTCCTTGAACAGCTCCATAAACTCCTTGAATTCGGCTTCCGAGAGCTTGCTTTTTGCTGTTTGAAGCATTCCCTCAATCTCTTGGTAACTTTCCTGCGAACCGCCGTGCTGTTCAATGGTTTTGACGGAACCGAATATTTCATCGGCTAGATAAGAAGAAGCAAATACGGCAGACGGAATCAGGATTGCTACTGCGGCAATGCCTGCAAGCAATCGTTTTTTCATAGGGGATCTACCTCTCTTTTCGTTAACATATTGTTGATAGGACTGCTGGACACGTCCGTACAAATCGGGTGGACAGTGCATCGAATCTGCAACCTGGCGAAGCTCTTCGCGCAATTCCTGGTCAATAGACATACTCGTTTCCTCCCGTCATTTCGATTCTTTTCCGGAGCTCATGAAGTGCCCGATGATGCCTGGATTTCACTGTGCCAACGGGGATTTGCAGAATGTCCGCGATTTCTTCCAGATCATAGTCGTGAAAATAGCGCAGGATGACGACCACACGCAGTTTGTAGGACAGCTGGCGGACTAAGCCGAACAGCTCGTGCTGCATTTCGGACTGCAGGAAAGCTTTGTCCGTCCAGTTGAACGGTTCGCAAGCCATCTGGCGGTTTCGTTCAAAAAGGCGAATTCGCCGCCATGCTTTTCTTTTCCAATCCTGGACAAGATGGATCGTGATCCCATGCAACCAAAACCGGAACGGCCTGTTCGCGTCGTATTGATGAAACGACCGCCACATGCGCATGTAAACTTCATTCACGATATCCTCAACGTCCTGTTTGTCGTAGACGAGAAAAGCAACCGTCCGATAGACGTCTTGATGAGTCGCCTCATAGACCAGCTGAAAGGCCGACTCGTCGCCGAGCGTCGCTTGTTCAAGCCACGATCGTAACTCTTTATCATTCATGGGGGCCCCTCCTGAACGTGTTACACCCCTTAATTCGCTCCAATGGGGAAAAAGGTTCCGTAAGAGAAAAAACGTATTTGAATAAAAATATACATCACCTGTGGCACGCCTGGATATAAACCAAAAAAACCTTGGTCGGCAGAAAGGCCGAACCAAGGTTTTTTGAGTGTTGAATAGCGACAGTGGATTGATATCCGAATTGTCGGGTGGTTAAACGGCTCTCCGTTTATACGCCCGCATCGCAAAGACATAAGCGACGAGCATAATTCCGACGCACCATGCAAGCGCGATCCAGATGTCATTGCCTACCGGTTGACTTGACAACAGGGCACGGATGGTTTCGACGATCGAGGTGACCGGCTGGTTTTCGGCAAAAGCGCGAATGACTTTGGGCATGGAATCGGTCGGCACAAAGGCCGAGCTGATGAACGGCAGGAAGATCAGCGGATAGGAAAATGCGCTTGCCCCTTCGACCGATTTTCCTGACAATCCGGCAATCGCCGCGACCCAAGTCAACGCCAGCGTAAACAGCACGAGAATACCGGTTACGGCGAGCCATGGCAGAATCCCTGCGGTCGAGCGGAAACCCATGATGAGCGCTACGAGAATGATGACGACGAGGGAAATCATATTGGATACCAGCGAAGTTAGGACATGCCCCCACAGCAGTGCTGAACGCGAAATCGGCATGGAGTTGAACCGCTCAATGATCCCCCGCTGCTTATCCATAAACAGGCGGTAAGCCGTATAAGATATCCCGCTTGCGATCGCAATCAGCAAAATGCCGGGCAACAGGTAGTTCACATAGTTGTCCGTACCGGTTTGGATGGCGCCGCCAAACACATAAACAAACAGCAGCATCATCGCAATCGGGGTGATACAGACCGTGATGATGGTGTCCATGCTGCGGAAAATATGGCGCATGGAACGTCCGAGCATAACGCTCATATCGCTGAAAAAGTATCGATTCATCGATTATTTCCCCTCCTTATTACCGATGATGGCGAGGAAGATCTCCTCCAATGAAGGTTGTTTCTCCACATACTCCACCTTTGCGGGCGGGAACAGCTGTTTCAGTTCCTCAAGCGTGCCGTTGGTTATGATCCGGCCCTCATGCAAAATGGCAATCCGATCGGCAAGCTGTTCGGCCTCATCCAAATACTGAGTGGTGAGAAATATCGTCGTGCCGCCGTCGGCCAGCTCCTTGACGGTCTTCCAAACCTCGATGCGAGCCTCGGGGTCCAGCCCGGTGGTCGGCTCGTCGAGGAAAATGATCTGCGGATTTCCCACAAGGCTTAGGGCGATGTCCAGCCTGCGGCGCATGCCGCCCGAATAGGCAGATGCCTTGCGGTCCGCAGCTTCTGTCAGGCCGAAGCGTTCAAGCATATGATCCGCAACCTGGCGCGGGTTTTTGAGGTGCCGCAGTTTGGCGATCAGGATCACATTTTCCCGTCCCGTCAAAATCTCGTCCACGGCGGCAAATTGTCCGGTCAAACTGATGGATTGCCGTACTTGGTCGGGCCTTGCAGCGACGTCAAAACCGTTGACGGTGGCGGTGCCTCCGTCCGGATTAAGCAGCGTGGTGAGGATTCGGACCATCGTCGTCTTGCCCGCCCCATTCGAGCCTAGCAAGGCGAAAATCTCGCCTCGCTTCACTTCAAGATCGACACCCTTTAGGACATCCGTGTCCTTGAAAGATTTTCGCAGACCGTTGACTACAATTGCTTTTTCCATCCGGACATCCCTCCTTTACTTTGTTTTATCCTTAGCCTTTTTTGGTATCTTGTTCACTTCCTTTCCGATGGACTCTTGATAAATATCAGCGTAAGTTTTGGAATCTTTGATGAGATCGTCGCAGAATGCCGCTACGTTCCGCCCCGTCACTTCGAGCACGCCTTTCCCCATGGCAGCGCCCTCCTCAAAAAGATCGACAATCCCCGAGAGCACCCTCGTCCCTTCGGTCAGCTCAACAGGGCCGACCTTAAAGAGATATTTTTGGATCTCTTTATAAACGATCTGGTAATCTCGCGGGAGCGCTTTGACACGCGCCACGTGCGCCCGCCATTCTTTTTTGCCTTCGATGATATCCCGTATTCTCATGTTCTCCTCCTACTTGCCTAATTTTTTGGCGATGTTATGGTTGAGTTGCTCGCGCCACTTGTCGCGAAAAGACTTTGCCCCATCGATGCCGGCCAGCGCTAAACAAAAACCTTGGATATCATCACCCAGCACCTCTTCGACACGCTGACCGTCCGCCGCCGTTTCTTCGAGGAGACCAAGCACGCCGTCAAGAATCGGCATCAGATTGCGGCCGGAGAAGTCGGAGTGCGGCCAAAGATAGGCATTAATTTGTTTCCAAGCCGCCTGATAATCGGCCGGCAGTTTTGCGGCTCGCGATTCAAAACTTTTCATTTCTTTGGTCAAGTCGCTGCCGGTGATTTTTTCCCAAAAATTCATTGGTTTTTCTCCTTTAACTCGTTTATTTTTGAGGATACGAACTCCCATTTGTCCCAGAACCTCCGCAGCTCTTCGCGCCCCGCGTCGTTGATCGCGAGAAACTTCCGCGGCGGTCCCATGTCGGAGGGTTTCTTCGTGATCGTCACCAACTTGTTTTTTTCAAGACGGATCAGGATCGTGTATACCGTTCCCTCCACAACGTCTGTGAATCCGAGGGCATTCAGCTGCCGCGTGATTTCGTAGCCGTAGGTTTCTTGGCGACTTATAATTTCAAGGACGCAGCCCTCAAGCACGCCTTTGAGCATTTCCGTTAAGTTTTCCAACACAATCGCTCCCTGCTATTCTGTGAGACTGGTATGAAGTATTACTAAGTACTGCTATAAAGTAACACGTAGTAGTTGGAAAGTCAATGCCATTTCCTCATCAACGTTAAAAATAGGCTTCATTTTGGCTCTCGATATCAATAGTTGCACACAAAAAGCCGCAACGATGCGGCTTATAAGCGTGTATGTTTTTGTCGTTTTAGATTCTTCGAACCGAGTTGGAGCGCTATTTTGAAGCCATGTCCCTGGCGTCCTTGATTCTGACATTGGTACTGTATAATGCCGAATCGCTGCTCACCTTGAACGACGGGTATGACCGGTCCGCTTCCAGCTTGAGCGCGTCGTCGAACAAGCTTTCCTGCTGCTTGTCGACCAGAAAAGTGAAGTTTTTTACAGAAATTCGAATGTCGGTGTCAAGCGGCTGATCCAAAATCTCGATGGCGAGCACCCCGTTGCACCCGCAATTTTCTGTATCATAAAAAAGCTTGAAATAGCCGGGACGCCCTGCCAAGCTGTTCGCGAGTTTCTCTTCCGTATAAGAATCAATGAAAATGATCATGTTTCGACCTCCTCCTTGCATCGTCTTCTTTACCATATCATGCTTATTATACTGGTAAAAAATCAGTTCCGCCATGATGGAGGTTCCCTGTCCGGATTGCGGAAATCCGTCGCATGATGTATATTGGTTTTACATTGACATTACAGCAGGTCTAAAAAAGGAGGAGCCATGTCACCACGTACCAAAGAACAGAATGACGCCATCCGGGAGATACGCATGAACCAAATTATGCAGGCTGCTGCGGAAGTATATTTGGAAAAGGGCATTCAATTGGAAATACGCGATGTTGCGGTCAAAGCAGAGCTCGGATACGGAACCGTGTACCATTACTACAAAAACAAGCACATGCTTCTGGAAGATTTATTGTGGGATGCCTTGTATCGAACGGAATCGGCAGTACAGCCCGCTATGACGGGGGACGGCGGCAGCTTGCATAAAGCGGAGTCGTTCTCCAGGCTGCTTCTGCAGAAGTGCGTCCAGGATCCTTCCGTATTTATATTGCTTAAAACGGTTGCGGATAATTTTCATCACTTCCCGGGAAACCGGTTCAGCAAGCTGTCTGACCATTTTCAGGAACGGATCTATTTGCCGTTTGTGCACATGATTCGCGAAGAAATCGATTCCAAGTCACCGGATAAAACGGCTAATCTGATATTCGGCTCGCTGATCGGCTGCACAGCATTGAACATCCACCATCAAATGCGACATGAGATGGATGCGGACGGCATCGTTGACATGATTTTTTCAGGCCTGCAGACAAAGGAGAGATAAACGGAATGATCATCCTGAAATCGAAAGCGGAAATTGAAGAAATGAGAAAAGCCGGCCGCATCGTCGCCGCTTTTCACAAAGCCATCTCAAGTATGATCCGGCCGGGTGTCACGACGCTTGAGATCGAGTCGTTCGCGCTGCGGTTCCTGAAAGAGAATGGCGCCAAGGCGTATACGATCGGCTACAACGGCTATCCGTACGCGACATGTGCTTCGGTTAATGACGTCATTGCGCATGGTTTTCCGAACCGGACCCCGCTCAAAGAAGGCGACATCGTCACTATCGACATCGTGGCGGAAAAGGATGGCTGGATCGGCGATTCTGCCTGGAGTTATGCGGTCGGCGAGGTATCGGAGGAGGCCCGTAAACTGATGCGGGTAACGAAGGAATGCTTGGATCTGGGCATCGGAAAAGCTGTCGTCGGAAACCGGATCGGCGATGTGATGCATGCGGTTCAAACCCATGCCGAGCGGAACGGATTTTCGGTGGTGCGCGATCTGCTCGGTCACGGCGTAGGCCGGGAGATGCACGAGGAGCCTAACTATCCCCACGTCGGGAAACCCGGCAAAGGATTCCGCTTGAAGGAAGGGATGGTGTTGACGATAGAGCCGATGATCAATGCGGGAAAAGCCTTCATGACGGTGGATGCCGACGGATGGACCGCCAGAACTGCCGACGGCTCGCTTTCCGCGCAATACGAGCATACGATTGCCATTACTGCGGATGGACCGGTCATATTGACCGCGCAATAGAAATCAATCCTTGGTTTGTGGCAATATTGATCCGGAAGCTGAGTGGTGATCCCCTCTTCCTTCCGAATTTCAAGCAAAAAATCGGCCGCGATTCGCATGTCTGCGAAAAGGCCGATTTTTATTTTTACGTTTTCCTTTTACCGTGGTGTGTTTTTGCAGCAAAAAGACAGCCGATCCCCGCGCCGGCCGCCTACTTAACTTACCTATATTATCGCACGAACTGCATCCGCGTGTTTCACTCTTTTTAGATCACGGTAACCTTCGACAAATCCGCCTTCATGCCCTTGAGCGCGGCAAAGGTCAACTTATCCATCCTAGCGCCGTCAAAGCAGACGGTTTGGATGGCATGATAATATTTCTTGGACAACATAGACCCTTGGAAGGACACGTTTTTAAGCGTGGCGTCCTTGAACGAAACTTCTTTCAACCCCGCTCTGTCGAATTTGACGCCGATGAAGATTTGACCGTCTAAACGCTGCCCGCTCAGATCGGAAGACGTGAAGTCCACCCCGTCAAAAACACAGTTTTTGAAGACGGTTTTGGTGAGAGCGGTCATCGACAGGTTGACGTCGGTCAATTGGACGTCCACGAATGCGGCTCCGGCCAGCCCCGACTTGCTGAAGTTGGTTCGCACAAGGATGGATTTATTGAAGCTTGCATTCGCCAGGTCCAGGGTGGACAGGTTGCAGTCCGTCAGGTTCGCGCCGTCGAAACGGGCATCCCGCACGTCGCTGTTCTTAAAAGAGCTGCCGCTCAAGTCCGCGTTCGTGAAGTCGGAGCCCCGCAGCGCACTTGCTGTAAAATTCCCCTTATGGGCGGTAACGCCCGCAAAGTCGCTGTCAATCAAGTTGCTCGCGCTGAGGTTGGTCAACACCTGCCGCTCCAGCGAACGGGAGAGGTTGGCCACCTCTAATACGGTTTGCTCAATGTCGCCGATGCTGTCGATGGTCATCTCAAAATCCGTTTCGTCGTCCTTGCCCTCCGCTTTCAGTTCACGGTAACGCTCCTGCAAGTCGGAGTGAAGGTCCGACTTTAATTCACTGACGCTTTTCACTCCGTCATATGGAGCAAAAACCCCGTTCAGATAGTTCGTCAATTTCTCGTTCATCCCATCGATTCTCCTTATAACAAGTCTTCGAGCACGCGCTTGGCGTATTCCCAGTTGCTTTTGTTGCGCTCATAAGTTTCCTTGCCCTTCTCGGTAATTCGAAAATACTTGCGCCGTCCGCCCTGCGATTCGTCGCCCCAATACCACTCGATATCACCGTCCCCTTCGAGCCGCCGGACGCTGGAGTACATCGTGGCTTCCTTTAACTCATATTCACCGCCCGAACGTTCGGCAATCAGCTTGACAATTTCGTAACCGTAGCGGTCCGCTTCGGATAATAATCGTAAAATCATCGTGTCGGTATGGCCACGCAGCAGGTCGGATGTGATTTTGTTGTCGCTCATGCAATCACCTCCATATCTGCATAATACGATATACTACTATGACTGTCAATGTAATTTATTGATTATAACAATGTATTGAGCCATCCGCATGATGAGACAAACTCTAATCCGATCTAATGGTTTACATAATTATTTTATCGTTAACAACTTTTGTTTATTCTATTCGATTGTGGCCTATGTCCTCATCCTAAAAACACAAAAAGCCGCAACAATACGGCTTTCGCTGCAGGGGGCTTGAATCTCCGGATGAATTCAAAGGATGGCATGCGGACCGTGCCCGGGGAACACCTTCCGTTCGTTGGTGCTTCTTAATAGCGCCCAGCTTTTATCAACCATTTCATTGGATTCAGCGAACATAGGGTTCATCAGAGGCAGATCACCCGTAAAAATACCCAACCCTTCGATAACAATGCTAATGGAATCATCCGAGTGACCCGGAGTATGAAGAATATATCCTGGGATGACCAATTTTTTAATGAAGCTGGCTTTATCACTTTCATTGATGATGTTATCGGCCTCCACCTTTATTTCTTTGAAGCCGGGGAATTTTTTCATCGACTCATTCGCTGTTTCAAGAAAATCCGATTGCGTTCTGCTGATCATAAGCGCTACGCCCATGGATTGCAGCTCTTGCACGATTCCGCAATGATCCGGATGAAAGTGGGTAACCATGACATAGGGAATGTCCTTCCAATCGATTTGATATTTTCGCAATTGGCTCGCCATCTTACCAAGCGTACCAGGCAACCCCGTATCGATGAGAAGGTATTTGTTTTGGCAGTCAATCGCATAATAATTCGTCGAACCGTAGCCAATGTTAATGACATTCATAAGTCCGCCTCCATCTTATCGTTCATATTCGTCGATATAGAGATCGCCCACAATTTTTGCACTCGAATGATATCGATCATACGACCGGTATACGTCATTCGCCCATTTTAATAACATCGATTCCAGTTTTTTCTCCTTCAGTCCGATGAGGTCCATAACCGTTAAACATCCTCTTTCTTGAACGGGCAATGCAGGAATCAAAATTTCCGGATGGGACGATTTGTATTGATCCAAAACATGGCTCAACCGACTTGTCTTGGCGTACTTCCATTCGATTTCTTTTTCAAGCATCAAATACATTCTGGTGAGATGCAAATTGTTGTTCCACTTCCCATGAACCTCCGAATGCTGCAAACAATGGGCGTCGGCAAAAATAAATTGGTTTACTCCGCTCCCATCCATGAAATGAATTTGCATATCATTGAAAACGTCAAAACATTCAAAGACTCCACCCTCGGTGCGTGATCCACAAAATTGACATCTTCCGTAATCCTTTAACTCTAAGCCCTTTTTTTGGGCTTGTCGCACTATGTTCTGCATAGCCCCCACCTTCCCTTCAGGAACCATGATTGAATCATTATTGAATCCGAATCCCTTAGCGCCGTCTTAACGTTCCGCACCATAATTCTGTAAATAACAGTTCATAGGAAATCATTCTTTGGGTAATGCCGGTTGCCCGCTCCAACTGTCCCGTAGGTAAATTCGGATCGCCCCCTATAGAGCCATATTAAGGGCTAACGTTACGTTAGAGTCAATATGCAAATGAGCCATTGCAACAACGTCAACGCGTTCCCCCCCGCCATTTTGATGATGGGAAGCGGCAGTGCTTCTTGTGCGACTGGCGGATCGACAGGACGCGGAGCTTGGGCTTCGGCATCTTGTTGCGGATGCGGTCAATCAGTTCCGGATGCCGTCGGGTTTAGCCTGCGGCACCCGTCTCGTCTGCGGAGGACGAGTGTCCCGGAACGGCCGCCCCCTGTTTTACGCGCCGCTCGAGGCGCAGGCTCGCCGCAAACACGGCAAGCGACAACACCGTCATCGCGCCTGCAAAATAGCCGATTTGCCCGACGGTAGCGAAGCGCACGACTGCTCCTCCGACCGACGCGCCCAACGCGCTTCCCACGTAAATGACGGAGGACTGCAGCGACAGGACGATGCCGGACGAAGGCCCCGACAGTCCGATCAGCCGATGCTGCTGGGCAGGATTAAACATGTAGCCGCTGAAGCCCCGTACAGAGCCATGGCAGCAATCGCCACGGCAAGAATGCCGGGCCGGCCGGCAAAGCCGTACAGCGCCGACATCAGGAACAACGAGGCGGCGAGCAGTATCAACGCCAGCGGAATCGCCCGATTCGGGCCGATCCGGTCCGCGGCGATGCCCCCCGTCCGGACCCCGATAAAGCTGGCGATACCGGAGATGCACAGCACGATGCTGATCATCCGGCCTCCAGCTCCGTATCCGGCAAACAGTTCGGAAACGTACGTAAAGAGCGCAAAAATTCCGGTGGCCCAGGCGAGCGTTGTCAGCAAGGCGGATAGCAGCTCCGGCCGCTTCAGATACGACAGGCGCTCCCGCATGCCGACGGCCCCGGCCGGCGCCACCTGCGGGAACAGCAGCCGAATGGCTAGCGCGGCGAGCAGCGTCATGCCGCCGACGATCCAAAACGTCGTGCGCCAGTCGAACGCCTGGGCGACCCACGTCCCGAACGGAACGCCAAGGATCAGGGAAACGGTCTGCCCAGCAATGACAATAGACATTGCGCGCCCCCGTTTCTCAGGCTCGGACAGCGTGGAGGCGACAGCGACCGCCCCCGGCGAAAATAGTCCCGCTCCCAGCGCGGCGACGATCCGCCCGGCCATCATCAGGCCGTATGAGGAAGCAAGACCGCACACCACGTTTCCGGCGGCGAGCAGCAGCAGCGCACCGAACAACAGCTTCCTGCGCTCCATCCTTCCGGTCAGTGTCGTCAGTATCGGCGACGACATGGCATAAACGAGCGAGAATGCCGTCACCAGCTGTCCGGCAAGCGCCGTCGAGACATGCAACGCCGCCGCCAGCGTCGGCAGCAGACCGCCGATCATGTACCCTTCCGTGCCGATCGCAAACGATCCGAGCGCCAACCAAAATATCCGTTTGTCCATGAAATCCTCTCCTCATTTAATTTCGACTTTTCAATGGAACTGAATGAGTTGCATTGAATGATATAAAACACTCTCTTTTGCGGCTGCACACTGAACTGTTCCCCTCCTCAAAGTAACCGTAACGGTTACATTGAATGCCGAGATGATCCCTACTGCCGGCCTTTAGACGCATACAGCGGACAAGCCGCAAGCTGAAATCGGATATCCAACATTTTCTTAGATCATTTCCGATCAGGCAGATTAAAAGCGGATATCGACCTGTTCTGCCGCTTCCATCCTAACCTGAATCAGGAAAGCCAGCCGACTCCCTCCTTTCATTGAAACTGAATCAGTTACATTGATCGCCGCAGAAAAAACGTGGCTCGCGGATCGGTCTTCATCAAACAGCCAGCAGCATGCCTCGCCGGTTCATCGACGGGCCGGAATCCGAGCCGACAGCTGTTTCCGATCGGCCCGCTTACCTAAGATCTTCCGGCGACCGGCTCCTTGCGGATGCCTGCCGCTTCCTGCGGCATCAACGCTTCCCGTGCTCCAGCGATGAACCGACCAGATCCTTGATCGTTTCCTGAGCCAGCCGGCGCTTTAATGCTTCTTCGCTGTCTTCGTAGATCTCTTGCAGAGCCGGCTGAATGCCGTTGCCGATGATGCAGCTCGGGTTCGGCTGGCTGTGGTGAAGCTCGAACAGGGGCGTCTGCACAACGGCTTCGTACACGTCCAGCAGGCTGATCTCTTCCGGTCGGCGCGCCAGCTTCCAGCCGGCTCCTGTCCCGCCGTGCTGCACGAGCACCAGGCCCGCCTTTGCAAGCTGACCAAGAATCCGCCTCAGAAAAACCGGGCTCGTTCCCACGCTGTTTGCGATCCGGTCGGAAGGGAAAAATTCGTCCTTCTCCGCCCAAAAGGCCAGCCAGGTCAAAATATGAAGCGCAATGGTATAACGGCTTACGATGGCCATGTTCGGCATCCCCTTTCAATAAAACCATTATAGTTTCATTGAATCCCCCTCGTCAACGAATCCCTTTCCCCTTTTCAGCGGAATGGTATAAATCAGCGTCTTAGACACATCACCTTTTTGCGGCCTGTTCACCTCGAATCCGCCGCCCCCGTTCATCTTCCCGTTTGGACGTATTTTGATCCGGGTAAATAAACTTGTGAAATACTCGGACACCGTCCGTAACCAACAGGAGGGATTCATTGATGGACCATAAGAAGGGACAGCAGCCGCATAAGGACATGAAGGACAGCCAGTTGGAGGAATTCCGCGTAAGCGATGCGGGCGAACCCATGACCACCAATCAAGGCGTTCGAATTTCCGAGGACGAGCATTCGCTCAAGGCCGGCGCACGCGGTCCGACGTTAATGGAGGATTTTCATTTTAGGGAGAAGTTGACCCATTTTGACCATGAGCGCATTCCTGAGCGCGTCGTTCACGCCCGGGGCTTCGGCGTTCACGGTTATTTTCAGGTATACAAGCCGATGACAAAGTACACGAAGGCCAAATTTCTGCAGGATCCGTCCATAAAAACGCCGGTATTCGTGCGTTTCTCCACCGTGGCCGGTTCGCGGGGTTCGGCCGATACGGTGCGGGATGCCAGGGGCTTCGCGACCAAGTTTTACACGGAGGACGGAAACTTTGACCTTGTGGGCAATAACATCCCCGTATTCTTCATTCAGGATGCGCTGAAATTCCCTGATCTGGTGCATGCGTTCAAGCCGGAGCCCCACAACGAAATGCCGCAGGCATCCACGGCGCATGATACCCACTGGGATTTTATTGCCAACAATACCGAATCGGCCCACATGGTCATGTGGACGATGTCGGACCGGGCGATCCCGCGCAGCTACCGGATGATGGAAGGCTTCGGCGTACATACCTTCCGGTTTGTCAATGACAAGGGCGAAGCGCATTTTGTCAAATTCCATTGGAAACCGCTGCTGGGCGTGCATTCCCTGGTCTGGGACGAAGCGCAGAAAATCGCCGGCAAGGATCCCGACTTTCACCGCCGCGACCTGTGGGAAGCCATTGAAACGGGCAACTATCCGGAATTTGAGTTTGGCGTGCAAATGATCCGCGAGGATGAGGAGTTCAATTTCGATTTCGATATTCTCGACCCGACCAAAATATGGCCGGAAGAGCTCATTCCCGTCCAGCGCATCGGAAAAATGACCCTGAACCGCAACGTGGACAATGTGTTTGCCGAAACGGAGCAGGCTGCCTTTCACGTAGGCAACGTGGTTCCGGGAATCGATTTTTCCAACGACCCGCTGCTCCAGGGGCGCCTGTTCTCTTATACAGATACGCAGCTGATCCGTTTGGGCGGACCGAATTTCCATGAGATTCCGATCAACCGGCCCGTGGCAGAGGTTCACAATAACCAGCGTGAAGGATACCATCGCATGACGATCAACCGGGGGCAAACCAGCTATCATAAAAACTCCCTTGGAAACAATGACCCCCGCCCCGTTTCGCAGCTGGACGGCGGATACGCCCACTATCAGGAAAAGGTGGAGGGACGCAAAGTCCGGGCGCGCAGCGACAGCTTCAAAGACCATTACACCCAGGCTAAACTGTTTTGGAACAGCATGTCCGACGTGGAAAAGCAGCATATCATTAAGGCTTTCCGGTTCGAGGTGGGCAAGGTAAGAAGCAAAAGCGTGCAGCAGCAGGTCGTCGACATGTTCGCGAACGTCGATTTGACGCTGGCCGAGGAAATCGCCCTTGGCGTCGGCGTCACCCCGCCGAAGGCGAAGGCCGGTGATGAAGCATCCGGGACAACGATGGCCGGAGGTGCCGAAACCAAGGCTTCGCCGGCGCTGAGCCAGCTTCGAACCGCCATGTCCCCGGCCACCCGCAAGGTGGCGGTGCTGGCCGCCGACGGATTCGACGCCGACGAGATGAAGGCCGTCCTTGCCGCCTTTGCCGAAGCGAAGGTCGTGCCGGAAGTCGTCAGCGAAAATCTGGGGATGATTGCCGGAAGCGACGGCAGCCGGCTAGAGGTTATGCATACCTTCCTAACGTCAGATTCCGTGCTGTTTGACGCGGTCTATGTGGCCGGCGGGGAAAAAAGCATAGCCAAGCTCCAGGGGATCAAGGAGGCCGTCAACTTTGTAACGGAAGCTTATAACCATTTTAAAACCGTGGGGGCTTCTGCCCAGGCTGCCGGGCTGCTGTCCGGCTCAGGCATTCATCTCGCCGATCCGGCCGCTACTTCGGGCTATCTGACGTCTCCGGACGAGGATACCGGGCTGGTCATCCGAAAGGAGACGGAAGACGCCGGCGTCTTCGCCCGGCAGCTGGTCGACGCAATTGCCATGCATCGCCACTGGGGCCGTGAAATGCAGATGATTCCTCCAGCGAAGCGAACCGATTGAAATCGGATCGATATGAATGATGATCCTGTCCCGCTTTTTGCGGGGCAGGATTTTTGAATTTCGGACCGTTTAGAAACTTAGAAGTAAATGACGACGCCATGATTTCGTTCGACGAATATCTCCGAAGCTGATTGCTGCTTGAACAACCTTCCGTTCTCAAGCGGTAAGAGCAGGCGCCTGTAACCGTTGGCTAATGGCGTTGCCTGCCTGGTCCACGAACCGGAGCCGCTATTATCATTCAAGTAAATATCGGAGGTGTTTTTCTTGATTCAAAATCATAGACAAGGTAGGTGCCAGCTATCTATCTCAAAAAAGGATGGCCCAAATATCAAGAATTTAGGCGTTTTTGCCGTATAGCACTAAGAACATCGGGCCCTGCGTCCCACTTCAGATCCGGGTTGTTATCGAATTGCTTTTTCACATTCAGGAGCCATTGCTGTACCTTGCTTTGTATGGTGTAGTGTGTTCCTTCGATCCCGAAATTCGCAAGCAATCGGCCTTCTTCGCTGTTTACTTAATCAATGTATCGTAATGCCGCATCGGAATCTTTTCTAATCGCGCCTGAGATCTGGCCTCCTATCCATTCAAAATCAGTTGAGTTCGGTCGGCTGCTCCAGGCGTGGTCCTGCACCCGCCGCTTCCTTCCGTTTGCGCAGAAGGAGCGCCAGCGGAATGGCCAGCGCCACCAGCGCGCTCGCGAACAAAAACGCATCGTCGATGCTCCGCGTATACGCCTCGCGGCGTATCCATTCCGTGCCCTGCGCCGCATAGTTAGCGTGCAGACGGGACTCGTGCACGCTCATCCGCGCATAAAACACCGACGTAAACATGCCGAGCGCTCCCGCGCTGAATAGCTGCCGCAGCCAGTTGATCAGGGCCGACGCATGGCCCGATTCGGACTGCGGAACCGCCGCCATCGCCGCGCTGGTCGCCGGCGTCAGCGACAGCCCCGTACCGACGTTGCGGATCGCCAGCCAGATCATGACGGAGACGAGCGTCGTTTCCGTGCCGAGCCGGCTGAAGCGAAACGTCGTCACCAGCAGGATCAGGCTGCCCAGGGCAATCAGCGCTGCCGGCCCAAAGGTGCGGTAACCTTTCCCCGACAGGAACGTGGCCAGGGTCAGACACGCGGCCGCGGGAAGAAAGAGCAGCCCGACCTGAAAAGACGACAGCCCTTGAACTTCTTCCAGGAACAGCGGGACAAAGTATACGCCGGAGTAGAGGGCAAAGGACAGGATCAGCGATACACCGAGGCTCGCGGCGAACGTGAAATTGCCGAACAGCCTGAGGTTCAGCAGCGGCTCCTTCGCGCGCAGCTCGACCCGGATGAAAAGAGCGGTGCATGCGCCGCCGATCAGGAGGCAGCCCCACGTCCAGGCCGACGTCATGCCCCAGGCGTGCAGATTGCCGAACAGCAGCAGAATGGCAAGGCTGCCCACAGTGGCCAGCAGGAGTCCGGCGGAATCCAGACGCTTTTGCGGACCCCGAACGTCCTTCGGGAGCAGGATACGGCCCGCCAACCAGGCCAGAATACCGGCCGGCAGCGTCACGAGAAAAATCAGGTGCCAGTCGTGCTGCTGAAGCCACCCGCTAACCGAGGGGCCCACCGCCGTGCCAAGCACCGTCGAAAACGACCAGACGCTGACCGCTAGAGGCTGTCTTCCTCGCGGCAGCGTCTGATAAATCATGGCCAGGGACACGGGCTGGATCAGTCCGCACCATAAGCCCTGCAAGATGCGGAAGAAAATCAGCGCATGAATATTCCAGGACAGGGAACACATCACGGAACTGACGGTGATTCCGGCCAGCGACAGCAGAAACATCCGCCTGCCGCCGAAACGGCTGGAGAGATAGCCGCTGACGGGAGCAATCATGCCGAAGGCCAGCGTAAAGCCCGTAATGATCCACTGCACGGTCCCGAGGCCGGTGTGAAAGATGCCGATAAAGCCGGGCAGCGAAACGTTTAAGGAAACCATGGGATACATGCCGACAAAGGAACCGCAGAACAGGGTGAGCAGAACCGGCCAAAACGGCAGACTGCCCTGCCCCTCTTCGGCCTTTGCCGCGGCAGCATTCATCGTGACTGACAATTCATAACCTCCCGTTCAGGTGGCGGCCATCCCGTCACAGCGCATAATGGCAGGCCGCGTGGTGACCGCTGTCCAGTTGGCGCAGCGCCGGCTCCTCCTGCCGGCAGCGGTCTGTCGCAAACGGACACCGGGTATGAAACCGGCAGCCCGAGGGCGGATTGGCCGGTGAGGGAATTTCCCCTTCCAGGCTTCCGGCCGGCTGGCCTTGGCGGGGCGTGGTCTGCGGTATGGCCTCGATCAGAGCCTGGGTATACGGGTGGGCCGGGGCGAGAAACAGCGACTCGCTCGGTGCGATCTCCACGAGCTTCCCGAGGTACATCACGCCGAGCCGGTCCGACAGATGCCGGACAACCTGCAGGCCATGGGCGATGAACAGGTAGGTCAGCCCCAGCTTTTGCTGCAGGTCCTGCAGCAAATTGATGATCTGGGCCTGAACCGATACGTCCAGCGCAGATACGGCTTCGTCGGCGAGAATGAACCGCGGGTTCAGGGCGATCGCGCGGGCGATGCCGATCCGCTGCCGCTGCCCGCCGGAGAACTCGTGCGGATACCGCTGCGCCCACGATGGGTCGAGCCCCACCAGCTCCAGCAGCTCGCTGACGCGGCGGCTGATGTCGGCAGGGGAGCGCTGCCCCTGACCGTGCACCTTAAGCGGCTCGGCGATGCTGTCGCCGATCTTCCAGCGCGGATCCAGCGATCCGTACGGATCCTGGAAGATCGTCTGCATATGCTGGCGGGCAGCGCGCAGTTCACGTCCTCCCAGATTTGTCAGGTCCTTGCCGTCAAAAAGAACCGTCCCTGCTGTGGCACGCTCCATCTGGAGCAGCACCCGGCCAAGCGTCGACTTTCCGCTGCCGGACTCGCCGACCAGGCCGAAGGTTTCGCGCTTGCGGATCGTAAAGCTGACGTCGTCCACGGCGCGGATCAGCTTCTTCACTTTGCCGATGCCTCCGCCATGCACCGGGTAATACTTTTTCAGGTGATCCACGGTAAACAAAGCGTCCGCCGCTTCTTCCGCTGCCCCGACTGAGCCGGCTTCGCCGTGTCCTTCAATGTTCTCTTCTGCGCCGCCTTCCCGTGTAACGCGTAAAGCAGCCGTCTCGCTGGAAGCCGCCGGGTCGCCAGAACCTGCAGCTGCTGCACCCGAAACAGCCCTCGCATTGGATGCTGCCACCGCACCGAAACCCTCAGCTGTACCGGAACCCTCAGCTGCACCGGAGCCCCCCGGCACGGCAGGGGCCATCCAGCCCTCTGACTGAACCAACTCCTCCGCATGCCAGCAAGCGCTCCGGCGCTCGCCGGATCCGGTTAAGACCGGCGCTTCCTGCGTACAGCGCTCCGTGGCAAAGGGGCAGCGCGGGTGAAAGCGGCAGCCCTGCGGAAGTGCGGCCAGGCTCGGGATCGACCCTTCGATGGAATGCAGCTTCGTGCCGCGGACCGTGTCGAGCGTCGCGACGGAACGGAGCAGGCCCCGTGTATACGGGTGGCGTGGAAGGCGGAACAGCTCGGAAGCCGGCGCCTCCTCGACGATTTCGCCGGCATACATGACGACCACCCGGTCGGCAATTTCGGCGGCGATCCCAAGATCATGGGTGATCAGCAGGATCGACATGCCGAGCTCGGCCTGCAGCTCTTTCAGCAGGCGCAAAATTTGCGCCTGGATCGTGACGTCCAATGCGGTGGTCGGCTCATCCGCAATGAGCAGGTCCGGCCCGCAGGACAGCGCCATGGCGATCATGGCCCGCTGCAGCATTCCGCCGGACAGCTCGCCCGGATACTGCTTCAGCCGCAGCTCCGGCTCCGGAATGCCGATCCGCTTCAGCAGCCGGACGGCACGCTCCCTGGCCTCCCGCTTGGAAACTTTCTCATGCTGCAAGATGGTCTCCTGAATTTGCTGCCCGATCGTAAAGACCGGATCGAAGGCCGCCATCGGCTCCTGGAACACCATCGCCATCCGTTTGCCGCGAATCCGGCGCAGTTCTGCCTCCGGCAGGCCTGCCAGGTCCGTCCCGTCCAGAAGAAGGCTTCCTCCGCTGATGCGCCCGTTCTCATGGTCGATCAGACGCATGATCGCTTTGGAGGCCACCGTCTTGCCGCTGCCCGACTCCCCGACGAGGCAGACGGTTTCCCCGGCTTCGATCGACAGCGTCACGTCCCGGATCGCCTGCAGCGTCCCTTTTCGGGTCGTAAAATCGACGGACAGCTCCCGGATATCAAGCAATGTGCTCATTGATGCTTCCCTCCTTTAGCGCTGGGTGACTTTCTTTGGATCGAAATGGTCCCGGAGCCGATCTCCAATAATGTTGACAGACAACACGAAGGCGGTGATGGCCAATCCCGGGAAGGTGCAGATCCACCAGGCCGCGGTCAAATAGCCTCTGCCTTGGGAGAGCAGCGTCCCCCAGTCCGGAACCTCGCGCAGAACCCCGAGGCCCAGAAAGCTCAGGCCCGATCCCGTCAGAATGGACGTACCGATACCGATAGCCGCCATGACCAGCAGCGGAGACAGGCTGTTCGGCAGCACATGCTTCCAGAACACACTCAGCGGCGAAGCGCCGATGGATACCGACGCTTTGACGAACGTCCGGCTCTTGATGCTCAGCACCTGCGCCCGCATCACCCGGGCATAACCCGGCACGGAGGATACGGCTACCGCCAGCACGATGTTAAACAGGCTCGGACCGAGCGCGCCGGCGATGGCCAGCGCCAGCAGGATGCCCGGGATCGTCATCAGCACGTCATTGAGACGCATGATCGCCGTGTCGATCCAGCCGCCCGCATAACCGGACAGCGCCCCGATCGTTCCCCCAAGCAGGCCGCCGACGAGAACGGAAGTAAAGCCGATAAAGAGCGAGTCCCGGCTCCCGTACACGACCACGCTGAAAATATCCCGGCCGAAATAGTCCGTGCCGAACAGATGCGCGCCGCTTGGCGCCTGCATGATGCTGTCCGTCCGCATCTCCGTCGGGGCGTAGGGCGCAATCCACTGCGGCACGATGGCACAGGCCGCCACAAACAGAATGATTAATCCGGCCGCCACCAGGAACAGGTCGCTTGCCGTAAACTTACGGATTTTCGGTGCGGCCGCGGCCGCGAGCTTCCGCTCGCGCCAGACCGTCTTGGCGGATACCGCCTCCCTCATAACTGCTCCCTCCCAAGGTTTAAGTTGAACGTCTCACGCGCGGATCGATCAGCGTATAGGACAGATCCACCAGCAGGTTAACCAGCGTATAGATGATGGCTGAGAACAAAATGACGCCCTGGACCACCGGGAGATCCTTGGCCATGATCGCATCCGAAATGATCCGGCCGATGCCCTGGCGGGAAAACACCGTCTCGACGACAACCGTGCCGGCCAGCATGTCACCGATCAGCATGCCCGTCATCGTGACGGCCGGTATCAGCGCATTGCGCAGCGCGTGACGGTACATGACCGCCCGCTCCGCCAAGCCCTTGGAACGAAGCGTCACGATGAACTGTTCGCTGATGACCTCCAGCATGCTGTTGCGGACCATCCGGATAATAAAGCCGCTCCCGACCGTGCCGAGCGCCAGTGCGGGCAGAACCAGCGTCCGCCATCCGTCCGATCCCATCGCCGGAAACCAGCCCAGCGTAATGGAGAAAATCAGGATGAGCAGGATGCCCGACCAGAAGGTTGGCATGGAGATGCCGAACAGCCCGATGACGCGGGCGATGATGTCAATCGCCCCGTTCCGGTGAATGGCAGACAGTACGCCCAGAAGCAGACCCACGGTTACGGACACCAGCACGCTGGCTCCGGTCAGGGCCAGGGTGGCGGGAAAGCTCTCGGCGATTTTGGGCAGCACCGGATCGGAATTCAGCAGGGATTTGCCGAAATCCCCCTGCAGGATGCTCCCGAAATAATGGAGCAGCTGGATGTGAAACGGCTGGTCCACACCCAGCTGATGCCTTAAGTTCGCAATGACCTCCGGCGTCGCCATCGAGGGGTCGACCATGTTGTCGGTCGGATCCCCGGGAAGAACGTAGAGGATCGTGAACACCAAAACGAGCGAGCCGATAATGACGAGGAGCGACGTTAAAAGGCGCCGGGTTACCATCCACAGCATGCCGCCTCAAGCCTCCTTTCTATTTTTGCAAAGATACGTCGTTGAACAGCGGATACCCGAGGGAATCAAAGGTAAGTCCCTGTACCGATTTGGAAGCGGCCACCGTATACGGGAAGACGTAAATCGGCAGAATGACCGCATTATCGATGATATAATGCTGAATTTTATGGTACAGCTCCTCGCGCTTGGCATCGTCCTTCTCGACCCGTCCCTCTTCCAGCCACTTGTCGACTTCCGGACTGGCGAGTCTCGGCAGTGTCGGCCGGCTCTTTGGATCATAGGAATGGTAGAAGGAGTACAGCGCGTTCGGATCGGAGTTGACCTGGCTGTTGCCGTACAAATCATAGTTTCCGTTGGTGTAGACCACAGTGCGGACATCCTTCGTGATCTCGACCTCGACGTCCACGCCGATCTGCTTCAGCTGCTGCTGCACCATGACCGCGATGTCGTTGCGTTTCTCCCGGTTTGGCGTGCCGTCGACGTAGTGCAGAGTCAGTTTCTTCCCGTCCTTGGTCCGGACGCCGTCCGCTCCCTTGACCCATCCCAGCTCGTCAAGCAGCTGATTGGCTTTGGTGATATCCGGTTTGACCGAGTTTTCCAGCGACGGGTCATAACCGAAGGTGCCCGGGGTCAGCGGAGACCAAGCCCGCTCGTACGTGCCCAGGTACAGCGTTTTGACGATGGCGTCCACGTCCACGGCCAGCTGCACCGCCTGCCTTGCCTTCAGCTCGTTCCACGGCGCGCGCTCCTGGTTGAAGAACAACGTGTACGGCAGGCCGAGCGTATTTGCCTGCAGCAGCTGGAAATTCGGATCCTTTTTCAAGGTCAGGATGTTCTGAGGCGGCACCGTCTCGGCGGCCAGCACCTGCTTGCTCTGCACGCTGCCGATCCGGGTGGCCTCTTCGGGTACGATTTTAAAATCGATGCCGTCCAGGTAAGGCGCCCCCGTATTGGTCACGATCTCCGGCGCCCAAGCGTAGTCCGGATTGCGCTCGACCTTGATGTCGGCATTCTCATCCCACTTGACGAATTTGAACGGCCCCGTGCCGACCGGATGCTGCCCCAGCTGATCCCCGTATTGCTTGGCTGCAGTCGGCGACACCATGCCAAGCAGCGCCTGGCTCAGGTTGCCCAGAAAAGCCCGTGAGGGCGTCGACAAATTCAGCTTGATCGTGTACTCGTCGATGACCTCGGAGGACTTGTAGGGCTGAAGCAGGGCGGCCGCATTCGCCGCCTTGGTGGCGGGGTCCAGAATCCGGTCGAAGTTGAACTTGACCGCCTCGGCGTTAAACGGCGTTCCGTCCTGGAACTTGACGTCCTTCCGCAGCTTAAACGTGTAGCTAAGCCCATCGTCTGAAATGGTCCATTCCGTCGCCAGCCACGGCTTGATCGTATTGTCCGGCAGCTGAACGACCAGGCTGTCGTAGATGGTGCGGATGACGCGGACCGCGACGGCCAGTCCGGTGCGGTGCGGGTCCAGCGTATCCGGCGACGTCGCCAGCGCATAGGTGAGCTCCCCGCCCTGGGCGGATGCTCCCTGTACGGCCGGTGCCGCCCCGCTATCCGTCTGCCCTTGGGAGGCCGTCTGCTTGCCTCCGCAAGCGGACAGCAGCATAACGATGACCAGCAGAGCGGCTGTTGCCGATTTACGCCTGTTTTTCGAATCAAACTTCATCTCTCTCAGACTCCCTTCAGATCCAGCTATCATTTGCATATAAGGTGCAGGGACTTGGCAGATTGGCAGAGCCCACGTCCCGTTTAGGACAGCGCTTTTTGCTTCGTATAGCGGTTCTCCGGCACCGGCAGACCCAGATTTCCCCGCAGCGTGTCTCCCTCGTATTCCGTGCGGAACAACCCCCGATCGCGCAAGATCGGCACCACCAGCTCGACGAAATCGTCCAATCCGCCCGGCACGCCCGAACCGATAATGAACCCGTCGGCAGCCTCTTCCTCAAACCACTGCTGCACCAAATCCGCCACCTTCTCCGGCGTCCCGATAAACCCCGTCCGCGGCGTCGCTTCCTGCAGCGCTATTTCGCGCAGCGTCAAGTTCTCCTCTTTGGCGCGTCTCTTGATACGGTCGGTCGTGCTGCGGAAGCTGTTCGAGCCAAAGTCACCCAGATCGGGAAACGGCTCATCGAGCGGGTATTGGGAAAAGTCGTGGTGCTCGAAGTAGCGTCCAAGGTATTCCAAAGCCTTCTCAATCGTCACCAACCCGGCGATTTCCTGGTATTTGCGCTCGGCTTCCTCTTCCGTGCGGCCCACGATCGGCCCGATGCCCGGAAAGATCAGAATTTCCTCCGGAGCGCGCCCGAGTGCGGCTGCCCGCTGCTTCACGTCCCGGTAAAAAGCCTTGGCCTCCTCGATCGTCTCCGGGCCGGTGAACACGGCGTCCGCCGTTTTCGCCGCCAGGCTGCGGCCGCTGTCCGAGGAGCCCGCCTGGAACACGACCGGCTGCCCCTGCCGGGAGCGCGCAATGTTCAGCGGCCCCTGCACAGTGAAGAACTCCCCTTCATGGTTCAGCCGGTGCAATTTGTCCGGATCGAAGAACACCCCGCTCTCCTTATCCCGCACAAAGGCATCGTCTTCCCAGGAGTCCCACAGCCCTTTGACCACCTCGAGGTACTCTTCCGCGATCCGGTACCGCTCGGAATGGGCCGGATGCGGCCGGCCGCCGAAATTCAGCGCGGTTCCCTCCAGTGGTGAAGTCACGACGTTCCACCCTGCGCGCCCGCCGCTGATGTGGTCGATGGAGGCGAACTGCCTGGCGACCGTAAACGGCTCACTGTAAGAGGTCGACAGCGTGCCGACAAGCCCGATCCGGGAAGTGGCTGCGCCGAGCGCGGACAAGATCGTAATCGGCTCAAACCGGTTCAAAAAGTGCGGGATCGACTTTTCGTTGATATACAGGCCGTCGGCAATGAAAACAAAATCGAACTTGCCCTCTTCGGCCTTCTGTGCCTGCTGTGTATAGAACGAAATGTTTACGCTCGCATCCGAAGGAATTTGCGGATGTCTCCAGGCGGTGTGGCTGCTGCCCACGCCGTGTATGGTGGCCCCCAGTCGAAGCTGTCTGTTTTTGCCCATCGTTCACTCACTCCATCTTTTTTTAAATTTGGGTTGATGCTTGAAATGACTCCAAAAATGACCCTCGACGGTTTCAATATGATTTATTTTTTCCAATGTGTATAGTCGGGATTATTTATTGCTGATACTGTACCATTGATGCCTTTCCGGCCACAATATCGTATTAAAATCTTCTATTCCGGCTTTTCCATTCTCTATAAGGGGTTACACTGCGGGCTTCTCCCGGTATGAGAAAAACCGCGGTCCGTGCTTGGCGGACCGCGGTTTTCAGGGTTGTTTCGGGCAGCTCTGTATTATATGTGGAGTACAGTAGGTGTGAAATAGAGGTCACACGGCCCTTTTCTACATTATAGTTGCCTGGCCGTCGGTGCTGAACGAAATGTTCATGAGGTTACTTATGCTTCGAAGGCTTTTCTTCGCCAACCGGATGGTCCTCATTCCACTTTTCCGCCTGGGCGGTGCCGATGGCAATGGCGCGCCCTTCCTCATAGCCTTCTTCGAGCAGCGCGTTTGCGATTTCGACCGCTTTATTCCGCACGCGGGGCTCCAGATTTTTCATGGACACAGGGTAATCATGCTTATTCCAAGGCATTGCGAATCCCTCCAAACAAGTTCTCGTTTATCCTATATTACCCGGCGTCACGCGAATCAAACGATGGTAATCCGCCCGGCGAACGTTTGCCCGTCTTTTTCCCGGTCAAAACTTCGACCACCCGAACACCGGCCTCAACATCTTGCGAATCCAATAAGCGATGATCATCCCTGCGGTCCATGAACCGGGATGCTGCAAGCACTCCATCTCTTTTTGACCTTGCTAACTCCTTTCCGAAAGACTTGTGCCTCTCTCTCCAACATATTTGTCTACAGCAAGTAAGCAAATCCAGATCATGTGACTTACCAGACACATGGAAGCTTGTGGTTCAACCGGCCCATACGTCTTTCGCATAGTTGCCTGCCGCTTCAAGCGCGGCAAGCCATTCAGCCGCTTCTTCGCGGCTCGCCCCGCTTTTTTCCCGATAAGACTCCATGATCGTTTGTTCCACCTGCGGGGCCATCCGGGTGCCGTCGCCGCAAACGTACAACTTAGCCCCGGTTTCGAGCAGCGACAGCAGCAGCTCCCCGTCCTGCTTCATAAGATGCTGGACATAGCACTTATTTGCGCCTTCCGCTCTGGAGAAAGCCGTATGAAGTGTGACCAGGCCGTCCCTTTCCGCCTGCTCGAACTCCGCGCGGTATAGGTAATCATGTTCCGGATTCCGGCAGCCAAAGTACAGATGGGCTTCACCCAGCACCTTTCCTGCCGCTTGGAGTGCCCGTCTGGCCTGGATAAAACCTCTGAACGGAGCCACGCCCGTGCCGGGACCCACCATGATCAGCGGTGTGGCGGAATCCTCCGGAAGTACAAAGCCGGATTCAGGGGACCGGACGAATATCAGCACCTCGGCTCCCGGTTCAAGTCCGGCCAAGTAGTTGGAGGCGATGCCGCGGTACTCTCCCTTGCCGTTCCATGCTTCCCCCCGGACCACGCCGACCGTGATACAGGCCGTATCTTGGCTGACTTGAGGCGAGCTTGATATGGAGTAATATCTCGGCTTCAGTGCCGGCAGCAGTTCCAGAAAACGCGCAAACGGCAGCTCACAGGCATCATACTTCTCGAGCAAGTCGAGCATCGTAACCCTCTTCGCCCGAATGTCCGTCTGGTACGTCTCTTCTACGAGCAGCGCCTCGAGTTCCCTGGCATGCGGCGGGCAAACCGTGCACGCGGTCATCTCCCGGATTTGGGCACGGGTCGCCGGCTCCTGCAGCTCGACACTGCGGGACAGCAGTTCGTCCAGTCGGACCGGAACGCCTGCCTTCAAGTGGGGAATGTTTTTCCCGCCCGATTCCAGAATCAGGTGAGCGGAGCCATCCAGCCGGAATCGGCGGAGTACCCGCCGTACCAATGGGTCAGGGTTGACCGGGAGCACGCCCAGATGATCGCCCTCGCAATAAGTCGTGCCTTCCGGCAGCGCAATTTCGATGTGCTGCGTGACCCTTCCGCTGTCTGCATGCTGAAGATTGTAACTGCGCACAATCCGGCCGGACACGGCTCCGTAGGTTTCCGCCAGCGGAGCTTCGGCCACGCCCTGGACAAAACGAAGCGACAGCGTGCTCCGTTTCGGCTCGCGGTTGGCCGCGACCGGCAGTCCCAGCGCCTGCATCAAATCCGGCCATAATCGCTCCGTCCAGTCGTCAACCTCCCGTTCAAAATCGCCGCTGGCATCGCACTCCCCTAGCGGGATAAGCCGCTCGGCGCCTTTGTCTGCCAGCAGCTCATCGATCAGGCGCGGGATCCGCTGGTACGTGCTGGCCCAATTATGATCCCCGCAGCCAAATACCATGTAGCGGACATCCCGGACGGCCGAATTGTCGGCGGATTCCAGCCATTCAACGAAAGCCTTCGCGTTGGAAGGAGGCTGGCCGTTATAGGAAGCCGTTACAATGATCACCGCTCCCTCCTTGGGAAGGGCGCCGACGTAGTCGTCCAAGGTACCGACCTGACTGCTGAATCCCTGATACTTGGCGAGATCGGCTAATTCTCTGGCAATGCCTTCGGCCGTGCCCAAATTGGAACCGTACAGGACGAGCAGCGGCGTATGGTGCGCGTTTTCCGCCAATGAAGCCGGCTTGCCGGATTCGCGAGCAGCGGTATCCAGCGGTTCGGAGCTGCCGGAACCCATCGGGATCACGGCTCCCTTCCGACTGCGAACCCGAATCCGGAACCCTTCAGGTTTCAGTGTCAACGTCTCTTTTACCTTGAGTTCGTAGTGGTCGGGATCCGTCAGCTCAAAATACTTCAGAACCATACCCAGCACCAAGGTGGCTTCCTGCAGGGCGAACTGCTGCCCGATGCACGCCCGCTGGCCGTTGCCAAACGGCTTATACGCGTCATGGGGCACTTTGCTTGGATCTTCAAAACGCTCGGGTCTGAACGCCTCCACATCGTCCCCCCAGACGCGTGTATCCCTGTGAAGTCCCGGAATGAGCACGGTCACGCTGTCACCCTTTTGGAGCGGATAGGTTCCCCCGATCCATGTATCTTCTTTGGCATACAGCGAGAAAGCCGGCGCAGTCGGCCATAACCGCAGGGACTCGCTAAGTACCATTCGGACATATTTCAGGTCCCGCACCTGGTTATACGTCGGTACCGGGTCTTTCAGGACGCGATCCACCTCTTCCACCGCTTTACGCAGCTTTTCGGGGTTTTTCAACAGAAAATAGATCGCAAAGGAGAGCAGGCCGCTCGTCGTTTCATGTCCTGCGATCAGAAATGTGATGATCTGGTAGCGGATATTTTCTTGATCCAGACGCTCACCTGTATCCGGATCGACGCCTTCCAGCATGTGAGCGAGCAGGTCATCCTCATTCCCGCCATGCGCCTTACGTTCCCGGATCAATTCGTCGACAAGAGAGAACATCGTCTGAATATCCTCTTGAAACTGCCGTTTCTTCCGGACCATAAACATATCCTGGATGCCCAGGCGGTGAAGCTGGTTCATTCCTTCGTCAAGCGCCCGCACCATCGCATCGATAAAGGGATGGTTGCCTTCCCGGTAAAAACTGTTGAAACGGTAACTAAAGCCGCACAGTCCGATCGTATCGAGCGTCAGCCGGGTCATGTCCGCAGGTACGTCCACCGTTTCGTCCGGATTCAGCCGCCCCCATTTTTGAATCAGCTGCAAGGCAATATCCAGCATTTTTGCGTGGTACCCTTGCATGGCCCTTTGGCTGAAGCTGGACAGCAGAATGTTATGCGCTTTTTTCCAATTCGTTTCCTGGGTCGCACTCGTAAACAAACCGTCGCCCGCAAAAGCGCGTACGTTTTGCAGCGGAGCCCAGATCCGTTTATCAAAGCGCTTTTCGTCGCAAGCGTCCTTCACATATTCATGGCCGGAGACGTAGAGCTCCTTGCGTCCGCCGGGATATTGGAACTGAAAGATGGGCCCAAGCTCCGAGGCCAACTTCACCAACGATTGCACCGGTGCGGAGGAATCCAGCAGCGGCAGATTTCCTAAAGGTCCATAAGTTTTGGGTTGAGGCACCGGAATATTTTCTGTCATGGTATTTCCCTCCATCATCCTGTTTGCTTTTCTTTAAAAGAAACCACTTGACCAAATTGGTAATTCGGTCAAAATATTAGAAAAAAGGAGGATTTGACGGCTGCTTGGCTGTTACGCCTGACAATACCGTCCTATCCTACCTTTTACCTTAACATGATATGAACGTCCCGCACATCAGCCAGAGGTCCGGAATTCATCGGTCAGGCCGAGGGCTGCCTGTTACTTTTCAGCCAGGATTATTTCAGTCATGCACGACTTCCGTCCTGGCGATAAAGCCATGAATCGATCGTTTATCCCCACGCATCCCTGCTATTTGACCGCACAATAGAATTCAATCTGTTTATGGGTTCAAATTTGATTTCGAGCGGTGAATCTATAGTATCTCCCCGAGCACTATTTGTTCCATTTCGTGGCGTGTTAGGTGCCGGCAACAAAAAAAGAACCCATGCCATCCTGTGTCAACAGGACGACATGGGTCGATGCATAAAACGGATCGCCTGACGCTTATTTTTTTACCGCAGCCTTCAGAATTTCAATTTTCTCTTTACGAGGGATATCCGAAGTGGCAGAGACCCCGTATTCGTATTTGCCGCCGTCATACCAGAATACGGATTTTGGATAGATATGCTCAGGAAGCGTATCGTTAAAGAAACCTTCCTTTTTGCTTCCCTCCGGATCTTTTGTATACTTTGAGAAAGTCAGCGTGTCCTTTCCGTTCGTATACTTGAGACGGATATCCGCCGCTTCCTTCCACTCTATTTTCTTCGCATAGATGGGTTTGCCGCTTTTCTTGCCTTCAGCCTTTACTTCATCAACGAATTTCCCTTTTGTTGGACCTTCGATGGTCGCTGACAAGAATTTATACCCCTCCGGCAAGTTGGCAGGCTGCTTCAGGATCGAACCCTCCAATGCGGAAGCTCTTCTCAAGTAGTCCTCGTAAGTAGAGAATTCTTCTATCCCTCCCCAATAACTGAGGTCGAGTCCGCTATTAAGATCCTTATATTTATGATACAGAACGTACATATCGCCTGTCTCTTTGCTCAGTTCCTTCACTCGATTCGTCTCATCTTCGATATACTTCTTTTCCTCTGGAGTTAAAGCCTTGGCTGCCGCTTCAGCTTTTTTTTGAATCTTCTCCAGTTCTTTCTTGTAGAGCTCGCGGTCTATGTTTCCCTCGGGATAAATAACGTCATTCTCTTTGTCCACGGCAACTTTTGAATTCTGCTGCAATTTTTGCGGTGCGCTTTCCGCGCCGCTTTCCTTCGCGTTAACCAATGTCACGCTGCCAAGCGCGAGAATCATCCCCATGCCCAGAATGGACAAGCGGTAGGATTTTTTATTAAAATGTCGGATCATCATAAGTCTCCTTTTCATTTCTTTATGCGTGGCGGACAAGCCGGCAAGACCAGGCCGGTAATGACTGACCGACAAATGCTCCAACACATGAATAATCGTTTGCCCGTATGCATTTTTTTGCTGCGGCATCATCCGGTCCAAGGCGCATGCATCGCAGGCAATCTCCTGATCCTGCCTTGCTCTATGTATCGCGAACCATAGGAGCGGATTAAACCAGTGGAGAATCAAGATCATGTGCATCATCCAGTTCACTGCCACATCCCGCCGCCGAATATGCGCAAATTCATGCGCCAAAATCAATTGAAGCTGATCCTTTTGCAACGTAACGAGCAGGCTTGGCGAAATTACGACTGCAGGTTTAAAAAAACCGACTACGGCTGGTCCGGGAATCCGTTCCGATGCGACAAACCTCACATTGCGCTTGATGCCAAATAGATGCTTCGTTTCTTGAAAGACTGCCGATAAAAAAGGAGTATCGATGGTTCGCCCTGCGCGCAAGGCTTGTTTCAATCGGTTCTGGTCAAATACCGTTTTCGCCGAAAAGAATAACACGCCCGCAAGCCATACCGCTAACAGCATATGGATGAAGCTCATATTTTTGATCTCGCTCCACCAAAAACCGCTTTTCTGCACGCTTCCCGGTTCATGGGATGAGGCAGGCACGGTGGCTCCATTCAATTCCGGGCTTAAGGTCCGATTCCTTTGAACCGCCGTCTCCCCTGCGATCACCGCATTCTTAAATGCCGTGGGATCCTGGGTCTTCTGATGAAATCCGGGCGCTATGGCCTCCAAAGACAAAACATTGTACAAGCTAAGCGAAGATTCCGGCGCCCAAGGAAGCAGCAAACGGATCGCTACAGGCAGCCAAATCAAATATTTCCATCTTGCTTCAAGCTTGTTTTTGAATAGAAATTGCACGATCAGGACAAGCAGAACCAAAATGCCGGCCATAAATGATCCGCGAATCACCCAGCCAAAAACAGACAATACATTCGCTTGCAATGTTGGACTCATCCGTTATCTCTCTTTTCCCGGTTCGCCGACGCTGCGGTTTTCGTCAAATAAAGCCTTCAGATCCTCGACTTCCTGTGCGTTCAGCTTTCTATCCTTTAATAAGTTGGCCAGCATCGGCTTTAATGCCCCGCCATACAGCTTTTTCATAAAGGATGTGGTTTCGGACAGCAAAAATTCCTGCTCGCTGATGATGGGATAATACAGCTGGGTGCGCTTTGAACCCTCTTCCAGCTTGGCCCCCGCTGCTTCCTTCTGCACTAATCGGTTCAAGAGCGTCCGCGTCGTATTCGGGCTCCAGCCCATTTTGTCTGCGAGTTGCTTTACAACTTCACTGGAAGGGCAATCGGGATTTGCCCATAACACCCGCATAATTTCCAGTTCTGCATCCGTAACCGATGGTATTTGTTTCATGCATGTAACCTCCAAAGTTCATTCGCCTTAACTACATACGTAGTATAGTTCATGCTACATTTGTAGTTTGGTGATGTCAACATTTAAGAGAGATAAGATTCCCTATTTTTGTTACATGCACAAATCCGCGCCGCTTCCCAAACATATTATTTCTTTACCGCAGCCTTCAGCATCGCGATTTTCTTTTCTCTAGGGATATCCGAAGTGGCAGAGACACCGTATTCGTATTTGCCGCCATCATACCAGAATACGGATTTTGGATAGATATTCGCAGGAAGCGTATCGTTAAAGAACCCTTTCTTTTTGCTTCCCTCCGGATCTTTTGTATACTTTGAGAAAGTTAACGTGCTCTTTCCGTTCGTATACTTGAGACGGATATCCGCCGCTTCCTTCCACTCTATTTTCTTCGCATAGATCGGTTTGCCGCTTTTTTTGCCTTCGGCCTTTACTTCATCAACGAATTTCCCTTTTGTTGGACCTTCGATGGTCGCTGACAAGAACTTGTATCCGGCCGGCAGGTTTGCGGGCTGCTTCAGGATCGAACCCTCCAAAGTGGAAGCTCTTTTCAAGTAGGCTTCGTAAGAAGAGAACTCTTCCACCAGTCCCCAATAGCTAAGTGAAAGTCCGCTATTTAACTGAGGATATTTGTGATATAGGACATACGACTCGCCTGGCTTTTTGGATAGCTCCTTTATTCTGTTGATCTCGTCTTCGATAAACTTTTTGTCCTTTTCAGGTATAGATTTGGTCGCCTCGGCTGTTTTTTTAACGGTTTCTTTCTGAGCTTCCTTATAAGATTTCGTTTCCGCCGCAAAGCTCGCCGAGGAACCCAGCAGTAATACACTGCTTAATGTTACGATTGCCGCTTTTGATGCTACATTCATTTTGTAATGCTCCTTTCCTGGTATGGTTTAGCAAACTACAATTGTAGTTGACATTAATCTATACTACAGTTGTAGTTGAATGGTGTCAACCCTTTTTATAAAAATACATCTTGCTATTTAAGATTCCCCTTTCAGCCACTAATCCGTTTGGATGTATCAATTATTCCGGCAGTCCGGACGGGGCAGCGTGCTCCGAAGAGGTGAATTTACTGATATCATGCTTCATTGACACACGATAGGTCGTTCATATCCGAGGGATTAAATAGACTGTTCTATGAATAATTTGGGTAGATTTGTCCATAGACTCGTTTAGGCTCATATTTTTTACATTTGGGAGGGCGCGATGTCTCGGGAAATAGGATGCTGGAGATCGGCTGTGGCACCGGTCATTCCTTGCAATATCAGGGGGAACGCAATGCATCTGACTATGGGCTCTGGATATATCCGAAAAACAGATCGAAAAAGCAAAGCAACATTTGACGGCATGCGGCCTTTCGGCAACAATAGCTTAGAATTGTATTCGACATAAAACAATATCTATCGACGTCATTCAAGGAAGATACTTTCTAACGCTAAAAAACACTGACGAAGAAGCCTTCATCAGTGTCGTTCGCTACTTTTATTTTCCGAATAAACAATTTTCTTAATGGTTTCAATGGAGAGAAAATAGTCTTTAGCAAGCTGCCCAACACTGCTATTATTCTTAAAAGCGTGACTAATAGCGGCATTTCGGCGATCTAACCACTGTCTTCCGCCACTCAAGCTTCCCCAATGTTTATATTCCTTCTTCTGTTTAGGAATGTAAATGGTCTCTCCCTGCACCTACTGTTGGATTTCTGTAATAAGTTTTTCGGGTAATATTTTTTTGCATTCGTATATTTCAATTCGCTTCACTCTTCATTCCACATGCTTCATACACTTTCCTGGTTCATGAATTTTGATGCTTGTGAACAACCTCACTTAGCCGCCTGAACCGGGATATATACCGTCATCTTTAAGTCTGGGCAATCCGCAACCGTAAGCGACTGATGCTCGAACATAAGTTCACCGAGCCTTGGGTGATTGAACCTTTTAAGCCCAAGCGGGATACCTAACACTTCATGGTGTTCCCACCATTGCTTGAATTTTTCGCTCGTGTTCTTCAGCAAGTCAACCAACTCTTCAAACGAAGGATCGCCAATGTGCTGACCGTAGCTGGTCCGAAATTGGGCCAGGAGGCTCTGTCCAGAACCTGCGCGGAAGGCCGGACGTCCCGCCCTTGTTCCAGCCACGTATACCAAATGTTGCTCACACCGGCGATGTCCGCCACTTCTTCGCGGCGAAGCCCTTTCGCCCGCCGATGCGGCGCGCTTTGAATACCAAGCTTGGACGGGGATATGCGCGTTCGGCGCGATTTCAAAAAAGCTCCTAATTCCTTGCGGCGTTTCAAATCATCTTCCACAATCGTTACCTCCGGTCATCTGGATTGAGCTTAAGATATGATATTATCCGTTCATTCGATCCGGGTATTATTTTTTATAATCGTATAAACGGTATGCTTACGAAAAAAAACTTTTCATCTAGGATAGGGATATAACTTGTTGAGAAGGGTGATTGAAATGACCAAGACAAATAGGGAGCTCATCGATCCTCGCAGGTGGTGGGCATTGGCGGTGGTGTTGGCAGCGACATTTATGGCTTTGCTTGATTCTTTTATCGTCAATGTTGCGATTCCCTCCATCCAATCCGATTTAAGGGCGAGCGCCTCGGACATTCAGTTTATTCTAGCGGGATATACCTTGGCCTATGCCGTTCTGCTGATTACCGGGAGCCGTCTCGGCGATATGTTTGGGCGTAAACGTCTGTTTCTTACGGGGATGTTAGGATTCGTTGTCGCTTCGGCGCTATGCGGCGTTGCTCCCTCGGCGCCGTTTCTGATCCTGTTTCGCGTACTTCAAGGCGTAACGGCGGCGGCCATGATGCCGCAGGTGCTCGCCATGATACAAGTGAGTTTTCCCGAGAATGAAAAAGCGAAAGCCATTGGTTTGTACGGTGCGACCATCGGTATCGCCACCGTATCCGGGCAACTGCTCGGGGGTTATCTAATCAGCCAAAATCTGTTCGAATTGGGATGGCGATCCGTGTTTCTCGTGAATGTCCCGATCGGTGTGGCTGCGTTATTGGCCGGAATCCCGCTGCTCCAAGAATCACGCAATCCTGCAGCCAGACGTCTTGATCTGGCCGGAGCGCTCCTATTAACGATAAGCCTGCTGGCGCTTGCATTTCCTCTTGTTCAAGGCCGTGAGGCGGGTTGGCCCGTATGGTCGTTTATCCTGCTCGCCTGCTTCCCGGTAGGTTTGACACTGTTTATTATATATGAGCGCAAAATACTTGAAAACGGAAAATCGCCGCTTCTCGCTCCTTCGCTTTTCCGCGATCGTTCCTTTAGCCTTGGCACATCGCTCATTCTCGTCTTTTATGCGATCGCTTCGGCACTTTTCTTCACGTTGGCCGTGATGCTGCAGCAGGGCTTCGGCTACTCTGCTTTGACTTCAGGGTTAACCTATTTGCCGCTTGGAATCGGCTTCTTCCTCGCTTCACTGGCATCCCCAAAGCTCGTGAGCAAGTTCGGACCGGCCGTTCTATTAGTTGGAGCCATAATTACTGTCGGCGGCATCGGTTACACATTGGAAATTGTCCATCATGACGGCGGCCATCTGGTTTGGATGGCGCTTTGGCCGAGCTTGTTCGTCATTGGCGTAGGGCAAGGCGCCTGCGCGGCGCCGCTGATCGGCACCATTCTGTCCAAGGTCCGTCAGGCAAACATCGGGGCGGCTTCCGGGGTGTTGACGACGGCAACCCAGCTCAGCACCGCGCTAGGCGTATGTTTTGTCGGAATCTTTTTCTATCGGGCTTTGAATATTTCCGATTTGCCCGGTACTCATGCCCGCTACGCACACGCCTTTACCGTTGCACTGGTATTTGTTCTTATCTTGTCCGTCATTTATGCATTCCTGCTGATCTTCCTAATGAAAGCGGGACAGCGGCGGCAACCGGAGAAAGCTGTCAGCGCTTCGGGACAAAGGGGGTGATTCGTGATGGCCGGCTACCTGAATCAAATACGTTTCCACGATATCGCTGTGGCAAATCTGGAGTATTCGCTTGCATGGTACCATTCATTTCTCGGCTTTGAAGTTCGATCTAAGAATGATCAAATAGGTGTACTTAGCTTGGGGCGAGGTCCGGATTTGATTCTCACCGCGCCTGATTTCAGGTCGTCTATGGGGAAGCTAAGCATGGATGAGAGGGCTGTTCCTATCATCGGATTCGAGACTCATCAAATTGATGAGTTCTATCGCTTCCTTCGTTCAAAAGGCGTTCCGGTTACGCCCCTTCGCGATGAGTACATTGGCCGTTACTTTGGATTTATTGATCCTGATGGAAACATGTACTCTGTACTGAAAGGTAATTAGGCCCCTACTTTCAAAAATTTATTAGCCACCATTCCACAACTCCCGCGGAAGCATTGGAGCAAATCCGAGTAATCCCACAACAACTTTCTTATTAGACTCGAAAAATAAAAAAACGCTCACCGCCGATTCGGCGGTTGAGCGCCTGTTCCAACAAATCCAGTTTAGTCAATCCATGTACCAAGCGTCCGGGATCATCTCGCGTTCCATCGCCAGCAATTCTTTGATGATCTTGTCCGCGTCGCTGATGGAATTTACGAGCGGATCCGTCAACATCGCTCTCCTCAGCTTCTCGTAGCTCTGCTCCACGACCGCCTCCGCCGTAAGCTCATGCGTATCGAGCACAAGCTCCTGCATGCCTCGAATTCCCCGCGGCATCTCGCCTACGTGAACCGGCTTCGCCCCGTCCATGCTCACGTCGCACAGCAGTTCCAGGAACGAGTCGTCGCTCATATTCGTCACCGCGCCGCGGTTAAGCGTGTTGATGAAGAATCGTTTCCCCAGGTTTCCCACCATATTTTCGATAATGTCCGTCGCATGATCCGGGCCGAAGGTACTCATGTAATCGGCGATCGGAAGGTTCCCCAAGAGGAAGTCGTCCACCTGCCGCCACATCTCATCGTGACGTTGATACCGGTCCTCCGTCTCCCAAATCGATAAAGGCGGGATGGCGTCCGGCGTCTTGCCCAAACCTTGCCAATAACGAACGTATTCCTTCGTGTGGGCCGTGCAGGTAGGAATACACCCGAATATATCGTAAAGTTCATACGTGATGGCGTCGTTATGGAGCGCTTTCGCGCCGCGGTCCCCGCCGTTGTTCTCCTCGCCGGCTGCCTTACGCATGGCCTCCGCGATCGCGGGCATGACATTTTTCCCTTCGTATTCTGCTTTCAGCAGCCACGTGAAATGATTGACGCCGGCAACACGGAAATCGAACTTCCGATTAATCTCTTCGGTGAACTCGCTTATGTCCGCGATAATTCCGGCTCGTATTGCGTAATGGGCCTTCTTATGCGGCATATGGTGGCTGTCGCATAATGCGAACGATTTCAAGTTCGGCGCATAACGGTGCAACGCGATACCATGGACGGTAGACGGATTGATATAGTTGATAACCCAAGCGCCGGGGCACAGCTCTTCAATGTCTTTGGCGCATTCCATAATGACCGGCAATTCCCGCATCGCCCGAAAAATACCGCCCGGTCCGATCGTATCACCGGAGCACATGCGGATGCCGTATTTTAAAGACACCTGGCAATCGATGCCCCGATATTTCACCGATTGCTCCGCAAAGCTGAGAACGACGAAGTCGGCCCCGGAAAGCACCTGTCTCCGGTCCGTCGAGCCCTCCACCTTCAAAGATACGTTGTTTTCCCGGGCTACCATTTCCGCAAGCCTTACCATTTTCGATAACCTTTCTTCGTCCGTATCCACCAAAGCAAGCGTCCCTTGATTCAGGTATGGGGAGTGGACCATCTGCCAAATCGACTGACGACCGAAAAATAGACTGCCTGCTCCGATGACGACAACCTTCGGCTGCTGTATGTTCGAAACGTTCACGAAAAAACCCCTCCTTATAGGATATAAATCCATTATAGGAGAACGGCTGGGAAGCGGAATGTGCGGTAGTTTTGAATACATGTCATATAGTACGATCAAGCACATCCTATATGTTCTTTGATATACTAGTTAAAAATGACGAATGTCATACGGTAGAGGTGATACGGAGATTCCTATGAATGAAAACATGATGAACATGAGTATAATCAACGATCTCTCGGAGTATATTACTCTCCGCATGAGCTCCTATTTGGAGCAGAGTCACGATAAGCACTGGATCGAACACAAGTCCCATCCCGATTACGACCTCTGGTTCATTCAATCGGGTTCCGTGAAGGTGACGATCGACAAGTGCGAACATACGGCGGTCCCGGGAGACGTGGTGTTTTTTTATCCCGATATGCCCTATATCGCATCGACGACCGAAGACGTATGCCGGTTCATTTACATTCATTTCGAGTTCGGCATCGGAGAACAAAAGCGAATTCTGGGCGAGTTTCCACTCCCGGGTATCGTGCCGGGCGAGCTGATCCGGGAAGAAGCGGCGTTGTTCACCAAAGCTTATCGTCGGTTGAAACAGGGCAGCGGCATCCCGGGGAACCGACTCTATTTAAAGGCTTGCCTCCTCGCCGTCATCGCGAAGATCGTCGAGCTTCACGGGCAAGGCGCTTACACCGGTGCGTTTCTCAACGGCAGGAAACCGAGAAAAACCGAAGGAAGCTTGGATGTGCTGCAGGATGTATTCCAATACGTGGATGCGAACTTGCACCGTTCCATACGGATGAACGAACTCGCGGCGATTGCCGGCGTTTCCGAAAAGTATTTTATCTCCTATTTCAAGAAAAACGTGGGCATCACGCCGGGGCAGTATATTTCCCAAATCAAAATGAATCGGGCAAGAGACTATCTCTACGAAAAAAAATACACGATCCAACAAATTGCAGGTTTCCTCGGCTTTCCTGATCCGTTCACATTTTCGAAAGCTTTCAAGAAATATTACAACGTGCCTCCTTCGAAATTCGAGTAGCCGCGTTTCATCGGTACAACGCATCTCATCCCGTGATCATTGCCGTTTTTGCGTTCTCCCGTTGCATCGGAAAATACAAATTGGTATAGACCATACAAAAAAGCCGCAACAATGCGGCTTTTAAGCGTTTAAGCATGCTTATTCAACAATCAGGGTTCCCTTCATGTCGCTGTGTCCGGCTCCGCACATGACGGAGCAGTGGAATTCATGCTCCCCGGCCTGATCGGCGGTAAATTCGGCCGAGCCCGGCTGCTGCAGGTCCACGTTGAAATCCGGAATGGCCAGGCCGTGGTTTCCATCTTTGTTCTCCAGCGTAATTTTGACTTTCTCGCCTTTTTTGACTTTGATCTCCGAAGGCTCGAACTTAAAGTTTGACGCCGTCACCTTGATTTCTTTCACGCCGTCCGATCCGCCCGAAGACGAGGACCCGTCCGACGAGCCGCCTCCTTTTCCGCTGCTTCCGCAGGCGCTTAGTACCAGAACAAGCATTAACGTAAGTCCCATCAGCATCCATTTTTTCATGTTACATCCCTCCAGATGAAATCATTAAGTTGCCTTTGTCGATGCATACAAATCATTCTAAAGCTCTTGCCGGGTGCGCCCCGCTTCCTGCTTCTCATCCTCCTCTTCCGTCAGCTGCCGGGCGGAACTGCGGAATTCGTGAAGCGTCGTTCCCACCGCCCTGCCAAGCTGCGGCAGCTTGGACGGCCCGAACAGCAAGAGGGCGAGCAGCAGCAACAGCAACAGCCCCGGTATTCCGATCGTTGAAAGCATGGTCCATCCCTCCTTTCCAAGGACGTTATATCAATTCGTAAGACGATCGGAAGCATGAGGCACTGAGCCGTTCAGACAAGCATGCCTCCCTGTTTCAAATATTTCTGGATCCCTTCTGCCGCCCTGTAGGCGAGCGCGCCGACGGTATCGGTCGGATTGTATCCGCTGTTGTGCGGGAATGCCGAAGCACCCACGACGAACACGTTTTCCGCTTCCCACATCTGCAAATAGCTGTTCACGGCGGACGTGTCAGGGTCCGAACCCATAATAACGCCGCCTGTGTTGTGGGTAGATTGGTAAGGGACGATATTATACGGGTCCAACTTATCCTTGATCTCCATATGGGAAGGACCCATCTCCTTCATGACCTCACCCGCCTTGCCGGCCACAAATTTCGTCAGCTCCCGGTCCTGGTCCTCAAAGTCAAACGTAATCCGCAGCAGCGGTTTGCCGTAAATGTCTTTATAGGTCGGATCGAGATCCAGGTAATGGTGCTTCCAAGGGAGGCTGGCCCCCTGCGTCGCGACGGTCAGCACCCGGTTGGCATATTTCAGCGTGGTTTCCTTCCACTTCTTGCCCCAGGTCGGCGTGCCTTGCGGCGCCGGATTGTTCTCGATCGGACGCAGGCCGTTTTGGCTGATCCGGATGCCTGCCCCGTGCAAAAACTTCAAATCGGAGTGATCGAAATTGTCCCCGTTGAAGTCGTCGAACTCCATGCCGAGCGCTCCGGCTCCCATGAACGTGCTGAACTCTTCGTCATCGTAAAAGCCGACTGCATGCCCGGAGTTGACCTGATATGCGTAATTCCGGCCGATCGTTCCCCGTCCGGTCTTTCGGTCGTAGGGCGTCCCGAGCTTGGAGTTCAGCAGCAATCGCACGTTGTTCAGCACGAAGCTGCCGAGAATGACCACGTCCGCCGGCTGGGTCACCTCTTCCCCGGTCACCGTGTTGATGTACACCACGCCGGTCGCTTTTTTGCCGTCATGAAGAATTTCCGTCACGTTCGAAAACGTGCGCACTTCCAGCTTGCCGGTGGCCATCGCCGTCGGGATGACGGTCACGACAGGGTCGGCCTTGGCGCCGTATTCGCACCCGAACCGCTCGCAATAACCGCAGTACTGGCAGGCTGCCCGGGAGATGCCGTCGGGATTTTTATAGTTCTCGCTCAGGTTGGCCGAAGGGATCATATACGGATGGTATCCGAGCTTCTTCGACGCCTCTTCGAACCTTTGCAAAATCGGCGTTTTCTTCATCGGCGGGGTCGGAAACGGATTGGACCGTTTGCCAAGCATCGGATTGGCTTCCGATTCCCCGGAAATGCCGGCCATCTGCTCAAACTTGTCGTAATACGGTTCGATTTCGTCATACGTGATTCCCCAGTCCTGCAGCTGCATGCCCTCGGGAATTTTGCCTTTTCCATACCGCTCCACCGTCTTGCTGTAGATCTCAAAATCATATGGAAGAAAGCGGTGCGTCTGCCCATTCCAGTGCGTCCCGGCACCGCCGAGCCCGTCCCCCAGCAGAAAGGAGCCGTAGCTGCGCATCGGCAGCGCCCTCATGGATTCCGAATTGCGGAACGTGATCGTTTCCTTGGACAGATCCTGCATCAATTCAAAACGCCGCGCATACCGGAGCTCGTCATGATCCATGAAATAATCCTCCGTGCTCCGGCTCTTACCGCGCTCCAGTCCGACGACCTGGATGCCCGCTTTGGTCAGCTCGGCCGCAATAATGCCGCCGACCCAGCCCATTCCAACAATAACCACAGGTACTTTAGGTAATTTGGCCACGTCTGATGTCCCCTTATATCCGTGAAATTTATTCGCTCATGTGAGCCTGCAGGCTTTTCGGCTGGATCTTGACCAGCCCTTCCTTCGTAATCTGCTGAGCATAGCTCATTTGGTTGCCCGGAAAATTGCGCATCTTCCATCCGTTCATATTCCGGTTGCCGCCATAGAGCGGATCCGCGTAGACCCCTTCGATCGTCAAATTCCTCAGCATGTTGAAGAAACTGCTGCTCGTTACCCCGCGCATGGGGAAATGGTCTCCTTTCTCCATGGCGGCCAGCACTTCATCCTGCTGCTGGGCCTCAAGCTCCGTAAAATCCTTTTGATGCTTTTGCCGGCAGTAGCTTTTCAGCCCTTCCAGCCCCAGCGTGAACATTTCGTTGCGCTTCAGGCGCGACTGTTCTCCCTGCGTTGCCTGGGCTTGGACGAAAGGACCCATCATATAGTCCCTCGCGTTATAACCCCAAGGGCCTGCAAGCTGATGATCAATAAAAAAGGCCACGCCCAGCGCCTTGGCACCGGGACCGTTCTCATCTTCGGGATAAATCCGTTCCACGGCCGCTTCGGTCATTTTAAACTGCTCCTGATTAAAAAACATCAGCGCATCCTGCAGCGAAGCTTCCGGCTTGTTGCTGGCCGGCGCGGGCGCGGGGGCATGATTTTTCTCCAGACTGTCCGTCAAGACGCCCCCGAACACGCCGCCGACGACCAAACCGCCCAGCGTCATGCCCGAGGCTTTCAAAAATTTCCGCCGGGATTCATCCAGTTGTTTTGACCGGGCCGGCTTGCTGTTTTTTCTCAGTTTCAGTCCTGGCAACATGATCCCTCCGATTATGAATATTGTGGATACAATAATTAACACCACTGCGAATGAGTTACCCAAAATTTCTCTGTATTAAACGGCAGCATCTGACATGAGCTGTCATATCGGGACCAAATGCCTAGCAAGACGCCGCCTGCGATTTTCAAAAAACGCCCTGCTCTGCGTGAATGAGCGCGCACGCCGCCTGCTTCGGTTTCGGCAAGACCCGTCCCGTTTAGGACGCAAAAAAGGCCGCAGTGATGCGGCCATTCAACCCGTATGCTTCTCATCCGAAACGAATGTATTTATCCGTTTTTTAACGCACTAAAAATCCCCTCATGCGTGACAGGAGGATTTCGCGTTCACGCGATCCTTGTTACCCTGTCAGCCATGAGGGGATGTTGGTTTAATGCGAAGGCTCTGCTTGATGCAACCCGCGCTTCATTCGGTTATTTATTGAAAGTGATTTTCTCCGGACCGCCCTCAAGCACGATCGACGTGTCCCGCGGCTTCGTTTCCGCGATTTTGCGGCCGCCTCTGAACGAATAAAGCACTGCCGCCTGTTTGCGTACGGCTTCATATTCGTTTTCTGCTTCGAGAACGATGAAGTTGGCCGGCTTGCCTTCTTCAATGCCGTACGCATCCTCGATATGCAACGTTCTTGCGCTATTTTTCGTAATAAGGTCGATCGAATTCACGATTTGATCGTAACCGAGCAGCTGCGAAGCATGGATGCCCATGTGCAGCACCTGGAGCATGTTGCCCGTGCCTAGCGGATACCATGGATCAAAGATGTCATCGTGCCCGAAGCACACGTTGAGCCCGGCTTCCTGAAGCTCTTTGACGCGCGTCAGCCCTCTTCTTTTCGGATAGGTGTCGAAGCGGCCCTGCAGGTGGATGTTAACCAAAGGATTGGAGACGAAATTCAGGTCCGCCATCTTCAGCAATCTGAACAATTTGTACGTATAAGCATCATTGTAGGATCCCATCGCCGTCGTGTGGCTTGCGGTCGTCCGGGAGCCCAGCCCGCGTTCGTAGGCTTCTTTGGCGACGACTTCCACGAAACGGGATTGCTCGTCGTCGATTTCGTCGCAATGGATGTCGATGAGACGGTCGTATTTTTCAGCGAGATCAAACGCGACCTTCATCGAATCCACGCCATACTCCCTCGTGAATTCGAAGTGCGGTATGCCTCCGACCACGTCAACGCCCATTTTCAGCGATTCTTCCAGCAGTTCCGCGCCGTTCGGGTAGGAGTGAATGCCTTCCTGCGGAAAAGCGACGAGCTGGATATCGATGTATGGCGCCATCTCTTCTTTGACTTCAAGCATCGCCTTCACTGCGGTCAAGCTTGGATCGGTGACGTCCACATGCGTCCGCACATGCTGGATGCCCTGCGCGATCTGCCACTTCAGAGCCGTTTTGGAGCGCGTTTTGACGTCTTCGTGCGTCAGGAACGCCTTGCGTTCCGACCAGCGCTGGATGCCTTCGAAGAGCGTTCCGCTCAAATTCCATTCCGGCTCGCCGGCCGTCAGCGTAGTATCCAGATGAATATGAGGTTCAATGAACGGCGGCAGTACAAGCGATCCGTGAACGTCCATGATTTCATCGTCCGCCGTTGGTTCCAGCGATTGCGTGATTCGTTCAAACTTCCCGTCCTTCACGACGATATTCCATAAGCCTTCTTTACCCCGCAATTTTGCGTTCTGTATAATCATTTGAATTCCCCTTTTCTTTTGATTCTTTGGCAGGAACGATCAGCATCAACACGATGTAAACCACCGCCGTGCCGATCAGTGCGTTCAATGGCGTTACTCCCGGAGCCAGCTGGGCGAAAGCTACGCCGATGGCCCAAGCGGCCATCGCTATCCAGTTTACCTTCTTAAAAGCCATATCGGCAAAAGGTTTATAGTTTCTCCGCTTCACAACGAAGTAGTCGGCGACGATGATCGCCCCGATCGACGGGATCGCTGCGCCCAGCACATTCAGAAACCCGACGAAATTGTTGTACATCCACATGGCAAATACGGTACCTACGATGCCGTTCACAACGACGAAAAACTTTTTCGAAATTTTCGTGATGTTGGCGAAGCCCAGCCCGGAAGCATACAGGGCATTATCGTTGGTCGTCCAGATATTCAGCCCCAGAACGATGATCGCCGGAACGATCAAACCTTGCAGGAACATGACCTCCGAGATATCCGCCAGGTTATAAGCCATTGCGCCCACCGCACCGAACAGGAACATGAGCGAGTTCCCCAGGAAAAACGAGATGACCGTCGCGATCACCGCCTGCCGGGACGTCCGGGAAAACCGGGCGAAATCGGGCGTCAGCGTTCCGCCGCTAATAAATGACCCGATACAAATGGTCAACGCTGCCGCAACCGTCAGCGACTGCGACGGCGTGTAATCGAGCAAGCCTTGCAGGCCGCCCAGTGAATTTGCTCCCTCGAACATCGAATACCCGCCGAGAATGGCAATGGCCGGAACCGCAATATAGCCCAAAATGACGAGCGACTTCATGCCGAAGATGGCGGACGCCGTCATGGCGAGACCAAACAAGAAGATCAGCAGGTATACGTTCCAATCCATCGCCCTCGCGACCGGAACCGCGAACATGGCCACGCCGACGCCGAACCATCCGACCTGCGTGAAGCCAAGCAGGAACGAAGGAAGGTACGACCCTTTCTCACCGAACGAATATTTTGCCAGCAGATGCGTTGAGAGGCCCGTTTTGGCGGCGATATGTGCCAGCGCTCCCGTATAGATGCCGAGAACCAAATTTCCCGCAAGCACAATTCCGATGAACTCCATGAACGTCAAGCTGACTCCCAGCGTCCCTCCTGCCAACATGCTTGCCGAGAAGAACGTGAACGCCAGCATGACGGAAAATGTCTTCAAAAAATTGTTTCTCTGCGTTTTCGGTACCTCTTGCCACGAAAACTCTTGATCTTGTTTGCTCATCAGAATACCTCCAGCTTCAAGTTTCCTGATACCAAAAAAGCAGAAAAAAGAGGCTACTCGTCAAGTTTCAAACTGACAAAGTAGCCTCTTTTTTTACATCATAACCCGCGCGAAGACACAGAGCATCCCCCTGACGGAACATGCACCGATTCACGCGTGATTATAAACATCCGCTGCCCTTGCCAGCCTCTCTGGACTGATTTAAAGGTACCAGTATTCAATTACATTCTATTATTTTGGAAAAACCCGCGGATGTCAATGTCATTATTATCCAATGGTACTGTAAACGAAAGTGACCTGCAAGCTCTCAAAGCAATTTAATAACAAATGCCCCGGGCCATCCTCGGAAAATCCTCCGCAAACTTGTCGCAGCTTCAGAGAGCAAATGCGGCCCTTTTATAAGTATTCAATTTTCGTCTCTTCTTTGCAAAACGTCGATATATTTCATCATTTCGGATATGCCGTTCATTTGATTTTTCAATTGGTCATCCAGCCGTTGCAAAGCCATTTTGAAGGAGCGTTCAATTGCGGCGAGATCGTGCGTCTCTAGAGCTTCAAGCAATTGCTTCATGCTTTCGATAAAATAAACGGTTTTTCTTAAACTGCTTAGCACAATAATCTTTTTTAACTCTCGGGACGTAAAGGCCCTATAACCGTTCTCCGGATTCCGCATAGAGCGGATAAGCCCTTCCTTCTCCCAATGCCGGATCGCGGATGGGTTGACGCCTGCGATCGCGGCGACCTCCCCGATTTTCATCTCTTCCGTGACCTGCACATTCCTGTACTTGGAGAAGTCGGTTTTTTGAACCAGGCTCATGATCTCTTCCAATCGTTGTTTCTCGGCTTGGATGTTGTGCTGTTGTAAGTTGATTTTCCACAAAGCCTGTTCGACGCGTCCCTTTTTTAACAACCCCATGACGTCGTAGCTGACGGGAATGCCGAACCCCTTTTTTAAGGCACGCAAAGCTGTAAATGCCTGAACATGGCACGGCGTATAGCATCTCCGATTGCCGGCCGTCCGTGGGACGTCGGGCACCAAGCCGAGTGTTTCATATCTTCTCAATGTGGTGGTGCTGACATGAAGTCTCGTGGCCATTTGTTTCGGCGTAAAGTTTTGGTCCATCGGCTGCACCTTCCTTAAAGTCAAACCCTAAAGTACAGCAACAATATTATAAGGAATCCCCTCCCTCCCCACAAGGACGATTGGCATATAAACCGAAATCTTGCATGAATGTTGTATGATCGGAGTCGGATAGAAAAATCAAGGAGGGAACTTATGGAAAAGGATCTTTTGGCCTTAACCTGCGGGAACACAAAGCCCGGCGAATTCATTACGTTCGGCAAGTATCCACAGACCGCAGACGGTATAGAACAGGAGATTGTATGGCGCGTACTTCAAAATTCAGGAAACGAGCTGTTTGTTTTGAGCGAATCGATTTTGGACTGCAAGAGGTACCACGGCCAAAGCACGGAATTGAAGTGGCGGGATTGCACGGAAACGACGTGGCATGACTGCGATTTGCGCGAGTGGTTGAATCATGAATTCTATGATGCGGCGTTCCATGCGGCCGAAAAGCGGCTCATCAAGACGACTTATTGCGCGGGTAACGGAGAAGGCTGCCCGGATACCGGGGACAAAGTCTTTTTGCTAAGCGTTGACGAGGTCAAAGTTTTAACCGAAATTCACGGCAAGGGTTTGCTGCGCGCCGTCGGAACCGGTTTTGCCAAGACGAAAAAGCCCGACGGATGCAGCTTATATGTGTATGATAAAACAAACAAAGATAACTATATCATGAAAGACGGCGAAGAACTCGGCTGCTCGTGGTGGTGGCTGCGAACGCAAGGCAACAAGCCGACGCGTGCGTGTTTTGTAGGAACAGGCGGCAGTATTCGCAGTTATGGGAATAACAGTATCGGCGGTTATGGGGTGCGTCCTGCTTTAAGGATCCATCTTTCATGATAAAGATGAGGCATGAAATGATATAAACCAAGTCTTCTTTTCTAGGAGGTTAAACATGGATAATCGTTCACCGAAAGAAACCGCGTTAACAGTGAAACGGTGGCCTAAAGCTCCCCTGGCGGCGGGTCGTCGCCACACCGTCGGCCTGAAAACGGACGGCACGGTGGTGGCTGTAGGCGATAACGAATATGGCCAATGCGATGTAACCGATTGGCATAGCATCCAACGGCCAGGCCATTCGTTTTCAAGGTGATGAATCTATATGGACATGAGAGCCATGCGCCGATGTTCCCTCGCATGGCTTATACGGTCACTACAATTTAATAAATACTTTCGTGCCGTCCTTCGCTTGAACATCAACCAGGACCGTTCCTTTGCAACGTTGCAGCTCCTGGACGAGCTGCCTGATTGCTTCCTTCGTGTTTCGGTCTTCGAGAATCGACAGCAGCAGCTCGATCCCGAACCGGCTGCCGTCCGGATCAAAATCTTCCTTTTGACTTGGGTGCGCACCCGAATGCCCGCCGTTTTTGTTCAGCCATCCCTTCATTTTGCGCTGGACAAAATTGGAGGTCAGGATGCCGCTCCCCATGCGCAGCACGGTATATGGGACTGGAATCGTAAGAGAGCCCTCTTTGCTCTTCACCTTCACAATCATCATGACTCATCACTCAATTACTATGGAGACGGTATCCTTTTCACCGGAACGGACGTCCACGATTTGCCCGTCGAGCTCGTTCTCGATGGCATCGATCAAGAGATGGATATCGATATCCTTCACATATTTCGCGGCCTGCGGAATATTGGAAGCGATGCTGTGCCCCGCTCCAAGAAAAGCCTTCAGCAGTTTAATCGGCAAATTGATGCTGACATTATCGTTATCTTGGGTTGTTACCCGTATTTTTAACGTTTTGTCTAAATAAGCGCCGGATGAGGACGACGGTTGCGTTGCATAGTCGGCTTTCCCAAGCACCTGCATGCTTGGCGAAGTAAGGGGCATTTGCTTTTCTTTTAGCGCGCTAATCAACTCTGAAGCCTTGTCTGAATCAATTTTGCCTTCCTGCATCATGGACAGCACTTTGCTGATTTCTTCTTTCATCGTTTTTTCCTCCTGAACGTTTTTTGGGCGCGATAGGCTTATTCGTCCTTCAACATTTTGACGGCTTCATCGGCGGTAATTTCGCCATTTTCCAGCATGGAAATGACCTTCTTCTCATCGACTTCCGGCTTCTTCCGCGTATCGTATCCGAGGGCCGCAATGACATCATTAAGCTTGCCGCGGACCGTCGGGTAAGATATGCCGAGCTCTTTCTCCACTTCCTTGATGTTGCCCCTGTTCACTAGAAAAGTGATGACAAAATGGAGCTGTTCGGGCGAGAGTAGAGCCAGCTTCGACAATTCGAACTTGTTCTCGATTGTCGTCCGGCAATGCCCGCATTCCAGCTTGACGGCGTGCAGCGGATGGTCGCATACGGGACACTGTGTGATGATGGGATATTTCATACGCTACTCCTTTCTTTTTTTGAATTATAAACCAGTAAATACCATTTGTAAATATAAGAAATCAATTTTATTAATCACGAAATTAATTTTGTTGATTTTACATGTTGCTATGATAAACATTTTAAAGCATTTGATTAAAAACAAAAATGTCCGAATCGGTCGTCTACCTCGCATAGTAAATAAAAAAACACTAAAGCAATACATGCTTTAGCCAGGCTGTCGAGAAACCCCCTGTTTTTTTGCAGGGGGTTTAAAATTGCCTCGTCGGTCACTGAAGTAGGGTTCTCAGAGCGCTTTAAATCGATTTTTATTTTAAAAGATATGATTCCCCATATAAAAAATAGAGTGTCGAAAAGTCCGTTGGACTTTCTCGACACTCTGACTAAAGCAATACATGCTTTAGCGTCATTATGGAACAAACAGGCTCTCAGCGCTAATTCATCATATGAAATTTGTCATAAACATTTGATCGAAGAAAGAAAAGGAATGCCTTGCTTTTCCAGCACGGAAAAGTCTGCATGTTAAAGCGAACGATGTTCCCAATCGAGCTGCCCCTTCCTCATTTTTGCAATCGGCCCCATGATGCTCATCATCGGTAAGACGTTAGGCGCTTATGTCCTTCCGGGACTTAGCCGCTCCTTCGAGTCGTGGCTTGTCAGCGTTCAAGGTACCGCCGCCACGGGCTGTCTGTACCAGAGCCAAGTTTTGCTTCAAAATTCATAGGCTCCTGGATCGGAATGTTGACTGCCTGCATTCACACGCCCGTTCGAGGTTTGTTTGTCTTGCCCAATAGAACCTTTAGGTGTCTACGGCACTTCAAAGTGCCTACTTTTCATAATTATCCCTAGATCTCATAATAAATTTAACGGTTATTAACCACATTTTGGAGTATGATTCGGTTTGCGGTTGGTAAAGCTACTGCCAGCACAAATCTCGGCTTCTAAAAACATAACATCCAGGAGGGATATGCATGGATTTGGAACTGAAAGGAAAAACGGCACTGGTTACCGGGTCTACGTCAGGAATCGGAAAAGCCATCGCCATGTCGTTGGCGGCTGAAGGCGCCACCGTGCTCATTAACGGACGTCGCGAGGAAAAGGTGAATCAGACCATAAAAGAAATTCAAGAACGGTATCCTGAAGCCGTCCTTCAATCCGCTGTCGCCGATCTAGGAACGGAGCAGGGATGCGAAGAGGTTATCGGAAAATACCCGGAAGTAGACATTCTTATTAACAACTTGGGCATTTTTGAGCCTGTAGAATATTTTGATATTCCTGATGAAGATTGGTTCAAACTGTTTGAAGTCAACATCATGAGCGGTGTCAGGCTGACTCGCCGGTACCTGAAGCAAATGATTCATAACAAGGAAGGCAGAGTCATCTTTATCGCCAGCGAGGCGGCGATTATGCCCTCTCTGGAAATGGCTCACTATAGCGCGACCAAGACGATGCAGCTCTCGCTCTCCCGCAGCTTAGCCGAATTGACCCAAGGAACGAACGTGACCGTAAATACGGTGATGCCTGGTTCCACTTTAACGGAAGGCGTCGAAACCATGTTAAACAGCCTTTATCCTAACGAGAATATGACCATGGACGAAGCCGAAAAGCGATTTATGAAAGAAAACCGGCCGACCTCCATTATCCAAAGGCTTATTCGACCGGAAGAAATTGCACATCTTGTCGCCTTTTTAAGCAGCCCGCTTTCTTCTGCAATCAATGGTTCCGCGTTGCGAATCGATGGCGGATTAGTGCGCAGCGTGTTTTAATCAACCACATGGAAGCCATATAAAATCCCGATGCTTTCAACGCAATACGGCCGGTGCTTCCCGTAAGAAAAATCCTGCCGGACTACCGGCAGGACATCGGCCTAAATACATATTAGCAAAATAGCATATCTCTTTCGTGTCATGATCCGCAGATCTATCCGCCTCCACTTTATCGTGTTCATTTCCCCGGCATATTTTCCCAGGGAAGCTGCGTATCGTCCCACAAGTCCACACTCCAGTCGACATCCTTGAACACGCGGTTAACCACGGTGCGCGTAAGCGTCAGCCTGGAAGGCACATGATCCATTCCATCGATCCGAAACTCGGAATCATGGATGATTTTTTTATCCCCGTCCGGTGCCGAACCATGGCCGACGAAAACCGGGTATTCGCGCCCCTTTTCGTCGATGGCGATCCATTTTTCATTCATCTCCTGATTCACGTAGGTTCCGTTTGCCGTCAGAATCAACACTTGTCCCCCTTTGGAGTCGTATGATCCAAGTTTATACGCGGAAAACGCCAACTCATCGCCCGATCCATGAAATACAGCCGGTTTTGCAGACAGCTCGGCGGGCTTCATGCTGATGGATTCCTTCACGTGGACCGGCATATAAAAGCCATCCAATACGAAACGTATATTTTTGCTTTCGGGCGGCATGGCAAGAGGATGGATGATGTTTATAAACTCCTTGGTTCCCTCGTTATGGGCATCGGCTCGCTCGGATTGAATCAAAGGCTCGAAGACCCCCGGCTTGCCAAAATCGTAACGCCCCCTTTTCCCTTCCCCGTCAACCGTCTCCAAGTGATAGAAGATCTTCAAGTGTTCCGCACTGGCATCGCTCGACTGTCTTTTTAGTTTTTCGCCAAGGGATGCCGCATAATCCAACCGTATTCCGCTTGGTGTCCGGATGATTTTTTTGAAATCAAGCTCCAACCCGTCCGGGGACGTGTAATGCTTGTCAATTTGCTTTTCGGCAGAGAGCTGTTTGGCCTTCCGCGTATCGAGCTTGAATTGAAAATGCCAATTGACCTTCACCGGTTTTCTGTCGGGCATGGTCGCCGTGAACCGTTCAATTTCGCCGATTTCGCTCGTCACCATTACCACATCAGGCACGGGTCCCGTAAAGACATAGGCGTATTCTTCGATTCCCGGATAGGAGTTTAGGGTGACGGGCACGCGTTTTGCTACTTCGTTGCCTTCCAGGTCCGTGATTCGGAAATCGTCCGTTTCCCGCAAAGGAGACTGCAGCACGCTTCCATCCGGCGCGGTCTGGCGGGCGGAAATGACGATTCGCGAGCGGTCGATAAGGACATGCTCAATTTGAATGGCATAACCTTGATCCTCGGCTTTGACTTCCGGTTTTACCAACAATCCAAGGGGTCTCGATCGTTCGTAATCGTTGTACCAAAACCAGTCTTTCATGCCGGGCGGTACCGTTTCTTCCGGAATCGTCGGTTTCGGCTTGTATGTTTTGAACACGCCTGAAACTTTGTCTCTTAGTTCCGGCTGCTGCCATAAAGTCAAAGCCGACCCGAACACGATGACTGCCGCCGCCGCTCCCCCCATCCATTTTAGTTTTCTCCATCTTCTTTTCGCCGAAGCATAAGCGTTCAGGTTCGGCAGCTTTTCCTTGTCGTTCACCATCTGGACGTTGTCCAATTTATCCAAAACCCGTTGCGTAAAATCGGCATCCATATGGAGATCGGAGAACAGGGCATCTTTCATCGTTTGGTCATCTTTATTGGAAAAAGGTTTCATGGGCCAATCCTCCTTTCTTTTCCATCTCTTTTTTCAGTCGTTTTTTTCCGCGATGCAGAGCATTCCGAACCTGGATGCTGCTTAAGCCGGTAATCTCCATGATCTCCTCATACGATAGTTCATTCGTGTATTTGAGGAGCAAAACGAGCCGGTAGGTATCGGGAAGAAGGTTCAGGTACCGGTATATGTCCCGCTGCATTTCTTTGCGGATGATGTGCTGTTCGGGCGTGGCCGCCGGATCGGACTCTTGGGCATGCCCATCCATTTCGGCGGGGATCGGGCGTCGTTTGCGCACATGATCTTTCATGACGTTAACGGCGATCGTATAGACCCAGGCGCTGAAACGGTTTCCTTCCTGATGCCGGGGCAAATACTTGTACACGCGTATGAACGTTTCCTGTGCCAAATCCTGCGCATCCTGATGGCTTGCCCCCATTCCCCGGAAGATTCCGTAAACGTTGTATTTGTACTTATCAACGAGCACGGAAAATAACTGCTTGTCATTAGCAATGATGCGGCGGATCAGCTCCGTCTCTTGCTGTGAATCCATCATGATTGTCCTCCTGACTTGTCATTCACCCTATAGACCTTATCTCGCTGCCAAACTTCTCACTTTCATCGCTTTTTTTGTTAAAGCTTATCAGAAAAAAAATCAGGGCATCGTCTTGGATCATGTGAGTTGAGTCCGTCCTCCGACAGGTTACGAACAAAAAAGCCGCATACCCAATGCGACTTTTTTGTGATTCCGTGTATTTTTTTCGTCCGCCGTTCAGCGTGAGATCACTTCAAGCACTTGGCCGCTGCCATCTTCGATCATGCGTATGTTTTGGTCATCGATGAGTTGAATGGTTCCGTCCGACTCGAAGCTATCATGCTTCTCTTTTAACCCGTGGGCAACGGATTTTCGTATCAACCCTTGATTCTTAAATACCAACGTATACAGGTCATAATCTCCTGTCTTTCGATTCGTGTATTCAATGAATAAAACCTGCAAATGCTGGGGTGTCGATTCGAAGTTTAAGGTAAGTTCATGGGTGTTCACGTTAATGTCCTTCATGCCTAGCGGAATCAAATTCTTTTTTCCCGTATACAAATCAGTAAACTCGAGATTCCCGTTTGCTGCCTGAATCCTAAAGCTGTATCCCAACATGCTTCCATAAAAAGTGTCCGTATAATTGTTGAGTCCCGTCACGGTGACCTTTCCCGTCTTCGGGTCCCTGTCGGCCACTTCCCCGTCCAAAGCGGATGCCAGGAATCGAATCGGTACATAAAGGTGACTGATATACCATACAGGTTCTCTGCCCATATCCACTTCCCGGCCGTCAACTTCGGCAATGCTGCTCCCCATATGTACGACAATGCGTTTCTGATCCCTCTTCAGTACCGCCGTATTGTCATTTTCCATCCCCCACAGCAGGCCTGATCCGCTGCCGAGCGAGAACAAACTTCCGTAAGTCACTCCGTCTTTATGAAGCGTCTGGATATGAGCAGCTTGACCGTCTTCCCATTGGGCTTCGAGCTCCACGTACTTGGATGCCGCCTCTGTTTCTTGAGCGCCCAACGGCAAAATCGCTGATGACATCAATAAAACGGCGATCGCAGTTTTCCACTTCTTGAGTTTCACGACCAATATCCCCCACTAATTGTAAATTAGATTACTACAATACTAACGTTTATTTCTTGTGAAAGTTGCTATCACCATGCAAATGCGCAGAAAGTGTATGGATTACCGTGTCTTCAACAGCCATGGCGGAACCGCGCTCGCATCGTCTCTTGAATGGCGGCGCGGTTCTATTCTCATTGCTCATTTACAACCTGTTTCCAAAATCAAGGGTCTTTTATTCCATCGTTTCGATTCATTTTTAGCTATTTTACCCCCGCTTCTTATACGCTCGCATCGCAAAGAGATAGGCCACGAGCATGATTCCGACGCACCAAGCCAGAGCGACCCATATTTCATTTCCCACCGGCTGGTCAGACAGCAGCGCACGAATAGCTTCCACGATCGAGGTCACCGGCTGGTGTTCGGCAAAGGCCCGGACGACGCGCGGCATCGAATCGGTCGGCACAAACGCCGAGCTGATAAACGGCAGGAAAATAATCGGATAGGAAAAGGCGCTTGCTCCATCGACGGATTTGGCGGACAGTCCGGCAATCGCCGCAACCCAAGTCAACGCCAGCGTAAACAGCATGAGTATGCCGGCTACGGCAAGCCATGGCAGCACCCCCGCCGGCGAACGAAAGCCCATCAGGAGCGCGACGAGAATAATGACGACAAGGGATATGGCATTGGATACCAGCGAGGTCAGCACATGCCCCCACAGTACGGAGGAACGCGCAATCGGCATGGAATGGAACCGCTCAAAGATGCCCCGCTGCATATCCATAAAGAGGCGGTAAGCCGTGTAAGATATGCCGCTTCCAATAGCAATTAACAAAATACCCGGCAGCAGGTAATTCACATAGTTTCCCGTTCCCGTCTGGATCGCGCCGCCAAATACATAGACAAACAGCAGCATAAACGCAATAGGCATGATGGTCACGGTAATAATCGTGTCCATGCTGCGGGAAATATGGCGCATGGAACGCCCGAGCATCACGCCCATATCGCTAAAAAAATGTTTTTTTATCGTTTCCATTACCTTTCCTCCTTTTTGCCGACGATGGCGAGGAAGATTTCCTCCAACGACGGCTGTTTCTCGACATACTCCACTTTGGCGGACGGGAACAGCTTTTTCAGCTCCGAAAGCGTGCCGTTCGCAATAATCCTGCCCTCGTGCAAAATGGCGATTCGGTCGGCAAGCTGCTCGGCTTCTTCCAAATACTGCGTGGTCAGGAATACGGTCGTGCCGCTGTCGGCCAGTTCCTTAACGATCTTCCAAACCTCGATGCGCGACTCGGGGTCAAGACCGGTCGTCGGCTCATCGAGGAAAATGATCTGCGGATTGCCCACAAGGCTTAGGGCGATGTCCAGCCTGCGGCGCATCCCTCCCGAATAAGTGGACGCCTTGCGGTCGGCTGCGCCTGTCAGGCCGAATCGTTCAAGCATGTGATCCGCCACCTGATGCGGGTTTTTGAGGTGTCTCAACTTGGCAATCATCACCAGATTTTCCCGTCCGGTCAAAATCTCATCCACGGCCGCAAATTGGCCGGTCAGGCTGATCGATTGCCGCACGTGATCCGACTTGGCCGCGACATCGAATCCGTTGACGGTGGCGGTGCCGCCGCCAGGCTTAACCAGCGTGGTAAGGATTTTTACCGTCGTCGTCTTGCCCGCGCCGTTGGAGCCGAGGAGAGCGAAAATGCTGCCCTTTTCCACATCGAAATCTACGCCCTTCAGCACTTGGTGCTGCTTATAGGATTTTAGTAGTCCTTTGACTTGAATCGCCTTGGTCTGCACGGTTTGCATCCCTATTCCCTCCCTTATATGACTGTCACTTTGGACAAATCGGCTTCCATCCCTTTAAGGGCGGCATAGGTCAGTTTATCCATCGTTGCGCCGTCAAAGGAGATGGTTTTGATCATGCGATAATACTTCTTCGTTAAAGTAAACCCCGGCTGAAAGGAAACGTTTTTAAAGGTAGCGTGCTTGAACGAAGCTCCGGTCAATGCCGCTTTTTCAAACTTAACGCCGATAAACGTCTGTCCGTCAAAACATTGCCCGCTCAGATCGGAGTGCTTAAAGTCAACGCCATCAAATAAGCATCCTTCAAACACCGCGTTTCTAAGATCGGTCTTCGATAATATGACGTCGGTCAGCCTTGCGTCTGTGAATTTGGCTCCATCCAGGCCCGACGCGGTGAAGTTGGTGCGTACCAGGATCGTTTTATTGAAGCTTGCATTTGTCAGGTCGAGGGCAAACAGGCTGCAATCCGTCAGATTGGCAAAGTCGAAATTAGCTTCACGCACATCGCTGCTCTCAAACGAGCTGCCGGTTAAATCTGCCCCTGAAAAGTCGGAGCCGTGCAGCGCGCTGCCATTAAATCGACCTTGATGAGCCGTCACGCCCGCAAAGTCGCTTTTCGCCAGGTTGCTCGAGCTAAGGTTTGTCACCACTTGCCGTTCCAGCGAACGGGAGAGGTTGGCGACCTCCAGGATCGTTTGCTCGATGTCGCCGATGCCCTCCACCGTCATCTTAAACGCCGTTTCATCGTCCTTGCCTGCGGCTTTAAGTTCACGGAACCGCTCCTGCACATCGGCGAGTAAATCTGCCTTTAATTCCGCGACGCTTTTTACCCCATCATAGGGTGCGAAAATACCGTTCAAATAACTGGATAACTTCTCATTCATCGGGCCATATCTCCTTATAATAAGTTCTCTAACAAGCGCTTTGCATACAGCTTCAGACAAGAGCCGTAAAATCATCGTATCCGTATGACCGCGCAGCGGCTCGGATGTGATTTTGTTATCGCTCCTGCAATCACCTTCATATCTGCATAATAAATCATATTACTGTGTCTGTCAAGGTAATTTGTTTATTAAAATACCTTGGCGGTTTTTCTATTCATTATGCTGAAAATCGCCAATAAACGCGACAAAGCTGCCGATCGATCGTCGATTCGGCAGCTTTGTATTTTGAGCACATTTTTTATTAGAGTTTATTGTATTCTTCCTCTGTTACGGGTTCTAACCAATCGGTTTGCCCCGGCGTAAGTGCCAAGTGTACAAACCAGCTCTCTTTGGTGGCCCCATGCCAATGCTTTACGTTCGGCGGAATGTTGACCACGTAGCCTGTTTGGAGCAGTCGGGCCGGTTTGCCTTCTTCCTGGTACCACCCTTCCCCTCCGGTAACCAACAACACTTGCCCGGCATGGTGAGCGTGCCAGTTATTGCGGGCGCCTGGAGCGAAAGTGACGTTTCCGATCGCCGTATTGAGCGGGGCGGGATCGGTAAACACCATCTGCAAGAAGGCGTCACCGATAAAATGTTGTTCCACTTTCTCACCTAACGGAAAAATAGTGCTGTTGCTTAAATGCTCGTTTTTCATATCATCGTCCCTACTCTCTTTTATTATCATTAGACGGCCAGAACGGTTTGGGCGCGTGTTCAATCCCCTGGACCCGACAGTAAAACGCCACTATTCCGGAATGATTTCGTTTATGCAGCCCAAAGCATTTAATGTTCTCGGAAATCCCATATAGGGAAAGCAATGCGTGATGGCGGCAATCATCGTCTCCTTGTCATTGCCCACATTCAGATTACCCCGGACATGCGCCTTGACTTGACTTTCGGCACCGCCGAGCGCGCTTAACATGCAGAGGGTAAGCAGCTCGCGCGTTTTCAAATCGAGACCTTTTCGGGTGTGGAATGGTGGTTCAGAAACGGAATGCCGATCCCTCCGCGAGCCATGGCAGAACAAACAGGGATATTGCTGGACAGAAATTTCTAACTTTCTGCTCCTTCCCCTTCTGGTTCAAGTCCATTCAAGCAAAAAAGCATGGAGTCGCCAAAAAAAACTCCCGCCTGAATAGTTGGGAGTTTTTACGCTCTTGTATGCTGCTTACAACGTTTTGCAATCCTGCTTGAGGAAAAAGGGTCCGGATATAAAAAGGAATTAGTAAAGTCGCTCTTCGCCCGTCACCGGATTTTTAAATGCGGATCGAAAATCGCTGCCGTTGAGTTCCTCGGATGCTTCGACGTCTTTTGCTGCTTGCGTCTCTTTGAGGGAGTTGGTACTTGGGAACCGGTCCTCGGCCTCGGCTTGTTTGGATTTGGTTTTTTCCTGATCCATTTCAGTTGCCTCCTGGGTAAAATCCTTTTTCCTGTAGGATGCGACTTCAGCTTTATCCCTATACATTCTGAAATACGTTTTGCGCAGTGCGGGATGACCCTTTTTTGAACAGCGTCCTAATCGTCCCTCGCTTTAACAAAAAAGAGCCGCTGATCTGCGACTCTTAAAATCGAGTAGAAGGGGGCGGCAAACCCCCGTCCTCTCACACCACCGTACATGCGGGTCCGCATACGGCGGTTCCAAAAGGTTAACGAAGTTCCAAGTAACGAGAAAGCAAACTTTTCAGCCCTTTCG
>NZ_BORW01000036.1 GCF_018333375.1 Paenibacillus cookii
AAGTGAAAGAGACAAATTACACTGAGCCTGAACAATTTATTGTCAGGCTAGCGTCTTTAGGCGCAGTTTGGCAACAGGGGGTTATACCCCAAGTGCAAACCACCCGTTGGACGGGTGGTTATGATTGCCGCCGAAAGCCCGAGGCTCGGCTTGCCAAAGCCTGAAACAACGGCAACGCATTCGACGCGGATGTTGAATTTTGACGATTTGGTGACGGTTTGATGGACGAATCCGGAGGAAAAGTGAATGAAAAGAGGGAAAAATGGGTATACGAAAAGGGAATAACATGGTTGCAAACGGAAGGGGGAAAGGGGCCGCGCAGCGTGTCCGAAAACGATTGCAAATGCTTGCGTGGCGCGACTTTCAGCACTTTTCGAACAATTTGTGAACTAGGTCAGAATCATTGACAAAATATTACCTTAAACTTATATTAAATAGGTGATTGTTTTAGTTGACAGTAGCAATACATCCGTTATAGCGCAGGTATGAGACCGCCTAGTGCCTCTTTGGCGGCGCCTGTGAAAATGTAAAAAGTGGGGTAGATCAATGATGAAACGGTGGCAGGCTGTAAAGCGACTTCTTCCCTTGCTCGCAGTGTTTTCTCTGCTTTTAGCCGGGTGCGGCCGCGAGGACTTGTCGGCATTACGACCACAGGGGCCTGTGGCGGAAGGACAGTACGATTTGATGAAGCTTTCAATCACGATCATGATCGTCGTCCTGATCGTCGTATTTGCAATTGCGGTGTACGTTTTGATTAAGTTCCGCAGGAAAAAGGGACAAACGGAAGTGCCGAAACAAGTGGAAGGCAACTTCAAGCTGGAGGTCATTTGGACCGTTATTCCGCTCGTTCTGGTATTCATTCTTGCCGTACCGACCGTGCAAAAGATTTTTGCTTTTGGCGACGATCATTACAATGAGAAGGGTTCCGTGCAGGTAAAAGTAACCGGCCACCAGTACTGGTGGGAGTTCGAATACCCGCAATACGGCGTGAAAACCGCTCAGGAACTGATGATCCCGACGGGCAAAAACATTGCCTTCGAACTGAAGACGGCGGACGTTCTCCACTCCTTCTGGGTACCGTCCTTGTCCGGTAAAATGGACACCAACCCGGATGGAACGATTAACAGATTCAGCTTCAAGACCGACAAAGAAGGCGTTTACCGCGGTAAATGCGCCGAGCTTTGCGGGGCTTCGCACGCGCTGATGGAATTCAAGGTCAAGGCGGTAAGCCCGGATGCGTTTGACAAATGGGTTGCCGCAATGAAAGCGCCTGCGGTTCTGCCTAAAGATCAGGCACTGGCCGAAACGTTCAAAAAATCTTGCTTGTCTTGCCATGCTGTAGGTGACCAAGGCGGTCCTGTGGGCCCGAACCTTACCGGCATCGGTTCGCGTGAATCTGTTGCGGGTATCTTGCTGAACGAGGGTCAAGACGGAGGCAAACCGGTGAAGGAAAACCTCAAGGAATGGCTTGAAGATCCGCAAGCCGTCAAACCGGGCAACAAAATGCCAGCTCCAAAAGATTTGGGTCTGACAGACGAACAAATCGATGGCATTGCCGATTACTTGGCTAACTACAAATTGAATTACTAATCGTTATCAACAGCAAGATTTTTTATAAGGGGGTATCAACCTTGGCTCATGCTCATAGTGTCAAGCGCCACAAGGGCTTGATGGATTGGCTGACGACAGTCGACCATAAGAAAATAGCCATTCTTTATTTGCTGGCCGGCGGTTTGTTTTTCGCGATCGGCGGCATCGAAGCGATTCTGATCCGGCTGCAGCTGATTAAGCCGATGAATGATTTCGTTTCGGCGCAAACCTTTAACGAATTGATTACGATGCACGGAACGACGATGATCTTCCTGGGCGTCATGCCTGTCATCTTCGCGCTGATGAACGCGGTAATCCCGCTGCAGATCGGCGCGCGTGACGTCGCGTTTCCGTTTTTGAACTCTCTGGGCTTCTGGACATTCCTGTTCGGCGGCTTGCTCCTTAACCTGAGCTGGATTATGGGTGGAGCTCCAGACGCGGGCTGGACATCATATACCCCGCTTTCGACAAATACTTACAGCACCTCGCATGGCGTCGACTTTTACACCGTCGGCCTTCAGATTGCCGGTCTCGGTACGCTGATCGGGGGCATCAACTTCCTGGCGACCATCATCACGATGCGCGCCCCAGGCATGTCTTTCATGAGAATGCCGATGTTTACATGGACGTCTTTCATCACGTCCGCCATGATCCTGTTTGCATTCCCTGCCATTACGGTAGGTTTGGTATTGCTGTCGTTCGACCGGATTTTGGGAGCGAATTTCTTCGAAGTCGCCAATGGCGGTAACCCCGTTCTTTGGCAGCATATCTTCTGGATCTTTGGCCACCCTGAAGTGTATATCCTCATCCTGCCGGCATTCGGCGTCATTTCCGAGGTTATACCGACATTCTCGCGCAAACGTCTTTTCGGTTACAGCTCGATGGTATTCGCTACGATCCTGATCGCCTTCCTGGGCTTCATGGTTTGGGCGCACCACATGTTTACGACGGGTCTCGGACCGGTTGCGAACGCGCTGTTCTCGATTGCGACGATGCTCATCGCGGTGCCTACGGGCATCAAAATCTTTAACTGGCTGTTCACAATGTGGGGCGGGCAGATCCGTTTCACGAGTCCGAACTTGTTTGCGATCGGATTTATCCCGACATTCGTTATGGGTGGGGTAACAGGCGTGATGCTTGCTTCGGCTCCTGCCGACTTCCAGTTCCATGACACGTATTTCGTCGTCGCTCACTTCCACTACGTTATCGTGGGCGGTCTCGTATCGGGCCTCCTGGCAGGCTTGCATTACTGGTGGCCGAAAATGTTCGGCCGCATGCTGAATGAAACGCTCGGCAAAATTTCTTTCTGGTTCTTTATCATCGGTTTCCATCTGACGTTCTTCGTGCAGCACTTCCTGGGTCTGATGGGGATGCAGCGTCGCGTATTTACGTACCTGCCTAACCAGAATTTCGACACGCTGAACTTGGTAAGTACGATCGGCGCCATCCTGATGGGTATCGGCATTTTGGTCTTCCTGATCAACGCGTTTGCGACTTGGGCGAAACCGAAAGGCGTTGCCAACGATCCTTGGGAAGACGGACGTACGCTCGAATGGACCATCGCGTCTCCGCCTGCGGAATACAACTTCAAGCAAATTCCGCTCGTACGCGGCATCGATGCTTTCTGGAAAGAAAAAATGGCCGGCAACAAGGAAATGACTCCTGCGGAACCGCTGGGTCCGATCCACATGCCGTCGCCAACCATTTTGCCTTTCGTCATGTCCGTCGGCATTTTCATTGCCGGTCTCGGATTCATGTTCAGCAAAGAACAATTCTCGAATTCCTTTATGAGCATGATTTTCAACAACTGGATCGTTGTCATCATCGGTCTGGTCATCACGTTCGGTTCCATGCTGCTTCGTTCCTTGTATGACGATCACGGCTGGCATATCGAAGTAGAAGAGCTGGAGGAAGAGGGGGTAAAAGCATGAGTGCAACGCATACAGAAGGCGCTTTGCCGCACGAACCGGAAAAAGCGACGTTAGAAGGCCGCAATAAAGTACTCGGCTTCTGGCTCTTCCTTGGCGGAGAGGCCGTATTGTTCGGTACCCTGTTCGCGACGTTCCTGGCGCTTCGCAATCAAACGAATGAAGGTCCTACCGCGAGCGAACTTTTCCAACTGCCGATGACGGCGATCACGACGTTGATCCTGCTCGTCAGCAGCTTGACCAGCGTGTTCGCCGTTCAGGCGATGCACCGCCACAAGGTCGGCGCGCTGCGCGGCTGGCTTGCGATTACGGTCCTTTTGGGTCTGGCCTTCCTTTGCCTTGAAATTTACGAATTTGCCGAATACGTCCATGCCGAGAAATTCGGCATGACGACCAGTGCATTCAGTTCGGCGTTTTATACGCTGGTCGGCTTCCACGGCGCACACGTTGCGTTCGGGGTCGTCTGGATTTCCATCCTGATTGGACAGCTCTTTAAAAAAGGTTTGACGGTCGTAACGGCGCCTAAGATTTACGTGTCGGCCATTTACTGGCACTTTATCGACGTCGTTTGGGTATTCATCTTTACGGTCGTTTACCTGCTCGGGAAGGTGGGCTAAGATATGACGACAGAACATCAGGCGAATCGTGGCATCGTGAAACATAGCGAGCGCCACGAGGGGCCTCAAAAGCATATCATCGTTTTCATTTTCTCCATCATTCTGACAGCCATTGCCTTTGCGGCCGTTATGGCGGGCGGAGTGAACGCCGCGTTTACCGTGCTGCTGCTCCTGGTGATGGCCATACTTCAGGTCCTCGTCCAAATGGGTTATTGGATGCACTTGAAGGATCGCGGTCATTTGATTCCGATTATCTTCATGATCGGCGGATTTTTCGTAGCCGGTACGGCGATCGTCACAGCATTGTACTGGGTATGGTGGTAAAATAGATAAAGAGGCGGGCTTTGTTGCCCCCTCTTTTTTTCAATGGAAGGCCATTGTCACAAATTCGACAGAACTGATACCGCTTGAGAGGAGGTTTTCACATGCTGGGGTTAGAATATTTTAGCTTTAGCGAATTGTTTAGTCCGCTGTTTCTGGCGTGTATGCTGCTTGTAACGGCTGCATATTTCGTCGTGATCGGTCCGCTTAGCGAGAGGTTTGCGGGGAGCGAACCCGTCCCTGTAAACAAAAAAATCAGCTTCGTCTGCGGTATGCTGGTGTTATACCTTGCTCAAGGCGGCCCAATCAGTCTGCTCGGACATTTGATGTTTACGTTCCACATGACGACGATGGCATTATCCTATCTGGTGGCGCCGCCGCTGCTTATGATGGGGATACCGGCGTGGTTGTGGAGAGCGATTTTAAAGGTGAATCCGTTCAAAAAGCTGGGATTTTTATCCCGTCCGATCGTCGCCGCGCTCGTATTTAACGGATTGTTTTCGTTTTACCATTTTCCGGCGGTACATGACTACGTCATGCTGCATTTTGCCGTGCACCGTCTATATTATCTGGTGCTGTTCATTGCGGCTATATTGATGTGGTGGACGCTGATCAATCCGCTCCCGGAAAAAGATAAAGCCTCGGGGCTGGCCAAAATCGGTTATATTTTCTTGAACATGGTGCTCCTGACGCCGGCTTGCGGCCTGATCATTTTTTCGGCCAAGCCGATGTACGCCACGTTCAGCGATCCGAACGTATGGGCCGAAGCGATGGGATATTGCGTGTCGGGCGATCCGTCCAAGCTTCTGCAAGCGTTTGGCGGCCCAACCTTTTTTAACATCATGAGCACGAAGGTCGACCAGCAGGTAGGCGGCATCGTCATGAAGTTCATTCAGGAGTTCATTTTCGCCTCGATGTTGGGAAGAGTATTTTTCCGCTGGTATCGGGCCGAAAATAAGGAAGAAGACATTCCGCCTGCCGAGTTTAACGAAGGTTCATTGAATCGGGCGTAAACCGCCCGCTTTTGTGAAGTAAGGAGGATTTCGATGGATTTATATACGCTGCTGCCGACCATCAGCACGTCGTTTATCGTCATCAGCGCGATTTTGGTGGCTATAGGCTGGGCGCTCATTATTCGCGGCAAACGGGAAGCCCATAAAAAAGTGATGATCCTTGGTGCCGTTGCAGCGCTCCTGTTTTTCATCATTTACGTGTCCAGAACGGCATTCGTAGGCAACACGTCTTGGGGCGGCTCGGATGAGCTTCAAGTATACTATCAGATCTTCCTCATCTTCCACATTACCCTAGCGACCGTAGCTGCGGTGTTCGGGATTACGACGCTGGTGCTTGGCTTCAAGGAGAAATTCGCGAAGCACCGGAAATGGGGAAGAGTGACGGCAACCATCTGGTTCATTACCGCCATTACGGGGGTCGTGGTTTATGTCCTGCTGTACGTCTTGTATCCGGGCGGGCATACGAAACCGGTTTGGGACGTTATTTTGGGCGCTTGACCAAGCGAATATGTTCATTCGAGTGAACGGCTTTAAGAAAGACCTTTTCAAGTTGACCTGGAGGTGCTTCGGCATCTGATACATGCAGGCCAAATGAAAAGGTCTTTTTGTTTTTTCTCCCTCATATTAGTATTTGTGCGCTTTTTCGCGGCAACCGGATGATCATGATAAGGGGTGAAAGCATCAAGTCGGACAATTTACAGAAAAATTAAAAAATTGATAACTTTATGGTTCCTCATTACGTCTAAAGAGTATAAGAGTGAAACTCCAAATCACTAAAGAAGGTCCGGGGATCCACATGAAACGTATCGGCAAAACTTCATCGGGGAATATGAGGGGAAGGCTTTACATCTTGGCGGCTGCCGTTATGCTAATCCTGCTTTTTACCACCTCGTTATCAACCCCCGGCTCGATGTCGGCAGACAAGCAGCATGATCAAGAACAAACCGGTCAGCATCCGAAAGACCAGCCCGCTTCGGGCCAAGAAGGCGATTCAAGCCCAGGGCAAGGCGGTCCTGCAAGCACAAGCGAGCAGGCAAGCGTGCAGTGCGGCGTGCTGAAGCTGGATCAACCGGGAGAAGGCATCGGTCAGATTCCGCTGTATTGCATCTCGGGAGCGTTTTACGGCGAAATTACGCCGCCGAATGTTCCGCATAAGGATTTGCCGATATTGCGGGGAACCGCCATTCCGGTTCCTGAATTGGCGCATTGGGGAGCGTTTTTCCTGAACGAAGGCAGCAATCACGGTTATTTGCTTCTGGCTCCGCGCCACTGGAAGGTCGTGACGGCGGATACCGGCATGGACGGCTCGGTCAAAATCGAGCTCCAAGACCCGTCCAACCCCCAAATCCGCATGACGTACCTGGACACGGGATCCTGCGGCGGATGCGCGATTCAAAGGATCGGAAGTTATTTTCCGGGTATGAAGGCATGGGCGGAAGAACAAGGGATGGTCCCGGATCTGCCGGCATTCGAAAACCGTTCGATGCTGAACGAACATGTCGTTCAATATCGCATGCAAAAAGACGCCGAAGCCTATCAGACGTTCGGGGCGGCCTACCGGTTTACAGGGCAGGACCATACCGCTTTTTCGATGCTGGAAATCCAGGCGCCCGAAGCCCAGCTGAAGGTCGTGCAAAACATGCTTGATTTTTTTGCCAAGTATCCGGCTGCATTCGTTTATTGATAAGTGAATCAAGTCCTTGCGCCGCAAGGCCCGAGATCCGTTACTGCGGATCCGGGCCTTTTTTTCGTCCCATAAATTTTTCCAAACTTTTAGCGAAACGGCTATTGCATGAGTGTGCTTCACCCTGTATACTGTGTATAAAGATATATACAGTGAGCACAGTAAACGTGGCATATGCACACCTGAAAAAATGGAACAATTTTAACCTGACGGATAAGTCTTGACGGGAGCGGGGGAGAGCCGTTTTGGAAAACGCGAGAAAGGCTTGGTTCATCATGCAGAAGGACCTGAGATGCGAGAAAAGATATCTGGTTTGGACCGTTGTTTATGCGGTATATATGGCGGTGATGATCGGGATGGCCGTTCGGGGGCAGATGGAAGCGCCGGAATACGTAAGCCCGGTCACGGACGGGATGTTTTTGCTGCTCATTCCGATGCTGGGTTTTTATTTCAGCCGAAGATCCTTCAAATATTTGAGCGAGGATTCGTATACGCAAATGCTGGCGTATTTCCGGGCGCTGCCGATATCGGATCACGTCATTATCAGCTATCGCCTGCTGCAGATGTTTATCGCTTTTAGCATCAATGGCATCGTATTTTTCGGGATCATGTTCTGGACCGCCGAACCGATGCGAAGCGGCATGTCGTTGGCCGGTTATGCGGCTTTTGCGCTGACATGGATCGGTTATGGGCTGGCGATTTCGGGACCTTATATGTATTTTGAATTAGCCAACCACGGCAAAGCGTATTTCAGATCGACGTTGATCCTGTTTGGTGGAGCGATTGCGGCGGCGGTCGTCATTAAAATATGCGGCGGGAACATGCTGCTTTATTCGATCGAGGCGGGGGCCCGGTGGAAGCTGCTTTCCCCTCTAATGTGGGGCATGCTTGCGGCAGCGGCCGCGAGTTTGACGGTGTTCACGAGGTTAACCCGGCTTAAACTGAGAAGCAGAGACTTGGTGTAACCCGACCGGAATAAGGATTGGATTAAAGGCTGACCTCTGGCAGAATTGCCGAAAGCGGCGTACTGACCGGGAAAGCAAGAGGTGAGGTGCGAAAGGTGTGGATTCCAATACAACTGAATGAAAATAGCGCTGAACCGCTTTATCATCAGATCGAATCCCAGTTAAGGTCGCTGATCATCAGCGGGCAAATCAAGGAGGGGACCCTATTGCCGTCCATCAGGGAATTTGCTGGAGGTTTGAACTGCAGCGTCATTACCGTCCGCCGGGTGTATCAGGACCTGGAAAGCGAAGGGCTGCTGCGAACGAAGCAGGGCACCGGAACGTTTGTCGCCAAGGTCGGCGATACGGAACGGGAGACCTTCCGGCGCGAAGCGGTAGAGGAAGCGCTGCGTTCGGCGGTGGATGTCGGCATGTCCGTGAAATACGAAGAGGAAGAGCTGAAGCGGCTGTTTCTGGCCATTTTGCATAAAAAATATCATCCGGAGGAGAAGGAAGGTGAGTCGTAATGGAGCAAACGGCCATCGAAATGAAGGGCGTCGAGAAAAAAATGCGGCAAAAGCTGATCGGCCCCATCAACCTGAAACTGCCTAAAGGATACGTCATCGGATTGATCGGGGAAAACGGTTCGGGCAAAAGCACGCTCATTCATATGATTTTGAAAATCGTCTTTCCCGACCGGGGCGACATTGCCTGGTTCGGCGAAAGTTATCCCCACGAGATTCCGCAGCAGGTGCGGCGCCAAATCGGGTTCGTGTCGGAAAAGTCCAGCGTCGAAGAGGACAATTTGACCGCGGAGGAAGCGGCCGAGTTCCGGGCGGAATGGTATCCGGAGTGGGACCAGACGTATTTTGAGGAGCTGCTCGGAAAATTCAAGGTCCCCAGAAACATCAAGTTGAAAAAAATGTCCAAGGGGGAGCGGCGCAAATACGAAATTTCCGCCGCGCTGGCGCATCGGCCAAAGCTGCTGCTGCTCGACGAACCTTCCTCGGGGCTCGATCCGTTCGCTTGGAAGCTGATGATCGACGAGCTTCGCGAGTACATGGAATCCGGGGAGGCAACCATTTTGCTTTCGACCCATATCGTCGAGGAAGTGAAAAGGCTGGCCGATTACGTCGTGCTCCTGCATCACGGCAAGCTCCACGGCATGGCGGAAAAGGACGGCCTGATGGACAATTGGAAAGAGCTTTGGATCAGCGGCGGCATGGACCTGGCCGAGGATTTGCCCGGCATCATTCAGGTCCAGCAGGAATTCCATGGCGTGGTGCGCATGATTACGACGGAGTGTTTGCAAGCGGAACGGATTTTGCACGACTCGGGCATTTCGGTGTTAAAGACGAGGACGCTTGAGTTGGATGAAATATTAAGCCTGTGGCTAAAAGGCCATCTGCCTGCGGGAATGCAGTCAGGGAAAGGAGATTAAACGCATGGTATCGTTGCAATTGGATCACGTGTTTAAGCAGTATGGGGAAAAAACGGCGGTGAACAACATATCGCTCCAGGTAGAGCAGGGCGAAATCTACGGCCTTTTGGGCGCAAACGGCGCCGGCAAAACGACGACGATGCGGATGGTGCTGGGGCTCATTTATCCGGACGGGGGCGAAATCCGTTACCACGGCAAGCCCTACAGCAATGAACTGACGCGGGTGATGGGATATCTGCCCGAGGAACGGGGCTTGTATCCGAAGATCAAGGTCAGCGAGCAGATCGTTTATCTGGCGCGGCTGCGCGGGATGTCCAAACAGGACGCGGACAAAAGCCTGCGTTATTGGCTCGACCGGTTCGAAGTGCCGGAGTATTACGATAAGCGGATCGAGGAGCTGTCCAAGGGCAATCAGCAAAAAATGGGTTTTATCGCCGCCGTCGTGCACAGACCGCAAATTTTGATTTTGGATGAAGCCTTCAGCGGCCTGGATCCGGTCAACGTGGAACTGCTCAAGGCGACGGTCAAAGAGCTCCGGGACAACGGAACAAGCATTTTGTTCTCCACGCACCGGATGGAACATGTCGAGGAGCTGTGCCGCCGCATCACGATTCTTCATCGCTCTAATACGGTAGTGCAGGGGGATATCAAGGAAATCAAAAGCCGTTACCCGCGGGAAGAGGTCGTGCTGCATACCGTGGGAGAGGTGGAACGGCTGGAATCCATCCCGGGCGTCAAATCGGTGGAACGCAACGAGCGGGGTTACCAGATCAAGATCGGCACGCCGGATACGGCTCAGCTGATTTTGCAGCATGCGATGGCGCAAACGGCCGTTGAACGCTTCGAAATCAAGGAGCCGACGTTGAACCAAATCTTCATTCAAGAGGTGGGTGAATCCAATGAGTAATAATCTGGGGACGATTATCGGTTTTACGTTCAAAAATAAAGTCAAAACGAAATCATTTCTTATTACGACGCTGGTGCTGGCCATTCTGATCACGATCGGGATGAACGTGCCGTATTTCATCAAACAATTCAGCGGCGGGGACGACGGCCCGGATCGAATCGGTCTTTTGACCGGCAGCGGGCAGGCCGTGGCGTCCGAACTGGAAAAGTATGCGGCGGCTTCGGGTAACAAGGATTATACGTTTGTGAAATATGAAGGAAATGCCGAAGAGCCGTTGAAGCAGGACGTGAAGGACGGCAAGCTTGAAGGGTATTTGAAGTTCGAGGAGGATCCGGCCGATTCGTCTTTTCCGAAAGTCGTCTATGCCGGCGAAGGCGGAATGGGGCAAGGGCTGAGCACGTATCTGCAAGGAGCGCTGCAAAACGTCAAAACGGCGATGATCGCCAAGGATGCCTTGACCGCGGAGCAAATCGCGGCCCTGAATAAACCGGTAAGCCTGGATTCGCTTGACTTATCCGAAGAGGCGAAGGCCAATGCCGGAGGGGACACGGAAAAGGAAAGAAACCAGAAAATCATGAATTACGTCACGGTCTATTTTCTCATGATTTTGTTCTTCAGCTCCAATATGATGACGGGCAACATGATCGCCGCGGAAGTCACCGCCGAAAAAAGCTCGCGCATTATGGAAATTCTCATTACGAGCGTGAAACCTCTGAACCAAATGTTCGGCAAAATCATCGGGATTTTCCTGGTAGGGCTTGTTCAAATCGCCGTGTTTGGCGTGGTGGTGGTAGCGAACCTCATGCTGCCGAACAACGTGGGCATGCTTCAGGAGTTCCACCTGAGCCTGACGGATCTCAATATTTCCGTGCTGCTGTATGGTCTGGCGTTCTACATTGTCGGCTACTTCCTGTTTGCGGTGCTGTATGCCGCCGTCGGTTCCATCGTCAGCCGCACCGAAGAGCTGGGGCAGGCGGTCATGCCGATTACGATGCTTGGGCTTGCCGCGTTCTACATCGGCATTTTCAGCATCAGCTCGCCGGGAACGATGCTGATCAAAGTCACGAGCTTCATCCCGTTCACGGCTCCTACCGCGATGCTGGTGCGGATCGGAATGGGCACCGTGCCGACCTGGCAAATTCTGATTTCCCTGGCGCTGCTCGTCGTGTCGATCATCGTGTTCGGCTGGTTGTCGGCCAAGATCTACCGCACCGGCGTCCTGATGTACGGCAAACGTCCGTCGTTCAAAGAGCTTCGCAAAGCCATGAAGGCGTACAAGATTTGAATCTCATCCAAATACTCATTAAATTTTAAGGAGAATCCAACATGAAACATTGGAAACGAATGCTCTTATCCATCACGATCTCGGCGGGACTCATGGCCACGGCCGCGCCTGCCATGGCCGCTCCGCAGCAGCCGGCAGTCAAAGTGAATAACCACGCCGTTCAATATGCCGGAGGCGCGCCGATCATCGAGCAGGGTACCACGTATGTTCCGCTGAAATCGACGCTCCAGGCGATGGATGCCACGCTGACGGGCGCTGCGAATGATACGATTCACGCCGTCGTGAACGGCAAAACGATTACGCTGAAAGGCAAGCTCAAACGGATCAACGGCGTGACGTATGCACCTATTCGGGTGGTTGGCGACGCAACGGGCTACGAAGTTCGCTGGGATGCCAAAACGCGCACGGTGCTGCTCATTTCCAAGGGAACCGAAACCGCCAAGACCGGCGGCAAGGGCTTCATGTGGGAAGTGGAGAACAACGGGAACACGGTGTATTTGGTAGGCTCGATCCATATTGCGGATGACAGCTTTTACCCGCTGCGTCCGGAGTTTGAAGAAGCGTTTGCCGAAGCTGACTATCTTGGCGTCGAGATCGATCTGAGCAAAGCGGCCGGCGAAGCGCAGCAGAAGATGGTCATGGATATGGGCATGTATCAGGACGGAACGACGCTGAAGGATCATATTTCCGGCGAGACGTACGCCAAGCTTGGCAAAATCCTGCAGCAAAGCGGCATGAAGCCGGACGCCTTGGATGCCTTCAAACCTTGGGTCGTCGAAACGACGATCAGCAGCCTGAAATCGGTGAAGGCCGGATACGAAGCGGCTGCAGGGATCGACCTGTATTTCATCCAAAAAGCGATCGAACGCAAAATCCCGGTGGTCGAGCTGGAATCCTACGAATCCCAATTGAGCATGTTCAATGGCTTCTCCAAGGAATTGCAGGAGAAAAACCTGAACAACGCGCTGGACAATTTCGACGTGCTGGATGACGGCGTAGACAAGATGGCCCAGATGTGGAAAACGGGCAATGACGAGCAGCTGCTCGAACTGACCAACAGCATGGCTGCCGAGCCGGAATACAACAAAGCGATGCTGATCGACCGCAACGAGAAAATGGCCGAAAAAATCGACGGATACTTGAAAAACGGCAAAAAAGAAGAGTATTTCATCGTGGTTGGGGCGGCTCATTATTTGGGCGAGCACGGCATCATCAAGCTGCTGCAGGACAAAGGATACGCTGTCGTTCGGAAGTAAACCGCCCCGCAAAAGTTGAGGCCCAAACACCAGGTTTGAAGAAAATGTAGTAAGATGCTTGAACAATTTGCTGCCTAACGGCGGGTTTCGCTTAGATTCATCCTTTGCGCGCCGTGGGTTCCACAGCCTTTTGTCCCCCGAGCCTTTGCCGTTACTAGCCTTTGCCGTTACTGCGGCAAAGGCTCTTTTTAGAAGGGGAGTATGAATCCATCGTGATCCGTTTCGCCTCGCTTTATTTCCCATCCATTCCAATGATCATCCATTTACTCCTGCATAGTCGATGTATGAAGAATAAACGGTTGTGGCTTAGACCATAATGGAATTACAGGGACGCATGCCTAAACGACGCAAATGTTGCCTTGGACAGGGGGCCGACATGTGGAAAATGGTGCTTTTCTACCTTCCGGACTGGAAGGTTTTTATGCAGGGATTCATTGCATTTGTGGTTCCGTATGTCCTCTCAAGGTTTTTTAAATGGATTCATCACTCCAAGGAAGACGAAGGAAAATAACATGGCAGGTATCTACGATGAAACAACATGAGAATAAAGAAAACAACACATGGAATGCTGCCCAAGCCTCATTAGAGCCATTTACGGGGAATTTTGCCTTAGATCTTGAACGGGTGAGAAAAGAAATCGGCCATAATTCGGATGTGCACTTTAGGGAGTTTCAGATCGGAGGCACAGGCATTTGTGCGGCCATCATTTTTGTGGATGGACTGTCGGATAAAGAACTTATCGACAAACACATTATGAAATCGCTGATGATGAGTTTCTCGGAAAACCATCATCAGGAGCCATCTATTGTGCAAGGAGCCGTTTCTAAAGAGTATATTAAAAATCAAGTTCTTACCATTGGTGAAGTAACGGAAGCACGTCATGCAAAAGAGTTGGCGTCCAAGATATTGACGGGTTCGACCGCCCTGTTAATGGACGGCGTGCAGAATGCGCTCATTCTCGGTAGAACCAAAGGGAAGTCGCGCAATATGGAAGAACCGTCATCGGAGCCGTTGGTTCGAGGCCCGCGGTTAGGTTTCACGGAATCGTTAAGAGATAATACCGCCCTTTTACGACAGCAAGGCGGCAACAGCAACTTATCCATCCTCAAGTTTCAAGTAGGAGAGCGTTCAAAAAAAGAACTCGTCATCGCCTATATGAAAGATCTGGCTGATCCTGCTTTGGTGGAAGAGGTCCGGGAAAGAATCAAAAAAATCAATATCGATGATGTGCCGGAATCAGGCTATGTAGAGCAGCTGATCGAGGACAATTACCTCAGTCCTTTTCCGCAGGTACAGAATACGGAGCGCCCCGACCGCGTATACAGTGCCTTGATGGAAGGACGAGTTGCCATCTTGTTGGACGGGACGCCTTTCGCTTTGATAGTTCCGGTTTCATTAAGTATGATGCTGCACTCACCGGAAGACTATTATGATCGTTGGATACCGAGTTTTCTTATCCGCTTATTACGTTATTTTGCAGCTATTATCTCGCTTTTTGGACCCTCTTTGTATATTTCGTTCGTCTCGTTTCACCAAGGGTTGATCCCTACCAAACTGGCCTTGTCCATCATGGGCACGAGGGAAGGGGTACCGTTTCCCGCCATCATCGAAGCGCTGATCATGGAAGTTTCGATCGAAATCCTGCGGGAGGGCGGTCTGCGATTGCCTAGACCTATTGGTCCGGCCATGGGGATCGTTGGCGGATTAGTCATCGGGGAAGCAGCCGTGCAAGCGGGAATCATCAGTCCTATTATGGTGATCGTGGTGGCGCTGACGGCCATTTCTTCCTTTGCCGTCCCTCAATACAGCGCCGGAATTTCGTTTCGCATGCTTCGTTTTGTAGCCATGTTTTTCGCGGCGGTGTATGGATTGTACGGGGTGGTTCTGTTTTTCCTTTTCCTTTGCAGCCATTTAGTGAGGCTGAAGAGTTTTGGCGTTCCCTTTATCACGCCGGTCGTTCCTTATCGAGTAAGTGATTGGAAAGACTTGATGATTCGAATGCCGCTTGTGAAGATGAGACGCTTTCGGAAGGCGATACAAAAGAAAGATTCCATGCGTAAAGGATAGCTCTTTTATGAAAGGAAATAAAACCAGCATGAGTAGTCCAAAAGGTCAAATTACGAATTCGCAAGCGGCGGTTATCCTCGTCAATTACATTCTTGCAGCCGGGATCCTCACCCTCCCCCGAACATCCGTGGAGAAGGTGAAAACACCCGATGTGTGGATCACCGTTATTTTGGGCGGGATCATCGCCATGATCATAGGGCTGATCATCGTGAAATTAAACCAGCGATACCCCGAAAAAACCTTCTATCAATACAGCCAGGAAATTGTGGGGAAATGGATCGGCGGGTTCCTCAGTTTGCTTATTATAGGTTACTTTTTTACTCTTTCTGCATATGAAGTCAGAACGATGGCAGAAGTAACCGGGCTTTTTTTGCTGGAAGGCACCCCCACCTGGGCCATCATCCTTCCTTTTATATGGATAGGTCTTTATCTGATCACAGGCGGAATCAACGCGATCGCCCGTTTGTTTGAAATTATATTCCCTATTACGATCATCATTTTTTTACTGGTTGCCTTTTTGAGTTTAGGCATATTTGAAATAGATAATCTCCGTCCCGTATTGGGATTGGGAGTTGTCCCTACGCTCAAGGGAATCAAGACAACTACGCTCGCTTTTTTTAGGCTCTGAAATTATGCTGCTCCTTGTTGCGTTTATGAAACAGCCGGACAAAGCCGCCAAAGTCGTTTTGGTTGGCGTATTCATCCCTTTGCTTTTTTACGTCATCACCGTTGTCATGGTCATCGGAGCCCTGTCAATCGATGGAGTGGTCATGAGTACGTGGCCTACGCTGGAGCTGATGCGAAGTTTTGAGATCCCCGGTTTGATCTTTGAACGGTTTGAATCTTGGCTGCTTGTCATATGGATTATGCAAATATTCACGACCTTTACGATTACCTACTATGCGGCTGCTTTAGGGATGGCCCAACTCTTCAAAAAAAGGATTCGCCCGTTTGTTTATGGCTTGGTTCCGATTATTTATCTCATTGCCATGGTTCCAAAAGATATCAATGACCTGTTTAAATTCGGGGATATGGTCGGCAATGCCGCGTTATTATTATTTGCCGTACTGCCAGTCATTTTGCTTCTGGTATCGAGCGTGAGAGGTGGAAAAGCTTGAAGCACGTTACGGTACGAAACCTTTTGATTTCGCTGTTGGTTCTTACCCTCTTATCTCTTACAGGATGCTGGAGCAGTAAAGAAATTGAAGATTTGGGCCTGGTTGTAGGCACTTCTTTGGATCTGGACACACAGGAGGAGTCCCGGGAAGAATCTGCGGGACAAGCAGGCGGGCCTCCCCGCCGGGATCGAATTACGATAACCAATCAGTTTGTCACCGCAGAGACGACAGGCAAAGGCACCAAAAACGCTTCTTCACAACCCAAGGCTTATAACAACGTTTCCGAAACAGGAGATGCGATCCTCCCGACCTTACGCAATATGATATTAAGAATCGAAAAGCGCGCCTTTGACGAGCATTCAAAAGTGATTATTATTGGGGGGGATCTTGCACGTACCTTGGATCTGCAAAAGATCTTGGATTTTTTTATTAGGGAACAGGAAATGAGACCAAGCTGCCTCCTTCTCATCGCTCAGAACCGGGCGAGCCAAACGCTGGATTCGAAAAAGCCGATGGAAGTTCCGGCGTTTAAACTGGTTGAAATGACACATGGCCACGGCAGAACCACCAAGATTTTACCACCGGCTACGCTGACCAAGATCGAGGGGAAGCTGCATTCCGGGACCAGCTTTCTTTTGCAAAATGTCGTCTCGTCGGCGAATGGGGACATAAAATTTGAAGGAGCCGCCGTCATTGAAGGGAAAACCAGAAAACTGCGCGGTTTTTTGAATGAAAAAGAATTGGAAGGCTTAACGTGGATAACCGGAGAGGGGAAGGGCGGTTTGGTTAAAAGCGTGGACAAAAAGACAGGTGAGCCCATAATATACGAGGTGTTGTCCATGAAAAGCAAAATTAAGCCCCGCGTTGATGGAAACAACATCTCTTTTAAAATAGAAATCGAGTCTGAAGGAAGAATTGCCGAGCATTGGGTGGTTTCGGAGAAAACCATCGAAACGGACTTCTTGAAAAGAGCGGAAAAAGCGGCCGAAGAAGAGGTGGAGCGTTTAGTAGAGCATGTATTGGATAAAATTCAGCATGAATACAAAACGGACGTTGCCGGCTTCGGAAACAGATTGAGAATTGCGTATCCTCATGTATGGAAGGCAGTCAAAAAAGATTGGGACCAAACCTTTAGCGAGGTTCCGATCCGGTATGAGGTCAACCTAACGATCAAAGATTATGGGACGGCCGATGAATAAGTTGGGTGCTGAAACTGGTGAAGGCCGGGGACGAAGCGGCTGGAAGGATCAGCCTGTATTTCATCCACAAAGCGATCGAACGCAAAACCGGTCCTGCGTTATGCTGCAAAATCCAGATCGGAATTGCACAAACAAAACATATGAGGCTAAAAAAGTACCAAAGCCCCGGGCAGGAATGCCCGGGGCTTCTTTGGTACATGAATACGTTGTGCGGCTATGGCATGGCTACGCCCGGAAGGCGGCCGGCAACCTCCTCGATGGAGGGACCGGGATTTCCCTTGACGTAACGATCGAAAAATGCAACGGTGAGCGCGTTGATCGAAGCTTGCATCTGCCTCGGTTCGGCTCCTTTCGGGTGAAGCAGCGGCGAGAACAGATAAAAATCGGTAAAGCTCATATGGTTCGCGTGGGCAAAAGTGACCGAATACGCCTCGCTCGAGGCAGTGGCCCGTTGGCGTCGTTTCGCGGACTCGTCCCAAAATTGTTCGTAATCCTCCCGGCTGCGGCCGGATTGTTGGATCGCCTGATCCAGCGATTTGTCGAAGACGTCCCGGCTGATGCTCAGTTCCGCGTTCATTTGCAGATAGGGTTTGCCGAAGCCGCCTTCCGGCACGGGCTTGCCGTAAAGCGTGCCGTCCATGTTCAGGGCTGCTTTGACCCGTCCATCCGCCAGCAGCATTTGCGCTGCCGTGGCGCCGCCGAAGGAATGGCCGAACATGCCGACCTTGTTTAGATCGAGCCTGCCGGAAAACATCCCTTTTTGGCTCGGATCGTTCAAACGCTGCAATTGATCCAGCACGAATTTGGCGTCCCGGACCCATAATCTGCTTTTTTCCTCATAAGCATCGAAGCCGGATGCATGTTCAAGCTTGAGCATGGCCGTATGGTCCGGAAAAACGACGGCGGCCGCATCGTAGGCATGGTCGATGCCGACCACGACATATCCGCGGCTGGCGAGCTCCGCCACCTGGAACGTGTTTTGGTTCCGGAAGCCGGTTAATCCGTGGGAAAACAGCAGCACCGGGTAACGTTCCTGTTCCCTGGATGGTTCCGCATTTTGCATCGCATCGGTATGCACGTATTTAAGCTGGCCCAGCAGGAACGGGGGAAGGGTGATCGCCTGGCGCAAGCCGTCCAATATTTCGGGCAGGTGCTCGATGTAGGGGGCCGGCCCCGTTCCGGTACCGGCTTGGGCCGGATACCAGATTTGAATCATGAGCTTACGGCGATCGGCAGGGTCCGCGGTGGCCGTTTCTTCCCTGCTTGGATCTTCAAGCATCATCGTCGTGGTTCCCACCGGGTACGGCCCTTGGGGTTTGACGAAACTGAAGACGGGCAGAAGGGTCGGCAGCGCGACCGACACTCCCGCATATACGAGAAACAGGAACGCCACGATTCCGCGGCGGAGTCCTTTTGCTGCGGCACGCGGTTTTTCCGGCAGCGTATCTGTCCGGGCCTCCGCTTTTCGCGACGGATGCCGGCGGCGCAGGGCCAAGCCTCCGGTGACAAGACTGGCTGCATAGACCGGAAGCATCTGCCAGCGATATCCTTCGGCGATGATTTGAACCAAGCTAAGAACTGCCGTTACGGCGGTGGCCCAGGCATACCCATAAAACGAGCGTCCCCGTTTCCTTGTAACCAGAACGCTGCCGAGAATCAGCGTAAAGTTCGCGATGAATAAGGCAATTTCTCCAATTCGCATGTTTTTCCTCCTGTCTTGGATGTGTATCATCAGCATATCAATCGAGACTGTAGCCCATTTGTAGCCAACCTTACATTATCCTTACAATTGACATTCGTTGCGCATGGGACGATCATAGCAATGTATATTTTTATATGAATAGGGCGGACAAGCCGCCAACATACAAGTGGAGGAAGAAATCATATTGATGCATGAACGAAGAGAGATCGAGGAGCGTACGATTCTTGTCGCGGATGACGAGCCGGAGATCGCGGAGCTGCTGAAACTGTTTCTGGAGCGGGAGCGTTGCCGCGTGATCGTGGCGGGAAACGGGCAGGAGGCATGGAGGATCATTCAGCAGGAACAGGTGGACCTGGCCGTGGTCGATATTATGATGCCGGAGCTGGACGGTTACCAGCTGATCGGGCGGATCCGGGAAAAACATACGATCCCCGTCATCATTTTGTCGGCCAAGGGCGGTGACGTCGATAAGGTGACCGGGCTTGGGATCGGGGCGGACGATTACATCTCCAAACCGTTTAGCCCGATCGAGGTGGTGGCGAGAATCAAAGCCCAGCTTCGCCGTTATTATGAGCTGAAAGGGGCCGGCGGAGACGGTGCTTCGCCGAAGCTTGCCACCGTCTGCGGGCCGCTGAAGCTGGATCACGAAGCCTGCATGCTGTACAAACGGGGCCAAGAGATTGCGCTTGGGCCGCTCGAATATAAGCTGCTCAAGCTTTTGATGGAATCGCCGGGAAGGATATTCACGAAACGCCAAATATACGAAAACGTATGGAACGAGCCTTATCTGGAGGACAGCAACACCGTCATGGTTCAGATCAGCAGGCTGAGGGACAAGCTGGAGGACGACCCGAGGGAACCGCGGTTTCTCGTGACCATTAAAGGGCTGGGATACAAACTGGATCCAAGGGACGTGGCGCCATGAGGAACATGCGAAGCGTCCATGCGGGCTTAATGCTTAACTACGTCCTTTTTTCCGTCATTCTCGGCATCATTGGTTTCATGGTGTACAAAGGCATGTATGATGCGCGGGACCAGTACTTGAACCAAACGCTGCCCATGGTGGAAGCCAGCCATTTGATCCGGGACGATTGGGAAAAGATTCCCTATGAAACCGTTCAATCCTTGGGCGGTTACATTCAGGTGCTGGATTCCGATTTGCGCGTCGTTTTTTCGCGCGGCAGCGGCAAGGAAAAAGCCAAATCCGCTTATACGGAGGAGGAGGTGTACGCGATGTTTTATGACGGAAACCGCTCGGCCTACTATTCTTTGGCGCCTTTCGTTGCGCCTGACGGCCGGCCATACCGGCTGCTTGTCGCGATCCCGGGCGGGGCCGTTCAGAAGGAAAGCCGGTTGGCCAAGACGAACGCCGAAATCACCGGCGTATTTGCCGGTCTTCTGCTGCGGGGTTTGTTGTGGTTCGCCGCCGCGTTTTTGGCAAGCGTATGGCTGTACAGCCGGATCACGGCCAAACGGATTACGAAGCCGCTCGCCGCGGTAACCCGCGGACTCGACCGCATCGCCGAAGGCAGGGAAGACGAGAGGCTTTATTATCGGGCCGACCGGGAGCTGATGGACCTCCAGTTTCGCTTCAACCGCATGGCCGACAGGCTCAAGCAGGCCGAGGCGGCAAAACGGAAGCTTGAAGAAGGGCGCCGCCGGATGATGATGGATATTTCCCATGACCTCAAAACGCCGATTACGACGATCCAAGGTTATGCGGAAGTGCTGCGGCTCGGCATGGAGCAGGACAAAACGCAAAGGTTCGAATTCGCAAACCGCATCTATTTGAAAGCCAAGTTCATCGCTTCGCTTGTCGATGACTTGTTCGAACTGACCAAGCTTGAAAGCTTGGAGCCGGCGTACGAGCGCAGGACCGAAGATTTGGCGGAGCTGTGCCGTACCGCGGCGGCCGATCTATATGATTCGTTCGCGCAAAAAGGCATCGCCTTCGATGTCCGGATTCCGGAAACGCCGGTCAGGGTATGCTGCCACGAGGGGCTGATACGCCGGGCGGTCACGAATTTGTTGGCCAATGCGCTGAAGTACAATACGGAGGGCGCCCGCGTATGGCTATCGCTGGAGGTTACGGCCAAAAACGTTCGGGTGACGGTAGGAGATAACGGGCCGGGGATCGCGGATCAAGTGAAAGAAACCGTGTTCGAGCCGTTCGTTCGAGGCGACCGGGCCCGCCGGAGCGACGGCGGGAGCGGGCTGGGACTATCCATCGCCAAAGGCGCCGTCGAGCGGCATGACGGACGGATTTGGCTCGATCCGGAAGCGAAAGGCACCGTCATCCATATCCTCCTCCCGACTCAAAATTGCACGGAAGCCGCCAAGGTTGAAGGGCGAACGAAAATGACAATTTGAGCCATGCCTACGCACACGCCGGAATGTTCCGGCGTTTTTTTTCATTTCGTACAAACCTTTGGGGACTCCCGCGTATCTAAAAGATATGCCAATGAACGATAGGGTGAATACGGTCAAAGGAGCAGAGAAAAGTGAACGTAAAACAAGAAGTAAAAAAAGCGAGGAAGGGGGACCATGAAGCATTCATCCGGCTTGTGGTTGACATCAAAATGAAGATGTACGGGCTGGCTTTCTCGATTCTCCGCAGCGACGAGGATTGCGCCGACGCCATGCAGGAGACGATCCTGAAAGCGTACAAATCGCTTCATACGCTGAAAAAAGCGGAGTCTTTCCATACCTGGATCTGCAGAATACTGATCAATGAATGCCACCAGGTATTGAGAAACAAGAAACGGCTGGTCCCCGTGGACAATATGGAAGACATGGAACAATTAAAGCCCGCATCCGATTATGATTCGCTGGATATCCGGGATGCCGTCGAACAACTGGACGAGCCGCTGCAGACCGTCATCCAGCTGTTTTATTTTCGGGATATGCCTCTGTTGTCCGTCGCCGAATTGCTGGGCATAACGGAAAATGCGGTCAAAGGGCGCTTGTTCAGGGCACGCCGGAGGCTGCTTCAAATATTGGGCGATACGCCGGAGAGGAAGGCAAAAAAGCATGGATCTGAACGATATCGAGATGAAGCTTAAGGACAGTCGGGTGCCGATCCCGGACGAACTGCCGCACATTGTCGGCGAACGCATGGCTGCGGCGTTTGAGGAATTGCCGTCTTTAACCGTAAAGCGCAGGAACAAGTGGTTATACGTTTGCGGTTCGGCAGCCGCTGCTTTTGCGGTGTGCCTCGCTTTGCTGGGTTCGGCGTTCGTTTCGCCGGCTATGGCCAAATCGCTGAAAGGGATTCCCTTTATCCAGGATTTATTCCAATTGACTCACCAGATCGGTTTGCAAACCGCCGACGAAAAAGGCATGATGGACGAGCTGAATGCCAGCGTGACGCATCACGGGGTGACGCTTCGGATTCCGAAACTGGTCTATTCCGGGTCAAATATTTATTTCGTATTGGAACAGGATACCGACGACCATCTGTTCACCAATCGTGATTTCAGCGTCAATGGCATGGTCAACGGGGAAGTCGTCGATATGACCGTAAGACAAGGGACGATGAAGAATTGGGGGCGTACAGGCACCCCTTCGGCCTCAATAGTGACGATCAGCCATCAGGAATTCAGCTCTAAGGACCATACCCCTTACCGATTCCCGGACGAATTTACGTTAAACCTGAAAATCACTTTGGCGGGGATGGAGAAGGATCCGTTCATGTTCGACATTCCCGTCAAGAAAAACGAAACGGCGACCAAAATCGTAACCTCGAACGATCCGCCGAAGGAATGGAAACAATTCAAAATTTCGCTGGGGAAAATCGAACTCACGCCGGTGATGACCAAACTGACGATTAATGAAGATTATGCGAAGCAAGATCTGACTAAGCGGAGAGAGAGACTGCGATACGTCCTTGAGGATCAGGACGGCAATCAGTTGGATTCCTCCGGCAGCGGATATGGAGGCGGCATTCCCGGCACGACCATGGTGGCGATGCACATGGATATGGACCCTTTCGAACGGATGCCCAAACGACTCAAAATCAAGCCGTACCTCATTTCGCATGAAACGCGAAAAAAGATGTTCATTCCGGAGCTGGAGATGACGGTGACGGTCGACGAATAACGAAGCTTGGATTCGACAAAAGCCTTAAGATCGTATGGGGAAGCTTAACGAGGGGAGGAATCGTTCCTGCCGTATAACAATTCCGGTACCCGGTCCATCTAATCCTATAGAGGGCCCTCGAACGATACTGAAATGTTTAGGAGGAACTATACATGAAGTCGATATATAAAGTGATGAGCGCCGCCGTCTTGGCCAGCTGCTTATTGGGAGGAGCCGCATGGGGGACAGCTTACGCAGCCCAGGCTCAGGCAACCAAATCCGTTTCCGGCACCGTGACCCAGCAAGACATTTCCCTGCGCATCTCCAAGGCGACATACGACGGCAACGTCGTTCAGCTGGAAGTCGAACGTAACGGAAAGGGCCTCGTCGGAGGCATGACCGACTGGAAATGGGATGATCAAAAACAAGAAAGCGTTCAGGAAAAAGGAGCGATTACATCCCTGGAACTCTTTATTAACGGCATCTCCGCCAATGCGTACGGCGGGTCCAAGCTATGGGAGCGCCCCAACGTTACTTGGCAAGCGGGTTCCAGCCCGGACAAAGCGCTCATCACGATGGCCGATGCGACTTATCTCGGAGATAAAGCCAGCCTGAAGGTTTTGCCGGACAACTTCAAACTCACGGCGAAGATTACGCTGAAAGGCGTCAACAAGCCGTATACGCTGAACGTTCCCGTACAAAAAAATGCAGGCACGGTGAAGAAGCTGAATCCGAACATCACGAAAAAATCGGGTAAAACCTCCATCACATTCAAAAAGGCAAACGTGACTTCGCATTCCGCGAGACTGCAGCTGATCGTTACGGGGGTGGACGCGAACACGACGATGCTGTACGATTTTTTTGACGATCAAGGCCGGAAAATCGAGCAGTTATCGGGCGGAAGAGGCACCGACGAAAACGGGGCCAAAGGGGTCATGTACCACGACATTTTCCTGGATATGCAGGGGAAAAACATCAAGTCCATTACGATTAAGCCGGCCAAACCCGTCTTTGAGGAACCGGGCGCCACATCCGGCGCATTCAAGGTAGATGACCAAGGCGAAGTGGTGATGGAATACTTGAAAGATCTCGAAATGACTGCCAAGATAAAATAGAAGCAGCAGCATAAAAGGCTTATCCTACACTTTTTTTAGGGTTCAATGAATTTTGGAAACATCGCGGTCCCTTTCCGGCAGGCACCTGTTCGCCGGGAAGGGATTCTTCGTTCTGCCGCAATTTTTTCCATATAACATTTCGCGCCTCCGGACCATCTAATCCATAGAGGGCCTTTAAAAGGAGATGAAAGCAACGTGATAACCATGGCACTTGAAGTCAAGAAGGCGCAGAAGGGAGACCTGGATGCGTTCGTCCGCATCATGCGCGATCTGGAGCCCCGGCTGTACAGCTTGGCTAAGTCCATTCTGAGAAGAGACGAAGACTGCGCGGATGCGATGCAGGAGGCAACGCTGAAAGCCTATAAATCGCTGTCGACATTAAGAAAACCTGAATATTTCAAGACATGGATGATCCGGATTCTCATCAACGAATGCAATCAATTGCTGCGAAACAGGCAGCGGACCGTGGTGATGGACGAGCTTCCGGAAGCGAAAACCTCGGAGGCTTATTATGGCAGCTATCAGAAGGTGGATCTTCAGGAGGCGGTGAGCCGGTTGGACGAGTCGCTCCGAATCGTCATTCACCTGTTTTATTATCAGGATCTTCCGATTAAGCATATTTCAGAAATTCTCGGCATTTCGAACGGTGCCGTCCGGGCGCGCCTGCACCGGGCAAGGGGCATTTTGGCGGATCAAATGAAAAACGGAAAGGAGGGGGATTTATCGTATGAGCCTGTTTGATTTGGAACGTGAACTGACGCAATCCGGCAAGAAGCAAATCGCCGCGGAGGTTCCGGAGCTGATACGCCGCAAGCAGGATGAAATCTACGCCGCTTTGGCCGAAATGGAAGGGGGCGCCCGGCCGGGAAGAGACCGTCAACGAAAGAAAGCCGGCAAAATCGCTGCAGCGGCGTCGGCTGCCGCCTTGATCGCGGTTCTGGGAAGCGGCTTCGTTTCTCCGGCGATGGCTCAAACGATGAAACAGATCCCTGTCGTCGGTGGCATTTTTAAGCTTGCGGACGAATTGGGACTGCGGACGGCGGAAGAACAGGGGCTTGTATCGAATCCCGAGGCCTACGACGAACATGACGGAACGGTTCTTAAAATACGCGAGGTCGTATTCGACGGCACGCTTCTGTCGTTTTCCCTTCAACGGGAGGGCGGAGATTTTCACGGAGGAATATCCGATTATAAAGAAGTTCGTTCGGGCGGCGAATCAAAAATCGTCTACGAAAAGGGAGCGATCAAAGATGCCGAAATGTTCGTGGACGGCGTTGCGATGAAAAGTTTTCCGGGAGCGTACCGTCCGGATTTGACATGGGAACCGTCGGCCGATGACGACGCGGTGTTGTTCCATGTCTTTAACAACAGCAACGGCTCGGTCCCGAATTCCACGCATTTGCCGGACGAGTTTTCGCTCACATTGAAGATTACCTTAGAAGGCTTCAAGGATCCTTTCGTGATCACGCTCCCGGTCCATAAACAGGCGGATCGCGTGACCGTTACATCCGGTGAACAGAAAACGTGGAACGGGCTATCCATGACGGTCAAAGAATTGGAATTCTCGCCGGTTTCAACGATCCTGAGGCTGGAAGTCCATGCCGACCATGAATGGACCGATGCCGAGAAGGGCAACCTGCTTTTTGAGGTGGTCGGAAGCAACGGCGAAAAGGGAAATCAAATCGGCGGCAAAGGGATTTATCCGGACCGAAAGACGGTAGCGTTCGATATCGTGCTGGATCGCTTCAAGGAAGCGCCCGAATCCGTCACCATCAAGCCGTTTATGCCCGTCTTTGCCAATCCGGACGCGGCCTTTGGCGGGTATGCGCTGGACGAGAACGGGGAGATTCGGAAACATTTCATGCAGGAATTGAACATGACGGTTCCCGTCAGCCGGTCGCGCATCGACCAATTGTATCGCCTTCAATGACCTGCCGCCGTGTTTAGGGAAGGATAGGTTAAATCGGTCTATCGGATCGTGAGATCAAGATCGGGGTATGAAAACAAGGTCAGGCGCTCATGTTATGTATGGAGGTGAACGTTATGACTGGAAGAAACAACAAACCGAAGAATGACGGACCTGCCTCTTCCCCTGGACGGCTGGATCAATTCGGCGAGAAGCTGGCGGAAGATCAAGGAAAGAACCCGATGAACCCGGGGAAAAACGGCGGAAAGAGCTGCTGAGTTTATTGGTTGAAAAGAAGCCGAGAGCAGGGATTTGCTCCAGGCTTCTTTTTTATGGTTCCGTGTTCAAAAGCATATCTGCCGCGCAGTAACGCGACAAAAGGAGCCTCTTATCTTGTATGCCTAAATCATGTCGCGAAGGCTGCTTGTGGGGATGACTTGAGCAAACGTACCCTGCAGCGATGCCATAAAAACATCATGGACGGTTTGGGCCGGAATCACGGTACCGTTCCATTCCAAGTCCCTGGTGGCACACGCATCGTCCAGCAGCACCACTTCATATCCCAAGCGGCTTGCGCTTCGAACCGTCGAATCGATGCATATGTGGCTCATCATGCCGCAAATGACCAACCGCTTTGCTTGGATCGATTCAAGATGCGCTTGCAATTCGGTTTGAAAAAAGCTGTCCGGCGTATGTTTGACGATCACTTTTTCGTCGGATCGAGGTTTTACGCCTTCATGAATGTGGATTCCTTCGGTGCCGGGGAGGAAAAACGCGGCCTGCTCATCCAGAAGAATGCACTGAATATGAATGATGGGCAGGTTTTTTTCCCGGAACAGCGCCAATGCTTCTTGGGCATGGGTTAACGCCTGATCGGGATGGTATAACTCGTTTCGGCCTCCTTTGAAATAATCGTTCTGAATGTCTACCGATATAAATGCAGTATTCATGGTACATGGCTCCTTTGCTCGTAGAAAAGTTGGTTTCTACACGCATTATAGTACCGGTATGACGTACGGTGAATTACCCACTTTTTTGTGGGTATGGAATGCCTTTGCGGTCGAGAAGTTCGGTTTGCCCCATCTCCACCATGTAATCAATGCCTATTTCCTGCATGATCAGCACCGCGTCCAGCAGCCTTTTTCCGCGCTCGGTAAGGTAATATTCGACATGCAGCGGATAACCCTCCGTTTTGATTTTATCGACGATTCCGGAAGACCTGAGTTCTCTTAAATGCTGCAGCAGCATCTTTTGGGTGATCTGGTCGATATCCCTCTCCAGTTGGGCCAAGGACATACTCCCGTCTTTTAATTGATAAATGATCATGGTTTTCCATTTGCCCTTTATAATGTCATGTACAACCTCTAAAGGGCAGGTACATTGCTCTCGGATAATCATTGGACTCACCTCTATACCATCATATCAAAAACAGGAAAATTCTTCATTTGTTCGTTTTCTCCGCTTTTTTCGTCCGCCGCTTGTTTTTACCATAAAAAAACTGGCAAGCATCCCAAAATGATTTACACTAGAGTTACATTTTCTGACAAACGCCGCGTATGTGGAAATGCCCATGATGATCGTAGAAATGCACATACTGGCCCGATTTTAGAACTGTTATATTGAAAGGGCGGAGGTGTTGGCCGATGAAGCTGCGGAACCCGTTAACGAAAATGAACGTCAAGCAGCAGATGATCCTGCTGTTTCTGGTGCTCGTCATTCCGCTTTTTATCCTGAACAGTTACGGCAACGGCAAGGCGGGGCAAGTGTTGAAACGCCACGTGACCAATGCGTACATCGAGTTGAACAAGCAAAACTTCAAGCTCATCAGCCGGGATATCGAAACGATCAACAAGGTGACGTCTACCGTGCTGCAAAATGCGATGATTCAGCAGCTCAGCACGGCCGGGGACGAAACGATTCTGACCCGGGTGAAAAATTACGAAAAAATCGAGGTCATGCTCAATACCTATTCGCAGGAGACCGATGAGCGGGAGCCGCTCTATTATTCGCTGTACGTGTACGATCCGGATAACGCTTATTTTTTCGCCCCTTATTACCCGGAATCGAAAAAGTCGGGGCTGTATTTCTTTTCGAGCGAGAAGGAAAAGCCGGAATGGTTCGACGAAGCCGTCTCCCGCAAAGGGAACGGTTATTTGAGGCTGACGGACCATCTTTCGCCTCCCGTGAAGGGACAGAAGGATCAGCAGACGCTTCTTTACGTGCGGGCGATCAACAACATCTACAAAGGCGGGACGATCGGCGTGCTGGCGGTGTCCAACGTCGATGCCCGGATCGGCGAATCCTTGAAAACGGTGTCACTGCCGGAAGGCGAGATTTATTTCACGGATTGGAACAACCATATTTTGACGACGACGGAACAAGGGAGAACGGGCGTGCTCGACCTGCCGCCGGAGCTTGACCCCGGCAATTCCGCCATTGGCGTCAAGGACGTGATCACGAAGGATTTCATCTACGTGGCGGATTACAATTACGTGCTTCAGCAGAAGCTGATCTACAAAGTGCCCGTCAAAGCCCTGCTTCAGCAGCAGAACGAAATCAAGCGGGTCATTCTGGTCATTTCGATTGCTTATTTTATCGTCGGCCTGATCATCATTTTGTATTTCTGGCGGTCGCTGATGACGCCGCTGCAAAAGCTGGTGTTTTTCGTCCGCAGGTACGAACCCGGCCAGATCGTGCCGCAGACCCCGCTGCGCAAACGAAACGACGAGGTCAGCGTGCTGATCTCCACGATCTATGACATGGCGCGAAGGCTGAACGATCTTATCCATTATCAATACGCGATGGACCTGAAGCAGAAGGAATTCCAGCTTTCGCTTTTATACCAGCAGATCAACCCGCATTTGCTGTACAACACCCTGGAGAGCATTTATTGGAAAAGCATGATGGAAGGGAACACGACTTCCGCCGAAATGATCAAGGATTTGTCCAAGCTGATGAAAATCAGCCTCAGCCGCGGACGGGAGCTGATTACGCTGGAAGAGGAACTCGAGCATGCCACGGCTTACATCAAGCTGCAGCAGAACCGGTACGATTATGCTTTCCGCGTCGAAATGGACGTTCCGGAGCATTTGTATTCCGTCCACATTCCGAAAATCACGCTCCAGCCCCTGATCGAAAACGCGATTATTCATGGCATTAAAAATATGGGCGAAGACGGAGAAATCCGGATTGCCGCCGAAGAGCGCCGGGGCGTGCTGTACATCCGCATTTCGGACAACGGCTTCAAACCCGTGGATTACGAAACGATCCGCAAAGTGCTCGGCGACGATTCGCCGAATCCCGCGAAAGGGTACGGCATCCGCAACATTCACCAGCGCCTGCAGCTGCATTTCGGGCCCGAATACGGACTGGCTTACGAGGCGCGGGAAGGCGGAGGCACGACGGTCACCGTATCGCTGCAGATCACGAGGCAAGAGGACTAAAAGGAGGCACTAAAGCGATGTACAACATTTTGGTCGTGGATGACGAACCGCTGATTTGCAAAGGGCTGGCCGGGCTTTTGAACGCTTCGGGCCTTGGCATCGGCAAAATCATGACGGCGGCGAGCGGGGAAGAAGCGCTGGACTACATTCGCATGGAGGATATCGATCTGCTCATCACGGATATCCAAATGGGAGAAATGAGCGGGATCGAGCTGATGCACCAAGCCAAAATCGTCAAACCATGGGTGCAGACGATCATCATTTCCGCGCACGAGACGTTTCAGTATGCGCAGATGGCCATCCGCCTGGGGGCCCGCGATTATTTGATCAAGCCGCTGAACAGCGAGCAGTTTCTCGACTCGGTGCGCAGCGTGCTGCTCAAGATGGATAAGCCGCTGCCGCGCACGGAAGAGGTGCTGTCGGGCGGCCAAGGGTATTTTCGCATGGAGGAACCGCCGCCGGAGGTTAACGAGCCGCTGAACCGTCTGCTCGCGGAAACCGTCGAACATCCGGATGAGCCGTATCCGGAGCAGCCGTATTACGAAAACATCGGGATAACCGGACCGTATTTCGCCGTCATCAAGGTGAAGCTTGCCTTGAACGGGGCGGACGGGGAAAGGCCGTTTCCGGAAAGGGACATTCCGCTCATGCAGTACGCTTCGCTGAACATTATCCAGGAGCTGCTGGATCGGGAGCTGGATGCGCGGGTGTTTTATGCGCCCGACCGCAGCATCAATATTTTGGCGCAATGGAGCGAGGAGGCGTACGCGGAGCAGCATGCGAACCGGATCAGCCAGCTGGAGATGATCGGCCGGAGCATGCACCATCATATCGGCAAATATTTGAAAATGGACTGCACGGTCGGCATCAGCCAGATCCTGAAAGGGCTGCAGTTCGTCCACGTACTCAGCCGCCAGGCCGACAAGGCGATGCTTTGGGCCCGGGAGCACGGCGATTACCACGTTTTTTATTACGGCGATTTCAGCTGGCATAACTATGCCCGCGACCCGAACCCCGACGAGCTTTCCACGCAGAGCAACCGCATCGTGGATCAGGCCAAAGCCTACATCGAAGAGAATTACTGCCAAAAGGGGCTTACGATCCAAGAGGTCGCAAGGCGCAACCATGTCAGCCCGAACTATTTGAGCTATTTATTCAAAAAAATGACCGGCTTCAACCTGTGGGAATACGTGGTGAAGCTGCGGATGGAGGAAAGCCGGTCGCTGCTGCTGCACACCGATCTGCGCCGCTACGAAATCGCCGAGCGGGTCGGCTACGAATCGCCGGAGCACTTCAGCAAAATTTTCAAAAAGTACTACGGCGTCAGCCCGAGCGACCTGAAGAAATAGAAGAAGTAAGATCAACCATAATTCACATAGAACTAGACATGTTCCGAGGCGGCTCCCTTTCCTACAATGAACGTAAGCTGGAAATCAACAAGGAATGAGGGAGAACCATGGGGGAGCCAGGTTTGGTGAGGCAGCCGGCCAGCGAGAGCCAATCGTCCAAAAGAAGAGGCGTTTTTAAAAAGCACTTTTGGGGATACATGTTTTTGCTGCCGGCTGTCGTGATTTTTATTTTGTTTTTATGGGTGCCGATCGCCAAAGGGGCATTGTACAGCTTTTACGAGATCGATTTCGTCAATGGCAACACCTTTGTCGGCTTGGACAACTACGTCCGGGTGTTCCATGATCCTGACGTATGGACGGCGATCAAAAATACGCTGTACTACATGCTGTTGACGGTCATTATCGGATTTTGGGTGCCGATCGTCGCTTCCATCGCGATTTCGGAGCTGCGCCGTTTCCAAGGCTTCGCGCGCATCGCCGCCTATTTGCCGTTCGTCGTGCCCGGCGTCGTGCTGTACGGCATGTGGAGATGGATGTACGATCCGGTCGGGCCGATCAACGGGCTTTTGAGCTCGCTCGGCGTCGATCCGGTGTCGTTCATTTCGGACAGCCGCTGGTCGATGGTCGCGATCGTGTTCATGGAGACGTGGCAGCAGTTCGGGTCGGCGATGCTGATTTACCTGGCCGGTGTCCTGAGCATCCCGAGGGACTGGTACGAAGCGGCCGAGATCGACGGCGCCGGCGTATGGAGCCGGATTCGGCACATCACGCTTCCTTCGATGCGCAGCCTGATCATCCTGATGTTCATTTTGCAGGTGATCGGCACGTCCCAGGCTTACCAGTCGCAGCTTGCCTTGCTGGACGGCGGACCGAACAACGCGACGCTGACGTATGCGCTGCTCATCGTCAAATACGCCTTTACGCGGCTGGACTACGGCACGGCGACGGCGCTCGGCATGCTGATGTTCATCGTGCTCAGCCTGGTGGGCCTGCTTCAATACAAGCTCAACAAGGAGGAGTATGAAAGATGAGCAAGCAGCCTGAACGCGGCATCCTGTCGGATTCCGACCTGAAAAAGCCGTTGAACCGGGTCGTGTACGGCCTCATGGTGTTCGGCATCCTCGTCATGATCGTGACGATGCTGTATCCGATTTTGATGACGATGTTCAACGGCCTGAAAACGAATCAGGAAGTCAACACGTTTCCGCCGCATTTTTTCCCGGAGACGTGGAACTGGAGCAACTTCAAGGAAGGCTGGGAATACATCGATCTGCCGATGTTCCTGAAAAACACGCTGTTTGTGTTCGTCGGCAACCTGGTGATGACGATTTTCGTGCTCGGCCTTGCATCCTTCAGCATTTCGCGCCTGAAGGTGCCTTATCACCGGGCGATCTACTTTTTTATTTTGATGACGTTGTTTATTCCGGCTTCGAGTTACATGATTCCGAACTTCGTCAACCTGAAGGACCTCGGGCTGCTTAACACCTTCTGGGCGTTCTGGCTTCCGGCGGGGGCAAGCGCGTATTATTTCCTGCTGATGAAAAATTTTTTTGACGGCATCCATCCGGAGATCTTCGAGGCCGCGCGCATCGACGGAGCTTCGGAGATCAACAGCTACATCCGCATTGCGGTCCCGCTGTCCGTGCCGATTTTTGCGACGCTGGCGATCTTTATTTTTTCGGGCGCCTGGAACGATTGGTTCTGGCCGTCCCTGGTGCTGCACAGCGAAGAGAAATACACCTTGGCGACGGCGATCTACAAATACGTCATCAACGCGCGCAGCATGGACAACAGCATCAAATTCGCGATCCTGTTCATGGTCATGGTGCCGCCGATTTTCGTGTTCCTCGTGTTCCAGCGGTTCATTATGCGGAGCGTCAGCCTGTCCGCGGTGAAGGGATAAAATCCGGCAACATCGTAGGCCTGCACACGAAGGGCATATGATTGCACATCGTTAGAACGAATCATCTCTTTTATGATAAAAGGGCAAGTATAACTTTGAAACGAAAAGGGGAGTTTCCATGCGCAAGTTTTCCATGTTGCTGCTCAGCCTGATGCTGTCGGCCGCCATGCTGGCAGCCTGCAGCGGCAATAAAACGGCGGAAGAAAACAAAACCGGTACCGGTTCCCAGGGCACGGGCGAAACGGGGAGCAAAACCGAAGAGCCGGCCAAAACGGACGACATCTCGCAGAAAAAGATCACGATCAAGATCCACTATCCGCTGCCGGACCAGAAGGAAGCCAGAGCCCAGGAAGACGATAAAATCAAACGGTTTACGGAGAAATATCCGAACGTGACGATCGTCAAGGACGACTGGCAGTACAACGTGAACGAAATCGGCATCAAAATGGCTTCGAACGAGGCGCCGACGTTCTACAACACCTTCGCGACGGAAGCCCAAATGCTCGTCGAGCACGGCTGGGTGGCGGATATCAGCGATCTCTACAACAGCTGGGAATACAAGGACGAGATGAACCCGCTCCTGCAAAACCAGTTTATCGTGGACGGCAAAGTGTACGGCATCACGCAAAACGGTTACGTGACCTCCACCGTCATCAACAAAGGCCTTTTGGATGCCAAGCAGGTTCCATTGCCGGACATGGACTGGACGTGGGATGACATGTACAACACCGCCAAAGGCGCCACGGACGCCAAGAAGGGCATTTCGGGCATCGCGCCGATGGGCAAAGGCAACGAGGCCGGCTGGAACTGGACCAATTTCCTGTTTGAAGCCGGGGGCGAAATCCAAAACATCGAAGGCGAAAAATATACGGCGGCCTTCAACTCCGACGCCGGCGTCAAAGCGCTCGACTTCTACAAAAAGCTGAGATGGGAAGCGAACGCGATTCCGCAGGACTGGGCGCTAGGCTGGAGCGATGCGATTAACGCGTTCCAGCAGGGACGGACGGCCATGGTCATCGCCGGCGCATACGACATCATCGACTCTGCCCTGAATCAAGGCGGCATCAAGCCTGAAAACGTCATTGCCTATCCGATGCCGGCCTACGAAAAAGGCGGTAAACATATCGGCATCTTGGGAGGCAACTACTTGGTCATCAACCCGAACGCAACGAAAGAAGAACAGGAAATGGCCTTCCGTTATATCACGTTCGATTACTTCACGGACAAAGGCCTCGAAGCCCTCGACGCCAATATTCAGGAGCGCAAGGGCAAGAACAAATATTACGTGCCTGCTCCGCTGAACTACTTCAGCGACAACTCCGAATACGCGAAAAAGGTCAATGCCATCTACGCCAAATACGACAACGTCTACCATTACGACGAAAAAATGCTGAGCCTCATCGACGGCAAACCTGAGGCGCAGTACGGAACGCAGGACTATTACGGCGCCATGTCCAACGTCGTGCAGGAGTCCTTCTCGAAGAAAGGAACGGATTCGAAAGCGCAGCTGGACGCAGCGGCCAAACTCGTGCAGACGAAGTTTTTCGACCAGATCAAAGCGCAATAATCGATAACGCGATGAAAAAAGAGGTTCCACCGGGTCAAACACGGGCCGGTGGAACCTCTTTTTGGCATTCGGAATGCCGGGGCACTGTTAGAGAGCGCGCTTAAGAAGCACGGATGAACAACAGAAACGGAGGACGGCCGCGGTTAGGATTCCGCCTCCAGTCCTCCGTAACAATTGTTTTTTATTTAGGGGCTTCGGCGTGAAGGGACAATCTTCATCCCGCCGAAACCCGCGCGATCACCAGTTGTTGCCCGACGCCCGGATCACATGGAAATTCGGGCTTTTGTCTTCGCCGTAAATGGCTTTGATTCCGGGATTGTTCACTTTAACGTTGGTGAAGCTCGCCGTGCCGACGACCGGTCCTTGCCCGTCCTCCGCTTTGGCTACGAGCTTGATCCCGTAGCGGGTCGGTTGATTGATGTTGATGTTTTCCAGGCGAACGTTTTCCATCGGCAGATTTTCCGGAGATTTGGATTGGAACATGAGCCCAAAGTACACCGGTTGATTGATATCGACGTTTTTCACGAGAATGTTCTTGAAGCTCCGGTCGCCGCCATGGAACCAAATGGCTCCGAAGTTTTGATAATCATTGATTTTATCGTCGGCTCCGACGCTGGTCCAGAAATCCCCGCCCGTGCGATCCAGCGTGACGCCGTCGATGACGGTGTCCTGATCGCCGAAACCTAACGTGTTGTATCCGAAGCTTAGGCTGCTGATCGTGACGCCCGGGTAAGTCAGAGTGTCCGCCCCGTACAAATTCTGGAACAGGTTGCCTTGGCCGCCATACACGGCAAAAGCGGCGGCACGTCTGACGTTGGTGGCGGTAAGATTCGTGTACTTGTTGCCTACGTTGTAGGAGCCGCCCGCATCGATCGCGCTGAACAAGGCAAACGAATCGTCGCCGGTGCCGCGGGCATAGTTGTTGTCGATGACGTTGTAGGACGAACCGTTCGTCATGTTGATCCCGTCCGCAAACATGTTCTTGATCCGGTTGTTTTTGAACGTGTTGTGGGAGGAGTTCACGCCCCAATAGAGGCAGACGAAGTGCTCCGCCCAAACGTTCTCGATGGTGACGTTTTTCATGCCGTTTCCGTCGATGAATTTGCCCGGGCCGTCCTGCCGGTAGACATAGTTGCCCCAAGCGGATAAGTTTTTGATGGTTGAACCGTTGGCTTCCGATCCGATATTAAATCCGACATCGGTATTCGTTTGGTTTTGGGGAGCCATAAGCTTGGTATGCCATGGTCCGGCCCCGATGATTTCGGTCGCCCGGCCGTACAAATGGATTTTGGATGGAATCGTCCATTCGCCGGCAGGAATAAAGATTCCTTTTTTGGTGGGATCTTGCCTGAACTCGTTCAGCGCTTGCTCAATCGATTTGGTGTTCGACACCTGGACGTATTTGCTCGGATCCGGATTCGAAGCCGGCGGGGCGACGTTTTCCGTTTCGATCATATCCACGTAAATCCACGGCACGTCACCTGCGTCTTTTTGAATCTTGATTTTGGTTCCTTTCGGATAGACTTGGTCCAGCATGAGTTGGGCATCTTCATACAGCCAGTAAGCTTTGGAGCCCGAGTTGTCGTATCCCAGCCGTCCAAGCGTGGTTGGCGTAGCATATACGTACGAGTACTTGGAGGAGACGTTAAAGTTGCCTTTATCCACGCCGTCAACGTAAACGCTGATCGTTCCGCTGGTGTTTTCCGCTACGGCATTGCGAAGCACAAAGGCGTTAGCCGGCGAGGTAAGGGTAAACTCTACGTATTCCCCGTTGGCATCGAGATAAACGGCCGAACGCCCGGAAGCTTCGCCCGCAAAATCGCCCGGGGTAAAGTTGGGAGCGAGTCTCGTCCCGTTCGTCTTGTTGGAGGAAGACTCGGCTTCAAGGATGGTGAAAGGCATGTTGGCGCCTCGGCCGGTGTGGTTGTCTCCCGAACCGAACCTGGTGACGGCGTTGCTTGGCGCGGAGGAATTGCCGGCGGCGTCTTTGGCGATGACGTAGTAGGCAACGGTTGCGTTTGCGGGTTGATTGTCCGTATAGGCGAGCGTCGATCCGCTTACGCTGCCGCGAAGCTGACCGTTCGCGAAGATGTCGTAACCGGTGACGCCCACGTTATCCGTTGACGCGTTCCAGGTGAGTTGGATGGTGTCTGCGGCGGGCTCAGTGAAGGTTAAATTTGTCGGGGCGGCAGGAGGTTCATGATCTCCGTCATCCGATGCGAAACGGATCCAGTTGATATTAAAATCATAGCCGCTGGCATAAATGCGGAGCGTTTGCGGTCCTGCGCTTAGCGTCACGTATGCGGTGACGGTTTGCCAATTTTGCCATCCGCCGGTGTTGGGCACCTTCGTGGAGGCAAGCGTCGTCGAGCCGGATTGAAGCTGAAGCTCGCCGGTGGAGACATTGCTGGCCACCCGATACTCTACGGCGTACGTGCCGGCAGTCTGCACGTCGACATCGTAATCCAGCCAGTCGCCGACATGAATCCATCCGACGTTCAGGCCGCCGCCCGCATCCGTCGTCGGTTCGGTTTGGATGCCGTTCATGGCGCTGTAGTTTTCCGCTTCGATTTTGCCTGGAATGGCCCAGGTTTCGCTAGCGGAAGTGCCATAAATTTCGACTTCCGAAAACTGTGCGGCCGGCCAGCCGGTATTGGCGGTGACGTTGATCCGGACAAAACGCGCATTGGCGGCGGGGATGTCGATCGTTACCGCATTGGAGGCATTCGGATCGAAAAGATAAGCAGCGGGTGCTTTCATCTCCGAGAAGTTGGTTCCGTCCGTGCTTCCTTGAACGGACAACGTCTGCGACCGGCTCTCCCATCCGGACGGCAGCTTCAATACGACTTGGTTGATCGAGGATTCTTTGCCGAGGTCGACCTGAACCCATTGCGGAAAGGCATTGTTGGTGCTTTCCCAATAGGTGCCCTGATTGCCGTCCGTGACATTGGACGCAACATATACGTCGGCATAACCCGACACCGTCGCAGGTTTGCCGGCGGCCAAATTTTGCGGTCCGGCGGCTTCGGCAGGACGAGGGGGTTCAGCAGCGATCAGGAACGTTCCTAATAACATGGTCAGGATGCAAACGCAGGCAATGATTCGTTTTTTGCTTCTCACGTTTTTCATTCTCCCTTACAATAGTTTTTTTCGAGCGGCTCTTAGTCCCTGTTGTGCCATTCTCGCGCTCCCGAAATGGAAGAAAAATTCCTTTTATGCAAATGTAAGCGCTGCCTTAAACCGGGGGACACCTCCTTTTTTTTCATGATAATCAAGTACTGCATTATGATCATAAGGCAGTCTTTGCTTCGAATTGAAGTCGCATTTCTATCGACATTGTGTGCGGTATTATGAAATGCGGGCTGCTCCCAGATTAAGCGCAAGGCCCTCAATCCCGCCTGATCGCGGGGTTGAGGGCCTTGTTGTCCGCATCGGACGTGATTGAAGTTTCTCGTCCTGGACCATTTCACCGGTCCGTTCCCAGGGCTGCACCCGTCCGCCGTCCACCGTTTCGTAGTGGGTTATTCCGGCTTAGTGCTGCCTCGGTACGCGCCAATCGCTTGACTGCCGGAACATCGGTTCAAACGGCAGCAAAATTTTGACAGGCAGCGGATACGGGGAGTGAATGCATTGGAGCATCGTTTTTGCCGCAACGACCCCGAGCTCGAATGCCGGGATGTGGATGGTCGACAGCGGCGGCACCGTGTACCGCGACGGTTCGTTATCGTCAAAGCCGACAACGGCGAAGTCCTGCGGGATCCGGTAGCCCTTCTCCGATATGGCTCGCATCGCGGCCATGGCCATAATGTCGCTGGCTGCGAACACGGCCGTCGGCAGCTGCCCGGGCGGCTGTTCAAGGAATTTCAGCATCAGCCGGTAAGCATTGTCGGGCTCCCACTCGGCATTCAGGACATGCTGCCTTTGGACGGCGAGACCGGCCTGCTCCAGCGCGGTTTTGTAGCCGCGGTAACGCTTTTCCCGCTCAAAGTTGCCGGAAAGGCCGGTGCCGCCGATGAAAATGATATCGCGGTGGCCTTGGTCGATCAGATGCGCAACGGCCATGCGTGCAGCTTCGACCCGGTCGTAGGAGATCGTCGGGATGCTCGGGTCGGACACGTCGATGCCGACGATCTGTTTGACGTGCTTTTTCATATGGTTGTACATTTTTCCGTCGAGGCCTTCGATCAAAATGATTCCCTCGATCTGCGGATCGTCCGTCACTTCCCGCATAATTTCCGGCCGCTTCAGCTCCTCTTGCGTATGGGTAAAGGCGAGCTTATAGCCGTTTCTGGCCAATTCCTTGTCGATGCCTTCGCATATCACCGAAAAGTAGGGATGGTAATGGCGGTCCTGCATCGTCGATACGATGCAGCCGATTCCCTTGACCGTCGGAGACGGATCTTGTGAGGTCGGCTTGACGGGGTAGCCAAGGTCCCGTGCGGCATCCCAAATTTTTTGCTTGGTTTGGCTGTTGACCGAGCGGTTGGATTCGTTGGCCAGCACGCGGGAGACGGTGGAGATGGAGACGCCGACGCGTTCGGCTATATCTTTTAATGTGGGCATAACGTATAACCTGCCTTTTTTCGTTATGTCAGTCATGTTATTGCTTCTATTTTTGCGGCAAAATCCCACATTCTATGTTAAGTAAAAAGAGATACGAGGTCAACTGCATTTAGCGCAAATACAGAAAAAACACGCAAAAAATTTGCCGCAAAAAGTGAAAATTAAACCATTGACGTAATCCGATGAATGCGCTATATTTTCCATATGGATTGAGGCTCATTGCCATAGGTATTTGAATAAAGGTTGAAAGGAGGAGGAATGTGCGATCTTCTAGAATTGCGGCAATTTTATTATGTTTTTGCATGTATTTTGCAATATCGGGGTGCTCGGCAGGAGCGGGGTCGAACTCAAGCGTTGACGGCAAGGTAAAGCTGGTTTTCTGGGCGCATCAGGAAGACGCTTTCGTTGCGGCTTATGAGAAGCAGATCGAAGCCTACCAAAACGAGCACCCCAACGTCGAAATCAAATTTCAAACATTTCCTTACGAAATTTACAACCAGAAATTAAAAGCCTCTTTTTCGGCGAGGACCCCTCCCGACATTGCTGAAATGTTCGGTACATGGGTGCCGGAATATTCCCGTCACGGCGCGCTTGCCGAGCTTCCGGACGGGGAAACGCTGAGCAAGGAGTATTACCCGGCGCCTGTCGGCGGCTATATGCTGAACGGCAAACTGTACGGGCTGCCGATGGAGTACAACATCGAAAACGGCGGCATGCTCATTCACCCGCAGATGTTGAAGGAGAAGGGAATCGACCGCCCGCCGGCCACATGGGACGAACTCGTCGATGCCGCGAAGAAGCTGACCGTGCGGGACGGCAAAGGCATAAAAGTAAAGGGCTTCGATTTCGTATCCACCGATAACATCACCTTTTCGTTTCTTTCGCTCATTTTGCAGCAGAAGGGCCATTTCTGGGGCGAAAACGAGCACGTGAATTTCCAGACCCCCGAAGCGGTCAAAGCGATGGCGGCGCTTAAGGCGCTCGTCGCCGACGATAAAGTGGCGGATTTGACGACCTTTGGCAGCCAGCTGGATATCTCGGATTATTTTTTTCAAGGCAATTCCGCCATGACCTACCGCGGACCTTGGACGATCGCAGCGGGGCTGGATAACTACCAGGTGAAGGATTTCGATTATGTGCCCGTGCCCTCGTTCACCTCGGAGAAACCATTTTTTGCGGCGGAATCCGGTTGGGGAACCGTCGTCGCCCAGAAGAGCAGGGCGAAAGCGGAAGCGCTCGATTTCATTCAATTCATGGCGCAGAAGGATCGTCTGAAAGCATGGAATCTCGACACTTTTACCGTTCCGGCCAAGAAGGAAGTTGCGGCTGACCCGGAATTCGTCAAGGAAAACCCATATATGAAAACACCGCTCTCCGTCCTTCAGTACGGACAATGGATCGGTCCGATCGCGGACCGCGATTATTTCTTCAAGCAGGTGAATGATCATTTTCAACTGATCGCAGCGGGGAAAGAGAGCGTGGAAGACGGTCTCAAAACGATGGAGAGAGCGATAAACGATAGTCAGGACAACCATAAATGATCGGAGTGTCTGGATAATGAACGAAGCGACCGTAATAAGCGATAACAAGCGGGCAGGAATGCGAAAGAAGCCTGGCCGTTACCGCAACGAGCGGCGATTTGTATTCGCTTTCTTAACGCCTGTGCTGCTGTTGTTCGGCCTGTTTGCCTTCCTTCCCATTGCGTGGAGCCTGATTTTGTCCTTGTTTCAATACAACCCGATGAGCGATCATGCCCGCTACGTCGGCGCGGCGAATTATTTGCGCATGTTTACGGACGGGGTTGTCCTTAAATCGCTGTGGGTCACGTTCAAATTCGTCTTCTTTACGGTGATTTCCAATCTCGTCATTACGCTAGCGATCGCGACGGCGATTCAGCGGGTGCGGGTACGCTGGCTTAAGGATTTGTTCCGCACCGTGTTTTTCCTCCCGACCATTGCTCCGCTTGCCGGAACGGCCATCGTCTGGAGCACGATGTTCAATTACCAGAACGGCTTGTTCAACATGATCCTCGGCGAGCTTCACATCGCGCCCGTACAATGGCTGAGCGATCCGCATTACGCGTTGCTGTCGGTCATCATGATGACGTTGTGGGCCGATATCGGATACAACATCGTCCTGTTCATGGCGGGCCTTGATTCGATTCCGGAAATGTACTATGAAGCCGCCATTTTGGACGGGGCGAACCGATGGCATTTATTCCGCCATGTGACGCTGCCGTTGTTAAGCAGATCGACGCTGTTCGTTACGATTACAACCGTTATTTCTTATTTTCAAGCATTTCCGCAGTTCCAAATCATGACCAAGGGCGAGCCTTTCAACGAAACGAGGGTACTTGCGCTGCAAATTTACGACCAGGCCTTTTCCAATTCGAATATGGGCTATGCGTCGGCTTTGGCCACCTTGTTCCTCGTGATTATATTAATCGTCACTGTGCTGCAATTGAGATTGGGCCGTACGCAGTGGGAATATTGAAAGGAGTCTGAAAACGTATGCGTCGCAAAAATGTCTGGCTTGATACTGCCGTCACGGCCTTGCTCGCGGTAGCAGCCTGTGTCATGCTGGTCCCCTATCTGTGGATGGTGCTTTCGTCGTTCAAGAGCAACATGGACATCATTTCGGGCTCAGGCGGCTTTTGGCCCAAGCATCCCAGCCTGGACGGCTATCGTACGGTGTTTGCGGACGCTCCCTTCGGCCTCTGGCTCTTGAACAGCGCCGTCACTTCGGTCATCATCACGGCCGCCACCCTGTTCACCAGCGCGCTTGCCGGATACGTATTCGCCAAACATCAGTTTCGCGGCAAACGGATTTGGTTTCTGCTGATCCTGGCTACGATGATGATTCCGTTCCAGGTCATCATGATTCCGACGTATTTGATTACGGCCAAGCTGGGGCTCGTCAACAATCTGGCCGCGATCGTTTTGCCGAATCTTGTCAGCTCTTACGGCGTGTTTCTGGCAAAGCAGTTTATCGAGGAGATTCCGAACGACTTGCTCGAGGCTGCGAGAATCGATGGGGCAGGCGAACTGAAGCTGATGGTCCGCATCATCGCGCCGCTAATTTTTCCGATGTTGTCCGCACTGGGGATCTTTACGTTCATGAATGCATGGAACAACTACTTATGGCCGCTCATCGTGCTGAACGATACCGAAAAAATGACGGTTCCGCTTGCGCTGGTCTATTTTAACGGCACCCACGTCGTCAATTACAATGTCGTCATGTCGGCGGCCGTCTTAATCACGATTCCCGTCATCGTCGTGTTCCTGATTTTCCAAAAGCAGTTCGTTAAAGGTTTGACGATGACCGGCATGAAATAAACAAAATGGAGAGAGAACTTATGACAAAAATAACGATTATCGGCGCAGGCAGCGCTTTTACGCAAGAGATTGCCGTGGATATTTTGAACATCGAAGGCGTGGAGGGCGGTACGATCGCGCTTGTCGACATCGATGCGGACCGGCTGGAAATTGCCCGGAAGCTCGTTCTCAAAATCATCGAAATGACCGGGAAACGATGGGACGTCATCGCCTCCGTCGACCGCAGAGAGGTGATCTCCGGATCCCGTTTTGTCATCAATCAGATCGAAGTCGGCGGACTGCAGACCGTTCGGTATGAATACGAAATTCCGTTGAAATACGGCGTGAATCAATGCATCGGCGATACGCTGGGCCCCGGCGGTTTGTTCAAAACGCTGCGAACGCTGCCGAGCTGGATGGACATCGTGCGGGATATCGAGGAGTTGTGCCCGGATTGTATCATTTTGAACTATACCAACCCGATGTCTGCCGTTACGCTGCTCACTTCCCGGATCACCGAGATCCCGGTCGTCGGCTTGTGCCACTCGATCCAGAATACATCGCGACAGCTTGCCAAATACGCCGGTGTTCCTTACGAAGAGATGCAGTGGAGAGCCGGGGGCATCAACCATATGTCCTGGTTCGTGGAGCTGACGCATCAAGGCAAAGATTTATATCCGGTGCTTCGCGAAAAAATCAAGGACCCCGATCTGCTGAAAAAAGATCCCGTGCGTTTTGACGCGATGAAGTACTTGGGGGCATTCGTCTCGGAATCAAGCGGACATTTCTCCGAATATATTCCGTATTACCGCAAACGGCAGGATTTGATCGACCAGCATTGCAGTTCCGGTTATAATGGAGCGACCGGTTTTTATGCCAATAACTGGCCGATCTGGCGCAAGGAAAACGACGAGCAGATCTTGCAGAAGCTTGAAGGAAAGCTTCCGATCAGCCTGGAATCCAGCAATGAATATGCGGCGATCATCATCGAAGCGATGCTGAAGAACGAACCGAAAGTGATTTACGGCAACGTGCCGAACGAGGGGCTTATTCATAATTTGCCGCAAAACGGCGTCGTCGAGGTGGCATGCATGATCGACCGGAACGGCATAAACCCTTGCCGGTTCGGCGAGCTGCCGGAGCATTTGGCCGCGCTTTGCCGCTCCAATATGGCATTCTTCGAGCTGGCCGTCGGCGCCGTGCTTGAAAACGATAAAGAAATGGCGCGGCATGCGCTTATGGTGGATCCGTTATCGGCCGCCGTATGTTCCCTTGAAGAAATCAGCGACATGTTCGAAGAACTGTACGAAGCGGAGCGGGATTTCATCCCGGATTTGCGATGAGCGGAGCGGGAAATGGGGGGACCGCCCCTACTGTCGTCATCGTCGGTGAATTGAACGTGGATGTCATCGTTACGGGCAGCGACGTTATACCGGAATGGAACCGGGAGAAAATCGTCGACGGCTTTCGGGTCGTCCTCGGTTCTTCCTCGGCCATCACCGCCTGCGCTCTTGCCAGCCTCGGGGCGGACGTCAGGTTCGTCAGCGTCGTTGGCGACGACGATTTCGGGACGTTCTGCGTTTCGGAATTAAAGCGGATGGGAGTGGATACGGAACATGTCGTCCGTTTGCCCGGCGTGCAAACGGGCGTGACGATGTCCTTTTCGACGCCGTCGGACCGCGGCCTGCTTACTTACCCGGGAAGCATCCCGCTGGTCGGGCCGGATCACATCCCGGAGTCGCTCCTGAAGGAAGCAAACCACCTTCACTTCGGTTCCTATTATCTGCAGGACGCCATGAGGCCGCATTGGCCGCAACTGTTTCAGCGGGCGCAGCGCCGCGGCGTCAGCACTTCGTTCGACACGGGGTGGGACGTAAGGAATGCATGGGATCGGGAAGGAATATGCGCGTTGTTGGCCCATACCGATTTGTTTATTCCGAGCGAGGAAGAGATTCTGCATATTTTCGAGGCAGCGTCTCTCGGCCAAGCGTTCGCGAAAATCCCTCCGACTACAGGCCGCATTGCCGTTAAGCAAGGGTCCAAAGGAGCTTCGCTGCGCGAACCGGACGGTTCGGTGATCCTTGCGGAGCCATACCGCGTGTCGCCCGTCGATACGACGGGGGCGGGGGATTGCTTTAATGCCGGCATCATTTACGGATACTTGCATGGAAAAACGGCCAAACCGCTGCTCCGATATGCCAATGCGTGCGGCGCTTTGTCGACGCTCAGCGTGGGCGGCACCGGCTGCTTGCCGACGGCGGAGGGCGTCGCCCGTTTGCAGGAGGAAGGATAGTGTGCAGCTTTTATGATGCACTAATTTCGGTTTCATGGATATGAAATGAACTGCAGCCGATATAAAAAAGGAGCGGTTCTGCAAACTTGTTTTTAAAAAACTATATTGAAGGAGCTGACTGAAATCATGTTGAAATTCGGTAAACGTATAATCATGGGTCTGAGTATTGCCGCCTTGGCGTTCTCTCTTGGGAATGCGGCACCATCCAAAGCTGCGGCGGATGGAGCCGAGTATTACGTATCTCCAAGCGGCAGCGATGCGAATGCAGGAACGCTGAGTTCTCCATGGAAAACGCTGCAGCACGCAGCCGACGTTGCCGAGCCCGGCAGCACGGTCTACGTCCGCGGCGGCGTGTATAACCAAAAGCTGAAAATCACCCGTTCCGGGTCCGCGGAGCAAGGCGCGATCACGTTTTCGAATTATGCGTCTGAGGTACCGATTATCGACGGCACCGGACTTTCGGTGAGCGGCAAGGAAGGAATCGTTGACCTGACCGACGCCAATTACATCACGATCAACGGCTTTGAAATCCGGAATTATGCGACCGCCAAAAACGGCGTCATGCCGGTCGGCATCTATGTGCACGGCTCGGGCAGCTACATAACCTTATCGAACAATAAGGTCCATGACATCAAAAATACCGCTACCCCGAAAGGGGAGGACTTGGAAGGCAGGGATGCGCACGGGATCGCCGTATACGGCACGAAAGCGCCGGATTCCATCCACAACATTACGATCGACGGCAACGAGCTTTACGATCTCGTGCTCGGCTCCAGCGAATCGCTGGTGGTGAACGGCAACGTCGATACGTTCCATATTACGAACAATGTGATCCACGACAACGACAACATCGGGATCGATGTCATCGGATTTGAAGGCAAGTCCCCGAACGCCGCCTACGACCAGGCGCGAAACGGACTTATCAAAGGCAACAGAATCTACAATATCACGTCCGCCGACAATCCGTCCTACGAGAAAGGCAGCACCGAAGCGGGCGGCATTTACGTCGATGGCGGCAAAGACAGCATCATCGAGCAGAACTACAGCTACAACAACGACATCGGCGTCGAAATCGCATCCGAACATGCCGGCAGGTCGACCAGCAACATTACGGTGCGCAGCAATATGATTTACCAAAATCGCTTGACCGGCATTGCCATGGGCGGATATGACACGGAACGCGGCTCCACCAAGAATTGCAACATCGTCAACAATACGCTTTATAAAAACGATTCCTTGGGCGAAGGAAACGGCCAACTATACGTTCAGTACGATACGGAAAACAACGTTATCAAAAACAACATCATGGTGGCCAGCTCCTCCGATGTCCTCATCTATAACGAGTACACGAAAAATACGGGGAATATCGTCGATTATAACCTTTACTTCGCGCCAGGGGGCAGTTCCGACGCATCGTGGACATGGAAAAACAAAGAGTACACCGGCTTCTCGGCGTATAAATCCAAAACAGGCAACGACGCGCACTCCATTTTTGCCGATCCGAAGTTCCTGAACGTTTCGAATAACGATTTTCACCTTCAGCCTACGTCGCCGGCGATCGATGCCGGCTCGACGGATACGGCCATCATTGGGGAATATGATATCGACGGCCAAGCCAGAGTGCAAGGTTCAGCCGTGAATATCGGGGCGGATGAATAGGGATAGATCGCATATTTTCTAATTGCGATTGCGGCCCCATTCGGCTCAAGACGACTTGCGTCGAACCTTTATGCTCATTGAGCATAAAGGTTCTTTTTTTGCGTGGATGAAACGCGCTTTGTTAGATCCCGCCTTGAACTCTTTGTTATTTTGTATTATGTTTGCTTGGACATTCCGTAATAAATAGGCGTGGCGCAAACCCCAACAATCGAGAACGAAGGGAGAACGTTTAATTTGGTCATCAAAATTTCCAGGGAACAAAAAGCGGCTATTGCCGGTAAAGTGCAGGCCTACTTCGAGGGGGAGCGTTCCGAAAGCATCGGGCAGCTGGCAGCGGAACAGATCATCGATTTTATGATCGGCGAGCTTGGACCGTTCATATATAATCAGGGCATCGCGGATGCCCGGGCCATGATTGCCGAGAAAATGGCTCAAATCGACGACGAGCTGTATGCGCTCGAGAAGCCGGTCATGCATCGGAGAAGCTAGAAGCTGCACGTTGCCGGAACATTTTTGTGATCCTGAAACGCTGCAAGCAGGCGGCCGCCGATCGTTCGGATAAAATGGGACCGGTCGGTTCGGTTGACTTTATCCGCCGATGAAATTATGATGTAGTGGTTGTACTTTGTCCATCAAACTAAGGAGGGTTGTTGAATTATGGGTGTAATTAATCGTTCCCGTGCTTTGAACAAGTAATTAAATACGTTCAAAGGCTCTGTTTTTCGCTTACAGAGTAAACGGGATTCGTCTGCCCATTTTTAACGATCTTCATTTTTCATATGTTGTTCATGCGTTGAAGAAAGACGGGATATCCTTGTCTTTCTTTTTGTTTTTTTGTCGTGTTAAAGATGCTGCTTCTTCCTGAAACGAAGACGGCTTTTCTTTGTCATCTTGTTTTTTTAGGAGCGTTGAGATCTTTTTGACCCCAATGCGATCCCGTTTACCGTAAGCCGCGAGACGTCCGTGTCAGCGGCTTTTTGTGTTGCGATCAGAGCCGGCGGCGAATTCGTTCAGCGAAGGGATCGTGAAAACAATGACGAAAAGAAAAATGAACAAGTATGCGGAACATAGAACATGGCCATCAGAAGCTCCGAATTTCAGCGGGCAGCATTTCATTCACAACAAGCGTTTGTTAAAGGAACTGGTACGTCTGGCTCAACTTTCCGACGATGATTTCGTGTTGGAATTGGGCGCCGGGAAGGGGGCCATCACCACCGTGTTAAGCGAGCAAGCAGGGAAAGTGATCGCCGTGGAATACGATCCGAAGCTGGCAAACAAGCTGGAACAGCTTCGAATGCGGAACGTAAAGGTGGTCCGGCAGGATATATTGCGCGTCCCGCTGCCTAAATTGCCGTTTGTCGTCGTTTCCAACATACCTTTCGCCATCACGACAAGCATTATGAAGATGCTCTTCGACAATCCCAAAAATCAGGTCCAAAGGGCGGTTATCATCATGGAGAAGGGGGCGGCGAAACGGTTTGCTTCCAGTCATGTCAAAGATCCATATGTGGCCGCGTGGAAAATGTTCTTTGACATCCGTTACGTTAAAGGGGTTTCAAGAGAAAATTTCTCTCCTCCCCCGAAAGTGGACTGTGCCATCATAACGGTTAGCCGGAAGAAGGTGCCCATGGTTCCAATAAAAGATTTTTCCGTTTTTCGGGGGTTGGCCGATTACATGCTTAAAAAACCTCAATTACCGGTGGATTGGGCTTTGAGAGGGATTTTTACGCCGCCGCAAATCAAAAATATAAAGCGCAATCTCGGCATAAAACAGGAGGCTCCCGTCGCATCCTTATCCGAGCCGCAATGGGCGGGCATTTTCGAGGCCATGATCAAACATGCGCCAAGATTCAGATGGCCGAAGGTTCAAAAGGCAAAATAGGAACGGTACCATACCGATTCGGCGGCAAGCTGCTGCGTTTTGTATTCTGGATAAAGTAGTAATGAGTGAGGGCTTAGGGATCAATACATTCGGCCATTGTTTTTACGGTCCTTTTTTTGGGTAAAAACTACCTGACGCAGCATTGGTCAGCAGGCTGCAAGTTTTACGTGGAAGGTAGGTCGATCGATATGATGTCCCATGAGCAAATTCAGCAATGTATGGATTCGTGTCTGCAATGCATGGTCGCCTGCAGCATCTGTTATGATGCCTGCCTGAAAGAAAACGACATCGGCATGATGAGGGATTGCATCCGTTTGGACCGCGAGTGCGCGGATGTGTGCGAGTTGGCGGCCAAATCCATTTCCCAGGGCAGTCCCTTCGTAAGGGAAATATGCGCATTATGCGCCAACGTTTGCGAAGCATGCGGGAAAGAGTGCGGAAAACATATGCATGAGCATTGCAAACGATGCGCGGAAGCGTGTTTTGCTTGCGCTAAGGCATGCCGGAATATGGCGGCTTAACGGGCAGGAAGAAAGCGAGATCGGCTTGGCAGCGCAGCGCTCCATGGTTACGAAATAGTGTTTATATGACATGAAAGTGCGTACTTCGCAAAGCGGCGTTTTCGTTGCACAATGGGAGCATATCAAGAACAGCCAAAAAGGAGCCGAGTTGCCACGCATCACCCGTCTGTCCACCAAGAACGAAAAGTCGCGCTGGCCGTTGGCGCCAACGGCGTCAGCGGCCGCTCCGGGCTTGCGGCATATTAGTTTGATGCAGGGATACAAAGTGTACGGAGCGCATTTGGGTCCGTTCAAAACCCCGGCGCGGGAGACGGACGCCGGCCATATGCCGCCCGAGTTTAGCGCGGATCAGCAAAATTACCCAGGCCGAAAATCGCCGGTTACTTCGGTCTCGAGACGTTCCCCCGCTGCAGATGTCGCTGGAAGTCATCATGGCGGACAAAAAACCGCTGTGGAATGAAATGGTGAAGAAATACGGACTTGAGCCGCATTCTTATCAGAAGGTGTCCTCCTAGCGGTTTGGCGACTGCGTTTTTTCCTGGGACTATGACTTTTTCGCCGACGGCTCCAAAGCCCGCCGTTTCGGCTTTCATGAATTCGTGGATAAGGAAGAGATTTTTATGGGCATTTTTGACGAATTGCGCTGTCTTAAAGTCATACCCTAACGGCAGGGCGTAACAAAAAAGGCTGTTCCCAAGCTGGCTTCAACGGGAACGGCCTTTATGCGTTTTTACCGGGAGGCTTCGAGCTCGCGGCTTTGCCGTCGTATTTTTGTTCGATATGGGTGTCACCCCATCGGCACATCATGTACAGGATCTCTTTGAGCGTCCAACCGTAATCGGTTAGCTCGTATTCGACTTTGGGCAGCACCTCGTTATAGACGATGCGGGATATCACGCCTTCGTCCTCCAATTCCCGAAGATGCTGCGTCAGCGTTTTTTGGGTGATGGACGGAATCAATTTCATGAGCTCGTTATTGCGCTTTTTTCCGACTGTCAGATGAAAAAGGATCACTGGTTTCCACTTGCCGCCGATCACCTCAAGCGTTGCTTACACTGCCGTATTGAACACTTTTACGGGTTCTTCCATACTTAACGCCTCCCACTCGATCGGAGCATGATAAATCCAATATAGCATGAAAAAAACTTTTTATGGCAGGATCCCCTTACCGGGATCGCGTTTTTTATCGCGTCGAGGCTCTCTGCCCCCTTTGTCCCTTTTTGGATCAGGCGCGCGGGCCGTCCGTTGTTTTAGTTTCGGCTTGACCGCTGCCCGTTTTCCCGCCGTCTTTTTTATTTTTTTTGAAGCATCCTCAAAATTTCGAGCAGCAAGAGGTTTAAACTGATCCATACCCCTCCAAAAATTCAGTTCTCAATTTGGAATTATGCAAAATTCTCACTCATCAATCCAAGAGTTTTTTATGATTGTTAGTTCATTGTTTTGATGGCTTGCTTCCAATTACTGTGAACGTTAAACACCAATATATCAGAATATTAGGTAAATAGACCCATTTAAAGGTACTATATGGATATTACAAAAATATGGAATTATATCGATAAAATAGGTGTGTGTATTTTTTCCAAAGAAGATAAATTCAAGAAACATCGAATGAAATCTTCTTTAATGGTAAAGGAGGAGTATTATACTCAATGAAGTGGAAAAAAGTATTTATAGTTACTCTTGTAGTCATGCTATTTCTGAGCATTCATTCGAATCCGATGTATGCAGTCCGAGAAACGATTGCAGCTTCAAAAATTATCGCATTATCTTCTAATTTGGCTGAAACATTATTCGAGTCCCCATCTTTATCGCCAAATGCACAGTCGGAAGAGGACCCCTCAACAAAAACAGATGAACATGATGAGGAGCCTTTACTCGAAGATCCCATAGTTGATCAGCCAGAAGAAGATGCTACTTCACCGTCACAGCCACAGACAGATGCCACCAATATTGATGAAAACGAAATATCGCCATTGGCAGTAGATGACATCACTCTTGTCATGTATCCTGGAGAGTCGTATTCATTTATCAATAATGGAAGTAAGTCGGTTTCCATCAGTACTGACGCGTCATCTACAAAAGATAACCGATATGACTATGTCACCTTTAATGTTGATGGATCCATCGTCAGCACGTATATGGATCACAGTAGTTCTTTCTCAGTCTTTTCAGGGTATACAGCAGTCATGACCGCTACCGGTTCGAGCCCGATCAACTTGAAATTAAAACCAGAAATCTCCTATTCGGTTTCACCCGAGCCAGCTTTAAACCGTGTTCTTTTGTCATTTGGGGAAAGTTATCGTTTTGTGAATGAAAGCTCCAAAATCCAAGATTTGTTAAACGATTCATCTCCCACCAAAGGTAAATTATCCTAAATTTCGAAAGCCCATAAGATCAAGGCAAAACGTCGGAACAATAGGGTAAGGAAATGTAAAAATGTAGGAATTACCCATGTTCGCAAGAGAAAATTTGACTTTTGGGGTGGTCTTTCCCCC
>NZ_BORW01000037.1 GCF_018333375.1 Paenibacillus cookii
ACTTCCTCCATCCTTGAGGTTTTTGGGTTTGGTCACTTGAAAACTTCTCCAAGTTGGGGTGAAGTCCCTTTTTTATGTCCGAAAATCCTTACGGCTCAAGGCCTCAGATTACTGCAAAACGCTCATTCATATAATGCGTATCCTGTAATAAGAGTTCGAGATCCGCTGCTAACATGATCCACCTTCCATTTTGTCTGGCTGATATACTCAGGCAAGGTAATGGGGGCTGTATAAGTAATTGCCGTACCCAATCCTTTATTTTGAACAACCGATTTTAGAAGTTTACCAGTAAAATACGTTTAGCCCGTTCTTTTAGAACGGGCTGCGGGTATGTTAAGGATTTACTATTTCGTCTACCATTTGAAAAGAAACACCATCCACCTTCCAACCTTTATCCGTATAAACTAGAGTAGCACGTCGATAAAGGGTCTGGTTATTTGAATTCGTTCCGGAAGATTGAATAACCGTTGCAGTACTACTATCTTTATACGTAGTTCCTGACTGGAAAATGACTTCAAACTTATTCTTATTTTCAAGTCCCTTGTTCAGGATAATGGAGTTAATAAAACGATCTGTAAAATAAGGGCTGAAGTAAGCGCGAACTTGTTTAATGGAAGAAATATCAGTTGCTTCATTTAATTTACCAACCAATACTTTCAGGCGTTGATCGGTAATTCGTTTAGCAGACGGAACCTCAACTTTTTGATCAAGACTTACAACAATTTGTTGATCTGCCGTTGTAATCGTTGCTTGCTTGGCCTGCTGATCCCATCCAACCTCTGCCCCAAGCGTTTGGCTAACAAAACGCAGCGGAACGTATGTCATTCCCCCGCCATATAATTTTGCCGGAACATCCAGCGTCACCTGCCATTGGTTGACCGACACTTTCGGGGAATTAATGGTGAGTTTTATGGTCGTACTATCCTTGGTAATTGTGATTTGCTTGGTTTGTTGATTCCAATCAACTTTCGCGCCCATATGCTCCGAAACAGAACGTAATGGAATCAGCACCCGATTGTTTTGCAATTTTCCACTATCTAATTGAACAGGCGCGCCATCTGCAAAGCTGGAAGCTGCAAATGTAGGCACCATCAACACCGCCGAAGCAAGTAAAGATACAGTCCATTTTTTAAACATAACAAACCTCCCAAAAATCTTCAGTATACTCATTAGACGCCAATTTCACAGAAATGTTCATTTAGGGTTCATCTTATAAATTAAACAATAAAAATAACTAAATTGAATCGACCTCCACTATGGCCAATCTAATAGTTTGTTAAACTCGTGCTGCGCCCGAAATTACAAGCATATCAAGGCTTTATCGAAGCTTTAAAAAATCAGTTTCACGTAAACCTTTTAGGCCATCCACAGAAACAACTCGAACACTTTCATTAGTGGTTGCAGGCTCGGCCTGGCAAAAGGCCCTGCTCGCGTTACCATACGGAAGGCATTTCTTCCTCGAGTTATCCCCGATCATGCTTATGTTACTCGCGACATTAATAACACCGTAACAATTACCGTAGATAGTCGTTATATAAATAACGTATTTAATAGGCAATGGATACTATTAAACTTCAAAGGAGGAATTTGCAACATGAAAACTACGGTAAAATTATTCATTTCGACTATGGCCATTTCCATGATACTTGGGGTAAATGCGGCCTTTGCTTCCCGAGAAAAACCTTCAATCTTCATAAATAATGAGAAAATGGATATTTACGCAAGCGTCACATACAGTGGAACCACCTTAGTCCCGATGAGGCCTATTTTTGAAAAATTCGGTATGACTGTAGTTTGGGATAATAAGACGAAGTCAGCTACCGCAACAAAAGGTGAAACATCCATAAAACTTATTCATAATGCCAATGAGGCTTACATAAATGGAAAAGTTCAAGTTCTGAATCAGGTCCCTAGTTTTAATCCAGACAACAGTACTTTTTATGTAATCCTCAGATTTATCGCTGAGACATTAGGAGCAAAAGTCGAATGGAAAAAAACAGCTAATGACGCATCCATATATATTTATTAGAAATGTTCGCTCACCTCCTCCTTCGCCTCGAGTGTATCCGTTTTCTGCCTATTGTATAATGAACCAAAGAACGCAAAAAATCGGGCATTCATTGCATTTAAATAGGGGATACCGGATCATTTCTAAAGGGAGGATTTCCTTTGAGAACAAGCTCGTTTGTGATCATGCAGATCGATTCGTTGCTGAACCCGAATGAAAGCATCTTCGTGAACCGGATCGCGGAGTCATTCGAAACGCCGCAGCACGGCCATGATTTCGTCGAAATCAATTACGTCGCCGAAGGGCGGGGATTCCATTATATCGGCGAAGATCGGGTCGACGCGGAGAAAGGCGACGTTTTTCTCCTGCCCGTCGGAACGACGCATGTGTTTCGGCCAACCGCGGTGTCGCCGAAGGAGCCGATCGTCATCTATAACTGCGTTTTTCATCCGCGGACGATCGAGAAATGGTCCGAATCGGTCCCGATCCCTCAGCGGCTTCTCGAATACCTGTCGCTGCCGTCTGACGAAAACTCGTCGCCCTCCTGGCTGAGAACGACGGACAATAGCGGCGACTTCGCGCTGCTTTTTACCGGCCTGTACTCCGAATATATCCGCAAAGCGGATGGCTACCGGGCCATCCTATGCGGAAAGCTGCTGGAATTGCTGGGACTACTCGACCGCCAACTATTCAGCACCGGGGAGGCTTGCAATCAAGACCCGTTGTTCGAAGAAATGCTGAGCATCGTTCATAAACGCTGCGGCGAATCCCAGTTTACGATCGGAAAGTTGGCCGGACAGCTGAACGTTTCTGCCGGATACGTCCAGCGCATGTTCAGGCGGTACTGCGGCGTGACGTTTCTGACGTATTTGCAGAATGTCCGGATTGACCGGAGCTGCCGCCTGCTGCGCGAAACTTCGTTTAAAATCCCCTACATCGCCGAACTATCCGGGTACCAGGACCCGAAATTTTTCCACGGCATTTTTAAAAGAAAAACCGGGTCGACACCGCATCAATATCGGCTAAAACACCGACAGTCTTAAGCGGTTAAGGCGGCGGCGTTCCAGGTTATGCAGTCATTTCGGAAAGAAAGGATTCGGAAGATGGACAATATCGTGAAGATGAAAGAAGCATTGAACCGGCTTTCCGCGCAAGAACTGAAGCAGCTGCTGTTGCTGACGTTTCATCAGGTAGAGGCCGCTGCAAATGACCAGCTTGCAAAAGAAGAGCTGTACCCTTTTCTAAAAGAGATGTACGACCATCTTCTTGACATCCGCCAAAACCAGGTCCGCCGCTGGCAGCCCGATACGGGCACAAAAACAGTCCATGTGGTCTTCGGCCGCTCGCCCGCTGGAAGCCTAAAATGCGTGATTGAGGCGCTGGGCCGTGTCGACACGGACAAAATCGTTTCGTTCGACCTGGATTATTTTGCGTTTGGCCCGCTGCATGATCTTCATACGGAAGAAGGCCGAAAACGCAGGGAGGAATGGTTCAGGGATCACATCAACGAGTCCCGAAAAGATGACGGGATTAGCTATGAAGAATACCATGGGGAGCTCGTAAAGCAGCTGTCCGGGATTCCCCCGGAAGCGCGAATCGTCATTTTGAGCTGTAAAAATGCCCATGAGCGGACGGGCTTGCTGTGGGCCGTCTATTTGCTGCGGCACCATCCGAACCCCATCCATATCATCGATGCGGACGAAGCCTGCGGCAAAAAATACAACATGCCGGATTATTGGTGCAAGTACAACCATACGGGCGAGATCACCCCTGAAAAACTGCAAGAGGTATACATGGAGGCCGAACAGGAAGACCCGATCCCCGGCGAGACCCGGCGGCAGTTGGAGGACAAATGGCTAAAGCTGTCCGGTCGGCACGAGACGCTGCGTCTGTGGGAAGACGATGATCTCCGGAGCGTCGGCGTGGACTACCTTGATGCCTACTTGCTTCGAACGGTAGAGGAACTTCAGCACAGGTTGCCGGAGCATGAATTCATCAAAGCGGCCCGCGTGATCGGCCAAGCCATCGGCATGTGGGACGACTATATCGGGGATGTCTTTTTCGAGTACCGGCTCCGGCATCTCATTTATGAGGGGCGGCTGGAAATCAAAGGAGTGCCGCGGGCGATGCGATATTACGGGGTAAGGCTTAAAAAGCGGAGCGTTCAGGGCCGCATGAGTCCCGGGAGTTCAACGAACGGGCCATGATCATGAATCACCGATCCCGCCCCTAAATCATAAGCCTGACGCGACATACGTAAAGCTGCCCGTGTGGGCAGCTTTTCCGTCGGTCATTTATATTTCTTCCAATCCATATTGCTGTTTTCAAGCAAATATTCAAAGTCGTTATCGCGGCGTTTTTGCTCGGCTTTGCGCGCTTCCTCCGCTTTTTTCAGCTCGGCTTCCTTTTGCTTTTGCTGCTCGGCTTTTAATTCCTCCGACTGCTGCTTCAGCTTGCTCAGCACCTCGCTGCTCAAAAGATCTTTCAGGGTTGCCGGCTTGTCCGCCGCCTGCGGCTTCACGGCCGCATCCTGTTTTCGTTTTTTGGCCATGTCATCAACTCCGTTTCACCCCACATTATAGCAGGTTTCCCGTTTAAGGTCAGGTAGCTTTGCGGCAATTTTTCTTGTCCGCCCGGCGGATTTGCGATACAATTTGGTCACTTGCCTTGGGGCTGATAGGAAGCGCCCGGGGTTCATGCATGAAAGGAATGACTTCATTGAACCGCTCTCGTCTTGCCGATCTCAGCCTGCTTATCGTCGCCGCGATGTGGGGATGCACGTTCTTGATCGTCCAGCATGCCGTGAGGGTGCTGCCTCCGCTGGCTTTCAACGGCATCCGCTTCGTCGGGGCGGCGGTGTTGCTTGCTTTGATCATCACGGTGTTTTACCGCGGCCAGTGGCGTGCCGTCAGCATCCGCATGCTGCTTCATGCCTGCCTGCTGGGTCTCTTTTTGTTTTTGGGTTATGCGTTTCAAACGGTCGGCCTGCTGTACACCACGACCTCCAATGCCGGTTTTATCACGGGGTTATCGGTCGTTTTGGTGCCCTTCCTGGCCCTGATCCTGCTCAAGCATCCGATTTCGCGTTTTACGTGGCTGAGCGCCCTGCTGGCGGCCTGTGGACTGTACCTGCTGACCTTTGCCGGTTCCGCGTTTGAAATGAACAAAGGGGATGTTCTCGTCTTCCTGTGCGCGATCGGGTTCGCCCTTCATATCGCCTATACCGGCATTTTTGCGCCCCGATATCCCGCGCTGCCGCTGGCTGCGCTGCAAATGGCCGTCGTCGGCCTGCTTAGCTTGATCGGATCGCTGCTGTTCGAGGATATGGGGCCCGCCGCCCAAACGATGGACAAGCTGCTGCAGCCGGAGGTGTTATGGGCGCTGGCCGTTTCGATCGGACCTACCAGCGCGTTTGCGTTCTGGATTCAAACCGTCTGCCAAAAATATACGAGCCCGTCCCGGGTGGCGGTCATTTTTGCGATGGAACCGGTTTTTGCCGCCCTTACCGGCTTGTGGTTCGGGGGAGAGACGCTCGGCGTCGCCGCCGGGGTCGGCTGCCTGTTTATTTTCGCAGGCATGATTATTGCGGAATTGAAATCCGCGCCCCCTACGGTACAATAAAGGAAGCCGGATACTATAGAAAAAGGGAGAGAAGCCATCATGTACAAACTGATCGCCATCGACATCGACGACACGCTCATCAACGATGACAAGGAAGTGACCCCTGCCACGCAAAAGGCTTTGGAGGCCGCAATCGCCAAAGGCGCCGTCGTGACGCTGGCCACCGGCCGCGCTTACGCGTCCGCTCAAGCCATCGCCCGCCAGACCGGCCTGAACGTGCCGATCATTACGTATCAAGGTTCGCTCGTCAAAAACCTGATGGACGAAAAGGTGCTCTACGAGCGTTACGTCCCCAAAGACGCGGCGCATAAGCTTTTTGAATACTGCATTCAGCATGATCTCCACCTGCAGGTATACATCGACGACAAGCTGTACGCGCGCGAGGAAAACCAGAAGCTGATCGACTACTGCAATCTGAACCGGACGCCGTATTATATCGAACCGGATTTTGAAAAGCTGGTCGAACAGCCGACGCCGAAAATGCTGATCATCGACGACCCTGATTATTTGGACAAGCTGATCCCTATTTTCCGCGAGCTGCTCGGCAGCGAGGTGCATATCACCAAGTCCAAGCCGCATTTCCTTGAGATTATGCATCGCGAAGGCACGAAAGGACATGCGCTGACCTTCCTCGCCAACCATTTTGGCGTGAATCTGGAAGAAACGATGGCCATCGGCGACTCCTGGAACGACCACGAGATGCTGGAGGCCGCAGGCCTTGGCGTGGCGATGGGCAACGCTATTCAAGGACTGAAGGATATTGCCGATTACGTGACGCTCAGCAACAACGAGGACGGCGTAAAGGCTGCAATCGAGAAGTTTGTTTTGAACGCCTGAGGCCGAAGTCCGCTCGTGTCGATCCATGACCCTAAGCCGCATCGTATCCTTGCACGGATAAAAAAACAGCCGCAGAGCAGGTTCGTTTCCGAACCCCTGCGGCTGTTTTTTACGTTTAGCTGGCGCACGGTTTCAGGCCAAATCCACCTTCATGCCGGTGCGCGCAAGCGCCACATTCGGCGGCAGCGGTATATCCCGATTCAAATCGACGTCGTGGGACATATGCGTGTAGAGCGCCCGTTTCGGGCGAACCTCGGCCAGAAGCTCCGCCGCTTCCCGCATGTCATAGACGGAACGCGTCTCGTACGGAGCCGTTTCATGCACGAAGCTTGTCCCCAGCACCAGCAAATCCAAATCATGCAAAGGCTGTTTTTCCTTCTCGTTCAAACCGATGGAATCGGAGCAGTACACCCAGCGGAAGCCGTTTTTTTCGAGCCGGTACGCGTAGCTGAACCCGTTGTAGCCGTGGCATACCTTCCAGCCCTGAATCTTCCAACCGCCCAGTTCGATCCCCTTATCGACCGCCGTCGTCATCAAATGTCTCGCAAGCCATGGAAACTGCTTCAGGATCGTGTCGATCACTTCCTGCGGGGCGTACAGCTCCCCTTTCCGGCCCAGCCGGCGGCAGGCATCCGCCCATTCCGGAAGTCCTCCGATATGGTCGAAATGCGCGTGCGTCACCAATATTTTTTCGGCAAAACGAATCCCTTGGCTTTCCATCTGGCCTCGCCAATCCGGACCGCAATCGATCAAAAAGCCGCCTTCCGGCCCCTCGACCATCACGAGCGAGCGCAATCGGCGGTTGATTCCCGTCGTTCTTGCTTCCCTGCATACGTCGCATTCGCAATAAACCCGAGGCACGCCCATCGCGTCGCCGGTTCCCAAAAACACAAGCGTATCCATTCTGTTTTTCCTCCTCCACGCCCCTTTTGGCGCCTATCATGTTCCGGGCCATTCAAACCTCATGGAATGCTTATATTGTATCACGCCGCGCAAAGGGGTGCCCGCCGAATACCGGCGATATCGCTCTGCGCAAAAAAACGGGATCTGCCATACAGGCATAATCCCGCTTGTTGTCCCTCTAGAGTCAAGCCAACATGTTAGCCGCAATTTCCCGTCCTTGACCGGCGGCTTTTGCCCGAAGATGCTTTCGGTTAAATGCCGGCGAGCACCTGATACCAGATTCCTTTTTTGGAATAGAGCGTTTCCCGCACCTCGTCCCAGCCGCCCAGATAGGAAATGTCAAACAATCCGGATGGCACCGGATACCGGCTTTCGTTGGCTTTCAGCACCTCTTCGTTCACCGGCCGGAAGCCGTATTCGGCAAACACCGTCTGCGCCTCTTTGCTTCGTAGGTACTCTACAAAAGCCTCCGCTACCTTGCGCGTTCCGTGCTGATCGGCGTACTTGTCGACGACCGCTGCGGGATTTTCGATTTTGATGGTGTATTTAGGGATGATGACGTCATATTTTTGCCCCTGCCTGATGCGGGCGAGCAGCTCGTTTTCGTAGGTCACGACCACGTCGCCGACGCCGTATTCGAAGGCCGCCATGGACGCCCTGCCGCTTTTGTCCAGCGATTCGATATTCCGATGCACCTTCTCCAAAAAGGCTTTGGCGTATGCCGGATCTTTTTGTCCCTGCTCCTCCGAAAGCTTCAGTCCGGCTCCGTAAATGGCGTTGATATCCCACTGGGCCCCTCCGGAGGTTTGCGGGTTCGGATACAGTACCTTGACGCCTGGTTTGGTCAAATCCGTAAAATCGCGGATGCCGAGCGGGTTCCCTTCCCGCGTGCCCAAAGCGACGATGGAGCGCGTAATCATGCCGCCGTCCGGAGCGTCTCGCCACTGCTTGCTGACGAGCCCCTCCTTGACCAGCTTATCGACGTCTCCTTCCATCGCAAGCAGCGTCACGTCCGCCTCAAAGCCGCCGATGATCGCGCGGGCCTGCGTACCGGACGCTTCATAGGATTCCTGGAATTTGACCGTTTGCCCGGTCTTGGCTTTCCATTCCTGCTGGAACTTGGGCAAAATGTCCGCCATGGCGTCCTTGACGATGCTGTAAGCGCCGATGACCAGCGTGACCTCTTTCCCGCTCGCCGGAGCCGCGCTGGCTTCCGTGGCGGTTTCCCGGCTGCATCCGGACAGCAGGGCCGACATCAGCAGAAGGAAGGCGAGCAGACCCGACATATTCACTTTCAACCGGCTTAAGGATGGTTTCATATGCGCTTCCTCCTGATTTTAAAAAATTGTGATGAACTCACATTAGAACATGTAAAAGCGAACGTATCGGAGGGGATTGAAACAAATCTTCCGAAGCTGCGGAGGTCGTCTGGGAATCTTTCGGAGGAAAGCGCGCTTCGTAAGGACAGGCTACTCCGAACCGGCTCATAAGTTATTAGGTATTTGACAATAAGCGTAAAAGTAGCGGAGGGGACGGAATCGATCTGAAGAAGCGTAGCGTTCGCCTTTGTCTCCGAATTTCTACGTTTTCGATAAACAAAATAAGAGAAATTTGGAGACAACAGCGATCGGAAGAACGATCCGTAACCGCAGCGTCACCTTGCGCCATACCTTAATAATTTTTCCTGAGCACCACAATTATTTTAAAGACGAGCAGACGATCGTAATCGCGGCGGCTTCTTCGTCACACGTGAAGCAGTCAATTTTCAGATCATCACCGGCATCGGATCGACCTTCAGCCGGTTCTCCTCCATCCAGCTCCGCTCCTCGTTGAACATATACGCGCGGTGCACCAGCACCCTCACATGCTGTCCCGGCGTCAACGACGGCTTCTCCAGCGAGCGGTAGGTCATCAGCTTATGGCCGCCGACCTCCACCTCCACCATCCACTCGCTGCCGCGGAAATGAAGGCGGTGCACGACCCCTTCCTCCGTGGCGGAAGGCATGGTGAATTCATGCGCATCACCGACTTCGATGTATTCGGGCCGTATGAGCGCGCGCGTTCCTGCGCCCGATCCCGCTTCCTCAAAGCCCCGAAGCTCCGACACGTCGTCGATGATCGTCGATTCCCCGATGAACGACGCGACGAATGGCGTTTTCGGCTCTTTGTATATGTCCCAAGGCGTTCCTTTCTGCTCCAGGCGCCCCTGATTCATGATCATGATCTCGTCGGCGACCTCGATCGCTTCATCCTGGTCATGCGTCACGAAAATCGAGGTGATGCCCACGCGTTCGATCAGCTCGCGCAGCCAGGAGCGCAGCTCCTGCCTGATTTTGGCGTCGATGGCCGCAAAAGGCTCATCCAGCAGCAGCAGCTGCGGTTCGGGGGCCAGCGCCCGGGCAAAAGCGACGCGCTGCCGCTGCCCGCCGGACAGCTGATGGGGATATCGCTTTTCGAAGCCGGACAAACCGGTCAGCTCCACCAGCTCCATCACCCGCTCCTTCAAAACCGCTTTCGGCACCTTTTTCACTTTAAGCCCGAACGCGATGTTGTCGAACACCGTCATATGCTTGAACAGCGCATAGTTTTGAAAGACGAAGCCGATCCCGCGCTCCTGCGGCAGCAGATCGGTGACCGGTTCCCCATGGAACAAAATCTCTCCGGCATCCGGCTGCTCCAGGCCGGCAAGCATTCGGAGCACCGACGTTTTCCCGCCGCCGCTCGGTCCCAGCAGCCCGATCAGATGGCCTTTCGCAATGTCAAAGCTCACGTCCTTGACGGCGTGGAAACTGCCAAAATGCTTGTTTAAACCGCGAACCTCAATATGCATATCAGTGCACTCCCCTTCTTTTTTTCGCCCATTCCATCAGCAGCATGAGCCCGATCGAAAACGCCGCCAGCACCAGCGCCGCCCCGTTGGCCGAAGTGACGTTGAAGTTTTCGACGTCCTGGTAAATGAGGGTCGTCGCGGTCTGCGTACGGTTGATGATATTGCCGGAAACGACCAGCACCGCGCCGAACTCCCCGAGCGCCCGGGCGATCGTCAGCACCACGCCGTAAATGACCGCCCAGCGGATCGACGGCCACGTCACCTTCCAGAACGTCGTCCAGCTGTAAGCCCCGAGCGTGGAAGCCGCTTCCTCCTGCTGCGTGCCGATCTCCTGCAAAACGGGCATCACCTCGCGCACCATAAGCGGGAACGTCACGAACAGCGTCGCGATGACCATGCCGGGAAACGCGTAGACGATCTTGAAGCCGATATGGTCAAAAAAAGCTCCGGCGGCGCTGCCCGGGCCAAGCAGCAGAACGATCATCAAACCGCCGATGACGGGAGACACCGCATAAGGCAAATCGACCAGGCTGTTCATCAGCCTTCTCAACCATCGGCTCATCCAATTGCCGCGTACGAGGTAAACCGCCGTCATCATCCCGAGCAGCGTGTTCAAAAGCGTGACCGTGACGACCACAAGCGCCGTCATCATAAACGCGTGAAGGGCCTCCGGCCGGGACAGCGCGTCTCCCAGCGCCCCAAGCCCGCCGCTGAAGGCGGCCGTCGTCATTTTAACGAGCGGAATGATCAAAAGAACGGTAAATACGGCATAAGTAAGTACGATCCAGAGTTTATTCATTGATTTTTCCCCCGTGTCTGTACCCAGTTCACAACCCATAAAATGATGAAGGACAACGTCAGCAGAAGGATCGACACCGCGGCCGCGCCCGCCGTATGGTCGCTTTCGACTTCCCCGTATATATACACGGAAGCGACCAGCGTCCGTCCGGGGATGTTGCCCGCCACCAGCACGACCGCCCCGAATTCCGCCAGCGCCCTGGAAAAGGCAAGCATGCCGCCGCTTAATATGCCGGGCAGCATGGACGGCAGCACCACTTGAAAAAAGACTCTGAAGCCCGACGCTCCCAGCGTTCTTGCCGCCTCCTCCTCGGACGGATCAATTTCCTCCAGCAGCGGCTGTACCGCGCGGATCACGAACGGAAACGTCACGAATACCATCGCGATAATGATCGCGGGCGGATGAAACACGATATCGAATCCCAGCGCTCCGGCAGCCTGGCCGACCCAACTGGCGGGTCCGAGCAGCAAAAGGATCATCAGTCCGCCCACGGCGGTCGGAAGCGCAAATGGCAAATCCACCAGGCTGTTCAGCAGCGTTCTTCCCGGAAAACGGCAGCGTACCAGCACCCATCCGATCATCGTGCCGATCAGCATGTTGATGACGGCCGCGACGAGCGCAAGCCGGACCGTCAGCAAAACGGCCTTCCAGGCAATCGGATCCGTAACGCTTTCCGCAAATTGGCGCCAGCCTTCCGAAAAGGAATGATAATAGACGCCAAGCAAAGGAAGGATCACCAGCAGCAGAAAATATAAAAGCAGGGTGCTGCGGAACCCCCAGGTCCAGCCCTTATGTCGCAGCAATGTATTCATACGGCTTTCCTCCCCGTTTTTTTGAATCCGCGTGACGCAATGCGCCTATTGCGCGTATGGTGCATATGGTCATCAAAATGGTTTTTTAATAAAATGAATTGAATTCCTATTTGTATACTCGGCTTTTCACTTAAGAGATACTTTACCAAAAACTGTTTGTCATCGTCAATATGTAAGTTTGTATGGAAATTAGAAAATAATGTACACTGCAAAAGGAATTGAAAATAGCTGCGGCGAAGTGGTTAAGTTGCCGTCAATCATCAAATCGTTTTGGAGAAAAAGAAGGGAGAATCCATATTATGCTGCATACGCTTGAATTGACCACTGCCGGCCGCGACGAAATGAGGGATATTACGCGGGAAGTCCGCTCGCTCGTGCAAAAAAGCGGAATCAAGGAAGGCACGGTGCTGATTTATTGCCCGCACACCACCGCCGGAATCGCCATTAACGAAAACGCGGATCCGGACGTCAAGCGGGACGTGTTGATGCGGCTGGACGAAGTCTATCCGTGGGAACATCCGAAATACCGTCACATGGAAGGCAATACGGCATCGCATTTAAAATCGATCACCTGCGGGCCGTCCCAAACGGTCATCATCGCCGAAGGCGATCTGCTGCTCGGCCGCTGGCAGGGCATTTATTTCTGCGAATTCGACGGTCCCCGCCGCAGGCAGTACCATGTCAAAATCATGCAGGGGTAACTTAGATCCACGCAAACGGAAGCAAGCATCCAAAACAAAACAGGCGTTGGGGTTCAGGCCGTTCCGCCTATCCCCTTCACCATCCCATCTGCACGATCGCTTTGACGCAATAACAATTTAGTGCTATAAAGTAAACGTCCGTCAAGAGACGGCCGATTCACGAATTTTCTCTTGTCCGCCGATCCCGGTGTCGTCGTTTTGGGGGATTCGGAGGAGGCGGCATAAACCCGCCCAAAAATGGCACCGGGGCATCTTCCCAGCGAATGAACCGCGCTTTGCGGAATGTTCATCAAATCTCGGACGGCCAAACCATAGCTACCGCAAGCATTCGCAGCATATTTTGACATGCGCGAGCGCTGCGGGCTTCACTTCCTCAAAAGTAACCCGGTCTTGGATGTAATACGAGATGAAGCCATGCATAGACAAAAACAGTGTCAGCGGAAGATTCCGGCAGAAATCCTGGCCGTGCTTTTCTTCGTTCATGTAACGGCGCACGATGGATGCAAACAATTCCAAACAGCGCCCCTGCTCCGTACGGCAGTAGGACAACAGCTCTTCGTCCCGGATCATGAACATGATCTCGTACTGGTACGGATGGTCCAGGCCAAAGCGGATAAACTCGAGCATGAGCTGCTCCACCTTGGTCAAATCCTGAACCGGGGAGGCCTTGATGACCTTTTTCAGCTGAACCGCCAGGTTGTTGAAATCCTCCACGACGATAGCGTAAAACAGCTCCGCCTTTTCCTTAAAATGATAATACAAGGAACCATGACTGTAACCTAAATGCTGACCTATACTGCGCATGGAGATGGCCCTGTAGCCCTTTGTGACGAACAAATGTCTGGCTGCTTCCAGAATCCTCTCCCTGGATAACTCCTGTTCCACTGCTCTTCTTGCCATAGACCTTATTCCCCTTCAATAAAATAAAGCTGCTCACCCTCCGTAATCAGGGATTGACCCTGCGTCAGATCCACCATCCACGACATGAACGCATCCTTTTCCGCATCCAGCGGCAGGCATTCCAGCGTTACCTTGTCCGTAAAACGTGTCTCCCCCATGCGAACCTCGCGGTTCCGAAGCTCATTTTCAACCTTGCCGAGCCACGTGTAATCTAATTCTACAAAAATTTGCCGATGAAGTACACGAGTAATCGCTTCCCCGGCTTCAATCGCCGCGACGGCGCCGTCCGTGTAGGCCCGGATCAATCCCCCCGCCCCGAGCATGATGCCGCCGAAATACCGGGTGACGACGATCGCCACGTTTTTCAGGCCCTGGTTTTTGATGACCTCGAGAATCGGCTTGCCCGCGGTTCCGCTGGGCTCCCCGTCATCGGACTGCTTTTGGATTTCGTCACGCTCCCCGATCATGTAGGCGAAGCAGTTATGCGTGGCGTTCCAGTGTTTTTTGCGGATATCCTCGATAAAAGCGTTTGCATCTTCTTCGCTTTCAACCGGCATGATATGCCCGATAAAGCGCGACTTCTTGATGACGATTTCTTTTTCCCCGCTCCTGCGAACGGTACGGTAACGTTCAATCATGTCCTTCGGTACCCTTTCCCAGATTGGCAAGAAAGCAGTCCCCCGTATTTTTCCAACCGGTGAACTGCTTCCTTCTGCCTTATGTCTATGCTTAAGATGCGTCGTTATTCAGAAAGTCTGGCTTCCAGATCAGCCTTTTCTTTTTCATAGCCTGGTTTGCCAAGCAATGCGAACATATTTTTCTTGTAAGCTTCAACGCCCGGCTGGTCGAATGGGTTCACGCCGGAGAGGTAACCGCTGATGCCGCAAGCTTTTTCAAAGAAATAAACCAGGTATCCGAAAGAATATGGCGTCAGATCCGGCACGGTTACGATCAGGTTCGGAACCTGTCCGTCGGTGTGTGCCAGCATCGTGCCTTGGAAAGCCTTTTTGTTCACGAAATCCATCGTCTTGCCGGCGAGGAAGTTCAGGCCGTCCAGATCGTCCGGATCGCTTTCGATCGTAATTTCATGAGGAACCTTGTCCACCTGAATGACGGTTTCGAAAATGTTCCGGCTGCCTTCCTGAATGAATTGACCCATGGAATGCAGATCGGTGGAGAAATCGACGGAAGCAGGATAAATGCCTTTGTAGTCCTTGCCTTCGCTTTCGCCGTACAGCTGTTTCCACCATTCCGATACATAGTGCAAAGAAGGTTCGTAGTTCACGAGAATCTCGATGGCTTTGCCTTTGCGGTAGAGCGCGTTGCGAACGGCAGCGTATTGGTACGCTTCGTTTTCGGCCACGTTCGGGTTGCTGTATTCTTTGGCCGCGTCGGCAGCGCCTTTCATCATTTCTTCGATGTCGATGCCGGCCGTTGCGATCGGCAGCAGGCCTACCGCGGTCAGCACGGAATAACGTCCGCCCACGTCGTCAGGAATCACGAAGGACTCGTAGCCTTCTTCGGTCGCAAGCTTTTTGAGCGCGCCTTTTGCTTGGTCCGTGGTGGCGTAAATGCGTTTTTTCGCTTCTTCCTTGCCGTATTTTTTCTCCAGGGCTGCGCGGAAAATGCGGAATGCGATCGCCGGTTCCGTCGTCGTTCCGGATTTGGAGATGACGTTAACGGAGAAATCCTTGCCTTCGATCAGGTCGAGCAAATGCGTTACGTACGTCGAGCTGATGTTGTTGCCGGCAAAATAAATTTCAGGCGTTTTGCGCTTGTCCTTCGGCAGGTAGTTATAGAAGGAATGCGACAAAGCTTCGATCGCCGCGCGCGCGCCGAGGTAGGAACCGCCGATGCCGATGACGATCAGGACGTCGGAATCGTTTTGGATTTTGGCCGCCGCTTTTTGGATGCGGGCGAATTCTTCTTTATCGTATGCCGTCGGCAGATCGATCCATCCCAGGTAGTCGGAGCCTGCGCCGGTTTTGTTGTGCAGCTGCTCGTGAGCCAGCCGGATGGGATCGGCGAAATAATCCACTTCATGTTGGTTGACGAACGCAAGGGCTTTGCTGTAATCGAATTTCAACGGTTTTGACATTTGTCTGTACCTCCTGGTTTCATCTCTACTCCACGCTCTAAAAAATAGCTTTAGAATAGGATACTGTAATTTCTTGCCGCTAGCAAGCACGAAAGAAAGCTTCCATGAAAAGCGTCTCCTCGTGGTATGCCGGCCGGGCTTCATGGTAAAATAGATCCAGCTTCATAAATTCTCCGGGATGCGCCGGGGGCTTCATCCGAAGCCCCTTCGCGCGTTCCTCCACGGAAAGAAAAGGTGATCTGCTATGAAAAAAATAGGCTTTATCGGACTGGGAACCATGGGAGCGCCGATGGCTTCCAATCTTCTAAAAAAGGGCTACGAAGTAACCGTATATAACCGCACGCCGTCCAAATGCGAGCCGCTTGTCGCCGAAGGCGCAGCCGCCGCCGCAACGCCGCGCGAAGCCGCGGCCGGCCGGGACGTCGTCATCACGATGGTCAGCAACGACGATTCCATCCGCGAGGTGTTTTACGGCGAAGACGGCATTCTGCGCTCGCTGGAGGCCGGCGTGACCGTCATCGATTCGAGCACCATCTCCCCCGGACTGGTCAAGGAAATCGCGGCTTCCGTCGGGGAGCTTGGAGCTTACTTCCTGGATGCCCCGGTGACCGGCAGCAAACCGGCGGCGATCGACGGCACGCTCGTGTTTATGGTCGGCGGCGAGGCTTCCGTGCTCCAAAACGTGACCGACGTGCTGGATACCCTCGGCAAAAAGATCATCCACATGGGACCGAACGGCAGCGGCTCCGTTGCCAAGCTGGCGCATAACACTATGGTCGGCATCAACAACCTTGCGCTCGCCGAAGGTTTCGCCATCGCCGCCAAATCCGGCATCCCTGCGGACAGCTTCCTGGAGCTCGTTCAGCTTGGTTCCGCGGGAAGCAAAGCCGCGGATCTGAAAGGCCGCAAGATCATCGAAGCCGATTTCAGCAACCAGTTTTCGCTGGCCTTAATGCTGAAGGACCTCAAGCTCGCTTCCTCCCTGACCGACGTTTCCGGCATTCCCGCGCCGATGCTGAACATGGCCAAAAGCCTGTTCCAGGCCGGAGCGACGCAAGGTTACGGCGACGAGGACCTGTCTGCCGTCGTCAAATGCTACGAAGCTTGGATCGGCCAAACGATCGGCGGCAAGCCGCTGGAATAAGTTTGGCCCGTTCCTCCGCCCGTATGCATCGAAGTTTCGGCAATCCCGATGTTCGAACCTGCCAAGGGCCCTCTTGAAAAGATGACTAAAAGGGTAAGGCTGCGTATGACGCAGTCTTACCCTTTTATAATTATTCGTTTTTCGGATTCGGCCGCCCCCATTAGCATGGGGAACGTCTTAAGCTTCCTCCGGGTAGGAGCAGCAGTAATCCGTTACGCCAAACACTTCCAGGGCAAACTTCGAGTGGGCGGGCACATGGAACTTCGCGGAGCCGTCAATGTCCTGCCAAGCTTCTTGGCCCGGCAAAAGCACTTTAAGCTTCCCGGAGAGGATTTCCATGATTTCAGGACCCTCCGTACCGAATTCATACTTGCCCGGAAGCATGATGCCCAGCGTAACCTTGCTTCCGTCTTCCAGGATGACGGTCCGGCTCGTGACCTGACCGTCATAATAAATATTCGCGGCTTTGACAACCGTCGCGTTGTTGAATTCCGACATGAATACCACTGCTCCTTATCCCATGAAACTTAGATCGATGCCGATAGCGAACGTATTAAAGCAGCGCTTTGACGCGTTTAACGACGTTTTCTACCGTAAATCCGTATTCTTTCATGACGATGTCCCCAGGAGCGGATGCACCGAAGGTCGTGATGCCAAGGATATCGCCTTTGTCTCCGACATAACGTTCCCAACCGAAGGTTTGCGCCATTTCCACCGCAAGACGGGCTTTGACGTCAGGCAGGATCACGGAATCTTTGTAAGCCTGATCCTGTTTTTCGAACAGATCCCAGCTTGGCATGCTGATGACGCGAACTTCAATGCCTTCTTTGGCGAGTTCTTCCTGGGCTTTGACAGCCAGTTGAACTTCGGAACCCGTTGCGATGATTTGGGCAACCGGTTTGCCGTTTTTCGCGTCGGATACGACGTAAGCGCCGCGCTTGATGCCTTCTCTTGCCTTTTCAACTGTTCCTTCAAGGATCGGCAGGTTTTGGCGAGTGAGCACCAGCGCTACCGGATTTTCCTTGTTTTCGACCGCATAAGCCCAAGCCGCGGACGTTTCGTTGCCGTCAGCCGGACGAATGACCGTCAATCCAGGGATGATGCGCAGGGAAGCCAGTTGTTCGATCGGCTCGTGCGTTGGTCCGTCTTCGCCGACAGCGATACTGTCATGCGTCAGAACGTAAGTCACAGGCAGTTTCATGATCGAGGACAAACGTACCGCAGGGCGCAGGTAGTCCGTAAATACGAAGAACGTACCGCCGAACGGCTTCAGACCGCCATGCAGCATCATACCGTTAATGGCTGCAGCCATGCCGAATTCGCGTACCCCGAAGTAAATGTTGCGTCCGTCGCGGCTTTGCGGCGTATAGTTGCCCACGCCGTTCAAGTGCGTCATCGTGGAGCTTTCAAGGTCGGCGGATCCGCCGAGCAACTGAGGCACGTTGCCTACCAGCCCGTTCAGCGCATTGCCGGATGCCACGCGAGTGGATACGGCTTTGTCGCCTACGGCGTATTTCGGCAGGTCTTTATCCCAGCCTTCAGGCAATTCGCCGGCAACGGCTCTCTCGAATTGGGCAGCGAGTTCCGGATAAGCTTTTTTGTAAGCCGCGAACTGCTCGTCCCAAGCCTTGTTCGTTTGGATGCCGCGTTCTTTTACTTTCGCAAAATGCTCGCGCACTTCTTCAGGCACGTAGAAGTCTTCTTCGTATACCCATTTGTAGAAATCTTTGGTCAGCTTCGCTTCTTCGGCGCCAAGCGGGGAACCGTGCGTACCGCCATGGCCGCCTTTGCCCTGCTTGTTCGGGCTTCCGTAACCGATGACCGTTTTCACTTCGATCAGGGTCGGTTTTTCCGTTTCGGCTTGCGCTTCGGCAATCGCCTTTTCGATCGCGGCCAAATCGTTGCCGTCCTCTACGCGCAGCACTTGCCATCCGTAAGCTTCAAAGCGTTTTTGCACGCTTTCGGAGAAGGACAGGTTCAGTTCGCCGTCCAGGGAAATGTCGTTGGAATCGTAAAGCGTGATCAATTTGCCAAGCTTCAGGTGACCGGCAAGGGACGCAGCTTCGGAAGCTACGCCTTCCATCAGGTCGCCGTCGCCGCAAATGGCGTAAGTATAGTGGTCGACCACTTTGTATTGATCTTTGTTGTACGTTGCAGCCAGCTGCGTTTCGGCAAGCGCCATGCCGACAGCCATCGCAATGCCTTGGCCGAGAGGACCCGTCGTAGCGTCAACGCCGGCGGTATGCCCGAATTCAGGGTGGCCTGGAGTCAAGCTTCCCCATTGACGGAACTGCTTCAATTCTTCCATAGGAAGATCATAGCCGCTCAGGTGCAGCAAGCTGTACAGCAGCATGGAGCCGTGTCCGGCGGACAGGACGAACCGGTCGCGGTTGATCCAAGTCGGATTTTCCGGGTTGTGGTTCATCGTTTTGGCAAACAGTTGGTATCCCATTGGAGCAGAGCCCATTGGCATGCCGGGATGACCGGATTTCGCCTTTTCGATGGCATCGATGGCCAGCGTACGGATGGTCGTAATCGATAGGTTATCGATTGTCTGATTTTTGTCAGTCATGTGTATCCTCCTTAAAGGTTTTCGGATGAGGTAAAGCCAGCGGCGCCAAATCGCGTAACCGGGCGAACCAGCTGCAATAACACGACAAAAGAAAGCGCAAAAGCCTTCTCCCGCTTACGGATTTTTAAGAAGCTCCGCTTGAATGTTTCATTTTGACTTATTGTAACACTTGGCAGTCTTCTTTTCCATATCCTTTATCACCATTCCCTGCAGCGAACGTCATTATGCGGCAACAATTGACAGCGGACGGAAGGTTGCAAAATCGTAATATACCGCGGATTAAAGCGGTCACATGTTCCGTCGGGATTCCCCTCCTTTTGCACAACATTTGTCACAAAATTTTTTTTGAGCCGGAAGGCGCATGGCCCGAAAAACTAAAGACCGCAAGAACGAATCTTAATTCCCGGATCGCCGTCCGGCGCATGATGGCTGTCTTGGAGCGAGCGGCAGAACAAACTTTTTTTGCCAAAAAAGGGACTCCCGGATGAGGTCCTTAGGGGCAACGAAAATAACCCACTCTTAGCCGCGGCCAAAGTGGGTTACAGTTATCCGGGTTGCACGCCATCCTGGAGGAACATCCCGCTCAACAGGTTTGTACCGGGGACGGTCGGAGCAAAATACCTCAAGGCCATTTTGTGCCGATTGAACGTCGCCGGCTTGCTGACGGAGCATAGGCGACGCCGGCTTTCAGCTGGCCGCGGCTATGCCCCCTGGCGGCGCGCAGCTAACGCGAGTTACGCTTGCGCGCGGCCAGCAGGCGGTCCATCGCCGCGGACCGCTCGTCCTGCGGCGGCTTCGCTTCGGCCGCCGCCGGTTGGCCCGGCCCCGCCGCAGGCGGCCGGGCCCCTTCCCGCCCGCGCGCGCCGCTCTGGCTCTGCGCCGCGGGGCGGGCCTCCGAAGCCGGACGCTCCGCTCCGGCTTCCCGCTGCCCGGCGCGTGCCTGCGGCTGCGCCGGTTCGGGCGGCGGCGCCGGGCGTTCGCCGCCGCCGTAAAAGGCTGCCGCGCGCTGTTTCCGCGCGGCAAGCCTGCCCAGGCCGGCGTCCGGGGCTTCGGCCCCGCCGGCCGGCTGCGGCCGCCTGCGCAGCGCGGCGGCCAGGCTTGCGCCGATCCGGCCCCACGGGAGGGCCAGGCGGCGCACGGCGACATCCGCGACCCAAAGCATCAGGGCCGCGGCCAGCAGCGCATAACGGAGATCATGCAACTGCCGGCTCGGGCGCGGAGGCGCCGCAAACAGCTCCTCCGGCCGGTCCCAGGACAACACGCGCCCGCCGGTCATGTCGGCGAGACGTTGTAGCTCCCGCTCCGCGTCGCCGGTTTCGATCCGGTATTCGGGAGAATACGGAACGATCAGCCCCGTCGGCATGGCGACGTTTTGGCCGCTGCCGTCTTCCAGCGACAGCAGGAAAGATCCGGGCTGCTCCACCGTCATCTCCCCGCTGTAAGTGCCCGGCGATTCCTGAACCAACTCCGTTGCCACCGGCTCCAGCTCATCGCCGGTCACGACCGCCCGCAGCTGCTCGGGCCCGGTTCCGGAGGCGGAGCTTACTTCGAACCGCACCTTGTTGCCCTCGACCTGCGTTTTGACATCGTACGGGGAAGCGGCAAATTGCGGGAAGGTCCATTTCACCATTTGCGTCAGCACGTTGGAAAATGCCGGCCAGGATACCCAATCCTTCGACCATTTCCCCATCATGTCGCTCGTCCAGGCCACCGTCCGGCCCGAGCCGTACTGCCAGCGGGCAAGAAGCGGATCCGGTTCGGGGCTGGTCAGCACCGTCTGGGCCGCGGGCTTGGCCGTCGTTGCCACGTAACCGTAAATTTGCGGCACGCCGTCCTCAAACAACGTTCTCCAGTCGCCCGGATCCTGCAGCGCGGGAACAAACGGCTTGTCCACAATATACGATTTCGAGATCATCGCCGCTTCGCGGCTGAAAATCGCCGGAATCGTCGTCTCGTCAAACGCCATGTAAAACCGTCCTTTGGCTCCATCGGCAAGCGTTTGGAGCAGGTTGACGTCCGCGTCGCTGCCTACGGCTACCGTGGACATCGTAATTTTGGCGTCGTTCATCTGATCCATAAGCGGCCCGTATCCGCCGTTGCCCGCGGACTGTCCGTCCGTCATCAGGATGATATGTTTGCGCTGGGCCTGGATCTTCAGCATTTCCTCTACCGCGGAAGCGGCGGCGGGATAAATGTCCGTTCCCCCGTCGCTTTGGATCGACTGGATTTCGTCGATCACTTCCTGCTTTTTATCGTTCAGTGTCATGGGCGGGACGACCCACCAATTGTTGGTATCGAAAGCCAATACGCCGACCGTATCCTTGGACCGGAGCATTTCGACGGTCCGGACCGCCGCTTCTTTGGCCATCTCCATTTTATAGCCGGACATGCTGCCCGAGCGGTCGATGACGAGGATGAGTCCCAGCGACGGGATTTGCCTTTTGCCTTCGAGCTCCATCGATACCGGCAAAGCCCGTTCGATCGGCGTTTTGAAATAACCGCCCATGCCGAAGGAATCCTCGCCGCCGACCATCATAAAACCGATGCCATAGCTTTTGACGGCCTGCTCGATCATTTCCATCCGCCGTTCGCCGACCTGATCCCCGGATACGTCGTTAAAGATGATCGAATCGTAGGCGGCATATTTCGCAAGCTCCGTCGGCAGCAGCGCGGGGCTCGGCAAGATATCATACTTCACGAGTCCGGACTGCAGCGCGGCCGCAATGTTCCCGGAGGTCCCCTTTTTGCCTTCCACGATGAGCACCTTCGGCGGACCGTCCACGCGGGTGAACGCATAACCGGCATTGTTCGCCGATTGGCCGTCGCCGTCCATGAACATTTCCGCCCGGTAACGGTGGAGTCCGGTCTGTTTCGCGAACGCTTTGACGGCAAAACGGTTTTCGCCTGCGCGGATATCCACCGTTTCCCTGCCGATTTCCCGGCTGTCCTCGTAGAGCCTCAGTTCGCCGCGGCCTTTGTAAGTGCTCCTGACGAGCACTTCGATCGAAAAGGATTCGGCTTGGTATAGCTTAGAGGGCACGGTAACTTCCTCCACCGAGACATCTTGGAGCTGCCGGGAAGGCGACGGCAGCACGTCGACGGGAATTCCCCGGTCCTTCAGCATCCGCCCTGCGGCCAGCATGCTGCCGACGTTTTCCTTGCCGTCGCTGATCAGCACGATCCTGGAATCTCCGCTGCCGCCCAGCAGGTTCCCTGCCAACATAAGGCCTGACTCCAGGTTGGTGAACTCCGGCTTTCCGGCGGCGTTGAGCCGGAACGGGTCCGGCAGCAGATTCAGCAGCTTCTGCTCGTAAGAACCTTGGAGCGTCGAAGAGACGACGCCGACGGCGTCGGCTTCCTTTTTCGAAGCCGCCGATTTCTGCACCCAATCTTCGGCCGGCCCGGCTTCCGGCATGCTTGCGGACCGGTCCACGACATACACGACCTTTTTTTGCTCGAGGACCGTATACGATTGCAGACCGGAAATGGCCAGCACCAGCAGCAGGATCACGGCGGAACGAACGGTCGCCGCCCCTATTTTCCGTGCGCCGGACAGCCGGTAATCCGATTTGAATGCGTACAGCATCAACGCCGCCAGCGGAAGCAGCAGAAGCAGCAGCCAGGGATGATTAAATTGAACGCCCACGCTGGTACACCCCCCATTCCGCGAGAATAACGAGCAAAGCCAGGCAGGCAAGCAGCGTCATCAGCGGTGCTTGGCGCCGCTCCCCGCGGCTGTTGTCCGCGGCTACTTCAGCCGCCTTGCCGGCGGCCGCATCCTTCCCGTCCGCCGTTTGGCCTATCGCCGCAAGCTTGGCATTCGGCGTTCCCTGCTTCCCCTCGAAAGGATCGGCCGACGCTTCGGCGTAATACTCCGTCATTTGTCCTTCGCGATTCCGCTGCTCAAAAACGTACAACCCCGGAACCGGAGGCAGCTGCTGCAGCGCGTTGATTCCTTTTTCGTTCGCATCGGCCTGGATTTCCGGCACCTGGAGCGTTTTGGCCAGTCCGTCTTTGGCCACCCACCGGGCCGAAACGGCATCGGCCGCGACCGGGATTTCGACCCGGGATCCAGCCGTATGGCGCCCCAGATTTTGGCCTCCGCTTCCCGTCAGCCAGGATACCGCCTCATGAACGACGATCGGGAACTCCGCCGACAGCGGAAAATCCGTATCCTGCAGGTCGAACAAAAACGACAACCTCGGCTGTCCGTTTTCCGTCCCCGCAATGACCGCGGGGTGGGTGCCGATGCTGACGATCGGGGACGCCCAATCCGGAAGCTTCCGGTTCAAGAGGCTCCCGATGTAGACGCCGTTATAGCTCGCATATTGGTTCACCGGGTGACTTTCAAGCTTCGGCTGGGCTCCGCCCACGTCGATCTTGCTTTCGCCCCCTCCCACCGTCCACACCGGCGTACGTTCCATCAGCTTTTTCCAATCGTCCTGAGCCGTAAAAGACGGCGCCGTCCCGTCGATGACGACCAGATCCGGCGGGTTTCCGGGAACGGCTGTCCTGCCTGCTCCGCCGGGAGCGGACTCCTCGCCTTCTTTCCCGGGCAGCGTCATTTTGACGACTTCGGCGCCCGTCAGCTGCAGCGCTTTTTCCAGAAACAGATTGCCCCGGGTCAGCAGCAAAATCCGCGCCGTTTCATTCCGCTCCGAAAACGCGTACGCTTCGTTGTCGGCGGCGTAATCGTCCGCCTCCTCCACTTCGGCCCGGTACACTTCCGCCTCCGGCACCTCCCGGAACGTAAGCGTGGCCGTTCCTCCCGGCGCCAGCATTGCGTTTTCCGTTTGCAGCAGCTTGCCGTCGCCATACAGGTTGACGTTCGCTTCTTTTGCCGCCCCGCCGCTTTGGCCGACAACGGCCACCGCCGTTTTGCCTTCCGCTCCGTTTTTAACGCCAAATTGCCGGAGGGCAAGATTAAAACCGGCTTCCGCCTCTACGTTCATCACCTTCACCGGAACCCCAAACGGCACCGAGTCCGGCTCCCCTCTCCACTGCCCGTCGGTAAACACGACGACTTCGGCATCCGTTTCATCCCGGGTGAGCGCGGAAGCGAGGGACAGCGTTTCATCGTAAGCGGCCCTTCCAAAATAGGGTTCCAGCGAATCGACGGCCTGCAAGGCGCGGCTGCGGTCTTTTTCCCGGGAAATAAGCAGGTTCGGCTCCGCATTCATGCCGAGCAGCGTAATCTCGCCGTCTTTGGCTTCGTGTTCGAGATAGTCTTTGATCATCCGCTTCATCATCGCCAGCTTCTCCTCGCCCGGTTGCCCCTGTGCCGAACCGGAACGTGCGCTCATGCTTCCCGACGTATCGGCCACCAGCACGACATGCGCTTTGCCAATGTCCGCAGCAGACCCATAGGGCTTCATTAAGGCGAAAACGAGCAATGCCGCGGCAAGGAGCTGCAGCCAAAGAAGAAGCCTGTTTTGCAGCTTTTGCCAGGGCCGGTTGGCTTCCAGGTTTTTTATCACCCGCTGCCACAGCAAATGGCTTGGCACAGTCGTGTCCAAAAATTTGCGCTTCAGCAAATACATCGCCAAAATCGCCGGTATGCTCAGGCCGAACCAGAGGCCCAGCCATGAACCGATCCCCACTCGGATTCCTCCTTCCCCCATTAGGATTCAAGTCCGGCTTACGCCCGGATTAGCCCCGAGCCGGCCAATGCGCCGAACACCGCTTCTTGAAGCGTCATGCCGCTGGACAACGCGACAAAGGAAATGCCGCGCTCCGATGCGATTTTTCGCAGCTCGTTTTGGTAACGGTGCAACTCCTCCCGATAACGTTCGAGCACCCGTCCGGTAATGGCCACTTCTTTCCCGGTGTTCAGTTCGCTGTCGACAAGACGCAAATCGCCGCTAAGCTCCGGACGGATTTCCTCCGGCGACAGCACCTGCACCAGCACGACCTCCTGACCGGCGCCCGCCAAGCGGGAAAGCGCGTTTCCCACGTCGGCTTCGCCTTCGGCAAGCCAAAAATCGGAAAAGATCCAGGTCATGCCTTTCAACCGCGGGATTGCGCCGGGTTGTCCCAGCGCCGCCGATAAGCTTCCTTCCCTGCCGGGGGGCATGTCCTGCAAAAACCGAAACAGCCGCACCGCCGAGCCTTTCCCCCGCAGAACGGGCAAACGGGCGTCGATCCCGTCGCTGTAGCAGCAGACGCCGACCCGCTCGTAGGAGCAAAGGGCGATGTACCCGATGCTGGCGGCAAGCCTTTTGGCAAAAAGCAGCTTGTTTTCTCCGGACTTGCGGCCCCCTTTTTCATCCGGCGACGGCGCGCCGCCAAAATCCATCGAAGCCGAACAGTCCACATAGAGGCTCAGCATCAGCTCCTGCTCGTCCATGAACTGGCGCAAAAACGGTTTTCCCGTGCGGGAATACACGCCCCAGTCAAAGCGGCGGATGTCGTCTCCGGGCGCATAGGAGCGGTAATCGGCAAATTCCAAGGATGAACCGAGCCTGCTCGAACGGCGTTTGCCCTGAAGCGTGCCCGCCACCCTTCTGCCGGAAGCGAGCGTGAGCCTTTCCAGGCGCGCCATCCAGTCCGAAGGCAGCAGATGCGCGCTGGTCATGGCCGCCCTCCGAGGGCTTGCAGCATTTCGCCTATGATCTGGTCGGTCGTGATGCCGAGGGCCTGTCCCTCGAAATTCAAAAAGATCCGGTGCCGCAGCGCGGGCACGGCCACCGCGTGAATGTCGCTTTGCGCCAAATGCATTCTTCCCTGGCAAACCGCCCGCACCTTGCCGGTCGATATAATGGATTGAATTCCGCGCGGTCCGGAGCCGAAACGCACGTATTTTTTGACGCCTTCGGGGGCCGAGGCTTCCTCCGGATGGGACATCATCAGCAGCCTGGCGGCATAATCGAGCACATCGTCAGCGACCAGGACCTCCCTTGCCCCATGCTGGATTTCCAAAAGCTCCTCCGGTCCCGCCTGCTTCACGATGGACGGGGCAAGATTTGCGGTCGTTCTTCTGACGATTTCCTTGAGTTCGTCGGCGCTTGGATACGGCACGAGGATTTTGAGGAGAAAACGGTCGAGCTGCGCCTCCGGCAGCGGATAGGTGCCTTCGTTTTCGAGCGGGTTTTGCGTCGCCAACACGAAAAACGGGCTTGGCAAACGATGCGTTTCGTTCCCGACCGTCACCGTTTTTTCCTGCATCGCTTCCAGCAGCGCGCTTTGCGTTTTGGGCGTGGCGCGGTTGATTTCGTCCGCCAGCACGATGCTGCTGAACAGCGGTCCGCGCTGGAACGTCATGCCCGTCTCGCCCTGCTTGCCGAAGGACAGGATTTGGGTTCCCGTAATGTCGCTTGGCATCAGGTCGGGCGTAAACTGGATGCGGGAGAAGGAAAGGTCCAGCGTATCGGCAATGGTGCGGACAAGCATCGTTTTCCCGAGTCCCGGAATCCCTTCCAGCAGCGCATGCCCGCCCGCGAAAATGCACCAGAGCATCTGCTCGACGACCTCCTGCTGGCCGACGATGATTTCGCCGATTTGGCCGCGCACCCGCGCAATCGTTTCTCTCCAGGCTTCAGGCTGGATGATAGTTTCCTGCATCTTCGTGCTCCTTCCCGTTCCCTTAAATGTGTTAGACCCGGTTACATCCTAGATATCGTTACGGATTCGGATTAATCCCGGTAAAATAGCTTTCGACGAGGTTCTGCATCTGCTGCGGCAGCTCCTGCCGCCCCAGCGATTTTTTCGCTTCGGCTTCGTATTCCTTGTAGACTTCTTCGTACGGGCGGCTCGCTCCATCTACGGCAGGGGCCGGGCCGCCTTTTTGGATCGTTCCGCCTTGGCCTTGCAGCGGGCCTTTGTCGTTTTGCTTATTCCCGCTGCCCGCAAATTTGCGCGGCGTTTTGACGAAGTTTTGTTCCCCGGCGCCAAGCCCCGCTCCGGGTCCTTGACCCGTGCCCTTGCCGGCGCTTCTTCCCGGCCCGGAACCGCTCCCGGAACCGCTGCCGCTGCCGGAGCCGTTCCCCTGCCCCGACCCTTGCATCCCGCTGCTTCCCCGCGAAGCCGAACCGCCGTTTTCCGCATCGTTGATGTCGTATTCCTCGGCCAGGGCCAGCTCTTCGGCACTTCCTCCGCTGCTCCAGGCGTCCGAGACCTCCATGCCGGAGGCGGTCATTTGCGACGCCAGGCCCAGCCCTTGCGAAGCCAGCTTCGAGCTGAGGCTGGCGGCTGCCGCCGATTGGCTCGCGGCTTGGGCTTGGGCGGCAAGCGCTTTGGCAAGCGCGGCCTCCAGTTCGTCCAGCGCCTCTTCCGTCTCTTTGTCTTTAGCCCCTTCGGCAAGGGCCTTTTCCGCCTTTTTCAAGGCTTCCTTCAACGCCTTCGTTTCGGGATTTTTATCGGCTTCGGCAGCCAGCTTGTTCAATGCTTCCCGGAGCTGCTCTTTTTGCTCCTTCGAAAGCCGCTTCACTTCCTGCTTGAATCGTTCCATCGATTTTTCCAGGTTCTCCGCTTGCCCATCCGCCAGGCTTTTCCCTAAAGAGGACATGTTCGGAGCGTTTTGCATCTTTTTCCCGAGTTCCTTGACGTTCCGCACGGCCGCTTCCTGTTTGGCCGCCGTTTTTTCCATTTCCTTCATCGTTTTTTCGAGCTCGGCCAACGCTTTTTCCGGATCCTTTTGTCCATCCAGCTTTTGTTGCAGCGATTGGAGCCGATCTGCCAGCGGTTTTTTCACGGAAGGATCGAGTTTTTGCGTCTGAAGCTGCTGCACCAGCTCCTCGGTTTTCTTTTTCTGATCCTGAACCCATTCCTTGCGGCGGTCCGCTTCGGCAAGTTTGGCGTCCATCGGGCTTGGCAGCAGCGAAAGCGCGATCGTCCCGATGAACAGCAGGCTGGCCGCGATCGCGATTTTTTTATGGCTTGGAAACGGCAGCCTGCGGCTCAGCTGGGAAACGAAACGGTTCCCGTAAGCTTCCGCTTGCTTTCGCTGCCAAACGGCCGCCGGAGCGTCGGAACCGGCAAAAGAAAGCGCCGTGACCATCATGTCGGTCCGCTCGGCTCCGCCGGTCGCCGCATCCATGGCCTCCGCGGCCTCGCGGTCCTTCACGCGGTGCGCAAGCCCCCATGCCATCCCGGCTGCCAGGCCGAGGATCGCAGCGGCCAGCGCCAGAATGCGATAAGACGGAACCGGCCACAGCCGGGCCACGAGCAGAATCAGCAAGGCGCCCGACAGTCCTGCGGCGATCCCGTATAAAGAACAGCGCAAAAAACGGAACTGCTGCAGCCGAAATTTTGTTTTGCCGATGGATTTGCGAATGGCGTCCACCCGTGTACCTCCTTTAACGTCGCGCGTTGTCGCCACGAACGTTCGATGCTTCTAAAGCAGGTCTGCCCTTCCCTTAAAACGTCCAGGTCTCAAGAGGGATCGCTTGCACCCGTTTCGACGGAAGGCGCGTCGTACGTCCCCTTTCTAAGCTTGCGTTTCGCCACCGGTCGGATTTTGCGGATGCTGATCCACAACGATCCGATGATGACCACGCTGTACACCAACAAAAATTCCTGCCACAGCTGGATCGGGGCGTCGGAATTGAGATTGCCGTTCCGGACGAGAAACGCCCCCTTCGAAAAGCCGGGCTCAAACAAGCTGATCAGCGCCCCTGCCGGGTTCAGCCCAAGAATGTAACCGACAAAAGAGTACGTCGGCCCCGTTGCCGTCGTCGGCATCGAAAAATAATTGCGCTGCACGATGCTCATCACGAACAAATAAAGCAGTCCCGTCATCAGAAATATGCACAAACCGACGCCGTACGTGACAATGACGGAAATCATCGTTCGCTTGAACAAGGTCGAAAACATCACCCCGAGCGAACCCAGCAGCAGCATGACAAACAGGTAGAACAAGAAAATATAGATCATTTGTTTCAGCGAAATGCCTCCGTACAGAAACACGATGCTGTAAATGGGCATGGTCGCCACGACAATCAGCGTCATAAAGCTCAAGGAAGAAAACAGCTTGCTCAGGATGATCGTGGACGAGCTTTGCTGCGTCGTCAGCAGCATGCTCAGCGTCTGCTTTTCCCGCTCGCCGCTGATGACGCCGGCCGTCAGCGCCGGGGCCATAAACGCGATCAGGACGAGCTGGGCAAAACTCAGCACGTAAAACATCATGCGGCCGGCGCCCGAATTAAAGGCATGGTTCCCCTGCCGGCCAAGATAAAGCGAAACATAAATGTAGCCAAGCGCGATCATCCCAAGCACCAAAACGTATGCCAGCAGGGAAATCGCCGACCGCGGGGTCCGCATGCGCAAGCGGAATTCCTTGTCGAGCACCGGGTTGATCCATTTGCGGCTCCAGTTCATTCGGCAGGCCCTCCTTTGGTGATTTCGAGGAATACGTCCTCCAGGTTGGTTTGCGCTTCATGGAAGGATATGACGGCAAATCCCCAGGAGATGATCTTTTGCAGCAGTTGTACCTGCTCCAGGTCTCCGCCGCCGAAATGGACGTGGACGCCCGTATTGTCGGACAGCACCGCCGAGACCATGGCTTCGTCCTGCAAACGCGCGGCCAGTTCTTCCTGGCGTTCCATGACGCGGACGTGGAGCACTTTTTTGACGCGGAGGCGTGCCTGGATGTCGGCCACCCTGCCCTGCGCCACCATTTCCCCGTGCTCGATGACGCCGATCTCGTCCACCATCTCCGCCAGCTCCGGCAAAATATGCGAGGAAATGATGATCGTTTTGCCCATCTGCTTCAGTTCCTTCAGAATTTCGCGCATCTCGATTCTGGCCCGGGGGTCGAGCCCGGAAGCCGGCTCGTCCAAAATAAGCACCTTGGGATCATGGATCAGGCAGCGCGCGAGGCATAAACGCTGTTTCATCCCCCGCGACAGGCCATCGACGTAGACGTCGCGTTTGTCGCTCAAGTTGACGAGCTCCAGCAGCTGCGGAATGAGCTTTTCGCGTTCGGTGCGCGGAATGTTGTAGCTCGCCCCGTAGAAATGCAAATATTCCGTCGTTTTAAGCTGGTCGTATACGCCGAAGAAATCCGGCATATACCCGATCCGTTTGCGGACCTCTTTCGGATGCCGGGTGACGTCGAAGCCGTCCACTCGGGCCACGCCCGAAGTCGGCAGCATCAACGTCGCCAAAATCGCCATGGTCGTCGATTTTCCGGCCCCGTTGGGACCGACGAAACCGAACACCGTCCCTTCGGGAATATGCAGATTGATATCTTTTAAGGCGGCAAAGTTGCCGTACCTTTTGCTTAAATGTTGAATGTCGATCATGGTTTGACCGCCCCCTCTACCGCAAGCTCGGGCAGAATCAGCTCCGTTGCCGCTTTGGCCGTCACCTTCATGCGGATCCGTCCTTGCGAAGCATACTGGCCGTTCGGATTCGCTGCGCTCCACTGCTTGGAGGTATCCCATTGGATGAGTTCCCAATCCTGCTTTTTGTAATTGAAGATATGATATTCCGTTTGCTTGCCCGCATTTTTGCTCCGCAGCTTGAGGACGCCGCCCGCCATCTTTTTCAAATCCGGAACGTCGTAATCGAACGTAACGTTTCCTTGCTCGATATGGCTGATTCCGTTTGGTTCTTCGTACCACCCCGGCGCCGAGATCTGATTGACGACAGGCGCAATGAAGCCGAACGGAAGGTTTAATTTGCCGTTTTGGATCCAGTGGACGTTGACCGGCTGCAGCCACAGGTTCAGCTGTTCGCTTTCGATTTCGCGGTTGTCGCTGCGGTAATTGAATAGTTTATCGTTGCTGAACGCCAGCACATAGGCATCCTGGGATGTCCAGGCCGAACCTTGAAGGTAATTATCCACCAGCCCTCTCTCCCGGACGTAAGGGTCGTTGCCGTTCGGATATCCCTGGAACAGCGCCACGCTGAGCATGCCGTTCCGGGCCGTTTGCACGTTTTGGACCGATGCCAGGGAGACGGTTTTGCCTTGCTCCAAATCCCCCAGCGTATAAAGTTTCCCTCCGACGACGAGAGCGGCGTTCTTCAAGTTCGTGTTGGTCGTGTTTGCGACGTTTCCGTCGATATTGCCCTTATCGTTGATGAACAGGTTCACTTTCAGCTGCCCTAAACCTTCGTTTTGGCGGCGTTGTTCCACCCAAAGCTTGGCGAGGGACCACTGCGGCATATCGAGCAGCTGGACTTCCGTGCTTTTCGGTCCGACCTCGACCAGATTGCGGCTGCTGTCCGCCCCGGAAAATGCCCCTCCGTCCCGTTGGATTTTTACGTACGTGTTAGCGGGAAGCTCCAGTCGGTAATCGCCGCTGCCCGGGGAGAAAAACGCGGTTGCGCTTTTGACCTTCCCCAGCCCGCTGCCGTCCAGCTCGACGACGTTGAACGTGTGCGCAAGCTCCTTTGTTTTGTCCGAAGCGCCGATCATGTACACCGTACCGCTGGCAACCACCGCAATGAGCGGGATGATCCACCATGCCCATTCCCGCTTGTCCGCCTTTTTCAGCAGCCAATAAAGCAAAGGGGCAACCACAATGGCGTAAACCGCGATCAGCCAGGCGAGAACGTTGAACGACGGCATTTTAAGGGTAGGGAAAAAGTTCAAAATATAGCTCAGGTTCATCAGCGGACTGTAATTTCCGGTCATCGCTTTCATGTTGTTTTTTTGCAGCTCATTGCCAAGCAGGGCGGACCATGCAAACGGATGGCCGGGCCAAGAAGCGACCGGCTCCTGGGCTAAATCGTAAGCGGCATACAGCACCCGACCGTTTTCGATCTGCCTGCTGGCAAACAGCGGTTTCCCCGCGGTCGAATACAGCACCGTCGCTCCTTTCGCCAGCTGGACGTCAGCCAATGTCAGCTCCCCGTCCAAAATCAGTTTGCCGGGACTGCCTTTGCCGTTTCCTTGCTTGTACGCCCCGAGCTTTTCCAGTTCGGGCAATGCTGCAACGCTGAAGGTGCCTTTATATTCGACGGGCGAAATCGCGGCAAAAGGGGCAGCCGTTTTCGGATAAGCCGCGCCGCCTCCAAGCACCAGCTTGCCTCCCGTTCTGACCCACTGCTCGATCGCCCCCACCTGGGCAGGAGTCAGGGAGTCGGATGCGAAGCGGTTCAATACGATCACGTCCAAGCCGTCCATCAGCATTGGATCGCCAGGCACGTCCTGCTGCTTCATGTGAAGCACGCTCACTTTGGAATTGCCGCTCGGCAGGAGGGTCAGAAAATTCATCGCATCCGGATCTTCCGACAGGACGGCGACGTTCGTCGGATTCATGCCGGCTCCGGAAACATAACTTTTCCCGGACGAAAAACCGACAAGATTTCCTTTGTTTACGGATCCTTCATAAAAACGGATTTCGTTATTGTTTTTGTCGTATTGCTGCCCCGGAATCGCCAAAACGACCTCTTTCGCCGTATCCTTCGGCAGTTCGACATGCTGAATATAGGACGCCGGGCTGTTCCCGTAACGGTCCTGCGTCACTTGGAACACGATATCCCCGGAAAGGTCCCGGTTGCTCGTCAGAGTCAGTTTGAGCGGATTCCATGTCCCCTCTTTGATCGTTCCTCCGTAACCTGCTTCGCTTTTCAGGGCGATGGACGGCTTGTCATCGGCGTGTACCGCACCTCCGCCAGATACCAGCGGAAGCAGCAGCAAAAGCGCGATCGCCCATAAAGGAAACCTTGTCCGCTTTTTATCACGTGTCGTGAAAAACAATATTTCCGCTCCTCTCTTCTCATGGGTTGAAATGGTTTTTATCTGCACTGGCAAAATTGCCCTCATAATAAAGACGCATTTTTTTGCCGTTTCACTTCAATATTTTTAAAATTTTCTAAGAAATTTCCTGCCCGATCGTCAAAATTCGAGAGAAAAAGGCCGGCTGGAATCCTCCGAATCCCGTTGGGATGCGCCATACATGGGGTTCGGAAGGCAACTCCCCCGCAGCAAAGGCCCTTCGGATTCGGGATGTATAAAAAAAGCCTGCTTCCATGCGAAGCAGACTTTTTTGTAGGTGAATATGGTTTTGACGATATAAGACGAAGGTTTAGCCGTTAAATACGACCGTTTTGTTTTCATGCACCAAAATCCGGTCTTCGATATGCCATTTGACGGCTCTCGCCAGAACGACTCGTTCGATGGTCCGGCCGATCCGCTTCAATTCGCCGACATTGTCGCGGTGGCTGACGCGCTGCACGTCCTGCTCGATGATCGGGCCGCCGTCCAGCACTTCCGTGACGTAATGGGCGGTTGCCCCGATGATTTTGACGCCGCGCTCATAAGCTTGGGCGTAAGGCTTGCCTCCGACAAACGCCGGGAGGAAGGAATGGTGGATATTAATGATCCGGTTCCGGTAATGTTCGATGAAGGACGGCGAAATGATCTGCATGTACCGCGCCAAAATGATGACGTCGATATCGCTGCCGACCACTTCAAGCTGCCGTTGCTCGGCTTCTTTTTTCGTATCGGGCGTCACCGGAATGTGATGGTACGGGATGCCGAACGACTCCACGTATTCCTTCATGTCCGGATGGTTGCTCACCACCATCGCGATGTCGGCGTCCAAATCGCCGGCCTGCCACTGCCACAGCAGCTCGACCAGGCAATGGTCCTCTTTGGAAACGAAAATGGCGAGTTTTTTCTTGCGGTTAACGTCGTATATCTTCCATTGCATGCTGAACTTCGCCGCTACGGCCGCAAACTCTTTTTCAAGCTCGGGCAGCCGCTGCTGCAAATCCGGCAGGTCGAATTCGACCCGCATAAAAAACATGCCGCCTTCCGGGTCCATCGAATATTGGTCGGACTGAACGATATTCGCCCCGTGTTGATGCAGGAAATGCGATACGGCCGCGACGATTCCCGGTCCGTCCGGACAGGAGATCAGCATCCGCGCGCGGTTGGCATGTGCTTGGGATGTACTGGATGCATTTTTCTTGACGTGTAGTTCCATGAAGCTTCTGCTCCTCCTCGTTCTCTCTATAATCTTCTTTTGGTTCCAACGTTTCTTGGCCCGCCGGTTACTTCAACGCTTCTTTGCCGGCGAGGCAGGCGATAAGCCGTTGGTTGATTTGCTCCTCGCTGAGATCCGGGAACAGGTTCGCTTCGGCGATCATGTCGTATAAGCGTTCCAAAGGCTCCCGGGAATCGGCTTTTTTCGCTTTGGCATCGTTTTTGAGCAGCGTCCATACGTCCAGGACGTATTGGCTTGGCTGGATGTCCTGCTTCGCGAAAAACGAGTGCAGATCCTCCACCTGATTCATAAAATCGCCGCCGAAACGCTCGGATACGCTGCCGCGCAAAAGCGCGATTTCGATTTCGTACATCGGACGCTGCGTTTTGGCGTCTTTGCCGATCCAAGGCGTTTCCAGGATAAACGGTCTGCCGGCCAGCTTCTCATGATGCACGACGGAATGAATCGTATCGAAACCGATCCATCCGGAACCGATCGGGGCATGACGGTCCTTCCCGGCTCCGCGCGGGTTTTTGCTGTCATTGATATGCACGACCCCGATGCGGTCCAGTCCGACGATGCGGTCAAACTCTTCAAGGACGCCGTCCAGGTCGTTGACGATATCGTAACCGGCGTCGTGGATATGGCATGTATCCATGCAGATCGTGAGGCGGTCGTTTTTTTCCACCTTCTCGATCATGCGGGCGATTTCCTCGAAGGTCCGTCCCATTTCCGTCCCTTTGCCGGCCATCGTTTCGAGGGCGATGTGGACTTCCGTCTCATCGGTTCCGTTCAGCACCTCGTTCAGGCCGTCGGCGATCCGCTGAATGCCGTATTCCGGGTCTTTGTCGGTATACGCTCCCGGATGGAGGACGATATTCTTCACGCCGATGGCGTGCGTGCGGCGGATTTCCTCCTGCAGGAAGCTGACCGCAAGCTCGAACGTATTCGGCTTGTAAGATCCAAGGTTGATAATGTAAGGCGCGTGAACGACGATTTCCTCAAAGCCGCTCTCCTTCATTAATTGCTTGCCTTCTTCGAGATACATCGATTCGATCGGTTTGCGGCGCGTATTTTGCGGTGCGCCTGTATATATCATAAACGAGCTCGATCCATAGCTGTTGGCTTCGTTGGTTGCGCTTAACAGGCCCTTGTCCGAAAAGGACACATGAGAACCGATTTTTAGCATAATCCATCCCCCTCATTCGAATTAAACCTTATTTTATCGTGAATGCTGAAATAAATCTAGGAATGGGTTATAATTCTAAGAAGGTAAAATGAAATCGAAGATTAGTGTAGAGGTGAACCGCATGCACAGTACATGGGGCGTGAGGCTGCTGTCCTCGTCCATGCCTTCCGATATGTTCATGGATTCCATCATGTTATGGGCCGTCATCCTGCTCGTTTTGATGATGATCGGCGGATATTTCATGATCCGGAAATTTTTGAAGGTCCTGCCGAAAAACGACGGCAAGTCCAAGCTCGATTGGCAGAACCATTGGGTCGAATCCAGCCGCCATCTTTGGACGGACGAATCCAAGGCATTTTTGGAAAAACTGGTCAAGCCCGTTCCCGGACCGTTCCGGGACATCGCCAAACATTCCATCGCCGCCGAAATCGGCAGAATCGCTTTGGAAGAGGGAGCCGCGGAAGTGACCCGCGACCATTGCATTAAAGGGTACATCTCCGCGACGCCAAAAAGGGACAACAAGTTCCTCGTCGCTTTTCTGAACAAAAACCAGATCGACTACAAGCCGTACGAGCATTTGATGCAAAAGTAGGTTACGAGATACTAGCGAAACAAGCCCCCGGGCAGGAGCATCACTCTTGAAGAAATGAATCATTTCGTCAATTGGATCCCATGCCCGGGGGCTTTTGCATTCCGAGAACCAGATAAGAAGGTGATCAAATTGAGGAACATAGCCATTGGCGGCGGAACGGGGTTCATCGGGAAAGCGCTGACGGCGCATCTGGTGGGACAAGGATGCGAAGTCACCCTCATTTCCCGAAAAAAGCCGGCTGATGCCCAAGCTGGCGTGCGATACCTGACCTGGGATCAGCTCAAAACCGCCCCGGATCTTCTCGAAGGCACCGAAGCGATCATAAATTTGGCCGGGGCTTCGCTAAATCAGCGCTGGACGCCAAAAGCCAAGCAAAACATTATCGAGTCGCGCCTGGCCACCGTCCATGCCGTCGCCAAACTCGTTCAAGCGTTGCGCGAGAAGCCGGCGGTCGTCGTCCTAGGTTCAGCGGTCGCCATCTATGGCACATCGCTTACCGAAACTTTCCGTGAGGACAGCGAACGCCGCGTCGTCGATTTTCCTTCCTCCGTCGTCCAGGAATGGGAAGATGCCGCCGACGAAATTCAGGGCGTTCGTTTGGTCAAACTCCGGACGGGAGTGGTGCTAGGGAATGACGGCGGAGCGTTTCCGCTCATGAAGCTGCCGTATATGCTCGGTTTCGGCGGCCGGATCGGCAGCGGCAAACAATGGGTCCCATGGATCCATGTGCAGGATATGGTTCGCCTGATCGAGTACTGCGTCCTCCATCCGGAATTGCGGGGGCCGGTAAACGCAACGGCTCCGGAGCCCGTCACCAACAACCGGTTCGGGCAAACGGTCGGCCGGATCTACCGACGCCCGCATTGGTTTCCGGTGCCGCCGTTTATGATACGGGCCGTTCTGGGCGAACTCTCCCTCATGCTGCTGGAAGGTCAGCGGGTGATCCCGGAAAAGCTGCTCTCGCAAGGTTTCCGCTTCGAATATCCGACCTTGGAACAGGCTCTGCGTCAATTAATGGAGGAGCATCAAGCGGATCGGAACGTATAACGTCCTTTGACGATCACGAACGTATCCCCGTCCTGCAGCGGATATTCCTTATAAGGCACCATCTCTTCCCCTTTGAGCCTCGTTCCGTTTTTCGAGCCGAGATCCTTGATCAAAAACCTTCCGTCTTCGCTCCGGCTTAATTCCACATGCGCACGCGATGTTCCTACGGAGCGCTCGACATACTGCGATACCTCTTCGGACCTGCCGATAACAAAATGCTGCTGCCTTAGCTCGATCCTTTCGGCTGCCCCTCCTCCATCGCTTTCCCGAAGCAGATAGCCCAAAGGAGGGGAGGACACGGGGGTATGGCTTTCCCGACCCGACGAGGGGAGTGGACTTAAGAGCACGGTAGCGCCGGCTCCTTTTCCAGGCTGCAGAGTTTCCGTTTTTAGGCCAATGCCGCCGTCCCCCTCCCCCTCGTCTGTATCCGGAAAACGCAGCGGCACATGATCTTCGGCCCGGTTCCATCCTTCCCGGCGATGCGGGAGCCCCGTAATGCCCACGGCTCCAGCGCCGCTCTCTCTTGTCCTCATTTCACGGTTGCCGTCGCGGTCTTGCACGGCATCCTGCGGAGGGAATTTCCACTTCCACGCCGGCTCCGGATCCTTGTCCGCTTGGACGAAAGCCTCTTCTTTGTTTTTTCTCCCGCCTCTCAAAAATCCCGTAAACCGTTCAATTTCAAAACGGGAACGGCCCTGACGAAGGTTCGGTTCGGCGGAAAGCTCGGCGGAGCCGAAATCGGGCAGCGCTTCGAACGAAGCGGAATCCGCCGCGGCATATGTGGGCGCGAAGAGTTTGCCCATCCAGCTCAGAGTAGCGACGCCTCCCAAAATCACGGTCAATATGGCGCATAGGATCATCGTCCCGTTGCCCGGATCCGGCATATAAATCATCCTCCAAACAACCGCCGCGGCCAGCAGGCAGCCAAGCGCGATGTAGGTTTTGCGCGCGGAGGCGGATTTCTGCGCCGCCTCATCAACGTTTTCAGCCGCTTCCGGTTCCGTTTCCAGGTCACCACCGTTCCAGCTTTTCAAGAAATCGGGCAGCGCATCAACGTTCCGGCCGGCCGGATGAAGCTTCGAGCTCAAGAGATCCTCGCCAGGCATGGCAGCTTCGGCCTGCAACCCGCTTCGCGCCGCCGAAAGGCTCGCCGAGTCCCTGCGTAACCCCCGCTCTCTCACGGGGCTCACCGGTTTTTCCTGCATCTGGGAAACGGCTCCGGGACGTTGCCAAGGAAAGGTCCCCCCATTTATCGCCGCGGGTTCATCTGCTTCCCAACGGCCCGCATCCTCAATGCGGGGAGCTTCCTGCATCCGGTCCCGTTTCCTGGCGGCAGGAGGAGCATGATTGTTCGCGCCTGCTTGAATCCGGACATCGCCTTCCTTAGAGAGAAGACCCAGGAGCAGCTTTTTAAATCCTCCCGGGGAAAAATCCTCGGATGCCGTATACTGCAGCAGCTGCTGCACTCCGCTGCCGCTCAGTTCGGTTACAGATGCCATGAACCGGGTGACCAGCTCCTTCAAGGCGTCTTGGACCGGCTTCAAGCCTTCCGTCCGGTCAAGCGGAACGTAGGTCAGGTAAAGCGTCCCTTCCTGCAGCGACCCGTGCACGAAAATATAGTCTTCGTCCAACACGTATTTGAGCGGCTGCAGCATGTAAAGCGCGCTGTCTTCCAACGCCTCGGCCACCTGCAGCAGCAAAGCGTAATATTCGGTCATGTTGATTTTTTCGCTTTTCAGCATATGGGACAACATCTTTTTTTCCGTGATGTCGTACCAAAGCGTAACCCGAAGATCGACTTCTTTGACATGGAGGGGCAATAAGCGCGGGATCCGCGAAGCCCCGATCATCGCCACCTCTACCTTGCTCAGTTCGTCCGAAGCGATGCCGGATGAGTCCGACAATACCATATAGGTTCCGCCCTGCTGCATAAAATCGCGCGACAAACCCATCATTCCTGTTCACCTCTAACCGAGTGTATAGACGCTGGCCGCAACATAACCGGGAAGCACCGCAAGCATAAACGGAAAACGCAGCTGCTTCTCCTTGCCTGCCGTCAGGGACCGGAAATTCCTCAATATAAAAAACCCGGCCAAATTGCGTGCCACATTCCGCATTCTTTGCATGGTCTCGCGTCTCCACAATAAAATCAGAATACCGATGAATCCGGCGCATAGCACCGAATAAACGATGCACTGGATGGTTAACAGCGTCCCCAGCCATGCGCCGATCCCTCCAAACAGCTTGACGTCTCCGGCGCCGACCGCCCCCATCATATGCATCAGCAGAAGCAGCACGAACCCCGTTCCAAGTCCTTTGACCGAAAACAACAGTCCCTGGAAACCATCCGCTGCGAAGTGGATCAGAATCCCGCTAAGCATCGCCGACAGCGTTAACCAATTCGGAATTTTCATCGTGCGAATATCCGTGACGAATGCCGAGATGATGATCAGCGCGCACCCCCAAATCCAAAAAGCCATGTCCGAACCTCCTTTTCTTTCACGACGCGCCCGGCGCTCTGAGACTTCAAGCAGACATCTTTGCGCCCGGGCTCATCCTTTAACAACCGTAAACATCACCTCGGTCCTTTTCCCGTCCGAGGTCGTAATGACAAACGGCCACGTGCCCGGCGTGGTATTGGTTCCGACGAACCACTCCCATTCGACATACCCTTCCGCATCCGCTTGTTGATCCCCGAGGTATTTGGCCGTGCTTTGTCCGCTTTTATAAAAAACGGAAAGGTTGGCCGACGCCCCGGGTTGGATTTTGACGCGCACTTTTGCTTTTTTGCCGACGTAGGCAGGGTCCGGTTTTTCAATAATTTGTACCGCCGATCCTTCGGATCCGGACTCGTCCCCTTTGCCCGCGTTCTCTTCCGTTTCCCCAATCCACAACCGTTCCTGGGCTTTCGCCTGGATTATGATTTTTTTATTCAGAAGCGGCACCTTCATCGGCAACTCATAGCTGACTTCGATCCCGAAATAAGGATCCGTGCGGGTCCGCAAATTCGGAATTTGAATGTTCGATACATGGATGCGCTCATAGTCAAGCAGCCGGCTTTCCATGTACGGCTTAAGAATCGGCTTTATGACCGGGTCAAGGACGGCCTCCGCCGCCTGGTTTTTCAAATCCTGAAGCGGTTCGTCCGCCCTGGCGGCCGCGTCCGCCATCCATTCGTTCAAGGGAGCCGGCAGCGTATCCGTGTATTGGGCGGCCCAATCGCTTAAAGAAAGCTTCGGGATGCTCCAGCTGCCGGCAGGTTTCTTGCCGTCTTCGTTATCCCCGGGCTTTTTGGGCTCAATGGCCAACGCAACCGGGTACATATGGGTGGATACCATTTTGACGGTATCGCTAACCGTGCTTTGCAGCGCCGTAGAAACCAGCGTCATCTGCACGATATAAATCAGGAAAAGGACAAAGAAGATAAACATCGGCATCACCAGGGATGCCTCGACGACCATGCTTCCCTGCTCGGTGCCGCCGGGTCGGGGGCATCCTTCCCCGAAATTCGCCCGCATTCGGTTAATAAGAATAATCCGCTTGTTTGACCGCATAATATCGGTTTCCTTCCACCTTATCCGGACTGCCGCCGGCATATCCGACCCATTTCATCACGCCGGGGAGAAACCACAGTCTCATGCCCATCTTCACCTCTCCCGAAGCGTAAGTGGCTCTTTCCGCGGGGTTGATTCCCGTATTGAAACGGATCAGCGCTAACATGCGCGACATTTTTTTCTGATTGTTGCTGTGCAGGAGTAAAAAAAGACGCAAATGGTCGCGGTACGTCAATTTCGCTTTGATGTAGCTGGACAGTTCTACGGATCCCGTCGTACACAGCGTGATCATGTCAGCCATCGCCATTTCGATGCCGTAGAGCAGAGCAGCGGCGAGCACAAGCAGCGGATGGCCGAGGCCGCTGTTTTTGACCAGCCCTTCCATCGTACGGATCGCCAGCCTGGACGCGAAGATTTCGGCATAGGCCGCCGAAACGTTGCCTACGGGGTTATGAAACCCGTATACGATGTACTCCAATTCTTGGTTTTTGACGCTTAGCTGGTCCGCGACCGCGTCTCCCAAACCCGCCTTCGGATCGGACGCCGCCTCCTTCAGACGGCTGATATCAAAATGATTAAAGTACATGGCCGCATATTCGTTTTGCAGCAATTCGTCCTTGACCCCGGACATCATGCCCCCCAGCGCTCCGTACAACCCGTCCATTCCGTTCATCGCCGACTTCCCTGCATCGTAAGGATCGTCGTCAAGGTCGGCTCCCTTGGTTTCCCCCTCGGCAGCTTGCTTGTTAAATTCGATGCTTTCGCCGTAATAGGTTTGCAGCGTGTCGTATTCTTTCCTATAAGACTTTGCCTTTTGATCCAGCTCGTTGATCCGTTCCAAAATATTCGCTGCCTCTTTCAATTTGGCCTTGCCCTGTTTTTCCTTTTCCTTCCGCTCTTTATCCGAACCGCGGTGCTGCTCGATCACCGCCGCTTCCTGGTCCAGCCTGTTCGCGGAACCCGACTCGGCGTAGGCCCGCAAATAGCCGTCGATCACCCCTCGGGCCGCAATGACCGCGCTTTTCATGCTGCTTGAGCTGCCGTAAAGCCCGGATGCCCCGGCCAGCTCGGACCGTGCCGACGAAAGGCTTTGGTCCGCCTGCCGGAACTCGTCCCGCTGGCGGCTGATCTCTTGCTTCAAATCCCCCAGCAGGCTTTCGCTCAGCAAAAGCTGGTCGGTTTGTCCGCGCAAGCCGCGGATCGTCGCCGCGTCATCCCCGTTGATTCCGGCCGTATGCCCCGGAATGACGCTTCGCGAAACCGCGTCGTAACCTGCGCTTTCGGAGCGGTTTTCGGAAGCCGCGATGACTTCTTTCATCTTTTCGTTCAGTTCGGATGCCTCCTGCCATGCCAGATCGGCCTCCTGCAAAAGCTTGCCGTGGCTGTTCGCCGCCGAACGATGCTTGCTGCCAAGCCGGGACGTCACGTCCGACGAATCCGTCAAATAATCCCGGATCTCGTCGCTGTACTGCGGCTCCTCATCCTCGCCGCGGTTCGCGTCTTCATTCGCCTTGGCGACGTAATCATCGTATTGGGCAGCAATCCCTGCTGCAGCGCTCACCCGCGAGGATCCGAGAGACTCATTGGAAATGGAGGAGGAATACACGCCCATGAGCATGCCCGGTATGCCGTTTGCGCTTTGCGCCGCCTGTCTTTGCTTGTCCAGCATCCGGTCCAGCGCGGCCTCACGTTTGTCGTACAGCTTTTGCAGCTTGCGCAGCACGTCGACCGTGTCGGAAGCCTCTTTCATCGAAGAAGACAACGGCTTCATTTTCCCGGCAATCTCAAGCGTAAAATCGATTGGCGCCTTATACTTCATTTCCTCCCCGATTTGGCGGTTGAAAATGTCGTATTCGCCGAGCATCCTTTCCATCTGCAGGCCGGAACTGTCCAGCTCCATCGGCAGCAAATCGAACCGGTCGCTCCTTTTCCCCTTTTCCAAACTGCTGCTCAACACGCCGGCCATAATCTGGTCCCCGCTCTGTTCCCCGTAGGCAAATAAACCGTACCGTTCCTGCAGCTCCACGTCATAGGAAGACATGACGGAACGAACCGCCGCATGCGCCAACCGTTCGGTTTGAACCTTCATCGCCGCGATGCGCGCATAATCGATAAAAAGAGCGACGAACGCAAATATAAAAGCAAGAATCATGATTAAAAATACGGAAACCGAACCGTTTTCCGTCCGCCTTCCAGCAAACACACCTTATCCCCTCTTTCCGCTACCTGCCCGAAGACCTGAATTGATTCAGCACCTCCGCGGCGCTGCCCGGATCGGTTTTGGCGTCTTCCCTTGTACCTTTGAATTTCGAAGCATAATATCTCATTAAATCAACCGTACGAATGAATTCGACGGGTTCGACGACAGCGGAATTGCCAAAGCTGCTCGCATCCGAACCGTCTTTCAGCAGGGTATCCAGCGGCGGGAGGGACAGCATGCGAGTCAGGTCTACCCTCACCGTCCGCTGCACGATCGTGTTTTTGTAGCTGATCTCGCCTTTCATTTCAGGCGGGACCATGCTTCCGGAATGGTTCATTTTGATGACAGGAAGGCTGCCTCCCGCCCCATTTCCCCCCGGCATGGGAACGGTTTCCGTATTCTCCGTTATCCCGGTCCAGCCAAACAACGCCCCAAGCATCCCGTCTTCGCTCAGCCTCCAATACAAGGAATCGTATTGTCCTTTCCCGACCTGGCCGGTGGCTGCTTGCTTGTGGCTGTTGTCCCAGCTGTAAGCCGCCCGCTCCGCGACGGCGGACGCGGTCTGGTGCAAAAAGCTCTGCTGATACACGTACAGGCAAAAAAATACGAGCGTCATCGTGACAAACAGGACGATCGGAAGCACGAGGGAAGCTTCGACGGTGAAACTCCCCTCGCTGCCTTTGAGAGGTTTAGCTATCCGAAAAAACTTCATCGCTTTTTTTGTCCACTTTCGTTAACAGCCGTTGCACGATCCGAAGCAGCTCTTTTCGGAACAACAAGGCGATGATGATAATCACCGCAATGATCAAGATCATTTCGAGCATTCCGAGTCCGTCTTCCTGTTTCCAAAAATGTTTGGCTTTGCTCCAAGCAAGCATCCACATACCTTCATTCCTCCTACAAATTCATCATCATAAAAGCAGGCGTTCCGACAAGCACAATCACAATCATAAAAATGACGACCATCGGAAAGATCAGCTTGGAAGACGCCTGTTCTCCCCGGGTCCGCGTAATGGCCTTCCGTTTCTCCCACAGAACCCGGGACAAATCGGTCAATGCCAGCACGAAGTCGCTCCCGCCCCGCCTGAAATTGAGCAGGACGGTCGTCGTAAAAATCGAAACCTCCTGAACGGCGCAGCGTTTGCTGAAGTTTTCGAAGGACTGCTGAAAGGAGTATCCCCCTTCGAGGTCATCCTTCATCTTGATCAGCTCGCGGTAGAGCGGATGATGAACCTGCTGCTTTTTCTGCTCCACGCAGTGGCTGATCGCCTTTTGGACCGTTTCGCCGGCTCCGACCAGCAGCACGATTTTGTTCAGCAGTTCCGGAAGCTCCGTCAAAATGTCCTGGTCGCGCTTGACGACCTTGCCGTGCATGTCCTTGATCATGGCCGCCGGCACCAGCACGCCCATCGCCCCGCCGATCGCCAGCCCCGCGGCGTCTTTCATGGCGAGCGTCAGCAAGCAGCCCAGCATAAGCAGCAGCCAGCCGTAAGCCATCATTTCCCCGGCGTATAACAGCGTCAATTCGGCGCTGTAGCGCTGGCCGTTCAGCTTTTGGATCGAGCGCTGAATTTTGAAGAAAAACAGCGGGAAACGGGACATCAGCTTCAATCGCTCCACAACATACAGCATCGGGGGAGCCAACCTCTTAAGCCGCAGCCCCTCCATATGCAGCTTCATCACGCTCCGGTATTTCGCGCCGCCGATCCGGTTCAGCACCACCCAACCACCCGCCAGCAGAACCAGCATCACGACCGCAATCAGCTCCACATCCTCACCCCGCTCAAATTTTGATGTTCATAATTTTGATAATCCATAATAAACAGCCCGCAAGCCCAAGCAGCGCAAACGTCGATATGACCATCCCCATGCCCCCGAACATCGGCTTCATGTAATCGCCCGAGGTCAGGTTCATGAACACCAGCATGAGGATGGGCGCGGCGAGGAGCGCCTTCGACTCGAATTTTTTCTGGGCCACGAGAACGGCGATTTCCTGCTGAATGTCCAGCTTTTCGCCGATGATGGAGGAGGTTCTCCGGATGACTTCCACCAGGTCTCCCCCCGTCCGTTTGCAAGTGATGAATACATCCGCGAAATTCGTGATGTCCTCCATGGAGGCCCTGCGGCTGAAATCCCTAAGCGCGTCTTCGATCGGCTCCCCATATTCCAAGCGGGCGCAAATGATGGACAGCTCCGTAATCAAATCGTTTTCGGCGTCCGGATCGAGCATCCGCAAGTCGGAAATCGCCTCCCGAAAGCCGTTCTCCACGGATCGTCCGGCTGACAGCGAGGAGGAAAGCGAATAAAGGGCCTGCTTAAAATGCAGGTTTAATGCCGCGCGCCTCCGCTGCAGCATATGTTTCCTCCAGAATCGGGGAACAAGCAGGCCGCCCGTCGAAAGCACAAGCGCCATCAGCCACTGATGATAAAACAGGTATCCGATGCCAAAAAACAAGACGGCTCCGGAGATGACGCACATTATCCGCTCTAACGGGCTTAAAACATAGACGCTGTAGTCAGGCAGCTGCTTATGCCCTTCAGGCTTTGCTTTGGGGGGACGGCGGCTCCGGCGCAGCATGCTCCCGCTCCCGGCGTGTCCCTGGCGGCCGCGCCCTTTGAACGCATGTCCGGTTTTCATACGACAGCCTCCTTCGACGCCGGCGGGTCATAACGGATGCCGGCCATTTTCAGCTTGTCCTGGTTCAGCAGCGGTCCCTGGGGCTCCAGCTCCCCAATGATCCTTCCGTCCTTTTCTCCGGTTTCCCTGAACTTGTACAGCGTATGAAGGACAACCTCGCCATTTTCCAGGCCGGCCACCTCGCTGATTTCCATGACCCGCCGCGACCGGTCGCGCAGCCTGCTTAGATGGACGAAAACATCGATTGCCGAGGCGATCTGCTGCCGAACGACGGCGATGGGCAGCTCCGCTCCGCTCAACACCATCGTCTCCAGCCGGCTGATCATGTCGCGCGTGCTGTTCGCGTGCCCGGTGGATAAAGACCCGTCATGGCCGGTGTTCATGGCCTGCAGCATGTCCAGGGCTTCGCCGCCGCGCACCTCCCCGACGACGATCCGGTTCGGCCGCATCCGCAGCGAAGACCGGATCAGGTCCCGGATCGATATTTCTCCCCGTCCCTCCGTGTTGGCGTTGCGGGTCTCCAGCGATACGAGGTTCGGCACGGTCACGATCTGCAGCTCGGCCGAATCCTCGATCGTGATCACGCGCTCGTCCCCAGGGATAAACTGGGACAAAGCGTTCAAGAAGGTCGTTTTCCCCGAACCCGTGCCGCCGCTGATAAAAATGTTGTACTTGCCGGCAACCAGCTTTTGCAGAAACAACGAAGCTTCCTCGCCGAGCGCCCCCCGCCTCGTCAAATCGTCCATCGTCATCGGTTTTTCCGGAAACTTCCGGATCGTCATGGTCGGACCTTTGAGCGCGATCGGGGGCAGGACGATATTGACGCGGGAGCCGTCCTTCAGCCTGGCATCCACGATCGGCGACGATTCATTGACGACCCGGTTCACGCCGGACACGATCGTCTGAATGATGTCCTCCAGCCTCGTCCGGGACTCGAATTCCAGCGGCAGCTTCGAAACCTCGCCGTTTTGCTCGATAAAAATGTCCCGGTGGCTGTTCACCATGATTTCCGTGATCGCCGGATCATCGACGAGCGGCTGCAAAATGTCGAGCCCGCGGAACGAATCGAATATGCGCCGGACCAGCTTTCTTTTTTCCGTCGCGGTCAGATCCTGCAGCTCCCTGCGGCTGAACACCGTCCGCTCGATGAACTTCATCAGCTCGTCGTTGTCCAAAGCCGACGTGACGTCCAGGCCGGAGCGGACCTCCGCCCGCAGCTGCCTGAAAAGCTCTTCATCCATATCCCTTCACCCCGGTTCCGCTGACCAGCTCTTCCCCGAGCAAATCCCGGCAGAGCTTCAACATGTCGCGTTGAAAAATCGGCGAGCTCAGCAGCAGCTCTTCGTTATGGTTTTGTTTCCAGGACGGTATATAAGGAAGGACTCCGTCAATCTCCCGAATGATCTCCGGGGGCGTATTGGCCAAGCTGCCGGCGAAACGGTTGACGATAAACCGGCTTTTCCCCGCCACAAGCCCGAATGCCTCGGGATGGCTGCGTTCCATGTAAGCAAGCTGCTGGCCGCTTTTATACATATGGATAAGGTCGTCCAGCAAAATCCAGACCAAATGCTCGCACCCCTCCAGGACGGCGGACGTCCGGTCATTCATTCCGGAATCGGTATCGGCGATGACGACGTCGTAACTCCCGCAGGCCGCGATTCGTTCGATCAGGTTCAGTACGTCGGCTTTACTCAGTTGAAGAATTTCGTTGCGGTTCGATACCGGCTCGAACCAATCGCACTTCATCGCCGGATGTTTTACCGAAAACGGTTCGATCGGAATCGGCGCCGGGTTTTTGCTTTCTTGCGCCGCCTTCATCTCGTACAGCAGGCGCGGCAGGCCTTGGGCGTCCTCCGCTTTGCGGTTGGGCCTGGGAAAAACGGCGCTGCTGTTCATCGCCTCCAGATTCAGGTAAAACACGGAACATCCCAATCCGCCAAGCTGTTTCGCCATATTGACCGCTGCCGTCGTTTTCCCGCTGCCTCCGACCGCGGACACAAAGCCGATCGTAACAGCCCCGTCCCCTTTCCGAGCCGCCTTTCCCGCCGGCATTCCTTCCTTGGAACAGGCCTGAAGCAATGCTTCGCATAATTCGGGAAGCGCCTGAAATTTCGCTATCTCATGAGGCGGGCCGCCGCCCGTTCCGAGAACCTTCCAGGAGCAGGTTTTGCCCCCTTCCATCCAAGTCTCAAGCATATCCCGGTCCCCGACGACCAAATCGGGACGCTCTTCTCCGTTCATGAACTCCAAAAAAGCCTCCTGTTTCGTAAAACCGATCATCCGCAATTTGCTTCCGTATTCGCTCGCATGCACGTAATGGAGCAGCGGCTCCAAGTACTGCGGCTCTTTGACGGCAACGACCACCGTATACGGCACCATAAACCTTCGCATCCCCCATTCCAAGACATAAAAAAGCACCGTTGAACAACCGCAAAGGCGGCTGTCAAACGGTGCTTCCGTTATCGGCTTCATATTAAGCTCGTCTATCCTAAATTGATCATGACTTAATTAGGAATTTACCATATCCTGAATTGAATTACAATACAAAATGTGTAAATTATCGACATATCTTGGATAAAGAGTACTCGCGCTTTCCCTATAAAAACCGTTTTTTCAACTCGGGCGTCGGGAGCAAACACTGCTCCTCCTTGCCGAACCAGCGGTAGCGGTTCCGGGCGACATAACGGTACAGGCGATCCCGGATGGGCTTTGGTACGGCCACAAATATATACAGCAGCGGCCAAGGCATTTTCAATTGCCGGGCGATTCGCAGCACCGCCTCCGAACGGACATAATAGCGCCCCTTTTCGATCAGAACCACGGTATCCACCTCGCCTGCGGGCAAACCGCCTTTGACCAGCAGCTCGGCCCCGATCCCGGATTGCAAGGATGCGAAGCGGAACTTTGCCTTCGGGTCGCGCTCAATGATAAAACGGGTTAATCCCTGGCACAAATGACAGACTCCATCGACAAGCACGATGCCTTCATAGCCGCCGCTTTCAGGCGTGCGTCCTTTTTCCATTTTCGGCACCTCCTGAAGTTAGTATCCGCCGTATTTGCCCTGAAATCAAGCATGGCAGAAAAAAGGGGCGGGGAAAACGTGCCGCATTTTTATCGATCAAGCAGGTATGGATACTTTTAACCTTAGGGTGACGTATCATTAGGCTTACATAATCCAAAAAAAATCATAACCACCCGTCCAACGGGTGGTTTGCACTTGGGGTATAACCCCCTGTTGCCAAACTGCGCCTAAAGACGCTAGCCTGACAATAAATTGTTCAGGCTCAGTGTAATTTGCCTCTTTCAC
>NZ_BORW01000038.1 GCF_018333375.1 Paenibacillus cookii
AGCTGTTCTAAAATTCTGCAAGTCTGCCCTTTTCTTCATCCATATAATACCATTTTCGAAAATTACCCCTTAACGACAGTGAATATGCTATCGCTTCTTCTCTGAAACGGAATTATGCAAAACACTCGTAATTTAATAATCAATCAATATACAGATTTCGCATAAAATTCAATTTGGCGGTGAGTCTGAGGTAAACTAGGCGGGGGGAGTGGAGTTACACATTTTCCAATTCCCTACTTTATAAATACTCGTGTGGGAGCAAATGAAGAATATAATAGAAGAATTATATTACGGTAACTTGAATCCTGGAGAGCAGATTATCCCCGCAGATCCTGAATATCGGCCGGTTAACAGAAAACTAACGGAATTGATCGAGGTTAATCGTTTTTGATTACAAAAGCAGGGAAATAATAATAAATTGAACCAAAATAAAAAAATATGGTAAATAATAGATTAAGATGAAATAAAAAGAAGGAGGGTTACTATGAAAAAAATAAGTTCCATTCTAGCTTCATTTGTTGTTTTTGGTTTTCTTGTGAATAGTGTCTCAGCTGAACCACTTACGGAAACGTTTCAAAATGATACCGTTGCTTCTTTAATCTCCAAAGAGAAAGCAGTTATTCAATACATTGAGCCCTTTATGAAGGATTTAAAAGAACATGGCACTCTTTATTTCGAAAGTAGCCAAAATAGTCAATCTTTAGATAATAGTAAAAAGCTAGTTATCTCTCTACCAAAAGATTCGGTGGCATCAATGACGCTTGCTAATGCCTTAACAAATCTTAGCTCCACCACCTATTCAGATATGTTAGAGGTGAGGGAAGTAGAAGGAAATATATACAGTTCAAATGAATTGCAACAAGCGAATATTGGGCTTTATAATCGATGGAATGAGTTTGTCAAGCTGGGTGCAGAAATTACATCAACTTATACTGATGAAGAAATTGATAAGGTCATTGTTGAGGCTACGAATATTTCTGAGCAAGCGAAAAGTGCTCTTGATGAAGCATATGGAGATATTATCGAATTAAGAGTAAGTCCAGAATATAAAGGTGGAGTTCATACCATATCTAGAACTGGTAATAACTCGATTATCGGTGGTGGTGTAGCCATTAATAATAGTAGTTGCACAGTGGCCGCTACAGCTAAAAAAGGTACAGAAAGATATATTATTACAGCTGAACATTGTTTATCATCAGGCGGCGATGGAAAAACAGCCGTTAACCAAAACACCTCTAAAGTTGGAGTTGAGTGGTCTACTGCCGGAAATGGACAAGATATCGGGCTTATCAAAATTACTGAATCTGGTCGACAAATTAGTAATGGAGTAATCAAATCATCAACAACCAGTTATGATGGGTACTTTAATGGTGATGCTGGTGTCATTCAAGGCCAAAGCGTATGTAAATCTGGTATTGCTACTGGATACACATGTAGCACAGTAACAAGTACAAGCTTTACTCCTACAATCAGTGGAGTAATCAGACCCGACCAGATTAAAATTTCCAACCCTAATTACTCTTTTCAGAATAATGGAGATAGCGGAGCTCCATTATTTAGTCTCAATACGCTTAAATGGGGTTATGTCAGGAAAGTCTAGCGTAACTGGAACAGATGCATGGGCTTCAGCTACAAAAATCTCCACATTTCATACCTATTGGTCAGATTTGACGTTGTTCACGTATGGCACCCCATATTAAAATAATAGTTGTAGCCGGTTATATTTATAACCGGCTGCAGCTAATTTAGGAGGTTTGAATGAGAATAAAGTATTTTATTATGTTTCAGTTATTACTTATTTTTATTTCCGGATGTTCTAATAGTGAATCTGACACAGAAAAAGGTGATTTTATAAATACTACTTTTTCCGGTTATATTGTAAAAAAAGAAATCGGGAGAGTACTAGTCACAAATTATATTGCTGATTCAGAAAATAAAAGTGAAGCTATATGGGTCATAACATCTATGGAATTAGACATTGGGGATAGAATATCAGTCGAATTTGACGGTGGGCTTGAAACTTCAAATCCGGCCCAGGGAAAAGCAAAGAAAATTGGAATTACCCATGACGAACAACAAAATGAAAAATTTAAGAAAGAAGCAATAGTAAAAGCAATCAATGAATGCAAAGACATGGATGTGCCTGTCATAAAAACGATCGATTATAACATAACAGAAAATAAATGGGTCGTTGTACTTTTTGATAGCAAAAAAAACTTCGAAGAAAAGGAAATCACTATTGATTTAAATCATAATTGAGCAATGAATAAAGCGATAACGGAGACCATCCGCATGTACGTAGAGGAACAATGGTGGCATATTCGAGCAAGGGTTTAGGATGGGGGCTATGGTGATGGTGGAGGTGTTTTGGGGGAGGTGAAGGATGTTGGGGAGTAGGTGGTGGTATAGAGCCACTCCGTTCTGAAGTGACTCTCTCCTCTTATAATATGAAAGCTATCGCTTCAATTATCCTAGAAAATACCGCTGTATTTCCAGCCAATTGTTAACTCTAACGTATCCTGTTTCGTTTATATTGTGCGGTGCAGTATACAAAATTCCTTGACCCTTAAATCTTTTAAAGTGTCTTACATTATCATCAATTAGGTAATCCGCATTGATAATACTCTTATCTCCACAAAAAACAAAATTCATCTCATCTAAAAAAGGGAAATGTTCCTTTAACCATTCATATTTCGCAGTGAAGGAAGATGGAAACTCCATCGCCGCTGTGGTGATGAAGATTTCAAACCGTTGGCTTAATTTTTTGATTACTTCCTGGCAATCTTTCATGACATCTAAATCACGGAAAAACGTAGGGTCATTCAAGTAGGCAATAATCTCTTTCTGAAACTGAGGACGCAACTCCCTAAGACGTGTTCCCATCAAGTCATTCAAAGTGAGATTCTCATTGTAATCACGATTGAACACTCGCAAGTGTTTAGGGTTAAAATCAGCTATAACTTCGTCCATATCAATTGCAATTCTTTGCATACAGCCCCTCTCCTCCCATTCGCTTAATCTCTTGCCTGGCTCTATATAAAAACATAATAGCTCTGTTTTATTGACGGACGCAAAGTTAATTAGCAGAAAATATTCCGGCCCAGTAGGCGTTACAGAAAAATAAGAACCCACCCCAAGTTTAGCACCAAAGGTGGGTTCTTTTCCGCACTTTAGAAGGGATCGTCCCATCCAAGCTGCGCTATCGGCCGATCTTTTTCAAGAATTTACGAATTTCCCGTTGCCGCTTTCCGATATTTCTCAACCTCCGGCGTCAACATATCGTGATTTTTCTCGAGTACTTCCAGGAATCCTTTGATCTTTTTCAGGTAAGCGCTCTTGGAAGGGTCCCCTTTTTGAACGGCTGCCTGCAGGGCTGCTTTTCCCTCCGGATCAACCTTTTTGGTGTCATAGTCGAACATCGGCGTGTTGTTGAGGCCGTACATGGAAACGCCCAGGTACAGGTTATACAACGATTTGACTTGCGTCGCCCGGTTGGATGTCGGGTAGGACTTCAGGAACGCCTCATCCGACAAAGCGCGTTTCGTTGCTTCCGTCCAGCCGACCGACAAAGCGGCATCGCGCGCGAACGGGGATTTCGTTTCGGCCGTCATGATGTCGATATAGCTTTTGATGTCGTTGATGACGTAGGCGCGTACTTTTTGAAGGCGTGGGTAATCGAGCACGAGATAGAACATGCCCTCGGCCGTATCGATGCGGTAACCGCTGTCGCGTGCCCCTGCGAACAGGGTCTTCAAGCTTTTATCGTTTGTTTTGCTGATCAGGGAAGTGAGGTCGTCGCCCTGCTTCATCAGCTTCGTGAGCTTTTGCTGCACGTTGTCCCTGTAAAATTTGTCGTTCCAAGCGTCGAGGTTCGCCTTTTCGGCGTTTTCAAGCTTCAGCACCATGATGGTGGCCTGCCAAGGCGTTACTTGATAGATGTTTTTCTCCATGTAAGCGACGGCCTCGGCTTGTTTGGAAGGAGATTTGAGCAATCTCATCATTTGGTTGAACACCGCATTGGCATGCGCCGTTTTGGCGGAAGCGGCAGCAGGTGCCGTTGTCGGCCCGCCTCCAGGGGCGGCTTGTGGCACGGCTTCGGCCGCATGAACGGCTGGGGCGCCGGTTTGCAAACTGATGGCGGCGATTAAAGCAGCGGCCGCGGCTGCGGATTTGGTCCATTTTTTCATGTAAAGCACCTCCAAGGTTTCGTTACACCCATATTACCCGCGTCTTGTTTCATCATCGCGTCCGCTTGTTTCGGACTTGTAAACTTTTTTGGCGGAAAATAAAAAACATCTTTGCCCGAACGCTTCTTACGTTGTTCAGTCCAAAGATGTTTTGGGAATTATTTGGTTTTGCGCAAAAAGATAAACCGCAACCCGAGAAAGCCGATGATGCATAGAACCAGGCTCACCCACGGCGGTACCGTCCACACCGGCAGCACGCCGCGCAGCGAAAATCCGACGACCATCACGACGACCATGATCACCAAATAAATGCCGATCGCCTTCAGGTTGATTCCGGGTTTTTGCGGACCGGTATCCGCCGTTTTGCCGAGGGATTTCATAAAGATCTCCGTCAGGACGATCGCGCCCGCCGCGACCAGAATGATCGCCAGCACGCTGATGCGGTTCAGGCTTTCTCCGCTTTGCCCCGCAAGCTGCGCGCCGAAACCGATGACCACTTCCGCCAGGAACAAAATCGTCAAAGCGGTCCACGCGATCATGAGATAGTAGGCGGGACCTTCGAGCTTTCGGACCTGCGGCAGCGTGTCGACCACCGATTGGGCAAAGGCCTCCGCATCGCCGCCAAACAGCGTGGATGCCGGAATTCCTTTTTGCTGGGCTTCCAGCACTTCCCGGGCCAGTTCCAGCAGCCGCTGCTCGCCCCGTTGACGGTCCGCCCGGCTGTCTCTTACATAAACGACGATATCTTCGTAAAAATCCCTGTTCGCCGGCGTCATTTGCTCCCGCAGCCGGTTGTTTTCTTGTACCATTTCTCTCGTTGTCATGTCCGTTCCTCCGTATACATCAAGTATAGGAACTGGCATTGCCGGATTCAAGTCCGCTCGGAGCATGGGGGCTTCATTCGAGATGAAAAAGCTGCTCGCGATGGACAAACACGTATATGACGGCCGCGATGACGCATACGACCAGCACCCAGGACAGCGGATGCTCGCGAATATGAGCTAGACATTGCTGCCACATAACGACACGTCCCTTTCTGCATTCGGTTTTGACCCTAGTTTCTGTCATGCTGCCCGGTTCCATACCACGCCGGCTTCCATAAAAACGATCTATTTGACACAGCCGAACGAGCGGTGCTAATATGGTTGTATCTAAAACTCATTAAACTTATCGGAATTATAAGTTAAGGAATAGAAAGACCACATATCTTCGGTTTTCAGTCTTGGGTCGATCGGAATTAAAGGGGGAGTGACGCGATGGAAAGACAAATCGGCATACGTTACGGGCAGGAAGAGCTGACCGCAAGCTTGCATTATCCGGCGGCGCAGCCGGAAGGGAAAAACGGACCTAAAGGGGAGCGGGTTCCGCTCGTCGTCATATGCCACGGCTTCGTCGGCAGCCGGATCGGGGTAGACCGTTTGTTCGTGAAAACCGCGCGCGAGTTGGCGGGTGCCGGGTATATGGTGCTGCGCTTCGATTTTGCGGGATGCGGGGAAAGCACCGGCTCGTACGGCAAAGAGGGGCTCGAATCGATGATCGCCCAGACGCGGACGGTGCTCGATTACGCGCTGGAATGCGGGAACGTCGATCCGTCGCAAGTCACTTTGATCGGGCACAGCCTCGGCGGGGCGGTGGCGATCCTGACGGCGGTGCGCGACCGCAGGGTCAAAAATTTGGTGCTGTGGTCGGCGGTCGGTTACCCGCTGAGCGACATCGTGAAAATCACCGGCCGGGACGTATATGACCAAGCGGTAAAGGAAGGCAGCGCGGATTATCTCGGCTTCGGGCTGACGCCGGCCTTTTTCGACTCGCTGGGCATGTTCCAGCCTTTCCAGGAAGCGGTCAAATTCAGCGGCAACGTGCTGGTCGTGCACGGAACGTCGGATGATACGATCCCGGTGGATTACGCGTTTTTGTATCAAAAAGTGTTTTGGATGCGGTCCGAGGGGCGCTGCGACAAGGAAATCATTTTTCAGGGCAACCATACGTATTCGTCGGGGCCGCACTGCAACCAGCTGATTCACCGGACCAAAGAATGGCTGAACGAGCAAATCTCCCAGCAGCAGGACTGGCAGCATTGGTCGATCTAAAGCTTCGGAAAAAAAGCGCTTGGGCGCACCCGCGGCATGTTCGGATCGGCGCGGCGGCAGAGGGTGGAAAAGACACGGTGTACAGAAGTTGGAATTATCCTGATCTACGCGGTAAAATATAAGTAGCAACTTATACTGGCGTGTGGAGGTTGACATCGATGACAATACCATCTCTATTTGTAGCGCACGGTTCACCCATGCTCGCCCTGGAGGATAACGGCTACACGCGTTTTTTGGAAAATCTCGGACGGGAGCTGCCCGTGCCGGAAGCCATCGCCGTCTTTTCCGCGCATTGGGATGAAGCCGACCAGTCGGTAAGCGTGGACGAGACCAACGGGACGATGCATGACTTTTACGGTTTCCCCGACGCGATGTACGAGCTGCGTTATCCGGCTCCGGGTTCCCCGGCGCTTGCCGGACGGATCCGGGAGCTGTTCGAGGCAGGCAACCTGCCGCATCAGACCGTTTCCGGCCGGGGGCTCGACCATGGCGCATGGGTCATTTTGCAGAAAATGTATCCGGATGCCGGCATTCCCGTTGTCGAGCTGTCAGTCGACTCCAAACGTTCTCCATCGGAACAATACGCGATCGGCGCGATGCTGAAGGAGCTTCGCCAGGAAAACGTGCTGATCATCGGCAGCGGCGGCCTCGTGCACAATTTGCGGATGCTGGGGCAGACGGAGACGCCGGACGAGTGGGCGGTGGAGTTCGATGATTGGGTTGCGGAAAAGCTTGAAGGCTGGAAGCTTGGCGAGCTTTTCGAATACGACAAAAAAGCCCCCCATGTCCGCCAGGCGGTGCCGTCTTACGGCGTGGAGCATTTTATCCCGCTGTTTTACGCCATGGGCGCGGCGGACGACGACCGCCGGGCCAAGCGGCTGTTCCAGGACTATCAGTACGGCAATTTGAGCCTGAACTGCTGGATGTTCGGTTCCTAATGACACGTGACAAAAATAAAATCAAGAGCCGGGCTGAAGATTCAGTCCGGCTCTTTTGGGTTCTCCCGCGGGGGAGGGATCGCTTGTTTGCCGTTTTAGGCGGCGCCTTTCGTTTTCGTCATCCCGCCTTGCGGGAATGGCGTGTTGCCTTCGCCGTTCCGGCGGAAGAGGTTCCGCAGGTAAGGGATCACCCAGCGGTCCAGCCCGATGCGTCCGGCATTGGCGGCGGCCACGACGACGAACATTTCAAGCAGCAGCATTTGGGCGTTGGTGCTTACGGTGCCCGAGAAGAGGAAGGCGAAGTTCATCACCATGCCCATCAGGGCGGCGAAGGTGGTGAAGGTGCCCAGGATCAGGCCCAGTCCGACCAGCGTTTCCCCGACGGGGATCAGGAAGTTGAACAGCTTCACGCCGGGCAATGCGCCATGTTCCAGGAAGGCGGCCCACCAGCCCTGCACGGCGGGATGATCGCCGCCCGCTTTGGCGATGGCTCCTTTGAGGAACCCTCCGGCATCGAATCCGCCGGTTAATTTTCCGATCCCGCCCATGAACCACGTATATCCCAGGTAAATCCGGACGACCGTCAGCAGCCACATCGCCGCTTTGTTGTTTCTCAGCCAATTGTTGAACATATTGAACCACTCCTTTTTCGGGTTTCGTATTTTTTGGAAGAAGCGTTTGGTCTGCTTGAGCCTTGGTGTTTCGCTTCTTTGTTTTGTTGGAGGATGATCATCTCTTTCATGTCTTTATTATATGTGATAATTTTCACAATATATGTGATAAAAATCACAATATAAATAAAATTTAAAATTATTTTTTCGGGAATCCCTCTCTCCGGCAGGCAGCCATGCGAAAACGGAGCCGAACGGAAATCCGGCCCGGCTCCGTACGAGAAATTCATGCAGGTTTGAATAGGCTTAGCTGTTGCAGACGTTATATGCTTTCGTGCGGCGTTGAGGCGGAGGGCGTTGGCTTTTTGGAGAACAAAGTGCGCAGATAAGGCATGATCCAATAATCCAGCCCGATGCGTCCGGCATTGGCGGCAGCGGCTACGAGGATCATCTCGAGCAGGATCATTTGAGGGTTGACGCTAACGCTGTCCGAGAAGAGGAAAGCAAAGTTCATGACCATGCCCATCAAGGCGGCCAGAGTGGCGAAGGTGCCCAGCAGAAGTCCCAAGCCGACGAGCGTTTCGCCGAGCGGGATCAGAACGTTGAACAGTTTGACGCCAGGGAGCGCCCCGTGTTTCAGAAAAGCCGCCCACCAGTGCTGCACCGCAGGATGTTCGCCCGACGCTTTGGCGATTGCGCCTTTCAGGAACCCTCCGGCATCGAAACCTCCGGTCAACTTTTTGATCCCGCCCTTTAACCAGGTGTACCCCAAATAAATCCGGACGACCGTCAGCAAACACATGGCGATTTGATTTTTTCTCAGCCAATTGTTGAACAATTTTCCCACTCCTTCATTTTTATATGGCAGGGTGCTTTCTTTGTCATTCCTTTACCGCTTCAAATTTTAGTATTTAATGGAATAACATCCTTAAATTATAAGTTACAGTCCTTCACCGGCAAGTAGCGTAATCAACGATTTATAATACAATCGCCATATTTCCCCCAAGCAGTCGAAAGCGAAGGCCAAAAAATTTCGGTTTTTCAAAGACAAAGCCTGCCGTTTGTGATTAAATGGTGAAAAAAGGAAGCACGGAGAGAGGAAAAGGAGGATCCATTCATCGATGAAGAAGCAGGGCCATGGGGAAACGCGCAGATGGTACAAGCTGGGGAGCGGACTGCTCTGCCTGATGATGCTCGGGACGGCGCTTGGCGCATGCGGGCAGCCGAAGGCGGAAGCGCCCCAGGCGCCGGTTGTGGAAGAAGCGACGCCGCCGGAGGAGCCGGCACCGGCCCAGAACGAACCAGTCGTTCCGGAGGAACCGGCGAAGATCGCCTACACCGCGCCGCTGACGGGGCTGCCCGTGGACAAGCCCGCTTCGGCACGCCCGCTTGCGGTCATGATCAACAACGCGCCGGCCGCGCGTCCGCAGTCGGGGCTGTCCCAGGCCGATATCGTATACGAGGTGCTGGCCGAAGGCGGCATCACGCGGCTCATCGGCATTTTCCAAAGCCGGGGCACGAACGAAAAAATCGGCCCGATCCGCAGCATCCGCCCGTATTTGATCGATATCGGGGAAAGCTACGGCGGCGTGCTGGTGCATGCCGGAGGCAGCAACGACGCGTACGCCATTTTGCAGAAGCAGCATAAGGAAGACCTCGATGAAATCGGCAACGCAGGGGCATACTTTTGGAGAGACAAGTCGCGCAAAGCTCCGCATAACCTGTATTCGGACGCAGACACGCTCCGGAAGGGCGCAGACAAGCGCGGTTACAAAAAGGAAGCGGATATCCCGGCGTACGCGTTCCGGGCCGAGGAGGACCTTCCAGAGGGCGAGGACGCATCAGGGGCGGAGGTAACCTTCCTGCTGAAAAGCTACAAGGTCGAATACCGGTACGAAGAAGCGAGCAAGCTGTACAAGCGATCCATCAACGGCAAACCGCATATCGACCTGAACACGGGAGAGCAGCTGACCGCGGCCAACGTCATCATTCTCGGCGCCAGCCACAAGACCCTCGACGACGTCGGCCGTTTGGCCGTGGATACCGTCTCCGGCGGGGAAGCCGTGCTGCTGCAGCGGGGCAAAGTGCTCCAAGGGCGCTGGGCGCGCGCCAAGGGGGATGCGATCCGGTTCGTCAAGGACGGCAAGGAAGTGCCGCTGTACCCGGGAACGACGTATTTCAACATCGTGCCGAACGCGCCGTCCTTCGCGAGCCATGTCGAAATTTTACGTTCAAAGTGAGCTCCGGTTTAAAGCATAAAGGGACGAACTTCGACGTCATTATGTAAATACTGGCAGGGGTAATATCCAGCGCTTGGATAATTTTACGGGAGATTGGGTATTTTGAAGGTAAGACAACCGGCAAACCCTTGCGATTACGCGAAAATTGAAAGCCGTTATCTTTACAAAATACGCCGTGGATTGATAAGATAACTAGGGTTGTCTTTTTTCCGTTTTCGCGCGTTCTTTATAAATTGGACGAAAGCAAAGGAGCATCGTTTCATTAAATCGGCAGGACCGGGATATGGAAGATTAAACTTTTGTTCAATTTATACAAGCAATTTTAAGTAAAGGGGTTATCGTATGAAATTGAAGAAAAAGGACATATTCTTCCAGACGTTGGAAAATATGGCCGATACGATTGTGCAGGCTGCCGATTATTTCGCACAGCATGTGGCCAATCTTCAAGATGTGGTTCTTTTTGCCAACGAAATGAAAAAGTTTGAGTCGCAGTGTGACGAATTTACACACACCATTATTACCGAGCTCAACAAAACGTTTATAACGCCAATCGAACGCGACGACATCATGGATCTGACAACCAGCATGGATGATGTAATGGACGGACTGGAGGCCTGCGCTTCCCGCTTCGATATGTATCATCTGCCAGACCCTGACGAGTATATCATTCAGTTTGCGGAAATTTTGCGGCAGTCGGCCTATGAGATTCAAAAGGCGGTTCATTTGCTGTCCCAGAAAAAGCTCCTTGCCATCCGCGAATATACGATTCGTCTGAACGATCTGGAAAACCAAGCGGACGAGCTGCTTCGCATTTCCATCAAAGCCCTGTTCGCCAAAGTATCCGATCCGATCGAGCTGATCAAACGCAAGGAAATTTACGAACGTCTCGAAACGACCACGGATACGTGCGAAGATGTGGCCAATATGTTGGAATCGATTATTATGAGCAACTCGTAAGGGGTTTACAAACACATGGAGACACCAATCATTGTATTAGGCATTGTCATCTTCCTGGCGCTGGCGTTTGATTTCATCAACGGTTTCCATGATACGGCGAATGCCATCGCAACCTCGGTATCGACCCGGGCGCTCAAGCCGCGTACGGCGATCATTCTGGCGGCCATCATGAACTTCGTCGGGGCCATCATGTTTACGGGCGTCGCGAAAAAAATCGGCGGAAGCGTCGCGGATCCATCCACGCTCGATAACGGGATCGAAGTGGTCATTGCCACGCTGCTGGCCGCGATTATCTGGAACCTTCTCACCTGGTGGCTGGGGATTCCGTCCTCCTCCTCGCACGCGCTGATCGGCGCTTTGGCCGGAGCGGTATTTGTCGGAGCCGGCTCGAACCATGTCAAATGGAGCGGATTCATCGAAATCGTCGAGGGACTTTTGCTTTCCCCGTTGATCGCGTTTGTGGTCGGTTACATCATCATGACGATCCTGAAATGGATTTTTGCGAAAAAAAGCCCGCATACCGTGAACAAAGGCTTCCGGATGATGCAGATCGTCACGGCAGCCGCACAGTCTTTCACGCACGGCACGAACGACGCGCAGAAGGCGATGGGGATCATCACGTTCGCGCTGGTGGCGTCCGGCCGTCTGGATCATCTCGAAGTTCCGCTTTGGGTAAAAATCGCTGCCGCCACATCGATGGCGCTCGGTACTTCCGTCGGCGGTTGGAAGATCATCAAGACGATGGGGACGAAAATATTCAAAATCGAGCCGATCAACGGCTTTGCCGCGGACTTTACTTCGGCTTCGGTTATCTTCGGCGCAACGCTGCTGCATTTGCCGGTCAGTACGACCCATGCGGTTACCTCCGCGATTCTCGGGGTAGGCAGCGCCAAGCGTTTTTCCGAAGTGAAATGGTCGCTGGCCGGACGGATCGTGGTCACGTGGTTCATTACCATCCCGATCTCCGCGATTCTGGCAGGCATTATTTATAAGATTTTATTCTAGACAAATCACATATGGATATGAAGTGGGGGCCAATCGATGAGGTTGGCTTTTTTGTATGCCCGAAATCGGCCGGCCCGGCGTTTGGGTGAGGAGTACGGCGCGTCGTTCAAAAGGCTGACGTTGGCGCTTGTCCCCGTGCCCGGGAAACGGTCCCCCTCCCGAATTTCGCGTACGGCTGTCTTTGCTGTACAATAAAAGGAATAACACAAGGGACGGATTTGGGCTTGTGCATCCCGCTCTCGAAAGGAGTCTGTCGATAACCGATGATACGCACGCTGGCTGTGACGCATACGCATGAGGTGGTGACGAATTTTCCGCTGGAGGACACCCGTCCGGGGGATTACGCCTGGATGTGGGTGGACTTTAACGCGCCGACCGAAGAGGAATCGGCCTTGCTGACGACTTATTTCCATTTTCACCCGCTTGCGGTGGAGGACTGCCTCCATGTGCTGCAGCGCCCGAAGCTGGACAATTACGACGAACTGCAATTTTACGTGCTTCATGCCATCGATCCCGATACGCTCCATGTGGAAGAGGTGGATCTGTTTCTCGGGCAGGATTTGCTCGTATCGTTCCACGAAAAAGAGCTGGAGGAAGTGGACGAAGCGTGGAAGGAAATCATCCAGCATGCCCATGACCGGAAAATCTGGTCCCGCGGGCCGGTGTCCTGCGCCTACAACGTGATGGACAAGCTGGTGGACAAATATTTTCCGTGCGTGTTCACGATCGAAGACGAGCTGGCGGAGCTTGAAACGCGGGGCAGCAGGGAATCGGTCGAGGAGCTGATGAAGCAGGTGTTCGAGCTGCGGGGGCGGCTGCTGAAGCTGCGGCGCACGATCGTGCCGATGCGCGACTTGCTGTACCGGGTCGTGAACTCCCAGCATGTCCAAAGCAGCAGCGAGCATAAGGTGTATTTCGGCGACATTTACGACCATTTGCTGAAGCTGACCGACATGATCGAAGCGGACCGGGAAATGACGGCCGATCTGCGGGACAGCTACATCTCGCTCAACTCCAACCGGATGAACTCGATCATGAAGACGCTGACGGTCATCACGACCGTGTTCATGCCTTTGACGCTGATTGCCGGTATTTATGGGATGAACTTTACGAACATGCCGGAGCTCGGCTGGAAATACGGTTACCCTGCGGTGATGGTGCTTATGTTCGCTCTGGCGGCGGGCATGGTGCTGTGGTTTCAGCGGCGGGGCTGGTTTAAGTAAATATGCTGCGGGAAGCCGCGTGAGGGCGGCTTTTTTGGGAGCGCGAACCACGGGGAAGAGGGGACCTTCCGGTCCCCTGGATGTAAATTTAAGCATCTTTGTATCGTCCTGCGGGCTGGCGGGCGCGATGGCGGCATGAAACGGCCCGGGATCGGATGGGTTCGGGGGACCGATGTCCGGGCTGGGAAGGATGGGAGATTGTATGCTCCTATGTGTCTGGTCAGCGCCGCTTTTTGCGGGAGGATTTCGAGGATTTGCCGGGGCGATAGGCGTTGTTCGAACGTTTGCGGGAAGAGGATTTTTTGCGCGTGTTTCTTCTGCGGCGGGGCCGGTATTCGGCCGGCTCCTCGGCGGCGTTCGTTTTGCCTTTTCCGAACAGCAGTTTGAACATCGGCGCCACCTGCTGCACGCCGGTCATCACCTTTTGCACCTTCCCGATGGAATTGACGATGCCGTCAATCCCGCCCATCCGGTCGATCAATCCTTTCAGCTCCCCGATATTGGCCAGGGAAAATCCCGATTTGGCGGCAGCAGCCGCAGGCGCGGCTGCAGCTGCCACGGAGGTCGCTTCGGCGGCTCCCGTCAGCACTTCGGCGCTTGGCAGCACTTCGCCCCCCGGCATCGGAACAAGGCCCGTGCCCGGACCGGCGCCAAAATCGTTATAAGGGATACCCGGATAGGGTGAATAGGATGGGTAAGGAGAGAAAGGACCGCCGTTCAGCGAGCGATGATCGTTGCGGGGCTTGCGGTGATAGTAATGCTCAGGCATGGATATCACTTTCCTTTTTGGAATGTTTTATTATACTGTATGTCATGGGCGAACATAAGGTATGGACGAATGCCCGGTAGACAGGGATAGGTGCGGAATCGGGCGAATACCCAGAAGCGGCGTCCGGCAAGCGGGTTTGGGGTGTCCTTCCAGAGTGTGGGGCTGCGGCAGCGTAGAAATTGCAGGTCTGGGAGGATTATCATCAGGAAAAAAATTCACGGGCCAAGGAAGGACTTTCGAGTCCGGAGTGAACGGGCACGACACCAACAGCGACGGGCCATGCCGCCATATAGGGCGGTTTTTCTTTTGCCCAAAATCCGCGTTCAAGGAACGCAGAGCCCTCATCCTAAAAGATTCAGCAGCGCCCCGGTTGGTGCAGGTACGGAGATGGATAAAGAGCCGAATAACCGGAATTGGAAATGATCCACCAAAACATCATGTACAAGCCCGCATGGATGATGTATAATTTAAGCGCTTTCAAGTGGAAGGTGGTGTTTGATGCATTTTAACCATGGAAAGGCATCGGGGGACCGGGCGGCTGATCCATGTCGCTTTATTCAGCCTGCTGCCATGCAACTCTTCAGTGCGTGAATTCGTTAACGCTTGAAAATTTTATACCGGCTCGGTACAATGAGAGTACATAGAGGACTATCATTTGAATATGGATTGACCGATATTATAATGTGGAAAGACCCTGTGACGGGAGCACAATCCTGAATAGGCAATAGTAATAGTAGGGGATGATGATTCAGTGCAACTGAAGAAACTTAATGATAAAAGTATTGACCAATTATTTGAAGCCATTTTAACGCTGGAAAATATTGAAGAATGTTACGTGTTCTTCGATGACCTGTGCACTGTGAACGAAATCCAGTCCCTGTCCCAGCGTCTGGAAGTGGCGCGCATGCTCGGCAAAGGCTGCACGTACAACCAGATCGAGGCTGAAACGGGAGCGAGCACCGCGACCATTTCCCGCGTGAAACGGTGTTTGAATTACGGCAACGAAGGGTATAAAATGACGTTAGACCGTCTTGGACGATAAGATGCGCAAACGGGGCGTACTAATCATCAGCCACGGCTCAAGGGAACAGGCTTGGGTCGATCTGGTCGATGAAGCCATTCATCAGCTGCCGCTGCGGGGAGACCTCCCTGTGGCGGCTTCGTTCTTGGAACTCGTGGAAGGACGGCTCATTCAGGATGGCATCGACCGGCTTGAAGGCCAGGGAGTCACGGACATTCTGGTCATTCCGCTGTTCGTTTCTTCCGGGAGCACGCATGTGAACGAAATTGCATACGCGCTCGGCGTGCTGGATGCTCCTTCTTTCGACAGCGACCTGGAGCCGTTTCGTGTCGGCGCGACCATTCACTACGGCTCGCCGATCGAGCATGGGCCTTACGTGGCGGAAATGTTGTGGGATAAAATACGGCCGGTATCCCGGGAACCGGAGCGGGAAGTCCTTGTCCTGATCGGACATGGAAGCAGTTATGAAAGTTTTCGCAAACGCTGGGAGGAAGGCCTCCGGCGGCTGGCGGACCAGGTGCGGGAGATCGGCGGCTTCGCATGCAGCGATGTTGCGCTGCTGCGGCCGGACAACGTTCGCGAGAAAGTGGCATATTGGCAAAAGGACCGGGGAATGCAGGTCATTGCGGCTCCGCTTTTTTTGAGTGAGGGTTATTTTATCCGCGAAGTGATTCCGAAACGTCTGGAAGGCTTGAGCTACCTGTATCCGGGCAAGGCGCTGCTGCCGCATCCGCTGCTGACCGCGTGGATTGACCAGCAGGTTCAAGACTGGTTAAAAGTGGAATAATGGGCTATATTCTTCTAAGGGGCGTATGGCCTTAAGGTTGCGTGCTTTTGGCGACACCGACATGCGACATCCCTTAGAGCAATCATAACGGTGTGAATTCCTAAAATGGGTGGCGTTTGGTAATGAAAAGAGCAAGATTGATTTATAATCCCACTTCCGGCCGGGAGGAAATGAGGCGGCGTCTGCCTGACGTGCTGCAGCGGCTTGATCTGGGCGGCATCGAAACCTCCTGCCATGCGACGACCGGCGAAGGCGACGCGACGGCCGCGGCTGCGGATGCCGTGGAACGCGGATATGACATGATCATCGCCGCGGGCGGCGACGGCACGCTGAACGAGGTCATCAACGGCATGGCCGGCAAGGACAATGTGCCTCCGCTCGGCATTTTTCCGGTGGGAACGACGAATGATTTTGCGCGCGGGCTGGGCATCCCGAGAAGCTGGGAGGACTACTGCGATCTCGTGATCCGGCAGCAGACCCGTCCGATCGACGTCGGGAAAGCCAATGACCGGTATTTTATCAACATCGCGGGCGGAGGGACATTGACGGAACTGACTTATGACGTGCCCAGCCGCCTCAAGACGATGATCGGGCAGCTCGCGTATTACATTAAAGGGGTCGAAAAAATGGTCAGCCTGTCGCCGCAGGAGCTGATCATCGAAGCCGAAGGGCAGGAGACGATCCACGACGAATTCATGATTTTCCTCATCACCAACACGAACTCGGTCGGCGGCTTCGAGAAGCTCGCGCCCGGCGCGCGGATCGACGACGGCCTGCTCGACGTGATCGCCCTCAAAAAATGCAACCTGGCCGAATTCGTCCGGGTCGTCACGTTGGCGCTGCGCGGCGAGCATTTTAACGACAAAAAGGTCGTGTATTTCCGCACCCGCTCGATGGAGGTCACTTCCCCGGGCAAGGTGCTGCTCAACCTCGACGGCGAGCTGGGCGGAACGCTTCCGGGCCAGTTTTCGGTGCTGCATCAGCATTTGAGGATTTTTGCGTAAGGAATGGTTTTTTTAGCAAGACCAGCGTTGCGGTTTGCAAGACGGCCCAAGCGGCCGTAAACCGATACATACCGGCAGTTCACGCAGGTTAAGATGTCCAGTCGCTGCCCATCGCACCGGGAAGGGGAGCGGGACATCTTGATCTTTTTTGCGTTGGGGAGATGTTTGGTATAATAGGATGGATGTCATGCAGGGAAGTTCATTGCCTTTTTAAAAATAAAGACGTTAGGCGAATGCATACGGAAAATGGTGTCTGCAATAGGCCTCCATTTTACGATTGAATATATAAGGAAAGAAGTGACGTAAGCAGCATGAACAAGCGACAAAGCCGCCGGAACGCCGGCCGCCGCAGCACGCCTGCACCCACCACCGGACTGCCGGTGGCCAAAAACGACGAGGTCGTCATCGACATCATCGGAATGAACCATGACGGTGAAGGCGTGGGCCGGGCCGAAGGATATACGTTATTCGTCGCGGGCGCTTTGCCCGGCGAAAAAGTGCGCGTGAAAGTGCTGAAGACCAAAAAGCAGTACGGCTACGCCAAACTGCTCGAGCTGGTCGAAGCCAGCCCGGACCGCATCGCCGCGCCCTGCCCGATCTTCGACAAATGCGGCGGCTGCCAGCTGCAGCATATGGATTATTCCGCGCAGCTGGCCTGGAAACGTCAGCTTGTCGTGGACAACCTGACGCGGATCGGGAAGCTGCAGGTGCTCGGGGAGCCGGAGCTGCGGCGCGGGGGCCCGGGAGAGCCTGTTGAGGCGGCACCTTCGGAAGCAGGGAACTCCCGGGGGATCCAGGTTCATGCCACGCTTGGCATGGACGAACCATGGCGCTACCGCAACAAGGCCCAGGTGCCGATCGGCGTCACCGAAGGCGGCCTGGTGGGCGGCTTTTACGCCCGCGGCAGCCACCGCATCATCGACATGGAAGCCTGCCTCATCCAGCACGAAAGCAACGACGAGGTCGTTGCCCGCGTGAAGGCAATCGGCCGCAAGCTCGGCATCTCCGCGTACGATGAAGAAACCGGCCAAGGTCTGCTTCGTCACGTTGTGGTGAAGGTCGCCTTCCGTACCGGCGAGATGATGATCGTTCTGGTCACCAACGGGGACAAGATCCCGCACGCGGACGAATGGATCGGTGCGATTCGCGAACAGCTGCCATCGGTGGTCAGCATCTGTCAGAACGTGAACACGAAGCAGACGAACGTGATTTTCGGGGACGTCACCCGCGTCCTGTGGGGCCGCGAAGTGATTCATGACTATATCGGCGACGTGAAGTTCGCCATCTCGGCGCGGTCGTTCTATCAGGTAAACCCGGCGCAGACCGAAGTGCTGTACGGCAAAACGGTGGAATACGCCCGGTTGACCGGAAAAGAGACGGTCATTGACGCGTACTGCGGCATCGGAACGATTTCGCTGTTCTTGGCGCAGCATGCCGGCAAGGTGTACGGCGTCGAGATCGTGCCGGAAGCCATCGAAGATGCGCGCCGCAATGCGGAGCTAAACGGAATGAGCAACGTTACGTTTGAGGTTGGCGCGTCCGAGGATGTCATTCCTGCCTGGAAAGAGCAGGGGATCGAAGCGGACGTTATCGTCGTCGACCCGCCGCGCAAGGGCTGCGATCCGAAGCTGCTGGAGACGATTTTGGAGATGAAACCGGAGCGGGTGGTCTATGTAAGCTGTAATCCTTCTACGCTGGCGCGGGATTTGCGCGTATTGGAGGATGGCGGGTATCGCACGGTGGAAGTGACGCCGGTGGATATGTTCCCGCATACAACACATATTGAAAATGTGGCTCTGATAATAAGGGATTGATACAGAGATCTAATTCCTTATGAATCAATGCTTTTTAGATTGTTACAGTTATTTGATTAAGACTATAACAGAGATGGAATATCGAATTTGATGTGAATTTGATGTGAAAAATTCAGATGAACACCAGTAAATGGTGATAATTCGACATAAAAAAAGACACTTTTAGCATTTGGTCAAGACCCCATTTAGTGGACATTGAAAAAACACCTAAGCTTGAAACTGGCGCCGGTACTCTACCGGCGTCAGTTTGTTTAATTTACGCTGTGGTCGTCTTCGGTTGTAAAAACTTATGTATTTCTCGATTCGTCTTTGTGCCTCTGCCAGATTTCGTATATCATAGGGATAGAGTCCTTCCGTTTTGAGATGCGAGAAGAAACTCTCCATGGAGGCGTTGTCTAGGCAATTGCCCCGGCGAGACATGCTGATTTGGGCGCCAACCTTTGGCAGCATGTCGTGGTAAGCATGAGACGTGTACTGGAACCCTTGGTCGCTGTGAACGACCAATCCGGTCACGTCTTTTTGCTTGGCAAATGCCTTGGCGAAGGTCTGGAGGACCAGCTCATTGTTGTTGCGTTCGCTAAGTTGGTAGGCCACAATCTCGTTATTGAATAGGTCTTTCACTGCCGAGAGATACAACCAGCGCTCGCCTATCCGGTATTGAGTCACATCCCTCACCCATTTCTGGCTTGGTTTTTCGGCTGTGAAATTTCGCTTAAGCAGATTATCAGCTACACGCTCGGCAGCCTGGTATGTCATATTAAATCGACGTTTCCGGCGAATGCTGGCTTGAAGACCGAGCTTTTGCATAAGGCGAAGCACCTTCTTGTGGTTCATCCACACACCTTCATCCTGCCACAAGAACAACTGGATCTGCCGGTAGCCATACCTTCCTTCGTAGCGTTTATACACCGTGTGGATGAGTCGTTTAGCCTCGGCGTCTCGATCGTTGTTCTTCCGCTTCAAATATGCGTAGTAACCACTTCTAGAGACGCCAAGGAGTTGGCAATATTCAGCTATTTGCCCGAAGTTCGCTGCTTGTTCAATGAGCTTGAAACGCTGTTCTTTCCCTCCCGCATCCAGATTTCTAAACACTTTTTTAGCATCGCATTCTCCCTTTTCAACTGCTGAACATATCGCTCCTGATCTAAATATTCCTTCCGCCTTCCTCGTTGATCCAGTAGACCAAATTCACCCTGCTCACGGTATTTACGCATCCATCGCTTCATTCGATCCTTATCTTGTATTCCTAAGTGTTCGTTGATTTGCCGATATGTCCATTTTTCCTCTACGTGCAGGCGGACGGCCTCTATTTTGATTTCCTCAGAATATGTCTTAAACTTTTGACCTTTAGTCGCCATAAAAAAATACACCCCCTAGAAATTCATCGGTTAAACCAAGGGGTTTTTCCAATGTCTGTTCTAAGGGGTGCACTTCATATAGCCAGTAGGGCCTTTTTATCTTATTTTAAATTATCTATGGCGTTTTGCATCTTCCTTAGTAAATTTTTCTCCGTATTCTGAAATCAATTGATCGTAAATAGCCGAATTCGACATATTCATAGACTCTGCATATTGCTCGGCCTTTTCTATGGATTTTCTTTCCAACCCCATTTAATCTGGATCCCTAAGTTCCGATATGATCTTCACGTGGACTCCCGGTTAATCAAAATTGTAGCCGAGGTATGCCGCATTGAACTTGATACAGCAACTTTCCGGATGGATTTTTTTGTTTTGGGTTACTACTTTACGATTCTACCTCCTTTTAAGGCGTGTATCACACTTTATGAGACTTCAATAACTCAGTTGTCCCAATCAAAGAGATTCTAATCAGGAGCTTCTCTTGTGTTATAATCAGATTAAAAGCCAATACTGGTGTAACAGGATGGTGAGCCGAATGAATCAATTCAAAGATCTCCAGAAGTTGATTAAACTAACGGGTGATCGAGCGAAGTTGGATGCCAAGGCCAATGAAACGTACATTGTATACAAGACGGCTGAAGGCCAAATAGTAAAAGAATACAGTGACGGAAATATTATTCCAATAACCGAACGTGATAGCAGTCATGCATGAATCAATGCCAATCATGTATGTTTTCGCCGGGAACAATGGCAGTGGAAAAAGCACGATCCGTAATCTAATTGTTGACCGGCTTGGGATCAGTATAAACATTGACCCCGATGCTTTGGCTCGAGGACTGGATTCTGATCATCCAGAGAGACGAAGGGTATCTGCTGGGAAAGAGGCCATAAAATTAGCAAGAGATTGCATTCATAATAGCCGCGACTTTTCAATCGAAACAACATTGGCCGGAAGTAACGCCATACGTCTTATGCAGGGTGCCAAAGCAAGCGGATTCGAAGTAACCATGTTTTACGTTGGCCTAGGAGATTATTGCTTGAATATTGAGAGGGTAGCAGTGCGTGTTAAAAATGGTGGACATCACATTCCAGCTGAGGATATTGTTAGACGACATGATACCTCAATGCAAAATTTAATTTCACATCTTCATTTGCTTGACCACCTTATTGTTGTTGATAATAGCCGATCTGAAGGTGAAACTGCTCTTGTCATACGAAATGGTTTGATTACACATCGTGCGGAGTCGCTTCCACACTGGGTTGAAATTATTGAACAGCAATATTTAACGTAAAAAGAACAGCCAAGGATCTGGGTTGTTCTTCTTTTCATTTATGATGGAATGCGATCTGAGTAATTTCCTTTTTTTTACAATATTACCGCGGTATCGCGTTGCATAATTTGGAGATAAAAATAGTTGTTGAGGACTTTCTTGACATCCTGAAGATGAACTGTGCATATCTTGCTGGCAGCTTTAATCAATGCTTGTGGTAGATGGATAATCACTGCTCCACTCCTGTTTTTCCATCATGACATTTCAGATTCAAATCAAGTCGTGATACAATATGTGGGGTCGAACATTGAGTAAATGACTGTTTTGCAAGTTTATATATTGAGGCAACGGTGGAATGCAGGGTTCAGCGTTGTTTCAAAACGATTTTATTAAGGAGTGAACACCATGCAAACAATCCAAGGCAAAGTGGCGTTAATTACAGGAGCAGGGCGCGGAATTGGACGTGCAACAGCAATAGCTTTTGCCAAAGAAGGTATTCACGTAGGTCTTGTCGGACGCACGCTTGAAAATTTGCAACGCGTAGCAGAGGAACTTAAACAGTATGATGTGAAGGTGGCCATCGCCGCGGCAAACGTAGCGGATCTAGACTCGATCACTGCAGCGGTTGAATCCATTCGCGGTGAGCTTGGCGCGATCGACATTTTGGTCAACAATGCCGGCATCTCCAAATTCGGCAACTTCATGGACTTAACGCCTGAGGAATGGACCAATATTATCGATGTCAACGTAAAAGGCGTGTACTACACAACTCGTGCGGTACTCCCGGAAATGATTGAGCGCAAAACAGGCGACATCATTAATATCTCCTCGACGGCCGGCCAAAAAGGCGCACCGGTTACAAGCGCATACTCGGCTTCAAAAGCTGCGGTGATCGGATTAAGCGAGTCATTAATGCTTGAAGTGCGTAAGCACAATATCCGTGTGACCACGTTAACGCCAAGTACGGTGGCAACAGATATGGCTGTTGAACTCAACTTAACAGACGGCAATCCGGATAAAGTGATGCAGGCGGAGGATTTAGCAGACTTGATGGTTGCACAGCTAAAACTTCATCCGCGTGTTTTACTAAAACATGCCGGACTCTGGTCAACCAACCCTTAATGATAGTTGAAATATCAAGACGCTGCCCTATGTATGTGGGGTGGCGTCTTCCTTTTTATATCATAAAAAGCTCCAATATGGGTGTAAGCCATTAGGGGCACGGCATCAATCTGTCCAAACGATCTACTCAACATAATTAGCATCTGCGTTCACCCAAAGTCTAAGAAGTCTGACTAAAGGACAAAAAGTTTGCATGAGAGCCGTCCGAGAGGGTATCTACTCCCGTTTCTCCTCGGTTTTTGTGTCTTCTAAAAAAGGATTGTATGATTTCCGGCCGCACCGAAAATTTCTGTTGGGGAATTGGTTCTTTTTTCTTAAAGGCTGACAAGATAAAAAATTCTTTTAATTTGATATATAATATTGTCAGTAAGCACTAAGCAGTTGCTTGGTTGGATCTCCAAGAGTACTATTGTTTAATCATTAAGTGATTAAGCATGATATAAGCGGATAAGAAGAACATTAGGCGTAATATGTTGGGACAACGTTTGAAACTGCATCATAACGAAAGGATTTGAGTTTGAAGTGAACAACAATTTTTGGCTTGATTTACCCCGGCCTTTTTTTGTGCTTGCACCGATGGAAGATGTGACGCACGTTGTTTTTCGTCATGTCGTGAGTAAAGCGGGAAGACCGGATGTGTTTTTTACGGAGTTTACGAATACGGAGAGCTATTGTCACCCGGAAGGCAATCATAGCGTGCGCGGCCGGCTGCTCTTTACCGAGGATGAACAACCCATGGTCGCGCATATATGGGGCGATAAGCCGGAGTATTTTGAAAAAATGAGTATCGATATGGCGAAGATGGGATTTAAAGGGATCGATATCAATATGGGTTGTCCTGTCCATAATGTGGCATGCAACGGGAAGGGAAGCGGCCTCATTCTCCGGCCAGAGGTTGCGGCTGACATCATTCAAGCGGCCAAGGCAGGAGGATTGCCTGTAAGCGTGAAGACCAGACTTGGTTTCACAAGAGTGGATGAATGGCAGGACTGGTTGACCCATATTTTGAAGCAAGATATCGCTAATCTTTCGATCCACTTGAGGACGAGAGAGGAAATGAGCCAAGTCGATGCGCATTGGGAGCTGATTCCTGAGATCAAGGAGCTTCGGGATCGTGTGGCGCCGCATACGCTGCTGACGATTAACGGAGACATTCCTGATCGTCAAACGGGCTTGAAGCTGGCTGAACAATATGGCGTGGATGGGATCATGATCGGGCGCGGTATTTTTAAAAATCCATTTGCTTTTGAAAAAGAGCCGAGGGAGCATAGTAGCAGCGAATACCTTGATCTTTTAAGATTGCAGCTGGATCTCCATGATCAGTACTCCCAAAAATTAGAGGCCCGTCCATTCAAAGCTCTTCACCGTTTTTTCAAGATTTATGTCAAAGGGTTCCGGGGGGCAAGCGAACTAAGAAATCAATTGATGAGCACGACGTCTACCGATGAAGTGCGCGCGCTTCTGGACGAATTTACGCAACATATGGATGAGGGCGCAGAAAGTTAAATAAGGTATGCGGAGCAACTCCGTCCCTTAGGGGATGGAGTTTTTTTGCGTTGACCTCTTGTATGGAAGGGCAGATTATGAGCATTCAGCAGTCCGTTTCAACCAGCGTTTTAGAATTCCAACCAGTGATTAAGTTCTAAAATTACGCCTCGATATCATCAAGATACAGATCGGATATAATCAATTTATAAATTTAGGGAGGTGTGGTAAACCATGGTACAGGATGCGAATCGTTTTGGTGAAAGAATCAGTCAGCTGCGTCATAGCAAAAGCATGACCCAAGAAAAATTAGGGCTGCTTCTTAATGTTTCGGCACAAGCCGTTTCCAAATGGGAAAAAGGGGACTCCTTGCCCGATATTTCTCTTTTAACGGAGTTGGCAAACGTTTTTGACTGCACTACAGACTACCTGCTCGGAAGAGGCAGCCATTTGCAAGCCATGTTACCTCAAATCAGAATGGAACTCCGGAAGACGACGCAAGAGGAACAGATTAATTTTTTGGGCGAGGTGATTGCTGCTACATCTCATCATGTGCAGACACCGGCATCACACCCATCACTAACTCAAATCCATCTAGGTCCAACTGGATTAGGTTTGTGGGCTAAAGACAGATTGGTTTGTATCGCAACATCGCTTTTCTTAAACGAAGCTACAGATGCAATGCATGAATCCGTAGAATTTCCAATGAACGTTTTACCTGCCGATATGATTACGGTTCTGTATGAGTTATTGGTTAACAATGAGAACCTGCAGCCAGACTTCACTCCAGTAGAAGAATCGATCCTTCGCTCCCGGCTGCCCTCGGACATGAATTTTGACAAGGTAATCGTGGATTGCATTGAACTGGGCTTCGTGGATAGGGTCCGAGGTGGGTATAGACTTAATGTTAAAGGTGATCTTGCAACCCGTTTATTTTCAATCGTTCATAGGGTTGTAAGTAAACCAAGCTCGTTTTCCTTTGATTATTCGTTAAAATAATGGTTCCTGCCCCGTGGTTTAGATACGCAACCTGTTGCTACGCTGACAGGATGACAGCAGTCAAGTAATTGGCTGCTGTTTTTTGTTATACGAAAGGGCAGATCATTATAATTGTACTTTACCTATATTTTAACGGTAACTCCATGCTATGCTTTTCATACACGTTGTATATGCAGGAAAAAGACGAAGATAAAAAGGATGAAATAGATGGCGGCGTATAATAAACCAACAGTGGAAATTTCCGAAGTGCGAGCTGTATTGCGCAAGCATTTTCGATCAGATGTAACCGCAATAACGCCATTGGAAGGCGGGAATATAAGCGCGGTATTCTCCTTCGCATGTTTGGATCAGGAATACATCATTAAATTTTGCGATTTAACCGGGAGTTTTGAAACGGAAAAATTGATTTCAAACCTTTTATCCTCGCAGGGAGTTCCGTTTGCCCGCTGCATGGAGCTAGGAAAATTTAAATCAATGAACTACCTGATTTCGGAAAAGATCGCGGGACGGATTCTGAACGACTTCTCTTATGAGCAGCAACAGCGAATGCTTCCGGAGGTCGTTCAAATTTTAACGCAAATGAACCAGGTAAAGCCAGAAACAACCAAAGGATATGGGACGATAAATGCTAGTGGTGATGGTACTTATAGTTCCTGGAGGGAGCATATTATTGCGACCTTCGCTGAGGAACAAGCGGATAGCTTATGGGAAGGCTGGCACAGCTTGTTCGAAACATCCTGTCTGGAGAAAGACGTGTTTGATGAATGTTACAGCAGATTGTTAGCCTATGCTACGTACAATGAACCGCATCGATTTTTTATTCACGGCGATTTTCACCAGTACAACATTTTATCTGACGGGCAACGAATAACCGGGATCATTGATAGCAACGGCAAATATGGAGATTTTCTGATCGACCTTGCCACATTGGACTGGCACATCAAAACACACTTGAAGCTCGATGTGGTCCAAATATACCAAGATTATCAGCAAGAAATAGGCATGGACATACCGAATTTTAAAGAGAGGTTCATGGGTGCAACCTATTATAATGGATTGATCGGATTACGCTTTTATGCAAAGATGGGATGGAATGATGCTTATTACGAACTCCGTGATGAGCTATTGAGTTTAAGATGATCCTTACATCGTAACTCATGATTAAAAAATAGTATTTCTGAGGACATCGGCATCGTGCTGTTGACCGAAATGGGAGATGAGCTGTTGAAGCGGCTGGATCTAACCCGATTTACCGTTGTACGCGGCACGAACTATTCCCCTATGGCGGGTGCTAAACCTGCAGCCACGACCACCAACACTTCTCGCGCCATGTCTTCCGCCGATTTAGATTCCGGATGTCTGCTCCACTCGACGGCTGATCCAAATATCCCCCAGCTTGCAATCCGGGCTGCAGCCTCCACCGTCTCTTGCGAAACGGATGGTTCCGATTGTTCGCTTAACCAGGTAAATAACAGGGCATATAGCTCCTTTTGCATTGCGACCTCAAATAACGATTCATACTGACGATCAGCTAAAGTCATATACGGACGAGTACAGTACAGGAAATCGAAAACGATTAAAATAAGCGTTCGCAGGCTCCCTATATCGGATAAAGCAGCATTAGGCAGCTCATTCTTCAGCTTCTCCAAAAATTTTTCCCTCATCCAGCTCTCAAGAAATGCGAATTTGTCTTCAAAATGCGCATAGAACGTGGAGCGATTTACGGTCGCGTAAGACGTAATATCTTGTACGGTAATAGAAGAGACATTCTTCTTCTGCTCAAGCAATTCCATAAAAGCGTGCATCAATAGTTGACGCGTCCGTTTCACGCGAGGATCGTTTGTGTTAGTGAGCATCTGCTTCTCCCTCTTTCTCAGGATCTATTGGTTATCATGCGTTTTGGAAAGCCAAAGGACAACAAATAAGCACCTCTGTTGTTTAAGCCACAAATACGGTTTTTTACTGGTTGTACAGCCCAAACCTCTTGGATAAGATTAGCACAAACAGTTTAGTTTTTACTACATTGTTGGGTCAATCGTTGGTACAACTGAGACCGTTTGTTTAGCAAGATGATACCGGATAAACCAAGGGAGGAAGATGAAGATGGGGAACAATGCAGGAAGTAAATACGCAGGCAAGAAAGTGGTGATTACGGGAGGCAGCAGCGGGATCGGCCTCGCAACAGCAAAGCTGCTGGCGGATGAAGGAGCACGCGTCCTTATTACCGGTCGTACCCAGGCCAAGCTTGACTCAGCCCGTGAAAAAATTGGCAACGACGCAGTCGCAGTGCTGAGCGACGCAGCAATGTTAACAGATATCGACGAGTTGGCCGAACGGATAAAGGCCGAGTTCGGAACGATCGATGCCCTGTTCGTAAACGCCGGCATCACGCGCTTTATCCCCTTCGAGTCGATGACCGAGGAAGTGTACGACGAGCTGCTTACCATCAATACCAAAGGTCCGTACTTTACCGTGCAGAGACTGACACCGTTGCTAAACACAGGAAGCAGCGTGGTATTCACCACGTCGATCGCGAACGCAGTGGGTATCCCGATGCTCAATGCGTATGCGGCCAGTAAAGGAGCGCTGCGCTCCATGACTCGCAGTCTGGCCCGTGAGCTGTTGCCGCGGAAGATTCGCGTCAACGCGGTCAGCCCCGGCCCCATCGACACCGGCATCATGGACAAGTCGATGCCGAAGGAAGCTGCAGAACAGACCAAAGCGGAGATGAGTCAGCAGATCCCCATGCTGCGTTTCGGTGACCCCCTCGAGGTTGCCAAAGCAGCCGCGTTCCTTGCGTTCGACGCGACTTACACAACCGGAGCCGAGTTCCCCGTGGATGGAGGAGGCTCTCAGATCTAAGTTCGTGCCCGGGCTCGTAGTTGGCTATAAGCCGTTTGCGAGGAGTTTTTTTACCCGGCATTTGAATAGGAACACTGACTCTAGTTTTCGGATTGAACGGAGGAAGGACGGAACCACATGACAACACCATGGACAGAAGACCACATGCCGGATCAGACCGGACGGGTGGCGATTGTGACTGGATCAAACAGCGGGATTGGTTGGGAGGCGGCGCGGGCGTTAGCCAACAAGGGAGCGACGGTCATTATGGCCTGCCGCAGTATCGCCAAAGCCAACCCTGCCGCTAACCGGATTAGAGCACTTAAGCCGTCGGGCAAGGTCGTAGTCATGGCGCTCGATCTGGGTGATCTGGAGAGCGTCCGCGCTTTTGCGACGGCCTTCCGTCAGAACTACCATCGGCTTGATCTCCTGATCAACAACGCCGGCGTGGCGAAGCCGCCTTACAGGAAAACAGCGCAGGGTTTCGAGCAGCAATTCGGGGTCATTCACCTGGGGCACTTCGCGCTGACCGGTTTGCTGCTGGATAGGCTCGGCGCAACGCCGGGCGCTCGGATTGTGACCGTAAGCAGTTTGTCGCATCGGTCGGGAATCATTCACTTTGATGACCTGAACCTGGAGCGGAATTACAAGCCAGCGCGCGGCTATGCTCAGAGCAAGCTGGCGAATCTGCTGTTCACCTATGAGTTGCAGCGCCGGCTTGTTGCGGCAGGCCAATCCACGCTGGCAGCAGCTGCGCATCCGGGCTGGTCAGCGACCAATGCGCTGCGGCATTCCAGCATGATGCGACGCCTGAATCCCCTTTTCGCGCAGCCCTCGAAAATGGGTGTATTGCCGACCCTTTATGCAGCCACTGCGCCAAACGTCCAAGGCGGAGATTACTTTGGGCCAACACGTCTCGAATTGCGCGGATATCCTAAAAAGGTAGATTCAAATACGCGCTCGCATGACGAAGCAGCCGCGCGGCGGTTGTGGACGGTTTCCGAGGAGCTGACACAAGTGAAGTATGCGTTTCGCTGATCTCGGGCATAGGAGAGGGGATGTTTGCTAAAACAAACCTCAAATTGGAGAATTTAGATACGTCTAACAAAGAGGTGAACAATCAGACATATCCAGTCCTGCTACTATGCGGACGATCCGCTTCCACCGATACGGCGAACCAGCAAGTTGTCCTGCGCATGGAATAGGTCAAGATCCCTTCCCCATGCCCAGAACGCATTTGATTAATGGTGCGAGCTTAGCTTGACGATAGTTGAATAAACGAAAAGGAAGAGCTGCCGGTGCTGACCGGCAGTTCTATTACGCTAACGGGCAATTTATTTGATTTGTTATACTTGGTCTATATAGTTAGGAGGCGAAAAGGAATGGGAATAAGATTAGCAACTAAAAATGAACTCCAATGGGTAAATGAACAGTATCAGAAAATAGGCTTTTTGCCGAGTAATTTAGAAAGTGAAAAAATTGCAATAGTTACACATCAGGATGAATTTGCAGGGGTTGGAAGGATTGTTTATCTGAATGCAGAAGAGGCTGAAATTGGCGGTATATATATATTGGATGAGTTCAGAGGACTATCGCTTGCAAATGAGTTGGTTGATTACTTGGTAAAGGAAGCTAAAAAAAATAATTTAAAAGAAGTGTATTGTCTGCCATTTGAAGAGTTAAAACATTTTTATGAAAAATTTGGTTTTAAAGAATTTGACTATGAGGGCAAACCAATTAATAATCAGATACTAAAGAAGTTTCAATGGTGTTTAGACAACTATGAAAAAAAGGTTTTATTGCTTAAGTTATAAGACTTCTTCAAGAATTGACCGCAAATTCCGGTTGCGTGGTGGATGGGCAATCGATGTTTTAGCCGGGAAGATTACCCGTCCACATGACGATATAGACTTGATAACATGGATACGGAACAGAGAGCAGTTAGAATTCGCTCTTGCTGAAGCTGGTTATGAGCAAAGTCAGAACCAGTGAGCCGTTCTGAAGATACTGACACGATTCCACAGCGCAAAGCGATCTTGAACCCGTACAAGGAAGATTTATCTCACCGCCAGAACGAATTGGCCAAAGCGCTCGACGCCGTCAATAACAAACTAACCAGAAGAAGCAATGGTCCACGGGCTCCGTGAACTTGATACACAAGCTATTTTGCTTCATCGGCGGCTCTGGTTTATTCATGAAATGGCTTCTTATTATTGCGGTATTCATTAATAAACCTGAAATGTACAATGCTGGAATGCCATTTTCCCTATTGACGGGTGGTTTTCTTCCCTATATCCATAGTCTTTCCCCAGTACATCGTGATTCGACCACATACGTTTAAAATCAGGGCTAACCGCTTGCAGCTTCTCAGCCAATTCCTCGAATAACGAATCCCCTGCATACCTATCATATGTCCTTTGAAATTGAGCCAAGGATTTGTGAGCAATTTCCTCCCAATTCTCAATTCGTTTCTGCATTTCCGGAAGTTTAAAAAATCTCCATAGGCAATTGCGTTCTTCCGGCGGCATAGAATCAAATTCTCCGGGAAGGGCGGAAGCCGCTTCATTCCAAACTAAAATCATTCATTTATCATCATGTCCGCACAATACAAAATGTTGTCTCATTAGTTCAAAGAATAATATGGTTTGGGCGTTTATCATATCAGATAACACGATCTAACTTCATGTTCTCGTCGGTAGATATTCACGACATATGATGACTAAGAAAGGCGTGATGATAGAGATGAAAAAAATCTATGTGGTAAACAAAACTCATTTGGACATTGGTTTTACCGATTTGGCAGAAAATGTCTTGCACAAGTATTGCCATGAATACATTCAAAACGCAATCACTTTAGCGGAAGACTTAAGAAAAGAGGGCAAAGAATTTGTTTGGACAACAGGCAGCTTTATCATTGAATATTACTTCAAAAACATGGATGAAGAAGCCTGTAAAAAGCTAGATGATGCCATAAAGAAAGGTTACATACGCTGGCACGCGATCCCATGTACGTTTCACTCTGAAGCGATGACATCTCAAACGTTACATTACATCATTTCCAACTCCAAGAAGTTAGATGCTCGGTATGGATACACAACAACAAGCGCAAAGATGACGGACGTCCCAGGACATACGATTGGGATTGTCGATGAGTTATATCGTCAAGGAATTAAATTCCTGCACATCGGTGTAAATGGCTCAAGCTCCATTCCGGAAGTTCCAGATACATTTCTATGGAAGCATGGCGAAAGCGAGATCATTGTCTCTTATTCAGACGACTATGGCGGCGTCATCGGAGTGGATTGCATGGATAACAAGCTGGCGTTTATGCATACGCATGATAATAGTGGTCCAGGAACAAAGGAGAAAATTAACGCGTATTTGTCAAAAATGGCCAATGAGTATCCAGACTATGAGCTTGAAATGACTTCCATGGATCAGTTTGCCAATGAACTTTGGGAAGTACGCGACCAACTGCCAGTGATTACAGAGGAGATTGGGGACACATGGATTCACGGAACGATGTCTGATCCGAAAATCATTCGGGATTACCGGATTTTAACGAATTACATGTTGGATCACCAAATCAAAAATGATGATGCTAATTTCTATGCGATGTTAGTTCCAGAGCACACTTGGGGAATGGATATCAAACGCTATTTCAGTGACTATACGAATTATGAAAAGAAAGATTTCCAGCGGGCGCGCAGTTTAGACCAAATTACGGATGCTGATTTAACCTACGCTTATGGCATTGTTAAAGATGCAACGGTTGGCGAAATGAAATTCACTTATAATGAGTGGACGGACCGTTCGTACAAATTTTATGAGTCTTCCTGGAAAGAACAACGCAAGAACGTTGATCGTGCAATCGCTTGTTTGGAGCCTGAAGATCAACATAACATTAAAAAAATGATCGAAGTCCCCTATCATATCTTTGATAACCAAGGGACTGAATGTGGTTTGGAAGAATTGATTTCGATCAACGGGTATCAAGTGATGTTTGCTAGCGATGGTTCTATTAACCACTTAGAGAAGGATGGGGTCCTTTACTTTGATCAGGACAACAAACTCGGGGTGCTGAGCTATACCATTGCCGGGCAAAATGACTATGATAACCTGCGTTACAACTATTTGCGTGAGCTGCAGCATAATTGGTGGGCCATTGACTTCTTAAAGCCAGGAATGGAGATTCAAAAACGCATTCAATGGAATGAAAATTTCACACCACATGTTATTAAACTAGTTAAGGAAAATGATTCGATGATTGCAACGTTAAAATATAGCCAAAGAGCTGTGGAGGAGTATGGTGCTCCAAGAGTGGTCAAGGTTAAATATCAATTTGGAGATAAAGTTGAAATTGCACTTTTATTACAGGATAAAGATGCCATTCGTTATCCGGAAATTTATTCTTTTGACATGACACCACGTCTGAATTCGCCATACTTAACGAAGATTCGAAAAATGGATACCGTGATTTCACCTTTTGCAGTGGTAGGTCACGGAAATAAGCTGCAGCACATGATTGAAGAGTTGATTTACGATGGCAGCGATAAAAAAATCAATATTAAACCTATTGATGCCCCCCTGTTGGGAATCGGAACTAATAACAATCTAAGCTATAATAACAAATACCATCCAGACAACCATAAATTTACGTTTACACTATTGAACACCACATGGGGAACGAACTTCACGATGTGGTATGAAGAAGATATTTTCGCTCGGTTTGAGTTAGTACTGGGATAAAAAGTCCAAAAGAAAAGAAGACAACAGGGTCCTCCTGTGTGTCTTCTTTTTGGTTCAGAAGCAGAAATCAGGCACCCAGGAACATGTTCATGTCATCTTCCACATTGGTAATGCCGCCGATCCCGAAGTTATCCACGAGGACTTTGGTCACGTTAGGCGACAGGAATGCAGGAAGCGTAGGGCCCAGGTGGATATTTTTGACGCCAAGATACAGCAGGGCAAGCAGCACGATCACCGCTTTTTGCTCGTACCAGGCAATGTTGTAGGAAATCGGCAGATCGTTGATATCCTCAAGGCCGAATACTTCCTTCAGCTTCATTGCAATGACGACCAGGGAGTAGGAATCATTGCATTGCCCGGCATCCAGAACCCGCGGGATTCCGCCGATTTCGCCTAAGTCCAGTTTATTGTATTTGTATTTGGCGCAGCCTGCGGTCAGGATGACCGTGTCCTGGGGAAGTGCAGCCGCAAAATCGGTGTAATAATTCCGGGATTTCATCCGTCCATCGCAGCCGGCCATGACGAAGAAACGGCGGATCGCGCCGGATTTCACGGCATCGACGATTTGATCGGCCACGTTCATCACAGCGGCATGGGCGAAGCCGCCGATGATTTCGCCGGTTTCAAGCTCCGTTGGGGCCGGGCAGCTTTTCGCTTGCTCGATCAGGGCGGAGAAGTCTTTGGCAGCACCGTCCGTTGCTTCAGGGATATGGCGGACGCCCGGAAAGCCGGTGTTGCCCGTCGTATAAATACGGTCCTTATAGCTGTCCTTCGGCGGAATGATGCAGTTGGTGGTCATCAGAATCGGCCCGTTAAAGGCTGCAAATTCGCTGTTCTGCTTCCACCAGGCATTGCCGTAATTGCCTACAAAATGCTCATATTTCTTGAAAGCCGGATAATAGTGGGCCGGCAGCATTTCACTGTGCGTGTATACGTCCACGCCGGTTCCTTCCGTCTGCTTCAGCAGTTCCTCCAAATCCTTCAGGTCGTGGCCGCTGATGAGAATGCCGGGCCGGTTTCGAACCCCGATACTGACCTTCGTCATTTCCGGATTTCCGTAAACGGATGTGTTCGCTTCGTCAAGCATCGCCATAGCGTTTACGCCGTATTTGCCGGCTTCCATCGCCAAAGCGACCAGATCCTGCACTTCAAGGCTGTCGTCCAGCGTAGCCGCAAGCGCACGGCGCATGAACCGGTTCAATTCGCCGTCACTTCTCTCCAGATGAAGTGCGTGGTACGTATAAGCAGCCATCCCCTTCAAGCCGTACGTAATCAGTTCGCGCAGCGAGCGGATGTCTTCGCTCTGGGTCGAGAGGACACCAACCGTACGGGCTTTTTCATCCATTGCGGGTTCATGATCCGCTTCCCAGACGGCAGCATCCGGGAGATGAGCCGTTCTTTCCGGATGTTGTTCGTTATAATAGGCACGCACTTCGCCGCGGAGCACAATCGCTTTCCGGATTCTCCCCACAAAAACCTCGCGGTCAAAGTTGGCGTTCGTAATGGTTGCAAACAAGGAGTCCATGATAAACATCGATACGCGCTGTTCAAGACCTTCCGGCAGCCGGACATCCAGACTGAGAAAAGAGATGCCTTTCAGCAGATAAATCAGCAAATCCTGCAGGTTCGCCACGTCATGCGGTTTGCCGCATACGCCGACAAGGGTGCAGCCTGTTCCTTTGGACGCTTCCTGGCATTGAAAGTAGAACATGGACGGCCGTTGACTCAAGGACGGCTCTGCCGCGTTGTTGTTCATGATATCTCCTCCCCGGTTTCGTAGTTATTTGTTGCCTAAGGTCAATCTACCTCCGCGTTGTCGTTGGACTGTCAGCAACAGTATACTCCGCTGCGACAGCTGGAAAAGTGATAAAAATCACCAAGGGACAACCGCGCAAGACGTACGATCCGGGGGCGAACGGACCCTGATGGAGTCCCTGAACTATCCTCCAGGGGATCATCCAAAGCATGAAAAGGTGAAGGTTAATCCGGATACAGAAAAGTGGATTTACGTCGGAACCGGGACCGCACCGGTCCGGGACAACCAGTAGTCTTCCGGAACAATCGCGGATCCCAAGACCATACCCAAAACATGTTTTTGATACAGAAAATCCGGTTATTCCTTGACGTAGGAAAAACCGGATCTGTGGTAAAAAATGTACTTTGGTTTGCTCGACAGCCTGAGAAGAACAGCCCGAATGGATGGGCTGTTCTTTTTTTGTGAGTGCATGCATCTTGTCAAATGTGCAGAACGTAGGAGCCGCCCCCGGTTACTCGATAGGCGTCCTGGATTACATGCTGCTTCATAGTTATCTTTCCTCTGCTCTTCCTGGAGGCGGTGCTGTGGATTCCCGGACCAGCAGCTGCGTCGGCAGCAAAATTTCCGTATAAGGCTGATCCGGATTCTCCAAGCGGGAGAAAAGCTGCTTAATGGCATATGTCGCAAATAACCTGCGATTCACATCCAGCGTTGTGGTCGGGGGCGTACAAACCTGCGACAGATACCCGTTGTCGAAGCTGACCACAGAAGCCTCTTGGGGCACCTTCACGCCCAGATGCTGCAAAGCGGACGTAATCATAAAGCCGAAGCCGTCGTTGACGCAGAACCAGGCGGTCGGGCGTTCCTGCATTTGTGCAATGGCACCGTGTACATAGCTGCTGTCTTCGACGGCGTCTTGAATAAGCCAGTCTTCGCGAAGCCGGATGCCGGCTTCGAAGGCGGCGAGACGCATGCCTTCAAGCCGCTCGTAATGGCTGGGAGAATAGTCGATATCGCCCATGAAACCGATGTCCTTATGGCCTAATTCGATCAGATGTCGCACCCCCTCGTACGCGCTGAAACGGTTGTTCGTAAGGATGCTGTCGGCTTGCAGCGAGGGATGGTGGTGGTCAATCAGGACGGCAGGAATGCCTGTATCCAGCACGGCTTGTACATAGGGCGTCGTAATGTGGCTCAGGATCAAAATGCCGTCTACCGACCGGTTTTCAACAAAAGCGGGCAGGCGAAGCGCTTCTGCGTCCTCCGGGCTGATGGACTGAATGACAAGTTCATAGCCGTACTTTTTCAATTCTTTATCTACACTTAAATAAATGTCTCCAAAAAACGATTTTCTGGAGAAAGCATAATCCGAAGCAATGAGGGCGATGGTGCCGCCGTCTTGAAGGACCGCAGAAGGATCGATGGAAGCAGGGGGAGCGGCAGCTTCGCTTTGCCGGCCGCGGCGGCTTTTCCTATAGACGTAGCCCAGCCGTTCAGCGGTTTCCTTCACCAGGGCGCGCGTCGCTTCGCTGACCCCGTCCTTCCCCGTCAGAGCCTGGGAGACGGAATTTTTGGATATCTGAAGATGGTCTGCGATGTCCTGCATGGTAACTTTATTTTTCAAAATGAATTCAACCTCCGTCGAGCAACAACCGGAAGGGCATTAAACCGGTCTTGCATTCGATTTCATTTTTTCAGTTCCGGAGACGACTGTCAAGCATTCGAGGGTCTGAATCCGTACCTTATCCAAGCTTAGTTATATGATAAGATTGTAACGTTACAAAATAGAAAAGTAAACTGATTTTTCGTTGTGTACAATAGAGTGTAATCATTATTATGAGTTGACAAGCATCCGAATCAAGGTAATAATAAGGTGCATAAGCGCTTACATGGGATAAAAAATAATGTTTTGTAATGTTATTTTGCGGATTTTGGTTTGACTTTGAAATTACATTCTATTGGAGGTCATGTTCGAATGATGAGAAAATCACTTGGTGCACTACTGCTGGCCGCCGTAGCTTCCACGATGTTGTCCGCATGCTCCACCGGTCAAGGCTCGACGGAAAGCAGTGGGAATGGAGGGGCTTCGGGCGGAGTGACAACCATCGAATTCTGGGCAGCTCCTAACCCGACGCAGCAGGCCTACTGGCAGGAAATGGCCAAAGCCTATGAATCGGAACACTCCAACGTCAAAATTAATGTCAGTGCCATCAAAGAATCGCCGACATCCGAAGCGAGCATTCAATCCGCGATTGCGGCGAAGAGCGCTCCGACCATGTCCGAGAACATTAACCGGGGCTTCGGCGCACAGCTGGCGGACAGCAAAGCGCTGGTTCCGCTCGATACGCTGGACGGATTCCAAGATATCGTCAAGGAACGCAACATGAACAGCACCATCGAACCTTGGAAATTCGCGGATGGACACCAATACGTGCTGCCGATCTATTCCAACGCCATGCTGTTCGGCTGGAGACTGGATGTCCTGAAAGAGCTTGGCTATAACGAACCGCCGCAAACCTACAGCGAAATCGTGGAGCTGACCAAGAAGCTGAAAGACAAATACGGCGACCAAAAATATCTGTGGGCGAAAGCCGACTTGGCCGATCCTACGGCCTGGAAACGCTGGTTTGACTTCTACATGCTGTATAATGCGGCGTCCGGCGGCAACAAGTTCATTGAAGGCAGCCGGTTTACCGGCGATCGGAAAGCCGGCGAAGAAGTCCTTGCTTTCATGGATGATTTGCGGAAGGCCAACGGACTCCTGGCCCGCCAGGTGACGGATCCGTTTGAAAATGGCGTCGGCGTCTTTACGGACGTAGGTCCGTGGACGTTCACAACTTGGAAAGAGAAATATCCGAATCTGAAATACGGCGACAACTTTGCGCTGACCATGCCTCCGGTGCCGGACGGGATGGATCCTAAAGACAGCAAAACCTTTGCGGATACCAAAGGGCTGGTCATTTATGCCTCCGCTACGAAAGAGCAGCAGGCAGCCGCGATTGACTTCATAAAATGGGTATATTCCGATGCGGCTAACGACGCGAAGTGGTTTGAGCAGACCAATCTGCCGCCAGCGAGAGACGATTTGAAAACCAACGATTCCTTCAAAGCTATTTTGGATAAACAGCCGGAACTGAAGCCTTATGCGGAGAATGTTCCCAATGCCATTCCGCCGATGGATAACGCAAAATACAACGATTTGCAAACCATCATCGGAACCGAAGCTTTTAATAAAGTTGTCAAAGGGCAAATTTCTCCGGCCGAAGGTTGGGCTAACATGCAGAAAGCGATTGAAGGCGCCCTTCAATAAGGGAGGATGACCGATGATGGACCATAGAAACAATAAAATGGGCTGGTTATTTACCAGCCCCTACCTTCTCTATTCGCTTATTTTCTTTTTCGGACCGCTGATCTGGTCGTTTTTCCTGTCCGTCACGGATTGGAATCTGATCGCTCCGACTTTCAATCTGGTCGGGATCGAGAACTTTGCGAATGCCCTAAAATCGCCAAGCGTACATTCGGCCTTCTGGGTGACTTATAAGTTCATGATTATTTTCGTACCGATTGTAACGGTGCTGGCGACGGCCGTCGCCGTGCTGGTGCACGGGCTGCCGCGCTTTAAAAGCCTGTTCCTGATCGGTTTTTTTCTGCCCTACCTGTCCTCGGGCGTTGTTTCATCGCTTATCGCCAAGGGCCTTCTTTCTTACACCAGCCCGATGAACGTATTTTTGCGAAAAATGGGGCTCGATATCGACTGGCTGGGCACGCCGTTATCTGCGCTAGGTATTGTCGGCCTGATTCTGGCCTGGAAATTCACCGGCTATTATGCGCTGATCCTGACCTCGGGTCTGGAAAGCATCGACAAGGAAGTGTACGAGGCAGCCGCCATCGACGGCGTTACCGACCGTCAGCGTTTCTGGCGCATTACGCTGCCGCTGCTGTATCCGTCGCTCTATACAACGCTGATTCTGGCATTCGGCGTCACGTTCGGCATTTTCACCGAGGTGTATCAGTTGACGGGCGGCGGCCCCAACAATGCGACCAACACCTGGCAGATGGAAATCTTCAAACAGGCATTTACGAACCTGCAGGCCGGTTATGCGTCGGCCGTAGCCTTGCTCGCTTCGGTCGCCACCTTTATTTCGATCTTTATCATTCGCAAATTTTTGGAGATATGGGGGAAGAGAAATGGTTGGGTCTAATCGAAATCGCGGCATCAGACGCACGGTCCGGTATGCGCTCGCCATGATCCTGCTCCTCGTGATGGTTTATCCGTACCTGTATATGGTGCTGAACTCTTTTGCCGACTGGGCGCACATCGATAAGCAGCTGCTCCCGACGAAATACAGCCTGAAATCGTACGAATGGCTGTTTACCGGCGGGGAAACGGGGATCCCCCGTCCTTGGCTGCATGCTTTTCTGAACAGCGTCATGGTTTCGCTTGCTTCCACGGTACTGATGATGATCTTCGGCGTGATGGTTGCTTACGCGCTGTCCAAGCTGAATTTCTTCGGACGGAACGCCATCAACAATTTCGTTTTGTTCCATATGTTTTTCCCGGCGATTATTCTATTGATTCCGACGTTCCTGATCATTCAGAGAGTAGGTCTATATGACAGTTATTTGGGATTGATTCTGCCTAAAGCCGTCAGTTTATGGGCGATTTTTATGTATACCAATTTCTTTAAAGCCGTACCGACCGTCTTTATCGAAGCCGCCCGCCTGGACGGGGCCTCGGACCTTAAGATCATGTATAAGATCATGCTGCCGATGTCCAAGTCGATCACCACCGTCATTTTCCTGTTCCTCCTGATGGAGCGGTGGACGGAGCTGCTGTGGGATATGATCATCGTCAAAAGCGATCGGATGCTCACGCTGAACGTGCTCATTTCGCAAATGTTCGGCCCTTACGGATCCTATCCGGGTCCGCTTTATGCGGCATCCGCGCTGCTGACGCTGCCGATTATCATCATGTTTATTATTTTCGGCAAGAAGTTTCAGGAGGGCATGCAGTTCAGTTTGAAGTAAGTAGATAGAAGAAGTTATTGGAAACCGGATTTGGAGGAAGAAACCATGAGTATACCAAGAGAAGCATTGACCTGCTCGGCCCTGTTGGCCTCTTATAACAGCAAGCAGGCGAGAGCTGAACAGGCCGAAAGGCTAGTGTTTGACGGGATAGGAAACAAGGATGTCTACAATATTGCGGCCCCTTTTGAGGATGATGGGGAACTGGTGCTTCCCGGACGCGTGGAACCGCGGGACAGCGAGCATTCCCAGGTGATGTTTTTTGTGGAGCGGGACGGAAAATGGCTGCCGCGCGCCGGCGCGCCGGTATTCGATCTGCAGGATCCGTTTCATACCCGGATCGGCGGAAAGCTGATCGTCGGCGGCGTGCAGATTTATCCGCATCCCGAGAAAGAAAATGCGCTGATGTGGCGCACCGTATTTTACCAAGGGAGCTCCGTTAACGGGCTGAAGGAATTTTTCAAAGGACCGGACGGCATGAAGGATCTCCGCCTGGTGGAGCTGAAGGACGGCAGCATCGGCATTTTTACAAGACCGCAGGGCAAGAAGGGCGGACGCGGTAAAATCGGGTTTGCCAAGGTTCCATCCCTGGAAAAGCTGACCCTTCAGGTCATTAACGATGCTCCGCTGCTGGAAGGGCAATTTACCGACGAAGAATGGGGAGGAGCGAATGAGGCCCATCTTCTCAAAGACGGACGGATAGGCGTGCTTGGGCATGCGGCTTGCTACGATCCAAGCGGTGACCGTCATTATTACCCGATGGCATTTGTGTTCAGCCCGAGCGACTTGACCTTTACGGACATGGAGCTCATCGCGGTACGCGACCGTTTTCTGCCTGGACCGTCCAAACGCCCGGATCTGCAGGACGTTGTGTTTAGCGGCGGGCTTATCCGCAAGGAGGACGGAACTGCCGTGCTTTACGCGGGGATCGGCGACGCCGACGCGCAGCGTATCGTGATTGACGATCCTTTTGCCAAATTCGAATAAGGCCGGAATGAACCCCCGGACTTTATTTCATGAACTAAAGTGACTATAAGGAGCTAAATGCCATGAATATATACCGTTATGAACAGAATCCGCTGATTACGCCGGCTGACGTCCATCCCCATCGTGAAGGTTTTGAAGTGATCGGTACGTTTAACGCCGGGGTGGCCGAATATAATGGCGAAACGATCCTGCTGCTCCGCGTTGCGGAGCGCCCGGTCAGCCCTGACCCGAGCATTGTGCTGGCACCGGTTTACAACCCGGAGACACAGGATCTGGATCTCATGGAAATCCGTCTGGATGATGAAAGCTATGATTTTTCCGACCCCCGGGTCATCGTGAAGAAAGCCAACGCTCCGGCGTTTGAATACCTCACGTCCTTGTCTTATTTGCGGATCGCTCGCAGCAAGGACGGACATCATTTCACTATTGAGGATAAGCCATTCATCTACCCTTCCAACCCGCTGGAGGTGTTCGGTATCGAAGACCCGCGGATTACGCAAATCGGGGACACTTATTACATTTATTTCTCGGCCGTATCGCCGGTAGGCATCGGGGAAGCGATGGTATCAACGAAGGATTTTCGGACCTGGACCCATCATGGCCTTATCTTTGGACCGGACAATAAGGACGTGATCATTTTTCCCGAGCAAATCAACGGCAAGTATTACGCACTGCACCGTCCGACAACCAAAAGCGTAGGCCGCCCCGAAATCTGGATCGCCGAATCGGACAATTTATTGTATTGGGGCAACCACAAACATCTGATCGGCCTGCGTCAAGGCATGTGGGACAGCGGCCGTATCGGCGGCGGAGCCGTTCCGATCAAAACCGAACAGGGCTGGCTGGAACTGTACCACGGAGCGACGCGGGATCACCGGTACTGCATGGGGGCCGTCCTGCTGGACCTGAATGATCCGTCCAAAGTCATCGCCCGTTCCGGCAAGCCGGTGATGGAGCCCGAAGCGGATTATGAAACCAATGGATTCTTTGGCGAGGTGGTGTTCTCCTGCGGCGCGACTGTTCACGGGGACGTCGTCCGGATGTATTACGGAGTGGCCGACACGTCCATGGCGTGCGCCGAGCTGAGCCTTAGCGAAATATTGGGGAGTCTTGAACCCGTAGGGGAATGACCGGCATAAGTGCAAGGAAGGAGGACTTCGGATAGGATCCGGAGGCCTCCTTTTTAACGTCTCCTAGAAAAACCACTACCATTTAGCTTCACAGGAAGCTTGTAGATGTAATTAAAAATCAGACCGCAAGCTAAGCCAGTCCCGCGATTTGGCTGCCGCTATCCGTTGACTGCACTCGGACCGGCTCCTAAAAAACATGAAACGTAAAGCGTCCAGGTTAGGGTTCTGATTTCACATTTTTAGCCTGATGTTTCGTTATGCCCAAGTCGTAATGGTTTCAACTGGCAGGCGGTAAGACGGATAGCCTTCTTTGGCTGCTTTTCCGATCGAGATCAACATGACCGGTTGGAACCTGTCTTTATGAAGACCAAAAACTTCAGCAATTCGTTCCTTATCATATCCGGCCATCGGGTTCGTGTCATATCCATGGGCGCGTGCAACAAGCATGAGTTGCATGGATACGATGCCCGAGTCGATCAAGTTCATGTCTCGCAGGTCAGACGAGGATATATTCGCATAGTAGGATTTCGCTTGCTGCAAATTCAATTCCATGATGTCCTGCGGCATGTATCCAAGTTCTACAGCTTTACCATAAATCTCGTCCATATATTCCATGTTGTTGGCATCGTAAAATACCGCGATGACAGCCGATGAAGTCAGAACTTGCGACTGGTTGAAGGATGCCAGAGGTGCAAGTTTTTCTTTGCCTTCAGCGCTATCTATCACAAGGAAACGCCATGGCTGCATGTTAATCGCAGAAGGGGCGCGGGTAGCTTCCGTTAAAATCTCAGTCATTTCCTCCCGGCTAATTTTCACTTCGGGATCGTACACTTTTACCGAACGGCGTCCCAAGACAATTTCATTGAAATTGTTAGTGGCATGGAATTTTCCGGTCATCGTGCTCATGTATTATTCTCTCCTTCATCTATATTTGTTGTGAGATTCGGGCCGCCTCACCTCACTATGAGGATTCTAAACTATGAAGTATACTTTATAGCAAGAGAAGGAATCGGGGTGATTCATATGAAGATTAGTGAAGTCGCCAAAATGGCAGACCTTCCCATATCAACGATCCGATACTATGAGAAAATAGGTATTATCACGAGTGATTACGTTCGGAGAGAACAGAATAATTACCGGGATTATGCTTCAGATATCATTCCTTATCTAGAGGTTGTTAAAAAATGTTTAGCTGTGGGATTTTCAATTAACGATATAAAAGCGATGATCTCGAAAAATGGAATGTCCCATGAGGATCAATCCCAACTTATTTTGGAGAAAATATCCGAAATCGAACATGCTCAAAAAAAGTTGGAGGAATCCAAAAAAGAGCTTTACGACATTCTTGAAACGGATATTATATGCGAGAAAGGGTTCGGAAAATATTGACGCATTCGGAACTGGCCTCGTGAATCCGAGCGTATGGATTACCGTATGGCATAACCAGAAAAAAGGGCTCCTATTTCACATAAGAGCCTTAATAAAATCTACTCAATTTTTAGTTGTTATGGATGCTATTTTCTCAACGTTATTCCATTCAACAGTAGCACCAATGGATTCAGCAACAACACGCGTATTAACATAAAACTTGTTTTCTGTTTCATCTAAAAAAGGAGCTTGGGTTAGTTGGACCTCCCTTTTGTTAATAATCGCCTTTAATATCCCATTTGTCAGTTTTATTTCAAGATCATCCTTAGAAGCTGTTACTGTTTTGGTTTTTTGATCCCAATTAACAGACATACCCAAAGCTTCAAAAAAATTACGGAATGGTATCATTGTATTCCCGTTAATGACAGTAGCTTTGTCATCTAAAGCTTTACCGTTTAATACCACTGTACCCGTAACGCGTTTTTGCTCAGCATGAGCCAATGAGAGCGGAACTAAACTTGTTGCAAACAATGTAAATATCACAGCCATACGCAGAACCCAAAAGCTTTTTTTCATTTACTCCGCCTCCATTCGGTGTTTTGTGTTTTACATATTATTAGACGTGTTTAACCGAAGAATTGTTGCTTTTCCCTGCCGGCCGGAGCCTGGTATGATCTTGGCGAATGGTTAGACATCCTTGAACTAACGGAAAGCAACTAGTCAATTCTCTATACAGAATATGACGAGTTGTTGTAAAACGAAAAGATAGAAGCCGCATAGCACCGTTAAGGGTTGAAAAACTCTACGTATTTTATAAATTAGAGTACGGTGATTTTTATATTCTTAAGAATTTCTCTCCCATTTAAATGATAAGGGATATGGGACCAGACGATCTTGAATTATATGACAAGTTTGAAGAGATTCATAAAGTGGCTAAGGTAAGAGCAATCTCGATATGTAAAGGACGTTAATCCGATATTTCCGGCCCAAAAGGATATTGCGGATTTCAAACGCTATCTGACAACAACGGAGGAGGCGCGGTGGCCAACCGACCAAACCAGGTACGCTGCAGCTAACATTTGTCCAATGCAACATTCCGTTTTTATGCCGTTCTCCCTCGTACTGAAAGATGTGTGCCACAAAAACGACAATAGTAACGACAGTGCAAACTTTGTGGGTTGTTTTTTGGCAGAGGGTTATTCATACTGAACAAGACGGCGCAGAATAATACCGTGCCTTCTTAAGAGCATCATTTTTTAAAAAAAAGAAAGCCTGACAACCGCACATACGGATCGGCAGGGTTTGAGCATATAGGAGGCACCATGTCCTGGAGTAAATTGAAGCAGCAGCTGGAGAGTTTTCTCTGTCCTGCGTTAAACGGAAGGGTTGAATACCGAGCAACGGGTTATCGTTATTTGCCTGACAAAGCAGGGCTTTGTTATATTTCGGTAGATAAAAAGGACGTCCTCCGAATGAATGACAAAACGAGTTCAATCAGATGGTACCAGACAGAGCTGGAAATTAAAAATGACCCGGATATCCAAATACCGATCAGCGATGAAGAAATGGAAGCGGTCAGAAAGGATACCAAAGGAAACGTTCCGGAGGATCGTCTGAAAGTCATTGCCAGAAACCGAAAAATATCAGGATATGCCAAGGAGCTTTTGGCGGCGCAGGCTTCATTAAGCAAATCCAATTTTGTCGCTGTCGCTACTCAATTTTTATCGACTTCTATCGAAGAAAGCATCGAGAGCAAGGATATTTTATTGAATGTTCTGGCTTTGGTGGACAGACGGGTCGGGAAAAAGCGGATTTTGAACATGTCCGAGAAGATGAAGTTAAAGCATCCCGTTGTGCAGTATTTTTATGAATTGCGGCGCAGTACATGTTGAGGAAAATAGTTTTCGTTGCGGCAGTGCAGATCGCTATAAAATAGAGAAAAGAAGCAAGACGCGTAACCCTTCTAGCGGAGGGTTTTTGTATCGTTTATACTATATAGATTGAATGAAAGTAAGTCACATCTTTGAAACGGATATTCCCTGTGGATCAAGGAATGACAAGAAAAAACATAAATTCATTCTATATGGTAAAGCCAATTTACTTTCTAGGAGTTGTCTGACGAACCATGAACAAGAAAGAAGTCGCGCACATACGCAAGCAGTTTAAGCTGGACAATCATTTGATGCAAATTTACGATATTCTGAACGTGTACATTATGAAGGAAACGAACGAAATTTATCACTGGGAGCGGAGTCCTTTTGGGTTAGTGGACCGGGAGAAGCAGGAGCTGTACATGGGCAATTTCAAAAAGCTGCTGACCGGCGAATTGGATCATAAGCTGTTCGAGCTTAAGTTTACGGAGGAGACGGAAGACCAGAAAGACCCTTCGCGGGTGCTGCTTCACCAAGCGATCCAGACGGGCGATCCGGAGGAGTGGCAGGATCTGATGCTGCTGCTCGTAGAGAAAATGATGGCGGACACGACCTATGAACGGGATACGGTCATTACGTTCGTGCGCGGTCAATACTACCGGCCGACCAAGGCGCGGAATGATGAAGCCGAAGAGACAGGAAATGATGAGGTGTTCGGGCATCCGTTCATTCTATGCAGCGTGAACTCTACGGAGAAGCAGCGGAAGGCGCTCTTGTTCGACTATGTGGAGAAAGAATTTAAGTACAATGTCATTGTAGATCCGATCATCAAGCTCAGCACGCCGGAGGAAGGGTTCTTCTATCCCAGCGTGACGGACAATTATTCCGACGTGAACCGGATTCTCTATTGTACGGGGAAATCGAATGATCCGAACGAACGTTTCATCTCCGAGGTACTGAATGCGGAACGGTCCGTGACGGCGCTGGAAGAGCGGGCGATCTTCGAAGACATCGTGAAGGAAGTGGCGGGCGAACAGCTGGACTCGGCCACGATCGCACATGTGTACGAGGAAATTCATCATGTGATCGAATCCCACCAGGACGAGGAAGAACCTCCGAAGCTGGATTATACCGATGTCGAACGCGTGCTGACCGCAAGCGGCGTAGAAAACGTGACCAAGGAAGCCGTGGAACGGGCGTTTGAAACCATCGTGGACGATAAAAACTATGAACTGAAGGCGAAAAGCGTCATCCCGAAATTCACGTCCAAATCGATCAAGATCGATACCAAGGTAGCCACGATTACGATCAGCCCACAGGATTTAAGGTACATTAAACAGGTGAGCTTTCAAGGCAAACGCTGCATTATGATTGAGGTTGATGAGGATGCTGTTATTGAGGGCTTCACGCTAACCACGGAGACGTTGTTGGAGAAGGCGGAGTGAAGGGATAGCAGATTTTGGATTGCATTTTGAATACGTAACGCCAGAAGATTAATGAATGCTTCCCTTACGTGGACAGGTTTTATGATTTTGCCTGTACTGTAAGGGGAGTATTTTTTATGTTTGCTATATTTCGGGTGAATGTGGCCATCGGTTGGTGACGAAGGGGGCACTGTTGGGTCGGGAAGTAGACCATCAGCGACGCGCTGAGTGGATACGATGGAAGGAGTGGCTCCAAGACACTAATTGATAAGTTGCTGACGTACCACTTACCGTGATTTTATAGGGGGAGGGATATATGAATTATGACTGGGAAGGTGTGATGCTAGACTAAATAGTGGACACCGAGAATCGAGAATGCGACAATAAACCTAGCAAAATCGAGGTGTCCGAAGATGAGTCAGAAATATGACAAAGAGTTTAAAATCCAAACCGTAAAAATGATTCAGGAACAGGGGAAGCCGGTGGCGCAGGTCGCCCGAGAATTGGGCGTATCCGACAATACTCTGTACCGCTGGATCAACGAATTCAAACAGGATCCGGTCAATGCGTTTCGCGGCAGCGGCAACCTGAAAATCGAGGAAAAAACCCTTCTCGAAATGCAGAAACGAATCCGCCAACTCGAGATGGAGAACGAAATTTTAAAAAAGGCGATGCACATCTTCGCAAAAGACCGGAACTGATCTTTGCGTTTATCCACAAACACCGCTCCAAGTATCCGGTATCGGAGATGTGCAAGGTTTTGAACGTATCCCGGAGTGGTTATTATCAATGGACCAGGCGCCAGGAAAGCAAGCAAAAGAAACGTCGCCGAGAACTGGAACAACAGATTAGCCGTATCTTTGTGGACTCGCGTCGCCTGTACGGCAGCCCGAAGATCGCTCAAGTCTTGCGCCAGCAAGGTGTTCGGGTATCCGAAAA
>NZ_BORW01000039.1 GCF_018333375.1 Paenibacillus cookii
AGATCGCTAAGGTCCGCTCGACTTGCATGTATTAGGCACGCCGCCAGCGTTCGTCCTGAGCCAGGATCAAACTCTCCATGAAAGTTTGTGACTCATTTTGAATCTGACGAGAATTTAATTCTCATTTATGCTCGACCATCGATTCGGACACTTGTCATGAACCCGATGATCTCGCGTTTCGGTTTCGTTGCCAAAACCTCATATCTCACTCGTTGTTCAGTTTTCAAAGATCAAATTCTTTCGTTTTCGTCGCTATCTTCTATCTCAGCAGCAACTCTTATAATATATCATGCTGCCCATCATTTCGTCAAGTACTTTTTTTAAAAAGTTTTTTACCTTGCTTACCGTTCAGTAAGCTTGTACCTTTTTGAAAGGGGCGAGATATAATGTACCACAGAACATAGAGGTCCGTCAACTACCCCATCAAAGATATTTTTAAACCGAACAAAAGTGCCACTCCCGGCAGCCCCAAAACCATCACCGTTCCCACCGTAGTCGGATTCAACGGGATGTACACCTCCGGGATCAGACCCGAGTAATTCACCAGATACAAGCCCAGCGACGCGAGCACCAGATGCGTTCCGAACATTGTCAGCCACCCGAAGCCGATTTTTTTCCGGAACACGATCAACAGGAGCAGCAACAACGATACCGTCATTATTCCCATGACGACCAGCTTCATTCTTTTTCCCTCCTTGGTTTTACAGAAACGGCGATGCCAAATTCAGTGAATGGTTTTTACGCCTGCTATGCCTCTGCCTCCGCCCTTTGCTGTGCCGGAAGCTGAATGCGATTCAACCCCATCCGTTTAGCGGCCCTTAAATGCATCTGGTACTTGAGCTCCGCCGCTTCCAGCATGTAGATCGCGTAATCGATCTGTTCCTCGCCTTCCGCTTCTTCAAAAAAGAGCCTCGCCTGCTCCCACTCCCTCTGCGCCTTGCGCACATCCATAAACACCGCCAATTCTTCATCCTGCTTCTGCTTCAGCTGCCATGCAGGCACTTTCGGGTTTTTGTTCCGGAACCACGCCATCACCCAAGCCCCCAATCCATAAAAATGAATAGTGATCCAACCGCCTAACCGCTCTCCATTTTCATTCATACGGGACGAAGGACAAACTTAGAACCAAAAAAGGAAGCCCCGGCCCGGGACTTCCTTTAAACGTGCAGTTCCATTGAAACATCGATTACAATTGACGCCGGCCCTCCAGCGCCTTGGATAGGGTGACTTCGTCGGCGTATTCCAAATCCCCGCCCACCGGCAGGCCATGGGCAATTCGCGTAACGACAAGGTCAAAGGGACGAACGAGCCGCGATATGTACATTGCGGTCGCTTCGCCTTCAATATTCGGATTCGTCGCCAAAATAAGCTCCTTCACGCGTTCATCGCTGAGGCGCGTCAACAGCTCTTTCAGCCGGATGTCATCCGGGCCCACTCCCTCCATCGGCGAGATGGCGCCCTGCAAGACGTGATAATACCCGTTAAACTCTTTGGTCCGTTCCATGGCCACAAGGTCCTTCGGATCCTGCACCACGCAGATGACGGACGAATCCCGGGTCTTATCCTGGCAAATCCGGCAAGGGTCGGTGTCCGTAATGTTGCAGCAGACAGAGCAGTAGTGGAGATTGCGCTTCACACTGACGAGTGCCTTGGCAAAATCGATGACGTCGTCTTCCTTCATATTAAGCACGTGAAACGCCAGGCGGGCCGCAGTCTTCGGCCCGATGCCCGGCAATCGCGTGAATGCGTCGATCAGCTTGGCGATCGGTTCGGGATAATACAAAACGTTAGGCCTCTCCTTCTGCCTTCAATTAGAACAATCCAGGAATTTTCATGCCGCCGGTGAATTTGCTCATATCGGCGTTGGCGATATCGTCCGCTTTGGTCAATGCGTCGTTAACGGCTGTCAGCACAAGGTCCTGCAGCATTTCAACGTCGTCCGGATCAACGGCTTCCGGTTTGATGGTGATGGAAAGCACCTTTTTATGGCCGTTCACTTCCACCGTAACCACGCCGCCGCCGGAGCTGCCTTCAACCTTTTTCTCGGCAAGGGCTTCTTGGGCCTTCAGCATTTGCTCCTGCATTTTTTTAACCTGTTTCATCATTTGGTTCATATTATTCATACGTATCGTCTCCTCTTTAAAATGATTGGGGTATTGGCGCGCATCATGCGCGGGTTAATCTTTTATGATCACGAGATCTTCTCCAAACATCTGGAGCGCCTCATCAATCCATGGCTTTTCGTTCGGATCCTTGCCCTCATGCTCGTGTTCCAGCTTCAGTTCCTCTTTCTGCTGGGTGCCGGCGCCCTCAATGGCCGCAGCCCAATCCCTCTGCATCATCGTCACCAGATGGTAAGGCTTGCCGAGCTTGTCGTGGAGCACGCCTTCGATCACCTGCTTGTTCGCGGGCTTCTCCGTCGTTTCGCGGTGAATGTTGTTTTTAAAAGCCACCAACACCGCATCCTCCAACACGGATACCGGATCTCCGTCCATAAACCAGGCGTGGACGGTTACCTTCTCGTCCTTGACGCCCTGGAGGACCTGTCCCCATTGCCGCTGCACTTCCACAAATTCCGGGCTGCTCTTGCGGGCCAGGAACTGATCCAAATTGGCCGGGATTTTGGCCGCGGACGACATCCGCGGAGCAGGCTGGGACGCACGCGCAGGGGCCCCCGAAGCAGCGCCGGATGGCACGGAACCGCCCTGAATAAGCTTCTCCAGCTTCTTCTCCAGCGCAGCTACTTGGCGCTTCAGCTGGTTCACTTCGGATGAATCCGCGGGCGCTGCGGACGTCTGCCGGGCCTGCGGCTGATCGAATTCGGCCGCGCTTCCCTGCGGAATGCCGCAAAGCTTGAGCAGCGCCACCTCAAACAAGGTTTGCGGCTGCGAAGAATATTTCATCTCGCTTTGATAGCGGTTCAAGGTATCGATCATATGAAACAGCTGCTGCCTCGTAAAAGAAGCAGCCATTTCTTTATATTCCTCCGGATGAAGCACCCGGTCCGTCAGCTGGGTAACGTTCGGAATCATTTGGATCATGAGCAGGTCGCGGAAGTAGTACAGCAGGTTTTCCATGCATTTGTCGGCGCTTTTGCCTTCCTGCATGAATTCTTCCACGATCTGCAGCACTAGACCCGCATCGCCTTTTTGAATCGCGCCGGCAAGTCTGCCGAACTGTTCGGAGGCGATGCCGCCGGTCATGCTCAGCACTTGTTCATAGGATACATGACCGCCCGTAAAAGATGCAATCTGATCCAAAATGCTGAGCGCATCCCGCATGCCGCCATCGGATAAGCGGGCTATATACTGAAGGGCCTCGGTTTCGGCTTCCATTCCTTCTTCTTTGGCGATTTGCGCAAGCCGCTGCGTTTGTTCCTCCAGGGATACCCTGCGGAAATCGAAACGCTGACAGCGCGAAATGATGGTAGCCGGCAGCTTGTGGGGCTCCGTCGTCGCCAATATAAACATGACGTGCGGAGGCGGCTCCTCCAATGTCTTTAACAGCGCGTTAAACGCTTCTGTCGTCAGCATATGCACTTCGTCAATAATGTACACCTTTTGCCGAACTTCGGTCGGTGCATATTTTACTTTCTCGCGCAGATCACGGATTTCTTCGACGCCACGGTTCGAGGCGGCGTCAATTTCCTGTACGTCCATGACCGCCCCCGCCGTTATTCTCCGGCAGGATTCGCATTCGTTGCACGGCTCCGGGGCCGGACCGCGTTCGCAGTTGACTGCTTTGGCAAGCACCTTGGCGGTCGTGGTCTTACCGGTTCCGCGCGGACCGCTGAACAGGTAAGCATGGGAAACCCGCTGCTCGCGGATGGCGTTCTGCAGCGTCTGAATAATATGCTGTTGTCCAACCATGTCCTGAAACGACTGCGGCCTCCAGGCACGGTAGAGCGCTATATGTTTCACTTGCTATACCCTCTTTCAACTTCCACTTGCGTGCATGTTCGTCGCTTCATCATTATACTATAATCCGGCGCCATACAAAACGTCTAACCGATTTTGATGAATTCGCTTTTTTTGACATTGAGCCCAGAATTGTGATAAAAGAACCCAAACAAAAAAGCATCCTTGCAAATGCAAAGATGCTTACCGGTTCACGATATGTAATACCGTGCACCTGTTATTGATTATTGTGATCCAAGCGGCTCCCCTGAGCAACGACTCGGGCTAGGCCACCCTCCGGCACAAGAGCGGGCTTGCTTATGGCTGCTTCCTTCCGGACCTGACCAGGTTCACAAGTGCTCATTGCGGAGGACCCAACCGTCAACATCGCACGCAGGGACCAAACCTCACATCAACAAAACCTCTAACAGGAATTCAACCTCGCTACAGCGGATTGCGAGTTACAGGGCACCGCTACCTCCCCGTCTAGCACGGCAAGGATTAGTATAGTTCATTTCAGGGCAAAGTGCAACCCGCAGCAAAAGTTGGCACAAAACAACCGTCGAAAATTCATTGGACGCAGCTAATCGGCACGCTTCAAAAATACTGCCGCGGTCATGATCTACTCCGTTCGAAGCGCCGATTCGCAATAGAAAAAATCCCTCGCCCGCGGTGCGGACAAGGGATTGGTTGTATGCGTATTAGATACCGTATTTCTTTTTAAATCTATCAACACGGCCGCCGGCATCCACGAATTTCTGTTTGCCTGTAAAGAACGGATGGCAGTTGGAGCAAATCTCAACGCGCAGATCCTCTTTAACGGAACCCGTTTCGAACGTATTGCCGCAAGCACATGTTACGGTCGTTACGTGGTATTTTGGTTGAACCTCTTGTTTCATGTCTTTCACCTCTTTTTGCCCTGAGTCTCATGCGTACACAGAGTTATAATGACACAATACTTATATTATAACAGGGACAAACGCAATAATCAACGAAATGTTAGAATCTGTTAGTCCCGCGCCAAAACTGGCTTTTTCGGCCTTCTCATGCCTTCGGGAGGCACATGGGTATACGAACCGATGACAACGTCAGGCAGCTCGGCCTGGAAAATCTCGATCATCTGTTTCATGCCGAGGATTTCCCCTTTGGCAGGCGGAATCAGCTCCAGGTAACTCTCCGGATCGATGTTCAAATTGCGCATTTGAATCAGCTTCAGCCCCGTGCGGCGGGCGAATTCGATCATGGCCTCGATTTCCTCCTCGCGATCGGTCACGCCCGGGAAGATAAGGTAGTTGATCGATGTGTACACGCCTTGGTCGGAAGCGTATTTCAACGATTTTTCCACATTCGCCAGCGTGTATTTGCGCGGTTTGTAATATGCGTTGTAATGATCGTCCAGCGCGCTGATCGTGCTGACCCGCATCAGGTCGAGTCCTGCATCGACGATGCCGCGGATAAAATCCGTCAAACCCGCGTTCGTATTGATATTGATATACCCCATATCGGTGATGGAGCGGACCTCGCGGATCGCCTCGATAATGATCTTTGCCTGGGTGGACGGCTCGCCTTCGCAGCCCTGCCCGAAGCTGATAATCGATTCCGGCGTCTTCAGGTGCTCCAGCATGATCTGGACGAGCTCCTCTACCTTCGGTTTGAAGTTCATGCGCGTCTGCGGAGCCACAAAACCGCTGTCGTCCGGCTGTTCGGAGATGCATCCGAAACAACCCGCGTTGCAGGAATAAGACACCGGAACGGCGCCTTCCCAGCGGTTCAAAAACGTATTGGAAGCGGTCAGGCATTCGTATCCCAGCGCGCAGTTGGACAAATGCTCGTACAGCCGGTTTTCCGGATATTTCTGTCTAAGGTTTTTAACGCCCAGCTTGAGCTCATCGAGATCGCAGTTCAGCGGATTCCACTTTTCCGGGTCGTCGGTGAGGCGCGCGGTCGTATAGAACCCCCCGTCCTTCCACACCACGGCGGAATATCCGAACAGCGGCAGCTTATAGTCTTTATCCGTCTTCACGTAGCCGGGCAGGCACAGCCGGGTATACCCTTGCGGCAGGAGAGCCCCTACGGCTTGGCCTCCCCCGGGCAGAGGCATCATTTCCCCGGTCTCCGGGTCCATGCCGATGGCCCGCGTATTCGGCAAGCCGACCAGCGTGGCTCCTTCCGGCAGCGGGATCAGCTCATCCTCCAAAATTTCCACGATCATGTCGCCGCTGCGGGCAAGCCCGTAAAGCGAAGGATGGTCGTATACATTGCCTTTCTCATCTGCATATACCAGGTACATGGTGTTCTCCTCTTTGTTCGTAAAAGTATTTATGTGAGCGGCACCGAAGCCGCAGCAGGTCTAGAGCTTCTCCGGTTTCCTCCGCCATGGCTGCTGCCCGAGCTTTTGCCGTTGCTCACGCCGCTGACGTCGAAGGATGCCAAAAATTCCGCATTCGTTTTACAGTCCCGGAGCTTTTTCAGGAATCCTTCCACAAAGTCGGCCGATTCATTCATGTTTTTGCGGATCGCCCAAATCGTATCCAGCTCTTCCTTCGTCAGCAGCACCTCTTCGCGGCGCGTGCCCGAACGGCGGATGTCGATCGCAGGGAAAATGCGGCGTTCCGCCAATTTGCGGTCGAGATGCAGCTCCATGTTGCCCGTTCCTTTAAATTCCTCGTAAATGATGTCGTCCATCCGCGAACCGGTATCGATCAGCGCCGTCGCCAAAATGGTCAGGCTGCCGCCTTCCTCCACGTTCCGCGCGGAACCGAAAAAGCGTTTGGGACGATGAAATGCCGCCGGATCGATACCGCCACTCAGCGTGCGTCCGGATGGCGGAATAACCAGGTTATAGGCACGCGCCAAGCGGGTAATGCTGTCCATCAAAATAACGACATCCTTCTTATGCTCCACCAGTCGCAGCGCACGCTCAAGCACAAGCTCCGCCACTTTGATATGGTTCTCCGGGAGTTCGTCGAACGTCGAAGCAACCACCTCACCTTTAACGGAACGCTGCATATCCGTCACTTCCTCGGGACGTTCATCGATGAGCAGTACAAACAGTTCGATTTCGGGATTGTTGGTCGAGATGCTGTTGGCAATTTCCTTTAAGAGGAGCGTTTTACCTGCTTTCGGAGGTGCGACGATCAAACCGCGCTGTCCCAAACCGACGGGAGCGAGCAAGTCCATAATCCGTGTAGACAAATGGTTAGGGGATGTTTCAAGCACGAGCTTCTTTTGCGGAAAAAGAGGTGTGAGTGCAGGGAAGTGAAGACGTTCCGCGGCTGTTTCCGGGTTTTCTCCATTGACTGCATTGACCTGCAGCAGGCCGAAGTAACGTTCATTTTCTTTAGGCGCCCGGCATTTCCCTGAGACCAGGTCTCCTGTTCTAAGATCGAATTTGCGGATCTGCGAGGCCGAAATGTAAATATCCTCGGTGCTCGGCAAATAGTTGATCGGTCTGAGGAACCCGTATCCTTCCGGGAGGATTTCCAGAACCCCTTCCATGAACATGAGTCCGCTGTGCTCTGCCTGTGCTCTCAAAATGGCAAAAATCAGCTCTTTTTTCTTCAGCTGGCCGTAATACGGGATCTGGTACTTCTTTGCAAGCTTGTACAGATCGGTCAGCTTCATTTCTTCCAAATCGGCAATTTGCAAATCCATGTAATAACCACCTATTCAATTTTATAAGTCCTGTCGTACGAAATATTGTTCTATCAGTCTATGAAAATCCTTATTAAGATAGCATTACCCAAATGGGAAGGAGATATGCAATTTTTTCGCAAAAACGTTATACCCTAATGGAATTCGCGAAAAACGCAAAATCCCCTTCCGTATGCCATTTATTCCTTTTCACGCCATACATCCGCACCTAACATCCGGAGATTGGTGACCAAATGGTCGTATCCCCGGTCGATGAACTCGACGCCCGTCACTTCGGTGACCCCTTCTTCGACCGTCAGGCCGGCGATCACCAGCGCCGCTCCGGCGCGCAGGTCCGTCGCCTTGACTTTGGCCGCGTTCAGACGGCTTCGCTCGATAATGGCCGAACGGCCCTCCACCCGGATCTTCGCGCCCATCCGGACGAGTTCCGGCACATGTTTGAACCGGTTGCTGTAGACGAAATCGCTCAGTACGCTTACACCTTCGGCCTGCGTCAGCAAGCTGGTCATCGGCGATTGTAAATCTGTAGCAAATCCTGGATAAATCAGTGCTTTCACGTCGACATGGCCATAGCTGGGCTGACCGATGACGCGGATGCTTTCATCCAGTTCCTCGATCCCGACCCCCATTTCGATCAGCTTGGCCGTCAGCGCTTCAAGGTGTTTGGGAATGATGTTGTCGATCAGCACATCCCCGCGCGTGGCGGCAGCCGCGATCATGTACGTGCCTGCCTGAATCCGGTCCGGGATGATGGAATGGCGGCAGCCGTGCAGTTCGGAGACGCCTTCGATGCGAATGGTTTCGGTTCCTGCGCCTTTGATAACGGCGCCCATGGAATTAAGAAGCGTTGCTACATCTATAATCTCAGGCTCTTTGGCCGCATTTTCGATAATTGTGGAGCCTTTGGCTTTGGCAGCCGCCAGCATAATGTTAATCGTCGCACCCACGCTGGATACGTCCAAATAAATTTTGGCGCCCTTCAATTCCTTTGCATGAAGGTGAATCGCCCCATGTTCATTGGTCACGGTTGCGCCCAATGCTTCAAATCCTTTGATATGCTGGTCGATCGGGCGGGGTTCGAAGTTGCATCCCCCGGGAAGACCGATGACCGCTTCTTTGAAACGGCCAAGCATGGCTCCCATCATGTAATAAGAAGCTCTTAACTTTTTGACGGGGCCGTTTGGCATAGGAATCGACTTGATATCGGAAGGGTCGATGACCATTTGGCTTTCCTTCCAGGTTACTTTTGCGCCCAGCTCCTCCAAAATCTCGGCATATACCGCCACGTCGCTCAGAAGAGGCAGATTGTCGAGCACGACTTCGGACTCGGCCAAAATCGCGGCAGGAATCAGGGCAATGGCGCTGTTTTTGGCTCCGCTAATCGTCACGGCGCCATGAAGTGGGCGTCCACCACTTATCATCAATTTTTCCATACGTTTTAGGTTCCCCCCACTTACTTCGCAGCAGCAAAATCGTTTGGTGTTCATTTTGGTTGATGAAATGGAAAAACACCGGCTAAGCGGTGTGCTCTCCATTTCAACCTATTCAATAGGACAGCCCCTGGCCAGGGGCTGTCCATCTTCATTTCAAACAACACGTAAGCTCTCTTGTGCGGCAAAGCACAGAAACAACGAAAAACGCAGGTTACGCTTTGTTGTTCGAGCCGAACTCGCGGATTTTACCGATGACGGTTGCTTTGATGGCGTCGCGTCCAGGCACGATGTACTTACGAGGATCGTATACGTCCGGTTTTGCGGCAAGCACTTCGCGAACGGCTTTCGTGAATTCGATTTGGTTTTCGGTGTTTACGTTGATTTTGGATGTGCCCAAAGAGATGGCTTTTTGGATGTCATGCGTAGGAATGCCGGTACCGCCATGAAGAACGAGCGGAATTTGCGTCGCATTTTTGATTTCTTCCATTTCTTTGAACCCGAGGTTCGGTTCGCCTTGGTAAGGGCCGTGTACGGAACCGAGCGCAGGCGCAAGGGTATCGATGCCTGTTTCTTTGACGATGCGGATGCAGTCTTCCAGCTTGGCATACATGATGCCGCCGATCACGTCGTCTTCTTGTCCGCCGACAGTGCCTACTTCGGCTTCAACGGAAACGCCTTTGGCATGCGCATATTCAACCACTTTTTTCGTCGTTTCGATGTTGTGGTCGATCGGGCTGTGGGAATCGTCGATCATAACGGACGTAAATCCGGCGTCGATCGCTTCTTTACATTTTTCGAAACTGGAACCATGGTCCAGGTGGATCGCTACGGGAACCGTAATTTTCAGGTCATGGATAAGGCCTTCCACCATTTTCACTACCGTATAGAAACCGCTCATATGACGGGCTGCACCTTCGGATACGCCGAGAATCACAGGAGATTTTTCTTCTTCGGCAGCGAGAAGGATCGCCTGGGTCCATTCAAGGTTGTTGATGTTGAATTGACCTACCGCGTATTTCCCTGCAAGCGCCTTGTTTAACATGTCAGTCATCGATACCAATGGCATGGTTTCAATCCTCCTAAAGTCATCGTTTTGTCTATGGGTTTAAAGCCGACTTCTCTTATTCGGGATTATTATACCACATCATGTTCCAAATGCTAAACAAGCATTTAAAAATAAGCTTTTCCCCTTGATAGGCGAAGGCAAAAAAAAGAATTCTGCCTAAGCAGAATCCTCTCCCGTCATCCGGATTGAACAGGGTTGTGTTTCAGCTGCATGTTCACCGCAACCCGCATTTCATCGATGTCAAACGGCTTTGTAAAATGCATCAAGGCTCCCAGCTCGGTCGCTTCCTTGATCATATCGAGCTCGCCGTAGGCGGTCATCATGATCACTTTGATGGCTGGGTTCATTTCCTTAATATGCTTCAAAATTTCGAGTCCGTCCATCCCCGGGATCTTCATATCGAGCAGGACCAAATCGGGCGCATCCTTTTCCACGATCTCTAACGCGATTTTACCGTTGGCCGCCTGATATGTCGTATAACCTTCGCTGCTGAACACTTCCATTAACAGGATGCGTATTCCGTTCTGGTCATCGACAATCAATACTTTCTTCTTATCCACTTCAGCAAACCTCCCAACATCAGCCTAACCCTGCCTATCCTTGAATTTTAACATTTATTGGTTAATCGTTGCGAAATATATCCAGTTAAGGTTATTCGCTCTCTAGTTACGAATTCCTTCCTCTACGCAAAAATGAAAAAAGGACCTGTAACAAAAGGTCCCTTTTTTCAAATACATATTAGATTGTTTTATGGTTAATCGACGCTTTGACGAATTCGCGGAAAAGCGGCTGCGGACGGTTTGGCCGGGACGTGAACTCCGGATGGAACTGTACGGCCAAAAACCATGGATGTTCCGGAAGCTCCACGATTTCGACCAGGCGGCCGTCCGGGGAGGTACCGGAAATGCGCAGGCCTGCTTTTTCGATCGCCTCGCGGTATTGGTTGTTGAACTCGTACCGGTGGCGGTGTCTTTCGTACACAAGCTCGTCATTGTAGCATTTCATCGCCAGCGAGCCTTCGGCCAGCTTGCACGGATACAAGCCAAGGCGCATCGTGCCGCCCAGGTCCTCGATATCCTTTTGCTCAGGCAGCAGGTCGATGACCGGATACGGGGTGGCCGGATTGATCTCGGAGCTGTTCGCGTCATCCATTCCGAGGATGGAACGGGCATATTCGATAACCGAAACCTGCATGCCGAGGCAGATGCCGAAGAACGGAATTTGCTTCTCGCGCGCATAACGGATGGCCGAAACCTTGCCTTCGATGCCGCGGTCGCCGAAACCGCCCGGCACGAGAATGCCGCCGATTCCGCCCAGCAGCTCGTCCACGTTCTGGTCGGTCACTTCCTCTGCGTTGACCCAGCGGATTTTCACGTCGGCGTTTGCCTCAAATCCGGCATGGGAGAGCGATTCGACCACGCTCAAATAAGCGTCGTGAAGAGCGACGTATTTGCCGACGATCGCGATTTCGACCGTTTTTTCCAGCTTGTTGATCCGGTCGACGAGGCTTTCCCATTCGGTCATGTCCGGTTTCGGCGTCGTCAGCTTCAAGTAGTTGACGACGATCTCGTCCAAACCTTCGTCGCGCAGATTCAATGGAACCTCGTACAGCGTGGACGCATCGCGGCATTCCACGACCGCGCTTTCGTCGATGTCGCAGAAGAGGGCGATTTTGGCCTTCATGTCGGCGGACAATTCATGCTCGGTGCGGCAAACGATCACGTTCGGCTGGATCCCGATGCTGCGAAGCTCCTTCACGCTGTGCTGCGTCGGTTTCGTTTTCACTTCGCCCGCCGCTTTAATGTAAGGAATCAGCGTCACATGGATGTACATCACGTTCTCGCGGCCGATTTCGCTTTTGATCTGACGGATGGCTTCCAGGAACGGCAAGCTTTCGATGTCGCCTACCGTACCGCCGATCTCCGTAATGACGACGTCCGAGCCGGCTTCGCGGCCCGCACGGAATACGCGCTCCTTGATTTCATTGGTGATATGCGGGATAACCTGAACGGTACCGCCCAAATATTCGCCGCGGCGTTCCTTGCTGATGACGGACGAATATACCTTGCCTGTGGTGACGTTGCTGTTCTTGGACAGGTTGATGTCAATAAATCGCTCATAATGCCCCAAATCGAGGTCCGTTTCGGCTCCGTCGTCGGTAACGAACACTTCGCCATGCTGATAAGGACTCATGGTGCCCGGATCCACGTTCAAATAAGGATCGAATTTCTGGATCGTAACCTTTAATCCTCTGTTTTTCAGCAGTCTGCCCAGAGAAGCCGCCGTAATCCCTTTACCCAGGGACGACACTACCCCGCCCGTCACAAAAATATACTTTGTCACTATAAAAACCCTCCTATTAAAGTTCCAGTAAATTCAGGCGACATATGATGTTTAGCGTAACCCTTTTTCATGAATTCCACCCGAAAAACGGCCGCGCCGGTGATATTGCTTTACCGTCCGCTTGAACAACAATGCGCCATTTGAAATCAAATGGCACAATGAGGTAATCCGGCATCTATATAGAGTGAACTTTTAACGAGCGAGTCCATTCTACAGAAGCAAAACAGCCTGAAATGCAGCCCGTTTTGCCCCAAAAAAACAAAAAAAGTGACACCCGTAGGACGGGGCACTTTTTATTATTTTACGCATATTTAAATCTCAATCATAAGCCCATGCAATAGTTTACTCGTTGCCTTGTCCTCTGTCAAGAGAGAATGGCAAACGGATTAATATTTATCGTCATCGTCGGAATCGTCGGCCAAATCCTCGTCCTCTTCGTCCAGATCTTCTTCTTCGTCCAGATCTTCGTCCTCGATGATGTCCTCGTCTTCGATTTCGTCTTCGGAATCGTCGTCGGAGTAAATATCGTCATGGTCCTCGTCGATGCGGTCGAAATCTTCTTCGGTGTCGTCCGGATTGAAGCTGTCGTCCTCATCGATGAATTCGTCGTCCTCATCCTCGTCGTCGTCATCGTTGATAATGCGCGGACGCTTCGAGCTCGAGATCGGATCCTCCGAGCGGTCGATCGGATACCAGCGTTTAAGTCCCCAAAGGTTGGTGCCGACGCACGCGAACCGGCCGTCGATATTGATTTCTGTATATAGCTGCGCAACGGTTTCTTTGATTTCTTCTTCCGTCAAGCCGCGAAGCTTGGCAACCTCTTTCATCAGGTCAAGGTAATAAAATGGCGTATTCGCCGCCTTCAACACCGCAAAGGCCAAATCCACCAATGGCATTTCCCTGATTTTTTCAGGGTCCATCTTTAATTGGAGTGAGTTACTCACTAACGGACACTTCCTCTCACGCAATGTTCAACTTATACGGATTTATTGGCGTTGTTCACCCGTATAACATCTGCTTTATAACAACATATCCATTATCAAAACTAAGTAAAACCTATTTATAAATAAATTGCAAGTTTTTATGCGGGAAACCCGGGGGCCTCTTTTCGGGAATGAAAAAGGCAGGGTTCCCCCTGCCCTTTGACTGTATCCGCCCGGACATGGCTTCCCCTGCCGGGAAATTTTGAAAGAGCCCTTGAAGTCTCTCCCATATATTTTATGTCCGCAGGTTGGTTTTGCCATTCGGGCGGGGCCTAATTCCACAAAAAAACGCATCAAGTAAATACTTACCTCAAAAAAGAGCACGGCACCGAAAAAGCTGTGCTCAACTCACCCCAAAAAGACATCGACCCATGAAAATTTATATCGAATCTTGTGCCGGAACAAGGGCAAGTTCCCACTCGCAGCAGCAGCCTCCCACATACAATGCAAAAGCAGGGTTCATTATGAGGGGGACTGCCCAATATGGACTACACCGGATTGATACAGATGCTGCTTGAAGACATGGAGAGTCCCGCACCGTCCGGAGCCAAACGGATCATCAGGTTCGTCGATCCCCGGCACTACGATCAATTTGAACAAACACTGCAGGAGTTAAAAGCCCTTCACCCCGATTGGCCAGACCTGCCAACATCCCGCACGCTTAAATCGGTTATGGCACCCCTGTCCGGCAGCGGAAGACATCTGGATCCTTTCAAAAACGACATTGTGATCGAGGAAGACAGCCTGGTCCAGGTGCATACGCTGGCAAGCAAAACCAGCCAAGGCCCCGGCATTCCTTATGGCGTCAAACAAATCCAGGCTCCAAAGGCCTGGTCAACCTCCACCGGGTACCGGATCAAAATCGGCGTGATCGACACCGGCGCGGATTACTACCATCCGGACCTTCGCGGGTCGCTCGCCAAAGGCATTAATCTGCTGAACAGGCATATGCTTCCGTTCGACGACAACGGGCACGGAACCCATATTGCCGGCACCATCGCGGCAGCCAACGGCACGGAAGGCATGATCGGCGTCGCGCCCCGGGCTACCATATATCCGGTCAAAGCTTTTGATCATAACGGCTCGGCCTACGTGTCCGATATCATCCAGGGCATCGACTGGTGCATCCGAAACCGCATGCATATCATCAATATGAGCTTCGGCATGAAAACGCGCAGCAAAGCATTGCTGGAGGTCGTTAATAAAGCCCACGCAGCCGGCATATCGATCGTCGCTTCTTCCGGCAATGACGGAAAACGGCGCAATATCGACTATCCCGCCAAATATCCGCAAACCATCTCTGTCGGGGCAACCGACCGCCATCGGCGGATCGCCAGCTTCAGCAACAGAGGCGAGTTCATTGATATTTATGCCCCGGGAGATAAAATCATTTCTTCCTGGACGCAAGGCAAATACCATGAGATGAGCGGTACGTCGATGGCCACGTCCCATGTGAGCGGGGCAATCGCGCTTTTGCTTGCGCAAAATCCCGATCTTCAGCCGGATGAAATCAAAGAGCTGCTGCAGCTGACGGCCACCCCGTTAAAAACCCGAAAAGGGCAGCGCCGTCCTGCCGGAGGGGCAGAGGTCAACGCGCTGAAGCTGCTGCGGGAAGGCATGAAAAGAAAAAAACCCAAATCATAAAACGAAAAAACGAAAATAAACGCGCAGCCATTTTTATTGATGCGAAAAGAAGGCTGTCCTTGGGCCCATTAACCGGGCCCAAGGACAGCCTTCCTACATTTGATTCCGCCCAGATTATTTCCCCTTTGCCGCAGGTTCGTAAATCAGGCATCGCAACATTTTTTCCGGATATCGCAATTCCACGATATAGGAGCTGCCGTCCTTCATTGCGATGGAAACGGCAACAACGCCGCGCTGATCGTATACTTGATCTTGTATAATGGTTGATTTTTGAATGGGGCGCGTGTCTCCCTGTTTTTTGACGACAATGGCTTTGGCCGCTTCAATCCAGCTTGGATCTTGTCTGATCTGCTTATTCATGGCGGATGTAACCGGCGTTCTTTTATAAGCCGAATTAAAAATCGTGGTATCGATCACTGTCCCGCTCAATGCATCAATCATGACATCATACATCATAAAAGCACTTCCGTTTGCTTCCAGTGTGCGGACTTTATAAGGCTGAAAATGGACGTACCATATTCCCTTTTGTTCAGGGCCAAATTTATCAAATGCCACATTCGCTTCCATTTTGGACACATCGACACCAAACAGCTTGCTTACGCTTTCGCGGGCCATCGCCAATGCCTCTGCTTTTACTATATCTTTCGCATCTGGCTGCTGCCTTTGAAGCCTCTTGGACTGAGCAAAGACAACTCGGTAGGACCAGTCAATAGACTGCAGCAGCTCTTCGTCAGTCAGCTCTCGGTCAGGGTAAATCCAAATATCTTTCCCTATGTCAAAGTAGAAGCTCGAAACGCCTGGTTTCAGAGGCAGCTTGTTTTGGGGGCGGACGCCGTCATAGACATATCGATCTTCCAACGCTTTTCTCCGATTGACCTCTTGATCGCTCATTTTCCTACTCTCCGCTACCTCTTTGCTGTTGTCGATGTAATTGTATATTTGCTGCATCTCTTCAGCCGTCATCGTTCGTTCCAGCTCCTCTTCCACGGTCGAGACCGGAACTTTCCCTTCTACATTTAACACCGGAACCTTGCTGCTTGCCAGCGTAATTGCAACCGGCTTCTCTTGCGCTGCCGATGCTGTAAACGACTGTTGAGCAACGGGTTCGCTTTGTGTTAACGTGGCTATATTCGGGACTGCATACGCGTTGAATGCAAGCAAACCGCCGGAAACGGCGCAAAAGGCAAGTGCCGTCAAAATATTTTTTGTTTTGTTTTTCATCTGCATAACCTCCATTTATGGACCAGGCCCGGCCAATCCATACTTTAAACCAAGGATGTTATCGAGTAAGGCCTTCGTTGTTATGGAGTTGTAAAAAGATGCGGATACAGGTCCCCTCATTTTCCCGGGATTCGAGGGATAATGGCGCCTGATGCGCCTCGGCTATTTGTTTGCAGATCGATAATCCCAACCCGGCTCCCCCATGTTCCCTCGAGCGGGCCTTGTCTGCCCGGTAAAACGGCTCAAATGCCCGCAGAGCCTGACTTTCACTCATTCCCTTGCCAAAATCCTGAACTTCCAGCACCGCCGCTGAATCTTGTTTATAAGCCGACAAACGGATTTCGGAGCCTTCCGCCGACGCATGAATGGCATTGTCGATGCAATTGACCAGAAACGACGAAAGCAGGTCCGGGTCTCCCCATATGCTCTCTATGCCGTTATTCAGAACAAGCTTTACGCCGGCTTGCTCTAGATTCTCCTGTTCCATCTGCCGGACAGATTGAAACAGCTTATCCACCGATAAACGGATACGTTCTACCGACTGGTGGCGCAAAACGGACAAGTCCAACAGCTTGAAGGCCAAATTTTTCAAACGGAGCGTCTCGCTCCAGATGTGCCCGCTCGCCGTGATCCGTTCCTCCTCGCTGATATGGGCTGAATTCAAATACTGCGCAAAACCCTGCATGCTTGTCAAAGGAGTGCGCAATTCATGGGCCAGATTATCAACGATGCGCTGTTTTTCCTCCGCCATCGCAGAAAGCTCCGTGACGTGCCTCTCGACCGCTTCCGCCATCCGGTTGAAATTTTGCGCAAGTTCCCCGAACTCGTCATTCCTTTTCAATGCCACGCGTTCGTTATAATTCCCGCCGGCGATCGTTTGGGTCGTCTTGGACAGCTGCCGTAAAGGTCTGGTTAATTGGCGGATCAGAACATATAACAAGAAGGCAAGAATCGGGCCGGCAATGACATTGACGTAAACAAAATAACGGTTCAATTCCTTTTGGCTGGTATACAGTTCTTCGATATTCCGTTTATACACCAGCTTCAATTCTTGATACGGAGCGGGCAGCTCGCCCGAGGTTACCATTTCATGAACCTTTTGTTCTTCCGTATGTGTTTGTCCCGAACCTTGCTGCCTCCCGGCAGCTACATCGCCATCATACACAAGCCGATCCCGATCCCATAATTGCAGGAAAATATTTTGCTTCTGATAATATTCCGCATAGGAACGAGCCACGTCGAATAATACGTCCTCTTTCACGGTCATGCCCCTCGACTTGATCGAGTTTAAATTGTCATAGATGTTGTTGGCGATGAATGCCTGCTCATTGGAAGATCTCTGCATCTCCCTATCCATGTTAAGCTTCCAGCTTTTATGCATCATCATAATCACGCTGGCATCAAGGGCAACGATAAACAAAATCAGCACGACCAACAGCGTCTTCTGCCAAAATCTCATGGTTCACCCGGCATTTCCAGACGGTATCCAAGCTTGAAAACGGTCTTGATCCGCTCTTCCCATCCCAACTTTTTGCGCAGCTGCCGGATATGAACATCAACCGTTCGGGTTTCTCCCTCATAATCATATCCCCAGGCCAGCTCCAGCAGTTTTTCCCGGGATAGGGCAATATTTCGGTTTTGAAGCAATACGTCAAGCAGTTCAAACTCCCTTACGGTCAATTCAACGGCACAGCCCAGTTTGTACACCTGCCGCTCCAATGGCCGGATCTCGACATCATCGATGATAATTGCCGTTTGCTCCTTGGTGCTCCGGCGCAGCACTACATGGATCCGGGCCAGCAACTCCAAAATTTCAAAGGGTTTGATGATATAATCATCCGCGCCCAGTTCAAAACCGGCGATGCGGTCAGCCAAAGAGTCTTTAGCCGTAATAAATATAACCGGAATATTCAGGTTCCGAATTTGCCTCATCAGCGAAAAGCCGTCCAATCCAGGCAGCATCACGTCCAATAAAATCAGATCGATCTTCTCCCGTTCCAAAATAGCCGGCACTTCCATTCCGCTGAAAGCCTTAAAAAATCGATGCCCGACGAGCTTTAAATTCATCGTTATCAAGTCATTGATCGGTTTTTCATCTTCCACTACCAATATAGTCGCCACGTTCCAATCCCCTTCTCCCCATGTTTTTCGAACGCATTCAGACGGGCGTATTTGGTCGTTATTCTACAATAAAGGTTTTTTTCCTCTATATTTCTACCAAGCGGATGCCTTAGTTCGCGAAAATAAAAAAATCCCCTTTGCCGCGGGCACCCGATGTCGCAAAACATTCCTGGGCCCGCGGCTGGGGGCTTTTTGTATAGCTGATAACTTCCTTACCGGAAGATCGGTTGATCCTCCCGCAAGCTCCTTACATTTGTTCCGGCGCGCTTACGCCGACCAGCTTCAGCACGTTGGCAATGACCGTGCGGACGGCTCCCAGCAGGGCGAATCGAGCCTGCGTCTGGGCGGCGTCTTCGGTAATGACGCGCTGCGCTCTGTAATAGCTGTGGAACAGGGACGCAAGATCATACACGTAGCGGATCATGCGGTGCGGCGCATAGTTCGCCGCGGCGACGGCAATCTCCTCGGGGAGCTCGCCGATTTTGCGGAGCAAATCATATTCATGCTCGGTATTCAACAGGCTGAGATCCACTTCGGCAAGCGGCAGCAGCGTAATCCCCTGCTCCTCTGCCTGGCGGTAGATGCTGCAGATCCGGGCATGGGCGTATTGCACGTAAAACACCGGATTTTCATTGGACGTCGAAATCGCCAGATCCATGTCAAAATCCAGATGGGAGTCCATGCTGCGCATCGTGAAGAAGTAACGGATGGCATCGACGCCGACTTCTTCCATCAGGTCCTCCATCGTCACCGCTTTGCCCGTCCGTTTGGACATTTTCACTTTTTCCCCGTTTTGGAACAAGCTGACCATTTGGGCGATCAATACCGTCAGCCGTTCCGGATCGTAACCGATCGCTTCCATCGCCGCCTTCATCCGCGGAATATATCCGTGATGGTCGGCTCCCCAAATGTTGATCAGGCGGTCGTACCCGCGCTCGAATTTGTTGCGGTGATAAGCGATGTCCGGCGTCAAATAGGTGTAGGTGCCGTCATTTTTCACCAATACGCGATCCTTGTCGTCGCCGTAATCGGTCGTGCGGAGCCAAGTCGCCCCGTCCTGTTCGTACACCTGTCCCTTGGCTTTCAATTCGTTCAGGGATTCCTCGACCAACCCTTTTTCGTAAAGGGAGGTTTCGCTGAACCATTCGTCGAAATGCACCCGGAACCGGTTCAGGTCGCGTTTGATTTTGTTCAATTCCTTTTCGAGCCCGTATTTGCGGAAATACGCCGCGCGTTCTCCCGGGTCCATGGAGAGCAGGGAATCGCCTTTCTCGGCGACGAGTTCCTTGGCGAAACCTTTGATGTCTTCCCCATGGTAACCGTCCTCCGGCATCTCGGCGTCTTGGCCAAGCTCCTGCAGGTAGCGGGCTTCGATCGATTTGGACAGGTTCTCCACCTGGTTGCCCGCGTCGTTGATGTAATATTCGCGGGTCACTTCATAGCCGGCAAAATCAAGCACGTTGCACAGGGCATCACCGACGGCCGCGCCCCGCGCATGCCCCAAATGCAGGCTTCCGGTCGGATTGGCGCTGACGAACTCCACCTGGATTTTCTGGCCTTGTCCCAGCGCGATCCGGCCGTAATTTTCCCCTTGCTCATGAACCTGCTGGATCACCGGGTACAGGTAACTTTTGTTCAGCGTGAAGTTGATGAAGCCCGGTCCGGCGATGTCGGCTTTTTCAATGGAAGCTTTGTTCATGTCAAAATGCTCCAGGATCGCCTCGGCGATCTGGCGCGGGTTCTTTTTCGCGATCCGGGTCAGCTGCATCGCGGCATTCGTTGCCAAATCCCCGTGCGATTTGTCCTTCGGTACCTCGAGCGTAAACGCGGGCAGTTCCTCGCGGGTTGCGATGCCAGCCGCTACGACGGCCTCGGCGAGCGCTTCGGTCACCAGCTGGTTGATATGTTCTAATGGATTGGTTGTCATTGCGTGTCCTCCTGTATATGCAAACTAATATCAAAATGTCCCGTACATTCCTCATGCACGTACAAATCGTACGTCCAGGAAACCGTTCCCGAAAACCCGCGATCCCACCGGATCTCAAGCAAGTTTGTCCGTGTCGAAAGATTGAACGAGGTATACGGAGACCTATAAAAACCGGGCATCGCGGCGCCTTCCTGAAACGTTTGCTCCGATTCCACCGCGCCGTGCCGGATCATTTTTATGCTGTCCCGGGCAATTTTCAGGAGGGTCCTCGTCTTCCGTCCCTTCAAATCGGCCTCCGGCTCCTCATATTTAAGATAGAGCGCCCCGCCGCGTTCAAACACTTCGGCCACCGCCTCTTGCACCACGAGGTCCCCGTCCTGCTTGCTCTGCAGGCGAATGCGCGCTCTTTTCGCTTCTTGCATCACGTTACGGCTCCATTCTGTTTCTTTCTATTGTAATACTATATCCAGTTCAGGGGCTCAATTCAACAGGCAGAAGCAATTGCAGACGACTTAACCGCGCCCGGCTTCCCTTCGTTATTATACAGCTTTCACGCCTTCCGTTCTTTCTATTCTTTCGCGTTTTTGGTTCCGAGGGAAGTTGGAAGATTGATATGAAAAGGAAACCGCATGGGCTGCGGCGAAATCATGGAGGAAAGGAATTTGAAGGTTTTGACGGCAAAACCGCTGATGAGGAGGCAAGCTTTGACGATATACGAAAACGATAACTTGCGGATCCGGCCTGTGACGGAAAGGGATCTGCCGCGGCTATGGGAGCTTTCGGCCAAAGAGGAAGCCCCCGAATGGAAAAAGTGGGATGCCCCTTATTACGAGCATACCGCCATGTCTTTCGAAAAATACGCAGCCAACAAGGACAATCTCGTCCATCGGGACGACTTCTGGGCGATCGAAGTCAACGGCGAACTGATCGGAACGGTCAGTTATTATTGGGAGCACAAGCCCTCCTACTGGCTGGAAATGGGGATCGTCATCTACCATCCCGACTATTGGAGCGGGGGTTACGGCACAAGGGCGCTTGCGTTGTGGATCAACAAATTGTTCGGCTCCCTGCCGCTGGTCCGCGTTGGCTTCACCACCTGGTCGGGCAACCACCGGATGATCCGGGTCGGCGAAAAACTCGGGTTTACGATGGAAGCCAGGCTGCGGAAATGCAGGCTCTACAACGGCGTTTTTTACGATTCGATCCGGATGGGCATGCTCCGCGAGGAATGGGAAGAACGGCAGGGAAAATACAAAGGATAGGCCGCTGTCGGACCTATCCTTTCATCGTTTTTTACGGCTGCAGCGCTTCTCGAAACGCAAACTTGCGGCTCCAGGTCGCCCCTCCGTCCTGCGTGGAATAAATCGAGGCTTTCGTTGCGCTGGTGACCGCCATCCAGCCTGTTTTGGCGTTGACGAAAGAAATCCGTGCATCAAATCCGTTCACGGACGGTTTGATGTTTTTCCACGTGTTCCCGCCGTCATACGTAACGCCGATCGAGACCATGCCGCCGGCCGGGGACCCGCCCGCAAGAATCGCGGTTTCTTTGCCGTAAAGCTGCATATTGCCCGGATGCCCGCCAGGCTGGGCAGGACCGCTCGAAACGGTGGCCTTCCCGCTTCCCGGTGCAGGGCCGCCGCCGGCCGTATCCTGAGCGATCACCCGCTTCCAGTGCGATCCTTGATCCGTCCTGCCGTATAGGGAATACGAGACTTGGGACATCCCGGAATCCCCATATAGGATCGCCCATACTTGATTATCCTTGCTGTAGATTTGGCCCCCTGCCGTGGACGCGGCTTTTACCTTCAGCTTCGCGGCCCAGCTGCGGCCCCCGTCCCGGGTTTGGTAAATGCGGTAACCCTGTCCGGGTTCGACCGTAAGCGCATAGCCGGTTTTTGTATCGTTAAAAACGGAATAACGCGTATTTGCCGGCGTCGGGACCTTCACCCATCCGTTGCCGCCGTTATCCGTCCGATACGCGCCTGTGGCCGTATAACCGAATCCCGTCTTGGCGCTCAGGAATTGAATCCGTTCAAAATGAAGCTTGCCCGTATATACGCCCTTCCAATGGCTGCCTCCATCGGCCGTTCGAAGCAAAACGGGCGCTGGATTCGACGGCAGCGAAGCTAAAGCCCAGCCGTGAACGTTATCCGTAAAATCGATCTGCCCAAACTGCCACGGCCCTTCGTAAACGGTCTGCCAGTGGCATCCGGCATCCGACGTGCCCAGGATAAAACCGGTGCCGGCCGCTCTTCCCGTGCTCCGGCTGAGGAACTGGATATCCGTAAAATGCAGCGGCTCCCGGCCCGCCTCCGAATGCTTCTTCTGCAGGTCCTGCAATAGGCCATGATCCCCGCTGCCGCATGACGCCGCTGTCGGCGGGGCGGCCGCCGCGGCGCCCGGGGATAAGCCCAAGCCTAACGGCAGCAGCAGGCATGCCGCGGCAGCAGCCAAAGCGCGCCCCATCCATGGTTTCCATCTCATGCACAACACCTCCGTATACGTTGAACTTACCCGTTAACGACCCGATTTACACGTCAGCCGCAACATTTTCCGGTTTTCCGTCCCTAAGAGCCCAAAAGAAAAAAAGCATCTCCTTCAGTTCAGCCTGGGTCAACCTTATGCGTTAAGGTTCCCGGCATCCTTCAGAAGATGCTTTGCATGCAGATGATGGACGAAATCCAATGAAATGGATGCGTTATTTCACAAAGCCAAGCAGCATTTCGCGAATAAGCTTGGCAGCCACGATTTGCGTCTGTTCGGAATGGTCATAGATCGGCGCCACTTCGACCAGATCGCAGCCGACCACGTTCACGTCGGACCGGGCGATGAGATGGACAGCCTCCAGAAGCTCTTTGGAGGTGATGCCCCCTGCTTCCGCGGTACCCGTGCCTGGAGCCGCGGACGGATCCAGCACGTCGATGTCGATCGTCACGTACACCGGACGTTTGCCCATTTGAGGCAGCGCTTCTTTCAGCGGAGCGGCTACGTCAAACGGGTAGAAGTTGATGTTTTCGCGGCCGAATTTGAATTCCTCGCGCGATCCGGAGCGGATGCCGAATTGGTAAATGTTTTTGCCGCCCATCAGGGCAGCGGCCTTGCGGACCGGCGTGGAATGCGAAAGCGGCTCGCCTTCGTATTGCTCGCGCAGGTCGGCATGCGCGTCGATATGGATCAGGATCAGATCCGGATACTTCGCGTACATTTGCTCAATCACCGGCCAGGTGACGAGATGCTCGCCGCCGAGTCCGATCGGGAATTTGCCGTCATCCAGCAGCTTGCCCACGTAATCGCGGATGATGTCCAAGCTGCGCGATGCATTGCCGAAAGGCAGGAGCAAGTCGCCCGCATCGAAATAGGTCATGTCTTCGATGCTTTTGTCCAAATAAGGACTGTACTCCTCGAGGCCCACGGATGCCTGGCGGATATGGGCAGGGCCGAAACGCGAGCCCGGGCGGAAGCTGACCGTGTAATCCATCGGCATGCCGTAAATGACGGCCTTGGAATTTTCGTAATCGTCGGAACTGAGAATAAACACGTTGCCTGAGTATGCCTGATCAAGTTTCATCGTGCTAAGGTGCCTCCTTATTTCGTCAAGTCCTCCACGAATTTAGGCAGCACGAAAGCCGCTTTATGAAGACGTGGGGTGTAATATTTGGTGTCCATTTCCGGAATGTCCGCTTCGTTCACTTCGAGCGGATCGTACTTTTTGCTGCCCATCGTAAAGGTCCACAGGCCGCTTGGGTACGTCGGGATGTTGGCCCCGTATACGCGCACGATCGGGAAAATTTCCTTGACGTCGCGGTTGACCTTTTGGATCAGGTCGGCTTTGAACCAAGGATTGTCCGTTTGCGCCACGAACATGCCGTCGTCCTTCAACGCCTCGTAGATGCCCTGGTAGAAACCGCGCTCGAACAGCGGCGCTGCCGGTCCGACGGGTTCCGTGGAATCGACCATGATGACGTCGTATTCGTTTTTGTGCTCATGAATATGCATGAAACCGTCGTTCACGTGCACTTCGACCCGGGGGTCGTCCAGCTTGCCGGCGATGGAAGGGAGGTATTTTTTCGAATATTCGATCACTTTGCCGTCAATGTCGACGAGTACCGCCTTTTCCACTTCCGGGTGTTTGATGATTTCGCGGATCACGCCGCCGTCGCCGCCGCCGACCACCAGCACGTGTTTCGGATTCGGGTGCGTGTTCAGTACGGGATGGGCCACCATTTCATGGTAGACGAACTCGTCTTTTTCCGTTGTCATCACCATGCCGTCAAGCAAAAGCATATTTCCAAACTCTTCAGTCTCGACCATGGCCAGATCCTGAAAGTCGGTTTTTTCGTTAACATACGTTTGTTTGATTTTAGCTGTAATCCCAAAAGCGGGGGTTTGCTTTTCCGTAAACCACAATTCCATCGACAACTACCTTCTTTCCGCTAGAATATAGGGGACTTCGCTTCGGTTGATCCCTCGTCCGGAGCTTTCCGGTCAGGCTGAATCCCCGCTTTATTTATTGTACCAAACTATGGATGCGCAAACACATCTTTTGAATTATACGCGATGGGAGAAATGACTGTAAAGATACAGTTTTTCACACCTTTTCGGCCTGTCCGGCCCCCAGGAATGTACCCGTCATCCCCGGTTCATCTTGTCCTTTTTCCGGCCTGTTTATGAAAGGAAAATGAATATCCCTGCCCCTCCTTTCCCATAATGAATGTATATAACTGGAAGGGAAGAAACGCCATGCCGCAGCACCATCACTCCAAGCCCAGACGCAAAAGCCGGTTTGCCGCGTTGATCAAGCTGATGCTGGCCATAACTCTGGCCGTTCTCCTTGCCGTAGGCATCTTGCTTGGGTTTTTGTATCATAAAAGCCTTCCCGTCGCCGACACCGACCGCAATTCCCGCCTCCTGGACAGCCAGGGCAATATTTTGGCCACCTTTTCGGCGAGCGGCCGGAGCTATGAACCCGTCCCGCTCGAGCGGATATCCCCGCTCCTTGTGAAAGCGACGCTGGCCGTTGAGGACCGGAAATTTTTCGACCATATCGGGTTCGACGTCAAAGGCATGGGCCGGGCCATGCTTGTCAATTTGAAAGAGATGCAGCGGGCCCAAGGAGCGAGCACGCTGACGCAGCAGCTTGCCCGCAACCTGTATCTGTCCCATGCCAAAACGTGGACCCGAAAAATAAAAGAAGCGATGTATACCGCGCAGCTGGAGATGAAATACAGCAAAAACGAAATTCTGCAAATGTATTTAAATGAAATTTATTACGGCCATGGCGCATACGGCATCGAAGCCGCTTCGCAGATGTATTTCGGCAAGCCGGCCGCCGAACTCGACCTGGCCGAAAGCGCGATGCTCGCCGGCATTCCGAAAGGTCCGACCTACTATTCGCCTTTTAAGCATATGGACCATGCCAAAATGCGGCAAAAGATCGTGCTCGGGACGATGGTGGAAACCGGCCAGATTACGCGGCAGGAAGCCGAAGAGGCCGCCGCCGAGAAGCTTCATTTGAAGCCTCAGGGGCAGCAGCAGGCCCGGGTGTCCGCCCCCTTTTTCCGGGATTATATCCGGAACCTCGTCACCAGCCAGCTGGGCATCAGCGAGGAGCAGCTGGACCATGGCGGCCTGAACATCTATACGACGCTGGATCCCCATGCGCAAGCGGCAGCCGAAGAGGCGGTGGCCCGGGGCATGGATCCAAACAGCGAGCTGGAAACGGCACTCGTAGCCATCGATCCGCGCACAGGTTACGTCAAGGCGATGGTCGGAGGAAAAAACTATAAAACAAGCCAGTTTAACCATGCACTCTCCAAAACGCGCCAGCCGGGCTCATCCTTTAAACCGATCATGTATCTGACGGCGCTGTCTTCGAAAACGATGACCGGCCTGAGCACGTTTAAAAGCGAGCCGACCCTGTTCCGCTACGACAACAACCGGAAGACCTACCGGCCGAGCAACTTCGGGGAAAAGTATTTGGGCGAAATCGACATGCAGCAGGCGATCGCCGCCTCGGACAATATTTATGCCGTCAATACGCTCCTGAAGGTCGGCGCGGACAACGTCATCGATATGGCGAAAAGGCTGGGCATCGTCAGCCCGTTGAAGCCGGTTCCTTCGCTGGCGCTCGGGACTTCGCCCATCAGTCCGTTCGAGATGGCCTCCGCTTTCGCCGTCATCGGCAACGGCGGCAAACGGATGCCGCCCGTCGCCGTGCTGAAAATTACGGATGCGGCCGGGGAAGTGCTGTATCAAGCCCCCGAAAACGCAGGCGAACAGGTGGTGGAGCCAGCGGCTGCTTACGTTTTAACCCATCTGATGGAGAGCGTGTTCGAATCCGGGGGAACGGGAAGCCGCGTCTCCTCCCTGATCAAACGTCCGGTCGCCGGCAAAACGGGCACGACCGATACCGACGCCTGGATGGTCGGCTATACGCCGGAGCTGGCCACGGCCGTCTGGGTAGGTTATGACAAGGGACGAACCATTACCACGCTGGACGGCCACCGCGCAGCGCCGATATTTGCCCGGTTTACGGAAAAAGCGCTCGAAAGCGTGCCTCCGAAAATATTCAGCATTCCAAGCGGCGTCGTTACCGTATACGTCGACCGGGAAACGGGAAAGCTGGCCACCGCCGATTGCCCGGACAAAAAGCTGGAGGTATTCGTTGCGGGTACCGAGCCGACCGAATACTGCGCCGCGCACGGCGGAGATCCCGAACAGCCCGCCGCCAAAGGCGGCACGCCGGAAAAACGTTCCTGGTGGAAAACCATTAAACGCTGGCTGACGGATTGACAATGACGATAAAGGCCTCCTCTCCCGGTCGAAAGCAGTCCCGGAGAGGCGGGCCTTTTCTTCTGGATTCCCCAAGCTTCCGCATGATACAGTAGGACTGCATGGAAGAAATTTGCTCGGGAATTTCGAATAGTCTGATATATGAAGGAGTCAATAGATGGTTAGAAAAGTGTCGTGGGCATTCGGTGGCGCCGCGATTGCGCTCTTTTTGTTCGCCGGCGTTTTTTTGCTGTACGTGACCGTGACGGACTACAGGCCGCGGGAAACCGAGCCGATCGTTATGGAAGGCAACCCGGATCGTGTGATGAAAGCCGGAGACGCTTTTACCGTCACGACCTTTAATATCGGTTACGGCGGGCTGGATCGGGATCAGGATTTCTTCATGGATGGCGGGACGGGATCGCGTTCAAGCAGCAAAAGGCAAACGGAGTTGAACTTGAGGGGCATCGGAACATTTTTAAGCGGTCTGCGTTCCGATATTATTTTTATTCAGGAAGTGGATATCGACTCTACCCGCAGCTACCGTATTAACGAGGTAGATTCCTTGAAGGTTTTTCTGCCGGGATACGGCTTCTCCTATGCCGACAATTACAAAATGCCTTGGGTTCCCGTTCCCGTCCTGCACCCGATGGGCCACGTCCGGGGCGGAATGCTGACGCTCTCCAAATTCAACAGCAGCGGCGCCGTGCGGTACCAACTGCCCGGAGAAGAAAAATGGCCCCGGCAGCAATTCGATCTGGACCGCGCCTTCATCGAAAACCGGATTCCCGTAAAAAACGGCAAAGAGCTTGTTCTGGTCAATCTTCATCTGTCCGCGTTCGATAAGGGCGGAAGCATCCGCAAACAGCAGCTTCATTATTTGAAGGCTTATATCCAGAAGGAAACGGCATTGGGAAATTATCTGATCGTTGGAGGCGACTGGAACCATTCGCTGCCCGGAACCGATCCGAAAGCCTTCAAAACGACCCAGGATTGGCCCGAGTGGCTTCAGCCGTTCCCGGAAGATTTCAAGCCGGAAGGATTCCAGTGGGCCGTGGACAACAAGGTCCCGTCGGTGCGGACGGTCGACCTTCCCTTTAAGGAAGGCCTGAATTTCCGTGCGGTCATCGACGGCTTTCTGGTGTCCCCGAACATCGAGATCCTTCATGTGGAGGGCCATGACCTCAAACATGAACACAGCGACCATAACCCGGTGAAGGCCGAGTTTGTTTTAAAATAAGGAGGGAGGCTTGCCATGCGGGAACCGAAACTGATCTCCCCTTCGCTGCTGGCGCGGACGGCGCTAGCAGCGGCCCCGCTCCTGCTCGGCCAAACGCTGGTGCGGGTTACGGAGGAGGGCGAAATCCGCTGCCGCATCGTCGAGACGGAAAGCTACGGCGGAGCGGAAGACCGGGGCAGCCATGCGTTCGGCAACCGCCGCACCAACCGGACGGAGGTCATGTTCGCGGCCGGCGGGATCGCCTATGTCTATTTGATATACGGCATGTATTCCTGCCTCAATGTCGTCGTCGGGGAGATGGATGACCCGCAAGCGGTATTGATACGCGCGGTAGAGCCGCTGAGCGAAAGCGATCAAGAGCTGATGCTTCGACACCGCGGCCGGTTCTCCGGAAAAGCGGCCAATCTCAGCAATGGGCCCGGCAAGCTGTGCCGCGCGCTGCGGATCGACAGGAGCCTGAACGGATACCCGCTGGTACGAGCAGGCGGCGTTCTGCGATTGGAGTCCGGAGATGCGGCAGATGAACTTCCGATCGTCCAGTGCCCGAGGATCAACATCGATTACGCCGGGGAATATGCGCTTAAGCCTTGGCGTTTTTACATCGACGGGAATCCGTACGTATCCGTGAAAGACAAGCATCCCATGCCTTGGAGAGGGTGATGAGGTATTGTCGTGCGGTTTGAAAAAAAAGCAAAAAGGGTCTGCCAGCTGCTTGTTGTTCAACAAGCGCCGGCAGACCCTTTTATTTGATTGCGGCAGTAAACGGGATAGCCGCGATTAAACGTCAAGCGCCTGCTTCAGCTCTTCCGGCGATCTGTCCCACCATTCCTCGTTATGGGAGACCAGCAGATCCTTCAGCAGCTTCTTCTCTTCCGCGCCCAGTTCGTCCAGCATGAATTTGCGTTTCAACGCGGCATCCATGCGATTGACGTGATCGGCAAGAATTTTCCAGCCTCTGCGCGCTTCCTCGTCGATCCACATTTCGCTGGCCGTCGCGCCCGCATAATATTGCCCCGACTCGTCGCGGTCGACCGCCACCCAAACGATCCACACCTGGCGTCCATTCGGCACGTCTTCACGGTTGGTCGAAAAGCGGATGCGGCGTTCCGGTTTGCTCTTCGCATGCATGGCGCCGATATCGATCGTAGCCGTGCCGCGGTCAATGATGACCGGGGAAATGTTGTTGAGGTCGATGGAGCCTGCGCCAAAACCGATTTTATGCTTGCTTTTGCCGCTGACGATGTTCAGGGCAATCTGCTTCTTGCCTACTTGCTCCTTGTTTTCCACGTTTCGTGTTCCTCCTATTGAAAACGCGCTGTCCCGGTTTCAGGGCAGGCGTCCTGCTTTGTATGCCTCTTGGTCAAGCAACTTAATTTTATTTTAACTAATAATCGCTGGAAAGCCAACATATACATGCTTTAGATGCTTGTCAACGGGAGGTATTCGTATATGGCTCCAGCACGCGCCAAAATCGTTATTTCATCGTTCATTGCCCTCTGTCTATTGCTTGCGGGAACAGGGGCGCTCCTTCTTCGGGATGCACCGGAATCGCAGCCTTCCTACGCTCCGGATCAGGCCAAGCCTCCCAAGGCGTCCACGCCGATCGCCCAGCAGGAAAGCGTACAGAAGCCGACGGCTGAAATCCTCAGCGATCGGGTCGTGGAATACCATATCGATACGACGCTTAATGCCGAAAACCGCATCATCAAGGGAACCGAGACGCTGACCTGGATCCACCCCGGCAAAAAGACGGTGAACGAGCTGTACTTCCATTTGTACCCGAACGCCTTCTCTTCGATGGACTCCACGTTTATGAAAGAATCCGGGGGAAAGCTCCGGAATGACACGATGCCTGCGGACGGCTTCGGTTCAATGAGCATCACCGAGATGAAAACCGCCGATGGCCTTTCGCTGATGCACCGCATGCAATACGTTCAGCCCGATGACGGCAACGTCAAGGACAAGACCCTCGTGAAGGTCCGGCTTCCGAAACCGGTCAAGGGCGGCGAAAGCATTACGATCCGCATGCGTTTTGAGGTCAAGCTTCCCAAAATATTCGCCCGGATGGGCACCGCGGACGATGATTTCGTCATGGCCGGGCAATGGTTCCCGAAAATCAGCGTCTATGAGCCCGAGGGGACAAGAGGTCGCAAGGCGGAAGGATGGAACCTGCATCAATATCACGGCAATTCCGAATTCTACTCCGACTTCGGCATCTACAGCGTCCGCATTCACGTGCCGGACGACTATATCGTCGCCGCCACCGGCTTTCCCGTGCAACCCGCGCAGATCCGGGGGAAAGAAAAAATTTATCAGTTTTATGCCGACGATGTCCATGATTTTGCCTGGGCCGCGTCGCCGAATTTTATCGTCGCCGAAGAGCCGTTCTCGTCTCCCGAGGTCCCGGGCGTGCGCATCAAGCTGTATTTGGACCCCGCCCATAAAGACTTGAAACAAAGATACTTTTTTGCCGCCAAAGCCGCGCTCAAATATTTCAGCAAATGGTACGGCCGGTATCCGTACTCCACCCTGTCGATCGTCGTGCCGCCGGAATCGGGGAACGGGGCCGGAGGCATGGAGTATCCGACGCTGATCACCGCCTTCGGGGCCAAAGACGACTCTCCCGGCTACGACCTGGAACGGACGGTCATCCACGAAATCGGGCATCAGTATTTTTACGGCATGCTTGCGAGCAACGAGTTCGAAGAAGCTTGGCTGGACGAAGGATTCACCTCCTATGCCGAAGATAAGCTGATGGAGCAGGAATACGGCGTCATTCCGAATTTGCCTATCCAGTCATCCCTGATCGCGTCCCCGATGTCGCTGACGCAGGAAGCATGGAAATACGGCTCGCAGGATCAATATGCCCTGAACGTCTATTACCGCGGCAAACTCCTGCTAAAGGCGATGGAACAGCAAGTCGGGAAGCAAACGATGAACAAAATTCTAGGCACCTACGCAAAAAAATACCGTTTCAAACATCCGACGACGGCAGACTTCCAAAAGGTGGTCGAGCAGGTTACCCGGCAATCCTGGCAGTCCTTTTTCGATCAATACGTTTACGGAAACCAAATGGCCGACTTCGCGGTCGATTCCATCTCCGTCCGCAAGAAGGATGCGGCTTCCGGCCCCGTCTACGAGTCGATTGTAAAAATCTCGAAAAAAGGCGGAGATTTTCCCCAAGTCCCGGTACGCTTCACCTTCACGGACGGGCATACGCTGAACAAAGTCTGGAACGGCTCGGCGGAAAGCGCCGAATTCAAGCTGGAGTATAAGGCACCGCTCGCCTGGGCGATGGTCGATCCGGAATACACGATCGTGATCGAGAACAGGCATTTCAACAATTACCTGAAAGCGGATATGGACAAGAAGGTTCTGGTCCGCTGGAACGTAAGCATCACCAAGCTGATCGAGACGCTGCTTGGAAGTCTGTCCTGGTGAGGTGAGAACCGGTGAAATCCCATATTGCGCATGGCTGGAAAAGTCTTAAAAATCAATTTTATATCGTCATCATTCTCTTTTTGTACCAGCTGATTTGGGGCTACTTTCTGTACAGGCTGGTCCATTCGGCCGTCACTCCGCTGCTGATGCGTTATCCGGACCCCGAGCCCAATGAACTCAGCCAGCTGCTTTATTACATCGAAGGCAAAATGAGCCTTTCCGACAGCGGCACGGTGCATATGTACATTTGGATTCTTCTTTCGATGTTTGCCCTGCGCATGCTGCTGACCCCTTTTATCCATGCCGGAATTTTTTACGGGCTGCACCGTGAACGCGAGGGCGAAGTCGGGCTGTTTTTCTTCCAAGGCATGAAGCGCCACGGAAAAACCGTCCTTCTGTTTCACTTGATCGAATGGGTTCTGCTCGCGGCCCCGGCCTACTGGGTCATACCTAAGGTATATGCGGCGCTTCTGGACGGGATGCCGCTGCAATCCATGGGCCTGTCCGTTCTTCCCTGGATTTTGGGATGGTTCCTGTACGGATATATCGTGCACCAACTGATTCTTTTCATGCAGTTCGGCAAGACCGGCGGCGGCGGCTTGTTGCCTCCCTTGTGGCACTGCCTGCGCGGCGCGTTCCCGCTCATCGGCGTTTCGCTGATACTCGGCTCGCTCAGCCTGCTTTTGTTCAGCCTCTGTACGGGAGTTTCCTTGATGTGGGCAGGGATCATCGCGCTCATCCTCCAGCAGGGCTACCACCTCGTCAGCTGCATCATGAGATTATGGGGCATTTCGGCCAAGTTTGACCTGTGGTACGCCCAAGCGCATCGGGGCGCGGAAAAATAAATGATCAAAAAGTTAATTTTTTGTCATCACTTCAACCCCCTGATATAAGAAACCCCCCCCCTTTCAAAACAAAAAGGGCGGGGTTTTTGTCGTTTTTAGATGCCGAAACGATTTGCCAAAGTCGTCATCCTCTGTTAAAATAATCCGAGTAAGCAGTTAGTAACAACTTTGTCATTTTTACTGTAACTTTTTCATATTGTGCTGTAACGATATTTTCAACGACAGATACCAATCAATCGTCATTATCAGTCACTTTCAGGTGCTTGATCAGGGCCGAATTCCTTGGCACCGGGAAGCGGGGGAACCACTTTGGGTGAATTGATCTCGCAGCATAGGGATCATAGGGGACGACCTTCAACCGAATCCTTAAGCTAACCTCGCAGGCAACATGGAAGGGGTTTATGTTTTTGAAAAAGAAGTTAACAGCCGCTGCGCTTGGTTTGACGCTTATGTTCTCCATGGGAACCAGCGTATTCGCGCAATCTTCTCTGAGTCATGTCGTGAACAGCACCATCGGCGTTTCCTACAAAACCGGAGGAACGACGACCAAAGGATTTGATTGCTCCGGGTTTACGCGTTATGTATTCCAGAAATTAGGCATTTCCATTCCGCGCCAATCCAGCGCACAATTCAAAATCGGCACTGCCGTCTCCAAAAGCAATTTGCGTGCCGGAGATCTGGTATTCTTCAATACGAGCGGCGCGGGCGTATCCCATGTCGGAATCTACGTCGGAAACGGAAACTTTGCCCATTCGTCTTCTTCGAAGGGCGTGACCATCAGCAAGCTCAGCAACAGTTATTTCGCCAATCGCTACATTGGCGCCAAACGTGTCATGAGTACCGCTAAATACAAAGCGGCCGTCTACAACTAGAAACTCACCCATAAACATACGAAAAACTTATGATGCCCGCGCGGAGATTTTTGCCGAAATCCCTCGCGGGTTTCCTGTTACTTATTAGACGTTTGAAAACCTAAAAAAGTAACAACTTTCAAAAAAATTTTTTTTCGAATCTTCAAATACTCCGCTCATCCACGTGCCTTCAACCATGATTTACCCTTCCTTTCCGTTAATTAAACCAATTTCCTAAGTGAAAAAACGCTTATAATGGTCCTTCTTAGGAGCCAATTTGGCAAAAATCCCGAAATTATGGTGATTTTTTTGAGTTTTAGGCATAGAAACAATTGCCAAAACGTCATTCCTTTGTTACAATAATCCCAGCGTTAGTAACAACTTTGTAATCTTTGTCGAGCCGTTGCCTGTAAACAGGCGGCTCCTGAAGTATATAGTGTAAAAAGACATATGCCGAATTTCCTCACACTAGGGAAGCGGGGGAACCATTTACGGGTGAATTGATCTTGCAACAGAGGGATCATAGGGGACCTTCTACCGAATCCTTAAGCTAACCTCGCAGGCACCGGAAGGAGTATTAATTTTGAAAAAGAAGCTAGCAGCAGCAGTCATGAGTTTTGCCATCGTATTTACCGCTGGAGCCGGAAGCGCTTTCGCGGATTCGAAAATGGACAAAGTCATCGATGATGTGCTCGGAACGAAATACAGATCCGGGGGAACGACAACCAACGGGTTCGACTGCTCCGGATTTACGATGTACGTATTTAAGCATCTCGGCATCAACCTGCCTCACCAGTCCGGTTCGCAGTTTACGATGGGCACTTCCGTTTCCCGCAGCGATTTGAGAGCAGGAGACCTCGTATTTTTTAATACATCCGGTTCCGGCGTTTCCCATGTCGGCATTTACGTCGGCGACGGTAAATTCGCACATGCTTCGACATCCCGCGGCGTTGTCGTCAGTTCGCTTAGCGACAGCTATTACGTCAACCGCTACGTTGGCGCGAAACGTATTATGAGCACGGATACATATCAAGCCTCTGCCGTCGATTCCGCAGACAATGATGACGTTGAATAACATTTTTGCCTGATCCGCACGGTTTGTACGACAGCCCGTACCGAGATTTTTGCCGAATCTCCGTACGGGATTTTTTGCGCTTGCCCGCGCCTGATCCCCGAGGAATAGATTTTACGGAATCATCAAATGCTACTTAGCAGCGGACGTCTCTTACGAAAGGAGGCTTCTTGTGAACGTTTCGAAGGACTCTTACACCGTTACGCCCATGACGCGGGAGCAGGCCGAGGCCTGCTGCGGCTGGATGTACGCCCCCCCTTACGACCGCATCTACGGCTGGCTTCCCTGGGAGCAGATGGAGGCCCTCGGCATCGAGCTTGGTGATCCGGATCTGCGGAGGCAGCAATACGTTTCGGTGCTGGATGGAGACGGGCAGCTATGCGGGTTCGCGCAGCTGTTTCCGATGGTCAACGTCGTGCGCCTCGGTTTAGGCATGCGGCCGGATTTATGCGGCCAGGGACGGGGTCCGGGCTTTATCCAGGCGATCGTGGAGACGGCCAAAACCCGCTTTCCCGGACAGGAGATCGATCTGGAGGTACAGGATTGGAATTTGCGGGCGATACGCGCTTACGTCAAGGCAGGATTCGAGATCACCGATACGTACGAAAAACAGACGCCTGAAGGCGTAGAGCGCTTTTACTGCATGGTCTATCAAGGGCTTTAAAAAACGTCAATGAAAAATGGTACGAAATTGTGTACGTTTAGTGGATTTAAACTGGCTTTCGTTTGCTTTTTTGTCACAAACTATTTGATGTACCGGCTTGTTCCGTTATAATGAAGAAATGAGAGAACTGCAGTTTACATAGAAAGGACGAAAACGGATGCAAAAATGGATCATGAGCGGTTTGATAACGATTGCATGCGTAATGGCCGTTGTGCTTATGTTTACGCTGCCGGGTAAAGAGCAGGTAGCCGAAGAAGAAAAACCGACCATGCCTGAAGTGACCATGGACGCTGCAGCGGCCGAAGCCGTTGTGAAAGCCCAGGGCTGCATCAGCTGCCACGGCGACCAGCTGCAAGGCGGCGTGGGACCGAACCTGCAAAAAATCGGCTCCCAGATGTCTGCTGAAGAACTTTATACGATCATTACCAAGGGCAGAGGCGGCATGCCTTCCTTCAAAGACAAACTCCAAAAAGAGGAGATTGCCAACGTAGCCCAGTGGCTTGCAGCCAAAAAGTAATGGCCGTTTTCCTTGAAGGAATAAAAACACGCTTCGCGCATGACCCGCAAGGTCTGGCGAAGCGTGTTTTTTTGCTATCGGTTTTCTTATTTTTTAGCGTTTCTCGCCTGAGCGCATTTTTTCGAACAATTCGTTAAACTGATGCGCTTCCTTGATGTCGAGCGCGGTGATGCCGCCGTCATCCCATGAAGTCAGCCGCAGCGTTACGTTCTTATGGTCAATCGTGATGAAGGGATGGTGATCGAAGGCTTCGGAAATCGCCGCAACCTCGTCGACGAACGAAATCCCCTTCATGAAGTTGGAAAAAATAAATTTCCGCACGATCCAGCGTCCTTCCTCCAGCTCCCAGCCTTCCAGCTTCGCTAAATGCGCTTCCACTTCTTCTAGCGTGTAAACCATATTCTCATTTCCTCCCTGAAACCAAACACCCTCGTATCGAAATTTAAAAAAGGATGCTGCTTATCCATGCTCTTGTTGACTTTTCCCATTGTATTCCGATCGTTGAATAAATATGAATATGGCCGCCTTGGCCCAGAACTTGTTATATCTTACCATGGCGGACATTCAAAAATCCATTCGGCGCTTGGACTAGATGAGTGGGACTACAGTCAGTTCCTCGTCCCCGATCAGCAGATTGATCCGGTGGTTGGCCTTGTCGTACATGACGACGCCGCCCCCTACCTCAATGACCGGCTCGGTACCCAAGGCATAAAACAGGTCTTCCGCAAGCGCCTCATGAACCTCCAGTTTCTCCTCGGGACTCAGCAGCAGCCATTCGCCGCCATCCATCTCAAAAAACAGGTAGCTGTCCGGGATGCCTCCCACCGCCTCCGTTAAATCCTTCAATATTTCGTCATATTCACGCCCATGTTTGACTCCCATCGGCTTTACCTCCATCTGGTCTATGTCGTCTAAACGAATCGAATCGGGCGAACCATGGATCGGCTCCGCCGTCTTTACCGGCTCCGAAGGACGGCTTTTTCTTTTTTCTTAGTTCATTGTATGTAGGGCCCGCGCTGCCAACTGTACGATTCTCCCATGCCAGGATAGGTCCGATGAACCCTTATGTTTCATTATAACGGAAAAACCCCCTTAAAAAAAAAGCCGTTCCTGACGATAAATATTATAATTACGTTTTTGGTGAGACACCATGCTTGCAAGGATGCAGCCTTGGTGCGCGAAAGGATTCAATTTTATTTCTCATGGATGAGGTGCGCAATGGAAATTTCAACACTTATCGGCCTAATACTCGGGTTGGTCGCGGTCCTATTCGGTATGGTACTCAAAGGTGCGCCTTTGGTATCCCTTCTTACCCCCGCCGCTTACGTCATCATTCTCGGGGGCACGGCTGCTACGTTATTTATTGGTTTCCCGATGTCAGAGATTAAAAAATTCCCTAAGCTGATCAAAATGGTGTTCGCTAAGCAAAAGCTGGTCGAACGCCGCGAACTCATTGCCATGTTCATGGAATGGGCCTCCATTACCCGCCGCGAGGGGCTGCTGGCCCTGGAAACGAAAGTCGAAGAGATTGACGACCAGTTTCTACGCAACGGCATGCGGATGATCATCGACGGCAACGACCAGGACTTCGTGCGCGACGTATTAATGGAAGATATCGCGGCAACGGAAGAACGGCATCGGGCCGGCGCTTTGCTATTCTCCCAAGCCGGCATGTACGCTCCGTCGCTCGGGGTGCTTGGCGCGGTCGTCGGTTTGATCGCGGCCCTGACCAAGATGGAGAACATGGGCGAACTCGCTCACGCGATCGGCGCTGCCTTTATTGCGACGCTCCTGGGTATTTTCACGGGTTATGTATTATGGCATCCGATTGCCAACAAGCTGAAACGATTGTCCAAAAAGGAAATCGAATTGAAACTGATGATGATCGAAGGGCTTTTGTCCATTCAATCCGGCGTATCCACGATTGCGATCAGTCAAAAGCTTTCCGTCTTCCTGACCCCTTCCGAGCGTGCTCAAATGAATGAGAAGGAGGATGCTACAGGTGAGCAAAAAGACTAGACATGAACCTCATGAAGAACATGCCGACGAATCGTGGCTCCTGCCGTACTCCGACCTTTTGACCCTGCTGCTCGCCCTGTTTATCGTCATGTACGCGATGAGCGCGACGGACAACAAAAAGTTCGAGGAAATGAGCAAGGCGTTTAATACCGCTCTCAGCACCGGCACCGGGGTACTCAATTTCAGCTCGGCGCTGCCTTCCGACAAAAACCTGGACAAAGGCAAAAAGGACAGCCAAGCCAGCGCCGTCAGCACCGAAGATGGCAAAAGACGAAAAGCCCAGCTTGCAAAACAGGAACAAGAAGACATGGAGAAGTTGAAAAAGCAGCTGGATCAGTATATTAAAAACAACGGCCTGACGAACCTGCTAAACACGAAGCTCAATCAATCGGAACTGACCATTACCATCAGCGACAATGCGCTTTTCGCCTCGGGCAGCGCCGCCGTGAAGCCCGAATCGCGGCAACTGGCATTGGCGATCAGCAATATGCTGCAGCAGTTCCCAAGCTATAACGTCATCGTCTCGGGGCATACCGATAATATGCCGATCTCCAACAGCGAATATGCCTCGAACTGGGATTTGAGCTCGGACCGGGCGCTTCACTTCATGAAAATTTTGCTGAACAATCCGAAGCTGAATCCGGCCATGTTCACGTCGAAAGCCTTCGGGGAATACCACCCGATCGCTTCCAACGATACGGCTGCGGGCCGGGCGATGAACCGCCGGGTCGAAGTTTCGATCATCCGCAAATATACGGATCAGTCGCAGCAAATGCAGGTTCCCAACCCATAGAATGCCCATCAAAAAGCTAAAGCTGTATTTTCGTTGAATAACGATCATACAGCTTTTTTGCGTTTATTTGCGGCATGCCGCCTATTGAAGCTCGTAATGAAGGAGCCGGCCAAGCTCTTTTTTTTCGGCTTCGGTCAAATCGCGCCATTTGCCCTTTGGCAGAGAGCCCAGATGAATGTTCATGATCCGGATTCGCTGCAGCTTGCGCACGGAATAACCGAAGCTGCTGCACATTCTGCGGATTTGCCGATTTTTCCCCTCGGTCAGAATAATTTTGAATACCCGGTCGGAAATTCGCGTCACTTTGCAGGGCAGCGTCATTTCGCCCAATATTTTCACTCCGCCCGCCATCCCCGTCAGAAACGAGGTCGTCACCGGCTTGTCTACCGTAACGATATATTCCTTTTCATGTTTGCCTTCAGAGCGCAAAATTTTGTTGACGATATCCCCGTCGCTTGTCATCAAAATAAGTCCTTCCGAATCCTTGTCCAATCTTCCGATCGGAAAAATCCGTTCCGGATGGCCGACGAAATCGACGATGTTGCCTTTGATATGCTTCTCTGTCGTGCTGGTGATGCCTACGGGCTTATGCAAGGCGATATAGACGTGGCGCTTCTTTTTGGCCTCGAGCGGCCGTCCGTTAATTCGCACGTCGTCCCCTTCTTCAGCCTGGCTTCCCAAGACCGCGACCTCGCCGTTAATCGTCACTTTGCCGCTCTCTACCAGCTTGTCCGCTTCACGCCGGGAGCAAAACCCCGTTTCGCTGATAAACTTGTTAATTCGCAATGGGTTCTTCCCCCTCATGGTTTATGTCTGTTTGCGTCTCCCATGCAATAGGCAACACGATGTCCACCCGCGTGCCTTTTCCCGGCTTGCTGAATATTTCCATCATGCCCTTATGGCCTTCAATAATACCTTGGCTGATCATCAAGCCGAGGCCCGTTCCATTCTCCTTGCTCGTAAAAAACGGCTCGCCGAGCTTAGGCAGGATATGGCTCGGAATGCCGATCCCTTGGTCGGTGATCGTGATCCCGATTTCTTCCCGGCTTAATCGGAACAATTCGATCCGGATGATGCCGCCGTCTTCCATTGCTTCGATCGCGTTTTTGATGATATTGATAAAAACCTGCTTCATCTGGTTTTCTTCGCAGTGGACCTTGTAGTCTTCCGGCTCGAACTCGAATTTGAATTCGATGTCGTACAAATGGGCCTGGCTGTCGAGAAGGTTCACGACGTCGCTCAGGATGCTCCGGATGCTTTTCACCTGGAACTGGGTCGCCTGCGGCTTGGCCAAAATCAAAAACTCGCTCACTATCAAATTGATGCGGTCGAGCTCCGACAGCATAATCTCGTTATGCTGCGGCGACACTTGATTGGTTTCGCGCTGAAGCTGCAGAAATCCGCGCAGCGTCGTCAGCGGGTTCCGTATTTCATGCGCCACGCCCGCGGCCAGCTGCCCGACGGTCGTCAGCTTTTCGGAACGCCGCAGAAGCTCCTCCATTTTGTTTCTTTCGGTCATGTCGCGGGAGACGCTAATAAAGGACGTAATATGCCCATCTTCGTCTTTGACGGGTGCCGTGCTGATGCTGACCTCGACCAGGGAGCCGTCCTTTCGGAGGCGCAAGGTTTCGGTCGGCGGCAGCTGTTCCCCTTTTCGGAGCGCCTGAACGTTTTTGGTCTCCTCTTCCTCCAAAAAGTCGGGGACGATCTGAAGCCTTTTGCCGACGACCTCATGGCTCTTCCAGCCGTACAAATCCTCGAATGCCTTATTGACCTGGATCACCCGTCCGGACCAGTCTACCGTATGAATCGCATCGGCAATTTGCTGGATAATGGACTCGAGATGGTCTTTGACCGATTTGTTTTCCTCGGCCGCCTGCTTCAGCTGATTCGTATAATCATGGAGGCTTGAGGTCATGGTATTGATCCTGTCGGACAAGAGCCCAAGCTCGTCTTTGCTGTTAATGGCAAGCGGCGTATCAAACCGCCCCTCCGTGACGTCCTTTACCTTGGCAAGGATCGATTCCATCGGACGGATGATGTAACCCGCCAGCACATAGCTTCCAAGAATGATGATGACAAGGAGCGAAGCAGAAATGGCGATATAACTCACCAACTGATCGTTTAATACGCTCGAAATCATCTCATAGTCCATCACGATGCTAATAATGTACACTGATTGTTCCGGGCTAAACACCGGAATAAAGCTTTTCAGCACCTTTTTGCCGTGGATCTTGGCCTCGAACATGACATTGGAGCCGGTCCCCACAGCCTTGGACACCGCTTCCTTGTCTTTTGTCACATCCCCATAGTTGTAGGTCCCATACTGGATGGGACGGTTGCGCAATTTTATATTATACCCGTCAAAACCGGTGGTTGTCATATTCTTGTTGCCAAAAGTACGGGGATTGATACATGTGATCTCAAGAATATTTTGGTTTACCTGCTTCGTTTTTTCGAGGATCGATTCCGGGCTCACCAACTTCGCGTAATCGTTGATGACGTCGCTTCGAATGAAGGGGTCGATCAAATAGTTGCGTTTTCCGTCATAATAGTAGCCCCATTTATCGATAAATTCAGGGTTCGATGTCGAATATTCAAATGGGCCCGTCCAGAAATTGTCCAGGGACATCCCTTGCGAAACAGTCACCTTCTGCATATTAAAGAGCTGCTGGAACGCAGTGAACCAGTAACCCCAATCCCGCGTGGATAGCCCAAGCTCGCTCGGATCCGACGATTTGACGACGACAATGTCATCCGCGGTCCTGGCCAAAAGGGATATGTGGGTCACGCCGATTTCCTTGCTCAGTTTCCGGAGCTGGCTGTTTTCAATTTTGCGGTAATCAGCCGGCAGCTCCTTGGCCGCGAGGATGGACGCCATGCGAAGCAGCTCTCCGGCTTCCTCCTCCACGTATTTCGAACTGTATTGGCTTTGCTCGATGGAGGCTGCGATTTGCCTGGCGGCAATCAGCATTTTGCTTTCGCTGTCCCTTTTCAAATTGTCTTGGGTCGTGTAGAAGCTGAGGAGAATATATAGAAGCAATATCAACAGCAAAGAGCCAGACATGACCAGCGTTAATTTATACTTGATGGACAAAGGATCACCTCTTGGCAGTTAGCAAACTTTGGTGAAAAATGACAATACTCTATCATCATAACCCCAAACCCTTGCATTTGAAAAGACGGATAACTTATGTATTTTCTTTCTTCAACGGCCCTTCCGTTCTCCCTGGAATTGATCTTTGGCGTCTCGTTCACTACAATAAGAAAAACGTCTATTGCAGTATTTCTTAGAAGACAGACCACCTTTAGTTGAAGTTTTTCTTGAGATGAAGGGCAGCAGGCTCTTGCAGCGTTATCTTTCCTTCATCTTAAGAAAAATGTCTATTGCAGTACTTCTTAGAAGACACACCACTTTTAATTGAAGTTTTTCTTGAGATGAAGGGCAGCAGGCTCTTGCAGCGTTATCTTTCCTTCATCTTAAGAAAAAAGTCTATTGCAGCTCTTCTTAGAAGACAGACCACTTTTAACGAAAGTTTTTCTTGAGCATGCTGCTAATGAATAACTTATGCACGTTATGCACATATTCACATTTGTTTAAGAACAATTTGTGGATAAATCTGTGTGCAATTAAAAAGTTATCCACAATTATATGCACAGCATGTTAACAAACGAATGCCTGTTCGCTGAATAAACCGCGATTGGAATTTAAGGGGGATTTATATTTTGGAAGAACATTTGAATCATCCTCTTTCTGTGGATGAATCTGTGGATAAAGCTGTGCATGAACGGTGGATGAAAGAAGCCATCGCGGAGGCCAAGAAGGCTGAGGCCATCGGAGAAGTGCCGATCGGCGCGATCATCGTCCGGGGCGATGAAATTATCGGCCGCGGCTACAACCTTCGCGAAACGTCCCAAGATGCGACCGCGCATGCCGAAATCGTCGCTATCCGCCAGGCAAGCCAGGCGATCGGCGCTTGGCGATTGCTGGACTGCCGTCTTTATGTGACGCTCGAGCCTTGCCCGATGTGCGCCGGGGCGATCGTTCAATCCCGCATTCCGCATGTCATTTACGGAACCGGAGACCCCAAGGCAGGCTGCGCCGGCACGCTGATGAATTTATTGCAGGAGCCCCGGTTCAATCACCGCACGGAGCTCACGGTCGGAGTGTTGCAGGAGGAATGCGCAACCATGCTGACGCAATTTTTCCGCAAACTGCGGGGGAAGGCTTAAAATACCAATAGCCCGAAGGCGCTTTTAACTTACGCTAACGATACCACTAACTTTCCAAACATGTCGTCTCCGCAAAACCGCCATCTAACAGCAAAAAACCACCCGGTTCGGGAAGTGTTCCCGACCGGGTGGTTTTGTTTGTGAAGCTTAGTATGCGGCTCCGCCCATTTTTTCTTGCAATTGCTCCATCGTAATGATGTCGCCTTCTTTTGGAATACCGATTTTGAACGTTTGTTTTTCGTTGATCTTGCTGTACTGATTCGTCAATTCCATCGACAGTTTCATGTTTTCTTTTGTCTCAGGATCGTTCATTTCAACATTGATGGCAGCGTTCTGGTAGGAAGGGAAATCCTTCTTGTCGATCGCCGTGTTGATGTTGAACTGGTTGATTTTCAGATAGTTCTTCAGTTCGTTCAGACCTTTGCTCACTTCGTCTTTGTTTGCCGAGGTCAGATCCTTTTTGGCCTCTTCGATTTCTTCTTTCGTCAGGCCAACCATTTCGCGGTATTCGTCTTTTGCGATAATGTCGAGAATTTTAGGAAGTGCTTTGTTGACGAAAATTTCCGCTGCTTCTTTTACGTTTTCGTCCGATACGCTGAACTGCACGACTTGTTTTGCTTCTACGCCTTCAGGCAGGTTCGCGTCTTTCGTGTTAATGTCTTTGAAGTATTTTTTGCCGTCGTATTCCTCGAACAACGCGTTCAACACTTCATTGGACAGCTGCTGAGCTTTTTTCTGATCCAGGGAATCCGGATTGAACGTCGTTCCGCCTTGTTCCGCCAATTCCTTCATGTCCAGCACGAGGTATTTGTTCACCACGTCTTCCGGAAGCGGCAGCATCGGAATGCTTGGAATTTTGACGTACAATTTCTCTTTGGTCATTACCATCGGAATGCTGAAGTTCATCGACATATCGCCCTTCAGATTGATTCCCATGGTCATCTCGGTTTGCATTGGATCGTTTTGATATACCCCATCGATTGTCAATTCGGCGTTTTTGAGCATGCTCATGACTTGGCTGGCAGCTTCATTGTCGGCAGTTTCCTTGCTGGATACCTGCAGATCTTTGATAACCACCTTGCTCTTCATTTCGTACGAAGTCATTTTCATTGCATTCCCGGTGGCGCTCTTCATGGCGTCTTTCGGGTCCTGCTTGCTTGTGCTGCATCCCGCAAGTACCAATGTCAAGGACATGATCAGCGTAAGCATCAGGACTGCAAACTTCTTGTTCATTAATTTCTCTCCTCTCTTTCTCTAGGGCAAAATAGCACACCTTTTCATCATAAACCACTTTCAGGATAACGTGAACAGTTTTTTGGAAATTTTATGATTGGAAAATAATTAGGGCTTGCTGAATAATCAAAAAATCCTTATCTCACAAGGGTTTAGAGGCACTATTGTCGAATTCATCTGCAAAGAAAACACGGAAAATCGGTAAAAAACCTTGCAGATGGAGTGAGCGAAAGTG
>NZ_BORW01000040.1 GCF_018333375.1 Paenibacillus cookii
CTGTTCTAAAATTCTGCAAGTCTGCCCTTTTCTTCATCCATATAATACCATTTTCGAAAATTACCCCTTAACGACAGTGAATATGCTATCGCTTCTTCTCTGAAACGGAATTATGCAAAACACTCAGCTAAAAGCTTGCGGAACATCGTTCGTAACCGTTTTGCAGAAAATTTCTACACGATCGTCGCGCAGTACCCCGTCTTTTTTCCTTCCTCCACGGCTTTGACATATCCGTCAAAATAAAAAGGGATATCGTCCTCGCTGCCGTTGACGATTCTTCCCCTCACTTTGTCGAAAGCGAAGATCGAGACCGAAAAAGCAGGCTCCCCGGTAACCAGAACGGGTTGCTCCTTTTCCGCCGCCCAATAATATTTCCCGCCGTAATTCCGCCGGGCCACCTCGAAAATATAACATCCCGCCATGGAACATACGGAATCCAAGGGATCGTCGTCCGTCACAAAATCGCGGATTTCGTCCAACAGATCGTCCAGCAGGCGCAGGCTTTCCACGCCGAAATCAAAATTCCCCCGGTCCGCGAAATTGGCGGCAAAACTTTCGGCCGTAGAAATCACGTCGTCTTGCAAGCTTCTTTGCATGTGGTTTAAGCTCCTTTTTTCTTTTTTTGATGGGATTGACGCGGCAAGAAACAGCGGATCTGCCAAATGGTTCAATCTATTATAGCAATTCCTTCGGGTCTCTGTACGTTGGGTCCATTTTGCAGCCGAAAAACCTCTTTCTGCAACTCCGAAGGCGGGATGCATGACATGGTTTTGACTTTGGCGCGCCGCTGGTTTATCTTGGGTTGTACCGGGTGTCTTTGGACATCCCTCATTGAATCATCCGAAGGAGGCGTCTTTTCATGAAAAATCTTCAATCGAAGGCAACCTTGAACAGCGGCCATGCCATGCCATGGTTTGGGCTGGGCGTATACAAGGTGCAGGAAGGCCAGGAAGTGGTCGATTCCGTCAAAACGGCGATAGCCCACGGCTACCGGAGCATCGACACGGCTGCGCTTTACGGCAATGAGGAAGGCGTTGGGCAAGCGGTTCGGGAATCGGGCGTTCCGCGCGAGGAATTGTTTATTACGACCAAAGTGTGGAACTCGGATCAGGGATACGAGAGCACGTTGAAGGCTTTTGAAACAAGCATCCATAAACTGGGACTGGATTACGTGGATCTTTATTTGGTGCACTGGCCGGTCAAAGGAAAATACAAAGACACGTGGCGGGCGCTCGAGAAGCTGCAGCAGGACGGAAAAGTCCGTTCGATCGGGGTATCCAACTTCCATATCCACCACCTGGAGGATTTGATGAAGGATGCGAGCGTGAAGCCTGCCGTCAACCAGGTGGAGCTGCATCCGCTGCTGAACCAGGCCGAGCTGCGCGAATACTGCAAATCGCAAGGCATCCAGATCGAAGCCTGGGCTCCGTTGGCGCAAGGGCATCTGCTAGATAACGAAGTGCTGAAAACGATCGGCGCGAAATACGGCAAATCCACGGCGCAGGTCATCCTTCGCTGGGACATTCAAAATGAAATCGTGACGATTCCGAAATCGGTCAATCCGAAGCGGATCGTCGAAAATGCCGACATTTTCGATTTCGAATTGACGGCGGACGAAATGGAGCAAATCAACGGGTTGAACGAAAACCGCCGTTTTGGGGCCGATCCGGACAATTTTAACTTCTAATTTCGTTTTGGGTGCAAAAAATCGCGCATGTCTGCTTCCGGGCAGGATGCGCGATTTTTTTTATATGAAAAATAGGAGTGCTCTCTCGGACCGCGTCATTTCAAAATCACCGGCAGCTCCTTCAGCGCAAACATCATCGTGCTTTCCTGGCGCACGAGCGCCGCCGAACGGTCGCGGCGGAAATCCGGGAAGCGCCTTAGCAGCGTTTCGATGGCGATTTTCGATTCCATCCGGGCGAGCTGCGAACCGAGGCAGTAGTGGATGCCGCTGCCCAGTCCCAGATGCGGATTCGGATTCCGGTGAATGTCGAATTGTTCCGGGTGCTCGAACACTTCTTCATCATGGTTCGCCGATGCCATCCAGATGTGGACGAATTGTCCCTGCTTCAGCTTTTGCCCGCGCAGTTCGGTATCCTGCTTGACATGGCGGAACATGAGCTGCACCGGGGAGAAATAACGGAACGTTTCCTCGATGGCGCCCGGAATCAATCCGGGGTCTTCAAGCAGCTGCGAACGGACCTCCGGCAGACTGTCGACGGCCAGCATGGCGGAGGCGATCAGGTTGGTCGTCGTTTCGTTGCCGGCCACGAGCAGCAGGATGCAAAACCCGATGATTTCCAAATCGGTCAAATGTTCGTTTTCGATGCGGGCCTGCACCAGCTTGGTGATCAAATCGTCCTGCGGATGCCGCCTGCGGTCTTCGGCGATGTCCGCAAAATAGGCGCTCATCTCCCGCTGGCAGGCGTAATAGGCTTCGGGATGGTCGCCGACGAGGGCGTCCGACCATTCCTTGAACTTTTCCCTGTGTTCCATCGATACCCCGAGCATTTCGGCGATGACGGTGATCGGGAGCGGGCTGGCCAAATCCGCGATCGCATCCATCCGGTCCCTTTGTTCGGCTTCGTCAAGAAGGGCGTCGGTGATCGCTTGGATTTTCGGGGCAAGGGATTCGACCACGCGCGGGGTGAACGCCTGCGAGACCAGCTTGCGGAGCTGACGGTGCTTCGGCGGGTCCTGGCGCAAGATGCTCGATTCGAGCGGATCTTCCGACGACGGGGACCCTTGGGAAGAGAAGATGTCGTAATTCGTGAAGACGTATTTAACGTCTTCGTACTTAAAAACGCTCCAAAGTCCAGTCCCTTCGGATTGAACGACAGGAGAGCCGTTGCGCATTTGTTTAAACCAATCCAAAGGCAGCAGACCGTTTTCATTCCATTCCATGCGTAACACCGTCGCTTTCTTTTGAAGATTTTTTTGAACTGACTGGTCAGTTTTAACTCCTTAAAAAAGAAGGCCAGGTTAATCGATCGAGATAAACAGGCCTTTCGTTACCATGGTAAAGACAAAATGCTCCAGATCGTCGCGGGAATATTCGTCCAGATGGCTCAGGTAATAGTTGCAGGTGCTTTCCAGCGTGCCGACGATGCTTGCCGCCGCCAAATTCGCATCCACGTCGCGGATCAGGTTCCCTTCGCATTGGCCTTCCTCCAAGATGGACGCCAAAAAGCGGAGATGCTCCCTCCGGAGCTGCTTCAGCTCATCCAGGACATCCTGCTCGATCCCGTTCGACAGCTCGTTAAAAACAATATGCGAAAAATGGCGCGATTCCAGAAAAAAATCCAGATGATGGCGGATGATCCGCAAAATCTGCTCCTTGATCGGAAGGGGGGCGCACAGGTCGGCCTGGGTCCGCTGCATGATATCTTCGAAGCCTTGCTTGACGATCGTTTTAAACAGTTCGGACTTCCCCGGAAAGTTATAATACAGCGTTCCTTTGGCCACTTGGGCCCTCAAGGCGATTTCATCCATGCTGGCGCGGTGGTAGCCGTTTTCGGAAAACACTTCGATGGCGGCGCGTATAATTTTGTCTTTGCTCAAGCTCAATCTACCTTTCCTGCAAAATCAATCCGTTAATCTGACTGGTCAGTTCAAAAATAAAATAACATGCTGGGAAAATTTAGTCAACTGCAGCCGGCAAGTCCAATTCCTGTGCGACGCAGAAGGGGATGGGGACGGGGATGCTTACAGGGACTTTTCACCGTTCCGTTCAAAAACAGGACGGGGGCGGACGCTCCTTAGGTCCACCGCGCCGCCCAAAGCTTCATTTGATGGCAAATGCCGTGCAAATCCTGCCCCTTTGGAGTGAGCGTATATTCCACCGTCACCGGCACCGTCGGGAACACTTTGCGCTCCAGCACCCCCTGGTCTTCGAGGTGGCGCAGCGTGCTTGTCAGCGCCCGGGGACTCACGCTGGGGATCCGCCGCTGCAGCTCGCCGAACCGGAGCGTTCCGCAAAACAGCTCGCGGATGACGAGAAAAGCCCATTTGCCGCCCAGCACGTCCAGCGTTTTTTCGATGTTGCATTCGATGAATTCCGGATTTTTCGGGATATAGCTGCTGGCCTTTTTCGTTGTCGTCACAAGGTTCACCTCCCATGGATATCTACTATATTAAAGTATACTAGATATCCTCCGTATAATTAAGTGAAAAACATTTCACTTCTTTAAATCGGATACGAACTTTTATAGAATGGGGAATGTAACCAGAACGATCTCGAGGAGGAATGGAACATGAAATACCGGAGATTAGGCGGAAGCGGCCTGAAAGTGAGCGAAATCAGCTTGGGAAGCTGGCTTACATACGGCGGTTACGTGGAACGCGAAAATGCGGTCCATTCGATCAAAACGGCATATGATCTGGGCATCAATTTTTTCGATACGGCAAACGTTTATGAAAAAGGCGCGGCGGAAGAGCTGGTAGGCGAAGCATTGAAAGCGTATCCGCGCGAGTCGTACGTGCTCGCCACGAAAGCGTTTTGGCCGATGGGAGACGGTCCGAACGACCGCGGGTTGTCCCGCAAGCATATTACGGAGCAGGTCCATGCCAGCTTGAAGCGTTTGAAGCATGACTATGTGGACATTTTCTACTGCCACCGCCATGATCCCGAAACGCCTCTGGAGGAAACGCTGCGCGCGATCGATGATTTGATCCGCCAAGGCAAAGTGCTGTACGCGGGCGTCAGCGAATGGCAGGCCTCGCAAATCGCGGAAGCGCTGGGCGTAGCCGACCGTTATTTGCTGGACCGCATCGTGGTCAATCAGCCGCAGTACAATATGTTCCAACGTTACATCGAAAAAGAAATCATGCCGCTCTGCGAGCGTTCCGGCATCGGGCAGGTGGTGTTTTCGCCGCTGGCGCAAGGCCTGCTGACGGGCAAATACACCTCGGCCTCGGACATTCCGCAGGACAGCCGCGCGGCAAGGCTCGAATGGATGCGCAAAGGCATCACGGAAGAAAAAATCAATCAAGTCAAACAGCTTGAAGGCATCGCCAAGGAGCTGGGCATTTCCGTGGGCAACCTGGCGCTGGCCTGGGTTTTGCGGAGCGGCAACGTGGCGAGCGCGCTCGTTGGCGCCAGCCGTCCGGAGCAGGTCACGGAAAACGCGAAAGCTTCCGGCGTGGAACTGAGCGAAGACGTATTGAACCGCATCGAGGAGATTTTGAAATAAAAGGTGACATAGCCCCGTCGCCATGCCGAAGAAAAAGGGTTCATTCGGCAGTAACGGCGATTCGGGCAAAAATAGAGATACGAGGAAATAGCGGCCCAGCCAAACATGGGCCGCTATTTTGTTGCTGGCGTTTTTTCGCTTTTGGCCGCTAAACGCGCAAAGGAGCGCAGGCCGGCCGCCTATCGCCTTGTTTCCGGTCCGAACGAACCGGTGCGGCCTCGCGTAGTTCGTTTGTTGGAGGAATAAAGTCCAGTTTTTATAAATCGAACCATTTCCTGTGTCATGAACGGCGCAACATCGGGTATGATTTGGAGAGAGCACTGCTGCCCATGAATAGCTGGATTACGGCAAAGGAGGCGGTTGTTACGGAAACGGTCTGGCGGATCCGATGCGGGATCCGGGACGCCGCGGAAGCGGGATATCGATGGTTATGCGGAATACGGCGGCGTTACCCCTGGCTCGGAACCTTGTATGCCATCTGGTGCTGGATATCGCTGCTGACGTGGATCGTCGGCTTGTTTTTGTACCGGGATTCGCGCACGATGCTGGTTCAGTACTTGTGGTCCTTTTACGTGATGCTTCAATTCTGGTTGTTGTGCCGCAGCAAAACGTTGGCCTGGAAGCAAACGGCGCTGTTTATGCTGCTGGGCGTCTTTCTTGTCATTCCGCTGACGGCGCTGACGCTGCTCGCGGCTCACGGCATATTCGGCGGAAGCACGAGGGACACCTGGTCTCAGGCGGTGCTGACTCCGATCGCGGAAGAAATATGGAAGCTTGCGCCGCTGGGGTTGTTTTTGCTTTTCTCGCGCCGCGCCACCTCCATGAGCCTGGCGGATTACGCGCTTGCGGGGGCGGGGGCCGGCGCCGGCTTTCAGCTGATGGAGGAGCTTGCCCGCCGTTGGCTGAATTCGGGCATCATCGGGCGGACGTATGGCTACAGCACGACGCTGCTCGGGGGAGAGACGATCCATTGGGATGTTTGGACTTTATTCCCCGGGCGTTTTGAGGAGAGCATTTTCCCGACGATCATGTCGGTCAGCCATCCCGTGCACACCGGCATGATCACGCTTGGCATCGGGCTCGCCGTCCGTTGCCGCAAACGGCTTGGCGGCGCCATTTTTGCTTTGCCTGCGCTGCTGCTGGCCTGGTCCATTCTGGAACACGCCGCTTATAATGGACAGAATTCCTTGCCCGCGTGGTTGATGAAGCTCAGCGATTGGACCGGCAGCGGATACCGGACGAAAGGCGTTTTCCTGACGCTGCTGGCTCTGGCGCTGATTCTGGATTACGTTGCCTTGAACCGGGTCAAAAGCCGGCTGCCCCGCATGGAGAGGGAACGGATGATTACCCCGGTATCGGAGCTGTGGTACATGCTGGAGGCTCTCCTTACCCGCAGGGAACGGTTCGCAAGCGTCATGTCATGGACCCGCGAACGAAGGGAAATGGGTTTTTCGCTGCTTTACGGAAACGACGAAGCCCGGTCGATCCGCGGGCGTCTGCAGGACGACATGCTGAAGCATTTCCGGGCGGCCGCCGGCGTTGCCGTGATGCTTTTCCTGCTTGCCGGGCTGGCGGGATTCGCCGCTTATGGGCAGGCGCATGTTCAACCTGCGGATTCCGCGTGCTTTTCCTGCATGTTCGATTCGCTGCAAAATTGGTGGGACCGCCTCGGTTTTTGGGAAAAGGGCGCGATCGTGCTGGGCGCGTTTGCCTTGTCGCTGCTGTTCGTCGGCTTCTGGCCGGCGCTCGGCATCGCCTTGACGGCCGCCAGCCTTCCGGCCGGCGGGCATGAAATCGCCAAAAACATCCGCGATCCCAAGCGGCTGCTTACGCCCGAGCATGCCATTTCGGCGCTGCTGGCGTTGGCGCTCAGCCGGGTTCCGTTCGGCCGGCTGGCCGAAAGCTTCGGCAAACGGGGCGGGCGCAAGCTGAAGGAATGGCTGGAGAAGCTGCTGAAGAAGCGGAAGAAGCCGGGGCGCAAGCCTGAAGGAAAGGAACGGCCGTCCGGGCAGGAACCCGAAGAGAATCCGCCGCGCGGCGATGCGGACGATTACGTTCACTGGAGCAAAGCGAAATACCGCGGCGTTGAGCTGTACGACAGCCGGAATTCTCCGCTTGGGGAAATCGACGGGATCGATTTGGATAAGGGCGTTTTCTATGAAGCGAAGTCGGCCGAGGGGCTCGACCGCATCCACCCGAAAACGGGCAAACCGCAGCAAACGCCGCAGCAGTTTACGGATAAACAGCTGTACCAGAAAACGAAGGTGCGGATCCACAATCTTCAAAAAGCGGCGGGAACGCGGGCGACGCCGGACGGAACGGCGGAAATCCCGACGCTTGAGCAAATCAGGGGCATCCGGCGTTTCGAGTTTCAGCTGGACGGGGACTCGCCGGCGCTGCGGGAGGCGGCGGAGAACAGCTTGAACCGGCTCCGGCAGGAATTTCCGGATTATACATTTTCGATACGGTTTGGAGTGAAATAAAATGTCGATCGCGGTTTTTATCGTGGATCCCGTGGACGATTTCGAGCGTTCCTTTACGATTCCGGTCGCGACGGAGTCGTTTTACCGGCAATACTGGGCGCCGGCCATCGCGGATCTGGACCTTCAGTGGCTGGCGTTGTTCGAGAACGGCGTGGATGTGGAGCAGGAGGACGTTCCCGCGGTTTTGGGCGAAGTCTCCCGGCTAAAGGAATGGGCGCGGGCCAACATGCACGGGGATGATCTGGAGCATATGCTGCGCAGGCTGGAGCTGCTTGAAGCGGAACTGCCGAAGGCATACAGGCGCGGCGGAGCCGTTGTATATATTGGATAGCCAAAGCCCGGAAGGCGTACCTTCCGGGCTTTTTGACGAGGGGCGTCGACGGCCCCTTTGACCATGGGCCAACCGTGCGGAGGCAGGACGCCGCCCAAACGTTGGCTTTTTTCGCGATCCGCTCCCCGAGCTTCAAGTTTTTTCCTTTCCAACGTTTACAAAACGATGAGCCTCATTTTACCTTAAGGAAACCTTTAACGCGTACGATGGATGGGAAGGGACAAGGATTGAAAAAAGCCGTCGACAAGCGGAATGATGACGCTAATTGCAAATGGAACCAAGGAGGCTGCAGCAATGAAGGATGCGATCACCAAGGAGGATTTTTGCCGGGGGCTCGAACAACATAAACGCATCGCTTCCATCAAAGATCCGCGGCATATCGAGCTGGCCCTTCGCCGGCGGGATCAGCTGAGCGGCGTTTTTCTGCTGATGGGGCATATCGGCGTCGTCAAAGGGTACGTCAACGTATTCAAGGAGCACGGCCTGCCCGTGTTTATGCATCTGGAGAAAATCGGCGGTCTCAGCACCGACCGCTACGGCCTGGAATATTTGGCTAAAAGCATCCGGCCGTCCGGGGTGATTTCCACCAAAACGAACATCGTCAAAAACGCGAAAAAAATGGGGCTGATCACCATCCAGCGTTTTTTTCTCGTCGACAGCGAAGGGTTGGACAACATCGCCAAAAGCCTCTCGCAAACCGAACCGGATATCATCGAACTGATGCCTGCCCGGATTCCGGACACTATCTGCAAGGTGAAGTCTTTTACGTCGCTCCCCATCATTACGGGAGGCTTATTGTACGAAGAAGCGCACGCCGAAGCCTGCCTGAGCCATGGCGCAACCGCCATTTCTTCTTCCCGGCCGGAGCTGTGGGGCATGCCGGAACGAAAATTGACCGAAAGTTAATGCATCGCGGGAACAGATTTAACAGTTGTCCATTAATCTGGTATCGACAAGTAAATAAACCGGTTGGAGTCTTGGAGAAACCTGATCTGCTGCGGCTGACGCATGTTGCCGTTCGTTTTTCGGGTTTCTTTTTGCTGCTTCCGGCCTGATTTTACAAAAAAAGGGTGGAGGAATGACTGTGTTCAAGAAGAAGGTAACGGCTTTTACGCTTGCGGCGTTGATGGCGGTGTCTTTGGCGGGCTGCGGTTCGGGCGGAGGCGATGCGGCCGAAGTCGAAGGGAAAGCTGAAGCGGCTGCGCCGGCCAAAAAGGTGGTCATCAAATACTGGTACGCCTACGGGGACAAAATCGAGGAAGCGAAGCTGCACATGGTCAAAACCTTTAACGAATCGCAGGACAAATACGAGGTCGTGGCCGAACATCAAGGCAAATACGACGATCTTCATGCCAAAGTGCAGGCCGCGTTTGCCGCGGGCAACGCCCCGGCCGTGACGGATCTCGAGATCGCTTCGACCGGCGTGTTCGCCAATTCCGGCATGCTGGAAGAGCTGACGCCGTACGTGGAAAAGGATAAGGATCAGGTCAAGCTGGACGATTTTATTCCGGGTTTGATGGGGAACGCCTACGTCAACGGCAAGCTGTACGGGCTTCCTTTTATGCGCAGCACCCCGATTATGTATAAAAACGTGACGATGCTGAAAGACGCCGGGTTGGACCCTGCCGGCCCGAAAACGTGGCAGGAGCTGGAGGAATACTCGCGCGTGCTGAAGGCAAAAGGCAAGTTCGGCATGACGGTTCCGGTGGATATCTGGTTTTACGAAGCGCTGGTGGCCCAAAGCGGCGGGCAGATGTTAAGCGAGGACGGCAAAAAAGCGGCTTTCAACGAAGCGCCGGGAGTCGCGGCGGTCGAGTTTTGGAAAAAGCTCTCCAGCGAAGGCCTGATCAAAATGCCGGTCGGCGATGAGGCCGGAGCGACCGCGGACAAGGATTGGGCGAACCAAATTTCCGCCTTCAAGTTCGGTTCGACCGCAGGCGTGGCGGAGAGCCTGGAAATCGCCCAGGGCAACGGCTTTGAGCTGCAAACGGCGTTCATGCCCGCCAACAAGGATTACGGCGTTCCGACCGGCGGCTGCCAGCTTGTCATGACCTCGAAGAGCAAACCCGAAGAGAAGGAAGCGGCATGGGAGTTTATCAAGTGGATGACCTCCAAAGAAAACACGATTTACCAGCACAAACACGTCGGTTACTTGCCGACGCGCACGTCCGCGGTCGAAAGCGAAGAGCTGCAGGAACACTTTAAGCAATATCCGCAGTACAAGGTAGCCGTCGACCAGCTTCAATACGCAAGACCGCGCCCGATGGAGAACGCTTATCCGGAAGTGGCGGACATTTTGGGCGATGCGATCGAAAAGGCGATCATCGATCCGAAGACGACCCCGCAGGACGCGCTCAATGAAGCGGCTGAAAAAGCAAACAAACTGCTCGGCAAATAGAAAGGAACATGTCCGGTATGACGGAAGACAACTGGTTGGGAAAGATCAAGGTCGTTATTTTCGATATGGACGGCACGTTGTATCAGGAAGATACCTTCATGGAGCGGTATATCCGATATCTGCTCGAAGGAACGGAGCATGAAGCGGATACGGAGGCGGCCATAAGCATGGGAAAAGCGATCCGGTCCGGGGAGCATTTTTTCGGGTTCGGCCACTTTTACCATCTGAAGGACGATCTCCTGGTCGTTCGGCTGGAGGACGGATTAGCGAGGGGATATGCATGGGACGGTTCATCCGTCCCGATGCGCAAAAAAGTTTACAAATTCGATTCGATCCTGGACGGGGAACTGCTTCATATCGGCGATCCGTGGTGCATTGCGGCCATGTTCAGCCATAAATACAAGCTGCCGGCCATGAAGCTGGACGAAGCTTTTAACAGAGTGCGTCGAGAAATGCTGGCTGCTCCGCACCGCTTCGAGGTTCACGGCGGTTTGATGCAGGCGATCGGAGAGCTCGGCGTGGAAAAAAGGGTGCTCATGACCAATACCCATCAGGCATCGGGCGCCGAATTTCTGGAGTTTATGCGAATCGGGCATGTTTTCGACGAAATTTGCTGCGGGGCGGGAAAGCCGGCGGGGCTGGACGCTTATTTGGCTTCCTTGCTGCGGCAGGGATACCAAGCGGATGAGATTTTGTCGGTCGGCGACAACCCGTGGAACGATTTGCATCCGGCGAAGCGGATCGGGGGCAGAACCTGCTTCATTTCCCCGTATCCGAGCCGCGACGCCGAGGCATGGGATTTGCGGCTGACGACGCTTGACGAACTGGAATGGCTCTTGCGTGCCCTGAACAAGCGGAAAACGAAGGAGGAGATGCATGTATGGCACGAATCCTGCTAAAAGGAATCAGCAAAACATTCAAGGATGAAACGGTGATTCAGGATTTGAACCTGGAGATCAAAGACGGTTCTTTTACGGTGCTGGTCGGACCCTCGGGCTGCGGCAAATCGACCACGCTGCGCATGGTTGCCGGTCTGGAGAAGCAAAGCGGGGGAGAAATTTGGATCGACGATACGTGCGTGAACGATACGCCGCCCGGCATGCGGGACGTCGCCATGGTATTCCAAAACTATGCGCTGTATCCGACCATGACCGTCCGCGGCAACATCGAGTTCGGACTGAAAAACAGGGGCGTGCCCCGAAACGAGCGCGATAAGCTCGTCAAGGACATTTCCGAGATCGTCGGGCTCGCCCCTTTCCTGGACAAAAAGCCGCAAAGCCTTTCCGGCGGGCAGCGCCAACGGGTCGCGCTCGCGCGCGCCATGGTCAAAAAGCCGAAGGTATTCATTCTCGACGAGCCGCTTTCCAATCTGGACGCCAAGCTGCGCAATCAGATGCGGACGGAGCTGATCCAGCTTCACAAGCGGCTGGGCACGACATTCGTCTACGTGACCCACGATCAGGTGGAGGCGATGTCGATGGGAGACGAAATCGTCGTCATGAACAAGGGAGCGATCCAGCAGGCGGATTCGCCGATGAAGCTTTACCAGGACCCGGCCAACCTGTTTACCGCCCAATTTATCGGCACGCCCGCGATGAATATCATCGACATGCAGGGCATGAAAGGTCTGAACATCCGCTCGGACCGTCCGGTCGGTTTCATCGGTTTCCGGCCCGAACAGGGGCTGCTGAACCCCGATCGCCCGGTGGAAGGGCTTGTCTTGAAAGGGGATATCCTGACCCGCGAGAGCCTGGGCGCGGAGAACATTTACCAAATCCGTTCGGATGCCGGAACGTTTTTCGTCAAAACCTTCCTGAGGCCGCTGGAGCCTGCGGACGCGGTAACCGTAGCGGTTCCGCATGACCAGCTTTATTATTTCGGCCCGGACGGCGGCAGAATATACGGGGCCGGGATGCAGGAGAGGGCACTTATTGCCGGGGGCGCGATCGTATGACGGTTTGGCATAAACTTCGTCCCTACGGCATGGTTGCTCCGGCCATCATCATTTTTTCGCTGTTTTTTATTTATCCGATCTTCTACATGATTTATTTGAGCTTCTACGACTGGAATTTCATCAGTCCGACGAAAACGTTCGTCGGGATTCAAAATTTCGTGGATTTGTTGTCCGAACCGGAATTCATGCAGGTGCTTTCCAATACGACCGTTTACACGGTTTTGACGGTTACGCTGACGACGGCGTTGTCGCTGCTGCTGGCCTTGTGGCTCAACCGCGGCAATTTCTTTTACGGCATCGTGCAGGGGGCGATTTTCAGCCCGCATATCATTTCGCTCGTGTCCATTTCGCTGCTGTGGAGCTGGCTGATGGACCCGGAATACGGGCTGCTCAATTGGGTGATCGGCTTGTTCGGCTTCGGAAAGCTGCAATGGCTGTCGCACCCGAGCACCTCGCTCGTCTCGCTGGTCATCGTCGCGGTATGGAAAGGCATCGGGTACAACACGCTGGTGTTTATCGCCGGTCTGCAGAGCATTCCCGCCGATATTTACGAGGCGGCTTCCCTGGACCGCTCCCGGCCGTGGACGACGTTTACGAAGCTGATTTTGCCGATGCTGTCGCCGACGATCTTTTTCCTGGTCATCATCAACATGATCGGTTCATTCCAGGTGTTCGAAACGATCGCCATCATGACCCAGGGCGGGCCGGTCAATTCCACGAACACGCTCGTGTACTACATTTACGAATACGGCTTCCGGTTCTTTAAAATAGGGTATGCTTCCGCGGCAGGCGTCATTTTGCTGGTCATTGTCGGCATCCTGACGATCATCTACTTCAAACTGCTGTCGAACCGGGTTCATTACCGTTAAGAAAGAGGTGTAACGCTTGAAAGCCGCAAACCGCGCCATCGAAGGCCCGATCCGGGCTGCCGCCGGCACGCCCATGAACGGGATCCGGTCGAAACGGGCTCTGCTGCGCACGATCATGAACGTCGTGCTCCGCCTTGCGAACGCTGCCGGACTTCTGCTGCTGGTGCTCATTTTTGCCCTGCCGTTTGTCTGGATGCTGTCCACGTCGCTCAAAACGCTGCCGGAGACGATGATATTTCCGCCGGAATGGATTCCGCGGAATCCCGTCTGGAAAAACTACGTCGACGCCTGGAACACGGGGCCGTTCCTGCATTACATGACGAACAGCGTCATCATCGCCGTAAGCATCCTTTTGCTGCAAATGCTGACGATCATTCCGGCTTCCTATGCGTTTGCCAGATATAAGTTTGCCGGATCGGGCTTTTTGTTCAGCATCGTCATGGTGACGCTGATGATTCCGAGTCAATTGATCTTCCTGCCCGTCTATTTGGAGCTGAGCGCCTTCAAGCTGCTCAACACCCATCTGGGCCTCATTTTGCCATTCGCGTCAAGCGCCTTCGGCATCTTCCTGCTGCGGCAGGCGTTCCGGCAAATTTCCGACGAGCTGATCGAAGCCGCAAGGCTGGATCAGGCGGCGGAGTGGAAAATCATCGTCCGGATCATGGTGCCGATGGTGAAGCCGGTGCTTGTCACGTTCGCCTTGTTCAGCTTTATCGCCCACTGGAACGATTATTTCTGGCCGCTGGTCATGACGACGAACGAAACCGCCAGAACGCTGCCGATCGGCATTGCCAAAATCCGCGAGGTCGAAGGCGTGGGCACCTGGAATATTTTGATGGCGGGCAACCTGATTCTCGTGGCGCCGATTCTCGTCGTGTTTTTCTTGTCGCAGCGCCAAATTATCAAAGCTTTCGTCTATAATGGCGTCAAATAAGCGCAGTTTCATGGAAGCTTGAAAGCCGATGCCGCCTGCAAAAGCTGCCTGCACCGCCGTTTCCGGCGGTATAGGGCGGCTTTTTTGGCGTGTTTGCATCCCTGCCGGGGCTGCCGCTTTCGCATTAAGCGATATCCGCCGCGAGCACCGTAAGCGGTCCTTCTTCGGCAGCGATGTTCTGCAGGTCGTAGACCGACACCGGAAACATCGGAAACCCCGCATAATAGGGCGCAATCGAATACAGCGGGTAAAACACGACGAGCGCTTTATCGGCCACATAATAATCCTGGGTCGGCTGGACCGTTACCGTCGTTCCTTCCAGCATGGGGAGGTTCCTTTTGCGGATCTGGGCGTTGATCTCCGACGTCAGCTTCGCTTGATAGTTCGAGCCGGACTGGAACAGGTCGGCCAGCGCGTAAGAAGCGCCGGTGCGGGCGTTGAAGGTCAATCCCTTGGCGACGGTATAGCCGTGGGCCATGGGAGCGGAATACGTGTAGTTGCTGAGCACCAGGCTGAGAATGCCGCGCTCGTTCGTTTTGATTTCGAAATTTCCGGTCGTTTGCGGGTGGCTTCCGGTCTGGGCATGCTGCTGGATTCGCTGCATTTCCTGGATCTGCCCGATGATCGCGCGGTTGATTCGCTCCTCGGCTTGGGGGCTCGCCAGTCCGGCGACCTGGGGATATTGGATCCGGATGCCGGGGGCGTCATAAGCAAGGGTTCGCACTTGAACGGGAGGCTCGTAAAGAGGCATTGCAATCGCTCCTAATCAGGTTCGTATGTTTGCTGCAATAGCCTATTCGCAAGCCCGCTTCTTCGTGACTTCCGGGCGGCCGGTGCCGGGCGGGAAGCACGCGAAAAGAACCGATTGCCCGCATTCTCCTTTTCAGCTAAAATAAGGATAATTTACATGCCTCAAGAATCATTTTCGCTTCCACATGACCGCTTGATCGATCGACCTCAATTTTCGACGACTCCGCAAGCCTATTTTCCAGTTAACGGACATATCGTTTAGATACCCTTAATAAGACGTAGCAGCTCATACCGTTCCTTTAAAATGACAGCGCTTTCTCTATTTCGATTCGCCGCCTCACGTTTGTTTCCATTCATTCGTTCCATTTTCCGGCTTTATTGCCCGCAACGGCAGACGTTTCAGAAGGAGGGAGAAGATGGATCGCGGTTATGCCTATTATAAAAAGGCGTTTGAGGGCATTCCCAAACCTTTCGCTTACGTGGACCTGGATTTGTTTGACGAAAATACCCGGAACATCCTGAAGCGGGCAGGCTCCAAAAACCTGCGCATCGCCACCAAGTCGGTCCGAAGCGTCGCTTTGCTGAAGCGGATTCTTCATCGGAGCCCGGTTTTTTGCGGAGTGATGTGTTTTTCGCCGCAGGAGGCCATATATCTGGTAAAGCAGGGACTGGACGATATCGTGATGGGTTATCCCGTGTGGGAGCCGTCCGCGCTGTCCAGCCTGGCCGAGCTCATCCGCCGGGGCAAATCGGTTACGCTGATGGTCGATTCGATCGCGCATATCGAGCATCTCGAACGCATCGCGGCGAGGCATGGCGTACGTTTCCCCGTATGTCTCGACATGGACATGTCGATGGACGTACCGGGGCTGCATTTCGGCGTGTGGCGCTCGCCGATCCGCACCGTTGCCGAGGCGGAGCCGGTCGTGGAGAGAATCCTCTCCTCCCGCATGGTGATGCTGGACGGCGTCATGGGGTACGAAGCCCAAATTGCCGGGGTAGGCGACCATTATCCGAACAGCGGCCCGAAAAACAGGCTGGTGCAAACGCTGAAGCGGCGATCCGTCCGGCAGGTCGCAAGCAAAAGGGCGGCGCTGGTCGCCATGATCGAAGACGCGATGGGGGCGCCTTTGCGTTTCGTAAACGGCGGCGGCACGGGAAGCTTGCATACGACGGTCCTGGAGGAAGCGGTGACGGAAGTGACGGTCGGCTCCGGTTTTTTTGCGCCGGCGTTATTCGACAATTACAAAGATTTCCGTTATCTGCCCGCGGCTGGTTTCGCCGTTGAAATCGTGCGCCAGCCTAGTGAACAGTTGTATACCTGTCTCGGGGGCGGATATGCGGCTTCGGGAGCCGCCGGCAAAGATAAGCTGCCGAAACCTTATTTGCCGGCAGGGGCGTCCCTGATGCCGCTGGAAGGCGCGGGGGAAGTGCAAACCCCCGTAAAGTACGAAGGAGAGGAGCCACTCACGCTGGGCGATCCGGTTTTCTTCCGGCATGCGAAGGCCGGGGAGTTATGCGAACGGTTCAATCATCTGTACGGCGTATCGAAAGGCAAGATCGTTGAAAAAATCACGACGTACCGGGGGGATGGACAATGCTTTCTTTGAACGAAAACCGGAAGGTATGGAGGAACTGGTCGGGAACCGTCCGCACCATGCCGAAGGCATGTCGCATATCCGACCGGGGTCGATGAAATCGCGGCTTTGGTCCAGTCCTACGCCAAGGAAGGCAAAGGCATCCGCGTCATCGGGGCCGGGCATTCCTTTACGCCGCTGGTCGAGACCGGAGACGTCCTGCTTTCGCTGGACCACCTGGCCGGCGTCGAGCCGGTGGACGAAAGCACGCGCAGCGTCTGGATTTGGGCGGGGACGAGATTAAAGGACATCAGCGAAGCGCTGCACAAGCAGGGCTGGGCGCAGGAAAACCTCGGCGACATCGACGTCCAGTCGATCGGGGGCGCGATCGGAACCGGAACGCACGGAACGGGAATAAGGTTCGGTTCTCTATCGACGCAGCTGCTGGAAGCCCAGGTAGTGACGGCGTCCGGCGAGCTGCTGACATGCAGCGAGGAACAGAACCGCGAGCTGTTCAAGGCGCTTCAGGTTTCGCTCGGGATGTTGGGGATCGTGGTGAAGGTCCGCATCCGCGTCGTTCCCCGGACGGTGCTTCACTATAGAAGCATGCGCCTGTCCATGGACGAATGTTTCGATAGGCTGGCGGAGCTCCGGGACCATCACGACCATTTCGAATTTTTTTGGTTCCCCCATACCGATACCGTCCAGGTGAAGCTGTTGGATGAAACGGATGAAAAGCCGTCCGAAAACCGGTTTTGGCAGCAGGTCAATCAGCTGGTGATGGAAAACGCCTTTTTCGGCATGATGTCGGAAGGCTGCCGCATCCTGCCGGGACTGTGCAAGCCGGTCAGCCAGTTGTCGGCGTGGTTCGTCCCTACGGGCGAGAACGTGGCGTACAGCCATGAGCTTTTTGCCACACAGCGGCTCGTGCGTTTCAATGAAATGGAATGCAGCGTGCCGGCGGAGCGGATGGAGGAAGTTGTCCGCGAAATCCGGGCCAAGGTGGCGGCGGAAAAACATGCGGTGCATTTCCCGGTCGAATGCCGCTACGTCAAAGGCGACGATATTTGGCTCAGCCCGGCCTACGGCCGTGATTCCGCGTACATTGCCGTTCATATGTACAAGGGAATGGCGCATGAGACGTATTTCCGCGACGTCGAGGACATTTTCCGGAAGCACGGCGGCCGACCGCATTGGGGGAAAATGCATACCCGCACGGCGGAGGAGCTTGCCGGCCTGTACCCGATGTGGGATGCGTTCCGGAAGGTACGCCAGCAGGTGGACCCGGCAGGCCTATTTTTGAACGATTATTTAAGGAGGCTGTTTGCGGCGGAGTAGAGACGGCACAAAAGCCCGCGAGGATTCGCGGGTTTTTATATTGGCACCGTCATTCTGCGCAGGCCGGCCCGTTTCGCGCAGGATGGGCACCACTACGGGGGAGCGCATCGGCGAAAGCCAGGATCACCGGCTTTGAAATCGTCTTCATGTATTGACTTCGAAATTCAAGGTGTGATATATAAAAATAAGAATTAGCACTCATTGTGCGAGAGTGCTAACATACCCATCGAGCCGAAAGGAGCACTGACTCATGATCAAAAAGGAGTTCAAAGCCGAATCGAAACGGCTGCTGGACATGATGATCCACTCGATCTACACGCAGAAGGAAATCTTTTTGAGGGAATTGATCTCCAACGCCAGCGACGCGATCGACAAGATTTATTACAAAGCTCTCACCGACGACAACATCGTCTTCAATAAAGATGATTATTATATCCGCATTACTCCCGATAAGGAAAACCGCACGCTGACCATTACGGATACGGGGATCGGCATGACCCAGGAGGAACTGGAAAACAACCTCGGGATCATCGCCAAAAGCGGTTCGCTTGCCTTTAAGAGCGAAAACGAAGCGAAGGACGGACACAACATCATCGGTCAATTCGGCGTAGGCTTTTATTCCGCGTTCATGGTTGCCGACAAGGTGACGGTGACCAGCAAAGCGCTGGGCAGCGACCAGGCTTACCGCTGGGAATCCGAAGGCGCGGACGGCTACACGATCGAACCTTGCGAGAAGGATTCGGTAGGAACCGAAATCGTTCTGAAAATCAAAGAAAACACCGAGGACGACCGGTATGACGAATTCCTTGAGGAATACCGCCTGAGAACGATCATCAAGAAGTATTCGGACTTCATCCGTTATCCGATCAAAATGGAAGTGAGCGGAAGCCGTCCGAAGGAAGGCGGCGAGGGCGAATTCGAGGAATACAAGGAAGAGCAAACGATCAACAGCATGGTGCCGATCTGGCGCCGAAACAAAAGCGAGCTGACGAAGGAAGATTACGAGAACTTCTACGCGGAAAAACGCTACGGCTTCGACAAACCGCTCAGCTACGTGCACGTCAAGGCGGACGGCGCCGTCGTGTACAACGCCATTTTGTTCATTCCGGAACGCACGCCTTTCGATTATTACACGAAGGAATACGAAAAAGGCCTCGAGCTGTATTCCAACGGCGTCCTCATCATGGACAAATGCGCGGACCTGCTGCCGGATTACTTCAGCTTCGTCAAAGGGATGGTCGATTCCGAGGATCTGTCCTTGAACATCTCCCGCGAAATGCTGCAGCATGACCGCCAGCTGACGCTCATCGCCAAAAACATCAAAAACAAAATCAAATCCCAGCTCCTGTCCCTCCTGAAGGACGAACGCGAGAAATACGAAACGTTCTACAAAGCGTTCGGCCGGCAGCTTAAATTCGGGGTATACAACGATTACGGCATGAACAAGGACATGTTGTCCGATCTTCTGATGTTCACGTCCTCGAAGGAGAAAAAGCTGGTTACGCTCGATGAATACGTGTCGAGAATGCCTGAGGATCAAAAATATATCTATTACGCTACCGGAATCTCCGTCGAACGGATCGAGAAGCTGCCGCAAACGGAGCTTGTCCTTGACAAAGGTTACGAAATTCTGTACTTTACCGACGACATCGACGAATTTGCGATCAAGATGCTGATGAACTACAAGGAGAAGGAGTTCAAATCGGTATCGAGCGGCGATCTCGGCATCGAGTCCGAAGCGGACGAAGAGGCGTCCAAAGCCGAAGCGGAAGAGAACAAAGAGCTGTTCGAAGCGATGAAAGAACTGCTTGCCGGCAAAGTGAAGGACGTCAAGGCATCCAAACGCCTGAAGTCCCATCCGGTATGCTTGTCCGCCGAAGGCGAGCTTTCGATCGAAATGGAAAAAGTGCTGAACGCGATGCCGAGCAGCGAAGGCATCAAGGCCGACAAAATATTGGAGATCAACGTGCAGCACGACGTGTTCAAATCCTTGAAGGAAGCCTTCGACAAAGACCGCGAAAAGCTCGGCTTGTATACGAACCTGCTGTACAACCAGGCGCTGCTGATCGAAGGGCTTCCGATCCAGGATCCGGTCGAATTTACGAACGATATTTGTAAAATCATGGTGTAGCTTTCGTTTCATGAATAGCAGCGAATATTGCCCGGCCTTCCGGAGGCCGGGCGCTTTTGTTGCTTTTCTCCTTGCCGGCATGTTGTAAAATTTTCGGTATGGAAGATGAAACGGCTCGAATAGTGTATAATGTTTAAAGATGCGGCTAAATTCACATGCCTCGGATGCCGCGGCATGGATTTAGACGCTCCAGGGTGCGATCTATAAACGAATGAAACGTTTTCGGCCGCTCGATGCCGAAGAGGGTTCTTTGGATTTGCAAAATCGTTGCCTGCATGCTTATCAATCTGGAAGAGGTGTAAATGTTGGAAGACCCAAGGTTACAAATGGAAGAACGTAATATACAGCACGCCATCATCGGAGACGTGATGAACCGTTTGCCGGAAATTCTGCAAAGCTTGACCAAATCAAGACTTTCTTCGCTTGCTGCCGCCAATCAAATTTCCGGACGTTCCAAGATGAAGAAGGAAGAGCTTGCAGATGCTCTTTCAGCATATTTGACCGATCCGGAGCAGCTGCGGCCGATCGTGATGGCGACGGATGCCGATGAATGGGCCCTTCTGGAAAAAGTGATGAACGAGCCGTCCATTCAGGATAATACGCTGCCTTTCGGACATTATGCGAATCTTCTGGAGCGCGGGCTCGTATTCAGCTTCTTTAACGAAGGCAAGCTGCATGTGCTGATGCCGGAGGAAATCAAAGCGGCCGCATCGCAAATCGGCTTGTCCGAATTGAAAAAAGAGCACGGCTCGAAGCAGGAAGTTTACGATTATATCGCTGCCGCGGCTCATTTGTACGGCGTTATCAAGCTGGACAAGCTTGTTCAACTATATAATTCGCAGCATGACGAGTCGATCACCAAAGAGGAGCTTGCGGCTTGCGCGGGCAAGATGGGCGATCGCGGACAAAACATCCTTTTGGCGGGCGACGTTCTGTACAACGGACTGATCGCAGGCAGCGCGGATGAAAACAAGCTGGCCGAGCTGGCGGAAGGATTGGACGATAAACCGTTTTACGTTCCGGAAAAAGAAGAGCTGCTCCGCTACGCGGATATGGGTTACTTCGAGATGACGCCGCAGCTTGAAGAACTGCAGGCTTTTGTGCTGAACAACATGAGCAAGGACGCGGAGCGGGTGGAACATCTGCTTGACGACATTCAATGGGCTTGCGTGCAGAAGTCCCCGATGCAGGAGCTGATCAATCAGTTTGACCGCCATAAAATCCCGTTCAAAACGCCTGTGCATGCGCAGCGCGTCATTTCCCTGCTGGCGGAAGTGTACAACAACACGAGAATGTGGGCCAACGCCGGTCATACGCTGGTGGAGCTGAGCGCGATGAATGCCATCGATCCGGAGAAAGGGCTCGTCCGACTTGTGGACGAAAGCGACAATACCGTTCCCAAAGTCGGAAGAAACGAACCTTGCCCATGCGGAAGCGGATTGAAATACAAGAAGTGTCACGGGAAATAACAAGATCATCATAAGTTTTGACCAGGCCTTATCCACGCCCTGCAGACCTCGGACCGCCCTTCGGTTGTCCGGCTGCAGGGTGTTTTTCGTGTTCATAGGGTTTGTTGATGGACGAAGCGGATTCCGTTCCGGCCACCGGCAACGACGCGAGCCATTCCAAGCCGAAAGCTAAATAACGAATCTCGGAAGGCGGCGGAGACCGGCCTAACATTTGTGCCCCGCATGGTCGAACAAAAAGACACCTTTTATGAGGTGGCCCCCGTTTTTCCAACAAAATGGCCGCCACTCGAAAACAACTGGCCGTTTCGGCCCTTCCCGATCAAGGGTACAATGAAAGCGTTATGATTCCTCTTGACGAAGGAGAACAGCCATGAAATTCGACCTGAGCATCGTGCCCTTCAGCCGGAGAGAAACGTTTCTTGCGGTTTCGCTCCTGCCCGAAGGAAAAAATAGACAGGAAGGCCTGTACCTCCGGACGGTACGGGGCGGAGACGACAAGTTCGGAGAAGCCTTCCGCATCGAACCGGTGGATGCCCTCGGCAGGCTGATTCCGTTTACGGCTGAGGCATCGCCGGAGGCGGTCAAGCTTCAGTCGCCCGCGTCCGAAATCTACGCCGACATTTGCATTTCGGACAAACGTACGGTCCGCTTCCGTTCGAAGGGCTGCGGCATCCGGCTGACCTTCATGCCGGCCGCTTACGATTATGCTTACGAAGTGAACGAAAACAGCTGGGAGATGAACAGCTTTACCCATGAATGCCGCTTTATGCTGACCCGGCTTGCGGGCGCCATGAAGATGGAAGTGCCGTGGGACAAAATCAAAAGCTCCCGCGTCGTCGCCGAGTTCGTTCCGGATCCGGACACGAACGAAGCGGAGTTTGCCGTCGAGGAATTCCGCACGGTCTGGGAGCCGCGGGCCGCATGGGAGCCGTTTGACGAAGCGGTTCAGTCGGCAAAGGAAGACTTTGCTTCCTGGCTCGATCGAAGTTTGCCCGTGTCCGAGGCTTTCGCCGAGGGAAGGGAGCTTGCGGCCTATATAACCTGGTCCTGCCTCGTCCCGGCGGAAGGCTTGCTGACGCGGCCGGCCATGTACATGTCGAAAAACTGGATGACGAATATATGGAGCTGGGACCATTGCTTTAACGCGATGGCTTTGGTCCGCCATGATCCGAAGCTGGCCTGGGACCAGTTCATGATCTTTTTCGACCGGCAGGACGAAAGCGGGCTGATTCCCGACTTCGTCAACGACAAATACGAGCTGTGGAACTGCAACAAACCGCCGATTCACGGCTGGACGCTCGCCTGGATGATGCAGCGGACGGATTACATCCGGGAGACTCAGCTGCGCGAAGTATACGGCCCATTGTCCAAATGGACGAAATGGTGGTACCGGTACCGCGACGGGGACGGCGACGGCATTCCGCAGTACAACCACGGCAACGATTCGGGCTGGGACAACAGCACGGCGTTTAATAACGGGATTCCGGTGGAAAGCCCGGATTTGGCGGCGTTCCTGATCCTTCAGGCCGAGCTGCTTGCCGAAATCGCCGGCTTGCTCGGACTTCCGGAAGAATCCTCGGCATGGCGCCGTTTGGCGGAGGATACGCTCGATAACATGATCGCCCATTTTTGGCGGGACGGAACGTTTATTTCCTGCCGCTCGGGCACGCATGAGCCGTCCGACGGCGACAGCCTGCTGCTGTTCGTGCCGATCGTGCTCGGCAAACGGCTTCCCGAGCCGATCCGCACCGCGCTGCTGGAGGGCTTGCGCGACGAAAGCCGCTTCCTGACGGCCAACGGCTGGGCGACCGAAAGCGTCAGCAGCCCGTATTATACGCCGGACGGATATTGGCGCGGCCCGATTTGGGCGCCGGCGACGATGCTGCTGGTGGAAGGCGTCGCCGCGGCCGGCGATGCCGAGCTGGCCCGCGAAGTATCGCGCCGCTTCTGCCGCATGCTGAACAAAAGCGGCATGGCGGAAAATTTCGACGCCCTGACCGGCGAAGGCCTCCGCGACAGAGCGTTTACCTGGACGTCGAGCGTGTTCCTCATTTTGGGGCATGAATACGCATTGTAACGCAATACAACGCACTTCTCCCGCTTTTTAAAAGCGTCAAGGGGAAGTGCTTTTCCCGTTTGTCCGGCATGATATGCCGGCTGGTTTCCGCGCCGGATCCGCGTCAAAGCAAGCTTATCCGCAACTGGAAAAATGTAAGCGGTGCCATCGGAAGCTTTATTTTATCTTCTGCGTGTTCGTCCATGCTAGAATGCTGTTATACGCTACATGCAGGCAAGGGGGGAAATCGTGATGAAAGGCCAGCGGCTTCGGCAGCTGTACCGCCGTCTCGTGTCGGGCTCGTACCGCAGCATCCGCACCAAGCTGCTTGTTTGTTTTCTCATCGTGGCCCTGATTCCTTTGCTTTCGCTCGGCGCGGTGTCGTATTACCAGTCGGCGAAAATGATCAATTCGCAGTTCGGCAAATACGGGGAAAACGCCGTGGCCCAGCTTGAGCAGCAGACCAATTCGTCATTGGGCCGCATGAAACAAACAAGCGAAACCATCTATTCGTATTTGTTAGACCCGGCCCGTACCGGTTTAGGGAACCGGGTTCCTGTTACCTATAGCGAAATTATCGAAAAAAACGATTTTGAAGCGCTGCTGAAGTCGCTCCGGACGGACCGGACGGCAGGCATTTATATCATTACGCCATCGGGGTATTATTACGGGGAAAGCAATCTGGACGTGGCCAAGCTGGATAACATTCCCGCATGGAAGTCCAGGCCGGCATCTTATCAAGGCACATACTGGCTCGGTTTTTACGAGCAAAACCATGCGATGAGGGGGGATGATTCCCATCTCCCGGTATTGGGGCTGGCGGTGCCCATCCATCACCCGAACGGTGCGCAGGACGGAAGCACGATCCTGATCGAGGAAAATGCAGGGGAGCTGCTCCACATGTTCCGTCTGTTCGAAGAAGACACGAAGGCCCATCTGACGATCAAGTCCCCGGATGGAAGGCTCATATACGAGAGCGCTTCCAAGTTTGCGCCGAAAAAAAACGACGTCATCTGGGAGCGGACGTTGGCGGTGAATCAATGGACCATCGAAGCCCGGCTGCCGGCCAAAGCGTTTTATAAATCGTCCGGAGTCATTCGCTCCAACACCGTCGTCGTTGCCGTCATTTCCTGCGTGCTTGCGTTCGGGCTGGCTTACGTTTTCTCCTCCCGCTTTACGGCCCGGATTCGGACGCTCAAGGATTCGATGCAGAAGGTCAGCTTCGGCAAGCTCGATACCCGGCTGCCCGTTGAGGGCCGCGACGAGCTGGGAAGCCTCGACATGAGCTTCAACCGGATGGTGAGCGGCGTGCAGACGCTGATCGAGGAAGTGGAGCAAAGCGAACGGCTGAAAAAGGAAGCGGAGCTGCGGGCGTTCCATTACCAGATCAATCCGCATCTATTGTTCAACACGCTGAATTCGATCCAATGGAAGGCCCGGCTGGAGGGAGCGGAGGAGATCCGCCACATGCTTTACCATTTGACGATGGTGCTGGAGGGGAATCTCGACATTTCGCAGGAGCTGATTACGCTCGGCAGAGAGCTGCGCATGATCGATCACTTTTTGAAAATCCAGGAAATCCGTTACGGCGAGGTTTTCCGTTACGACCTGCACTGCGGGGAATCGCTGAAACGGTACCTGATCCCGCGGATGACGCTGCAGCCGCTTTTCGAGAATATATTTTTCCACGGCTTTACCGACGGCGTCGGCTCCATCGAGCTGGACGTGAGGGAGGACAACGACGATCTGGTGCTGACGCTGAAGGACGACGGCGCGGGCATCGCGGCGGAGAAGCTGGAGCAGTTGTTCAAGCCGAAGCCGGAGAGCCGCGGGCGCGGCGGGCTCGGCGTGCAAAACGCGGACCAGAAGTTCAAGCTGCATTTCGGCCCGCCGTACGGGCTTACGGTACATTCGACGAAAGGCGAGGGCACGACGATCCTCATTCGTTGGCCGAAAAAGGAGGAGGGTTCGGATGGAGACGGCAAAAAAAATTAAGGTGCTGATTGCGGATGACGAAAGCATCGTTCGCAAAGGTTTGCGTTCCACGATCGCATGGGAGCGGTTCGGCATGGAGATCGTTGCGGATGCGCCGAACGGGCTGAAGGCTTGGGAAGCTTTTCTCGAATACCGCCCGGAAGTCGTCATTACCGACATCGTCATGCCGGAAATGGACGGGATCGAGCTGTCGCGCAAGGTAAAGGAAACGGAACAGCGGACGAAAATCGTTCTGCTGAGCTGTCACCGCGATTTCGAATACGCCCAGCAGGGCATCCGCCTGGGAGCATCCGGTTACCTGCTCAAGACCGCGTTCGAAGATGAAGAGCTGGAGGAGATGCTGGAGCAATTCCGGCAGGAGTTGCAGTCCCCGCCTCCGGCGGACGGTCAGGACGGCGAACGGCTGGAGGCGATGCTTTTCGCTTGGCTGAGCGGGCATCACGAAAAATTTCCCGCCGAGCTTGCCAGGCTGCGCGGGGGAACGTGGCATTTCAACGGCGAGCCGCTGCATCTTTATTTGATCCGTACGGCCGATTGCGGTTCGAGCTGGAGCGGGCTGCTCCTCGGCACTGGCCAGGACGTCAGGCACTTATGCGAAGGCACCGTGATCCCTTACGGCGGGGAATACTGCTATTGGGCCGTTCCCGAATCGCGGCGGGGGACCGCGGAGGGCTTGCTGGTCGAATGCAAAAGCCGGTGCGGGAAGCTGAAATGGAGCCGAAAGGGAGCATTGCAGGATGCCGTGGAACTGAAAGAGGCGTTCCAATCCCTGCATAAAGAAGCGGAGCTGGAACGAATATACGGCGTATCGGGAGAGGACTGGCCGGAGCCGATCTGGAAAGCGGTCCGCCTGCTGCACGAAAATCCGGCGGCGGACTGGTCGGCAAGCCAGCTGGCGGAAAGGGTCGGCCTGAGCCGCAGCCATTTTTCCATCCTGTTCAAGAAGGCGGTCGGAGACAGCTTTATCGCTTTCCAATACAAGCGGAAGCTGCGGCTCGCATCGGCGCTGCTGCGCGATACGGGGTTGACGATGCAGGAAATCGCCGAGCGCACCGGCCTCGGGGACAGCAAATATTTCAGCAAATGGTTCAAGCGCTGCACCGGCCAAACGCCGAGCCATTACCGTTCCCAACAAAAAGGGGAGGCGTCCCGAACAGATTGACACCCGCCCGGCGACATTCGAACAAAAACGCAACAACATTCGAATAGATGCACGTTTTGAACCGCTTTCATAAGAGTTACGATGAAAGCGGTTCAATTATTATACACCTCATTGACAGGGGAGCTGACAAGATGAAAAAGAGAATTTCACTCATTGTCCTTGCAACAACGGTGATGGTATCCGTATTGTCCGCCTGCGGCGGAAGCGGCGGAAACGCCGAAACGTCCGGCCAGGGGGAAGGCGGCTCCAAACAAACGAAAACGCTGCGTTTTGCGACCTGGGATACCGGGGATGCGCTTAAGATCGAACAGGATATCGCCAAAAAGTTCGAAGCGGCGCATCCGGGCACGAAGGTGCAGGTCGAGGCTTACGCGGACGGATTCGACCAGAAGCTGGCCGCCGGCTTCGGCGCGGCGAACCCGCCGGACGTGATGTACATGTGGGACTTCCCGACGTACCATCAATCGCTTGAGCCGCTGGACGGCTATGCGGACAAGGACCCGGACCTCAACATAGATGATTTTTACAAAGGATTGTTCAACTACGGCAAAATCGGCGATACGCTTTACGGCATCCCGGCCGGGTTTACGACCCGCGTCGTGTACTACAACAAGAAGCTGTTCGACGAGGCGGGCGTCCCGTATCCGAAAGACGGCTGGACCTGGGCCGAATTCCAGGACATCGCCCAGAAGCTTACCGACAAGTCGAAAAAGCAGTACGGCTTCGGGGTGCGCGCCGAAAACGACACGTACGATCTCCAGGGGTTCGTTTGGAGCAACGGCAGCTCCTTCATTTCCCCGGACGGCAAAGCGATCGACGGATACATGAACAGCAAGGAGACGGCCGAAGCGATCCAAATGTTCGGGGACATGGTGAAAAACGGCTCCGCCGTGCTGACGGGCGGCAAAGGCCAGCAGAGCGGCGACGACATCTTCAAGGCCGGCAAAATCGCCATGTGGGAAAGCGGCATTTGGCCGCTGGAGTCGTTTAAGCAGGCGGGCGTCGACGTAGGCACCGTGGAAATGCCGGCCTTCCCGGGCAAACCGGTCAAAGGCGTGCTCGCCGAATCCGCGCTGTCCATCGCCAAAGACTCCAAGCAAAAAGATCTGGCGTGGGAGTTCGTCAAATTTTACGTATCCAACGATTCGATCAAAATGCGCGTAGCCGACCTGCCTGTCCGCCAAAGCGTCGTGACCGAGCTGAAGAAGGACCAGGATCCGCTTTACAAGCCGTTTTACGCGATGCTTGAACGTTCGAGCGATACGCCGGCGTTCCTGCTGAACCCGAAATGGAACGAAGTGAACCGTCAGCTGTCGGCAGCGGTCGAAGCGGTGATGCACGGCGCGAGCGCCCAGGAAGTGCTGAACCAGGCGGTCAAAGACAGCGAGCGGTATTTGAAATAAACGCTTAAACAACCTCTAAAGAAAGAAGGTTAGGAGATGGCTCAGACCTACCTGCACAACGCACGGGAACAGACAGCCGCCCTTAAGCCCTTGAGAAAACGCAGATGGGGTGGGGCTGCTCCCTACCTCTTCATCTTTCCTTGGATATTCGGATTCGTCGTCTTTACGCTCGGCCCGTTGCTGTTTTCGCTGATCATATCGTTTTTCGATTGGCCGATCGTCGGCAAAGTGACGTTTATCGGTTTCGACAACTATATCGAAATGTTTACGGACGATCCGATGTTCTGGACATCGCTATTCGTCACCTTGAAATTCGCGGCCCTCTTCGTCCCGCTCAACATCATCATCGCGTTAGGACTCGCCATGCTGCTGAACCAAAAGGTGCGGGGCAGCGCGATATTCCGTACCGCCTTCTACCTGCCGTCCGTCATTTCGGGCGTGGCGCTCGCCATGATCTGGTCCTGGGTGTACAGCGGGGATTACGGGATCCTGAACTACTTTCTGTCGCTGTTCGGGATTCAGGGTCCGGACTGGCTGAACGACACGAAATGGTCGCTGGTGGCGATGGTCGTCGCCAGCCTGTGGGGACAAGGTTCGATGATGCTGATTTTCCTGGCGGGATTGAAGGGCATCCCGAAGGATTTGTACGAATCGGCTTCGATCGACGGGGCCGGCAAAATCCGGCAGTTTTTCAGCGTGACCATTCCGATGATCACCCCGACGATTTTGTTCAACCTCATTACGTCCATCATCGCGGCGTTCCAGCAGCTGACCCTGGCTTTGCTCCTGACGGGGGGCGGACCGCTGAAGTCTACGTATTTTTACGCGATGTACATGTACGAAAACGCCTTTAAATATTTCAAAATGGGATATTCCGCGGCCAACGCCTGGTTCATGTTCCTGATCGTGCTGGTGCTGACGTTCCTCGTCTTCAAGTCGTCGGAAGCATGGGTGTTCTACGAAGGCGAAATGAAAAAAAATTCGCGCGATGAGCGGAAATCGAAAAAAGGGGGGCAGGCCGGATGAAAAAGATGCTGACGTACGCGCTGCTGATCGTTTTCTCGCTCCTGTTCATCGCGCCCTTGTTCTGGGCGGTGACGACGGCGCTCAAATCGCAGCAGGAGCTGTATCTGTTCCCGCCCAAATGGATTCCTTCCGTCTGGAAATTCAGCAATTTTGCCGAAGCCTGGAACAGCCAACCGTTTAACCTGTTTTTGAAAAACACGGTGATCATTACGGCCCTGTCCACGCTCGGCCAGCTGATCTCCTGCACCCTGGTCGCTTACGGCTTCGCCCGGTTCCAGTTCAAGGGACGCGACTTCCTGTTTCTGGTCGTGCTGGCGACGATGATGATTCCGTGGGAAGTGACGATGATTCCGCAATACATGGAATTCAACTATTTGGGCTGGATCAATACGCTGAAGCCGCTGATCGTGCCTTCGTGGTTCGGATCCGCTTATTATATCTTTTTGCTGCGGCAGTTTATTTTGACCCTGCCCAGGGAGCTGGACGAAGCGGCCACGATCGACGGCGCCAGCAAAGTGACGGTGCTGTTCTGGATCATCGTGCCGCTGATGGGGCCTTCGCTCATCCTGGTGGCCGTATTCCAGGTAATGAGCTGCTGGAACGACTATCTCGGACCGCTCATTTTCCTGAACGACCAGACGAAGTATACGCTGACGCTCGGTTTGTCCCAGTTTAAGGGGATGTACGGCGTCGACATGCAGTCGATTATGGCGATTACATGCCTGATCTCCATCCCGCCGCTGGCCATTTTCTTCTTCGCGCAGCGTTATATCGTGGGCGGAATCGCAACGACGGGCATCAAAGGATAGATCGCAGAGAAAGGAAGAGGACCATGAATGACATCATGAAGCAGCGGGATTGGGATAACCTCGGCGTGCTGGAGCGTAACCGCACGAAGAGCCGGGCTTATTTCATTCCGTTCCCCGATCGGGAAGGCGCTTTGAGTTACGACCGGGGGAGTTCCCCGTGGTTCAAATCGCTGAACGGGATATGGAAATTCGATTTTGCGGAGGGGCCGGAGCTGGCTCCGCGGCATTTTTACGAGCAGGAATTCGACGTTTCGGGATGGGACGACATCCGCGTGCCGGGCCACTGGCAGCTGCAGGGCTACGGGCACCCGCATTACACGGACCTGTATTACCCGTTTCCGGTCGATCCGCCGCATGTGCCGAACGACAATCCGACGGGGAGTTACGTCAGGGACTTCGAGCTTCCCGCCCGATGGGACGGACGGCATGTGTCCATTAAATTCGACGGGGTGGACAGCGCCTTCCATCTGTGGCTGAACGGGGCGTTTGTCGGTTACAGCCAAGGGAGCCGCCTGACGTCGGAGTTCGATTTGACCCCTTATTTGAAATCCGGCGTGAACCGATTGGCCGTTCGCGTATATCAGTGGTCGGACGGCAGTTATCTGGAGGATCAGGACATGTGGTGGATGAGCGGCATTTTCCGGGACGTGTACCTGGTGGCCGAACCGTCCACCGTGCGCATGGCCGATTTCCGGGTGGTAACGGAGCTGGACGCCGAGCTGACGAACGCGGTGCTGTCGGTGCGCACGGACATGGCTGGAAAGGACGCCGGAGGCAAAGTTTCCCTCCAGCTGCTGGATCGGACGGGAGCCGAGCTGCTCTCCGCCGAAAAAACATGGTCCGGGGAGGCGCATGCCGAGTTTAACCTGCCCGTCGCCAAACCGGTTTTATGGAACGCGGAATCGCCGTATTTGTACCATCTGGTATTAACCGTATTCGATGCGCAAGGGCAGGTAACCGAAACCGTCGCCCAGCGGGTCGGCTTCCGCCGCATCGAGGTGAAGGACGGCCAGTTTTTGGTGAACGGCAAGGCGATCCTGCTCAAAGGCGTCAACCGGCATGACCATCATCCGGATACGGGCCGGACGGTGACGTTGTCGACGATGTTGGAGGACATCAAGCTGATGAAGCGGCATAACATCAACGCGGTCCGTACGGCGCATTATCCGAACGACCCGCGCTTTTACGACCTGTGCGACGAATACGGGCTGTACGTCATGGAAGAAACGGACTTGGAAACGCACGGCTTCGAGCCGCTTGGCAACATATCGCGGCTAAGCGACGATCCGGCCTGGAAGGAAGCTTACGTGGACCGGGTGCGCCGCATGGTGGAACGCGACAAAAACCATCCGTCGGTCATCTTCTGGTCGCTGGGGAACGAATCGGGCTTCGGCTGCAACTTCCGCGCGATGTCCGCATGGTGCAAAGAACATGATCCGACCCGCCTCGTGCATTACGAGGAAGACCGGGAAGCGGAGGTATGCGACGTCGTCAGCACGATGTATTCTTCCGTGGAGAAAATGGAAGGCTTCGGCCGAATGGAGGATCATCCGAAACCGCATGTGTTGTGCGAATTTGCCCATGCCATGGGCAACGGCCCCGGGGGACTGCGCGCGTATTTCGACGTCTTCGACAAATATCGGCGCTTGCAGGGCGGTTTCGTCTGGGAATGGATCGACCACGGCCTCAGCCGCAGGACGGCGGATGGCAAGGCCGATTACGCTTACGGCGGCGATTACGGCGATGTGCCAAGCAACGGCAACTTCGTGATCGACGGACTGGTTTTCCCGGATCGGACGCCATCGCCGGGCCTCCTTGAATATAAGAAAATCATCGAACCCGTCCGGGTGAAAATGGCCGATGAAGGCCGCATCCGCGTGACGAACCGCTACGATTTTATCGGCCTGGATCACTTGCGGGCGCATTACAGCGTCACGGCGGACGGACGGGTTTTGGACAGCGGCGTGCTTGAGCTGCCGGAGATCGGGGCGGGCGAAAGCCGCGAGGTGGAGATTCCGCTGCGGGATGACCCGATACGGAACGTCGGTGCCGCCGGTGCGGAACGCTGGCTGAACATCGGCTTCACGCTGGCGGCCGATTGCGATTGGGCTTCCCAAGGCCATGAGGTGGCCTGGGCCCAGTTTGCGTTGCCAATCGCACCCGCCTCCATTGAACCGGGAGCCGCGGCCGTCTCCGCCGAACCTCGGGCCTTGTCGGCAAACGAGGAGGACCGGAGGCTTGCCGTTGGTAACGATGCGTTCCGGATGACCTTTGACCGGCTGCAGCCGGGAATCGCTTCGCTGCGCTTCGGCGGCAAGGAGCTGATTCGTCGCGGTCCGCGCCTGAACTTCTGGCGGGCGCCGATCGACAACGACATGTACGTGCTCGCGGATTGGCGCAAAGCCCATCTCGACCGGCTGTCGGAACGGATCGACGGTTTCCGTTGGGAACGGCTGGACGATAGCGCGGTACGGGTCACCTGGAATTCGCGGATTGCGCCGCCGGTCCATGATTGGGGTTTCCGCTGCGAGGTTTCGTATACGGTGAGCGGCAGCGGGCTGGTCGTCATCGACGTGAACGGGACGCCGGAAGGAACGCCGCCTTCCATGCTGCCGAAAATCGGCCTCCAGCTCGAAATGCCGGGCGACATGGAGCATGTCCGGTGGTACGGGCGCGGGCCGGGGGAAAGTTATTCGGACAGCAAGGAAGCAGGAAGGTTCGGCGTCTACAGGAACACGGTCGACGGTTTATTTACGCCGTACGTGTATCCGCAAGAGAACGGCAACCGGACGGACGTCCGCTGGGTGTCCGTCTCGGATGGAACGGGCATCGGCCTGATGGCGGCCGGCGCGCCGGTGCTTGAATTCAGCGCAAGGCGGTATGCGGACGCCGATCTGGAAGCGGCTCGGCATTTGAGCGACCTGAAGCCGCGGGATTATATCACCCTTAATTTGGATTACCGGCAAAACGGCCTCGGCAGCAACAGCTGCGGACCGGCGCAGTCGCCGGAACATGCCGTCAAGCCTGAGCCTTTCCGGTTCCGCATCCTGCTGCAGGCGTATATGGCCGAAAACGGCTCGCCTGAACGGCTGTGGCGGAGCATGGCGGCGGAAGCGGACAACATGAAGCTGGAGGAGGAGAACGATGCTTAAATCACAGGATGTTTTGAACTTATCGGGTAAAGTGGCGGTCGTCACGGGGGGCGCTTCAGGGATCGGCCTGGCCGCCGCCGAGCTGCTCGCCGAATTCGGAGCGCATGCGGTGCTGGTCGACATCAATGAAACGGCGGGGGAACAAGCGGCCGCCGGCATCCGCGAAAAGGGAGGACAGGCCAGCTTCTACCGCTGCAACGTCACTTCCGCCGCGGATTGCGAGCGCGTCGCCGAAGAGGTCGCATCGGCGCTTGGGGGCATCCACATCCTGTTTAACAACGCGGGCGTCATCCGCCGCAAAACGGTGACCGAGCTCGAGGAGCGGGATTGGGATCTGGTGCTGGACGTTTCGCTGAAAGGCGTGTACCTGCTCTCCAAGTACGTCATCCCGATCATGGAGCAAGGCGGCGGAGGCAGCATCATCAATACGGGCTCCGGCTGGGGGCTGAAAGGCGGGGACCGGGCCGCTGCTTACTGCGCGGCCAAAGCCGGGGTCGTCAATCTGACCAAAGCGATGGCCATCGACCACGGCCCGGCCAACATCCGCGTCAACTGCGTGTCGCCGGGCGACACCGACACGCCGCTCCTTCGCGACGAAGCCAGGCAGCTTCAGCAGGACGAAGCGTCGTTCCTCGTCGCTTCGGCGGGCGGGCGGCCGCTGGAGAGGCTCGGCACGCCGCGGGATATCGCAAACGCCGTATTGTTCCTGGCCAGCGACCTGTCTTCCTGGGTGACGGGCAGCGTGCTTGTCGTCGACGGAGGCGGCATTGCTTAGGACGGATCTTTGTTTTGCTTTTCCAATACGAACGGAGGCGATTCATTTGGCAGAAAGAACCTATGCCCATCCTTATATTCCGAATACCGTACCGGAGGTCCGGGACGCGATGCTGAAGGAAATCGGCCTGACATCCTTGGACCAGCTGCATGAAGCGATTCCGGACAGCCTCAAGCTGAAGCGGGAGATGAACCTGCCGCCGGCGATGAACGAATACGAGCTGCGCCGCCATATCGAAGGCCTGCTGGCCAAAAACAAGGACGGCGCCGATTATCTCAATTTCATCGGAGCCGGCTGTTGGCAGCATTTCATTCCGGCGGTATGCGACGAAATCAACCAGCGTTCCGAATTCGTGACCGCCTATGCCGGCGAACCTTACGAAGACCATGGGCGTTTCCAGGCGTTGTTCGAATACCAAAGCCTGGTCGCCGAGCTTGTCGACATGGACGTCGTCAACGTGCCTACGTTCGACTGGGCGCAGGCGGCATCGACGTCCATCCGGATGGCCGGCCGCATGACGGGCCGCAAGACCGCTTTGCTTCCGCGTTCCGTCGATCCCGATAAGGCCGCGATCATTCGCAATTACTGCGTACCGGTCATGGACATCGCATACGTGGAGATCGACCCGGCGACGGGAAAAATGGACCTGGACGACCTGCAAAGCAAACTCGGCCCCGGCGTGGCGGCCGTTTATTTCGAAAACCCGGGGTATCTCGGCATCATCGAGGACCGGGGAGCGGAAATCTCGAAGCTTGCCCATGACGCCGGGGCCGTATCGATCGTCGGCGTCGACCCGATTTCCCTCGGGGTGCTCGAAGCTCCGCCGCGCTACGGCGCGGACATCGTCTGCGGGGATTTGCAGCCGCTGGGCATGCATATGAACTACGGCGGCGGCCAGGCGGGATTCATCGCGACGCGCGACGAGGAGAAATTCGTGATGGAATATCCTTCCCGCCTGTTCGGCATCGTACCGACGGAGGTAGAAGGCGAATACGGCTTCGGGGACGTCGCTTACGAGCGCACGTCCTTTGCCCTCCGCGAGAAGGGCAAGGAATCCGTAGGCACCCAAACCGCCTTGTGGGGAATTACGGCCGGCGTATATTTGGCGCTGCTCGGTCCGCACGGCATGAAGGAGGTCGGCAGCACCATCATCCAGAAGTCGCATTATGCCGCGAAGAAGCTGGCGGAGATTCCGGGCGTCGCCCTTCGGTTCGAAGGCGCCTTTTTCAAGGAATTCGTCGTCGACTTTAACGCCACGGGCCTGACCGTTGCCGAGATCAACCGCCGCCTGATGGAGGAAGGCATTTTCGGCGGCAAGGATTTGTCAGCGGGGTATCCGGCGTGGGGACAATGCGCGCTCTACTGCGTGACGGAAATCCATACGCAGTCCGATCTGGACCGCCTTGCGGCCGCGATCCGCGCGATTGTCGGCACGTCATCGACTACAAGAACCTAAGAGGGGGAGACAGACGCCATGAAACGGATTAAGAGAGACCTCAAGGTCCGTCAGTTCCACCAAGCCAAATGGGATGAACCGGTTATTTTTGAACTTCACCGCCCAGGAGAGCGGGGCGTCATCCCTCCGGGAACCGAAGCCGCCGTGGCGGCCGCGGTCGGCAGCGCCGAGGACAGCATCCCGGCCTCCATGCGGCGCAGTTCGGCTCCCGCGCTTCCGGAAATCGGGCAGGCCAAAGTGCTCCGGCATTATTTAAGACTGTCCCAGGAGACGCTGGGATCCGATTTGAACGTCGAAATCGGGCAGGGCACCTGCACGATGAAATACATTCCGCGCATCAATGAAATGCTGATCCGCAACCCGCGTTTAACGGAGCTGCATCCGCTCCAGGATGCCGGCACCGTGCAGGGCATGCTGGAGATTTACCATCGACTCGACCTTGCGATGCGCGAAATTTCCGGCATGGACGCTTTTTCGTTCCAGCCGAGCAGCGGCACCCAAGCATTGCTGGCCATGGCCTCCATCGTCCGGGCTTACCATGATTCCCGCGGCGAAGGCGACCGGCGGGACGAGATCATCACGACGATTTTCTCGCATCCGTCCCAGGCGGCGACCGCAGCGGTCAAAGGCTACAAGATCATCACGCTGCATCCGGACGAGGACGGGTTCCCGGATCTCGAAAAGCTGAAAAACGCCGTCTCGGAACGGACGGCCGGATTTGTCGTCGCGAACCCGGAGGACACGGGCATTTACAATCACCGCATCCGGGAATTTACGGACGTGGTGCATGCCGCCGGCGGCATTTGCTACTACGATCAGGCCAACGCCAACGGCCTGCTTGGCATTACCCGGGCGAAGGAAGCCGGCTTCGACATGTGCTTTTTTAATCTGCACAAAACCTTCGCCGCCCCGCATATGTGCGGAGGACCGGCGACGGGTGCGCTCGGCGTGACCGAAGAGTTGAAGCCGTTCCTGCCGGGGCCGCTCGTGGAACGCGAAGAAGGCGGGCGTTACGTACTGAAGGAGCAGGGCGACCTCAGCATCGGCAAGGTCCGCAGCTTCCACGGCGTCGCCCAAACCGTGCTGCGGGCATACGCCTGGATTCTGAGCCTTGGCGCCGAAGGATTGAAGGACGTGGCCCAAATCGCCGTGCTGAACAACAATTACCTGTACCATAAGATTTTGCAGATCCGCGGCGCAAGCGCTCCGTACATCAAGGGCCGCCGCCTGGAGCAGGTCCGGTACAGCTGGAAGCAGCTGACGGACGAAACGGGCGTCACGACCGAGGACATCACGCGCCGGATGTGCGATTTCGGCCTCCATTATTGGACGTCCCACCATCCGTACATCGTGCCGCAGCCGTTTACGCTCGAGCCGACCGAGTCCTATTCCAAGGAAGACCTGGACGAATACATTCGGGCGCTGGAGCATATTTCGAATGAAGCTTATACGAACCCGGACATCGTCAAAACCGCTCCGCACAACAGCACCGTTCACCGCAACGACGAGTCGTCCCTCGACGATCCGAAGCAGTGGTGCATTACGTGGCGCGCGTATTTGAAGAAAACGAAGGCCCAACTGCAGGAGCAGAAATAGGCACGCGCCCGATGTAAAAAAGGCATCCTCCACTGGCTTGAAACGCCTGGGGGATGCCTTTTTCGGTACGCCCAGCATGGGCGTCATCTCTAGGGTGAAAGTCCCGAACGGGGGCTGGCGAGCGCCTACCGTTAGCCAAGGGCAAGGGTGTCTGCCGCGAGGCAGAATCTGAAGGAAGCCGGA
>NZ_BORW01000041.1 GCF_018333375.1 Paenibacillus cookii
CCCCCTCAAGATGAGATTTCCCAGTATGTAAGACCCCTTGAAGACGACGAGGTAGATAGGTTGGAGGTGGAAGTGCAGCAATGCATGGAGCTGACCAATACTAATCGGTCGAGGGCTTATCCTAAAAGCTTTCTGAAAGAAAGCTCGCTACGGAAGCATGAACAAACCCACCAAAGTGAAGAACAGCTTCGTAGCTGATTCCGAGTACTTTGGCGGGACCCGGAACAAAAACCGGGAAATGCTACGGAAAATAAAACGCAAACGTTTCGTATCTAGTTTTCAGGTGATCAAAAATCTGAATGATTTTGAAGCTGCAAATCCTTTTAGAGGATGGATATTTTGCTGGCGAGTAATCTCCGAAGCAAAAGCAGCGCAAAAATCCTGTTTGGTGGCGATAGCGGAGGGGTTCCACGCGTACCCATCCCGAACACGACCGTTAAGCCCTCCAGCGCCGATGGTACTTGGACCGAAGGGTCCTGGGAGAGTAGGACGCTGCCAAGCGAAGGACCACTGTTGATGAAACATTGACAGTGGTTTTTTTGTCCCCATCTGTGGATATCTTTGCGAAATTGGAAATTTTCATCCACAAGCTCATCCGAGTTTTGTTCTGGAAAATGGACTTATGCACAGAAAAATAAATCGAATTTTGTAAATTTGGAGATTCTCACAAAAAGTTCTCCACAAATTCACAAATTCATCCCCATAATACACAGATTCATGGCATGAAAGGTTCAAAACGTCGATATTCTCAAATTTTTATTCACATTATGAATAACGAACTTTTGAAAGCGTTTAAAGGTCGTCCTGTAAGTTTGCGAACTATCCTTTGAAGCTAAGCAGTAGCGGAAATACCGATATCCACATAAAGCCTAGAAGCCCGTCAAAGCATATAGTTTTGGCGGGCTTTTCTATCCTCGCCATCCTCACGAACTTCCTTGCATGCTTGAATTCCGTCTATTTGGGGCATCATGACATCGAGCATGATCGGATCTGACCGGATGGCCCAGCAAGGGAACTTCCCTGAACATGACGGCGATTACGCCGCTTTGAATAAAATAAAAACTAGGAGTATGCTTTATGTATGGGATTACAACCCCCGAACCCTTAACATGAAGGCCATGAAATCCGTAATATTCGCTTCGTTACCCTGTTGATGGATTACCTTTAGGATGAGCATTCCCGAGCTTTTAATACATAAGAGGATGTGCGCAGGCTGCAATTCATGGGAAGTTCGGACAACGAAAAAGGTACGCGCCGGGACGATCAATTTTTACTCGAAAAGGGAGAGAGCTATGGGCAACAAATGGACTGAAACCTACCTGATACATTCCAACGATATCGATTATAAATCCGAAGCAAGGCTGTCGGTGCTGCTGTCGCTCGCCCAAAGAACGGCGGATGCCGATTTGGAGCAGCTAGGGGCGACGAGAGACCAGATGATCGAAGCGGGTATGGGCTGGATGCTGATGACGATGGATTTGCGTATCGGCAGGATGCCGAAGGCGCTGGAGGAAATCGCGATCGAAACCTGGAACAAAGGACCGAAGGGAGCGCTGTGGCAGCGGGATTTCCGGATCTATTCCGGCGGGGATATCATTGCCGAAGCGTGCAGCATTTGGGCGCTGGTCGACATTCAAAAACGGAGAATGCTAAGGCCGTCCAAATTCCCGTTTGACGTCTACATCAACGAAGAGGACTCGGCGGGCGAAACGCCGGATAAAGTCACCATCCCGGAGGACGTCCCTCTTCGGGACGCGTACCGATCCGTGGTGCGATACAGCGGGATCGACGCCAGCGGCCATCTGAACAATTCGCGTTATGCCGATTTATGCATGGATACGTTGACCCCGGACGAGCTTGCCGGCCTTACGTACGCCGGATTCCGAATCACGTATCATCACGAAGCCCGCTTGGGCGATGAAATTCAGGTCAAAAGGTCCGAGGTGACGGACGGCCGCATTTACGTAAGCGGACAAGCCGGGGACGGGACGCATTATTTTGATGCTTATCTTCTATTAAAAGAAACCGAACGCAGTCATGGATAATTCGGCGCGGATCAGGGGATGGCTAAACGGTAAGGGGGGATAAGCATGCCGCATCATAAACCGCTCAAAATCAACAACCAGCAAAACCGAGCGAGCAGGAAAGAGGAAAACGTAACGCTGCATCCGGATAAAGCTGCTAAATTTCCGCCGAGCCTGAACGAGATTCCGAAGCAGGAACAGGATTAGGCGAACACCGCACCACCTGAAATCCCTTCAGAAAGGTACCGTCATCGGACGTGATGCCCACTGAGGGGATTTTGTCGTTTTCACGATTTGAACCAAATCGGTCGGGTTTCGTCGTCCTTTGCATTCGCAGCCGCAATCAATGTTATAATAGGACGGAAGAAAGGGTGGATACATAATGAAATCGCTCGTTTTAGCCGAAAAACCGTCCGTTGCACGCGAAATCGCGCGGGTCATGGGCAGCAGGGAAAAGCATAAGGGATATTTTGAAGGCCCACAATATATCGTGACTTGGGCGCTTGGGCATTTGGTCGGCCTGGCCGAACCCGAAGATTACGACCACAAATACGCAACCTGGAATCTGGAGGATTTGCCGATTTTGCCGAAAACGATGAAGCTGAAGGTGCTCCGTGAAACCGGGCATCAGTTCAAAATCGTGCAGTCGCTGACCAGACGCCAGGATATCAACAAGCTGATCATCGCCACCGACGCGGCGCGCGAAGGGGAGCTTCTGGCCCGGTGGATCATGAAAATGGCCCATTGGAACAAACCGTTCCAGCGCCTGTGGATTTCCTCGCAAACCGACAAAGCGATCAAGGAGGGTTTTGCTTCGCTGCGTCCGGGCAACCAGTTCGACCGACTGTACGAATCGGCGCGCTGCCGGGCCGAAGCCGACTGGATGATCGGGCTGAACGTCACCCGGGCATTGACCGTCAAATTCGGGGCGCAGCTGTCCGCAGGGCGGGTGCAGACCCCGACGCTCGGCATGATCATGAACCGGGAAAATGAAATCGTGAATTTCCGGTCCCAGGAATACGAGACGCTGAAGGCCGATTTTGGCAGCTTCACGGCAACCTGGCGCGGCAAAAACGGGGATGCGCGCATCTTCGAGCGCCAGCAAACCGACACGGTGAAAAAGAAACTCGAAGGACAATACGGCAAAGTCACGCAGGTGAAAAAATCGGAGAAGGTCGAGCCGCATCCGCTCGCTTACGACCTTACCGAACTTCAGCGGGACGCCAACCGCAAATACGGATTTTCCGCCAAGCAGACGTCCAACGTGCTGCAGCGCCTGTACGAGCAGCATAAGCTTGTCACCTATCCGCGCACGGACAGCCGTTATTTAACGTCGGATATGGTTCATACGCTGAAGGAACGCCTGGAGAGCGTGGCCGTCGGCCCGTATGCGCAGCTGGCCCGTCCGCTTTTGCGCAAAAACCTGCCTACGTCCAAACGGATCGTCGACGACTCCAAGGTCAGCGATCACCACGCGATCATTCCGACGGAAGAGACGGTGCTGCTGAACCAGCTAAGCACGGAAGAGCGCAAGCTGTACGATTTGATCGTGCGGCGGTTTATCAGCCTGTTTTATCCGCCTGCCCGTTATGACAACGTGAGCGTCGTCGTGCAGGTCGAAGGCGAGCAGCTTCACGTCAAAGGCACCACGATCAAGGATGCCGGCTGGCGGGAAGTGTACGGCGCGGATGCGGACGATTTGTCCGACGACGACAACGACGGGGATGACGACGACAGTCCGGTGCTGCTCCCCGAACTTCGCGAAGGCGACTCGGTCAAAGTGCAGCGCGTGCACGTCCAGAAAGGAAGAACGCTTCCGCCGAAGCGTTACACCGAAGCCAGCCTCCTCTCGCAGATGGAAAAGCATGGACTCGGGACGCCTGCGACGCGGGCCGACATCATTGAAAAATTGATCAATTCCGATACGATCGAGCGCCAAGGCAACCTGCTGCATCCGACCGGAAAAGGAAAACAGCTGATCGAGCTGGTGGCGCCCGAGCTGCGTACACCGGAACTGACCGCCCGTTGGGAAGCCGAACTCGAAAAAATCGCCCGCGGCCAAGGCAAGCCGGAGCCGTTTATCGAGGGCATTCGCCAAATGTCCAAGGAGCTCGTGGCCGAGGTCAAAAACAGCTCTGCAGGATACAAACCGCATAACGTCTCGAACAGCCACTGCCCGCAGTGCGGAACCCGGCTCCTCGAGAAAAAGGGCAAACGCGGCAAAATGCTGGTATGCCCGAGCGAGGACTGCGGCTACCGCCGTTCGGACGAAAAAAGGCTGTCGAACCGTCGCTGCCCGACATGCCACAAAAAAATGGAGCTCAAGGAAGGCAAGGTCGGTATGTACGTGCAGTGCCTGCCGTGCGGCTTTACGGAAACGCTCAATAAGGATCATAACCACGTCAACAAAAGGGAAGCGCGCAAACTGGTCGAAAAATATGCCAAACAGGAATCGGCTGCCGTATCCAACCTGGGCGAGCTGTTAAAAGCGGCCTTGGAGCAGAAAAACGACAAGTAACGACGAATATCGACGCCATCCGATCTTTTGCGGGCGTATCTTCCGTTATGGTTTGGAGTTTGTCCATTGTTTCCGCCGGGATGCGGATTTATAATGAAGGTAGGCAGTAAGAACGGAGGTGGTTCTCCGGGTGAGGACAGCCCTTTGGGTATGGTTTATTTTTATCAATGCAGTGGGCTACCTGGTCATGTCGGAAGATAAGAAAAGGGCAAGAAACAGGCGCGACCGCGTGCCGGAAAAAACGCTGTTTTTGCTGGCGGCCATCGGCGGGGCGCTGGGCGTATGGATCGCCATGTACCGCAAGCGCCACAAAACGCGCCACCTGAGCTTCCGGATCGGCATCCCGGTGCTGCTGTTCATCAATGCCGTTCTGTATGCCTATTTTTTGAGGTAAGGCTTTCCGCATCGACCTGAGGCAAGACCCTGTTGACGGGCATCATCGGATTTTTTTCTTTATACGACGGTTTGTTTCCTGTGGCTCCGAGGCTTTGGCTAGAAGTTTCTTCCTTTATCTTTGCGTGTAATAAAAAGAGAAGGTTGCCGGCTTCAGCAAAGTTGCGGCGGTCCAACAAAACAGAGAAAGAAGAGGTGGGTTCACATGTTATTTTCCAACATCCTTCTGGCTTACGACGGTTCCAAAGCTTCCAACCGGGCGCTCGACAAGGCGGTCCAGCTTGCGCAAGCGGCCCCCGGCTCGGTGATTGAAGTCGTGCATGCGTTCGATTTCCCCCGCGTGTTTATCGGTGAAGGATTGGCGCCGATTCCCGCCTCCGTAAACAAGGATTATTACGATCTTGCGGAACAGACGGTCGAAGAAGCGAAAAGACGCTTGGACGATGCGGGCGTGAATTACAGCGCGGAATTGATTCAAGGGGCGCCTGCGGAAACTATTTTGAAAGTGGCCCAGGAGCATGGCTCGGACGTGATCGTGATCGGCAGCCGGGGACTTGGCGGAATCCGCGAATTCGTGCTTGGCAGCGTCAGCCATAACGTGGTGCAGCATGCGCGCATACCTGTTCTTGTGATTAAATAAAGCGAAAATATAAAAAACGTAAGCCAGTGTGCCGGAATCGAAAGGCATACTGGCTTGCTTTTTAGTTGGACGGACCGAAAAAACGAACATTATAATCATATTCGTTTTAATTGTTCGGGTTTGAGTTGACATGTGATGTAGGGGATTGTTAAACTGATAAGTGTAAGTCGCCTTACCGGAGACTTTCGCCAATCATCTACAACTTTCAATTAAAAACGACTCGTATAATGCCGGGAATAAGGCCCGGAAGTTTCTACCCGGAAACCGTAAATTTCCGGACTACGAGGGAATACCGCAGGGGAGGCCAGTACCTCTATCCGTCTTGGCGGCGGCCTTTATCCGAGGCAGCGTCCCGGGTTCGCCTGCGTATTCCTGACATGGTCCGGTAGCCTGAAAATCTCCATTTTCTTGGGACCGGGCCTTTTGGTCTTATTTTCGGCTTTCACTAGAAAAGGCATCATCCATAGCAGAACGCTTTTTTACGAAAACCACAAGGAAAGTAGGTAGGAAGCATGTCAGCATTGGTCGCAGTGATTATGGGCAGCAAGTCGGATTGGGAAACGATGCAGCACGCCTGCAAGGTGCTCGATGAATTAAACATTCCTTATGAGAAAAAGGTCGTTTCGGCGCATCGGACGCCGGATTTGATGTTTTCTTTTGCCGAAGAAGCCGCGCAGCGGGGAATTAAGGTCATTATCGCCGGAGCGGGCGGAGCCGCGCATTTGCCGGGGATGGTCGCCTCCAAAACGGTGCTGCCGGTGATCGGCGTGCCGGTGCAGACGAAAGCGCTGAACGGGCTGGATTCGCTGCTGTCCATCGTGCAGATGCCCGGGGGCATTCCGGTGGCGACGGTGGCCATCGGCCAGGCCGGCGCGACAAACGCGGGACTGTTGGCGGCCCAAATTTTGGGGGCTTCGGACCCTGTCATCCAGAACCGGGTGCAAGCGCGCCGGGATCACATCCGCAACGAAGTGATGGAAAGCAGTGATTCGCTATGAGTAACGTACAGCCAAGCCAGCTCCAAGCAAAAACGCTCCTCCCGGGAGCGACGATCGGCGTTTTGGGCGGAGGCCAGCTCGGGCGGATGATGGCGCTTGCCGGGACGGCCATGGGATACCGGTTCGTCACGCTCGATCCGACGCCCGGGTCGCCGTGCGGACAAGTGACGCCGCAGATCGAAGCGGCCTACGGCGATGAAGAAGCGGCGCGGAAACTGGCAGAACGGTCGGACGTCATCACGTACGAATTCGAAAATGTCGACGCCGGCGTTGCCGCCTTGCTGGAGCGGGAATCCTATGTGCCGCAGGGCAGCGCCCTGCTGTACACCACCCAGCACCGATTGCGCGAAAAGCGAGCGATCGAAGCGGCGGGCGTTCCCGTTGCCCCGTACCGCGAAGTGACGGATTTGCAAAGCCTGGTCGTCGCGGCCGGCGAGCTTGGTCTTCCCTGCGTGCTGAAAACGGCAACCGGAGGATATGACGGCAAGGGGCAGGCGGTTATTCGCGAAGCGGACGAACTGGAAACGGCATACCGGGAGCTGGCGGCATCCGGCAGCGAGCTGGTTCTGGAGAAATTCATTCCGTTCCGCGCCGAAGTTTCCGTCATCGCGGCCCGCAGCCCGAAAGGGGAAATCAAAAGCTTTCCGGTGTCGGAAAACATTCACGTGAACGGCATTTTGCATCTGTCGATCGTCCCTGCCCGGGTCGAGGAAAACATCCAGCGGGAGGCGCGGAAGCTGGCGGAACGGCTGGCGGAAAGCCTGAACGTAGCCGGACTTCTGGCCGTCGAGATGTTCGTGACGGAGGACGGCGGACTGTACGTCAACGAAGTCGCGCCGCGTCCCCACAACTCCGGGCATTACACGATGGAGGCTTGCGCCACCTCGCAGTTCGAACAGCATATCCGGGCGATTTGCAATCTTCCGCTGGGGGATACGACGCTGCTCATCCCGGTCGTTATGGTGAACGTATTAGGGCAGCATTTGGATGAAGCCGTGAAGCGGGCAGGGGTGCCGGATCCTTCGCTGAATGAATTCGGCATCGTGCCTAAGCTTCATTTATATGGAAAAACTGAAAGCAAGACCGGCCGCAAAATGGGCCATATCAATTTGTTGTGCAAAGACGTCCAGCATGCGCTGGATTGGGTCGAACAAACTCATATTTGGAGGCAAGGATAATTCATGATCGAACGTTACAGCAGACCGGAAATGCGGGCCATTTGGACCGAAGAAAACAAGTTTAAGGCTTGGCTCGAAGTCGAGATTTGCGCTTGCGAGGCATGGGCGGAGCTCGGGGTCATTCCGAAGGAAGACGCCAAGCTGCTGCGGGAGAAGGCGTCCTTTGACATCGACCGCATTTACGAAATCGAGCAGGAGACGCGCCATGACGTCATCGCTTTTACGCGTACCGTGTCCGAAAGCCTCGGGCAGGAACGCAAATGGGTGCATTACGGCCTGACGTCGACCGACGTGGTGGATACGGCGCTCGGTTACCTGCTGCGCCAGGCGAACGAAATCATCGAGCAGGATTTGATCCGCTTCATCGACATTTTGAAAGACAAAGCGATTGCTTACAAAGACACGCCGATGATGGGACGCACGCACGGCGTTCATGCCGAACCGACGACGTTCGGACTCAAAATGGCGTTGTGGCATGAAGAAATGAAACGGAACCTCGAGCGTTTCCGCCATGCGGCCAAAGGCGTGGAATTCGGCAAAATTTCCGGCGCCGTCGGCACGTACGCGAACATCGATCCGTTCGTCGAAGAATTCGTGTGCCGCAAGCTCGGCATCAGCCCGGCTCCGATTTCGACGCAAACGCTGCAGCGCGACCGCCATGCCGAATATATGGCGACGCTGGCGCTGATCGCGACGTCGATGGACAAATTCGCGACGGAAATCCGCGCCCTGCAAAAGAGCGAGGTCCGCGAGGTGGAAGAAGCTTTTGCGAAGGGCCAAAAGGGTTCGTCGGCCATGCCGCATAAACGCAACCCGATCGGCTGCGAGAACATTTCCGGCCTGTCCCGCGTCATCCGCGGCCATATGGTCACGGCGTACGAAGACGTGGCGCTTTGGCATGAACGCGACATTTCGCATTCCTCGGTGGAGCGCGTCATTTTGCCGGATGCGACGATGCTGATCAATTACATGCTGAACCGCTTCGGCAATATCGTGAAAAATTTGACGGTGTTCCCGGAAAACATGAAGCGCAACATGAGCCGCACCTTCGGCGTGCCGTTCTCCGGACGCGTCATGACCAAGCTGATCGACAAAGGCTTCAGCCGCGAGCAGGCGTACGATACCGTGCAGCCGCGGGCAATGCAGGCATGGGAGGAGCAGCGCCAGTTCCGCGAGATCATCGAGGCCACGCCGGAAATTACAAGCGTGCTGAGCCCGGAAGACATCGAAGACGCGTTTAACCCATCCTGGCATTTGAAGCATGTGGATACGATTTTCAAGAGACTTGGTTTGATATAAAGAAAAAAAGTGGATCAACATTGAACAGGGATTAAACGAAGCTAGCGTTCTAAAACTGATTTTCAGTGTTGATCCACAACATGGGGAGGATTCACATGACATCACCGGCCGTATCCACCGCTGTGGAACTTGTTGATGCGCCGCTGCTTTACAAAGGCAAGGTTCGCGAGCTGTACGATCTGGGGGAACATACGCTGATCGTCGTCACGGACCGGATATCCGCTTTTGATTACGTGCTGGAGCCCGCCGTGCCGGAAAAAGGAAACGTCCTGAACCGGCTCAGCGCCTTCTGGTTCGACCAAACGCGGGAGCTGATGGACAATCACGTGGTGCATACCGACGTGGGGCGCCTCGGACCTATCGCGAAGGACAAAACGCTTTTGAAGGATCGGATCATGGTCGTCCGCAAAGCGAAACGCATCGACATCGAATGCGTGGTCCGGGGTTACATTACCGGCGGCGGTTGGAAGCAGTATCAAGCTTCGGGCAAAGTCAACGGGATCAAGCTTCCCGAGGGCATGCGGAAAAACGAGGCGTTTCCGGAGCCGATCTTCACGCCGGCCGCGAAAAACGACGTCGGGCACGACGAAGACATTTCGATGGATCAAATGAAGGCGATGATCGGCGAGGAGCTTGCCCTTGAGCTTCAGGAGAAAAGCTTGAAGCTGTATGGGGTTGCCAGGGACTACTGCGCGGAGCGCGGCATCATTCTGGCGGACTGCAAGTTCGAATTCGGCATCCTGGACGGCCGGGTCATCCTCATCGACGAAATTTTCACTCCGGATTGTTCCCGGTTCTGGGCCAAAGAAAAATATGCGCTGGACATCGAAATCGACAGCATGGACAAACAGCCTGTCCGCACGTATCTGGCGTCGACGACATGGGACCAAAACAGCCAGCCGGATCCGCTTCCGGCGGAAGTGGTGGAAGAAACCACCCGCCGCTATCAGGACATTTATCATCGGTTGACCGAGCGGGCGTAAGGCCGCTTAGGAAAAATATTTTCTTCAGTTCAATTTAAGAAGTGGAAGTAGCGGAGGGGACGGAATCGATCTGAAGAAGCGGCAGCGGTCGCCTTTGTCTCCGTAATTATACCTTTGAATCTTAATTCCAATAATTTTGGAGACAACAGCGATCGGAAGAACGATCCGTAACCGCAGCGGTCAACGCCGCGTAATGTCACATACTTCTGAGATTGAAATAAAGCATTAATCATCAGCTCATTCTATCGATCTAACCTGAGGAGGAACTAGAGGAATATGTTGAAAGCTACGGTCTATGTCACGATTAAGCAGGGCGTACTCGATCCGCAAGGCGTTGCGGTACAGGGAGCGCTGCATTCGATGGGGTTTCAGGAAGTAGAGAGTGTGCGCATCGGCAAATATATGGAGCTTAGCCTGGACACGGATGACCGTGCCGAGGCCGAGCGCCGCGTCAAAGAGATGTGCGAAAAGCTTTTGGCAAACACGGTGGTTGAGGATTACCGTTACGAATTGGAGGGCTAACATCCATGAAATTTGCAGTTCTCGTTTTTCCTGGCTCCAACTGCGACATCGACTGCTACAAAGCGGTGCAGGAAACGGTTGGAGAGCCTGTCGATTACGTGTGGCATACGGCTACCGATCTTTCCGCATATGACTGCATTCTGGTTCCGGGCGGTTTTTCGTACGGCGACTACCTGCGCTGCGGGGCGATTTCCCGGTTTGCGCCGGTCATGAGCGAAGTGGCGAAAGCGGCGGAAGAAGGCAAATACATTCTTGGCATCTGCAACGGGTTTCAGATTTTGACGGAAGCGGGCTTGCTGCCCGGCGTGCTGCTCCGCAACACGTCCCTGAAATTCCGCTGCCATGACACGGTGCTTCAGGTCGTGAACAATAAAACGCCGTTTACGAACGATTTTGCGCCGAACGAAGAAATCGTCATCCCGATCGCCCATGGCGAAGGCAATTATTATTGCGACGAAGAGACGTTAAAAGAGCTTCAGCAAAATAACCAGATCGTGTTTACGTACAAGGACAATCCGAACGGCTCCCTGGCCGACATTGCCGGCATTTCCAACAAACGGGGCAACGTCGTCGGCATGATGCCGCATCCGGAGCGGGCGGTCAGCGAATTGCTCGGCTCTGCGGACGGAAAACGCATGTTTACATCAATCCTGAAGGCTTGGAGGGATACCCATGGCACAGCAAGTGTCCGCTAAGGAACCGACCGCACAGCAGATTGCGGAACAGAAAATTTATCAGCAGTTTGGCGTATCGGACAGCGAATATAAACTGATTTGCTCGTTTATGGGCCGCCTCCCGAACTATACGGAAATCGGCGTTTTTAGCGTCATGTGGTCCGAGCACTGCGCGTACAAAAACTCGAAGCCGCTTCTGCGCCGCTTCCCGACCAGCGGGCCTCGCGTCCTGATGGGTCCTGGCGAAGGCGCGGGCATCGTGGACATCGGCGACAACCAGGCCGTCGTATTCAAAATCGAAAGCCATAACCATCCATCGGCCGTCGAGCCTTACCAAGGCGCGGCGACCGGGGTGGGCGGCATCATCCGCGACATTTTCTCCATGGGCGCAAGACCGGTGGCCCTCTTGAATTCCCTCCGTTTCGGCAAGCTGGAGAGCGAACGCGTCAAATACTTGTTTGAACATGTCGTTTCCGGCATCGCGGGATACGGCAACTGCATCGGCATTCCGACCGTGGCGGGCGAAGTGATGTTCGACAACAGCTACGACGGCAATCCGCTCGTCAACGCGATGTGCGTCGGACTCATCGATCATGACAAAATCCAGCGCGGCGTCGCCAAAGGCGTCGGCAACCCGGTATTTTACGTCGGACCTCCGACGGGCCGCGACGGCATCCATGGCGCGACATTCGCGTCCGTGGAGCTGAGCGAAGAGTCGGAAGCCAAAAAAACGGCCGTTCAGGTCGGCGATCCGTTCATGGAAAAACTCGTGATGGAAGCCTGCCTCGAACTGATCGACACCGGCATCGTGCTGGGGATTCAGGATATGGGCGCAGCGGGCCTCACCTGCTCCAGCGCGGAAATGGCGAGCAAGGCGGGCAACGGCCTCGAGCTGTACCTGGACCAGGTGCCGCAGCGCGAGGAAGGCATGACGCCGTATGAAATGATGCTTTCCGAATCGCAGGAACGGATGCTGTTCGTCGTTGAACCGAAGGACGAAGCCCAAGCCATGGAAATTTTCGAGCGTTGGGGCGTCATCTGCGCCAAAGTCGGCAAAGTGACGGACGACGGACGTTTGAAGCTGTTCCATCATGGCGAGCTGGTCGGCGACATGCCGGTACAGGCGCTGGTCGACGAGTGCCCGGTATACGAGAAGCCATCGAGCGTGCCTGCTTATTATGTAGAAAACGAAAACGTAGATACGCTGCGTTATGAAGAAGTCAAAGATCTGGGCGGCGCCTTGAAAAAGGTACTGGCTTCTCCGACCGTCGCCAGCAAAGCGTGGGTGTACAATCAATACGACTATATGGTCCGCACCAGCACGGCGGTGCGCCCGGGTTCGGACGCGGCGGTGATCACGATCGACGGCACGCGCAAAGGGCTCGCCATGACGACGGACTGCAACGGCCGTTACGTGTACCTCGATCCGGAAGTCGGCGGCAAAATCGCCGTCAGCGAGGCGGCCCGCAACATCGTCTGCTCCGGCGCGGAGCCGCTGGCGATTACGGACAACCTGAACTTCGGCAGCCCGGAAAAGCCGGACATCTTCTGGCAAATGGAACGTGCGGTCGACGGCATGGCCGAAGCCTGCCGCGTGCTCGACACGCCGGTTATCGGCGGCAACGTCAGCTTGTACAACGAAAACGCGAGCGGCGCGATTTACCCGACGCCGGTGGTCGGCATGGTCGGTCTGCTGCATGACACGGACCATATCACGACCCAAGGCTTCAAACAGGAAGGGGACGTCATCTTCCTGCTCGGCGAAACGAAAGCCGAACTCGGCGGCAGCGAATTCCAGTATGCCGTTCACGGCCTGACGGAAGGACGTCCGCCGGCGCTTGATTTGGATACGGAGAAAACATTGCTTGCCGGCGTGCTCGGCGCAATCCAGAGCGGGCTTGTCCAATCCGCGCATGACCTGTCCGAAGGCGGGCTCGCGGTCGCATTGGCGGAATCCTGCATCAGCGGTTCCATCGGCGCCCAAGTTTCGCTCAGCACGCCGCTGCGCAGCGACGTGGCGCTCTTCAGCGAATCGCAGTCGCGGATTCTGCTGTCCGCAAGCCGGGAGCAAGCCGACAAGCTGGAAGCTTATCTGTCCGAACGCGGAGTGCCCGTGACGCGGATCGGTTCCGTCGGCGGCGAAAGCCTGGCCGTGACGATCAACGACGCGCAGGCCGTGAACGAACCGGTGGAAGGTTTGCGCCAGGTCTGGGAGGATGCGATTCCATGTCTCATGAAATAGCATCCCAGCCGCTGTGGACCGGAGACTATTATAATGAAGGGGCGGGCAAGGAAGGCCTGTTCGACAAATTAAAGGAAGAATGCGGCGTATTCGGGGTGTACGGACACCCCGATGCCGCATCCCTTTCCTATTACGGGCTGCATGCCCTGCAGCACCGGGGGGAAGAAAGCGCCGGGATATGCGTCAGCGACGGTCAGGAGTTTCATTTCCACCGCGGCATGGGGCTGGTGAAGGAGGTCTTCGACAAAGACCTGCTGTCGTCTCTTGCCGGCTCCATCTCCATCGGCCATGTCCGGTATTCGACCAGCGGCGACAGCAAGCTGGCGAACGCGCAGCCGCTCGTGTTCAAATACCGCGCGGGGGATCTCGCCGTGGCAACCAACGGCAATATCGTCAATGCGCCGCAAATCCGCCGCGAGCTGGAGGAAAGCGGCTCGATTTTCCAAACGACAAGCGACACCGAGGTGATCGCGCATTTGATCGCCCGTTCCCCGAAGGATTTGGTGGAAGCGGCGAAAGATGCGTTTAACCGGATCGTCGGCGGTTATGCGTTCCTGATCATGACGAACGACAAGCTGTTGGTGGCTTCCGACCCTCACGGCCTGCGTCCGCTCAGCATGGGCAAACTCGGCGATGCGTATATTTTCGCTTCCGAGACGTGCGCGTTCGAGACGATCGGCGCGGAATTCGTGCGCGACATCGAGCCGGGCGAACTGCTGGTGCTGGACCGCGAAGGGCTGCATGAAGGCCGCTTTGACGAGAAAAAACACCGCAAAGCGCTGTGCGCGATGGAATACATCTACTTTGCGCGCCCCGACAGCGACATGAACGGCTCGAACCAGCACGCGGCGCGCAAGCGCATGGGCAGCCAGATGGCGATCGAATCGTTTGTCGATGCGGACATCGTGACCGGCGTGCCGGATTCCAGCATTTCGGCGGCCATCGGTTATGCCGAACAGACCGGGATTCCGTATGAGCTGGGTCTCATCAAAAACAAATACACCGGCCGGACGTTCATCCAGCCGAGCCAGGAGCTGCGCGAGCAGGGCGTCAAGATGAAGCTGAGCGCCGTGCGCCGCGTGGTGGAGGGGCAGCGGGTCGTCATGATCGACGATTCGATCGTCCGCGGCACGACTTCGAGACGGATCGTCAATCTGCTCCGCGATGCGGGCGCCGTCGAGGTGCATGTGCGGATTACGTCGCCGCCGTTCAAAAACCCTTGTTTTTACGGCATCGACACGCCGGACCGGCGCGAGCTGATCGCTTCGTCACGGACCGTGGAAGAAATTTGTCGGGAGATCAATGCGGATTCGCTGGCATTTTTAAGCCCCGAAGGGTTGATCGCGGCAATCGCGGGAAATAACGAGGCGGATTATAAAGGCGGTCTTTGCCTGGCCTGCTTCGACAACGATTACCCGACGCGCCTCGATTTCGACGGCGAAGAGAAGTTCGGCTGCGGCTGTTAAGCGTTTGACCGTGATGACAGCCGTGAAAGTTCATCAGATAAAAATTTTATCATGTATACGTTAACGCTCGTTTTCATCAATCATTGATATAAAATGGAAGGGAAGTGTCGTGGGAAGTGTCTGAGGCCTACAAAAACGCCGGCGTCGATATCGCGGCAGGGAATGAAGCGGTAGAACGCATGAAAAAGCACGTGAAACGGACGTTCCGTCCCGAAGTGATGACCGATCTCGGCGGCTTCGGTGCATTGTTCGGATTAAACAAGGAGAAATACGAGGAACCGGTGCTCGTGTCGGGTACGGACGGAGTCGGCACGAAGCTGAAAATCGCCTTTGCGATGGACCGCCACGATACGATCGGGATCGATGCCGTCGCCATGTGCGTCAACGATATCGTCGTGCAGGGCGCCGAACCGCTGTTTTTCCTGGATTATCTCGCGTGCGACAAAGTCGTGCCCGAAAAAATCGAAGCCATCGTGGCCGGCATCGCGGAAGGCTGCCATCAAGCCGGCTGCGCGCTGATCGGCGGCGAAACGGCTGAGATGCCCGGCATGTACGCCGAAGGCGAATACGACATTGCCGGCTTCACCGTCGGCGTCGTCGACAAAAGCAAAATCATTAACGGCGCGGACATTGCCCCCGGCGACGCGGTGATCGGACTCTCGTCCAGCGGCGTGCACAGCAACGGTTTTTCCCTCGTCCGCAAGCTTCTCCTGGAGCAGGAGGGCTACAGCCTGCAGGATTCGGTTCCGGAGCTGGGAGGCACCTTGGGAGACGCGCTTCTTGCGCCTACGAAAATCTACGTCAAACCGCTGCTGGCCCTCCTGGAGCAGCTGCCGGTCAAAGGCATGGCGCACATCACCGGCGGCGGGTTCATCGAAAATATTCCGCGGATGCTGCCCGATCACGTCAACGTCGACATCGAATACGGCTCCTGGCCGATTCTGCCGATCTTTGAGCTGCTGCAGCGCAAAGGCTCCATTTCAAACCGCGATATGTTTACGACGTTTAATATGGGCATCGGGCTGGTTCTTGTCGTCAAGGCTGAAGACGCGGAAAAAGCCGTCGGCTTTTTGAAGGGACAAGGGGAAGAGGCCTACATCATCGGCAAGGTGACGGCGGGCGAATCGATCGTGACGTTTACGGGGGCTGACGTTTAATGGGCGTTTACCGTATCGCCGTATTTGCTTCGGGCGAGGGCAGCAATTTTCAAGCGTTGGCCGAAGCGGCAGATGCAGGCAAGCTGGGCAAAGCCGAAATCGCGCTGCTCGTTTGCGACAAACCGTCGGCGCCTGTCGTGGGACGTGCCGGGCGGCTGGGCATCCCCGCCTTCCTGTTCCAACCGAAGGATTACGAGTCCAGGGAAGCTTACGAACGCGTAATCGTCGAACAGCTTGAGGCGCATGGCGTGGATCTTGTCGTGCTTGCGGGATACATGCGGCTGCTGACGCCCGTGATCGTCGAAAAATTCAGCAGGCGCCTTATCAACATCCACCCGTCGCTGCTGCCGGCATTTCCCGGGAAAGACGCGATCAGACAGGCTTTGGCATACGGCGTAAAAGTAAGCGGCGTGACGGTTCATTTTGTCGACGAAGGGATGGACACGGGGCCGATTATCGCTCAGGCGGCGATTCCGATCGCATCGGGCGAAACGCCGGAGTCTTTTGCACAAGCGGTCCATGCGGTGGAGCGAGAACTGTATCCCGAGGTCGTATCCTGGTTTGCCCAAGGAAGGGTCAAGCTGGAAGGCAGACAGGTTACAATCGGGGAATGATTTAGATGCATTTTTCGCTGAAGGAGACGACAAGTTCGGCTAAGGAATGTGAATATTCCGATGTTTTGTCATGACCGGCATGTTGAGGAGAGAAACACGGAGACCATTCGATATTTCTCGGGAAATAAAAAACGATCACCCGAATGTTAGCGTATTAACGCGAGGATGATGGAAAAGCGGCCCGCAAAGCCGTGATCGAGGAGTTTCCACCATCCTCTACGACAAAGGAGGAGCATATTGTGGGTATAAAAAGAGCGCTGGTAAGCGTTTCGGATAAAACAGGCATCGTAGATTTTTGCCGCGAGCTGTCTGCACTGGGCGTGGAAATCATTTCGACGGGCGGAACCAAAAGCCTTTTGGCAAAAGAAGGCGTGCCGGTGATCGGCATTTCCGACGTGACGGGGTTTCCCGAAATTTTGGACGGGCGCGTCAAAACGCTTCATCCCGCGGTTCACAGCGGCCTGCTGGCCATTCGCGACAGCGCGGATCATCAGCAGCAGATGAAGGATTTGGGGCTGGGTTATATCGATCTCGTTGTCGTCAACCTGTATCCGTTCCAGGAAACGATCGCAAAACCGGATGTGACGTATGAAGACGCCATCGAAAACATCGACATCGGCGGACCGACCATGCTCCGTTCGGCTGCCAAAAACCATGCGTTCGTAACGGTCGTCGTGGATTCGGGCGATTACGGCACCGTGATCGAGCAAATCCGCGAGCAAGGGGACACCACCCTGGAGACGCGCAAACAGCTTGCAGCCAAAGTCTTCCGCCATACCGGCGCATACGACGCCCTGATCGCCGATTATTTGTCGAACGTGACCGGCGATCCGCTGCCGGAACGTTTTACCGTTACCTACGAAAAAATCCAGGACCTCCGCTATGGGGAAAATCCGCATCAAAAAGCGGCCTTTTACCGCAAACCGCTGGCTCCATCCGGCACGCTGACGACGGCGGAGCAGCTTCATGGCAAAGAATTGTCGTATAACAACATCAATGATGCCAATGCAGCGCTGCAAATCGTGAAAGAATTCGACGAACCGGCGGTCGTCGCCGTGAAGCACATGAACCCTTGCGGCGTAGGCGTGGGCGAAAGCATTTTGGAAGCTTACGAAAAAGCGTACAGCGCGGATCCGACATCGATTTTCGGCGGCATCGTCGCGGCGAACCGGATCATCGACAGCGATACCGCGAAGCTGCTGAGCGAAATTTTCCTCGAAATCATCCTCGCGCCGGGCTTCACCGAGGAAGCGCTCGACATTTTGACGAAAAAGAAAAACATCCGTCTCCTCAAAATGGGCGAATTCGGATCCTCCAGGGAACGCAAAAGCAGCTTTGTCGTTACGTCCATCGACGGCGGCATGGTCGTACAGGAAAGCGACGTGCACGCCCTGGATGAGGCGGACCTTAAGGTCGTGACCGACCGTCAGCCGACGCCGGAAGAACTGAAGCAGCTGCTGTTCGGATGGAAAGTCGTGAAGCACGTCAAATCCAATGCGATCGTGCTTGCCGCGGACAACATGACCGTCGGCGTCGGCGCCGGGCAAATGAACCGCGTCGGTGCGGCGAAAATCGCCATTGAGCAAGCCGGAGAAAAAGCAAAAGGCGCCGTCTTGGCTTCCGATGCCTTTTTCCCGATGGGCGACACGCTGGAGCTTGCGGCCAAAGCTGGCATCACGGCCGTAATACAGCCGGGCGGCTCCGTCCGCGACGAAGAGTCGATCAAAGTCGCAAACGAGCATGGCATCGCCATGGTGTTTACGGGCGTTAGACATTTTAAACATTAAACTTCATTGGGCGAACGGCCAAAGTTATATGCACATTGCGACTAAAAGCCGGACCCGGCATATCAGAAACGACATATGAAACTTGAGATCGGGCTCCGCCTGCTGCCGTTTTAAAGCGAATGCGGGCGGGGCCTGAATAATACATGGGAACTACAGGAGGCGAAACATGGATATTTTGGTCATTGGCGGCGGGGGCCGGGAGCATGCGATCGTCTGGGCGCTGCGGAAAAGCCCCAAAGCGGGAACGATTTACTGCGCGCCGGGAAATGCCGGCATCGGGCAAATCGCGGAGTGCGTGCCGATTGCCGTACATGAATTCGACAAGCTGACGGCTTTTGCAGCCGACAAAAACGTAGGCCTGGTCGTTGTCGGACCGGATGATCCGCTGGCGGACGGCATCGTCGATGCGTTTGAAGCGAAAAACATTCCGGTGTTCGGACCGCGCAAAAACGCGGCGGAAATCGAAGGCAGCAAAACGTTCATGAAAGATCTGCTCCATAAATACGGCATCCCGACGGCTTCTTACGAAAAGTTCGACAACCATGAAGCCGCGTTGGCTTATTTGAATACGCAGCAGGCACCGATCGTCATTAAAGCGGACGGGCTTGCAGCCGGCAAAGGCGTGACGGTCGCCCGCACGATGGAGGAAGCGCGGCAGGCCCTTCATGACATCATGGTCGCCAAAGTGTTCGGCGAGTCGGGCGCACAGGTGGTCATCGAGCAGTTCCTCGAAGGCCAGGAAATGTCGATCCTGTCCTTTGTCGACGGGGAGACGGTACGTCCGATGCCGGCGGCCCAGGATCACAAGCCGATCTTCGACGGCGACCGCGGGCCGAATACCGGCGGCATGGGCACCTATTCGCCGCTGCCGCATATCGATCCGGCCATCGTGGAGAAGGCGATCGAGACCATCGTCAAACCGACCGCCAAAGCGTTGGTGGCCGAAGGCCGTCCGTTCCGCGGCGTCCTGTTCGCGGGGCTGATGATTCAGCCGGACGGCACGCCGACGACGGTGGAGTTCAACGCCCGTTTCGGCGATCCCGAAACGCAAGTCGTGCTGCCGCGGCTGAAAAGCGATCTGCTCGACATCTTCCTCGCGGCCGTAAACGGCACGCTGGCCGATGTCGACATCGAATGGAGCGACCGCGCCGCCGTTTGCGTCATCCTCGCTTCCGAAGGGTACCCGGGTTCTTACCCGAAAGGGCGGCCGATCAACGGTCTGGAAATGTCGACGGACGTAGAAGACGCAGTCGTGTTCCACGCCGGCACGGCTTTGAACGAGCAGGGGCAATACGTCACAAGCGGCGGACGTGTGCTCGGCGTTGTCGGATTGGGCGCCGATATCGCCGAAGCCCGCCAAAAAGCTTACGAAAAAGCGGAGCGGATTACGTTCGAGGGCAAGCAAAACCGCACGGACATTGCCGCCAAAGCGTTGGTGTAAAGGATTAACCCCGTTAAATGAAGAGGAATATGGGAAATTTGTAAAAGGAGTCTTCGTCAACGAAGGCTCCTTTTTGCGCGCAGAAAGGATGGGTGTTTGAATCATGTTCATCGTTTGATTGCTGCCGAAACAAACGCTAACGACAAATTTCCTCTTTCTTCCTTTTTCGTTATATAATACTTGTATTGGCCGATCCGCAAACGGATGATCCGGGCAATCGGCCAAATACGATGTCGAACCAAAAGGAACTCAAAGTGATGGAGAAAAACTTTATCGATCAAATTTCCATATTGCTGGTGGACGATGAGCAGGGGTTGTGCGACATGCTGACCGCCGTGTTGAAAAAGGAAGGTTTTCGGCAGATCCGCAGCGTGGGGACCGGGAGCGAAGCGCTGCAAATGTTGGCCGTGCTCACGGTTGATGTCATCGTGCTGGATGTGATGCTTCCGGATGAAGACGGCTTCGAGGTGTGCCGGAAAATGCGCAAAATGACCGAAGCGCCGATTCTTTTTTTGACCGCCAGGGACACCGATTTGGACAAGCTGATGGGGTTTGGGATCGGCGGGGACGATTATATCACCAAACCGTTTAACCCTTTGGAGGTTGTCGCCCGCATTAAAGCCCGTTTGAAATACAAGATGCGGGAAGAAAAGGCGGCGGCCCAGCCAGCGATATTGGATTACAACTATTTCCGGGTTGAGCCTGAGGCCGGGGAGCTTATCGTAGACGGGAAGCGGATGGAATGCCCGGCCCGCGAATGGGAACTGCTCGTATTTTTATGCCGTCATCCGAATCGTATTTTCAGCACGCGCCACTTATACGAAGCGGTCTGGAACGAGCCTTATCTCGGAGATGAGAAGACCGTTGTGATCCATATCTCCCGGCTGCGGAAAAAGATTGAACCCGACCCGGGCCATCCCCGCTTTCTTGTGAACGTCAGGGGGCTTGGCTACAAAATGGTAGCCCCGAGGAAAGGGGCAGGAATGTAGCCATGATCAAAATGGCGATTCGTTTTATTCAGTTCACCCTCGTGCTGGTGGCGGCTTCCGTTGCTTGCTTTATCATACTTGCGATTGTCCTTATTTATCTTCGGGAGATCATAACTCCGCTGCAGTTCATATCCACAAGAACATTACTCTTTTCATTAGGGATCATTCTAATCGTCTTCATTATTTTGGCTTGCGGCTGGAGCGTTGGCAAACCCCTGATCTATTTCATTCGTTGGATCCACCGTTTATACGATGGGAACTACCAACAGCCCGAAGACCATGTTCGGAAGCAATCCAAGGGTGCCGTACAAGAAAAAAGCTATCGTTATCCTTATGCGTTATACAAGGAATTGTTCGAGGAGATGAGCCAGTTATCGGAGCAGCTGCGTCAGAGCGAAGCGGAGCGGCTGAATATGGAAGCCAAAAAGCAGGAATGGATTTCTTCCATCAGTCACGACCTGAAAACGCCGCTGTCCTATATTGAGGGTTACGCCCACATGTTAACCGCAGCCGAGTATCATTGGACCGATGAAGAAAAGTCGAATTTCAGCAGGCAGATCAGCGATAAGACGGCCGACATCAAAAGGCTGATCCAGGATTTGAATCATACGAACCGCTGGCCGGTAGAGACATTTCCCATGGACCGCAAAAAGGAAGATATGGTGAATTTTCTGCGCGATGTGGTCATCGATATCGCAAACCATCCTTTGGCGGAGCATACCCTGTTTACTTTTACGGCTTCGGAAAGCATGTATAGGATGGATTTTGACAGCAAGCTGCTCGGGAGAGCCATTCAAAACGTACTGATGAACGCCGTGATCCATAATCCTCCCGGAACTCAGGTTACATGCGAATTTGCAGTTCGAGATAACAGCGGGTTCATTGTGATCGAGGACAATGGAGTCGGGATCGGCGAGGGCGTGCTGAAGGAGGGGATGGTTCATTCCGGCAAAGGGATCGCGATCGCCAGAGCCTTTGTCGAAGCGCATTCCGGACGGATGAACATCATGAAGGCTGACGGCGGGGGCACCCGGGTTGAAATCACATTGCCGAATTAGGCCGATGAATTAGGCTGCCGTTTATTCCTTGTTTACCTGTTATTTACCCTGCATTGCTACACTTGAGATGTTCGTTAAGATGCAAGCAGGAGGAATAAACAATGACGGATTATGCAATCGACACCCATCAGCTAACGCGAAGGTTTGGACAACGGGAGACGGTGAAGCGGATTGACCTGAAGGTTCCGAAGCGAGAGATCTATGGATTTTTGGGGCCGAACGGAGCCGGGAAAACAACCACGATCCGGATGCTCCTTGGTTTGATCCGCGCTTCGTCCGGAGATATCCGCATTTTGGGCAAAGATCTGAACAAAAACCGAATGGAGATATTAAAAGATGTGGGATCGCTCGTCGAATCTCCGTCTTACTATGCCCATCTTTCAGGCTATAAAAATCTGAAAATCGTAACGCTGATGCACGGGATTCCGGAATCCAGAATCAACGAGGTTTTGCAATGGGTCCGGCTGGAGCAAGCCGCCCATCGTCCGGTGAAGGGGTATTCCCTTGGCATGAAACAGCGTCTGGGCATTGCGATGGCGCTGATTACAAAGCCCAAGCTGCTGATTCTGGACGAGCCGACGAACGGTTTGGACCCATCCGGCATTCAAGAAATCCGCGAGCTGATTACGCGGCTGCCCCGTGACTTTGACATCACGGTTTTGCTCTCCAGCCACCTCTTGAGTGAAATTGAGCAAGTGGCCACCTATGTAGGGATTATTAACCATGGAGAATTGATCTTCCAAGGGCCGCTTCAGGAATTAACCGAACGAAGCAGGCCTTATGTATGGATGGAAATCGACCGGCCTATGGAAGCAGCGGCTGCCTTGAACGACAACGGATGGGATGCGGAGCCGGATGCAGCGACAGGTCAGCTTAGAACCTCCGTAACCGGTCGGAAGGAATCGGCCGAAATGATCCGATATCTTGTTGGACGGCGGCATGATGTCTACAGGGTAACGGAGAAGAAAAAGACCCTTGAAGAAATTTTCCTTGAATTGACCGGGCAGGAGCAAAGCTTATGAATATGGAGCTGATCCGTGCCGAAGGCCTCAAACTGAAGAGGTTATGCCGCTTGATCCCTTTCTTTCAAGGCATCATTTTAATCAGCATGACGGCGCTCGAATGGTACCTTTATTTTCGGCAAGGACCCGGGGGAGTCTATGCGGGTTTTGCCGTCATGTATATGTTTATCTCGTTTGTTTTTTTTATTGGGCATTACGATTCTTGCCAGCATAATGGCAGGTACGGAGCACGAAACGAAGGCTTGGAAGCAGCTGCTGGCCATGCCGATCCCCAAAGGATCGATTTATCTGGCGAATTTGCTGTGGATTTTCATTTTGCAGCTGTGCACCGTGGCGATTACGGTCGTGGGCATGTGCATCATTTGGTTTTTATATACGAGCGAACCGCTGCCGTGGAAAATCCTGATCTTACAGCCGCTTTTCGTCTGCTTGTCTTCCCTGCCGATGATGGCGATCCAGCTGTGGTTTTCCACCGTGTTTTCCAATCAGGCGCTGCCGCTGGCTATAGGAATATTCGGCTCCATTTCCAGCCTGTTTTTGGCCCGAAGCCGTTCTTTCATCATTCATCTTCTTCCTTGGTCATATCCCGCTTTATCCAGTCAGCTTATTCCCGGTCATGTACAGTGGATATGGATATCGCTAGGCGTGGGATTGTTGTTGTCCGTCCTGGGAGCTTTCATGTTCGCCAGAAGAGAGTTTGAATAGGAGGAACAGAAGACATGAAAATGCTTTTGCGTGCCGAAACGATGAAGACCCAATGGAAAATTGTTTTTTTGCTGGCTTTGCTGGATACGCTGATCAATGCAGCCATGGGCGTGGAGCAGCTCCAAAGCCTGAAGGAATTTTTTGCGCCGAGCTGGACGACCCTTTATATCCACAGCGTGAATCTTCACTCGATGTTTTTCTTTCCTCTCTATTGCGGGATTCTGGCTTCCTTATTGTGTATGTACGAGCACCGGGATGGGGGCTGGAAGATCGTGCTTGGATCTCCCGGTCCGCGGCATAACGTATTCTATGCCAAATACTTGGTGTTAATCGGGATTCTGGCATTGGTGCAACTTGTATTCATGTTGGGCTACCTTGCCGCAGGAAAGCTGGCGGGCGCTCCGGGAAGCATTCCTTGGGGAACGTTGCTGTATACCGGACTTGGGGGATGGATCGGCATTCTGCCGCTCGCCGCCCTGCAGCTGATCGTTTCCATTAAAGTGCGCAATTTCGGCGCTTCCCTCGCGTTGTCCGTAGGTTATGTCGTGCCGAACATCGTGCTGACCGGGTTTCATTCCGCGATCGGAGCCTGGCTTCCGTTTACGATTCCCTATTACGTGATGATGCCGCAGGCGGCCATCTATGCCCCAAGGGTCGAACCATACAGTTTATGGGCGATTACGTTGGTTACCGGAGTGGCTTATTTGCTTGTCGGGCAGCGCTTTTTTGAAAGAAGAGACTGGTTATAAGCGATCGATTGCGGCATGATCAGGGGGCGTAACCTTTCGGGGCATGCTCATGGTAATGCCTTTTCGCATTCATCGTTTTTTCCACCAGGCAGCTTACTCTTGTTGCCGCGAAAAAAACACCTTCAAAGATGCTTCCATACCTTACGAGATGGTTGCATGTTCTTGAAGGTGTTTTATTTTGCCTTTTTATATTGCCACTAATCTATAACGGAATTCTGTAAAGGCGGCGCTTTGAAGGCATCGTCTGTTATAGATTGTCAAGCAGGTTGTCCGCAGTGAGTTGGATGTGCGTTCTAAAGATGTCGACGGCACGATCGCTGTCGCGGCTAAGAACGGCATCGGTTAATGCTTTATGTTCGGCGCGGCCATCGCGGGTCGGCTGCTGTTGGAACGACCAATGTCGATAAAATTCGCTCAAATCCCAGAGGCGTCTGCAGATATCCAGGAGAAGCGCATTGGGGCATGCGGCGATAAGCTGGTAATGAAATTGACGGTGGATGTCGGACCACTCTTCGCGAATGGCAAGCTTTTGATCCGCTTCTTCGTATTCGGCCGTTTGCGATAATTTGTGGTGAAGGGCGATTACATTGGATTCCCATGTGAGATCGCCATGGGCGATGGACAGGCGTAATGCTGCGGATTCATTGATCAACCGCGCTTCGATGATGCTTTTCAATTCTTCCTCCGACGCCGTTTTCACGGAAAAGCCGTGATTCGGGTTTTGCAAAACGAGGCCTTGGGTTGCTAACCGGGTCAGTGCTTCCCGAACGACGGCAACCGAGACATCAAAACTTTTGGCTAGTTCCGAAACGGTTAATGGAGAGCCTGGTTCATATTGCCCGGCCAAAATATCATGCCGCAGTTTCTTTGTAACATTTTCACTTAAAGTGGACGAACCGTTTCTTTTCGCCATGAAGCCGACACCATCCTTTATAACATCGGGATAATCCACGTTTAAATAATTTACACTGAAACTTATAAAAAAACAAGCTAAAATTCGAAAATTCAATAATAAAAATATTTATGTTTACAGAATCGATTCTTGAATATATAATCGAATCTCACAAAAAAGGAGGAGTTTACAGTGAACAACAACCCATTTGCCAAATTGCCGGAAGTCGCGGCCTTTCAGGTAACGAGTAACGATATTGTAGAGGGCTTTCCCTTGCCTCCCCAGCAATACGCGTCTGGAGAGGAGGGGGCAAAGATCTTTCGCCCCATTTGAAATGGTCGGGTGCGCCCGAAGGCACGAAGAGTTTCGCCGTCACCGCGTATGACCCGGATGCCCCGACCGGATCGGGCCTGTGGCACTGGGCGGTCATCAACATCCCTGCCGGCGTCACCGAACTGCCGGCCGGCGCAGGCGACGAACATGGCAGCGGCTTGCCGGAAGGCGCTTTGCAACTGCCGAACGATTTGCGGCTTGAACGGTTTATCGGTGCGGCGCCTCCAGCGGGACACGGTCCTCATCGGTATTATTTTGTCGTTCATGCGCTGGATGTCGAGAAGATCGGCGTTGACCCAAGCGCCACGCCGGCTCTCCTGGGATTCACCATGCTGGGCCATACGCTGGGGAGAGCAATCCTCATGGCAACAGGTGAAGTGAAGTAACCCGAGTGTTCGCATGCTGCAAAGGGGGAGAAACGCCAGATGCTTCAACCGAAGCATCGTCATATAAGGGAGGAGAGGTGAAGCAAAACGGTTCGTCATCGAATTGTATGTCCCGTATGCCGCCAACCGATTAAAAATTTGAAGCATACGATCATTTGCGGCTGCGGGAGCAAAATCAAAAACAAAATTGCCATTAAGAAGGCGGGAGCATCATGAAGCCGATCCATGAACAAACGATTCTTGTTACGGGAGCGACGGACGGCATCGGCAAACAGACCGCGATCGATTTGGCGTCGCGCGGAGCGACCGTTATCGTGCACGGGAGAAATGACGAGCGGGGAAGGGCTGCGGTAGAGCAGATCGTCCGGTTAACGGGAAACGAAAACATTCGTTTTCATAAGGCGGACTTTTCGTCGCTTGCCGAAGTGCAGCGGTTCGCAGCGGAGGTACAGGCCGAGTATGCAGGTCTCGATGCGCTGATCAACAACGCGGGTACCGGTGGAACAGGAGCGCGCGCCTTAAGCCGGGACGGATATGAGCTTATGCTTGCCGTCAATTATTTGGCCCCGTATCTGCTGACCGGTTTGCTGCTGCCCATGTTGAAAGCCAATTCGGCGCGGGTCGTGAATGTTGCGTCCGCAAGTCAGAAACGGATCGATTTATCCGACTTGATGCTGGAACGAGGTTATTCGCCGTTAGCGGCCTATCAGCAAAGCAAGCTTGCACTCGTAGCGTTCACGTTCGAGTTGGCCGAAACGTTCCGGAGCAGATGCGGTCGTCCATCTGGCTGTTTCGGCCGAACTCGAAGGAGTGACGGGGAAATACTTCGATCGCAAAAGGGAAGCAACTGCCGACAAGCAAGCCTATGACGGCCCATTTCGCCGCAGGCTGTGGGAGCTCAGCGCGCGCTTGACTGGTTTGGATCTGCAATGATAGCCCAGTGGAACAAGTGACCCTGCGGACTTCGAACGATATACGAATATTTTGGAGAATCGAAAGACCGGGATTCCTTGATGAACAAGGAGTTCCGGTCTTTTACTTTATGATTCGTGGGCAACGGTTCACTTCACATAGGTTTTTCACTTATTGTTGGCAGGCTCGAAATCAAACCCCTTGCTATTTATCTTCAAATCACATATTATATAATTAATAATCTTAAATTAGAGATTTTATAAAAGGAGGCATCGCATCATGACCATGCTGAAAACAGCAGGCATTCACCATATAACGGCATTCGTGAACAACGCGCAGCAAAACGTCGATTTTCACGCCGGCGTCCTCGGATTGAGACTGGTCAAAAAGACGATTAACTTTGACGCGCCCGAAGTATATCATTTGTATTTTGGCAACGAAAAGGGCAGCCCCGGCACGATCATCACGTTTTTTCCGCAGGACAATGCGAGAACGGGCGTCATCGGCGGCGGGCAAGTAAGCATGACGGTATATGCCATTCCGGCCGGCAGCATGGACTTTTGGGCGAAACGCCTCGATTCCTTTGGCATCCGTCATGAAACAACTTCCCGGTTCGGGGAGAGCTACCTGCGTTTCTTCGATCCATCGGGATTGCAAATCGAGCTCGTGGAACGCGAGGAAGGAGCGCCAAGCCGCTGGTCCTTTAACGGCATTCCGGCGGAACATGCGATCAAAGGATTTGGAGGCGCGATGCTCAGCAGCATCTCCTCGAAAAATACGATGCTCGTGCTGGAAAAAGTGCTAGGTCTCGAGCGCGTGGCCGAAGAAAACGGCCTTGTTCGCTTTAAAGGATTCGGGGACATCGGGAACATCATCGACGTCAATGCCGAAAACGCCCCGTGGGGCGATCCCGGCGCAGGCACGGTGCATCACATCGCATGGCGGGCCAAAGACTATGAAGAACACGAACAATGGCGCGCGCTGCTGGCGGAAATCGGCTTCCAGCCGACGCCGGTCATTGACCGCCAGTATTTTAATGCGATATACTTCCGTGAACCGGGAGGTATTTTGTTCGAAATCGCGACCGATCCTCCGGGCTTTGCCCGCGACGAAACTTTCGAGGAACTGGGCACGCATTTGATGCTGCCGGAATGGTACGAGCCGCAGCGCGAATTGATCGAACAAATATTGACCAAGCTTGAAGTACGTGAAGTGAAGGGAGAATTCCAATGAGCAATTTAAGCATGAAACATGTTTTTAAACAAGGTTCCGATCCGGCTGCGCCGGTGCTGGTCCTTTTGCATGGCACCGGGGGCAACGAGCATGACCTGCTGCCGCTGACCGAGATGCTTTCGCCGGAATCGTCCGTGCTGGGCGTGCGCGGCAACGTGCTCGAAAACGGCATGCCGCGCTTTTTCCGCCGGTTGGCGGAAGGCGTGTTCGACGAAGAAGACTTGGTGTTCCGCACGAAAGAGCTGAACGATTTTCTCGACGAAGCGGCGAAGGCATACGGCCTGCAGCGCGAGCGCATGATCGCCGTCGGCTTCTCGAACGGCGCCAACATCGCCGCCAGCCTGCTGTTCCATTACGAGCATGCGCTGTGGGGAGCGGTGCTGCTCCATCCGATGGTGCCGCTGCGCGGCAAGCAGCTGCCGGATTTGACCGGGGTTCCGGTCTTTATCGGCGCAGGCAAAAACGACCCGCTCTGCTCCGTGTCCGAAACGGAAGAGCTCCAGTCGCTATTGTCCGGAGCGGGAGCCGAGGTTCAAGTGCATTGGGACAACCAGGGCCATCAGCTGAGCAAAAGGGAGCTGTACGCCGCCTCCGACTGGCTGGATAACCGCTTCTAAATCTATAAGGGAGAACCTCCTGTCCTGACATGGGACGGGAGGTTTTTTGCGTTGTGGCGATCCGCGACCCGAAATCGATTTTTCCGAAATTCCTCTTGAAAAAACGCCGCAAAAAAGGTACGGTACTGAGTAATAAACTTTTAAGGCGAGAATCAAAGCCCGGAAGCGATAAATGCGGGCTGATGGAGTGAGGGGAACAAAATGAAGGAACATGTGCAAGAAACGGCTACGGGCGTTGCCAATCCGGCGCCGGAAGTCAGCGACCAATCGGTTTCGATGGAGGATATCGTGCGAGCCCATCACGTGCTGCGCGAGGTGATCGTGCGCACGCCGCTTCAGCACGATGCCGTGCTGTCGGCGAAATACAAATGCAACGTCTATTTGAAAAGGGAAGATTTGCAGGTCGTGCGGTCCTTTAAAATCCGCGGCGCTTACAACATGATTCGCAACTTAACGGATGAAGAGCGGGCAAGGGGCATCGTGTGCGCAAGCGCGGGCAACCATGCCCAAGGCGTCGCATTCTCCTGCAATGCCCTTGGCATCCAAGGCAAAATATATATGCCGAGCACGACGCCGAACCAGAAGGTGAAGCAGGTCAAGCGTTTCGGCGGCAGCAACGTCGAAGTCGTCCTGATCGGCGATACGTTCGACGACGCTTTCGAGCAGGCGATGAAGGCTTGCAAAGAGCAGGGCATGACGTTTATCCACCCGTTCGACGCCCCGAAAATTATCGCGGGCAACGGCACGGTCGGAATGGAAATCATGGAGAGCCTGGACGTGCCGGCGGATTACGTATTCGTAACGATCGGAGGCGGCGGCCTGGCGGCGGGAGTGGGCTTGTACATCAAAGCCGTCAGCCCTTCGACGAAGGTGATCGGCGTGGAGCCGTCGGGAGCGGCTTCGATGAGCGAAGCTTTGCTGCGCCGTGAAGTGGTGACGCTGGAGGAGATCGACAAATTCGTCGACGGGGCCGCGGTCAAACGGGTAGGGGACATGCCGTACGCGATTTGCGCGAGCAAGCTCGACGACATCGTGAAGGTGCCGGAAGGCAAAGCGTGCACGACCATCCTTGACCTGTACAACGAAAACGCGATCGTCGTGGAGCCGGCGGGCGCCCTGCCGGTCGCCGCGCTGGACCTGTACAGCGAGCAGATCCAAGGCAAAAACGTCGTCTGCATCATCAGCGGCGGCAACAACGATATCGACCGGATGCAGGAAATCAAGGAGCGTTCCTTGATGTACGAAGGCATCAAACATTATTTCATGATCAATTTCCCGCAGCGTTCCGGCGCGCTCCGCGAGTTTCTCGAGGACGTGCTCGGCCCCGGCGACGACATCACCAACTTCGAATATACGAAAAAGCATAACAAGGAAAACGGCCCGGCGCTGGTCGGCATCGAGCTCAACAGCAAAGAGGACTACCTGCCGCTGATCGAGCGCATGAACCGCAAAGGGCTGCAGTATACCGAGCTGAACAAGGACTCGAATTTGTACAATATTCTGATTTAATTGTTCTTCTATCCCCCGCGTAAGCCGGCTTGACGGCTAGCGCGGGGGTTTTTGCATGAGCATCGGAACGGTCGGTAATAGGGGATTTTTATGTTGCCGCCGTCATGCGCGTTTTCTGTTTTTTCCGTTTCCCCGGCCTTTCGCTGTCCCATCGGAAGGTGAACACCGCGAGCGCGACGCAAACGACGGTAAAGCCTAAGAGAATGCCGAGCGGGAGCCAGAGCGCAGAGACCGCTTCCCCCGGGGATACCGCGATTCGCATCGCTTCGACGAGGTAGTGGAAAGGCTGCAATTTCCCGATGACGACGACCCACTTGGGCGCATGCGCCAGCGAATAAAAGGCTTCGCTCGTAAACAGCATCGGAAAGCCGATCAGATTGGAAATCATGTTCACGTTGCTTTCGTCGCGGGACAAATTCGCCGCGATAAAACCGATGGCCGTGAAGCAGACCGTTCCGACGAGCAGCACGACGAGCACGAGCAGAAGAGAGAGCAGGCCCAAACGCGTACCGAGAAGAACGGCGCCCACCAGCAGCACGCATCCGCTTACCACCAGCATGAGAACCGTTCTGGCACCCGTTGAAAAGGCCGCCTTCCGGGATGATCCGGAAAACGGCCGCAAACGTTACAAGAAATAATTCGTGATCGCCTGATCGCTGGCCAGCACGGCCTCGCTGTCGAGCTTTTTTTTCAAATAGGCCTTGTCCGAAGAGATGAAGATGCTCATGAGCAGATCGACGACGAACAGGAAGGTGATATGATTGGATAAAAGCGCGCTGTTGCTCACCGAGATTTTGTCCGGCACGATGATGTTCACGTCCGCGTTTTCGGTAATCGGCGACGAATCGTAACAGGTGATCGCGACGGTTTTGGCTTGCTTGACCTGCGCGATCGCAACGGTGTCCGCCACTTCCTTCGTGGAACCGGAGCGGGAGAAGGCGACGACGGCGTCTTCCTTGCCGCATTGGGAGGCGGCGATTTTCATGGCGCGGCTGTCGTTCAGCGCTTCGGCATGGATGCCGATAATCGCCAGGCGGTTCTTCAGGGCGATGGCTGCCAGATAGGAATCGAAGAGGCCGATCACGTAAATCCGCCGTGCCCCTTTCAGAATGTCAACGACGCGGAGGAGCTGCTCTTCGGTGACAAGCGCGGACGTATTGACGATCAATTCGTTGTAATCGAGGGCCAGCGCGTCGATCGGGTTGATTTCCCGCCGTTCTTTTTTCTTGGCCTGCATATCGCGGTAAAAAGCGTCCTGGGCAAAAGCGATTTTAAAATCGTTAAAGCCCTTGAAGCCTATTTTTTTGCAAAATCGGTTGATGCTCGTTTCCGATACGCCGATTTCATTGGCAATGGCCGTGATCGTGTTGCGCGTAATAAAATCCGGATTGTGTATGACGAAATTGGCGATCTGGTTTTCGCCGAAGGTCAATTTTTGGGTTTGGGACACGATTTTTGCGATGACGGCCGGAATCTGTGAAGACATGATACCTCCTCCTGATCTAACGCTGGAAATGACGAATCCGGTAAATTTTCGTTAGCTTTCCTCATTATATCACACCGGGTGAGGGATGCAGAGGCCGCGACATCCAACATTTGCAGGCTTCGATCCGCCGTTGGAATTGTTCCCCCGTCATCAGCCCTTCCTTGATCAGGTAAACGTAATCCAGCAGGTTCGGGAGGCAGGGAAGGTTCAGCAGCGTTTTGCAAAAAGCATGGGCCGCGATTTCGCTGCATTGTGCCACGCTTGCCTTTTTCGTATACGGTCCGAGCCTAAAAACCTCGATTCGCTCCAGCCTTTCGTTCGTAAAAGCTCCGTCCCGATACTCCAAAAAATGAAAAAACTCGTGCGCCAAATGAATGTCGATCATCAGGTTCAAATCCGCTTCGGGATTGGATGACCGGGACGTTTCGCGCGGCTCCGCGAGCACTTCCCGGGACACGCGCCGCATCCCCTCCAAAGAATCCGCGTACACGATGATTGTGGGCGGATTCGCGGCAAAATCGATTTGCGCCCGAAAAGCGACGCCGTGAAACGTGCCGGAGGCATGCGTGACCTCGTAGCGGAGCCCGGCTTCCCTGCACATTTCCCGGATGTTTTTCCCCCGGTATGGCGCTGCCGCAAGGCGGCCGGCCCGAAGCGAGGCATGAACGTAATACGGAATGTCGGCTTCCGGGATTTTATGAAAAAGCAGGTCGCGCCCGAGCTCCAGGCAGCCCATGATTTCATCGGATAAAGCGCAGAGGGGGAAGGGAAGGACAGGCATCCGGACGAACCTCCTTTTTGATGTCGAAATCCCGAAGTTTTACTGATAGGCGACAACCAGCATCTCATCTTCGTCCAGCAGCATTTCGGTTTCGATGTCCAGAATCGAGAGCAGCTGCTCTTTGGTCTGCATGCCGGTCAAATCCAGCATCTTTTCCTTGTAAAATACGAACACCTTCGGAATGGTGGCATTGGCGTCGGAATAAACGGTGTTTTCGTCCAGAAAATCGTTCAATGCGCCGCGGTCGGACTTGGGCACCGCTTTATAATGGGCGTTGTTTTTCTTGAAGCGGACGACGCCTTCGCGGTCCAGGACGCTGACGCCGCTCGTTTTCTTTTTCATCAGCCCGAAAAAGGACTTTTTGACGCTTTCGCTGGCAAACAGGCTCCAGCGCCCCGTTTGTGCCGCAAGCACGGTGGCTTCGACCGGCCGATCGATCGAGCTCGCGGCGATCTCCTGCATCTGCCGGACCGGCATCGCCTCCTGGGCAAGATTCTTGGAGCGAAGTTCGGTGGAGCCGGTGGCGACGGCCCGCAGAATGTTTTTCTGGCTGTCGATTTCGATCGTCACCTCCACGGTCTCCTCGGAGGCTCCGGACTTGACGATCCGCTCGACGATATCGGCCCGGATGCGTTTGATGTCCTCTTCGGTCGGATTTACGACGGTGCGCTCCAGCTGTTCCTTGACCATGGCCAGCGCGACGCCGATCGTGGAGACGTAAGGGGCGTTGTTCGCGATCCGGCATTTGAAGCCTTCGCGTTCGGCCATGGCGGGCACGAGCACCGCGCCGCTGCCCCCGCCGCCGACGAGCGTAACGAAGCTTCGGTCCAACTCGTAGTCGTCGATCATCGCGTTGACGGTTTTCATCGTTTTATCGATGGCGATGTCCATCGCCTGTCTGGCCGCCTCCTCCACGCTAACCCCGACGGATTCCGCCAGCGCCTCCCAGGCTTTCAGCGCCGCTTCTTTATTGCCTTTCGCATAGTCCCCTTCCGGAACGTATCCGAGAATGTTGGCGGCCCCGGCAAGGGTGTAGGCATATTCCTTTCCGTTTGCGCATCCGCAGACCGCGTATTCGGCCGGGTCGCCCGCCCTTGGGCTGATGAAGCGGACCCCGGGGCTGACGATATCGTCGGCGGATGCAAAAGCTTCGTATTCCTTGCCGGCAATATGCGCGCTGCGCGGACCGACGTCGGCGATGCGCCCGCCCGAGACCTTGATCATGCTGCCGCCGGCGATGCCGAGCGTGCGGACGTCCAGGGACTGCAGGTACGTGCGGTGTCCGCCGACCTCGGCGTTTTTGATCATGACCTTGCCGTTTTTAATGACGGAAATATCGACGCTGGTGCCGCCGACCTCAAAGAAGATGCCGTCCGAAATTTTTTCGTACATCAGCGCCCCCGCAACCCCGGCGGCCAGGCCGGACAACATCGTCAGAATCGGCCGCTTCCGCACCTCGTCGATGCTCATGACGCCGCCGTCGCAGCGCATAATCATGAGCTGGGACGAAATGTTCGCGTCTTTGACGGACTTTTCGGTCATATTGGCGGTCTCCATCATTTTCGGGATAAGCGAGGCGTTGATCACGGCGGTGCGCGTCCGGGTTTTTAAGCCGTAGAGCTGGCTGATTTCGTGGCCGCCCGTTGCATACACGCCTTTGCGGGCCGCAAGCTCGATGACGCGGAGCTCGTTGGCAGGATCGTCGACGCTGTAGGCTTCGGAAGCGACGATGACTTCGGCGCCCTGCCGGATGAGCTCGTCGATGGCGGCTTCGATCTGATCGTCCGTCAAGTTTTTCGAGTCGAGATAGGTGTGGTAGGTTTGCAGATATTTCCCCGGCGCAAGCTCGATATCCCCGGGGTTGGATTCGGAGCGGGCGCTGAGGCCGTCCAGGCCGGAGCCCATGCCGATGATGCCGACGCGGGCCACGTCGCCCTCCAGCAAAGCGTTAGTCGCCTGCGTGGTGCCGTGGGCGATAAAGACGACGTCTTCGGGATCGATGCCTTTGCTGCTCAAAATGCGATTCAGAATTTGCACGATCCCTTTCGCCACGCCGTCCGGGTCATGGTGCGTGGTCGGGATTTTCATTTTTTCGATGACTTCGTACGTTTCGTTGTCGATCAAGGCCGCGTCGGTGAACGTGCCGCCGACGTCGATGCCTACTCGAACCTTTCGTCTGTGCATAATGTCCTCCTGAGATGACGGGCAAAGAACCTTTTGCGGGGCCCTTCGCCCGGTTTTGTCGATGTCGGGAAGCACCGGTCCAGATGCCGGTTAACCGCGGTTAAAACACCATAAACGATCCGATGATCACCGAGATCAGCACGGACGCCATCGTCCAAGGCAGCGTCTTTTTCAAAATTTCGTTGATGTCGCTTTTCGTGAAATCGGCCACCCACACGTTATGGGAGTTGGTCGGGTCGGATACGGACTGCACGTTGCTGACCGCGCGCAAGGCAAGCATGGCCGCGACCGGCGACATGCCCGCCGTCACGAAGAGGGCGGCGATGCCGCTGCCGAGTCCCCACACGTTCAGCGGTCCGCGGTAAATTGCCAGCGGCGACAAAATCGTAAAGAACAGGATGTACGTAAGCGGGCTGCCCGGCAGCACGGTTTCGATCAGCGGCGAAATGACGGCCGATACCTGCGGCGACATGACGGAGCTGAGCAGGATGCCGATCCCGATCATCAGCGCCATCGCCCCGGCGACGTCCTGGATGCCTTCCACCAATGCGCTGGAGAGGATGTGGATCGGACGTTTGGGCCACGTGAGCAGCAGGGTGACGATCGCGCCGACGATGACGGCCGGGACGATGTCGATCTTGAAGATGAAGACGAGAATGACCGGCACGAGCGGGCTGATCAGCGCAAACGCCGGCACCTTGTTGTTGTCGCCGGGGGTGGCGGCAGGCATCGACCAGGCTTTGCGGCCTTTGCCGTCCTTTTGCACGTAGAAGACGATCATGATGAGCGAAATGACGATCAGCGGGAGGGCCACCACCAACGTATAATTGGCGATTTTATCGACCGAAAGCCCGAGCACATCCACGTAGACGGCCCAGTTGGAAACGTTGAAGAGGGAGCCCACGCCGACGGCCAACAGGACGACGATGGAGGCGACGAATTGGGAGATGCCTGCCGTGAGCATGATCGGAATGACGATGGTACCGACGAGGATGACCATGCCGAGCCCGCCGGCGGCGGAAAAAATGATGGATGCGGTAATAAAAAACAGAATAGCTATAAGTACGGGTTTGTCTCCGGCCAGCTCGGCCGCCTTGCGGATAATCGCTTTGGTAATGCCGACCTTGTTCAGGATTTGGCCGAACCAGGCGCCGAACACGAGGCCGGCGATGGCGCCGGACAGCTTCATGGAGCCGCCGGCCAGAACGGTTTTGGCGATGGTAACGGTGTCCGGATTGCCCGAAACCCACGGCACGCCGGCGATGACGGCGAACAGGATCGCCATGCAGGGCAGCGCCAGAATGGTCGGCAGCTTGCGCGCCATCATGAGTCCGACGAACACCAAAAAGACGAGCAGAATACCGATTGCTTGAAACCACATTGCCGTTGTCATCCAAATTTCCCCTCTCGAAATGGGCTTGAAATTCAGGCTCAAACTTTAAAGCTAGTAGTTGATAGTGCGAGGTGGCCGCTTCGGTTACGGATCGTTCTTCCGATCGCTGTTGCTCACAGATTTCTATGATTTTAACGATTCATGGTTGAAATCTGCTCACAAAGCATATGCTTTCGATGCTAGCTTTCCGTAGGAAAGCTTTTAGGCGACCGCAACCTATGCTTCCGAAGCAGTTATTTCGTAAACAGCCTTAGCTCCGCAAGAATCGATTCCGTCCCCTTCGCTGCCTTTGCTTTTAAGAACTAATTAGGGCTTGCTGAATAATCAAAAAATCCTTATCTCACAAGGGTTTAGAGGCACTATTGTCGAATTCATCTGCAAAGAAAACACGGAAAATCGGTAAAAAACCTTGCAGATGGAGTGAGCGAAA
>NZ_BORW01000042.1 GCF_018333375.1 Paenibacillus cookii
TCAAGATGAGATTTCCCAGTATGTAAGACCCCTTGAAGACGACGAGGTAGATAGGTTGGAGGTGGAAGTGCAGCAATGCATGGAGCTGACCAATACTAATCGGTCGAGGGCTTATCCTAAAAGCTTTACGAAGTAAAGCTCGCTACGGAAGCATGAACAAACCCACCAAAGTGAAGAACAGCCTCGTAGCTGATTCCGAGTACTTTGGCGGGGCCCGGAACAAAAACCGGGTAATGCTACGGAAAATAAAACGCAAAACGTTTCGTATCTAGTTTTCAGGTGATCAAACCACTTGAATCGTTTGGTGGCGATAGCGGAGGGGTTCCACGCGTACCCATCCCGAACACGACCGTTAAGCCCTCCAGCGCCGATGGTACTTGGACCGAAGGGTCCTGGGAGAGTAGGACGCTGCCAAGCGGTACATTCCCTGATAGCTCAGTCGGTAGAGCACTCGACTGTTAATCGAGTTGTCACAGGTTCGAGTCCTGTTCGGGGAGCCATTTGCTCTCATAGCTCAGTAGGTAGAGTGCATCCATGGTAAGGATGAGGTCACCGGTTCGATCCCGGTTGAGAGCTCCATTTCTTTTCTAAGTGGCCCGTTGGTCAAGGGGTTAAGACACCTCCCTTTCACGGAGGTAACAGGGGTTCGAATCCCCTACGGGTCACCACTTATTATTTTTTATACATAATCTCAGGGAGGCTTAGCTCAGCTGGGAGAGCATCTGCCTTACAAGCAGAGGGTCGGGGGTTCGATCCCCTCAGCCTCCACCATGATTTTTCATAATTGGTTTGAAAAATGGACAAGATATACTTATCGATTGTTGGGGATTAGCCAAGCGGTAAGGCAACGGACTTTGACTCCGTCATGCATAGGTTCGAATCCTATATCCCCAGCCATTTTCTTATTTATGCATTTTTGTTGGGAGCCATTAGCTCAGTTGGTAGAGCACCTGACTTTTAATCAGGGTGTCGAAGGTTCGAGTCCTTCATGGCTCACTCTTATATAGGATTTAGAGGCTATCTATGGAAAATAGATGGTTTTTTTGTTTTATCGGGGAGTTCTTGACAATGGAATGTTTGATCTCATGGGTCGCATCAGAAGGTCTATACGCCCCTATACAAAGCCAATAAAATGGATGAGAGCAATTTCGTTATCCGCTACGGTTAAAGGCACTTATAGGGCCTTATTTTTGGCTTGAACGCGTTTTTGGGGCACAGGTAATACTTCGATGCTTCTCAAAGGAAATATGGGGTTATACGCGGATTTCGTGGCTCTGTATGGATAAGATAACAGTCAGCAAGTTTAAAGGTCATAGGGCGGTTTTATTCGGTGTTATGAAGATGATCCCAATATACTCATATCATTTGCGTTTGGAAGGCCATCCCTGGCCATCATTATCCATGATATGTGAACGCATCGTCATGGCTTGATGAACTCCATTCTAGGTTTAAATTTCCCTTCATTATGGGAATGAATGTGGTTACCGTTGAATGACTTGAATCTGATTCATAAAGGGAAAGAATCATGCATCGTAAACGAGGAGAAGCCTGAATATCCATGGTTTATTGAGCTAAAGAAAAAGGGATAGGGTTCGTTTTTAAAATCCCAAAAAATATTTTATAAAAATGCTTGACTCTTTATTGAGATGTATGGTAAGATCATTCTTGTCGCTACGAGATACGGTTTGATAAAACAAGCCGAATCACGATGCAAACAGCGACGATTCAGTCGAAGATTTGCGCGTGTGGCGGAATTGGCAGACGCACTAGACTTAGGATCTAGCGTCTTTGACGTGGGGGTTCAAGTCCCTCCACGCGCACCATGAATATGCGGACGTGGCTCAGCGGTAGAGCATCGCCTTGCCAAGGCGAGGGTCGCGGGTTCGATTCCCGTCGTCCGCTCCATTATAGATGCGCCCTTAGCTCAGCTGGATAGAGCGTTTGACTACGAATCAAAAGGTCAGGAGTTCGAATCTCTTAGGGCGCGCCATTTTCATGTCATATCGGGATGTAGCTCAGCTTGGTAGAGCACCTGGTTTGGGACCAGGGGGTCGCATGTTCGAATCGTGTCATCCCGATATTTTCATTCCGTATATGCGGGTGTAGTTCAATGGTAGAACTCCAGCCTTCCAAGCTGGTAGCGTGGGTTCGATTCCCATCACCCGCTCCATATAGATTTAAAACAAACACGCCGAAGGGCGTTTTTTTTGTTATATGGAGATTTGTGAGGAAGGGAGCTTGTGCATAGGGGGCCGCCTCTGCAGGCATCTTCGTGATCACCCGATCAGGACGCGCGTCGATTATTTTTCTTCCTCAACAGGATGCTTAACTTTTGCAGTTTCAGAACGGCCCTTTTTGGGGTAAATAAATCGAGTGGACCCTTCATCCTCCCTAAGCATCTCCTCAACGAATGCCATCCTTTTACGATGTTCTCGAAAAATAGGTCTAGTCCCGAGCCGAAAATCCATTACTCATTATAGAGAACTATATCGTCGGCAAGCTTGTATCCAATCAGGCTTTGGTCCCCGCAAGCCTAGGAAATTGTTGGGCGTCATAAAAGCCCGCTGAATAAATACCCGGAAATAGGAATGGTTATTATCAAGGGAGGCAATTACTGTTCTTTATTATCAAAGTCAATGCTTGAAACGGCATGTTTTATTTCTGCATATAAATGCACTGTCCTTTTTAATAATTTACATAATAAATTTTCGCTTTATCGCAGAAAAGTGCAGATTTTCGATGTGTTTTGTTGTATGATGTTTAAAAAGCATAGCTAAGAGAGAGCAATACAAACGGAATGGAATGGGAGGAGTAGCATGACTGAACTTACGGTAACCGCAAACAAAAGCAATTCAAACAACCTTCTGCGGCGTGATGTACGTTTCTTGGGAAACATTCTCGGCGAAGTGCTTGTCCATCAGGGCGGCAACGAGCTTCTGGATATTGTTGAAAAGATTCGCGAGACCAGCAAGTCATTACGCTCTGTGTTTTTGCCTGAATTGTATGAAGATTTCAAACAAATCATCAAAACGCTTGAACCGGACATTCGCCATCAGGTCATCCGGGCCTTTGCGATCTATTTCCAATTGGTCAACATTGCCGAGCAGAATCACCGGATTCGCCGCAAACGCGATTATGAACGGTCGGCAGGGGAAACGGTACAGCCCGGCTCGATCGAAAGCGCCGTTCAGGACCTAAAGGATCGCAGGTTCACGTACGAGGAAGTGCAGGAGATCATCGAAAGCCTTTCGCTTGAGCTGGTTATGACCGCACACCCGACGGAAGCGATGCGCAGAGCCATTCTCGATATTCATAAACGGATCTCCGAGGATGTCATGCTGCTGGATAATCCGACTCTTACTTTCCGTGAACGGGAACAGCTCCGTGAAAAGCTGCTGAACGAAGTCATTACGCTGTGGCAAACGGACGAACTGAGAGCGGGCAAGCCGACGGTTCTGGATGAAGTCAGAAACGGCATGTATTATTTCCACGAAACGCTGTTCCACGTGCTTCCTGAAGTATATCAGGAGCTGGAGCGCTGCTTGAACAAGTACTACCCAGGCCATAACTGGCACGTGCCTACGTACCTGCGTTTCGGTTCCTGGATCGGCGGCGACCGCGACGGAAACCCGTCCGTGACGGCCGAGATTACTTGGGAGACGCTGCGCTTGCAGCGTAAGCTGGCCATTCGCGAGTATCAGCGGATTTTGAACGAGTACATGCAATATTTGAGCTTCAGCACTTCGATCGTGGATGTGTCGGGCGAGCTTCTGAAGTCGATTGCCGACGACCGCGAACTTGTCGAAATTACGAGACGGACCATTTGGCATAACGAAAAAGAGCCTTACCGGATCAAACTCGTTTACATGATGGAGAAAATCAGCAATGTTCTGGACGACAGCAAAAAGGGAACGCATCAAGCATACGGCACGCCGCTCGATTTTATCGAGGATTTGAAAATCATCGACCGTAGCTTGCGTTTCCACTATGCCGATTACGTCGCCGATACTTATATACAAAAATTAATACGGCAGGTTGAGCTGTTTGGGTTCCATACGGCTGCTTTGGATATCCGCCAGCACAGCCAAGAGCATGAAAATGCGATGAAAGAGATTTTGGCGCAGATTAACGTCACGCCGGATTATTCGAAATTGTCCGAAGAGGAAAAAATATCGCTTTTGGCCCAGCTGCTTAGCGAGCCTAGACCGATTACGTCCAATTATCATCAATACAGCGCAAGCACGAAAGAGTGCCTTGACGTGTTCCGCACGGTCTATAAGGCCCAGCAGGAATACGGCAAACATTGCATCACGAGCTATTTGATCAGCATGGCCGAAGGCGCAAGCGACATCATGGAGGTCATGGTATTCGCCAAAGAGGTCGGATTGTTCCGCCAAAACGCCGACGGTACCGTGCACTGCACGCTGCAGGCCGTACCGCTGTTTGAGACGATCGAGGACCTTCATGCCGCTCCGGCCATCATGAACCGATTGTTTAAGCTGCCGATCTATCGTGAGAGCATTAAGGCAAGAAACGATCTGCAGGAAATCATGCTCGGTTACTCCGACAGCAACAAAGACGGGGGAGCCGTCACCGCAAACTATGAGCTGCGCGTAGCCTTGAAGGAACTTACGAAGGTTGCCAATGAGGCGGGAATCAAGCTGAAGTTCTTCCACGGACGCGGCGGCGCGCTTGGACGCGGCGGCATGCCGCTCAACCGTTCGATCCTCGCTCAGCCGGCTTCCACGATTGGCGGCGGCATCAAAATCACGGAACAAGGCGAAGTCATTTCGTCCCGTTATTCCCTCAAAGGGATTGCGTACCGCAGTTTGGAACAGGCAACGTCGGCTTTGATCACCGCGGCGATCAACAAACGTGCTCCGCAGGAAGATGACGAGCGCGAAGCGTATTGGGATAACATCGTCAAAGAGATGTCGGAGGTATCCCGTAAAAAGTACCAGGATCTCATCTTCCGCGATCCGGACTTCCTAACCTTCTTCAAGGAGTCGACGCCGCTGCCGGAGGTGGGAGAGCTGAATATCGGCTCCCGTCCTTCCAAACGGAAAAACAGCGACCGTTTCGAGGATCTGCGCGCGATTCCGTGGGTATTTTCCTGGACGCAAAGCCGTTTCCTGCTGCCGGCATGGTATGCTGCGGGAACGGGGCTCCAAAGCTTTTATCAAAATAAAGAAGAGAACCTGAAAATCATGCAGGAAATGTACGAGAAATTCTCGTTTTTCACTTCCTTGATCGATTCTCTTCAAATGGCCATCGCCAAGGCGGACATGGTGATTGCCCATGAATACGCGAATATGTCCAAAAACGAAGAAGCCCGTCAGCGGATCTTCAAATTAATTGAAGAGGAATTTAAGCTGACTTCGGATCTGATCCTGAAAATCACCGGGCAAAAGGAAATCCTGGACAATGTTCCTGTCATCCAGGAATCCATTCGTTTGCGCAATCCGTACGTCGATCCGCTCAGCTATCTTCAGGTGCAGCTTCTGAGCGAGCTTCGCGGCCTTCGCGAGAAAGATGAGGACGACGCCGAGCTGCTCCGCGAGGTGCTTCTCACCATCAACGGCATTGCCGCAGGTCTCCGGAATACGGGCTGATGTGCCGCTGAACTGATCCGTAAGACGCATTCATGATGCCTTATTTTTGGAAAGCCGGGATTCAATTCGTTGAACCTCGGCTTTCCTTTTTTGTTTGGCAACAACCTCTTTGTATATCTTTACAAAGTTGTCTTGCATTTTGCAGGGAGTTGAATTACGATTTGAATGATGTGAAAAAAAGCTCGTTACCCATCAGCAAGTCTGGGGGAATTCATTGGTGGATAATATAGAAAATAGGTTGACCAAGCTGGCCCTGAAAGGGGATCAGCGCGCATTTGCCGAAATTGTGGAGCTCTACAAAGATAAAATATACCATTTGGCCTACAGGATGCTGAGCAACCGCCATGAGGCGGAGGATATCGTTCAGGAGACTTTTTTGCGCGTGTACCGAAACCTGGACCGTTATGACCAGAACCAAAAGTTTTCGACCTGGATCTACCGGATCGCAACCAACTTATGCATTGACCGTTTGCGGAAGAAAAAACCGACGTATTCGCTGGATGCGGAAATGAACGATCAGGAAGGCATGGATGGTTATTCGATGATCCCAAGCGATAACCGCACGCCCGAAAGCGAAGCGTTGTTATCGGAGACGCAGCAGATCATCTATCAGGCGATCGACTCGCTTCCGGCCAAATATAAGTCGGTCATGATACTCAGGTATTTGCAGGACTTGTCCTTGCAGGAAATCAGCGACGTTCTTGGCATGCCTGTAACAACCATTAAAACGCGGGTACACCGGGGACGGGAATTTTTGCGCAAAAAACTGGAGCCCAAAATGTAATTTTCCTGTTTTTTTATTGAAACATTATAAACGGCCCTACGTATTACAAATTAAACAAGTCTTGTGCCCTTCGGCAGAAAAGGGTTCGAATACATCTACTTGAATGAAAGGATTGGCTCATATGGAATGCAACTTGGCCGTCTCTTTAATGCATGACTACCTAGATGACGACTTGTCCAAGGAACAGCAGATGGAGCTAAAGGCCCATTTGTTGTCCTGCCCTGCTTGTCGGATGCAGTTTAAAGAGCTGGAACAGACGGATATGCTGATGTTTTCCTTGTCCCATCATGCCCCGTCTGCACCTCTTGAGCTGACCCAGCGGATCATGAGCGCGTTGCCTCAGGAAAAGAAACAGCAGCCTTGGCTGGGATGGATTCGGAGACATCCTGCGGTGACGGCTGCGGCGATTTTTCTGATCGTGATGTTCATCAGCTCCGTCAGTTTCTGGGACCAGGACTCGCAGTTGGTAGTGAAGGGGAATGACCTGGATCAAGTCGTCATTGAAGGAGACACGGTAATAGTCCCCGAAGGAAAAAGCATCGCCGGCAATTTGACGGTGGAAAACGGAAAAACGAAAATTTACGGTGAAGTGAACGGGAATCTGACAGTCATCGACGGATCTTTATACCAAGCTTCAACGGCGCATATTTCCGGAAAGGTCAAAAACATTGACCAGGCTTTGGATTGGCTGTGGTATAAAATTACAAACGCGTTTTCCGATGTCGCCTACCGTTAAAACCATGCTGGAACTGAACATTGATGGCGCCTCTTTACAGAAAGAAGGCGCCTTTTTGCTGGAAAAATGTTTAAATGCATCCAATCCGGAGCTTGCGCCGCTTGCAACCTGCACTTGATCGTTATAACCTAGAAGATATAGGGGAAAGTATATTACATAGAGACCCATTTTACATTCAAGGGGTAGTACGGGGGCCTAAGTATGAATTATTTTACGGATCTGACATGGAAAGAATCCATTAAAGATATTATCGATATCGCTATCGTTACCTACATCATTTATCAGGTCATTCTACTCGTCAGAGGTACCAGGGCCGTTCAGCTTTTGAAGGGGATCCTGGTTCTCGTGATTATATGGGCATTAAGCACGTGGTTCGATCTGTTTACGCTGCGATGGCTGATGAACCAGATTTTTAACTTCGGCATTTTCGCCATCTTCATCATCTTCCAGCCGGAGCTGCGGCGGGCGCTGGAACAGCTGGGCCGGGGAAAGATCTTCGGCCGATCATCGGCGGAAGACGAGGAGTTCAACAAACTGATCGGGGAAGTCATTAAAGCCGTGAATTATTTAGCGCGTAGAAAAATAGGCGCGTTAATCGTTTTTGAGCGGCAGACGGGACTTAACGAATACACCGAGTCAGGCATTCCGATGCAGTCGATGGTCAGTTCGCAGCTGCTCATCAACATTTTTATCCCGAATACCCCTCTACATGATGGAGCCGTCATCATCCAAAACAACCAGATTGCCGCCGCCGCGTGCTACCTGCCGCTTTCGGAGAATCCTTTTATCAGCAAGGAACTCGGTACGCGGCACCGTGCAGCGATCGGGATCAGCGAGGTCGGGGACGCGGTGTCGGTCGTCGTGTCCGAAGAAACGGGCCAAATTTCGCTTGCGATCAATGGACAAGTCGTTCGCGACATCAAGGAAGAGTCCTTGATCTCGAAGCTGTATGAGGAGCTCCGCCCGAACTCAACCCCTAAAGACAAACGCCCGATGTTCTGGCGCCGGAAGGGGACGGATAAACATGAATAAATGGATCAATAACAACACTTTCGCCAAAGTGTTGGCGCTGGCGGTCAGCGTATTGTTATGGAGCATGGTTCACTGGAACAACGACACCCCGACCCCAACCGCCAAATTCGATACGAGAATCATCGAAAACGTCAAGGTCCAGCCTTTTGGATTGGACGAGAAAAAATACATCTTAAGCGCGATGGATACGGATCGGGTTCGCATTGAAATCAAAGGAAAAAAGATGGATTTGATCTCGGCGTTTTCCGATGAATACAAAATCCGGCTGGATCTGTCGAAAGCCAAGGTGGGGACCAGCACATTGCCTTTGAGCGTGGATCTTCCCAAAGGGTTGGAACTTGTCAACATTCAGCCTTCCACGGTAACCGTCAATATTGAAGAAAGAAATACGGCGACGTTCCCGGTTACGATCGTGACCAAAGGCACGCCTGCAGAAGGGTATACGCTTGGGCAGATTACGCCGCAGCCAGCAACCGTGAAGGTGACGCTCCCCGAAAGCGAGCTTCGCGAAGTCGCAAAGGTGCAGGGCTCCGTTTCCATCGACGGCGAAGACGGCACCCTGAAGGAAAAACGGGTAAAGCTGGCGGCCTATGACAAGCAGGGTCAGGAAATCCAAGGCGCCGTGCTTGAACCGTCCTCCGTAACGGTGGATATCGTCATATCGCCTCCTTATAAGGAAGTGCCGATCGAACTGCAATATATCGGGAAACTACCGGAGGGGCTTGTTATTTCCAAAGCACTGCCTAGCGCGACCAAAGTGAAGCTGTACGGCCCGCAGGATGAATTGGCGGGAATAAAGTCCTACAGCGAAATCAACGTGGATCTAAGCAAGATCACCGCAGCCGGAACGGTAGTTCTTCCTGTGGACTTGACGCCGCCGCCGGGTTTTGAGAAAATCGAGCCTAGCTCCCTGCAGGTGGAAATTACGACGGTTTCCAATTCGCAGCGAGTCATAGACGATATCCCGATCATGATCAAAAACGATAACGCGGGCGGATTATCGGCCGACATCGTGAACCCGGCGAGCAAAACGATGTCATTGGCGCTCAACGGAGCTCCCGGCTTGCTGGATAGTCTGACGAAAAACGACATCCAACTCATCGCAAGCATCGACGGACTGAGCCCGGGAACCCACGAGGTGACGCTGCAAGTGATTCTCCCTCGGTATGTTTCCCGAGCGGATCCGGGGACGCCTCTGACCGCGACGGTTGAAATTAAAGATAAATCGAAGCCTGCCGTTACCCATCCTGATCCCGGAACCGACGATAAGGGAAAGGAGCCGGGAAATGATGCCGGAACCCAAACCAACGAGAAAACGGAGGAGCCATTGCCGCCGGACTCCTCTTCCTCAACCGATAATCCTCCGGACGGCAGCACCAACGAAACGGGCGAAACCGAAAACAACTAACGTTATTTCGGAACTAAAGATCATATGAATGGGGTCTCTAAAAGGAATAGTACGGATCGGGGATCGAGGAGAACCCTGCTTTAGTTCGACGCCGCTAAAGTGATAATGACTTCCGAGAATGGACTGAAATGAGAATTTTAAAGTTTGATTTAAAGCATAGTTTTCGAAAAGGAGAAGGAACATGGGGAAATATTTTGGAACTGACGGCGTACGCGGTGTCGCAAACAAGGAACTGACGGCTGAAATGGCATACAGCATCGGCCGCTGCGGCGGTTATGTGCTCACGGGCGATGTAGAGAAGCCGACGGTCGTGATTGGCATGGATACCCGCGTATCCGGCGTGATGCTCGAATCCGCCTTGGTAGCGGGCCTGCTCTCGATCGGAGCGCATGTCGTCCGTCTTGGCGTCGTTACGACGCCTGCGGTTGCCTACATTACGAGATTGCTGAAAGCCGACGCGGGCGTCATGATTTCCGCTTCGCACAATCCGGTGCAGGATAACGGCATCAAGTTTTTTGGCGGGGACGGATTTAAGCTCTCCGATGAGACGGAGCTCAAAATCGAAGCTTTGATGGATGCCGAAACCGACGAGCTGCCACGCCCGATCGGGAAAGATCTCGGCAACGTCATTGTCGACAACGATTCGAAATATAAATATTTGGACTATTTGAAATCCACGATCAGCCACAGCTTCAAAGGCATGAAAATCGTGCTGGACTGCGCGAATGGAGCGGCCTACGAACTGGCGCCGAAGCTGTTTGAAGAACTGGGTGCCGAAGTCATCAAAATCGGCGCGGAGCCGAACGGCTTGAACATCAACGACCAATGCGGCTCGACGCATCCGGAAAAGCTTAGAGAAACGGTTCTGGCAACCAAAGCCGACCTTGGCCTTGCATTCGACGGGGATGCGGACCGTCTGATCGCCATCGACAACGAAGGAGAGGAAGTCGACGGCGACTTTATCCTTTGCATTTGCGGGGATGCGCTCAACAAACAAGGCAAGCTGAACAAAGGTACGATCGTGTCGACGGTCATGAGCAACATCGGTTTTTACAAAGCTGCCGAACAGCTGGGCCTGAACACGGCAAAGACCGCCGTAGGCGACCGTTACGTGATGGAAGAGATGCGCAAAGGCGGATATAACCTGGGCGGCGAACAGTCCGGCCACGTTATTTTCCTAGACTATAACACGACCGGGGATGGCATACTAACGGCGATTCAACTCGTCGACATTGTGGCGGGCTCCGGCAAAAAATTGAGCGAGCTCAGAACGATGATGCGCAAATATCCGCAGGTGCTCGTCAACGTGCGCGTGGAAGACAAAAGCAAATACGAAGGGAACGCGGCAATCGAATCCGCGATCAAGGAAGTGGAAGGCATCCTCGGCGACAACGGCCGCGTTTTGGTTCGCCCTTCGGGCACGGAATCTTTGATCCGCGTAATGGCCGAAGGTCCGGATAAGGACCAACTGGATCAATACGTCAGCCAAATCGTTGACGTCGTGAAACGGGAACTTGCGTAAGACCTCGGATTTATTTTTACAGTAAACACAGGAACTTTCATCATGGGCCGGTGAAACTAAAGTTCAGGTTTCATCGGCTTTCATATAGGGTGAACAGGGAAGATGCAATAAAGCATGGGAATGATGCCGGATTGCAAAAGCGGGTCGGTATGAATATAATTAAAACTACGTTTGTCGAACCATCACAAAAACGACAAGCGGGTTGAGAAACAAAGGTCATTCCGAAATAGAAAGCGAGGATCGTGAGGTTTATCCATTAAAGCGCCAGAACTTGGGTTTTGTACGGAGAAAGAATCGGGCCGGCAGACGGCTTGATTCGCGAAGCACCAAGTTGACGAGGTGAAGGTGTTCGAATGATTCGGCGGGGACCTTCCGGTGATTCACCAAAGCCGTAAACCGAAAACGGAAAATGAATGGGCGACCGTTCACACAACGCTTCCGGTGGGTGAAAGAGAAAATCATCATTTTCATGAGTGTGCGGGCATGAGAACCTAATGAAGCGGCAGCAGCCGGATGTACATTCGTGAAATCGTACCTTGTAAACTTCATACAAAGTTTGTTTTCCCGTACATTTGGCACATGCCGCACGGTTTGTTCCCGTATGCTCTCTAAAACCCAATTTGGAGAAGTGAACGGAGGAAAATAGATTATGTGTGGTATTGTCGGATATATTGGTCAAAAGAATACGCAGGAAGTATTGATCGAGGGATTGAAAAAGCTGGAATATCGCGGTTATGATTCCGCGGGAATTGCGGTTTTTACCGATCAGGGATTGCAAATTGCCAAGGCTAAGGGCCGGATCGCGAATCTGGAGTCGAAGCTGGAGGAAACGCCGCTGGTGGGAAGCGCAGGGATCGGACATACACGCTGGGCTACCCATGGCAAACCTTCGGACGCCAACTCACATCCTCATACGGACAACAGCCATAAATTTTCGGTCGTGCATAACGGAATCGTCGAAAATTATTTGGAACTGAAGGATGAGCTGATCGCGGAAGGACATCATTTTGTGTCGGAAACCGATACGGAAGTCATTTCCCATCTGATTGCGCGTGAATACCAAGGCGATATTGTCAAAGCCGTACAAAAAGCGATTTCCCAAATGCGCGGCGCGTTTGCGTTGGGCGTATTGACCGAATACGAGCCGAATAAGCTGGTTGCCGTTCGTCAGGCCAGCCCGCTTATTATCGGGATCGGGGAAGGCGAGAATTTTATCGGTTCGGACATTCCGGCGATTCTGCAATATACGCGCAACGTGTATATTTTGAACGACGGCGAGATGGCCGTTTTGACGAAGGACTCTGTCGAATTGATGACGATTGAAGGGAATTTTATTTCTCGGGAAATGATTCATGTCGACTGGGATGCCGTTACTGCGGAAAAAGGCGGCTTTGAGCATTTTATGCTTAAAGAGATTCATGAGCAGCCGAAGGCATATCGCGACACGATGCGCGGACGGATCGACGAATCCGGCAAAAAAGTCGTTCTGCCTGAGCTGAAGCTGACGCCGGAGCAAATCAAAGGCATCAGCAAAATCCAAATCGTTGCTTGCGGCACGGCATACCATGCCGGTCTTGTCGGACGCCATGCCATCGAATCGTTGGTACGGATTCCGGTCGAAACGGATGTCGCTTCCGAATACCGTTACCGTTCGCCGATCGTGACGAAAGATACGCTGGTTATTGTAGTCAGCCAATCGGGCGAAACGGCGGATACGCTGGCCGCTTTGCGCGAAGCGCAATCCCACGGGGCACATGTGCTTGCCATTACGAACGTGGTCGGCAGCTCCATTGCCCGGGATGCGGATGACGTCATCGTAACTCTGGCCGGACCGGAAATTGCCGTCGCTTCGACCAAAGCATATACTTCCCAATTGATCGCTTTTTACCTGTTGGCTCTCTACCTGGCGGAGGTGCGCGGCACGCAAACGCCGGAAGAGGTTGCACGCATTATCGCCGCCATGCAGGCGCTGCCTGAGCAGCTCGAAAGCATGCTGGAGAAACCGGATGCGATCAAAGCCTATGCAGAACAGATCTCCAAGCATGAGCACTTATTCTTTATCGGACGGGGATTGGATTATGCGGTGGCACAGGAAGGCTCTTTGAAGCTGAAAGAGATTTCCTACATCCATTCCGAAGCGTATGCGGCCGGTGAACTGAAACACGGCACGCTGGCCTTGATCGAGGAAGGCATTCCGGTGATTGCCCTGGCAACCCAGGAAGCCGTTCTTGAAAAAACGGTGAGCAACATCAAGGAAGTCAGCGCACGCGGCGCCGACATTATGGCGATTACGCACGAGGAGCATGTCGCAAGCCTTCTCAAGTCCGTGAACCAGGCCTTCGCCATTCCTAAAACCTTGCCGCTGCTGACGCCGGCCCTGTCGGTCGTACCGCTGCAGCTGCTGTCCTACTACGCTTCCCTCGCGAGAGGAAACGACGTGGATAAGCCGCGGAATTTGGCGAAAAGCGTGACGGTGGAGTAAGGAATCAAGACGAAACGACATTGCTGTTCAGTGAAAATAAAGTATTAGACTGAAAAATAAAGTGTTAGACCGTGAAAATAAAGTTTTAGACTGAGTAAATAAAGTATTAGACTGCTGGGTGCTTCAGCATTTACTCCGATAAAACAGACATCATGAGCATGAACCCCGTAAATGGAAAATATTTGCGGGGTTATTTTCTTTTTTTGGAGTTGATCCGGTTTGAATCTGGGTGAGAAGGTCAGAACTATCCGAAAATCGCATGAGTTGAATCAGAAAGAATTTGCACTGAAAATCGGCGTTTCGCAAGGAACGCTTAGTGATATTGAACGCGGGGTTTGTTTGCCATCGTGTGAAACGATCATTGCGCTTAAAAACACGTTCCAATGTGATCTTAATTGGCTGCTTTCAGATGACGAATCTTTCTCTCAAACTCCAACCTATATATCAAGCGAGGAATTAAAGCTGCTTACCAGTATTCGTGCACTCCCTGCTCAAGAGAAAAATGAGCTCTACGAAATTATAGAAATCAAAATGAGAAAAAATAAATATCCGAAAACGGATTAAAATATCCGGAAAGTGTAAATATGGTAATATCACCAAAACATATTGGGGTGTTACCAAGTGAAAGAAAAGTCGGGTATTGGAATCGTGACTCAAAATGGAATTTGGTTTAACGGGAGCCTCTACTCCTGTTCGCTAGCCATTCATGAGAAATGGTTTGAGCGAGCACGTCAAGTCGGGGGTTGGCCGGTGGCGGTTAAGTCCCAAGATAATGAAGATCAGATTGTAATCATTAATGAGGATGGCTTAAAGATCAACTGCTATCGAGTTGAATTTTTACCATGTGATTCAAAGAAAGTCAGGGCGTATTATTCAGAGTTCCAAAGATTGATGACGTTGAGAAAAGAGCTTGCAGATAGTACACGAAACAGTCTGCCGGACAAGCATTTGAGGTGATCCAGTGGCCAAGCGGAAACGGCAATTCACAGAAGCAAAAATTGAAAGGATGATCCAAGAAGGCAGAGGACAGGGTTCCGGCAAGGACTATCTTCCTTGGCTTACCATTCAAGACGTTCCTTCAGAAGGCAGGGCAACTCGTGGTGTTGGATGGACGACCGGTCGAAGACACCAACTCTTGTCGGATATTGAGCGTGATTATTTCTACCTTCTGGATTACTGCGACGATGTAACGGATATTCGTGAACAATTTCCTCTTCTGCCTTTAGAAGAAACGCAGATGATCGCGGAAAAAATCGGTGTGGAACATCCCAAAGATCCGAAAACAGGCATACCGGTTGTGATGACCACGGATTTTCTTATTACTTATCGGGATAAAACATTAGCCAGAACAGTGAAACCATCCGCTGAATTGGAAAATGAACGAACCATCGTATCGAGAGCATGCTTGGCTTGCGATGAACAGTTAGGACTTGATGCAGGTACTTCACTTGCGCTATTCCGTCATTTTATTGCGCGCAAAATCTGGTCCGTCGATATGACCGAACGAATCATACCTACTCTTCCAGCTAAGGACTTCTCTGAGAAGCATTCGGATATAAGGCTTGAAGCGAAAGGTGGATGAATACAATGCCATCAAGGTCTATTTTTGAAAATCAGGTGATAGAATGGATTTCATCCGAAACGGATGACCGCGCTGTAGAGCGAATCCTGTGGATTTCCCAGGCAAATGACGTGGTATTCAGCATCGCGCTTGAGGACGATAAGGCGTTTCCGGTCATGAAAACATATACGGAGATCATTGCTGGCATAGAGGCTAATCTATGTAAGCCCATTGACTGGATCAACTCAAACATTCCGTTACTGGAGCATTCCATTGATCATGATCATCTCCTCCTCCGTGATAAGGCGTGGGATGCGATTAGAGATATCGTGTCTGATGAACCAGACTGTTTCGATAAAAAATGGCGAGGAATACGTGTACGAGAAGTTCAGGAAAAGACAGGCCTTCATAAAAGTACAATCTATCGATATTTGCGGAGATTCTGGCAAGGCGGAAAGTTGAAAAATGCGCTTCTCCCCCATTATTACAATTGTGGAGATTATGGGACGGATCGGGCGCCCGGAAAAGCAAAACGCGGCCGTCCCAGAAAGTTCGAGGATGGACCGACAGGCATCAATATTGACGAAGAAACAAAACAACTGCTTCGGTCGGGCATTCGGCTATTTTACAACAACAGGGAGAAAGCCCCACTCAAACATGCCTACCAAAAAACGCTTGAAAAGTTTTTTGCCACGGGCTTTCGACAAGATGGGAAAGCACTCGTACCTATTCTCCCTCCTCCGGATAAATTGCCGACGTTCGGACAATATCGTTATTGGTTCAAGAAAGAATTAGACTTGGAAGATTCCTTAAAAAGCCGGCTTGGAAAGAAACAATATGCTCTCAAGTACAGGCCTATTCTTGGCAGTTCTACTCATGAAAGCTTCGGTCCAGGTTCCAGATTCCAGATCGATGCGACTGTAGCGGATGTCTTCCTGGTCAGTGAATATCGTCGAGATTGGATTATCGGAAGACCGATTATTTACATCGTAATCGATGTATTCAGCCGATATATCGTCGGATTATACATCGGGCTCGAAGGACCGAGCTGGATCGGAGCGATGATGGCTCTGGCCAATACGACAATGGATAAAGTGAGATTTTGTGCTCAATATGGCATCGATATTGAACCGGAGGAATGGATTTGCAGTCACTTGCCTCAAAAGTTAACAGCTGACCGCGGGGAACTGGAAGGACACAAGCCAAGCCATCTTCAAGCCATCTTATTGATGTTTTGGGTGTAGATGTGGAGAACGCTTCCCCATACCGGGCAGATTGGAAGGGCATTGTTGAGCAGCAATTCCGATTAATCAATCTTCGAAGTATTCGGTTTATACCGGGAGCAATCAAAGAGCGTCAACGGGAGCGAGGTGAACGAGATTACCGTCTGGATGCCAAATTAACGCTTCGGGAGTTTACCCAGATTATGATTCGCAATGTGCTTTACCATAATAATCATCACCACATGCAATGGTACGATCGGAATGAGTTTATGATCGCCGATGATATTCTCCCTATTCCACGCGAGCTGTGGCAATGGGGCATCATTAACCGAAACGGACGGCTCAAGAAGCAGCCGGAACACATTGTCAAGCTAAACTTAATGTATCACGGGGAAGCGACCGTCACAGCGGCTGGAATTCAGTTCAAAGACATGCATTACGGTTGTGACCTGGCATTGCGCGAGCAGTGGTTTGTAAAAGCAAGGGCAGGCAAAACGTGGCGTGTTCAAGTATGCTACGATCCCCGTTCCACCGACGAAATTTATTTGTGGTTGGACGAAGGACACCGATTTGAAACATGTACTTTGCTTGAACGGGAAGAACGTTATATGAACAAACGATTCGAAGAAGTAGAGGATTTGCTTGAGATTGAAAAGTATCAAGGCCGCCATCAAGAATTCAACAATATGTTGTCCAAAATCGAACTGGACGCTCATACGAAGGCGATTGTAGAAGAAGCGGCTAAAAAGACTGATGAAGCGATGAAGCAAAATCAAGAAAGCAGTAACCAGCGAATAAAAGGAACGAGACAACATCGCTCCAACGAAAAAATGCTCAATCGTGAACAAGAAGCTTTTAAATTATCAGAGCAACCTCAAGTACCTAACATCCCAACAAATAATGTTGTTCCAATGAGGCGTGAAGATAGTGATGACGGAAAGGCACTGTCATATATTCCGCCGGCAGACAAACTGTCCAAAATTAAAGCCTATATGATCGAAGATGGTGAAGAGGAATGAGTGAATTTGATGTCCCCTTATTTCATTTCAGCCGCGGCACATTTGTTGAAGCAGACTATCAGGATCCGTTAATTGAGGATTATCGCAACAATCCCTTGCTTGAGGCACTGCCGCCGATATGGGACGAGAAAACCGTCGTACAGAAACTAGCTTCGAGACCGAAGTTTCATGCTTCTGAACGAGAGTTGCCTGTTCATCTTCGCTTACATTGCGTTCAACGGATTTCTCGCGATTTCTTTCAACCATTATCTCGACATCTGGAGTTGGAACAAAGCATTTCCCGACTGATTAGAGACGGTTATGTCGGCCGAAATCCGCTAACCCCGAATTATGCTTTCCGAGCCCGCAAGGACGCATATGAGCTCATCATGAAGGGGGCTACAAGCGGATATCCAGTGAATACACCCACATCAGCCGGGTTTGCTTTAGTGGGAATTTCGGGAATCGGGAAGTCCAGCAGCTTGCTTCGAATCTTGCAAATGTATCCGCAAGTGATTTTGCATCGGAAATATCAAGGCAAAGATATGCCTGCCCCCTATCAAATTGTGTGGTTAAAGATGGATTGCCCGCATGACGGTTCCATCAGAGGGCTCTGCCTGAATTTTTTGCTTGCGGTCGATAGTCTCGTTGGGACAAAGTACTACAAAAAGAATGTCACGAAAAATCCGGATGAATTGTTGCCGCTCATGGCGCAGGCGGCTGCGGTGCATTGTCTGGGCGTTCTTGTGATTGACGAAATCCAAAACCTTCAGGAAGCCAAGGACGATCGTGCAGCTCAAATGCTGAACTTCTTCGTTCAATTGGTCAACACGATCGGATTGCCGGTCATACTTGTCGGAACCTATAAGGCGCTCCCCGCATTAAATGGAGAATTTCGCAACGCGCGGCGCAATAGCGGCCAAGGGGACGCTACGTGGCATCATTTTAAGAAAGATGAGGAATGGACGTGGCTGCTGCAAGGTTTGTGGAAATATCAGTGGACAGACAAGAAGGCTGAACTGAATCAGGAGTTCATTGATATGATGTACGACGAATCCCAGGGTATTTCCGACATTGGGATAAAACTGTTCATGCTGACCCAATGGAGAGCATTGGATAAAGAAATGGAGCAAATTACTCCCGAATTGATTCGTTCCGTTGCAAAGGATCGGTTGACATTGATTCGCCCGGCTCTCGAGGCTTTGCGCTCCGGAAAAAAGAGACAGATACAGAAGTTTGCTGACATTTATGACAGTGTTTCCATTGATGATTACCTGGACCGAATTGAAGCCGAACAGCGGCAATCGGAACGATTGGAATTGATTCGGAATGAACTCGGTTACGACGTTGTGGAACAAACCGTGAACGAAGTCTGCGCATGGCTTGTAGAGGCGGGAATTGATCGCCAGTCAGCGAAGAGATCAGCCGAGCAGGTTGTAAAGGCTCACTTAAACGAACTGGATCGTGTAGACCTGCATAAAGAGGCCTTAAAGCTGGCTTTACAAACACAGCCTGTTCCATCAAGTGCTGCCACAAAGCAACGCGGAAGAAGCAATTCAAAAGTGATTCCGACTGAGCCTAACAAATTTGAGAGTAATCGTTTCACAAGGAAGAAAGAAAAAGTTGTCCGCTTACGAGGCGTTGAAAGCAGCCGGATATATTAAAAATCCTTTGGAATTCCTTGGATGAGGCATTGAACCCATGAATGAACGTTATGCAATCCCTGTTCCGTATCCTGATGAGCTTTTATATAGCGTGATTACTCGTTATCACCTGAGAGCGAATAACACAACCTCAAAGTGGTCATATAAAGAACTATTTGGCACGGAGAACATTATCCCGACAATTGACCTGCCAAGTCATATCGAGGCATTTTCGCGCAGAAGTATGCTGCATGGAATGACAGCCGATGATTGGATGAAAGGCCACACTTGTTATCCGTTTTATGCTCCGTTCTTGCCTAAGGATCGCGCTAATCGTTTAAAGCAACTCATGAAAGGGCCGGATGGTTCGGGGATACATGCTCTTGTCGGGATTACCGCCAGTATAGTGGATAGGAACAGTGATTTGCGGTTCTGTTCTCAATGCTATGAAGAAGATATAAACCAATATGGAGAACCGTATTGGCACCGCATTCACCAGCTTCCGGGAGTATGGGTTTGTCCGGTTCATCGGGATGTTCTGCATCGGATTACGTATCCGGTTTCAGACAGATATGGGTTGACCGTTCTCCCTATTTCGAAGAAGATGTTCGGATCTATACCGCTTGCCGCAAACTTATCGGCTAAAACAATCGATCAGCTTTCAGACATCGCTAGAGACATTCAGGCATTAATGAAAACCAACGACATGCCAGTTCTTTATGAATCCAGGAACATATTTCTTCAACGCTTACGGAAGCAAGGGTATGTAACAGCAGGCGGGCGTATTCGCCAGCAAAAACTTGAGGAACAGTTCGTCATTTGCTATGGGAAAGAACTGCTGGAGATGCTGGGCAGCCTTCCATACGGTAAAGACTACACATGGTTGAATCTGGCGACAAGGTCCGCCCGGCGGGCGATTCATCCGCTGCGGCAGATGCTGCTGATCCGTTTTTTGTACGGGTCATTCAATGGATTTTTAGAACAATCCGAGGTGGATGACGCACCCTTCGGCAGAGGGCCATGGCCATGTCTGAACAAAGCAGCGGAACATTATCGAACCTCAATAATAACGGACCTCCGGATTACGCGTTGTACAGATACCGGTCGGCCTGTAGGAACCTTTACTTGTGAATGCGGCTTCGCCTATTCAAGACGAGGACCGGATCAATCCGAAAACGATAAATACCGCAGAGGGCGTATAAAATCGTTTGGGCCTGTTTGGATGGATAAGCTTCAGGTACATTTGCGACAGGGCATTTCCTTTCGTTCCATGGCAGCGTTATTGGGGGTTGATACGAATACAGTCATGAAGTACGCCAAAGGTACCGTGACAACTCGCAATTTGGAACCTGCATTATTAAAGAGACCAAGAAAATCTTCCAAACCTGTCCGGTCCAAGGGATCTAAACATACACGAGTCGACTGGGAAAAACGTGATCTGGAGCTGAGTTGGATTGTCGAGGAAGCATGCAGAAGGATATTATCCGATTGCAAAAATAAACCTGTCAGAATTACGATTGCAGCGATAGGCAAACGAGTCGGGAAACTGAGTTTGCTAGAAAAGCAAAAACAAAAGCTCCCTGTAACGACGAAAGTATTATCTGATTACCTTGAGTCTACATCCCAATTTCAAATTAGGAGAGTTCGATGGACTGCTGAGCAAATGGCCGGCGAATGGCCTTTAAAACGGTGGAAACTTGTGAAAAAAGCCGGACTGAGGCCAGGGTATGCCCAAGAGGTATCGGATGAAATTGATCGTTGTATTGGACAAGGGGCTGTAATGAATCGAATTGCATCTGCTGAGGTGACTCCATTATGGCTGCATTGACACTGCGTACCTGGCCGTTTCCGAATAATCAGGGGGTTGAGTTATTTTGGTTCGGGTCCCCTTTCATGGACTACAAAGGGAATTGGAGAGTTCGAGTCGCATTTCGAACGGAAACTGGGGACTTGAAAGTTGTATCCTACCCATGGGGAACAGTACCCTATTTGCGCATGGGACAAATCTACACCAATGGAGTATCTGATCAAGTTAAGCCCTTGCAAGGAATTGTACGGAAGAAATCGTCTTTTGGCACCCATCGAAGAAGCGTCGTGAGTCGATTTCAGGGGATAAACAAGTTCGAGTTACGTCCGGATCCGAAAATAAAGACTACATATTGAATGATCAAAGCGAAAATGCCAGGGAAAATGCGAGGCAAGATGTATTGGAGACCCCTCCTACGTTTATGCGATTCTCCAATTTTCCTAGGGTTACTGCTCGTCGAGAGGATGTGAAGCATTCCCATACCGGCAATGACGTGATCGTCGCCTCCGGGAGAGGCGGGAAGAACTCAGGAGGATTAGAGGAAGTAAGTACACAGGATTCGATGGTCGGCGGCGATACGCCTCCTATCGATTTTCAGACGCTTGAAACCATGCCAATCACAGAGGCCATCGGTCTTGAATCGTTTTTCGAGATGATTCAAATCTTGAAGCATATCTTTCCCGGTCATATCCGGATGTCTGTGCTCAGGGTTCCTCCCGGCAAAAGATTTTCTGTATGTCCAAACGGCTCCTGACGAACATGCGCGATCGTTCAGGCGGATCATGGTATCACGACTAAGTTTGTTATCGAAGTGGCCCGGCCGGATGATTGGTCTATTTCGACATTGATCCTCCACCCAACTCAGCAGACTGCACTAAAGACGGTTGAGCGTGATATTAAGTTGCTTCTTGAAGGGCTTGTTCAAAAAGGCGGCCACTGGGATCAGAACATTTTAAACCAATGCAACGGCTTCAATATCGAAAAGGTTAAGCATTATCAAAGCGATTCAATTAGGGATTGGGCGTATCGGATAAACGGGAAATTATCCGGCTAGACAGTCCAACTTTGAATTTATTTTTGGTATTGAAATACTCAATTCTTGGATGGTATAATTTAGTTGGCTATTGGCAGTGGAAGAAGGTGATAAATTGATTGAATCGTTCTGGAATATCTGTCTGCTCCACGATATATCAACACGTGATCAGTTGCTTCGCGAGGCCATTCGAGTAAAGCGGACGCAACAACTTCTGAAACAGCAACAGTTGGCCGAAACGGAGCTAATGACGGAACCTGAGAAGCTGTTTCAGTGGATGAAGGAACGCGCCTTAGACAAAGAATTAGGCCATTTTCCCGGCGATCGGGATTTATTTTATAAATTATACCATGCAGGCAAGGATATGGACTTGTTGGAATACGCCATGCTCACCATCCAACAAGATCGTGTTACAGGGAGCATTGTCGTCCATCCAGGAATCGTCGAGCGGTTTGTCGATCAGTGTGAGCGACATGGTTGCAAGAACATTCTGTTTGCAGAAGCTGAAAAGTATATCAAAGGACTCATCGAAACGAAATGTTACCATCGACCATGGACAATCACATTGTTAACGGAAAACTACATCATAGGCAGATTGTTCAAAACGTATTTCGAGCCCTATTCCAATATCCGCATCGTTCAAGGGTCCATTTATCAACCGTTGCCTGCAGAACATCAATTCGACGCGATCCTGGCGATGCCGAATTTCGGGATGAAAATGAACGATGACGATGTCGCGGTTCGGGAATCCGAAGGCGCAGCGGCCAGCTACCTCCTTCCACTCTTGCAAGACGGCGGGAGATTGAGCGTGACCTTTCCTGCACGGATGCTGTTTCAATCCGGCGCGATCGCCAGCTGGCGGAAGAAAATGAATGAACAGGCGCCGGTGCAAACGATCTATTCGCTTCCGGACGGCTTGTTTCGTCCCTACACTTCTATCAAGACCTATCAGGTTGACTTCGGCAAAGCGCCTTTGGAAGAAGTGATCCTCGGACGACTCCATATGGAGAAGTCAAAGCTTGTGGCGGAACGGGAGATTACCATCCATCCGGATCGGTTCCGAGAGCTGGATCATTGGCGAATCGAACTGCTGCTGGATGAAGATCAGGATATACTTCGTTCGTTCCAGCAAGCGGCAACCCCGAAAGTGAAGTTGCGCGATGTGGCAGAAATTTTTCGGGGAAAATCGATTCTTAAGCAGGATCTAAAGCCCGGGAACATTAAGGTGCTGAATATATCCAATCTGGATGACGGCGAAGTGCTATTGGATCAGCTTGAAACGATTGACGAGGAAGAGAGGAAAGTGAAACGTTACGAGATTCTCCCGGGTGACCTGGTCATGACGTGCCGCGGCACCGTGAACAAGCTGGCTGTATTTCCGGAGGCTCAAGGGATGGTCATCGCTTCCTCGAATATGATCGTGATCCGATTTAAGTCGGCCATCAAGAGTCATTTTGCCAAAATGTTCCTGGAAAGTCCGGTCGGGACGGCCCTTATTCAAAGCTTCCAGCGGGGGACGACTGTAATGAATCTGAACCCGGCGGATGTGGCGGAATTGGAATTGCCTCTGGTACCGGAAGATAAGCAGCACGAGTTAATAGAGCAATATATACGGGAAAAAGAACGATATAAAGAAGTTGTTCGGGAAGCGACGAATCGCTGGGAACAAGTGAAGAGCCAGTTATACGAGGAACTCTACTGAGGAGGAATTAGGATCATGGCAACAGCGAACATTGGATTCGAGGAAAAATTATGGAGCATGGCCGATAAACTGCGCGGCAGTATGGATGCAGCGGAGTATAAGCATGTAGTGCTTGGCCTTCTATTTCTGAAATATGTGTCGGATGCATTTGAAGAAAAATATGAAGCATTGAAACATGAACCGTATGCTGATCCGGAGGACCGGGACGAATACGTGGCAGAAAATATCTTCTGGGTACCGAAGGAAGCGCGCTGGAGCCATATCAAGGATAACGCGAAAAAGCCGGAAATCGGGCAGATCATTGATAATGCCATGATTGCCATCGAGAAGGAAAATCCGTCGCTGAAAGGCGTGCTGCCGAAGGATTATGCAAGGCCAGCGCTGGATAAAACCCGCCTTGGCGAAGTAATCGACCTGTTCTCGTTCAAGGTCGGCGATGAAGAGAGCCGTTCGAAGGATGTTTTGGGTCGGGTATATGAGTATTTCCTTAGCAAATTTGCTAGCGCGGAAGGCAAGAATGGCGGCGAATTCTACACCCCGAACAGCGTCGTGCGCCTGCTCGTTGAGATGATTCAGCCGTTCAAGGGCCGCGTATACGACCCCTGCTGCGGGTCCGGCGGCATGTTCGTTCAAAGCGAGAAGTTTGTAGAGGAACATCAGGGGCGCATTGGTGATATTGCGGTATACGGGCAAGAGTCGAATCCGACAACGTGGAAGTTGTGCAAAATGAACCTCGCCATTCGTGGCATCGACGGCAACCTTGGGGAGCATCATGCAGATACGTTCCATAATGATTTACATAAAAATCTGAAGGCCGATTACATCTTGGCGAATCCGCCATTCAATATCAGCGATTGGGGCGGTGAACGGCTGACAGATGACACTCGCTGGACGTATGGGGTACCTCCTGCGGGTAACGCAAACTATGCGTGGATTCAGCATATCGTGAACAAGCTTGCGCCCAGCGGTGTTGCAGGCTTTGTACTTGCGAACGGCTCCATGTCGACAAGTACGACGGCGGAGTTTGAGATTCGCAGCAAGCTGGTTAATGCCGATCTGGTCGATTGTATCGTCACCTTGCCGGGTCAATTGTTCTATTCCACGCAAATTCCGGTTTGTCTTTGGTTCATTGCCAAAAATAAAGCGTCAAAGGGCCTTCGGGACCGCCGCGGTGAAATCCTGTTTATCGATGCCCGCAAAATGGGTCATATGGTGGATCGGACACATCGTGAACTCAGTACGGAGGATATCCGGAAGATCGCTGATACGTACCACGCATGGCGCGGACAGCCAGAGGCGGGTGCATATGAAGATATGAAGGGCTTCTGCAAAGCAGTGAAACTTGCGGAAGTGCAGGAGCACGAGTATATTTTGACGCCGGGGCGTTATGTCGGCATTGAAGAAGTAGAAGAAGACAGCGAACCGTTCGAAGATAAAATGGCGCGGCTGACATCGGAGCTGGCGGAGCAGTTCGCCAAGTCCCGACAACTGGAGGATGAAATTCGCAAGCGGCTTGGGGGGATCGGGTTTGAGTTTTGAACTGAAAAAATATAAACTTGCTGAAATTGCTGATGTTCAGACTGGTCCCTTTGGTAGTCAATTGCATAAAGATGATTACGTGCCCCATGGTACCCCGATAATCACCGTTGAGCACCTAGGGGAGAATTTTATTATTCACGAGAACACCCCCAAAGTTTCAAATGATGATGCGTTAAGATTATCGAAGTACAGCCTCTGCGAAGGTGACATCGTTTTTAGTCGTGTTGGGTCTGTTGACAGAAGAGCTTATGTTTCAAAAAAAGAACATGGCTGGCTCTTTTCTGGAAGATGTCTAAGAGTTCGGGTTAACAAAAAGGATAAGATCGACCCTAAATATTTATCTTACTATTTTGGTCTTGAAAGCTTTAGAGAGTATGTTCGTAGCATAGCAGTAGGTGCAACAATGCCTTCACTAAACACTAAAATCATGTCTAGTCTTGAGATTCAAGCACCGGAATTAAATGTGCAGGTGGCAATCTCCAAACTTTTATCATCCCTTGACAACAAAATCGAGCTCAATAACGCTATCAACAAAAACCTTGAAGAAATGGCTCAAGCCCTTTTTAAACGGTGGTTTGTGGACTTCGAGTTTCCAAATGAAAACGGCGAACCGTATAAGTCAAGCGGCGGCGAGTTTGAGGAAAGTGAGTTGGGGTTGATTCCGAAGGGGTGGAAGCTAGATTGCCTAGATGAAATCGCTGATTATCTAAATGGATTAGCAATGCAAAAGTACAGGCCTGATGGAGAACAATTCATTCCAGTAATAAAGATAAGGGAACTAAATCAAGGTAGAACTAGTAGTGAAAGTGATAAAGCTAGTCCGAATATTGATAAGAAATATATTGTAAATAATGGGGATGTACTATTTTCTTGGTCTGGAACTTTGGATATAAAATTGTGGTGTGGAGGAACCGGAGGATTAAATCAGCACTTGTTTAAGGTTACGTCGAAAAATTATGATAAATGGTTTTATTATTATTGGACAAAGTATCACATTGACAGATTTAGACGTATTGCAAGTGATAAAGCAACCACAATGGGACATATAAAGCGCAGTGACCTTAAAGAAGCTAAGGTGCTTATACCGGAACCGAATATCTATAAAAAAGCCACAGATGTGTTTAAACCAATTGTCGATAAAGTGATTCAGTTATCGGTAGAATCTTTATTATTGGAAAGAGTGCGCGACACCCTTCTCCCCAAACTGATGTCGGGCGAGATCCGTGTCCCTGTGGAGCAGGATCATAATGATCCCGATCTGCCAAAGGTTGCGGAGAGCAGCGCAATCTATCAGCCCTAATCCAAAGGAGGTGCAACATGGCCTACTATACGACGTCTTATACCGAAAGCGACCTTGAACAGGCCGCGCTGGAATGGTTCGAAGAACTGAACTACGAAAAAGCTTACGGTCCGGATATTTCTCCCGAAGGGGAGTATCCCGAACGGCAATTTTACCATGACGTCATCCTGAAAGACCGGCTGCGCGAGGCGCTTATTCGTATCAATAAACATGTGCCGCGCGAAGCGATTGAGGAAGCGATCCGGATCGTTGAAGTGCCGCGCAGTCCCAGCCTGCTGATCAATAACAAGGCGTTCCAGAAGATGGTCACCGACGGGATCGACGTGCAGTATCAAGCGGCCAATGGCGAATATCCGACAGAGAAAGTATGGCTGTTCGACACCGACCCGGACCGGATCGGCAACAACGATTTTCTGGTCGTCAACCAGTTTACCGTTGTTGAAAATCAGGGAGAGAAGCGCCCGGATATCGTCGTGTTCGTAAATGGTTTGCCGATCGCCGTATTTGAATTGAAAAGCGCCTCCAACGAAGAAGTCGGGATCAGCGATGCCTATAATCAGGTCCAGACGTACAAAGGCGCGATACCGTCCCTGTTCACCTACAACTCATTTCTGGTCATCAGTGACGGCGTGAATGCGCGGGTAGGAACGCTGACAGCCAATGAAGACCGGTTTATGATGTGGCGCACGATTGATGGCGATGACGTGGCGCCCTCCTCCCTGCCCCAGCTTGAAGTGCTTGTGAAAGGAATGTTCGAGAAAAGCCGACTGCTTGATATTATCAGGCATTTCGTGCTGTTTCAAACCGATGGGGAGCATCTGTTCAAAATATTGGCGGGATACCACCAATACCACGCCACCAACAAGGCGATTGCAAGTACGGAACGGGCGACGATGGACGAAGGAGACCGCAAAATCGGCGTTATCTGGCATACGCAAGGCTCCGGCAAAAGCTTGTCCATGGTTTTCTACGCGGGAAAACTTGTCCTGACGCTGAACAACCCGACGATCGTCGTGGTGACGGACCGGAACGATCTGGACGATCAGTTGTTCAGCACGTTCAGCAAGTCGAAGGACTTGCTCAGGCAAACGCCTCAGCAAGCGGAAAATCGGACTCATTTGCGTGAGCTTTTGTCAGTGGAGTCGGGCGGGATCATTTTCACAACGGTCCACAAGTTCACCCCCGATGAAAATGAAGACAAGTATCCTGTACTTACGGAACGCCGCAATGTGATTGTGATTGCGGACGAGGCGCATCGCAGCCAATACGGGTTTCAGGCGGATATGGTCGCCGGGGACGACGAAGCGGCCATTAAGTATGGCTATGCCAAGTATATGCGCGATGCGTTGCCGAACGCTTCTTATATTGGCTTTACCGGAACGCCGGTCGAACTGACAGACAAAAATACGCCTGCCGTTTTCGGTGACTACATCGATATTTACGATATGACCCGAGCCGTAGAAGACGGAACCACGGTCAGAATTTATTATGAAAGCCGCATTGCCCGCCTGGAGTTGTCGGAGGCGGAGCGCCCGGTCATTGACAGCGAGTATGAGGATATTACGGAGTACCAGGAGTACACGCAGCGGGAGCGTCTGAAGTCGCGTTGGGCCAGGCTTGAAGCGTTGGCCGGTGCAGAGAAACGGGTCAGGAAAGTCGCGCAGGATGTCGTCGAACATTTCGAGCAGCGGCAGAAAGCCGGCTTCGGCAAAGCGATGATTGTTGTGATGTCGCGGCGGATCGCCATCGATATGTACAAAGCGATTGTTGCTCTCCGGCCGGATTGGCATAGTGATGACGACAATGAAGGCAAGATCAAGATCGTCATGACCGGTAGTTCCAGCGATCCGGAGGAGTGGCAACCGTTTATCGGCAACAAGCGGCGCCGTGAACATCTTGCGAAACGTATGAAAGATGTGAACGATCCGCTTCAGATCGTCATTGTCCGTGACATGTGGCTGACCGGGTTTGACGTGCCGAGCATGAATACGATGTACATCGACAAGCCGATGAAAGGCCATAATCTGATGCAGGCGATCGCCCGCGTGAATCGGGTATTCCGCGACAAGCCGGGCGGTCTGATCGTCGATTATATCGGAATTGCGGACTTGCTGAAATCGGCGCTTCAACAATATACGGAAAATGACCGAAAAACTGCTGGTATCGATACAGACCAAGCCGTTGACTTTATGCTGGAAAGGCTGCAGCTCATCCGCGAATTGCTTCATGGGTATGACTACAGTAAATTCGCTTCGGAGAAAGCAGCCGAACGGATGAAGGCCATTGTTGAGACGGTCGATTACGTACTTGGATTAGGTGAAGAGAGCAAGCGGAACTTCCTAAATTGGACGACGGAATTGGCAAGAGCCTTCTCGCTTTGCGCGACGACTCCCGCAGCTGAGGAAGTTAATGTCGAAATTAGCTTCTTCAAGGCGGTAAAATCTGGTATTATTAAGTTGATAACTGATGAGAACAGAAAGAAAACGACGAAAGAGCTCGACGCCGAGTTGAATCAACTCATTTCGAAATCGGTCGTATCTGATGAAGTCGTTGATATTCTGGAAGCTGTAGGCTTGCAGAAACCGAACATCGCGATTCTTTCGGACGAATTTTTGGAGCACGTGCGCGGATTGAAGCAGAAAAACCTGGCGGTGGAACTGCTTCGCAGGCTGCTTCAGGGGAAAGTGAAGGCCGTTTCCCGGACGAGTATCGTGCAATCGAAGAAATTTTCAGAGATGCTGGAGGAAGCCATCCGGAAATACAACAACCGCACCATCGAAACGACTCAGGTCATCGAAGAACTCATCCAGATGGCTAAAGAGATGAATGCGGCCGTCAAACGCGGTGAAGATCTCGGTCTGATCAAGGAAGAACTGGCCTTCTATGACGCTCTAGCTTCGAACGAATCGGCCAAGGAACTGATGGGCGATCTCATGTTGAAGCAAATTGCTCATGAGCTGACTCAAGCAATCAAGAGCAACATTAAGGTCGACTGGACGCTTCGTGAGAATGTACGTGCTCAGATGCGAATTACCGTCAAGCGGCTGTTGAAGAAATACGGTTACCCGCCGGATCTGGAGAAGATGGCCATTGATCTGGTGCTTCAGCAAGCCGAATTGATGGCGCAGGCGGAGACGGAAGAGTTTAAATATTAACTTACAACAAGGCGTAGCAACGTGAGTCAATGGGGCTATGCCTTTTAATATTCATGAATATCTTTGTTGTTAGGAGAATTATTATTTGATATATTTGGAATGAGAATATGTGTTCCCGTTTTTTGGGTAATGACTACATTAAAGGAGATGAATATTGTGACAGTTGAACTTAGACAAAATTATAATAAAGTTTTAGAAAATCTAGCAGCGGAACTTGATATATCACCCAGCAAATATCAACAAGCCGTTCAGCGATATACTTCGGTGGGTAATTGGATTGCGGACGGAGAGTATGATGGTGTTCAGGGTGAACTTCACATTTATACTCAAGGCTCTTTTAGACTTGGTACTGTAGTTAGACCACTAAAAGAAGGAGCGGAGTCAGATTACGATATTGACTTAGTGTGTGAACTACCACTGAAAAAGTCTAGTACAACCCCTGCATCATTAAAAAAGTCTATCGGCGAGAGAATAAAGGAAAACGCTATGTATCAAAAGATGCTTGATAAAGAAAAGAAGCGTTGCTGGACATTAAATTATGCAGAACAAGACGGTATAGGATTTCATCTTGATATATTGCCTTCCGTTCCCGAATCTGTTGACCTGATTGCTGATTTAATTGGGCATGGCATTCCGGGAGATATAGCCAAAAAGTCGATATCGATTACGAATAGAGAAAGAGAAAATGTTTATTCATGGTCATCTAGTAACCCAAACGGGTACGCTGAATGGTTCGAAACAATCAAGAGGCCAGTATTTGAAAAGATGAAAATAGTACAAAAACAATATATTTTCGAGAACAACAAAGCAATATTCAATCAAATAGATGAGGTTCCAGACCAACTAGTCAAGACACCTTTACAGAGGGCCATTCAGATTTTAAAACGTCATCGTGATGTTCGATTTGCTGGTCACGAATGGGAAGAGGATAAGCCTATTTCTATGATAATTACTACTTTATCTGCAAGAGCATACCAACATGAAATGGATTTATATTCAACCATTAAAAATATCGTTGAAAAGCTATCTACGTTAGAACAACTTCTTAATCCAGGAATTAAGTTCAGCGGAGATATATCAATGCTTCAACTAATAAATAGAAACAAGGATGGGTATTGGATAATTCCTAACCCTGTTAATCCAGCAGAAAATTTTGCTGATCGTTGGCACGAAAACGGTAATCGGAAAGCTAAAGCGTTTTTTCAATGGATTACCTGGGTTAAGGAAGACTTAGTTGACATTCTTCAACTTTCTGATGTTGGTAAGATTACAAAAACGCTTGAACAAAGATTCGGTGATAGGATTGTTTCTAAAGCAACGCAAGGTGTTTGGTTATCAATGTCGGAAATTGCCGCAGCAAATGCTGGAATACCTCATATAGATATTGATAATCCGAGTAAACCATGGAGTTATTAATTTTATGGAGTACAATCTTAGCGATAATATTGAAGTTCAATCACTTGAATTATTCAAGGTTCATAAAAGCTTACAGCTTATAGAAGAAGATGGGAGTATTTGCATAAAAGGGTCACTCCCATTTTCTGCTACACTTTATGGAACTTGTCCAATTGTTGATTGCTATAATATAAAAATCCACATTCCAACTGACTACCCTAATAAACCGCCAACAACGACAGAGTGTGACGGAAGGATTCCAAGAACATTTCATACCAATCCCGATGGAACATTATGTTTGGGTTCACCATTAGAAGTGCGTATGAAATTCAAAGGTAGTTTGCTGAACTATGTTCAGAAACTAATCATTCCTTTCCTTTATTCTTTTTCATTTTATGAAAAGTATGGAAAATTGCCGTACGGTGAGCTTTCCCATGGTTCATTAGGTATTGTTGAGAGTTATAAAGAACTTTTCGGTGTTTCGGATAGCAAAATTGTATTGGGTTTATTAAACATTCTAGCAAGAGGGAAATATAGGGGGCATCATGATTGTCCATGTGGAAGCAAAAAAAGACTGAGAAACTGCCATGGGAGCCAGCTTCTTGATTTAATGAATTATCAAAGTAAGGACGAATTTATGTTTGACTTGAACCAATGCTTTAGTGTAATTCGAAAAGGAAGGGATAGGAGTGTCAGTAACCAATATTCCCGAAAAAGTTAAAATTCGGTTATGGGGTTTAGCGGCAGGGCGATGTCAATATGAAGGTTGTAATGAACCGTTGTGGTTGGATACTCTTACTCAACATGAATTCAATGGTGCATATATTGCCCACATAATCGCAGATAGTCCAAATGGTCCACGAGGGGATGCAATTCTTTCCGAACAACTGGAAAAAGATATTTCAAATCTCATGTTAATGTGTGATAAACACCATAGACTTATCGATAGAGAGGATGTTGAAGGACATCCTGTTGAAAGACTCCGTGAAATGAAAAGAAAACATGAGCAAAGAATACAACTCGTAACATCTATTCTGGATAACATGCAAAGTCATGTATTACTATACGGTTCTAATATTGGTCAACATAGCTTCCCGTTAAATTGGGATAGAACTACTCCTGCAATGTTATCGATAAGATACCCTGCTGAAAAACCCGCAATTGAGATCAGTTTAGGTAATAGTTCCATTCATGATGGAGATGAATTATTTTGGGTTGTAGAACGAGAACAATTGAGGAGGCAGTTTTCCGATAAAGTAAAACGTAGAATTGCTCTAGGAGATATTTGTCATCTTTCAGTGTTTGCATTGGCTCCTCAGCCGTTACTTATCGAGTTAGGGACATTAATTTCTGATATTTGTCCTGCTGATGTCTATCAGTTACATCGTGAACCTGCGGACTGGGTATGGCAGGAAGACCCCGCGGATTTCAAATACATAATAAATGAACCAGATGAAATTCACCAAGTTGCAGCATTAAATCTGTCTTTGAGTGCAACCATCGACAATACCCGTATCTTTAAAGTTTTGGGGTCTGAAACCTCAGTATGGACTGTGACTATACAAACTCCTCATAATGATTTTATGAAGAGTAAGCAACAGTTATCTATGTTTAGGGAAATAATGAGACGATTACTCGATAAAATAAAGGCTGTTCACGGACATGATAATATGTTGCATGTGTTCCCAGCTATGCCTGTGTCGGCTGCAGTTGAATTAGGTCGAATATGGATGCCTAAGGCTGACTTACCGTTATGTATATATGATGAAAATCGCCAACTCGGAGGATTTAAACACACATTAAGCGTAGGCATTGACAGTGGTACCGGAAAGAAATACGCACAGGTTGGATACATGCGCGGTTGATTTTTTAAGTCTACCTTAGTAATAATTTTATTCCATAAACTGATTATGGCGTGAAAGCAAAATAAGAGTCTAATACTTAATTTTTCTATTTTCATTTTTTGATCTTAAGGGATTCCAACACAGTCTAAAACTTATTTCTCAAAAGTTGACGAAGTTCAAATTCAAAAACCGCGCCAAATCAACTATTCCAGTCTAATACTTTATTTTCTTCGAACAATTGCTGATGATAAATTACAATAAAGTATCGTAAAAAGAAACAAAGTTGCATACTAGAAAACAAAGTCACGTACTAAGAAACAAAGCTGCGTACTACGTTTAACTGAGCCCCCAAAATTCCCGGGGGCTTTTTTCTTAAGGTTAGTTAAACGCGCGCCACAACAAAAACTGGGGTTGTTGAATTTAGCGTTAAAATAATCTGTAAGTCACTGAAATCTTAGTGGGTTCCAAGATCGACCTGTTTCGATAAAGTATGAAAATGATTAATTTCGATCACAGAGTTTGAAAAACTTTTATCCAAAATCACAGGGGCTGGAAAGCATCGGTTAACCGGCAGTTTAGGGAAGCACCCTAAGGCTGCCGGTTTTATTTTTTTTCGCATCTTTTCCTGTGGATGGCGGGAAAACGCACTGGTATTAGTCGTCATCAGGATTGGATGGTGTGCGCCGTCAAAAATACATATCTAACGGAACAGCTTACGACAACAAGTGGATGAGTAGAGACGTCACTATATAAGGAGGTGATCTGTTACAGATGGCGTTGAAATTGGGTTACTTAGTGATGATTTGCTGGTTAATTTATGTGATCTACTTTATACAACCTGTTGATGCCTGGAATGATGATTACCGTGTTACAACCGCTCCATTTATTAGCTTTGCTGGACTGGTTATTTTACAAAGGGCTTTGAAATAGCGAGCAGGCAGAAATAACTGCATGGAATCGAAAATAATTATTGTTATGAAGCGTCGTTAAAAATCATTATCGGTAGAGGGGAAGTGCTGAATGGCAATCAAACGATCTCTCGTTGCAATATGTACGGTTTTGTTGATTATCTCAATGATCATTATATTTTTGCAGTTTAAGGAAAACCAGAGCTATGAAAGATATATTTCCGCTAAACTAAGTCAATCATTATCGGATTTTTTGACAGCCATACTGGTTAGCGAAGAAACCCTTCATCAATACATTAACAGCGGCAATAAAGAAATGTTACCCAATCAGGCGACCATGCTTTGTTACAACTTTAAAACAATCGGCACGGAATATGAAGAATTGCTTCATACCGCAAAATCTTTAAAAAAGGTGAACGGCGTACAAACGGACCAAATAACAGCAAACGCTGCTCAGGATATTCATTTTTTTCTGGCTCGGCAACTGATCGGAAACGGAGTCCTCGGGGATTGCACACCCGCTATGTCAACTCTTACGCTTAACGATAAACAATTCGAAAAGATAAAGGGCATCTATGAGATAAGTAAACAATGGTCCGCGATTGCAAAGAATCTAGTTCCCGAAGCTACGCCAAACGGTGTCGAAAATGTCAATTGGGACCTCGTTGTTAACGATAAAGTGTGGGTGCAGTTATTAAAAGATTACTCAACTTACGCACATGAATCGGGGATGACGGGGACCAATCAATTTTTCAACTAACGGAGACCTGTAGTTCAACACTACAGGGGGTGTCGATCTATACGAGCATCCTGTAGATTCGTATATTACTCCTTTGCATGTCCCGATGATGAACTTCATCAGGACATTTTTTTAGAAATGAAAGGAGAGAGGGTAAGCTGCGAAGAAGTTCAGGGGATCGAATCAGGATCATTCGTAAAAAATCGATCGAATCAACATGAATTCTCAAACATGATTGGAATTTCGCAAGCAACATTAAGTGAATTGGAGCAAGGTAAATACAATCCGTCACTAGAAATCGGAAATATTACAAGGGAGCTTACAGCAGCCTAGCCGGCGGGCCGTCTCAGCCGTTATTGCGACTGCCACACATGAGGCAATTATTACACTATCATATCCGTCCCAATAAGAAAAAGGCTTCTGAAATTTTACGATAATGGAAAATTTGAATAAGTACCCGCTATCGTGTACCCGCTATCGTATAAAAAAATCGGCCCGATTCATAAATATTTCTTCGATCTTCTCCAATATGGGCCCGTTTTCCTCTGATGCACGTTTTACCTCGATCCATTCCGGGTCTTGTCGAAAAGCCCCCCACAGCCGTTCCCGTTCCTCCATATCCTTATATTCCATCACGTAATATAACTTCGGAAGCCCCGCCTGATCGATCCAGAAATCGTACACCTTCATTTCCAACCGCTCGAAAATACCAAGTGTATGCTGGCTGAAACGTTGCAGAAGCGCTTCCATTTTCCCCTCATGCATGGTATAAATGCGTAACTCGTAAAGCATGCCATTCCCTCGCTTTCTGTATCGTAGAGTTTTTCCGTTGATCGTTGTCTATTCTCAGTCCAATTTTACCGGTAATCTTCGACCCCGGCAATAATTCCCTCTCGCTTCAATTCCAAATTTTAAAAAAATGCCGAAAGGAAGGAGTTTTAATTAGCTCTGCTCTTCGCTAAACGAAGATTAGATTTTTTTGGTGCTGGAATAGGCGGATACCGCCAGAGTTGAAAGTGAAGCTGGACGTTCATGGTGTTGATGTTAAAGTGCTATTTCTTAGGGAAAGCATCTGCAGAACTTTGCTCTTTTGAGAAGAGGAACTTTTGTATTATTCTTAACTGCCAAGAGGACGATTCCATCGGCAATATCACGTTATTGTTATGTGATTGCAAGATCTTGCTAATCGGTTGGTAAACATTACCTGTAGTAATCAGTGAATATTCATGGTATATTAATTATCCGGCCACAAGATAGCCGATGTTAAAAGGAATTGTGGACTGGAATTCATTACTAGTAGCATTAATCAGTTATATGTGGTATATTATTATTCCGGACACAAACGGTCCGATATTTAGTTGCTCTTTGAAAACTGAACAATGAGTGAGTATATATGCGATGGTCTTCGGACCGGAGCAACTTGAGATTAACAATCTCGTCAGATTCAAAATGAGTCACAAACTTTTTGTTGGAACGCTACTCTCCTTCGGGTGAGCAGATTCTTCCAACTTTCTTGGAGAGTTTGATCCTGGCTCAGGACGAACGCTGGCGGCGTGCCTA
>NZ_BORW01000043.1 GCF_018333375.1 Paenibacillus cookii
GGCACGCCGCCAGCGTTCGTCCTGAGCCAGGATCAAACTCTCCAAGAAAGATGAATCATTCGTCGGCTTTGCAGCGACGGGTGATTCATCGAAAGGTCGAACTTCGTTCGACCGACGATTGAAAATGGGTCAAACTCGGCTGAGTCGATCATTTTCAATCCATATCTTCGAAAGAGCTCTTAGCTCATTTTGAATCTGACGAGAAATAACGGACTTTCGATTGACCAAAGCCAAATCAAAAATCTCATTAATTCATCTTCATTTAAACATCATCTATTTGTTCAGTTTTCAAGGAACTTGTTTCAGTTTCGACAATTTTCATCGCCGCAACAGGATTTTATCATATCATTTTCTTTCAATCAAGTCAACACTTTTTTTCAAGAGTTTCGAAAGTGTTTATCGTTTTGAAAGCCCGCCGCATCAGCGACAAGAAATAATATACCACGGATAACATGTATCATGCAACTGTTTTTTTAAAGATTAAATATGTTAATATTCTCCTGTCCATTCATAGCTTATGTAATTATAGAAATCTTCCTAATTCATTGACCTCGTTTTGCTGACGTCAGCCTAGAAAACATGGTACTGGACACTTCTCACCTGGATGAATAAACCGTCCCCGCCTTTTAGCTCTGCTCTAATTTAAACATCAGCAGCCACTCTACTTCTTTAAAAAGGAAACCGGCCAGACGATCGCGAATTTCCTAAGAACATAAGAACATCTAAAATAATCAAAACTCTGCTTTTCGGTGACTCTGAGATCCAATCCGGTGTTAGGGGGATGAATATGAACGATTGGCTGAACCGCATACGCAAAGGCATAGGCAAAAAGCTGGCTGCCGTCCACCGATGGAATGCATGGATGATCGCTTTTCTGGCCTTTAGCGGATTGATTTTGCCCTTGGGCGTGTGGAGGGAATGGCTCGGGGCAGGCAGGGTATGGCTAAAATGGCTCCACACCGGCGTAGGTTTGGCTCTGCTGGTCCCCGTGCTCTATTACCTGCTGCTTGCCGGCAAACATTGGAGCCTGCTCAAGGGTCGACCCGCACAAAAATGGAACGTCGTGCTCGTTCTAGGCATTCTGGCTGGCTGGTTCCTTTCCGGCGTGGTGCTCTGGCAGCTTCGTTTTTTCGGCCCTGCCTGGACCAATGTCGCGCTGACGGTTCACGATGTATTTACCTGGATCGGCCTGCCCTATATCATCTACCATTCCCTGGCCCGTACCCGCTGGTTGAAAGAATCCCATCGCCGAACCGTCCGTACGGATTCCCCACCGGCCAACGTTGACTCCCCGCGTTCGGGAACGGAACCGCTGTATACGCGCAGAGCTTTTTTGCGTTCAGCGATCGGCCTGGGCCTGACGGTCGCTCTTGGACCTTCCTTCGTAAAATGGCTGTCTTCCAGCCTCAACTCCGAGGCCAATGTCGAAGCGCTTGTTCAAAAGGACCAAAACGACCTTGTCCCCGCCCCCCAGCCTGCGGCGGATTCGCTTCCCCCGGTCGGCGGCGGCTCCAAAGGCAGCTTCCGGATCTACACCGTCACTCCCATTCCGACCTTCGACAACAGCAACTGGTCCTTTGCGGTTGATGGCCTCGTGGACCATGCGTTGAAATGGAATTGGGAAGAGTTCGTCAAACTGCCGCGGACGGTCCAAGTCAGCGACTTTCACTGCGTGACCGGCTGGTCCGTATACGACAACACTTGGGAGGGCATCCCGCTTTACCGGCTTCTTGAAAAAGCCCGCGTCCAGCCTTCGGCCACAACCGTCAAATTTTATTCGGGAGACGGGGTATACACCGATGCCTTAACCTTGGAACAGGCTCAAATGAAAGACATCATGGTCGCCGTCCTGCTTGACGGCAAACCGATTCCGAGCGAGCTTGGCGGCCCCGTCCGTCTGGTCGTTCCCCAAATGTACACCTATAAGTCCGTAAAATGGCTGAACCGGATCGAGCTGATCGCCGCAGATCATATCGGGTACTGGGAAGCGCGGGGCTACGATAAGGACGCCTGGCTGCCGGGGGCAAAAAGAACATGAAACGGTTCTCATCCATATGCAGCTGCAGAAGCAGGGGCGTGTTCCGTTATTGCTACGGACCGCCCCTTTGCTATTCCTTATACGCTTTTCTCATGACTGCGGCAAACAGAGCGGCAGCTTTCCCGCTTCCTTCGGTCATGTAATTATTGTGGTCCGTCCGGTCAAAACCCATCCATACCGCCGCCGTCCATTCGGAAGTATAACCGACAAACCAGAGGTCGCGGTTCGCTTTTCGGCTGACGCCCGGGAGATCGAGCTGGGTGGTTCCCGTTTTGCCTGCGACGGGCCGGCCGAGCCGGGCCTTTTTCCCCGTCCCTTCCGTCACGACGTTTCGCAGCATCCCTGTCATTCGTTCAGCCGTCTGCGGCGAAATCGCTTGCCGCTCCCGGGGAACATATTCGTACACCACGTTCCCTTTGGAGTCTTGGATCCGGCGCACCATGTGAGCTTCGCGAAACACGCCGCCGCTTGCAAACACGCTGTACGCCTGCGCCATTTTTAATGGGGAGATTCCGGCATGAAGTCCCCCAAGCGCTATGGACAGGTTGCGGTCTTCCTTCGGCAGGTCGATCCCCAGTTTCGCGGCAAACGCCGTCGCTTGCGAAATGCCTACCTGCGAAAGCAGCCACACGGCAGGGGCATTCATCGATTGCTGCAAGGCCGTCCTCATCGTCACTTGCCCGCGATAAACTCCGTTCAAATTTTCCGGCGCATAACTTCCATAAGAAGCTTTCCGGTCCGGAAGCAGGCTCTCCGGCGTAAACCTCCCGCTTTCGAGGGCAGGCCCGTAATCAATGATCGGCTTAAAGGCGGAACCCGGCTGACGTGCGTCGACGGTCGCCCTGTTCAGGCCGCCGCGGACCGGATTTCTTCCCCCGGTCAATGCCGCAATCTCGCCGGTGCGGTGATCGATAATGGCCATCGCAGCCTCAACCTGCTGATCCTTGCCATCCGGCGGAAACAGGTCGGGATTCGAAAACGTCTCCTCCAGCGCTTGCTGCACCGAAGCATTCATGCCGGTCACGATCGTGTATCCGCCCGTCAGCAGCTCCGTTTGCGACTTGCCCGTCAGCCTTGAGGCTTCCTCCAAAGCCGCATCGATGTACGAAGCGCCGATTCGCCTTTCCATTGCCCGCTCCGGAGGTCGGTATTCCTTCCGCTGGGCGGCCGCCATTTCTTCCTGCGTAATCAGCCCCTGCTCCCGCATGATTCCGAGTACCAGGTTCCGCCGCTCGACGGAAAGCCCGGCGTCATCGCCCGGATGATATATGGATGGCCCCTTCGGAATGGCGGCCAGGGAAGCGATCTGCGCGACATCAAGCTCTTTCAAATTCGTGACGCCAAAATAGTGCTCCGCCGCCGCCTTCACCCCGTATTGCCCTTCCCCCATATAAATCTGATTGAGATACATCTCCAAAATGTCATGTTTGGACAACCGCTTTTCCAACGCCAGCGCGATGGACGCCTCGTTCAGCTTGCGCAGCAGGGTCTGCTTCCGGTTCAAATACAAATTGCGGGCCAGCTGCTGCGTGATGCTGCTCCCGCCTTCCGAGACGCGCATATGAAGCGTATTATTCAACAAAGCGCGGGCGATCCCCTGATAATCCAGACCCTGATGGCGATAAAACCGCCGGTCCTCCACCGCCAAAAAAGTATCGACGAGCCGCTTCGGCATTTCCTCGAGCGTGGCCAGTTTCCGGTAACCCGACCCGGGCAGCGGGATTTTCCGCAAAACCGTTCCGTCCGATGCCATTACGACGCCCGATTCCTGCAGCACGAGTTTTTCCGGGTGGCGGGATACGGTATGTTGACCATAAACATGGACGTAAAACAAACCGGCAAGCAGCATTACCGAGACAAGAACGGCCAAATCAAACGCGATATAAGCCCCTTTTAGCAGCTTCCTTCTTGCTTCCACATGAATTCCGATCATGGCGCGGCGATCAGGCTTTCCAAAAGCCTTTCCATTCCGAGCGCTTCCCGCCTCAAGGCATCCACGTCCAAACGTTCGTCCCGTTCCTGCCCGCTGTGGGCCTGATCGGCCTTATCGATGATCCGCCGCAAAGATTTGATTCTTAAGACGAGCGCCATGAGCTCTTCATTCTCCAGCCGGCGATCCTGTTTTTCCCGTATGTTGCGATCCTCCGCAGCAGCATCCCGCTTAGGCCTGGAACCGGCCTGTTCGTTCAAGCGCCGCAAATATCCGGCCAACTCCCGCAGTTCGCCAGCCGAAGCGACTTCGAGCTTTTTGAACGATCCTTTTCGGGCCAGCTCTTCCGCCGCCGCTAACAGCGCCTTGACATCATCGGCCGTCTTCTGCGACCGCAGCATAAAAAACAAAACGAATACCGCCAAAAAGAGCAGGACGGCAATCGGCGTTTTTCCGATATGATTGATGAGCCAGTGGGCGGCCCGCACCACGAATGCTTCAGGATGCGACGCATAATGGGAATACAGCAGTCCAAACATTTTATATGTAATAAAAACAAAAAGGCCGCTGAGAAGCATGCTTCCCATAAAAATGTACAGGTACGCAGCGCGTACCGTCAAAAGCTTGTTTGCCATTTCTATCCCTCCTTGCAACCGCAGGCAAACGATGCCTTTCGCAAATAAAGGATAACGGCCAATTCTTAAAAAACAGCCCATAAATTCTTAACATTCTCTTAAAAACAACCTACAGGGCAGATCATTGCGGCCAACACGGCCGTACTTTTGGCGGGAGATCGTCGTGCACCAAGTCCGAAAACTTTCGTTTAAGCCGATTCCTTTTGCTCCCTGCACAGCGGAAACCGCGTGATAAAATCCGTCCGGTAAGTATCGCTCTGCGCCGAAATGGTCCCATGATGCCGGTCGACGATTCCTTTCGCAATCGCCAGCCCCAAACCCGAACCCCCGGTATGCTGCGACCGCGAACGTTCCGCCCGGTAAAACCGCTCAAAAATATGCGGAAGGTCTTTTTCCGCAATCATGTCCCCGAAGTTGCTGATCCGCACCACCGCCTCGTCCTTTTCGCGGGCAAAAGAGATCTCCAGCTTTTTTCCCGATTTGCCGTACCGGATCGCGTTGGTGATCAAATTTTCATAAGCCCTTACCAGCTCGTATGGCGCAGCCTCAATCCAAAGCGTTTCGTTCGTCTGGTCATGGACCGTGTACGTCATGCCGGCCAGGTTCAGCTCCGGAACCGCCTCCTCGGCCAATTGCCGGACAAAAGCCTTCAGATCCAGCCGTTCCAACACCAGCGGAGGCCCGCCGCCGCTCACGCGCGTATATTCGAACAAATCGTCGATCAGCTTGCGCAGCACGAGCGTTTTCTGGTACGCAATATCGACGTAATAGCGCATCTCGAGTTCGTCCCGGCAGCGGTCCTGCTCGATCACTTCCAAAAAACCGAGAATCGACGTCAAAGGGGTCCGCAAATCATGGGATACGCCCGTGATCAAATCGTTTTTCGCCTGGACGGCGGCCCTTTCCTCCATCAAGGAATGCTGCAGCCGCTCGGACATCACGTTGATGTTTTCCGCCAGCACTCCCAACTCGTCCGCCGTTCGGACTTCGATCCGGTGGGATTCGCCCAGCTTGGTGATCTGCTGAATGCCTGCGGTAATTTCCTCGAGATAAGAAATGACCTTTCGGGTAAAAATAAAAAAGAAAATCAAAAAGCTGACAATGCCGGCAACGGCCATCAAAGGCCCCGAGCCGATATGGTTAATGATCCATCTCAGGATGCGCGTATACGGAGCCGAAGGCGGGGCCGAATTCGAGTACACCATGAAGTTGACGAGCTGATATCCTGCCATCAATACGGCCGCGCCCGATACCATGCTTAACAAAAAAGCCCAAATGAACTTCCAACGGATCGTGCTGATGTATTTTGCATTCATGAATCGGTCTACCTCCCCATCAGGATGTCGGCGTATCCAGTTTATAACCTACGCCCCAAACCGTTTGCACGTAACGCGGGCGTTTCGGATCGATCTCGATTTTTTCGCGGATTTTCCGTACATGCACCATGACGGTGTTGCCCCCATCGAGAAAAGGCTCGTTCCACACGCTGTTATAAATTTGTTCCATGCTGAGCACTTTTCCCTGATGCCGCGCCAGCAGCTCGAGAATCGCGAATTCCCGGGGAGTCAGCTTAACCAGTCGGCCATCGACGCGCACTTCATGTTTTACCGTATCCACCACCAAATCCTCGAACGCAAGCACGCCTTCGTCGGCCTTGGGGGGCGCTTCTTTATTAAAAAGGTGATAACGCCTCAGCTGGGATTTGACTCTTGCAATCAGTTCAAGCGGATTAAACGGTTTGCCGACGTAATCATCGGCGCCGATGCTGAGGCCGTATATTTTGTCCATGTCGGTGTTTTTGGCGGACAACATGATGATCGGCATGCGGCGCTCCTCGCGAATTTTCATGCAGGCGGCGATCCCGTCCATTTGCGGCATCATCACGTCCAGAATGATCAGATCGACGTCCTCCTTCTGCAGCCACTCCAGCGCTTCTGCCCCGTTATAGGCTTTGAGGAGCCGGTATCCTTCGTTCGTAAAATAAATATCAAGCAGCTTCACGATTTCCTGTTCGTCGTCTACGAGCAATATCGTTTCCTTTTTCACTAACAAGCGTCCTCTCTATCCAAGTGATTTTTCTCATTTCATCTTAACAAAGATTCCATGCTTATATTTCCTTTTCATGCAAAAAGTCCCGATTCATAAGCTGAATCAGGACTTTTCCTATGCGGATATATTCAATTAACCTTCCATATCCAATAAACGGATAAACTCGTCTTCGTCTTCGATCACCTGGATGCCAAGCTGCTGTGCTTTGGTCAATTTGCTGCCGGCTTTTTCGCCCGCGATGACCAGATCCGTCTTCGAGGATACGCTGCCGGTGACTTTGGCTCCCAACGCCTCCAGCCTTTTGGCCGCTTCGTCGCGGGTCAGCTGGTGCAGCGTTCCGGTCAGGACGACCGTTTTGCCGCTGAAGAAGGAATCGGTGTTAATGACCTGCGGCGCTTCCGGCGCTTGGGCTTTGACGCCCAAGGCCAGCATTTTTTCGATGCCCGATTTCATGAACGGATCCGCGAAAAAGCTTACGATGCTTTCGGCGACGATGCCGCCCACGTCCGGGAGGGCAATCAATTCTTCCACGGTTGCGTTCATGATCGCATGCAGGTCGCGGAAATGGTCGGCCAGCATTTTCGTCGTCGATTTGCCGGTATTCGGGATGCCCAAGGCAAACAGGAATGACGCAAGATCCCGGTCTTTGCTTTTTTCCAGCGCGGCAAGCAGGTTGTTCGCCTTCTTCTCTCCAAAACGGTCCAGCTTGATCAGGTCCTCGAACGCCAGCGTGTACAAATCGGCAGGCTCGCGCACATTCAGCTCATTGTACAGCTGCTCGGCGGTCATGACGCTGAACGTCTCGATGTCCATCGCATCCCGCGAGGCAAAATGGGTGATCCGGCCAATGATCTGCGGTTTGCAGTCCAAACGGTTGTTGCAGAACAGATGCGCTCCGCGCTGCTCCAGCGGGAATCCGCAAGCAGGGCAATGCTCCGGGTACACGATCTCTTCGCCGTCGCTCTCTTCGGTCACTTTCCCCAAAATTTCCGGGATGACGTCGTTCGAGCGGCGGATAAAGACGCGTGTGCCAAGCGCGTGCTTCAGGTTTTTCCGTTCGATGTCGCCGATGTTGTTGAGCGTGCAGTTCTGCACCGTCACGCCCGCCAGCTCGACAGGTTCGACGCGCGCCACCGGCGTGATTTTGCCCGTGCGTCCCACTTCCCAGGAGACGGACTCGAGCACGGTCGTCGTTTCTTCCGCCTCGAACTTGTAGGCGACGGCCCAACGCGGGAACTTATCCGTGTATCCCAGCGCCTCCCGCGTACGCATATCGACGATTTTCACGACGGCGCCGTCGATCAGGTAATCGAGTCCCGCACGGCGCTCCTGGATGTCCTCCAGCTGTTTCGTCACGTCGTCGAAATTTTCGAAATAGAAAATATACGGGTTTACCTTGAAATGATTGTCGCGCAAAAAATCCATCATTTCCTTGTGGGATTCGAAACGGATATTGTCGGAGTACCCGACGTTGTAAAAGAATGCGCTGAGCTTGCGCTCGGCCGTGACCTTCGGATTCAGGTTGCGGAGGGCGCCGGCCGCCGCATTGCGGGCGTTTTTGAGCGGTTCGGCCGCCGTCTGGTTATATTTCTCCAGCACCGACAGGTTCATGATGCCTTCGCCTTGTACTTCGATCGTGCCTTCTGTGTAAGGGATGGTGAGCGGGACGGATTTGATCGTTTTGACTTGGGCCAAAATGCCTTCGCCAACGACGCCGTTGCCGCGGGTCGCGGCCTGCACCAGCCTGCCGTCCTTATACGTCAGATTGAGCGTTAAGCCGTCGAATTTCAGTTCGACCGCGTAGCTTGGCTGGGGCAAAGGATTGTCCGGATTTTTGCTGTTATAGTCCGCCACAAGCTTGGTGACGCGCGCGTTCCAGCTTTGCAGCTGGTCCGCGTTTTGCGCCTTGTCCAGGCTCCACAGCGGCGCCAGATGACGATGCTGAACGAATCCTTTCAGCAGCTCGCCGCCGACGCGTTGGGTCGGGGAATCCGGCAAAACGACGCCGCTCTCCTTCTCCAAAGCGACCAGCCGATCGTATAAGGCATCATACTCTTTATCGCTGATCAGCGGCTTGTCGAGCGTATAATAATGGTAATTCAATTTGTTCAGCTCGGCGACGAGCTGCTCCATCGTAGACATCGGATCCATGCGCGGACCATCCCTCCGTCATATATAATTATTTTTTTCAAAAAGCTTTTAGCTTCGAAAAGAATCGATTCCGTCCCCTCCGCTAATCCAGCATCTAGCCCAGAACTAATGAAGTTGGATTCTACTTTTTTAGCCTTCCACTCTCGTAATCGGCGCAAACCCGGCCAGAAGCCGTTTTACGCCGACAGGCGCCGGAAACGCGATTTGCAGCTCTGTATCGTTCCCGATCCCTTTGACCGAAACGACCGTGCCCGTGCCCCATTTGCCGTGGGCAACCTTATCGCCGGCCTTCAAGGTCGTCAGGTCGGATTTGTCTCCCGATGCCGCCGGCTGCGGCGCGGAAGTCGTGACCGTCACTTTGCTAGACGATCCGGTGGCCCGTGCTGTTGAACCGCTAAGCGATGAGGTCTGGGTCTGGTTGCTGCGTCCGAAATTGCTTCCGCCGCTGCCGAAGCCCCGTCCGCCGTACGAGCCGCCGATGTTGCCGCCGCGGCGGTACCGGTCGCGGGCGACGCCGGTCTCCTCTTTCAGCTCTTCCGGGATTTCATCCAGGAAACGCGATGGCTGGTTCGCCGTCGTCCGCCCGAAAAGCGTCCGCATCTGCGCGCAGGAGAGGTACAGCTGCTGCTCCGCCCGGGTAATGCCGACATACGCCAAGCGGCGCTCCTCTTCCAATTCTTCGTTGTCCAAAAACGCCCGGCTGTGCGGGAACACGCCTTCCTCCATGCCGACGATAAACACGATCGGGAACTCCAATCCTTTTGCGCTGTGCATCGTCATAAGAATGACGGCATCGGATTGATCCTCGTCTTCGTCGTTCATCGAATCGATGTCGGCAATGAGCGCCAGGTCCGTGAGGAAGGACACCAGCGACTTGTCTTCGTTGTTTTTTTCGAATTCCATCGTAACGGACAGGAACTCGTCGATGTTCTCGAGGCGCGACCGCGATTCGATCGTGTTTTCGCGCTGCATTTCGACGCGGTATTCGCTCATCTCCAGCATTTTTTCGGTGAGCTCCGTGACGGATAAATATTCTACCATTTGATTCAGCGCGGCGATCATATCGTAAAATTCCACCAGCGCGTTGCGCGTTTTGCCGGCAAACCCGAGATCGTCCACGACCGCAAGCACCTGGAAAATCGACACGCCGCGTTCGGCCGCGGCTGCCGTCAGTTTGGCCACCGAGGTGTCGCCGATGCCTCTTTTCGGCACGTTGATGACGCGCGCCAAGCTGAGGTCGTCGTCGGGATTGGATATGAGCCGCAAATAAGCGAGGATATCCTTAATCTCTTTGCGGTCATAGAACTTGATGCCGCCCACGATTTGGTACGGAATATCGGATTTGATCAAAATTTCCTCGATCACCCGGGATTGCGCGTTGGTGCGGTACAAAATGGCGTGATCCTGGTACGACTTGCCCTGCTTCACGTTATTGCTGATTTCAGAGGTCACGAAATACCCTTCATCATGTTCCGAATCGGCTCTGTAGATTTTGATCTTTGCGCCTTCGCCTTTATCGGTCCACAGATTTTTCGACTTGCGTCCGCTGTTTTGCTTGATGACTGCGTTGGCCGCGTTCAAAATGGTGGCCGTCGACCGGTAATTCTGCTCGAGCAGGATGGTGCGGGCTTCCGGATAATCCTCCTCGAAATTGAGGATGTTGCTGATGTCCGCCCCGCGCCAGCGGTAGATCGACTGGTCGCTGTCGCCCACGACGCAAATGCGGTGATGGCCGTCGGCCAGCATCCGGCACAGCATGTACTGCGCCCGGTTCGTATCCTGGTATTCGTCGACGTGGATGTATTGGAACTTTTTCTGATAAAAATCCAGCACCTCAGGCACTTCTTTAAACAACTGGATCGTCGCCATGATCAGGTCGTCGAAATCCAGCGAGTTGTTGCTTTTCAGGCGGCGCTGGTACATGGTGTATACCTTGGCGGCGATGCTTTCCATGAAGTCTCCGGCCTTCTGCTCGTATTGAGCGGGCGTGATCAGTTCGTTTTTCGCGGCGCTGATCAGGGAAAGCACGGCTTTCGGCTCGAATTTTTTCGTGTCCAGGTTCAGGTCCTTCATGCAGTTCCGCACCAAGGATAACTGGTCCGTCGAATCCAAAATCGTAAAATTGGAATTAAAGCCGATCCGTTCGATATCCTTGCGGAGAATGCGCACGCACATCGAGTGGAACGTCGATACCCAAATGTCGCGGCCTTCATGGCCGACAAGCTTGGTGACGCGTTCCTGCATCTCGCGTGCCGCCTTGTTCGTAAACGTAATCGCCAAAATGCTCCAAGGGGGCGCTTTGCGGGTGGCGATCAGGTACGCAATCCGGTGCGTCAGCACCCGGGTCTTGCCGCTTCCCGCCCCGGCCAAAATGAGCAGCGGTCCTTCCGTCGCCTCGACGGCCTGCCGCTGCTGCGGGTTTAACTTTTGAATCGCTTGATGTATATCTATCGGTTGCATGCAGGCATGCTCCTTCCTTCATGTCGTTGTAATCCGGCACAAGCTACTTCACGGCCTTGACAGTAAGCAGCGCCTGTTTCAAATCGTCATAAACCGCATTGCCGACGACGATCGTATCGCAAACTGCCGCCGCGGCCGCCGCGGTTTCCGGATCGTGAATGCCTCCCCCGTAAAACACCTTGGCGCCGTGGACCGACTGGTGGATTTTTCTGACCGTGTCCATGTCGCCGAAGCGTCCGCTGTATTCGACGTAAACGACCGGCAGGGACATCAGCTTGTCCGCCACCTGCGCATAAGCAGCCGCTCCGTCCGCGTCCAAATCGGTTTGGGCGCCGGTCAGCCGGGCTACGGTCGAATCCGGATTCAATATAATGTAGCCTTCGGGAACGAGCAGATCCCACGGAATCATATAGCCGTACTCCTCGATGGCCCGCTTGTGCTGGCCGGTAATCCACGCCGAATCCGCGGTATTCATCACCATCGGAATCATGTACAAATCAAAACCCGGCACAATCATCTCCAGATTGGAAACCTCAAGCACGCACGGAAGCTCAAATCGGCGCACCCGCGACAGCAAATCGACCGTATTATCGAACGTTACGCCGCTCGAGCCGCCAATCATGATGGCATCCGTTCCGGACATACATACCGCTTCCAGCGACGCGTCGTCGATCTCCCGGTCCGGGTCCAGCTTAAAAACATGTCTCCATGGTTTGATCATCTGCTTCAAACGTCATTCCTCCACGACTTTTTCTCTTAAATCTAGTCTATGTCAGCACGGGAGTAGTGTCAATTTCTTGTTCGCATTCGATGCGAACATTTTTATGGAATTTCCAGCAAGCGTTAAATAAGACGGCAAAAGGCGAATCAGCCGCGGCTTAAGGTCCGTTTCAGGCTCTTTATGGGGGCTCCGGGAAATTCTGATATTTCAAGCGCAAAAAAGCCACCGACGATATGCCAGCGGCTTGCGACTCCCTTTTGTTCTATTTTCCCAGCGCGTACAGCCATCCTGCGGATTCCACCTCTTTTTCCGTTAAAAAGTCCGAGTATACGCCGTTCGCCCCCATCCGCTTAAACCTATTCGCATCAGCGGGTTCGTTGATCGTGTTGACGTAAGCGGCCGCCCCGGCTTTTTTCAGCTTCGACAAAAAGGAACGGGTCACGCGTTGTTCCGGGATCGTCACCGCATCGATGTCATTTTCCGCTACGAAATCAACGACCTCGTCGTCCGTATCTTGGGTTGCATACAACGTATAGATGATCGATGGAAAGTCGTAAACGGCCTTGACCGTTTCCAACATTGGCCGGTTATAAATTTGCGGCACCACCCGCTCCAGCAGCTGCGGATCGCGCGCTTGCGCCGACCTGACCAGCAGCGAAAGCTGACGCTTCCTATCTTCCGAATCCTGCTCCTTCATGTCCGTCACGATATATATGTCCGGATAACGCTCCATCAGGTCCATGATGTCCTGCCAATCGAGCGGAGCGTAAGCGCCGAGAATTTTGCTGTTTTTGAACTCATTGTAGGTTAAACGTGCCGCCTGGCGGGCTTCGGGGAGCTGGCCTTCCTGCTGCAGCAGCTCGGTCATCGCCTGCGTCCATTCATGCCTTGCCACCAGATTGCCGTCTTCGGTCAGCAGCAAATCCACTTCGAATACCCGATTCCCTTTTTCATAATTGGCGATAAAAGCTTCATAAGAATTCGTATACGCATGATCGCGGATGCCTCCCATCGCGTGGGAAATCACCTTATAATCCGTAAAACCTCCGGTCGTTTCCTGCGAATTGCCCCGGGGCGTCCAGAACAGGATCGCGGCGGTTCCGGCCAGCAGCAGCAGGGCGATCCATTTTCGCATAGCGGTTCACATCCTTTGGCGTCGGGTTATGTATTTATGAACGATGTACCGTCATGTGGAAAATTACCCGGACAAGGATGGGAAGAAACGAACGGCAAACATAAAAAAGCGACGTGTCGACCACGCCGCTCTTCGCATCTGAAAATGCTTTAATATGCGTTTTTGTTCACGAATCCATTGCGGATCGTTTTGAAAATGATTTTAATATCGAATAAAAGAGACCAGTTTTCAATGTAAAAAATGTCATGGTTGATGCGCTCTTCGATGGAAGTGTCCCCGCGCAAGCCGTTGCTCTGCGCCCAGCCGGTAATGCCCGGACGGACATGATGCTTCACCATGTATTTCGGGATTTCTTCCCGGAACTGATCCACGAAATACGGACGCTCCGGCCGCGGGCCGACCACGCTCATATGCCCGAACAACACGTTAAAAAATTGCGGCAGCTCATCCAGGCTCGTTTTGCGCAGGAAGGAACCGAACTTCGTCCGACGGGGGTCGTTTTCGACCGTCCAGCCCGTGTCTTCGGTGCCCGGCGGCAGCTGCTTCATCGAGCGGAATTTGTACATCATGAAGTTGCGCCTGTTCAGCCCGACCCGTTCCTGCTTAAAAATAATCGGCCCGGGCGACGTCAATTTCACCCCGATGGCGATCGCAAGCATAATGGGCGACGTCAGCACGATGGCGAACAAGGAAAACGCGATGTCGAACAGCCGTTTAAACATCCGGTTGCCTGCCAAATCGAGCGGAATGTCGCGGACGTTGATCATCGGCATCCCGGCAAAATTGTCGAAATACGGCCGGGCCGGAAGATAATCGAAAAAGTCGGGGATGATGAGCGTACGTACGCCCGCTTTTTCGCACAGGTTGATGATCTTCGGATACTTCGAGTGCGCATCCAGCGGAAGCGCCATGATGACTTCGTCGATCAGCATTTCCTCAAGCACCTTTTCCAGATCGTCTACCGTTCCCAGTATTGGTTTATACCGCTTCTCTTCAAGCGAATCCCACTGCTGAAAATCGTCGAGAAAACCGACCACCTCATACCCCATCTCCGGGTACTGCTTCAGATTCTGGTAAAATCTTTTGCCGAGCGAACCTGCGCCGACGATCAGCACGAACTGGCGGTTATAGCCCTTTTCCCGTATGACCTTGAGGGATACTTTCAGTATGTACCGGTAAAACAGGATAAACATGACGAGGGAAACCATGTAAATGGCCAAATACGACCGGGAAATGTTGATTTCCTTCACGAAAAACATCAAGCTGAGCAAAACGAAGATGCTGATGGCATGCACCTGCACGATTTTGATGAATTCATCCGCAAAGCGCTTTTTTCGCTTCGGGGAATATAAGGCGATCAACATGCCGGTCAAAACGGCAATCGCCCCGTAAATAAAGCTCCACATGGCATACGTCTCGATCGGCAAGGGCGCTTCGTAGGGTATCCAGCCGCTTTTAAATCTCAGCCACCAGGCTAACAGAAAAGAAAACTGGATGAACACAAAATCCGTCAAAACATACATTTGCGTCAAAAACTCCTGATTTTTGCGGATCACATGCCCACCTCCATATTTCGCTTTATTTTTCTAAATCCTATACACACGAAGGCGCTTTAATAACATTCATTTTAAAATCTTATTCTCTTAATAGATTCGGTATAAGATTGTACCGTAATATTGAATCTGAAATCCATAGTTTGTTATTAATGGAAGATTGCAACACATCACATTGACTTTGAGCATCATTTCCATAGCAAGCCCCATCCACTGAGATAAAATCTTCTCCAATATAGTTGCCGTTTCTAAAAATAACAGGTGATTGCTTAGAAAATATATTTTCTCCCAAGAAAACATTGTTATTATGTTTTATACCTAAGATATGGAGTAACGTAGGGGTTATATCTAAGTGACCCGTATTCGTTGCAATGATACTATTTTGTACTCCTGGGATATGAATAATAAAGGGAACTTTGTCTAAAAGCAATTGTTGTTCTGGTGTTTTTTCAATTTTCAGAATCTTGGACAACTCTTCTAATGATATACCAGCATCATGGTCCCCATATATAGCAACTACCGTATTTTGTAACATCCCTCTTTTTTCAAGTTCGTTCATAAATTCACCAAAAGCGTAATCTGCATAATGAACACTATTCAGATAATTTCCTAAAATAGTTCCTTCCAATTCACCCAAATTCAATGATACTGGCAATCTCTCGTTATAAGGATGGTGATTGCTTAATGTTATTAAAAATGAAAAAAATGGTTGCTTTAAACTTATCATTTTGTCTAAGCTTTGACGTAAAAAGGTTTTATCGGATAAACCCCATCCGATTTTCTCATCTAGAACAAGATCCTCTTGAAAATATGATTTTTGAAAACCTTGTAAACGGTGCATCCGGCTCCTACTCCAAAACGCTCCATTATATCCGTGAGCCGACATTGTATCATAATTATTTTCATTTAATATTTTTGGTAATGAGTCAAGTTTATTATTATTATAAGTTGTATAAACAGATCCGCTTTGAAGTCCAAACAATGAATTCAGCGAAATAAACTCAGCATCAGATGTTCTACCCGGACCCGTTTGATCATAAAAGTTATTAAAATACAAGTTATTAGAGGCAAATTTATTCAAATTTGGTGTTATAACTTGATTATTGTAAGTTAGATTGATTACAAAATTCTGTAATGCTTCAGATTGAATAAGTATAACATTCTTATTTCGCGCAATTCCAAAATACTGATCATATTTATCATTGTCTTTTTCCGACTTCCATTCATTTATTTCCTTTAATTCACTAGGTGAGATTCTTCTTATCTTCTGCCCAAGATAAGAGGTGAAATCATAGAGATGAAAATTTATCAATCCAATATCCTGAACAATTAATTTATTCTGGTATTTTTTCTGGAAAAGGTCTTCTTTCGCCAAATTATTAAACATTACCCCAGATATCCCAAGGGTCGAAACCAGAAGTACAAGAGAATATATAATTCTACTTTTTTTAATGGCTCCGTTCTTTGGAAAGGATGTTCTTAAGAATATATAGAGTATAGCAAACATAAAAATATCGAAAAATAAATAAATGGCATATTTATAGTCGATGAGATTTGAAATGCTATCAGTTACATTCGCAAGTTGCTTAGCATTAAAAATTGTACCTGTAGTTATAACGTCGTTAAAATAACGAAAGTATATCAAATCACTGAAAATTAGAAGGCTTACCATTATATTAAGAAGTATAGTTACAAAAAATCTTATCTTTCGATTTATAAAACAATTTAAGACTAGAGCTGTTATTATTACACCTAACACCATTAACTTCACAGAGTTAATATCGCCAGATATTAAAACAGTCCCCCACTTTACCTTAAAATATAAACTTATGGTTATCCAAATGATATCGAAATATCCAATTAAAACAAAAAACATCGATTGGATACTTTTTCTAAAACCGAGTGTTTTTGTTTTGATAAAATCACTAATCAAAACACTCAGATATACCATCAAAAGAAAAGTAAAGAACCAAATTAGATATATCCAAAATTCGGAATGAAAGGTGATCTTGGTTTGTTTCTCCGAGACAAATTTACCATTTCCAAACCATCCAAAACCTTCATTAACCATATCCCACTGGATTATATACTTCCCGGTATTGCCCGGAAAAGCTATACTAGCATTTATATCTACTTCCTCACCTGGTCCAACTGCATAAGGCAGCGTACTCCTCACTCCATCATGAACTAAGAGATTGTTATCTTTATCTAATATATCATATGATAAACTTATACCAGAGTAAGTTTCCCATCTTGAGTTACCTGTATTCTTGATCTTTAATTTAATTTGTTTTTTTTCCTTGCCCCAGACAGAGATTGATTTTACTGGATTCAAAATTTCGAAATCATAATTTTTTATGAATTTTATAGGCAAAACTATGCTGTTTTTTTTATCAACTTCCGAGAACCACATCTCCCCTTCCGAAACCAAATCGAACTGTATGTACAATTGTTCATTAAGTTCTAAATTTGAAGGGATCTCAATATTAGGTTTAATATTTATATATCCCCCTGGCTTTATATCCTGTGGGAGAAGAGTTCGGGCCCCATCATTTAGTACTACCTCATTGTTTTTATTTATCAAATGATAGGACAATCGAATCTTTTCCTTACTCCATGCTTCTCTTCCTGTGTTAATTAACTTTAAATCTACGCTATTGTCTATTTTTTTCTCATAAGAAGTGTCAATAATTATTTCGCGTTCACTTAAGACAACAATATTTGAGGAGTAGACTTTTTCAGCTTTAGCATGTTCTGGTATCCCTAAAAGTAGTATTACACCAAAGATTGATATAAAAAATTTAACGTAATTAGCCAACGTATACTCATCTCTTTCTGTTAGTCATAAAATTTTATGTGATAGGCTAGTCAAATCGTTTTCTCTATACCATGCTCTTTCTGCTTTTTATACGGGGTCCGATTTACTAAAAATTTATTTTTAATAATAGAAATGAAAAATAAAAAACATACTCCTAAATATATAAAATAATTTATCAGAATATTGTACCGCTTACGATAATGCTTGCGGTGAAACACGATCATTGCCCGGTGAAATTCATAGATGATCCGAACCGGGCGTCTGCGGGCGCTCCCGCCTTTGTAGTGGACAATCCTCGTTTTCGGATAATAATGAATGTCCCAGCCCGCCTGCTTGATCCGGTAACACCAGTCGATGTCCTCGCCGTACATGAAAAACGTCTCGTCCAGTCCGCCAATCTGCTCGATCGTCTCCCGCCGCACCAGCATAAAAGCCCCGACCAAACAGTCCACAGGGTATTCCTGATCCGGATCGAGATGGCCCAGTTGGTACTGGTTAAACTTCGGGTTGTCCGGAAAGAGCTTCGAAAACCCAAAGGCGTAATAAAACGAAGCGGACGGCGTCGGAAACCCGCGCTTGCAAGCTTTGTCGAGCGAGCCGTCAGGCAAAATGACCTTGCACCCCGATGCCCCTACCTTCGGATGCTCATCCATAAAGGCGATCATCGTCTGCAGCGTATCCTTCTGCACGACCGTATCCGAATTAAGCAGCAAAACGTACCGGCCCTTCGCCGCCGCCATCCCTTGGTTGTTGGCTTTGGCAAATCCGGTATTCTCCGTGTTCGCGATAAGCGTTACGTGCGGAAATTCCTCGCGAATCGACTCGACCGAGCCGTCCGAGGAATGGTTGTCGATCACGATGACTTCATATTCGTACACCGTCTCCGAAGCGTATACCGAACGAAGACAGTCCGTGGTAAGCTGACATGTATTGTAATTCACGATGAGAATGCTTAAATCCAATTGAAGCACATCCTGACAAATTTTTATCGGGTAAGATTGACCATATGACAAAATACGTTATCGTTCGTTCTATCTATCGACATCATTATAGCATATCGCGACAGCGTTGGCAGGGGGAATATGGAAGAAATGAGAGAAAGGTAATGATTGTAAAAAGTCTCCCTCCTCAACTCATAGGAATTGAGGAAGGAGACTCTTAAACTTGCATTATAGGAATTTCAAAAAATCTTTCAGTCCTTCACGCCACGGCCTTAGATCTGTAAACCCATTCGTACGAATCGACAAGTGATCCATGACGGAGTTGGCCGGTCTTGGAGCCGGGCGCGGAAACTGCTCGGTGGTACATGGCTCAACCTGCGCCGTAATTTTAAAACCAAGCTTCTGAGCTTCCTCAAATATTGCTTGGGTAAATTCAAACCAAGTGCAATCTCCGCTATTCGATGCATGGTAGATGCCGTATTTTTCGGTGTGAACCAATTCCTCCAGAAAACGGGCCAGATCAACCGTGTAGGTAGGAGAACCTTTTTGGTCATGAACGACTTGCAGCTGGGGTTTCTCCTGACCCAGGCGAAGCATCGTTTTCACAAAATTGTTCCCGTGCAGCCCGTAGACCCAGGATGTGCGGACAATGAAATATCGTGAAGACAGGCTTTGCGTAAGAACCTCACCGGCTCTTTTGGATTTACCGTATACGCTTTGCGGATCCGTATTGTCATATTCCTGGTAAGGGGCAGCGGAACGCCCGTTAAACACGTAATCCGTACTGATGTAGACCAGTTTAGCGCCAACCTTTTCGGCCGCAACAGCTACGTTTCTTGTGCCCACTGCGTTTACCTTGTAGGCTCCGTCAACATCCGTCTCGGCGGCATCCACCGCGGTATAAGCGGCACAATGGATGATTGAATCCGGCTGGAATTCGCCCATCACTTGCTGGCATTGCTCCAAACTCGTAATGTCCAACTCGGAGCGGCTGCACCCCATGACTTCATGCCCTTTTTGTTGAAAAAGAGCGACTACATCCTTGCCTAATTGTCCTGAGGCTCCGGTAACTAAGACTCTCATACGGAATCGCCCAGCCGTTCGCCGTATTGTTTAGCGTAATAGTCTTGGTACTCACCGGATTGAATCCGGGTCCACCATTCTTTGTTGTTGAGATACCATTGAATCGTTTCCTTGATGCCTGTTTCGAAGTTATGCTTCGGCTTCCATCCAAGCTCCTGCGTAATCTTCGTTGGATCGATGCCGTAACGGCGGTCATGCCCAGGACGATCCTGTACATAGGTAATCAGCGACTCCGGTTTATTCAGCTCCGCCAAAATGGTTTTTACGATATGGAGGTTCGTCCGTTCGTTGTTGCCTCCAATGTTGTATACCTCGCCGACACGGCCGTTATGAATAACCAGGTCAATGGCGCTGCAGTGGTCTTCCACATACAGCCAATCGCGAATGTTAAGCCCGTCTCCGTAAATCGGAAGCGCCTGGTCGTTCAAAGCGCGGGATATCATTAGCGGAATCAGCTTTTCCGGAAATTGATACGGTCCGTAGTTATTAGAGCAGCGGGTGATGTTCACCGGTAGACCAAAAGTCTCGTGGTAGGCACGCACAAGAAGATCCCCGCCCGCTTTGCTCGCAGAATAAGGACTGTTTGGCGTTAGAGGCGTTTCCTCCGTAAACAGGCCGGTTTCCCCTAACGTACCATACACCTCGTCCGTAGATACTTGAACGAACTTGGTCACGCCGTATTTTTTGGCTGCGTCCAAAAGGACCTGCGTCCCCAAAACGTTAGTCTTCACAAACACTTCTGGATCCAAAATGCTGCGGTCCACATGCGATTCGGCAGCAAAGTTGACCACAACGTCAACACCTTGCTGGAACAAGGCGTCAATTGCCTTGGCGTCGGTAATGTCAGTTTTAGAGAACGTATAGTTCGGATGATTTTCAATCGATTTCAGATTTTCCAAATTGCCCGCATACGTTAGCGAGTCCACATTAATGATCTGATACTCCGGATGCTGCTGGAGCATATATAAAACGAAATTACTGCCAATAAATCCGGCTCCGCCGGTAACGAGAAGTTTCATGTAAAAAGCGGCCTCCTAATCAAAATTCAGTTCTGCATCCTTCAGAAGAGGATGGCGCTGGTCTTTGTCCGATAGAATGGGCCTCGATGTCGGCCAGTCGATTCCCAATGCCGGGTCATTCCATAATATGCCGCGGTCATTCTCCGGGGAATAATATTCGTCCACCTTGTACAACACTTGGGTGTTCGGCACAAGCGTGCAAAATCCGTGCGCGAAGCCTTTAGGCACAAGCAGCTGACGGTGATTATGTTCACTCAGAATGACCCCCACCCATTGACCGAAGGTAGGCGAGCTTTTGCGAACGTCAACGATGACGTCGTAAATTGCGCCGGTGAGGACGCGGATCAACTTAGTTTGGGCTTTAGGATTCAGTTGGTAATGCAGTCCGCGAATCACGCCCGGTTCAGCCGAAAGGGATTGATTGTCTTGGATGAAGTTAAATTTGACGCCCTGCTTTTCCAAGACGGCTTCGTTGTAACTCTCCATAAAAAAACCCCGGTTATCTCCATGGACAACCGGTTCAATCAGGCATGCGCCTTGCAGGTGTAAAGGAGTGACTTTCATGATGGATTCCCTCCATACTCTCTATATTTTCAGTTTTCCAAACTCTTCGCTAAAAGTAAGGTCCTTTGCTAGTTCGTTTGCCCTCGCCAGGGATGGGTGCGTACCTGCATCGGTCCACCATCCTTTTAAGATATCGAATGAAAGCTGGTTACGTTCAATATATGCATTATTTACATCCGTGATCTCCAATTCGCCTCGAGCCGAAGGTTTTAGGGTTTTAATAATTTCAAACACGTGATGATCGAACATATAAATCCCTGTGACAGCGTAATTTGATTTCGGATTATTTGGCTTCTCTTCAATCGAGACAATACGATCGCCATTAATTTCAGGAACACCAAAACGTTTTGGATCCTGAACTTCTTGGATCAAAATTTTCGCGCCATTTTTTTGCTGACGAAAGTTTTGAACAAACGGAGATAGATCGTCCTCAAAAACGTTGTCCCCAAGAATAACGACCATTTGATCCTCGCCGACAAAATGTTCTGCAAGACCAAGCGCCTGAGCAATTCCCCCCGCTTCGTCCTGCACCTTATATGTAAAGGTTACGCCCATCTCCCTTCCGCTTCCGAGGAGATTGACGACATCGCCCATGTGGTCTTTACCGGTAACAATAAGGATATCATCGATTTGTGCCTGCTTTAATTTGTGTATTGCATGAAATATCATTGGATATCTGCCTACTGGTAGCAAATGCTTATTTGTTACCTTAGTTAAAGGATAAAGACGTGACCCTGTACCACCTGCAAGTACTACACCTCTAATTTTCAATACATTCACCCCATGCTTTTCTTAAAGTTTAATGATTTTAACCTTAAAGCCTTCTTTTCAATAAGATTCCAAGAAATAAAAGCTAATATTAAAGAAAAAATCAGTGCAATCAAAAAATTTATAATGGGATATTCCATTCGCCCCCCGTACATAAAGGTGATCAACTGTTGTACCGGAAAAGCATATATATATAATCCATAGGAAAGATCCCCCACTTTATTATACTTATAAAATTTTATCCTAGGGGTCAATGATAGATATAATACCAAGTAGCTGCCAATAAACACAAAAACCTCATCTCTCACACCGCCGAATGGAATTGAAATCAAAAATATACCAACAATAGTGAAGAGGTATATTTTATCCAACTTTATAAATTCTTTGTAAAGAAAAATTAAGGAACCTGCTAAAAAATAAATAAAAAACTCCAAAAAATAACCTATATTAATAGTACCGAAGCTTAAAGAAGTGTATCTAGTATGCAACTCAAACAAAGAAAAAATAAGAGCAAATAAGCTCAATAGAATTTTAGGTTTTAATAATCCCAAAACTCCGAGGAGGGCAATTATAAAATAGAAGGTAACTTCGTACTCAAGAGTCCACAGGGACCCATTAACAGCCTCTTTATAAATGTTACTATCAAAAACACCTGGTAACCTAAACTGTGGCTCAAAAAGTGTCAACATTTTTAAATATTGATAAGTTCCTGTACTGAGAAAATACTCTTTCAAACTTAAATTTGTAACCAGGGGACCGAGTAAAAAAACACTCAGCAAAATCACAACTATTAATGCCGGATAGATTCTTAATATCCTAGATTTCATAAAATCAAAAACGTTGGGATTTCTCACATAACTGCCTACTATTAAAAAGCCACTAATCACAAAAAAAATTTTCACCCCAAGACTCCCGAAACCCATATTGAGAATCAAAGTAGAACGTTCAGGATTCCCGGTTAAGGGAAAAGAGTGTGCCACCATTACAAATATGGCGGCCAATAACCTTAACAAGTCAAAATTATTTTCTCTTGTGTTAATAAGATCTCCAACATATAAATCACTTTTAACTTCCTTCATTAGATCGAAAAACCCCTTGTTAAAGCTATTTTAATTGCTTTATAGACTTAATGATTATTGAAAGGTCTCTTTTATCGGATTCTCCATGCAACGATGGATTGAATTCGGAATTCATTTTAATGCGAATGTCTGCAACATTAGATTTCCCACCTATTTCATCCCACTTTAACTTAATCGATATCGGTGAATCCTTAGTAAAGGTATATTCATTCACTTTCTTTTTGTTAATATATAATTCCATTGTCACACTTTTCACTCCGTTATATTTCTCATGCAAGGAGTAAGGAAGATAACCTTCTATATCTATCAAATTTCTATCGTTTTCCTTTTTTATTCGGAACCCTGATTCTTTGCTGACCCATACGTATTTGCCGTTTTTGTCTTCCTCTATATAACTGGCTCCATCAAATAAATCGTTAATATTACGAGAATTACCCATTTTATTTAAATCTAGTTCATATAGATCAATCAGTTTATTTTTAGTATTTAGTTTCTGATTCAAATTTTTAATAGAATCGAGTAGCGTATCGCTATCTCCATTTACATCATAAACCTTTCCCTTTTGAATAAAGCTATATAAGTAAATATCATCTAATACAAACTTGTTACTTAAAGAAGTAAATTTAAGATCATATTTATCTAACTGGGATACAGGAATTTTGAAATTGTAATTTTTCCATTCATTATCTATCTTCTGCTGTACCTTCCAGTCCCCAACAGAAAGTTGAATAGTTGAGATTCGATTCACTGCCTTTGCAAAAAAATGCAAATTAACATATTCAGAATAATCGTGATAAAAGTCCCTACTTTTAGGAATCGTTTGCGAAATCCACCCACGCTCGTTAACTTCTACAGCATTGTCACCATCGTTCTTAATTAGCTTTATGTTGTTTGTTTCCCAACCCTTAAAACCAATTTCGAAAGCAGAATTATAAACCGTATTTGCAGCATAATCCTTATAATTCCACAATGCATATCCTGATGTATATTTCTTCAATGAATCATATGACCTTTCGATAAATGTAGAGAGTTCATTCGACTTTATTTTTGTATTATGAGAAAACGCTGGAGTATTGTCATAATAAAGGAACTGATCAATAAAAATTTTATTATTCCCTGCATTTTGTTTTACATTATTTAATATACTGTCTAGACGACCTAATACCCTATTAGAGGATTCTTCATTACGGTTATTTTCAGCCCCCATAGATGGAGAATAATATATTGTTGTATATGAAGAGTTAGGTAAGTTATACGTTTTTTTATGAGAATACCAGTTTATTTGACCATTAGAATCGTATACTGGGTCAGAATCAACCCTTACTTCTAAACTAAGATTTCCGAATCGTTCTCTAGCCGGTAAATAATATTTGTTAATAAGTGTCTCATCAAAAAACTCATACATTAAGCCCATAGCCTTTTCCTTTTGTTTTGGCGTTGGAATTTGATCAAATGAGACGAAAGATTGACCATATATTTTTGATATATCACTTAAATTATAATTCTTTTTGAGATAGTCCTGGTATCCAACCTCCCTTGCATAATTAATCCGTCCATCCAAAGAATCCATATGGAGAGATTTTTCAACTATCCCCCAAAAGTCTTCCCAAGTCAGGAAACCAAAGGTGACATTGTGAAATTGCGCCAATTCATTTTTCACCTTTGATACATAGTCTAGCCAAGCCCCATAGAATTTACTATTTATATATAATTTCTCAAATCTTTCAGCATTAGGATATTGTACTTCAGGATCAAAATCCCAAGCATACCCAATTCTTACTATAACCTTTAAGTTATTCGAATCTGCTTTGTTCACAACATATTTAAGTCTTTTAAAAATATCATCATTATATCTAATAGGTTCTATGCTTGGTTGGAATTCTCCCCAAGGAATAACAAGAACAACTGTATTAAAGCCATCATTTTTAATTTTCTGCATGTCAGCGTCAATATTATAAAATTCAGACGACCAAAACGTGATCGGCCATTCATTCCCAAAATAATGTGCCCCCAAAATGTACTCGCTTGGGTTGTTTACACTATTATCACTTGTTTCCTGCTGATCAGGCACGAATCTATTGCATGAAGAAAAGATTAAAACTATTAAACAAACTAAGATACACGAATATAATAATTTTCCTTTAGTTAGTTTCATATGATCTCCTATATTATATAGTAATGGTATCATCCTCATTGATATACTCCCCAACCTGAACCTCAATCAAATGAAGATCTATCTTCCCGGGGTTTTCCACCGAATGATCATCCCCCATTTTTATAAAGGTGGACTCATTAACTCGAAGCAATGATTCATTTCCGTTAACTATAATCCTCGCGGTACCGCTAACCACAATCCAATGTTCACTACGATGGTAATGTCTATGCATGCCGATCTTCTTTCCGGGCTTCACAACAACGGTTCTGATTCTATAATCTTTCATTTGATCAAGTACGGTGTGGTTCCCCCATGGTCTATATGTAGTTGAATGATGGTCACATAAAGAGGATTTACTCTGCTTTAGTTCCTTGACAATCTCCCTGACTTTTTGAGATGATCCTCTCTTGGATACCAGTAGGGCGTCTGGAGTGTCCACGATCATTAAGTCGTTCACATCGACCGTCGTAACCATCCTGTTATGTGAAAGAACCATGTTATTAGAAGAATCAATGCCGATAAATTGTTTTGCCTCCGTGTTACCGTATTCATCCTTAGGGAGCTCTTCATAAAGAGCTTCAAAACTGCCAAGATCAGACCACCCGATATTTGAAGGAATAACCTTAACGTTTTCGCTCTTCTCCATCACTGCATAATCAATACTGTCGGAGGGGATTGATTCCATATCATTTTTTTGAATCCGTATAATGTCATTATTCTTCTTGGAATTTTCGAAAGCAGCAACAGACCGTTGATAGATCACGGGAGAGTATGTTTCCAATTCATTCAAGAAGACTCCGGCCTTAAACAAAAACATACCGCTATTCCAATAATAACGCCCCGAGCTAACATATTGTTCTGCTGTGTAAAGATCCGGTTTTTCTCTAAAGGAAATGACTTTGTAGCCATCGGATTCGATATATCCATAACCCGTTTCTGCGTGACTAGGTGTAATGCCAAAGGTCACTATGTTCCCTTCTTCAGCCATAGACTTCGCTAATTCAATAACCCTTGCGTATTCCCGTTCATTTTTAATAATATGGTCAGACGGGGTCACGAGTATCAATTCGTTCCTGTTGGCAGCCAAACTGGCAAGAGCAATTGCCGGGGCAGTATTCCTGCCCACGGGTTCAAGCAAGAATTGACCGGCTTTTGCTCCGATTTCATCCAGATGATCTAAAGCAAGAAAGTACTGCTCTTCATTTGACACGACGAATATGTTGTCGCATAAAGGTCGATTTCTTTCCACTGTCATTTGGAACAATGATCGATCTGATATGAATTTATTAAATTGCTTTGGATAGCGAGTTCTGGATAATGGCCAAAGACGCGTGCCGTTTCCCCCGCATAAAACGACGTTTATCATGTAACATTTCTCCTAGTTCTCGATATCTAGAGTCAGAATGTTCTTTGCAGCATCAATCGTGAAATACTTTTGGATGTACTCACCCGAAGATATGGATAGTGCATTCCACAATTCTTCGTTCAAATACAAATTAATGACAGACGTGGCAAATTGATCTTCTTCGTCAGACACTAACAACACGTTCTGAATGTCCTCAAGCCCTTCCGCCCCGATGGATGTTGTTACGATAGGCACTTGGTAGTTCAGCGCTTCGATTACTTTGCCCTTAACGCCTGCTCCAAAACGAAGAGGCACCACAACGACACGACACCGTTTGTAATACTCCTCTAGTTCTTGATCGGATACATATCCTGTGATTACGATCTGCTCCGATTGCATTTCTTTTAATTCATCTGGAGGATTGGATCCTACAATAAAGAGCTTAATATCTTTAATTTCATTTTGAATCTTAGGAAATGCGTTTATAATGAACCACATAATGCCATCAAAATTAGGCTTATGATTAAAACCACCCACAAACAGTAAATCCTTACGCTCTTCAAACGTATTTATGGAATGCTTCTCCCCATATGGCTCGCTATATGGAAATAGCGGTATATTTCGAATTGGTTTATGAGGGAATTGTTCCAAAAGGACTTGTTTCTCAAACGACCCTACAACATGGATTACATCAGCCATCTCAAACAGTTTAAACTCGGTTTCTTTCCATTCTTCCGCGGATTTAAGAACGCTTGGATTTTTCGTAATCTCATAGTTTCTCATTTCGCGTAGATAATGGAGGTCGTGACCGAAATAAATAACCTTGGCATTTGTATGCTTTTTAAATACATCCATATATTTAATTGAAATATGAGGTCTATTTAGATAAACATAGTCCAGATATTGGCCGTTAGTTCTAATCCACTTGTTGATATTTTTGGCATGATCATTTCCATACAAGACTTCTACTCCCATCTGTTGGAGTTCGGTTGTATATGGCTCATGCCTGTAGAAATTATCCCCTATGAAAATTACATGAAGCCCCATGGAGACCATGAGTCGAATATAAAAATACGTGCATCTGCCGCCTGCATCCTTATCGTAATGCGGAACATAATGGTCTACAATGACAACCGTTTTCTTGCCCTTGCTGCGGTCCCTTGCCCAAAAAACATGCTCTGCATTAGGAAAATGCTGCGTAGTCAAAACCGAATTCCATTTATTTAAAAATTTTTCTTTGTTCTGAACCTGGTAGCTTTTTATCCCGCTGCCTAAATCAGTACCATGCGAGATTCCTTCAAAGTGCACAACGACAGATCGAGGTTGGAAAAGAACCTTGTATCCCATTCGTCTTACTTCAAACGCCAGGTCCGAATCTTCAAAATATGCAGGTACAAAACGCTCATCAAATCCGCCGATTTCCTTCCAAAGGTCATGTCGTATTAAAATCGCTGCTCCGGAAATGTAATCAACTTCTTTGACATAGTTATATTCCGGTTTCTCCGGATCATCGAGCCGCCCAAAATTCCAGCCGCTAGCATCATCCCAAATAATTCCCCCAGCTTCCTGCTGCCTTCCATCCGGATAGATCAATTTAGACCCCACCATACCAATCTTGGAATCAGATTCAATAAGCTGCACCAGGGAGCTAAGCCATTCAGCCTGGACGTTGGTGTCGTTGTTTAAGAAGAATATATACTTGCCCCTAGCTTGCTTTGCGGCATTATTACAATTCAATAGAAACCCGCGATTGGTTCCATCACGAACAACCCTTACATTGTCGACGTAATTTTGGATATTAATCGTTTCGTCTGTGGACATATCATCCGCAATAATAACTTCGTATGAAGTATCTTTGGTGTTCTCTAATATGGATGCCAAGCAAGAATACGTATAATTCCATTGGTTATACACCGGAATAATTATGGACACGAGCGGATTCTCGACGTGATCGAATTCAAGATGCTTTAGATCCTCATTAGCGAAAAGTTGGATTTCAGGATGCGATTCTTCCCCGGTGTTACGTTCAATGAATGTCTCAATTCTATTTTCTAGCTGAGAAGCATCCTCAGCCTTAAAATAATATTTTAGCTTTTTAATGTTTCCTTTATTGAGTTTGCTAAACATAAATTTCGGATTTTTTAGCGTTTTAATTGTGAGTTTAGCAAGAACCCTCCGTTTGCTCTTGGCAGGAATGATGGCATCCCTTAATTTGTAATAGGAAGTTAACAATGCCCACCCCGTTGAATCATAAATACGCCGCAGTTTTCGTTCTTCTGCTAGTAATAATTCGATATGTCCTTCCTTATTCCTTAAATCTTGCTTCAAACCTTGATTTTCCTTAAGAACCCCCGTTAACTGCTGCTGTATAGATTTAAGCTGCTCCTGTAAGGAGTTACTCTGTTTTATCTGTATTTTCAGCGACTGTTCGAGAGCCCCTTTTTCTTCCTCTAACGTGCTGTATTTTTGCTCTAACTTTAGATGATCACGTTGAAGACGTGAATTCCTTTCTTCTAATTCTTCTAACCGCTTATATTGCTTTCTCAGAAAATCCATTTCCTGATCCAACGTCCTAATATGCCGATTTCGAGTTTCAACCTCATCTTGCAGCGTGAGGATTCTCATTTTCATTTCATCGTATTTTGATGGGTATAACAAACAAGACTCCGCTTCGGAAAACTTCGAATCAACATCGGAGCAGAACGCGATCATATACTTCTCTTGCACTTCACTTTCGGCATACGTGTCATAACGAATCGTTTTTTGGGGAGCTCCGTCTTTCATTTGGTTCATCAAGGAAACAACTTCAAACCTCTGCGATACAATATCGACATGGGTGAAGTGTTGACTCAATAATGCTTGAAATTCATCTCTATATAATTCCTTAACATGGAATGGATTCACATAATTAGATTGGTCGGAATAAAATTTCTTGTTAGGAGTCGAAATGACTAGAATTCCATCCTGTTTTAAAACTCTTTTTACTTCCTGGAGAAATTTTTGTTGAGTATGCTCATCAACATGTTCTAGTGTTTCAAAAGAAATCACCACGTCGAAAACGCGATCTTCAAAAGGAAGAGAATCTATTCCGGAAGTCTTAAAACTCAAGTTCCCCTCATTATATTTTTTAGAAGCTAGCCCAATTGTCTGGTTATCGATGTCAATACCATAAACCGATTTCGCCGATTTGGACAATAAATATGATCCATATCCCTCCCCACATGCTGCATCTAAAACAGATTTACCACGTACAATTTCGGCAAGAGAGAGATATCGTTGCATGTGTTCTATTTCCAGTTCTTTATCCGTTAGATTCGGAATAAATCGCTCACCCGTAAATTCCAAGAAAAACCCCTGCTTTCTAAATTAATACTGAAAAAGTAACATCATCGAAATGAATAATTCCACTTAAAGTCTCGTAGCCAACCGGTAGAACCTGAATAACGATTGCATCATGAACCCAACTATGTTGAACATGGTCTTCCTGGGTTCCAGAGGCGATGGCAGGTGAAATCGTATACTGACCGTGATTTAAACTAGGAAAGCAAAACTCAAAAGAAAACACATAATTTTGGCCCGGTTCTAGCTCCGTTATTCTCTCGCCTAAAAAATAACTATTGGTTTGAGCAATCATATTTCCAAGCCTGTCCTTTAAACTAAATCCTATAATGGGGTTCTCTATTTTTTCAAAAATGTCGATTCTTATTAATAAATTTAGCTGCTGATTTGTTTCAACAACACTTATTTTCTGATCTGTAAGTGCATCCTTCAAAGCTACCCCAGTAATCAGTGCCTTGTCGTCACCCATCATATCAAGCTCATCAGGCAAATCATCGATATCGAACAGTACTGTATTAGATTCTGATGTATTTTCGTTAATCTTCGCTTCTTGCAGACTGTACTTCTTATATTCCGCGCCAATCATAAAAGCTTGGTATTTTTTTGAGATTTCCGAAGGAATCCCCTCATCTTTCAGTTTGCCTTCATTGATCCAAATCACGCGATCACAATATTTATTGATAACACTCATATCATGGGAAACGAAAATAATAGTCTTGGATCTTTTCAATTCATCAATTTTTCGATAACATTTCTGTTGAAATCGTATATCCCCTACGCTTAGCGCCTCATCAATAATAAGAATATCGGGATCCACATTAATGGCGACAGCGAATGCAAGCCGTACAAACATACCACTTGAGTATGTTTTCACGGGTTGATGGATAAAATCGCCGATATCCGCAAACTCTAAGATGCTTTCAACTTTGGCATCTATCTCATTTTTAGAATAACCCATAATGGTGCCATTCAAATAAATGTTTTCCATTCCGGTAAAATCCGGATTAAATCCAGCCCCCAGCTCAAGGAGAGCAGAGATTTTTCCATTAATCGATACCATTCCCGAAGACGGCGATAAAACCCCCGTCAAAATTTTCAGCAATGTCGATTTTCCGGATCCATTTTTTCCAATAATACCAAGACACTCTCCGGTACTTACGTGAAAACTCAGGCCATCAAGAGCTTTAAATTCTTGATGATAACTTTTATTTAAAAAGGCTTCTTTTATTCGATCTGTTGGTTTTTTATAAAGTTTATAATTTTTCGTCAGATCGATAACTTCAATCGATTTATTCTTATTCATCTCCATTTACTCCTTATAAAACATCGGCAAAATGCGGCTTTAGTTTCTTAAAAGTGATATAGCCGACCACTAACAAAATCGCCGTCAGAATCCAAAAATAAATCGTCAATTTCCAATCTTCCCAGAACCATCTTCGATAAATGAACGTATTTCTATAACCATTGGTGATATAAAACATCGGATTAAGTTTAAATAAGAACTGGAATTTTTCAGGTATTGTTTTGATTGGATAGAAAATAGGCGTTAACCAGAATCCCAATTGCATGAACATCGCGACAATTTGGGACGTATCTTTAAAAAATAAAACTATTGAACTTGTAATCCAAGACAAACCAAGGACCAAAATTATGGTAGCAAACAGATAATAAAAGACTTGTAAATAATATAAAGAAAATGAATAACCATATATAAAGAACATGCCTATTAAGAAAACAACAAAAAATAAATGAACATATAGAGATGAGTAGATCTTCACTACTGGAAGCAACTCCAGTTTGAAAGCTACTTTTTTTACCAAAAAGGAATTTTCAAGTATCGTATTAGTAGAAGAAGGCAGTGCATCTGCGAAAAAATTCCAAGGAATCATGGCACAAGATAGCCAAAGTATAAACGGAACATCGTTTACTGGAGTACTTCGAAATCCGACTTGAAATACAAACCAAAACAAGAGGATTGCAATAAGCGGCTGGATAAATGCCCAAACAATCCCAAGATAGGAGCCTGTGTATCTTTTTTTGAAATCACTTTTCGAAAGTTCAAAAATCAGATTGTTACTTTTCCTAATTTGATTAATCATTTCATAACCTCTTAGCTTTAGTATTTACCAGTCTATTTGAGAGGTAGAACAATACTTCACTCCTATGGTAAAATATTGTCGTATCTCACAAAAAGGAGAATGGAAACTTTGTCTAATCCAGTATACGGTAAACAGGCTAAAAGGTCGAGTAACGTCGATAAAAAGCCTGCGCTTCTTTGGGTGTTAATTGTTGCCATCATAGCATTTTTAGTTTGGACTCCCTTTCAGGTAGCGCTTTTTAATGGTCAGATGTTAGAGTTCGAAAAGCCTTTGTTTTGGGCAATTGCCTTCGGTTCAGTATTGCTGTTCCTATGGATCGCCAACTATTACAAGAGCTTTAAACTTAATGAGCAGCGAGACTGGCTCCCCTTAGCGGTACTATTGCTGCCTATTACATATCTATTGTCGTATTTTGGGGCCGCTTCGCATTATTTGGCGATGAATATGGTGCTTGTCGAATGTCTGTATGCCATCATGTTCATTATTAGCATCTATCTGCTCCAAGATCAGAGAGCCAATAAGATCATTCAAACGACGATCATGACGGTCGCGTATATTATTGTATGGTTCGGTTTCCTGAACTGGTTCGGTCATGGAAAATTTGCAGGAACGCTTATCGTCTGGTTTTCGAATGGTGTGCTGAACGGAAAATATACGGATGCGGTGATGACGGACTCCAACGGGTTGCGTCTGACCTCCGTCTTCCAGTATGCCAATACATATGCGGCATTCCTCATGGCATTTTTGTTTGCTGCCGTATTCTGTCTGATCCGCTCGAAAAAATGGTACGGGCAAGCCATTCACGGATTTATGCTGGTACCGATTATCGTGTCGATATTGCTCACGCTTTCCCGCGGCGGTCTGGTTATGCTGCCTGTCGTATTTGTTCTTTTACTGCTATTCCTGAAGCCGGCGAAGCAAATTCTTTGGGTCGTATATTGTGCAATCGCAGGCATAGCTTCCCTCGCCATCTCCAAAGAGGTTACCGATCTGGGACTTCAACTGAACCAAAAATTCGAGGCTGGCGGAGCAGCCAAAGCATGGGCATTCCTCTTAATAACATCCGTTGTGGTGGCAGTGATCGGCTGGGTCATTCAAGCATTTCTTGCTCCTAAAATGGAACAGGGCTTGGCCAAGGCTTCAGCCAAAAAGCTTGCCAATCTGTGGATTCCGGTCGGATCGGTGATCGTGGTTGGCGTTGTAGCCTTTTTGCTTATCGGAACCAGCGTACGCAATATTTTGCCGGAAAACGTCAGCACGCGACTTGAGAACATTAACTTCAATCAGCACAGCGTGCTGGAGCGGATTACGTTCTATAAAGACGGCATGAAGGTCGTGAAAGATTACCCGGTTCTCGGAGCAGGCGGCGGCGCTTGGGCTGCATTGTACGAGAAGTATCAGAACAACCCTTACACAAGCCGTCAGGCGCACAACTTCTTCGTTCAGTACTTGTTGGAAGTAGGCATTGTCGGATTTGTTATTTTCATGGCATTTGTCCTGTTTATTTTCTATAAATATATTCGCGGGTATATCCAATCGGATGGGGAAAGAAAAGATTCATATTTCTTGTACCTCATTCTGACCCTGTCTATTCTTATTCACAGTATTCTAGACTTTAACATGAGTTACGTATTTATCGGGATGCTGGTGTTCATTGGTCTTGGAGGCATGGCCGCCGCCATGGACAGCAAACCTTTGAAGAAGATTGCCTGGAAAACAGAGGGCGCAGGATGGATTTATAGTTTGGTAGTCGGCATTTGCGGAATCGTCGTGCTGATTACTTCGGTTCGCTTTGTGCAGGCAAGCAATGCCGGTCTGGAAGCCCGAAAAATAGCGCAAACAAGCACCTCTTATGAGGAAATCAAAGCCGCCTTGGATAAAGACTTGAAGATTCGCCACACTCATCCGGATTCCGTACTGTTGATGTCTTCGCTGTATCAATCGGTGTATAAACAGACCCAAAACGACGATTTTTACAATGCGGCGAATTATCTCCTGACGGACGCGCTCAAAAAAGAACCTTATAACAAAAGCATGATCAACCGCCTCATTACCAACTACCAGCTGAAAAATGAAAATGATAAAGCCTTTGAAACGCTGGTTGCGAACGCACCGAAATTCAACTGGGATATCGAATGGTATGAAAAAATGATTACGCAAGGTTATGAGCTGGGTTATACGGCGCTTGGCCAAGGCGATACTGCTGCGAAAGAGAAGTACTTTAAAGCGGGGATTGCAGCCTTTGAAAAGGTTCAAGCCGGTCTCAAGCATCTGGCTACATTGCCCAAAGGGCAAATGGCTGGACGTCCGTTCTCCAACTCGCCGGTTATGATCCTTGACGCCGGAAAAATGTACTACATGACCAACCAACTGGATAAAGCTGCTGAGACGTTAAAAATGGGTATCGCTCAGGATTTCAGCGATCCGACAAACCGCGAAATTGCCCATTGGTATATAGCGGCATTGATGAAGCAAGGTTCGAATGACCAGGCTGTGTATGACCAACTCGTTAAAGCCGATCCGACAGAAAAAGAGTCGATTGAAAAATTAGTGCAGATTAATTTTTAATTCTGATCGAAAAAGAGCAGTTCACTTCTGATATGCTCCCATCATAGTAGACAGTAGAAAAAATAAAAACTTCTACTACTACAACGATGGGAGTATTTCTATGTCTAGAAGAAGTTCAACTTCAACTGAAACGAAACGGCATGCTATACAGCGATGCCTGGAGCACAGGTCAAATCCAAACTATGAAGCGAGACAACTAGGGGTTAGTTCCCACACAGTTAGAGAGTGGATAAGAAAATACAGAGCAGATGGTTTGGATGGATTGGGGGAAT
>NZ_BORW01000044.1 GCF_018333375.1 Paenibacillus cookii
GCGTTTTGTAGTGAAAATTCTGTTTTAATTTTGCTGATCGTTGTGGTAGACTTCACCTATAAGGTGCTCCTCTCTTTGGGTGTAGTGTTCCAAGTAAACACCATTCTACCAAAGATTCGGAGCCCTTTTCATATTTTCAAGAAGCGATACTTTCGAAATTCAGGATAAACTTTTTGTAGGATGGCATGATAACTGTAGAAGTTCAGCGTCAAAAGCCTGTTGGCAGCAACAGGTTTTTTTGTCGTCCGAAAACGCCCGCCTCCCTTTCGAACCTCTGGATTTTGGGATGGCCACCGGCGTTTACGGTGCCGGACAACAGGTTGAAATTTCTAAAATTGTGGTTGGAATCGAAGATTTTATATCCGGCAAAAACCGGTATAGTTATTAAATAAAGCGCTTACCAAGCGGTTGAGAGATTTGCAGAATGAACATCCAAAATCCAAACAAAACGGGGGGAGTAGGACATGAAATTTCGCAAACGATGGTTGGCTGTAACGTTAGCGGCGATGATGTTGGCCTTGGCCGGATGCGGCGGCAGCGCCGCAGGCACGGATGGGCAAGCGGCAAGCGGGGAGAGCGGAAGCGCCGAATCCAAAGGCGGTGACGTGACCCTGGAGCTGCTGTATTGGGGAGACGATGCGCAAAAACAACTGGTGGAAAAGACGATCGAGAAATATACCGCGGAAACGGGGGTCAAGGTCCATGCCCAGGTGCTGCCGGCGGACGGCACGTTCGATACGTTCATCCAGACGCGGCTGGAATCCGGCGAGCTGCCGGACATCAGCTACATGGGCGAAGGCGACATCCAGAAATATTACGAAATGGGCATTCTGGCGGATATCGGCGATCTGATCGATAACGGAACCATTCCGAAAAAGCTGGATGCCATCACGATCCATTCCCCGGACCAAAAGGTGATCGGCGTCGGGTTGTCCAACCAAATGGAGCTGCTTTTCTACAGCAAATCCAAATTCGACGCGGCAGGGATTCCTTATCCTCCGACCAAAGTCGAAGAGGCTTGGGATTGGGACACCTTCGTGAAATACGCAAAAGCCTTGACGACGGACACGAGCGGCAAAACGGCGGCCGATCCCGAATTTGACGCGGCCAAAACGGAAAATTACGGGCTGGGGTTCACCGCGGGCCGCGAGTTCCACCATTTCTGGGCGGCGAACGCCAACGGCGGAGGCGTCGTTTCTGCCGACGGCAAACAGTTTTTATGGGATTCGCAGGCATCCGTCGACGGCATTCAGATGCTGGCGGACCTGGTCAACAAGGACAAGGTGGCTTCAAGCTTTACCTATACATGGAATTCGGGCATCGGTTCGGCGGTCGACGCTTTGAGCGGCGGTTACGCGATGGCCATCAGCGGCTCCTGGGATCTGGCGAACATCAACGGAAACGAAGACATCGGGGTAGGCGTATTGCCGAAAATGAAACAGGCCGTCACGATGAACTGCGGCGCGCCGCTTGTCGTCTATAAATCTTCCAAGCATATCGAAGAAGCGAAAAAGTTTTACGCCTATATGGTGAATCCGGAAAACAGCCTGGAGCTGTTGAAATCCGGGGCATGGCTTCCGAACCAGGCGGATTGGTACACCGACGCCGCGCTGGTCGATAAGTGGACGGCCGATTTGCCTGTCAGCGCCAAGGAAACGATTTTGAGCTATTCCAACACGAAAGACGCTATCGTGCAATGGCCTGCTTATTACGTGCCCGCTTATCTGCGGATGAACACGGAATACGAAAAAGCAATCGACCAGGCGTTATCCGGCCAAAAAACGGTCAAGGAAGTGTACGCGTCCGTCATGCCGACGATCAAAAAGCTGTGGGAAAGCGGCAAGGTTTCGGAGTAGCCGGGAGTCATTCACATTCAGTACAGGAAAGGGCTATTGGATATGGAGATCAAACGCAACACCAGCCAAAACATCGTTCCGAAGCATTCGCGTCTCAAAGGGAGCGCCAAAGAGGCCGTCGCCGGTTATTTGTTTGCCGCTCCCGCGATCCTGGGGTTTCTTATCCTCACCTTGTACCCGATGCTGGCGAGCCTCGTGTACAGCTTCCACAAAATCACGATCGTCGGCGGTCATCAGGTCATGAAATGGATCGGGCTGGACAATTTCAAAACGATTTTTTACGGTCCCGGCTCGGAATTCGGCAAGTCCATGTCGGTAACGCTCATCTATTCGTTCATCAACGTGTTTCTGGTGATCGTGTTTTGCCTGGCGGTCGCGCTGCTGCTGAACCGGAAATTCGTTGGCCGAAATTTGCTGCGCGCCGTGTTTTTCCTGCCCTCGGTCATTCCGATGCTGGCGACGACCATCGTCTGGCAGATGCTGCTGCAGAATCAGGCCAAGGGCGGACTGGTCAACTGGCTGCTGCTGAAGCTCGGGGCGACGCCGGTCGATTTTTTGAACGATGCGACCAACATCTTCGGCACGTTGTTTCTGATGAGCTTATGGACCTGCGGCGGAACGATCGTCGTGTTTCTGGCGACGCTGCAGGACGTGCCGGGCGAGCTGCTCGAAGCGGTCGAAATGGACGGGGGCAATGCCTGGCATAAATTTGCCAAGGTCACGTATCCGACGATCAAACCGGTGGTGTTTTTCCAGCTCATCATGTGCATGATGACGTCGATCCAGATTTACACCCAAAGCGTGGTGCTGTCGCGGAACGGCGCGCCGGACCGGATGACTTACTTCATCAACGTTATGATCTACGACCATTCCTTCGTGCAAACGGGCATGCGCGGGCTCGCGTCGGCCGAGGCCTGGCTCGTCTTCCTCATTACAATGGTTATTACCGGTATCCTGTTTTATGTTCAGGGCGCGCTAAAGAGGGATAAATCGACGGTGCGAAACCGAAGGGGGAGAGCGTAATGGCAGCGACAGCGATTCATGGAGCGGGCATCCGCCGAACCAAAGCGCAAAAAAAGACGATTCACCGCCTGCTGGTTGTCCTCTCGGTTCTTCTCGGGCTTGCGATGGCGTTCCCGTTGTACTGGCTGCTGCGCGGTTCGTTCGTCAGCCATGCGGAAATATTGGCGCGTCCGCCGGTGTTTTTTCCTTCGGCATTCGGCATCGACAATTTCAGCCGGGCCATCGACCGGATCGATTTCTCCCGGCAGCTGTGGAATTCGGTTTCGATCGTCGTCCCTTACGTGGTGTTTAACGTGATCACGACCAGCTTCGCAGGTTATGCTTTCGCCAAACTGCGTTTCCCGCTGCGCGGTATGTGGTTTGCGCTCGTCATCAGCACGATGATGCTGCCGAGCGCGGTGACGCTGATTCCGCAATATTCCTTGTTTACGAGCCTCGGGCTCGCCGGCAAACCGGCTTTGATCATTCCGGCCATATTCTGTGCAGGGGGGAATGCCTATTTCGTCTTTTTGCTGCGGCAATTTTTCATGACCATTCCGGATGAGCTGCTGGAGGCGGCCAAAATCGACGGGGCCGGATATTTCCGCATTTATTTGAAGATCATGCTGCCTTTGATCCGCCCGGCATTGATCGTGGTGGCGCTGTTCAGCTTCATCAACAATTGGAACGACTTTTTCTACACCATGATTTATTTGAAAAAAGAAGCCGATTATACGCTGCCGATGGGGCTCTATATCGTCAACGGCATGCGGATTCCGAACTATGAGCAGGTGATGGCGCTTGCGCTCATCGTTACCGCGCCGTGCCTTGCGTTCTTTTTTATCGGCAACAAATATTTTGTTGAGGGGATTACGTTAACGGGAATCAAAGGATAAGGGAGGCATGGATACACGTGAAAACAGGCAAAACATGGCTTGGAAAAGGGGCGGCGGCCCTCATCAGCGTGGCGCTTGCGTCCGGCGGGGCAGCATCGGCCGCGTTGGCGAATTATACGACGGGATTCGAGGTGCCGGGCGCAGGGCATGATTTCGGAACGGCCACATGGGACAGCGGCAACAAATTTGCAAGCGAAGGCGTGGATTTCAGCAGCCAAACCGTGGGTCAAATGATGAAAACCATCGAAAATTTCGATTTTGAAGCGTTCAAAAAGGACCATCAGGATTTGCCCTGGCTTGATTCCCTGCTCGTCAACAAGGGCGTCATCCCGGACGACATCGACGATGAGGGCGGCGCCAACACGTTGTTCAGCCGCGGGAGCGCCTTGTTCATGAAAACCCAGGACAATACGAAGCTGGGATTTGCCGGGCAGGTGTATTACGCGGATACGCTCAACCAGGACGTGATGTATTCGGTCAGCTTGTCCACCGGCGACGTCCGCGAAGACAAAAACGCGAGAAAAAATTATCCGAGCCATGAGGATCAGACATATACGAGCGGAGCGCTGCAGGTACATCAAAAGAAATTCATCACCTATTACAACTCGGCGGTGACGCTGCTGGACTTTCATAATCCGACTTCGGGAGACGTCAAGCTGACGATCAAGGTCAAGTCTCCGTTTGCAGCCGTCGCGGAAGGGGACGAAATGGTCGGCAAACGCGTAGCTGCCCCGCTTATGATCGGCACCGACGGCAGCAAGTTCGTCAAGGCGATGTCCTATGTCGACGTCCGTCTCAGCGGGAACGGCATGAAACCGGGCGATCAAGGACTGGTGAAGGAAATCGTCGTCCCGGCCGGCGGCACCGCCTCGCAAAAAATTACGATGGGCTGGCTCGCCGACGAAATTCCGAAATCGAAGACGCAATACGAAGAATACAAAAAAATCGCCGGCAACGGCGCAGCCTTCGAACGTCAAGTAAAGGAATACAACCAGTGGTGGGCCGAGAACATCCCGTACATCGACATTCCCGACGAAAACGTAAAAAAGGTGCTTTATTACCGCTGGTGGTGCAACCGGTTCAACCTGCTGGAGGCCAACATCCCGGGGAACGACTGGCAGTTTCCGATGAACATGGAAGGGGTGCTGGGATACAATAACGGCATTACCGTCAGCGTCCCATGGGCGATGCAGGACCTCAAATGGCTGCGCAACCCGGTGTATGCCTACGGCACCTGGCTCGCGCAAGGGGAATATTCGGAAAACAAAAACTACAAAAACAACCCGGGCCGCCCGAACATCTGGACCTGGGACATGATGCAGAACACCTCCCAAGTGGGATGGGAAGCTTATAAAATCTACGGCGGCGGGAACAAGCTCCTGAAGAAGTTTGCCGATATTTCCGCGAATGACGTGACCGGAACGCTGGAGCACTTCAAGGGCACCGATCCGTACCTTGTCTATTATAATCATGCCCCGATTACGGGCAACGACGGGGATACGGTATCGATGCATTGGAACGGCGGCGGCAATTATGCCCGATTGGACGGCACTTCAACGACGTACGCCAACGCGGTTGCTGCGGCGGAAATGTACGACGAGCTCGGGGACAGCAGCGCGGCCAACAAGGAACGCTATCTTGCGGACAACATCCGCAGCCATATTTTGAGCGAGATGTGGTACGACGGCGCGGATTTTGACGGCGACGGGAAAGCGGACACGAAGGGAGAAGGCAGCTTCCTCCACAAAAAAATCGTAAACGGCGCCGATACCTTCGTCCCTTGGCGGGACAACAACATGTTCGTGTTTAATTTCGGCGTCGTGCCGACGGCGAAAGAGAACGGCTACCAGTCCAAATACTTGACCCAGCTGGCGGACTACGGCGATCCGCAATATTATCCTATTTTTCCGTTTTTCACGGCGGATCAGCACAGCATCATGAAACGCGTGCAGGCCTTCGTGGACGGGAAAACCGACGCTTACGGCACGGACCAATTCGCCTGGTGCAATTTCGGCAACTACATCAATACGATCCGGGCATCGCTTCGGTATTACCTGTGGACAACATCAACGCGGACACCTACAAAAATCTGTTCGACTGGGGCGCATGGCTGCATACGGTAGAACCGGGGAATACCGACCACCTGGACTCCAACGAGTTCTTTTGGCTGGAAAACTACTTCTTCGGCACGCAGTGGACCAAGGACAATCCGCCGAACCCGAGCGGGGACATGGTCAGATCATGGATTCACCACGATACGCTCGGCATGATGAATTACACGGTCATGGAGGATATGGCGGGAATTCAGCCGAGAACCGACGACAAAATCGAGCTGTGGCCGATCGGCATCGGTTACGACCATTTTGCGGTGGACAACGTGCGATACCATGACGCGAATCTGTCCATTGTATGGCAGGATCCGGCCAAATACCAAAACAATCCGTATTACAAAGGCATTCCGGCGGGTTTTTCGCTCTTTATCAACGGGGAGCGCGTGTTGACGACAAGCGAAATGTCCCACGTGATTTACGATACGAAAACGGGGAAAGCGGAGCTGCCGAAATCGGATATCGAAGGCGCGGCGGGCAATAACGCGAACACGCAGATCTGGTACGAGAAAAAGGGGGAAAAGGAACGCGTCGCCTCCGCGAAGGGCACGTCCCTTGCCGGCGAGCCGCGGGTCGTGGACCTGTTCAATAAAGCCGGGATCGATCTTCAGCATCAAGGCGAAAACCTGGCCATGGCTTCCGGAACGACGATTACGTCGACTTACGTGAGCCCCGATTCGGATATCAATCGTTTGGCCGACGGATCGACGATCGCCTCGACGGACCATGCGGGGAATACGGCGCTGCTCGGAGGAAGTCCGAATCCAAGCGACACGGTCACGTTCGATTTCGGGAAAAAGAAACCGGTCAACAACGTCAAAGTGTATTTCTACAACGACCGGCTCGAAGGGGGCTACGGCACGCCGCAGCAGTTCCTGCTCGAATATTTGGATGCGGACGGGAACGCGTGGAAGCCGGTTCAGGGCCAAACCCGCTATCCCGAAACGATCGCCTCCAACTATAACAACGTGGAGTTCGAAACGGTGAAAACGCAGGCCATTCGCCTCAGAGTAACGCATGCGCTCGATGCCAAGACGGGCATCAAGGAAGTGCAAATCTACGACAACAAGCTTAAAAACGTCGCCCCGGCGGTCAACCAGGCGCCGAAGGTGTACATTGGACAGACCGAACGGACGGCCGCGCAGGATGAAACCGTATCGATCCTGCCCGCCATATACGATGACGGATTGTCGGGCAAGGAGCTCAGCTATCGTTGGAGCAAAGCGTCAGGCAGCGGCAGCGTGGAAGAAATGCAGACGGATCGGGCCGAATTGAAGGCTGTTTTCCATGACGTCGGCGAGTATGTGTATACGTTAACCGTCAGCGACGGGGAAAAGGAAACGGCGGTCGACGTTCACATTACCGTTTCGGTTCCGACCCAGGATATCGTTGATATGATCCACGCCTACGCGCCAAGGGACAACGGAAAAATTGTCCGGAACAAGGATGATTTCACGCCGGAATCCTGGGATGCGCTGCAAACGGCTTTAACCGAAGCGAAGACATTACTTGCGGGCCAGAATTATACGCGGGAGCAGGTAGAGGCGGTTCGGGCGAAACTGAAGCAGGCGTCAGACGGGCTTCAAGTGAAAAACGTCGCGCTGCTCGCCAAGGCGACGACTTCCTACGTATCGCCGTGGGAATCCATTGCCGGCGTCAATGACGGATACATCCCTTATACGTCAGCAAGCATCGGCAAACCGGAGGATGAGGTGCAATACGGCAACTGGGCCGACCCGGCCGAGTCCCATTGGCTGCTGTATACCTGGGATCGGCCCGTGAAGCTGTCGCAAAGCTCGATCTACTTCTACGACGACGGCGGCGGCGTCAAGGTTCCGGCCGATTATTCCTTGGAGTATTGGGACCAAGCGTCGAACGAATTCAAACCGGTGACCGGATTGTCCGGAAAAGCAATGAACAAGGACCGTTTTAACGACGTCTCCTTCGATGAAATCACGACGACGAAACTCCGCCTCCATTTGATAAGGCAGTCCGGAGCTTGGACCGGCGTGAAGGAGTGGCGGGTGCTCGGTCCGGAGGCGGTTGCCGGAAATCCGGGCAACGGCTCGAACAAGCCGGTTTTGAGCATTGATCCCGTGGAAGTCGAAACCGTCATCGGCGTCGCTCCGCAGCTTCCGGCCACCGTCAACGTCACGTTTGCGGACCAAACGAAAGGCACCAAACCGGTCACCTGGAACGAGGTTCCGTATAACGAACTGACGACGGCGCATTCCTTCGTCGTCCTCGGACGCGTGGAAGGGACCGAACAATCGGCCAGCTGCCGGATTACCGTCACGTACGACAAGACGGAGCTGAAATCCTTGATCGGCCAGGCGCGAGACATGCTCGACCACCAAGAGCAATACGAGGCAACGCCGGAGCAATGGAAAGCATTGAAGGACGCCCTCGCAGCGGCTCAAACCGCAGCTGACGACAAATCGGCGACCGAAGGAGATATAAAGGCAGCTGCAGAGCGCCTGAAGACAGCCTTGGATACCTTTAACATTCAAAAATAGTTTTTACGACTTGGGAGGAACTTCTTATGCATCAGTCCGAAACGACGGAAACGGCGCGGAATGCGCGTCTATCCAATTACAAAATCGAAGATCCGTTTTGGAGCTATTACATCGATCTGGTCCGGAACGTGGTCGTGCCCTACCAATGGGAAGCGCTGAACGACCGCGTGAACAGCGCCGAGCCAAGCGGGGCGGTCGCCAACTTCAAAATCGCGGCCGGTCTCATGGAAGGCGAATTCTACGGCATGGTTTTCCAGGACAGCGATGTGGCCAAATGGCTGGAAGCCGCTGCATACTTGCTGGAAACAAGGCCGGATCCGGAGTTGGAGCAGCTTGCGGACGGCATGATCGACATCATCGCGCTCGCGCAGCAGGAAGACGGGTACGTGAATACTTATTTTACGCTGAAAGAGCCGGGGGCCAGATGGACCAATCTCGCCGAATGCCACGAGCTGTATTGCGCGGGACACCTGATCGAAGCCGGCGTGGCGTATTACCGGGCCACGGGAAAACGGAAGCTGCTGGACGTCGTGATCCGGTTCGCGGATTATATCGACAGCGTGTTCGGGACGGAGCCGGGCAAGCTGCGCGGTTATGACGGCCATCAGGAGATCGAGCTGGCGCTCGTCAAGCTTTACGAAGCGACCGGAAATTTACGATATTTGGACTTAAGCGCCTATTTTCTGAATGAACGCGGGCAAAAGCCGAGCTTTTTCGCACAGCAGCTGCATGAACGCGGGGGACGAACGCATTTTCCGGGGCTGAACATGGCGACGGACCTGGAATACAACCAAAGCCATCTCCCCGTCCGCGAGCAGGACCGTGCGGTCGGGCATGCCGTGCGGCTTGTTTATATGCTCGCCGGCATGGCCGACGTGGCCGCAAGGAAAAACGACCAAGAGATGCTGGATGCATGCCTGCGGCTATGGGACAACATCGTATCCCGTCAAATGTACATTACCGGGGGCATCGGATCGATGGTACACGGCGAAGCGTTTTCCTACGACTACGACTTGCCGAACGATACCGTTTATGCCGAAACCTGCGCTTCGATCGGCCTGATCTTTGTCGCTCGCCGCATGCTGCAGATCAAGCAAGACGCGCAGTTTGCCGACGTCATGGAACGGGCGCTTTACAACACGGTGATCGCAGGGATGTCGCGGGACGGAAAACATTTTTTCTACGTCAATCCGCTTGAAGTGAACCCGAAATCCTGCGGCGGCAAAAACAAAAATTACGACCACGTGAAGCCCGTCCGCCAGGAATGGTTCGGCTGCGCCTGCTGTCCGCCGAATATCGCCCGCCTGCTCTCTTCGTTAGGCAGTTACATTTATTCGGTGCAGGGCGATACGATTTATCACCATTTATATATCGGGGGCGAAGCCAAACTAAAGGTGAACGGCACAAACGTCATGCTGAAGCAAGAGACCCGGTATCCTTGGCAAGGCGACATCAAAATCGAAGTGACTCCGGAAAAAACGCAGCACTTCGCGGTGGCGCTCCGTATTCCGCACTGGTGCGGCGGAAATGCATCGGTTCGCGTGAACGGTCAGGCGATTCCGGCGGACAGCCTTGAGGTCGTCAACGGATACGCCGTCATCAAGCGCGAGTGGAGGCCTTCGGACGTCATCGCGTTGTCTTTGGAAATGCCGGTCATGAGGGTTCACAGCCACCCTGCGGTCCAAGCGAATGCAGGCAGGGTCGCCATCCAGCGGGGACCTTTGGTGTACTGCCTGGAAGAGGCGGATAACGGGAAGCATTTGCATCAGCTGGTGCTTCCGAAAGAGGCCGGTCTCAGCTTGCTGGAAGAAGAGCTGCTTGGCGGCATGGTCGCAATTGAAGCCGATGCCCTTCGCTTGAACGAAGAGACTTGGGACGGAGCGCTCTACAGCGAACGAGAATTGCCGGATTATCGTCCCGTCAAGGCCAAATTCATTCCGTATTATGCGTGGGCCAACCGCGGCGAGGGCGAAATGAGGGTGTGGGTGAGGGAACAATAACGGATGGAAGCGGTATGGCAGGCGAAGCAGCCGGCCATGCCGCTTTTTTCATCGTTTATCCGGGCACCGCACAGTAACCTGAATCGGGATGGCAGCCCTCAATGCAAGGGTCAACCATGCGTAATGAATTTTCGCCTGAATTCGGAAGGGGAGATCCCTTCCCTGCGGGCAAAGTTCGCCGAAAAATACGAAACCGACTGATAACCGGTCTCTTCAGCGATTTTCGCAACCGTCCAGGAAGTCTGAAGCAGCAGCTTTTTCGCTTGCTCGATCCGGTAGTGCTGCAAAATACTCCATCGGCGTCATGCCGTACACCTTCAGCATATTTTTGGCCAAGTAGTTGGGATGGTAATTAAAGGCTTCGCGCAAGGACGAATTGCTGACTTGTTCTTTGTAATGCTTGCGGATGTACCACTCGATCTTGTCGGCGATTTGGATCGCGGTCGCATCGGAGAGCGACGTCAGGTCCCGGTCCAGATGCTGCAGCAGCAATTGAAAGGTGGATTGGCGCTTCCAGTTGCGCAAAGACTTGGGTTCCTGGTCCAGCTGGAAAAACTGCTCGATGTCCTCCAGCGCTTTCTCCGATATTTTGGAATACTTCGGGATAAAAATGGAGTTCACGTCGCAATGGTTCAGGTAGGCGTTTTTCTTATGATTTTCAATGAGTCCGGATTGTCCGGCCAGACAGTCGTCCATGCAGCTTCCTTCCTGCCAGCTGCCGAAGGTTTGAAAATGAATCCACGTAATTACCGTCTCTTCGGTGCACGGGGCAAGTCCGTAGTGGCGGCCGTCCGGCCTTAATACGAGAATGTCCCCTTTCCGCACCACCCATTCGTTTCCGTCTTCCCCGACGGACAGGGCTCCCTTCATGCCGACGATGAGATCAAAGACGCCGATGCCGCTGCGGCTGATATGTTTTTCCCCGGCGTTGAACTGGGCTTTGCCGCAATCGATAAAGTATGGGATCGGCGGAGAAATAAAGTGAAAGATTGGCGTTTCCATATGGGCTCCTTCTATCGTGGTTACAAGGTATGCATGGGATGTAAACGCTTGCTTCACATCTTTTCCATTATATTATAATGGGCGAAGACGGAAAGGAAGAGGAAAGCTTTTTCGGAAGCATGGCAGGCATTCGGTTGAGGGGAAAAGGGAAAGGGCGGAATACCGGCTTATGACGGTTGTTTCGCCCGTTTCTTTTTTTTATCGTTCCATGACTTGCAGAAGATGATCGCCGCAAGCAGCGCGGGGATACAAATTTGAAAGACGGGGAAATGGTATTTCAAGTTTTGGGCAAAGCCGATCCAAACGTGATAAATAAAATTCGGGGCCAAAAAGCTCATGCCGTAGATCGCGGCCCCGACGACGACCGTCAGCTTGAAGCGGCTGATCCGGACGAGATGGGCGAGGCCCAGCACGGCCCCCAAATAAAACGCCGTCATTTTCACGAAAATGCCGATGTAAATGAGGAGAATGATCACGGGGTCGAGCCGTTCGAGAAAATTGGCGATTTGGATCAGACGGACGGACCGCAATAACGGAAACGTCGTAATGGACGTAATCGAGGGATCCAGAATCGCCAGGTTCAGAACGTTAAACAGCAGCAGGAGGACCCCGACGAACAGATACGAATAAACGGATACCCGGACCATTTTCCGTTTTTCGTTCAAATGGCTCCAAAACATCAAAAAGACGACGATCTGGCCGAACGGAAAACTGATGACTTCCGGAATCGCCTGTTCCAGGATCGGGAGCAGTCCGTGTTCCATGACCTGCAGGAGACGGTCCAGGTGGATGATGTTCGAGCCGATGATCAAACAGAACAGCGCGGCATATCCAAAGATCGTAAACGGAAACATAAATTCGGCGACGCGAAAAAAGACTTCCACCCCTTTTGAAATCGCATAGCCGGACAGCAATACCATCACGAGCATGAGCAAAGACAGCGGCGTGTTGGGGAGAAAGGAAATGTTGATGATGTCTCCGAACTCCCTCGTGTTGCGCATCGACTCGTAAGCGAAATAAACGACGTAGCAGACCGATAAAACCGTTCCGACAAGTTTTCCGAGATGGGCATTCAAAATTTGGAAAAAATCCATGCCGGCATGATTGCGCTGGATGTACAAATACAAGGCCAGCAGCAGCAATCCGGCAACCAACCCGGCCACCATGACGATCCACGCGTCCTGCTTGACGCCGATCCCCAATTCGTACAAAGGAGTACTGCCGATCATAAACAAGATGGTCATCGAAATCAGCTGATATTTATCGATTTTTTCCACGGATTGCACCCCCTCAAGGTCTCTTATTTTGTTCAAGCAAGGTTGAATACGGTTTGTTGATCATATCCGTATGCTCAATGTTCACGCGAATTTGGGGACGAATCGTGATCTCATCGAGCGGGTGCTTGGATTGGGCGAGCTTTTTCCATGCGTCCGGATGCTCCCGATGAATGACGTCCAGAAATCCGGGCGCATCGGTTTCGATCGTCCGGAGACGGTTCCAGGTGGAGACGACCTCGCCGTTGATTACCTTGGCGATGATCCGCTGCTGTTCGGCGATGACCCGCGGATTGCTTAGGTCCATTTTGCAGCCGGTCTCGTCGAGGACCCCCCTCGCGTTGATCTGTACCTTCATCGTGACTTTGCCGCCCTGAATCTCCGAAGACAGCTTCGTTGACGATTTGAGCACCCGGAAACTCGATAAGGAGTCCCGTTCGCCTCCTTTGGCGCTGCAAGGATATACGATGATCAGGTTTTTGACGCGATTCGATAGCCAGGCCACGCCCCTGCTTTCCTCGCCGTTTAACCATCCGACCAATTTATCTCTCCTGAATACGCCAAGCTCGCCCAATTTGATGACCGCTTCGTTCCGAGGGGATTTTAAGGCATCCAGGGACGATTGTCCTTTGAGGTTGCCCGATACCTGAAGCTCCGGCACCATGGCGCTTGCGTTCGGGTCGGCGACCCTGGCGGCAAAGTCGATCAGCTTGATGTTTTGCACCTGGGACAAATTCCTTTGGCTTTGGTCGATGACCCGTTTGACCGCGTTGCCCGAAATTTTCTCGAGCGGGATCAGCACTTCGAGCAAATCCGACGCTTTTCCTTTCGTCAGGAGGATCGACATCGTTTCCCGGCTTTCGAACGGGCGAAGGAAAAAATCGAGGATTTGGCCGACGCCCTCTTCCCTGGCAACCTTCTCGCTCAGGATGAGGATGGAGTTATGGGCAAAGAAGAGCATCCGCGACGTTTCCAGGCTGGCATTTTGCATCGCTTCCCGGATCGTTCTCCCGTTGGTGGAAAATATGGTGGTCGGCGACTGGCTGCCGGCGCCCCCGCCTCCGGTTTGCGTGGCAATGGCCTGCGGAATGATGACCTGAAAGGTAACGACCCAATGATCCCGTTCCCGGTCGATGGACGTGGCAGAAATGATGCTCAGCGAGTTTAATTCCTTGCTGTCCCAGCATCCCGTGACGAACAAAGGGACGATGAGCAGCAGCAGGATCAGGAAGGGCCAGCGGTTCATGCTTCTTTACACCTCTTTTTTCAGTCGGCGTTAGTTTTTGTTTTTGGGCGGCGAAGGTTTTTGAAACTTTTTTTCCCGCTTCGGGTTTTTCTTTCCGATCAGGGTTGGCCGCCGCAGCATCGCCCACCATGGAACGCGGACAAAAGCGTCCTTTTGGTCGGCGGGAATAAAAGGCGCCAAGGGCAAAAGGTACGGGATGCCGAAGGAGCGCAGCCCGCACAGATGGATCAGCAGGGCGATCAGGCCGGCCATAATGCCGAACAGCCCCAGGGTCCCGGCCAAAATCATGAAGCCGAAACGCAGGATTCTGGCCGAGTTCGAAATGCTTACGGAAGGCGCGACAAAACCTGCGATCGCCGTAAAGGCGACGATGATCACCATCGCGGCAGACACCAATCCGGCCTGAACGGCCGCCTGGCCCAACACCAAGGCCCCGACGATCGATATCGCCGAGCCGATGGCCCGGGGCATGCGAACCCCGGCTTCCCGCAAAACGTCAAACGTGATTTCCATGGCCAGCGCTTCGACGAACGCAGGAAAAGGAACCCCTTCGCGCTGCGCAGCCAGGCTGACAAGCAAAGTGGTCGGCAGGATCTGCTGATGAAAAGTCGTAATCGCAATATAAAGCGAGGGAAGCAGCATGGAGACCACAAAAGAGATGACGCGCAGCAAGCGCAAAAAAGTGGCGATATCGAATTTCTGGTAATAGTCTTCGCTGGATTGAAACAGCTTGAAGATCGTTACGGGAGCCAGCAAAACGAAGGGGCTCCCATCGACCAAAATGGCGACCTTCCCTTCCAAAAGCGCCCCCGCGATCGCGTCCGGACGTTCCGTGTTCGTCATCGTCGGAAACGGGGAGAAAGCTTCGTCCTGAATAAATTCCTCGATATAGCCGCTCTCCAGGATGCTGTCCGTATCGATGCGGTCCAAGCGCTGCAAAATTTCCTGCACCACTTTGTCGTTGGCAATGCCGCGCAAATACATGACGGCTACTTCGGTTTGCGAGATCCGGCCGATTTTGCGGCTCTCGATCCACAAGTCGGGATTTCTGATTTTGCGGCGGATGAGCGCGGTATTGGTCCGAAGATTTTCCGTAAAGCCTTCCCTGGGCCCCCGAATGACCGTTTCGGACTGCGGTTCGTTGACCCCGCGCTGTTCGCCGCCGGCGGTGCTCGCCGAGATGCCGAGAGTAGCCCCGCTGACCAATATGGCCGTATTGCCCGCCAGTACGGCCGATAGCACCTCGTCCAAACTGTGAACATCCTTCACGTTGCTGATCGAGAGGAACCGGTTTTTGATCATGCCGAGCACCTCGGACGGTGCCGCCAAATGATGGGGATCGATAAAGTCTTTTGCCGTGAGCGACGGCATGACGGAGCTGTTCATGACCTGTTCATTGACGAGCCCTTCGATATAAATCACCGCAATGCGGAGTTCTTTGCCGAACATGCTGTCAATCAGGCGAATGATCAAATCGGAGCTTCCGCCCGTGCGCTCCTTGATGATCCGCAAATCGTCGTCCAGATTTCCGGTAAGTTTCGTTTCGGCCGCCTGGCTTTCGGTTGAACGTTGAGTACAGGCTTCGGGCTGCGGGTTCCCGGATTGTTTATTTTTTGTAAAAGGCCTCATGTGTGCATCCTCACCCTCGGGATTTGATCGCTTGATTCCATGATTTCCTTTTTGCCTGCATTTAAACTTTGGGCAAGGACGGGCGCATATAAAAAACCCCCTAGAAATCGTCCTAGGAGGTATGTCCATTAACGTATTTTATTTGGATCGTCATTCGTTTGTGTCAAAACTTCACGAGGTCGTCGACGTTCACCGGAAGTCCGGTGCTCATCGACCGGTTGCCCGCAATCCCGGTCAGGATCGACATCGCCCCGTCGATGTGCGACGCCGCTCGCTTATACGGATCTTCGGCCGGAACGCCGAAAATGTCGTTCAGCATGACCGGGTCGCCGCCGCCGTGGCCGCCCGCGCCTTCGACGATTTCGGCCTCGTACGCTTCCCCGAACATCGGGATCACCTTGATGCTTTTCGTCTGCAGCGCCCCCTCGTCTTCCTTTTTGCCGCCGGAATTGACGTACGATTTCTCCACGACTTTCATTTCGATGCGGCCTTTGGAGCCATTGAGGTTGACCTGGAATCCTTCCCATGGCATGTAGCAGTTCAGCGAATAGGTCATGATCGCTTTGTTTTTGTAGCGGACCAAGACGCCCATCGTATCTTCGATGCTGATGCCGTCGCCAAACACGCTTTGGTCCCGGTAGTAGCCGTCTTCATGCTCCGCGTCCGCATATAATCCTTGGAGCTCCGGGCTTTTCTCCAGGTCGAGCGCAAACGGGTCGTTTTTTGCGATGTCGCTGCCGCGGGCCCGGCTGTAGAATTCGGTCACGCCGCGTTTTTCCGCGTTTTCCTTGCCGTAGAACATTAAGGAACCCTGCGCGTACACCGTCTGCGGCCGGGTGCCGAGCCAGAAGTTGACCAGATCGAAGTGATGGGTCGATTTGTGCACGAGCAAGCCGCCGCTGTTGCGTTTGTCGCGATGCCAGCGGCGAAAATAATCCGCGCCGTGCTCCGTATTAAGCAGCCATTCGAAATGAACGGAATGCACGTCCCCGATGGCGCCGTTCATGATGAGTTCGCGGATTTTGGTGTTGTGCGGGGCGTAACGGTAGTTGAACGTGACGCGAAGCTGCTTGCCGGTCCGTTTGACCGCGTCCAAAATGTCCTGGCATTTCTCTTGGTCCACGGTCATCGGTTTTTCCGAAATGACGTCGCAGCCGAGCTCCATCGCTTTTATGATGTACGCATGATGCGTTCGGTCGATCGTCGTCACGATGACCGTGTCCGGCTGCTCGCGGAGAATCATTTGCTCGAATTCGTGGGCTTTATAGGTTGGAACCTCAGGGTGGTTAAACCGCTCGCGCAGCAGCCTGTTGGCGTAGTTCATCCGCGTTTGGTTCGTGTCGCAGAAGGCGACGAGGCGGGACGTCTCGCGGAAGTCTTTGGCCAGTGCGCCGTAGAAGAAAACCGCCCGGCCGCCGGTGCCGATGAGGGCGTACTTTTTTTTCATGGGAAGCCTCCTTTTTAGAACTAAGGATAGGTTCTTTTCTTCTACTGTAACGCAGCAAATAGAGTATAATCGTCTATAAATATTGCTCAATTCGCTTGAAAAGTCGCAATTTTTGCACTATTGGAGGGGCAGTATGAACATTTTCCATAACTCGGCCGGAACGATTCAGATCGATCATGTGGAGCGAACCGGTTTTTACAGCATGACAAGCCAGCACATGCATCGAGGGTATGAGCTTTATTATTTGTTTAGCGGGGAGCGGGATTATTTCATTCGGAACCGGACCTACCGGGTAAAACGGGGAAGCTTCGTCTTTATCGAAAAGGAGGAGCTTCACCGGACGATCGATGCCGGGTCGCCGAAGCATGAACGGGTCGTCATCAATTTCGCCGCGGGGCTGCTTGAAGGACTCGGGTTGACCGGACGGAGCGGGGTCGTCACCTTTCCTCCGCAGGAGCAGTACAAGGGGGAGGCGCTCGTGCGGGAATTGGTCGCCGAAGCGAAGGGATGCTCGCCGGGGCGGGACGTCATGCTGGAATCGCTTCTGAAGCAGCTGCTGGTGCACGTGTTCCGCGCGCAAGCGGAGCGGGGGGAGCCGGAGGCGCAGCCGTCCGCCCTGCACCAAACGATGTCGGAGGTCGCCGAATACGTCGGCACCCATTACCGGGAGGAGCTGCATCTGAAAGATGTGGCGGAGCGGTTTTTCGTGAGTCCGTATTACCTGAGCCGCAAATTCAAGCGGTGCACGGGATTCGGTTTCGCCGAATATGTCCAGCTGGTGCGCATCCGGGAGGCGCAGCGGCTGCTCCGGGAGACGAATCTCAAAATGATCGAGGTGGCGGAACAAACCGGCATCGGGACGGTCGCGAATTTCCATAAGCTGTTCAGGAAAATGAACGGCTGTTCGCCCTTGCGATACCGCAAGCTTCAGCAGGCTTTGCCAGCAAACGTCAAGGATCTTTAACCTGGCTTGGTTCGCGTGAACGGCGGGTTTTTACGGTATTTCCGCATCGGTCCAAACGAGAAAACTTGATCACAGAGAGATGTAATTAAACCTGGACCTTCACGTAGACGTGACGGCGTTTATGATGAATGGGAGGTGATGGAAATGTACAGTATCGGCCAATTCGTCAAAATCGCGAATATCAGCAGGCGCACGTTTCATTATTACAACGAAATCGGCCAGCTGCCTCCCGCAAAAGTGGGGAACAATCAATATAAAGCTGGATCCAATCGCTTCAGGAACAGATCGAATGGGTCGACCGGGAAAAAGAACTGCTGGAGTGGAAACGGTATATGCTGCAGGCCTCCATTCACGCGATCCGGATCAGCGGCCGCATCGAAGCGTCGGAAATCCATGCCCTGATTCGGGAGCTGCAAAGCAGGGAGCTTAAGGATGGCGTCGTTCAGCCGGTTTTTCCCGAGTCCTCATACTCGGAGCAGGAGCAGGAAATTCTTGGCCAACTGCCGGTCATGGGAAGCCCGGATCCAAGAATGGAGCCGTATATCCAGCTCATGAGCGCCATCCGGCAAAACATGCATGAACCTCCCGACTCTCCCGCAGCGCAGCAGCTGGCCGAAGCGTTATACGGGATGGCACTGGATTATTTTCAAGGCGACGCCCGACTGATCGATAAATATTGGGAGGGCTTGATACCGGAAGAAGGCGAACGGTCGGTCGTTTACGGCCATGATCGGGAGCTGTTGGTTTATGTCGGGGAAATGATCGGGCATTATCTGCGGAACCGAAAGGATGATGCAAGATGAGGCGGAACTTGCCGAAAAACTTCATGATCCATATGGCATTGTTTGTTTCGGCGCATGTTTTGTTTTATTTCGTCCTGCAGTCGGAACGATCCAGCCCGCCATGGTTGTTATGGCTCAAAGATGCCGCAAGGCGCGGGGAAATGGGGGTTTATCATGAACCGACAGGAATTTACGTCAACGGATTATGGACCCTGATCCTCATCATCGATGCATGTTATGGCATGAGCGGAAAAAACGGCCGCTTGTCTGCCCGTTCGTCCCAACATCGTCAAGCGAAGGCGGAACGATCCCCGAATGCCGACGTTTTCGTTTTGCCTTCAGGGCGTTCTTTTCCCGATGCCATATCCCCGAAATCGGCTGCAACTGCTCCGGGCCGAAGCTTAAACCCGTGGATATGGTTGTTATTGGGCGGTTCGCTGGAGATCGCCTGGGCATTTTTGTTAAAGCAGAATTGGCTGGGCGGTCCGCTGCTCCTGATCGTTTATTTTAGCTTTTACTGCTTGACCAAGACGGCCAAACAGCTGCCCCTCAGCATCGTTGCCGCAGTTTTCGCCGGAATCGGGGCAGCGGGAACCGTAACGTTGGATATGCTGATATTCGAGCGCGAATCGCATCCCGTCCGGTTGGGATTGATCGCATTGCTCATATGCTTCATTTGCCTTCTGAAAATAGAAAACGGCAGGAGGGAGCGCGACTGATGGTTTGGCTTGCTTTATTCGCCGCGGGCTGTTTGGACGTCATCGGGTTTATCATGTTAAAGCGGACGTCCGTCCGGGACACCTGGATGAACAACCTGCTGATGCTCGGTGCATTTGGGGCAAGTCTCGGCTTGTTGTCCTTTGCTTTGCAATCCGTCCCGCTCGGCGTCGCGTATTCCGTCTGGACCGGGATCGGAACGTTTGGCACGGCGATTGTCGGGATACTTTTTTTCAAAGAACGCGCCTCAATCCTTCGCCTGGTTGCCATCGCGGGCATTGTCGGAACGATCATCGGGCTGAGGCTGACGGTTTAGCAGCTGCCGATGCGGCCGGAAAATGAGTGCATATCGCTCGGGGGCATGCAGTAAATTGGATCTTGTAAAGCAAAAAACTGCGCGTATATTCGGGAGAGGTCGTCAAAAAGCTGAAGGAAAAGGACTCTTTACGGCATACCGGCTTGCTGAGGAGTACTGGAACGGCATAAGCAAGGTGAAATAAGATGAAACGGGGTTTCGCACAGCGGAGCCCTTTTTTGTTGCGTCCAAGAATTCGGGGGCTGCCGATGTCCCGGACAGCCTTGCAAGGTTGCGTGTGATTTTCATCGTATTTCAAATGCATAATCGGATATGGGCTACCGCCAATTAAAACGTATTTTATTGAGAGATTCAAGGCGCTCGACCCAAAGGGTATGTGTGGAAAGATAAATTCTATCAAACGCTAATTGCCGGGAAATTTTGATCTCCGAATCGGAAGGGATTCGGAAGCCCGATGCCGAAATATTCCAGAGGGCATTGCAGCGTTTGGGAGTCAAACCCCATGAGGCGGTTTTCGTCGGAAATCATTGATTGTGCATCCGATGGTATAACAAACAGTAAGTGAAAATTTACATAAAAGAAAAACGCATACAAACCGAGAACCCGACCTTCGACATCCGAGATTCAAGGCCGGGTTTCGTCGTTTATTCCGTTTTTTATGAGAGGAAAGGGGAGATCTTCGGTGATCTTATTGCTTGTCATCGTGTTGATTGTCGCTTTCGCCGGAGTGATCGGAAACCAGTATTCCGGACTTCGACGAATGGAACAGATGCAACAATCGTTGGATCAGATCAACCAAACGCTAAAAGAATTGAAAAAGGGTTAGGAGGCCGCGCAATCTATGGGAAGCAAAATCGAAGCGGCGTTTATCGACCGCGACGGAACGATCGGCGGGACGGGCCATTTCGTTCACCCGGACGATTTTACGCTATATCCGAATGCCCAAACGGCGATTGATCTATTGAAATCAAACCGCATCAAGGTGTTTGCTTTTACGAATCAGCACCGGATTTCCCGGGGAGAGGCGACAATCTGGCAATTTGAAAACCAGTTTAAAGCTTACGGGTTTGACGGGGCTTATATATGCCCGCACGGGATGCCGGAAGAATGCGAATGCAGGAAACCGAAACCGGGGATGCTGCATCGCGCCTCGGCAGAGCATGGCCTGGATTTAACGAGATGCGTCGTCATCGGGGACGTGGGGGACACGGATTTGCTGGCCGCGCATCAAGTGGGAGCCCTAAAGATTTTGGTGAAAACAGGCTGGGGCGAAGGCTCATTGGGCGCTTTTCGCCACCGCTGGAAGGAAACGGAGCCGGATTTTGTGGCCGCGGATATTTTGGAGGCCGTTCAATGGATCGTAGGGCGTGAACGGGCGCGATGAACGACGCGAATCTTTTGCAATATTATTTGAACATGAGGGAGCCGGAAGCCTACCAATGGAATTTGTCCGCCCAAAGCCTGTATCTTGAGCTGGAGACGCGCGACTTTTTTGCAAGGCATTTTGAAGCGTTTGAGGGAATCAAAGCCTGCAACATCGGCGTTGGCGTGGGAGAATGGGATGACTATTTGGGTTACCGGTTACATGGGTTCGGCAAGCTGACAAGCGTTGACATCGATCCGGACATTTGCGGGCTGTTTGGTTACAGGCAGGCGCGGGAGGGGCATCCGAATCCTTCGACGGTCGTTTGCGGCGATTTTGTAACCTGCGATTTGCCGGCAGGGGAATTTGACCTGGTGACGATGATTGGCTCCGCCTTGAACGAAATCGGAGTTATCGGCGGAACATTCGAGAAAATCGGCGAAATATTGAAACCCGGCGGCGCTTTAATGTATATGGATTTTGATCAGGATGACCGCAAAGACAACCTGCTGGACTTGCTTCCCCAATGGCACATGGAGACGGAGAAGGTGGAAACGTACGATCGTTTTTCGAACATCCGATTTTTTATCATGAAAATACGGAAAGCCAAATAGAGAATCTTGCATGCAGTAAAGGCAGAATGGAGCAGACAGATGGAACAAGTGATTATAAGCGAATATAACCCGCAATGGGCTTTGGAATTTGAGCAGGAAAAAATGAAAATCGCCGAGGCGCTGGACGGTATCGTGCTCGGGATCGAACATATCGGCAGCACGGCCGTCCCCGGCCTCGGGGCGAAGCCGATCATCGACATCATGGCCGGCGTTTCTGCTTTGGACGAAATCACTCCTGTGCACCATGACAGAATGGAGAGGATCGGATACCATTTTGTCGATCATCCGCATTTTCCGGAAAGAAGGTTTTTCCGCCGGGGCGAGTGGCGGGCGGGGACCCATCATTTGCATATCTATCGGCACGGGGGCGAACATTGGAACACCCAGCTCTTGTTTCGCGATTATTTGATCCGCCATCCGGAGGCTCTAAAGGAATATTTTCGATTGAAACAGGAACTCGCGGAGCAGCACCCGCACGACCGGGCGAAATATACCGAAGCGAAGGGTACGCTGATCCGTAAAATCATCGCGTGTGCACGCGCGGAAAAATCATAACCAGCGAGGTGTTCGGTATGGGCAAATCCGTCCTCAAAACATTGGAACATATGCAAATTCCGGTCAAACATGTATCCGAAGCCGACCAATGGTACGTCTCCCATCTCGGCTTTCAAGTGCTGAGCGTTTCCGAGGAACATCGCCATGCGTTTCTAACGCTCCAAGAAGGGCCGATGCTCATGTTATGGGAGACAATGGACGACAGTGATGCGAATTTTTCGGTGAACGGCCAAACGATGCCGGTTTTGCTGTATAACACGGACCAGATTCACCTTTTGCACGACCATCTGCACGAACTCGGCGTCGAAATTGCGTTTTATTAAAATGAAGGCTTCGGATGGGTGCTTAAATTTATCGATCCAAGCGGAAACATGTGGGGCGTCATTCAGCCGAACGACTAACCGGAATGGGGGGATACGTTTATGGGATCGAGAGTGATGCACTACTGCATCTCCACGCTGCTGGCCCGGGAACTGGGCATCGATGACGATCAATTTTTGCTGGGCGGCATCGCGCCCGACGTCCATAAATACATGAATGCGCCGAAAAAGGAATCCCATTTCATCATTCTCCAGACGGATTCGGAATTTGCCTGCGATTACCGCGGTTTTTGCCAAAAATACGAGCACCACATGAAAGATCCCTTTTTTCTCGGTTATTACTATCATTTGATCTCGGACGACATTTGGGTGAAAGAGATTTATTACAAAAAAATCAAATGGCTGCCCCAACCGGAAAAGAAAAAGCCCAGGAGCAATATTACAGGGATTTTCGGCGGCTGAACGGAAGGCTTATCGATCATTATGCATTGGTTTGGAAGCCGCTTGAAACGGAAGCCGTCCGCATCGACGAGATCGACTATACGTATCTTCCGGAATTGATCGGGGATTTGCGGTCCGATTTTGCGTTGAAGGACGAAACCAAAGACGAGGCGTTGGAAATGCTGCGATTTGACGAGGTCATTGACGTACTGGAGCGGTCGGTGAAAGCATGCCTTGGCGAGACCGATTGCTGAGAGCATGAATGGAGTAAGCCAGCTTCTATCAAGGAAATCGCTGAGGAGATTGGGTAGTAATCGGGAAGTGGAAAATCGAATAACACCGGTTTTAGCCGTATGGATGGTCATCCGTACGGCTTTTTTTCGGATTCGTTGGTCGAAAATAGGGCTGAACGATGCTTTTTCAAACCATTGCCCGATTCTTCGCCATAACCTGAAAAACCACCGCTGGAGAGTCAGGCGCCAGCTGTCCGAGCGGCTGAGCAAAGATTGTGCATTCGAGCCGGACCCGGATTGCCGCAGCGCCCCCCGATTAATTCACAGCCTCTGAAACGTTGCCGTAATGCCGTCCCAAATGGTAAGCTCGCGTCAGCAGGTTATCGAAAACTTCCGGCCTGGAATCGAGCGTATCGTATAGGATCTCAACCCGGCTGTTCGAGATTCCGCAGTAATCGGCGATGCCGACGTTTAGAAGCTGGGAGAGCAACGTATCGTACTGCCTCTTCTCGAAGTGCTCTTTCGGGGCTCCCGCCAGACCAAGCCACAGGACTTGTTGATGATGCAGGTGACTTGCGCCGTAAGCATACCCGTTGTTCCATACCCGGTCGATATATCCTTTCAGCATGGCCGGCAGGCCGTACCACCATATTGGGAAAATAAAGGCGAGCGCATCGTGCCGTTTCATTCGTGCCATCTCCGCTTCCACCTCAGGCGAATAGACCTTGTGATCCGAAAACCAATCCGGCTCGTCGGCTTCCCACAACACGGGATTAAAGCCGCTGCGATGCAGATCCAGCACCTCGGTTTCGTGCCCGGCGTCGGCAAGTCCCTGGGTAAATCTCTCTGTCACGGAAAAGGTTAAGGAGTTCACCCGCGGATGCGATACAACCGTCAAAATTTTCATCGATGTCACCTTCCCTCTCTCAAATTTCATAAGAGTACGGTAAAATTATCAGGTATGCTGTGATAAATGGGAAGTACTTACTTTTTGGTGATATAGACACTTTAAAGTGATATACTCACCGGAAAGTAATCGTTCATCTGAATCGACAGGAGGGGGGTCATCCCATGGAAATGCAGACCGCACGGACGTTTAATATTCCCGCAGAGGCGACGCTTCAGGTGATCGGGGGAAAATGGAAGCTGTTGATTTTATGCCATTTGAACTGCGGGGACGGACCGAAAAGAACGAGCGAATTAAAAAAGGCGATTCCCGAAATTACGCAAAAAATGCTGATCCAGCAGCTCAAGGAGCTGGAGGAAGACGGCATCGTCACGAGAACGTCTTACAATCAGGTTCCGCCGAAAGTCGTCTACGAGCTGAGCGAGCTGGGAAAGTCGCTGAAATCGATATTGGATCAATTGGATGAGTGGGGCGAGAAGTATATGAATCTGCGTGATTGGAGGTGTGCCTGTTCGGAATGAGGGGAAGATCATGCCAGCAGATTCAGCGTTCCGGGCGCATCTAAAAAACGAGCGTTGGCCTATGAAGGCTCGCGCTCGTTTTTTAGGGAAACATCATCAGGATATTCGGTATCAAGCACTAATTGATTTTTACCAGCTGCCATTGCTGGTTCGGATTGCCCCGGTAGAGATTTTGCTGAAGCTTCGCTCCATCCGAGGATGAGGCTCCGGCAACCTCGACGGCCTTGTTGCTGTTCACATTCAGGATGCTCCAGTAACCGTTGCTCAGTTTGATCAATCTGAATTGCTGTGCGGCATTCCCCAAGTCCTGCATGAGTTGGACCGCTTCGCCGTTGTTCTTCGTGCCGTTCCGGATATCCATGACTTTTTGGTCGGCCGAGCTGACGCTTCGCAGCTTGTACACATTGTTGTAAGTCCCCATATCACTGGCAACCCATTGCTGGGCTGTCGCTTGGTTGTCTGTCCACTGCTGAAGCTGCAGCCCGTTGGTATTCTGTCCGCCAGGCACGTCAATCGCTTTGCCCGAAGCGCGGTTCAGGATCTTATAGGTCGAGCCGGACAAAACCCCGTTCCAGATCCCGTTCCAAGGATTCAGCTGCGCGCGTTCATAATACCATTCGAAGAGAAAACGGGCCATGCCGTCCCGTGCGGCATTGCCGTCATATTTGAGGCCTGCGGTCGGGTCAGCAAAAGAACTTCTTGGGCCGGGCTCCAGCAAAAACCCGTTCATATGGGCGGTCATGCTGACATTGCCGGCCGCTGTGAATATGGCCTTCGTGTTTTTGCCGAAACCTTCATTGGACCCGTTGAACAGCTCCCAGTAGGAGGAATCGCCGGGCTGCGTCTTGAACCAGGTGGTCTCCGTAATGTTGATGGGATAATGATCGGCGCAGGGCTTAATATTCGTATCCCACTGCTGCTGCAAAGTCGCATAATCGTCATGGGCACCGTACCCTGGGTACCAGTGGACGGAATACCCGATATTGTTCAAGGGATCGGTCAGCGGACTGGACGCGCACAGCTGGTAGTATTGATCCCAGCCAAGCCCCGCCGCCCATATCACGTTGTCGGCACCTTTACTGCGTATGGTGGATATGATGGAGTTTTGGAATTTTTTAAGGGAGTTCCAGTAATCGGCGAAATTGGGTTGAGAGGGATTTCCGCCCCATTGCCCGTTGACATCGGACAGGACCGGTTCATTGATCAGTTCGAACATCACGTTGTCCGCGCTTTTGATCGCCGGTTGGGAGGCAAGGTAACCCCAGATTTCGTTGAACTTGTTCAGATTGGATGGGGTGGTCGCCTGGTTGTTGGAAAGAGTGAAATCGAGCCCCAGCGTAACATACAGGCCCTTTGTCTTGGCATAGGCAATATACGGAATGATGACGTTTTGCGTAACACTTTGCAAACCGGCAAAATTATAGGTGCCGGCGGCTACATCGCCCATGTCTTCCCGGTCAATAAACAGCCGGACCTGATTCATGTACCAGCCGTGGCTGCTGCCGTATTTGGCAGACGTATCGGTAAAGGTATCGGTGATATCCTTCAAGTACTCCAAAATGGCCGCATGCCGGTTCCCTCCGTTCCGATCCAGGTAGTACTTGCTGGACTGGTAGGTCCAATAGGAGCCCGAGGGCTGATGCCAGCCGCTTAGCAGGACGGGCTGTCCGCTGCTGTTCACCAGTTGGTTGCCGCTAACGTGGAGCTTGGACATGGGCATGCCGGTCCATGCATCTGCGCGCTGGCTGTCCATTAGCGTCGGCACTACCATGACCAGAGCCAGCAAAAGCTTGATGGTCCATCTCATTTTCTTCACAAGATTCATCTCCTTTTTTTGGATTACGCAAAATCAATGACGGTACGAAATCACGGAGCACGAGGTTGTGAATGCGTTTTCAAAAAAGTGTATGCCAGAGGAAGAAAGAAGACAACCTGTCAAAATATAGGGTATTTTAGTGATTTATAGGGTAGCGTATAGCTGAAGCCGGCAATAATAGGTGTACAGCAACCAAAAAACAGCATGAACAAGCGCATTGCCCGAAGGCCTGGCAGCCTCTCATCCATGCTCATGAAAAAGCAATTGCCTTTACAAATGCATCTCCCGGGCTTTTTCAGCAAAAAATCCGGTTACGTCCTGATAATCGGCGATATCGATCCGGTGCTGCCGCATGATTTTCTGAATAAAAATGGCGTCCGCAAAGAGCATGTTGACGATCTTTTCGCACGCAAACGGGGTGTCCTTGAGATGATCGACCAAATCATGAATGTCGTCAAACTGAAAATAGAGGATATAACAGACGTAATTTTGAAGCAGCATGCGGAAGCAGTATACTCGATACGGGTTGGTTCCGGCATCCAACAGAGCGTCTCTCAGCAAATTGAAGAATTTTGTTTGATGTTCCGAGTGAATCCGTAGCAGCTCATCCACGTCATTGATCAACCGGAGCACGGTTTCGAATCCTTCTTCCGAAGGCATAAGCAGCTTGGATGATTTACCTTCAATCGATCTTAGCAGCTCCAGCGTAAGGTGCTTACCGGCCTGAATTTCGTGGGGAGCAATTAGCAATCGATCCTTATACTCATCGTGCTTGTCGCAGTAGTAATCGTGGTATAAGGAAAAATAGCGCTCTACGCTGATCCCCGTTTTCGTATGAACCAAATCCCGGCCGCGGAATGAAAAGCCGTACAGAGTCTCCTCGTTAACCGGGTGGGTATAAAGGTAAAAAAAGAAGAAAAAGTCCCTTAGCTGCTCTTTTTGCGCATCGTTCAACCGGGCGGCATCCGCCACCTGTCCCAATTGAAAAAAACAGTAAGGTTTCATAAAATCATTCATTGCACCGTAAGGATTAGGCCCGGCAATGGACGTCGTCGAGTTGATCGTATACAGGAGAAAATAAAGGATCTGTTCATCGTAGACATCGAGGTCCGGAAAGCAACCCGAGAGCAGCGGCTTCCAGTCGGGGTTGGCCGTGTAACGGGGATCTTTCGGCTGCAATGCGTCTGCCCATTCCACAAACGGCTCGTCATCATGACCTGCAAAAAACAACTCCGCGCCGCCATCCTCATAGAGGCCGTATTCGAAGCCCTCCGTCTGACCAGGCTGTAATCCCCTGTTGAATTTGATGTTCAAATATTCGTTGTATAGCGATTGAAGTGACATATGGTTGTCCCTCGTTCCTTGGGCATTCTGCTAATTATGTAATTTTACGACAATATAATACATAAATCTTGGAACTTAATTCTTAAATATCCGTATTTATTTTGTAATATATAGACAATAGTACTAGATAAGGATGGGATTATTTTGGTTCGGAAACAAATGACTGTACCATTTCTGAGAAGATATTGGGTATCTTCTATTGGAGTATTTTTGTTATCACAAATATTCTTTATCACATCTGAAGCAACAGGTTGGATCCTTAAATACAGGGATACGGATGGAACGATACTTGGAAGGATTCTTGACACTCCTATTTTCACGGAATGGTTTCATTTCTACGATACGCCCCAATATAATTTACTCACTGTCTTTTTTGGCATCTTTTTTCTTGTTCCTGGAATAATAAGCGTGATAAAAAAGGTTTTTTCTCGCTAAGGATAAGCGAAGATGAGTTGAGTCCTGTCGACGTCACTGCACTGTGATCTGAAAATAAAAACGGACGCTGGTTCTTAACCGGCGCCCGTTTTTTTATTCTAATCCAACTCCACCGTCCGATTCATATTGGTGCCTTCGCCGCTTTTCCCCATCAGTCTGCGGAACAGGAACCTGGCCATTTTAAATTTGTTGCCGGCATCCCAGTACTCGACCGCCTCGGCTTGCACCTTGATGAGAACAAGATTAGGATCGTCAACGTTCGTTTCCAGCAGCTGCTCGTAAACGGGGTTCCACAATTCTTTCAGTTTTTCGGTGCTGTTCACCAGCTCGGCCTCACCGCGGATGGAGACGAAGGACTTGCCGGCGTAGGCAACGTTGACCTGCCGGTTTTGCAGCAGCTCATGGAATTTGTCGGTATCTTTCTTGGTCAGGAACCACAGGTCGCCGTCGAATTCGATGTCCTGGGTCTTCATGGGACGCGAAACCAGCCCTTCTTCCGAGACGGTCGTCAGCATGGCCGTGTCGATGCCCTGAATCAATTCGCGTATTTTCTCGATCGCTTCTTGGTTGTCCGGAGTTGAATTTGTCATTTTGATCACCTTTTCCTAGTGTGTTTATTTATTAGTATTACACTTATTTACACGCTGCCAAACCAAGGGATATTTGATTGAATTCAACTCCTGATTGGAATCCCCTTTTGCGCAAGCCTGTATGCAACCCAAACCACCAGCGATGCACGTGGCAATCGGGTCTTGACCTAGAGCGCGCTCAAGGTCCTATACTGGGAACCATCTTACCCGTAAAGAAAGGATGATACCATCGATGAAATCAACAGCAAAACTTGAATTACTTTCGAACATCGGAAATGGCTGAACCCGTTTTTCCAACAAATTCGTCATTAACGGGAGTACCGCCGCCACTCCATTGAAGCGTATATTCTCCGCTGCGCATCCCTTGTTCGAAACTCTCTTCAAAATTTTTCCGCGTTTTTCGTTATACTGCTTTGGATTCGCCGGCTTTGCTGCGCTGCGGCCTGCCTTTGGACAAAAGCGTTTTTAGCGAATCCAGATTGACGGCGACAATGCCGGCGACAATCGTGATTCCGCCGATGACCGACAAAACGGATATGGGCTCGCCGTATAACGCGGCACCAAGGCAAAGGGCGATGAGCGGCGACACGTAGAGCCAGGTGGACGGGAATACGGGGTTCGTTTTGGCGATGAGCCAGTAGAAAATCGTATGGCCCGTCATGGAGCCGGCGAAGATCAAATAAAGCAGCGATAACGCGGCTTTTGGCGCAAGCCATGGACCGATATCGATCGGTTCGACGAACAAGGCCAACAGCAAAAGCATGCCGCCGCCATACATCATCTGGGCCGCGTTCAAAGCGATGGGGGACGTATCCTCAAACCGTTTTACGACACGGCGCGAATAGACGGTACCGGCCGAGTAAAACACTTGGCCCACCAAAACCGAGATACATCCGATCACCCACAGTCTGCTGAAGTTGACCGTCAGGCCGGGCAGCAGCAGCAACACGACGCCCACCGACCCGATGAGGCAGCCGGCCAAGGCGTGAACGGAAAGCCGCTGCCGGGCCAGGGCCGATTGGAGCAGCAGGACCATAAGCGGGGCCGTTGCCGACAGGATGGCGGCAATCCCGGAACTTAAATGTTGTTCCGCCCAATACAGGGTGGCGAACGTGCCGAAGGTCAGCGCCATTCCCGTCAAAAACATCTCCTTGCGAAGCAGCAGGGAGAACGTGGCCTTGCGTTTGATGACCATGAATGCGAAAAGAATGCTTCCTGCCAAAAGAAAGCGGAGACCCGCAGAGAAAAAAGGCGGCGCTCCTGCATCGATCCCGACTTTGATTGCCAGAAAGGTCGTCCCGAATACGAGACACATCAGCAAATAATTGACGAATATCATGTCCATTCCTCCTTGTATGGCTTTATCATAAAAGGAATGGAACAGAACAGATGGAATTGAGTAGAACAGATGTCGGACATTTAGGTTATAATCGAAGGAAAGGGGGGAGTCATCTGAAAAGAGAGGTCCTTTCCGATGTTCATTCGGATAAACTTTTTGAACAAGTGTACGACTATCTTTTGGATCGGATCCGGCGCGGGGAATGGAAGGCGCATGATAAACTCCCTTCGGTTCGCGCGCTTGCGGCCGAATTCGGCGTGCACCGGCTGACCGTATTCAAAGCTTACCAATGGCTGAAGCAAAACCATAAAGTATACGTAAAGGATAAATCCGGTTATTATGTTCAACCGGGCAGCCTGCTGCCCCCTGCTGCGCAGCAGGACCCGATCGTTTCGGCTTACGTTCATGAAAGCCATCTCTCCGAAATCCACCAGGCGGAGGCCGCGTATCAATTTTCCAAAGCGCTGATCGACCCGAACCTGCTGCCGAACCGGTATTTTTCCGAATACGTAAAAAAAGTGTTCGATCTGTATCCCAAAGTGCTGGGCACGTATGCGACCACGCAGGGGGACGCGGAGCTGAGGGAAGCGTTGTGCCGCTATTTCGCCGGCCGGTACCGGTTCGACCTCACCCCGGACGAGCTCCTGATCACCTGCGGTTCGCAGGAGGCTATCGACCTGATCGCCCGGGTATTGGTTAAGCCGCGGGATACCGTGCTGCTTGAAAGGCCGACTTACAGTCCGGCGATCGACGTGTTCAGAAGGCAAGGGGCGCAGATTGTCCCCGTTGAGATTTACCCGGACGGCTATCGGCTGGATCAGGTCGAAGAATTCATGCGTCTATACAAACCGCGCCTTTTTTATATCAATCCGACCTTTCAAAACCCGACGGGATACACCGTGCCTGCGGAGCAGCGGAAGCGGCTGGTGGATCTCGCGGCCGAACATCAATGCCTGCTGATCGAAGACGATCCTTGCCCGGACATCTATTTCGGCAAGGAACCCCCGCCGCCGTTTTTTGCTTACGATACTTCGGGATATACGATCTATATCCGCAGCTTCAGCAAATACGTCGCCCCGGGCCTGAGCATCGCGACGGTGGCCTGCCGGCCGGGGCTGATGAACTATTTGATCAAGGCCAAATCGCTGTCGGACAGCGGCACGCCGCTCCTGAACCAAAAGATCTTTTTGCATTATTTCTTTTCGGAGCGGATGCAGCGGCATTTGGAGAAGCTTCGGACGGCGCTGGCGGTCCGCAAGGACATCATGGAGGAAGAGCTGGCCGGAACGGGCTGGGAGTGGAGAAGCCCCGAAGGGGGCTTTAATCTATGGGTCCAACTGCCGGAATCGACCCCGATGGAGGAGCTGCTTGTGACGAGCAGGGAACGTTCCATCACGTTCGTCCCAGGCTCGATTTGCGACCCGCTCCGGGAACTGAAGCCTTGGATCCGCATGAGTTATTCGTTTTTGAACGAACGGCAGCTGCGGGAAGGCGTCCGGCGGTTTGTGGGGCTGTACAGGGAGCTGTCCGGAGAAAAATAGCGGAGGTTCCGTATGACTTCTCGGGAAAGCCAAAAGCCTCGTTCAAGCTCGTGAACTTGAATGAGGCTCTTTTTTTGTCTACGATGTCTCATTTCGGTGCTTCCCGCTTGTCTTCCCCGGATGCTTCGTCCGGCGCAAAAAAACTGGAAGCTTGCTTATTTGCGTCTTTTGGCAATGGCGGCTTCGGCCGCTTCCATCACGATTTCTCCCAAGGTGGGATGGGCATGGATCGTAAGCGCGATATCCTCGAGGGTGGCGCTCATTTCGATGGCCAGCGCCAGTTCGGCAATCAGATTGGAGGCTTCCGCGCCGACGATTTGCGCGCCGATGATCCGCTCCGTTTCTTTTTCCGCCACGATTTTAACGAACCCCTCGGCGGCCCGCAGCGCCAAAGCCCTGCCGTTGATGGCATAGGAGGCTCTTCCCGTTACGACTTCCGTGCCGCGTGCCCGGGCATCCGTTTCGCTCCAACCGACGCTTGCGACTTCGGGATCGGAAAAGACCACAAGCGGCAGCGCCCGGTAATCGACCTTCGCATGATGATGCGTCAGCGCTTCCACGGCTACTTTTGCCTCGTAATAAGCTTTATGCGCCAAGGCGGGACCGGCGACGATATCCCCGATGGCAAAAATGTGGGGGACGTTGGTCCGGCCTTGTTCGTCCACCGGGATCAGCCCGCGTTCCGCGAGTTTGACGCCCGCCCGATCAAGCCCCAAATTCCCGTCCGTGTTCGGACGGCGGCCGACCGTGACGAGCACGTATTGGGCCGTCGCTTGGCGCGGGTTTCCGTTTTCCTTGAAATGAACGGTTACCCGGTCAGGTTGCTGCTCGACCCGTTCGGCGATGGCCCCGGTAAAGATGTCGACCTGATTTTCCTGCAGCTTTTTGGCCACCGGTCGGGTCAACTCGGCTTCGAATCCGGGAAGGATCTGATCGCCGCCTTCCAGAATGGTGACTTTGGATCCAAACTTGGCGAAGGTTTGCCCCAGCTCGATGCCGATATATCCGCCGCCGATGACGATCAGGCTTTCAGGCACCTGCTGCAACCCCAGCGCCTCCGTCGAGGACAGGATCCTTCCCCCGAAAGGGAATGCCGGCAGCTCGATCGGACGGGAACCGGTGGCGAGAATGCAATGTTCGAACCGGATGCGGGTCGACGTCCCGCCCTGATCGATGATCGCTTCATGATCGCTGATCAAACGGGCTTCGCCGCGAAACGTCTCCGTGTATTTGTTTTTCAGCAAAAAACCGACGCCGCCCGATTGCTTCTGGACGACCGCGTCCTTAAAGGCTTGCACTTCCGCAAAATCCAGGTTCGACCGGCCGCCGATTTCAAAGCGATGGGCTTCGGAGATCAGAACCTTGGACGGGATGCACCCGACGTTGGTGCACACGCCCCCGATCCGTTCCCGTTCCGCGACGGCGACGCGAAGACCGGCTTCCGCCGCCCGTTTGGCGGCGGTGTATCCGCCCGGCCCCGAACCGATCACCAAGACGTCGAACTCTTTTGTTTCGTTTGCAATGTTCATAACGTTCACCTGCTTTGGCCGTATTTTTTGTTTCCAAATCACGATACGCCAGCCGCGGTCTCGGACGGCATCCGTGAACCGGCGTCAAGCGTAATGGGGATGGGGAAAGAGGACGCGCGTAACGCGCCTTTCGCCCGATGTTTCTGCGGTCGTGCGCGCCTCGCTCCAACCATGGCGTCGGATTGACGGAAGACGGGACTTTTTTTAAAATGAATGAGACAGGTCTGTACCGCATTCACGATTATCATACAGACAGATCTGTATCATGTCAACGGGTTGGATGCCGGAAGGAAGGGGGCAGCAATGAATATGCAGAAAAAAGAAACGGCTAAAGAGCGGATTTTGCGAACGGCCATCAAACTGTTTTACAGGGAAGGCGTAAGGGCCGTCGGCATCGATCGGATCATCGAGGAATCCGGCGTGGCAAAAGCGAGCTTTTACCGGAATTTCGCGACCAAAGACGATCTGGTCGTGGCTTATTTGGAAAGATGCAACGACGAGCTGATGAAACCGTTCGAAGAGGCGAAACGGCGGCATCCCGACGCGCCGCTGCATCAGCTTTACGACGTGGTGGACAGCTTGGGCGCAAGAAGCGAGCAGCCGGGTTACCGCGGATGTCCGTTCCTGAATACGGCCGTGGAGTTTCCCGACGAAAACCACCCGACCCAACAGCCGATTGCGACATACCATCTGGAGATGCGCCGCCGGCTGCGGGAATTGGCCGAACGGGCCGGAGCCCAAGATCCTGAATCGCTTTCCGCCCAGCTGCTGATGCTATATAACGGAGCGATGATGTCGGCATATTTGGAGCGGGCTGCGTATGTTCCGGATCATTTCCTCGGCGCCGCCAAACGTCTGATCGATCAGCAAATGTAAGGCATCCAGCATAAGCCCAAACGGCCCGGTGTTCTGACACTGCCATCGATACGGCAGCGGTTCGGGTGCATGTCGGGCATTTGTTCGGGGTCAAAAATACCCAAAAAAAGTCCGCTGTTTAGCGGGCAGAGTGTCGAGAAAGTCCAACGGACTTTTCGACACTCTATTTTTTATATGGGGAATCATATCTTTTAAAATGAGCGTTTTGCAGTAATCTGAGGCCTTGAGCCGTAAGGATTTTCGGACATAAAAAAGGGACTTCACCCCAACTTGGAGAAGTTTTCAAGTGACCAAACCCAAAAACCTCAAGGATGGAGGAAG
>NZ_BORW01000045.1 GCF_018333375.1 Paenibacillus cookii
TGAAAGAGACAAATTACACTGAGCCTGAACAATTTATTGTCAGGCTAGCGTCTTTAGGCGCAGTTTGGCAACAGGGGGTTATACCCCAAGTGCAAACCACCCGTTGGACGGGTGGTTATGATTCTTTGAATGCCTGGCACGTAACGGGTTTATCTAAAGCCATATGATGCGCTCGGAATTACTCCGGCGTTCCTTGAGTTACCCCGTGAACATACGTCTGCCATGAGGTGTCCAGCGCCCCTTGCCCCGGATTATAAGTAAAGAAGTATTCGACCTTATCCCCTTGCTTCAGGTTGCGGACGGAATAGGTGTAGTTGCCGTTCCCCGCCGGGGTCATGGCAACGTTCAACTGCACGCCGTTGTTGACCTTATAGTGCAAGTCGGCAAAGGTGGCGCCGTTAACATAGAACAGCAGGTCATCGCCGATCTTCTTCAGCCCCTTCACCCCATCGCCGATGACGATGACGGCGGAAGGAGGCGGCACAACGGTGATGGTGGCGCTGGCGGTTTTATTGCCGTCGGCGGTTGTCGCCGTGACGGTTGCCGTACCCGGAGCGAGCCCGGTCACGAGACCGCTCGGACTTACGGATGCGGTACTGCCGCCCGCAACCGACCAGGTGACCTGCTTATTCGTTGCATTGGACGGCGCTACATTGGCGTTCAATTGGACGCTTTGCCCGACTTCCACCTGCGCCGTGCTCGGATTCACCGTTACGCCGGTAACGGGTACGTTTCCTGGATTTTGCCCGCCCTGGCCTGCTTGGTACACCCGTACATAGTCCACCTGCATCGTGGCAGGGATATCCGACGGATCCGGGGTCCGGCCCCCGTCGAAGGCCCCGCCGATCGCCAGGTTCATAATGAGGTAGAACGGCTGGTCGAAAGGAGCGTTCGGATTGTTCGGCGCCGCTGCGGAATCCCATTGATCCCGGGTCGCTTTAAAGAAGAACTTGCCGTCCACGTACCATTTGATGTTGTCCTCTTCCCAGACGACCGAATAGACATGGTAGTCATTGGCGAAGGTTTGCCCTGCAGGGAAGCGGTATTCGCCGGAAAGATGCCGGTTCGCCGGCCATTGCCCGCCGAAGTGGATGGCTCCGCTCGTCGCGCCGGGCAGGCGCCCTCTAGCTTCCATGACGTCGATTTCCCCGGAGGCCGCCCATGTCCCGTAGACATTATCCTGCGGAAGCATCCAGAGTGCCGGCCAGATGCCGTTGCCGGTGGGCAGCTTGGCGCGGAAGTCGACTCTGCCGTACTTGAAGGAAAAATGATCCTTGGTATTGATTTTGCCGGAGGAGTATTGCGCATACCGGTTGGGATCCTGCGGGAACGATTTTGGCTCGTTCAAGGCTCTGATATTCAGTTTTCCGTCCTGCACGAAAACATTTTGCGCACTATCGGTATAGTGCTGCAGCTCCGAATTGCCCCAACCCCAGGTATTGGGATCGTCATTGAGATAATACCCTGTTTCGTAGTTCCACTTGCCGCGATCCAGCGCCGTTCCGTTAAACTCATCCTGCCAGATGAGGTTCATGCCTTCGATGGCCGGGTCGCTTGGCGTTCCGATCGGGATATCCTCCTGTCCGGTCACATCCGGGCGGGGAGCATCCGGATTGCCGATCAAAGTATAGTTGACGAAGTTGTTGCCCACGTTTCCACCTGCCTGACCATTTAATGGATAGCCGATGCGGATCTGCATATTCTCTTGGATCGGCTGAAACCACAGGCCGTAAATATGGTCTGCCCAATATCCCCACTGATTGGCTGAGGACATGTTGTTATAGCCGTTCGCCGAATATGCGAATCCGCTCCGGCTCGAATCAGCCAGATCCACCCACTGTCCGTTGATGTTGATCTCGTAAACGAAATTGCCAAGCTCCTTGGCGATCGGGGCGCTTCCGTCAATCTTGGGCAGCGGGATGCCGATGGCGCCGTTCGCGTCCGCTGTAAAGGTCGTTCCTTCATAAGGCGTAAGGAGATAAGCGTTTCTTGCAGGTTCATTAAAGGTGATGGTGTACACGAGGTTGGCCGAAGAGGTTTTGGATTGCAGTTTGACGTTGATCGACTCCGTGACGTTAAACCAGTATCCGCCGCCGCCTTCGGTGAATTGGCCGAAGTTTTGGTCATAGATCCAGCCGCTGGCCGCATTGTTGTCGATGTCGGTCCATTCGCCGCCGTTTACCGGCTTCACGTACACCTTCAAATCATCCGCTACCGCTTCATAGGTAACGGCCGGATCGTTGTTGAATATCGGATAGGTAAAACCGGCACCGCCCGTAAAACCCGCCGTAATTTGCGGCCCTTGCGTCGGGGTCATCGCCGTGATGGTGGTTTTGTTGATGTTTTGAAACACAAGCCTGTAATCCAGCGTCACCCCGTTTGCTTTGGAATAGAGCTGAATCTCCGTTGTTGCGGAGAGGGTGAACCAATAGCCGGTAAAGCCGCCGTCGTTCCAGTGACCCCAATTCTGGTTATAGACAAAGCTGCCGACGCTGTCGATATCGACCCAGCTGCCGTTGACTTTGACCTTGACGCCCAAATCCTGGGCCACGTCATTCCAAGTGGCGGCGCCTCCGTTAAAAATCGGCATCACAAAACCATAGCTGGCCTGGCCGACCCCCGATTTCGTGATGACAGGCCCGTCTGCCGCCGAGAAGTATGCCATCGATGAAATGGTAGTTCCGGCCGTTCCGGCAGCTTGAGCCTGCGGAGTTGGCCATAGTCCGGCCCCGGTCAGCAGGAGGACTGCCAAAAACAAGCTCCATGCCTTTCTCCTGAACAGCCTTTTCGCAGCATAGGATCGCTTCATAAATACCCCCCTTGAACATAATGGATTCCCGGCTAACGAGCTAATCGGAAAACGCTTACAACCGGGAGTGACTTCATTCTATCGAAAACCGTCCTTCGATGAACAGGTACCGTTTTTTGGGTTTGGGGTCTGATTTTTCGGGTTTAACCGATTGTAGAGGGGAAGGTAAGGTTTTAGTCATGTCTTCCCGCGAAAATGAACTGATAGCCTGTTGGCATAACCGGGCATAATGGAATCATGACATATAAGAGGAGGGAAGGTACTGCATGACGGCGGAATCGAATCGTCCCTGCATCATTCTGCCCGAAGAGCAAGCGCCCGAAGGTATGCAGCATTGCGAACGTTGCGAGCTGTTCAAACAGCGGACCCGCATCATCTGGGGGGAGGGCAATCCGCAGGCTTCGCTCATGATGATCCTGGATAATCCGGGGGCGCGGGAGGACCGGGAAGGCAATCCGTTTTTGTGCGGTACCCGGGAAACCCTTCAACTCGGCATGAGGGAAGCGGGCATGGATATCCACTCGGTTTACGTGACCTATTTGCTGAAACGCCGGCCGGTCCGTGCTTACGATAAGCCTGCCACCCGAGCGGCGTGCCTTCCGCATCTGCAGTCGCAGCTTGTTCAGAAGCAGCCGCTCGTCCTATTCGGTTTTGGAAACGTCGTGGCCGAAGGATTATTTCCGCAGAAGGAAAATGCCACCGTCAAAGAGCTGCGGGGGAGCTGGCATGAGTTTGGGGGGATCCCGATCGGCTTCACCTACCATCCACTGGCAGTAAGAAGAAGGCCCAATTTGCTAAAGTTCTTTGTCGAGGATTTGAAAGCATTGCGGGAGAAGTGGGAGGAAAGGGCTGCCGCTTCATGCCCTGAGTCGAACATTCAACATCGCGGCCCTACGCCCCGCGTCGGCGAGTAGTATACGGCAAAAACCCAAAAACCCGGCAGATTCTGCCGGGTTTATCTTATGATGAAATAAAGTTGCACACAAAGAAACACTATGATATGATGAAAGAACTGTCAATATTCTTTACAAACATCATAGTAATCCCATCTTATTTACAATTTAATCTTACCACAGGACATGGCAGTCTGTCAAACCTTCTTTTTCTTCAAAATCGAGTGAAGGAGTGTGCTGGAAGTTGATCAACGCAGAGGATTGGAAGCAAGAGCAAGAGCGGCTGGACATGGTTACGGAAAAACTGCAGGCAAGAATCGCCGAACTGGAGCCGGAGGTGGCCGGTCTGCATGGTCAGGTGACGGACATCCGCAAACAATTTTGGGAGGAAGTTACCGTCAACACGAGCACGGACGAGGATTTCGAAGAAACCTTCTACAGCATCCGGCAGCAAGAGGCGATATTGTCCGAGCGAGAGCGAAGCCACCGGCAGCGCGTACAGCAATGGAAAAACATGAAGCGGCTGCTGTCATCCCCTTACTTTGGACGGATCGATTTCCAAGAAGACGGCCTGGGCTTTACCGAGAAGGTCTATATCGGCGTCGCGTCTTTCGTCGATTCGGACGGCATGGAGTTTCTGGTTTACGATTGGCGCACTCCGATCGCCAGCATGTATTACGATTATTCCCCGGGGGAAGCCGGTTATGACACGCCGGGCGGATACGTGTCCGGCAAAATGAAGCTGAAACGGCAGTATCAGATCCGCGAGGGGCAACTGCACAACGTGTTCGACACAAGCTTGACGAATTGCTGCAGCAGGTGCTCGGAAAAGGCGCGGACAACCAGATGAAAAGCATCGTCGCAACGATCCAAAAAGAGCAAAACGCCATTATCCGCGAGGATAAAAGCCGGATGCTTATCGTGCAAGGGGCGGCCGGCAGCGGGAAAACCTCGGCGGCGCTGCAGCGGGTCGCGTACTTGCTGTATAAACACCGGGAGCGGCTGAAGGCCGACCAAATCGTGTTGTTTTCGCCGAATCCGATGTTTAACAGCTACGTCTCGACCGTTCTTCCCGAGCTTGGCGAAGAAAACATGCAGCAAACGACCTTCCAGGAATATTTGGATTACTGGCTTGGCAGGACGTTCCGGTTGGAGGATCCGTTCGATCAGATCGAATACGTGCTGACGGAGCCGTCCGCACGAATACGGAAGTCCGGCATGTCTTCGTCGACGAGGGCCAGGATTATTCGATGTTTCAATATGAGTTCCTCAAAAGATTGTTCCCCCGCGCCCGCATGACGGTTCTCGGCGACTTCGGCCAGGCGATCTTTGCTCAAGCGACGGAGCTGTACGGCGGAGATTCGCCGCTTGCCCGGCTATACGGAGCGCCGGAAACGCGCTTGTTCCGCCTGATTCGCAGCTACCGGTCTACCCGGGAGATCGTGGAATTCTCGAAGTCGCTGCTGCCGAACGCCCAAGAGATCGTGCCGTTTGAACGCAGCGGCAGAAAGCCGCTTCTCTCTAAGGCGGAGAGCAAGGAAAAGCGGGCGGAGCAAATTGCCGGGCAGCTTGACGCGCTGCGGGCGGAAGGTTTTGCTTCCATCGGCGTCATCACGAAAACGGCGGCCGAAAGCGAGGAAGCTTATAACCTCTTGACGCAGCAGGGCTCCGAAGGGATCAAACTCATTACGAAAAACACGCCTACCTTTGAGAAGGGGACTTTGATTCTTCCCGTCTACCTCGCCAAGGGCGTTGAATTCGACGCCGTGCTCATTTATGACGCCTCTTCGGAAACCTATCATAGGGAAAGCGAACGCAAGCTTTTTTATACGGCGTGTACGCGTGCCATGCATCGGCTTTTGCTGTTCGCAACGGGAGAATGGACCCCGTTTATCCGGGGGATGGATTCATCGTTGTATGAGGTGAAGCCATAAGTTACATCAACACCCAAGTTGTTTGGGGGTGAACAAAAAAACAACCTTTGCTGCCCTGCACGGCCGGCAAAGGTTGTTTTTGTGCGGCAAGATCTACTCCAGATACGATTTGGCAAGGTTGAGTTGATCCGATTTTTAATTTTGGTAGGGAGCGAGTATCAAAGCTTCCAGGTTTGTTTCCTGGTATTGCTCATGGCCTAGAAACAACGAAGCATAATAGACACTTGTACAAATCCACATTTTAAAGTTGGTAACCTGCCGGGAGGTAATCCGGAACTTTAAAATCAAATCCGGCAAATTTCCGGGCCCGATCGAGACTGTGAAACCACTTAAACAAGTCGTCATTCAGTCGGTTTATCTTTAACAGGGAGGGCTCGATTTTGGAGACTGTTCTGGAACCTGTGCCCTGGCCGGTGCTTTCCTTGCTGTCCGTCCCTTGGGTCAGCCATGCGGCGCTCAACGCCAACATCAGGAGGATCGCAAGGGCAAATAACGAATATGAGGCTTTTTTGTACTTAGAAATGATGATAGTCCTCCTTTTTCTTTTTACTTCCTTTGATACATAACGCCCAAAAACGCATTGAAGTTACAGATAAATCCTTTTTGCCTCATTCACCGGGTGGGCATGCAAGCCACGGGTTTCCAGTCCGGGTTCGAGTCATGCATCGGATACCTTTACACCTATTGAAGGGATTGTTATAATAGTTATGATCAACTTCATACGGATTATCGGAGGAGCCTGCCATCGGTAGGCTCCTTTTTGCCTTTTTTTGGCCTGCCGAAAGTCTCTTCATGATGATCCAGTCCTTGGGGAATATTGAAGAAAACAACGCTTTCGGGAGGGGTTTATGGAAAACCAGGCAATCTTGGCGATCGGCATTTTTCTCGTCATTTACGGATTTATCATTGCGGAGAAGATCCACCGTACCATCGTCGCGATGATTGGCGGAACGTTAATGGTCGTTTTGGGCATCGTTGACCAAGAAACGGCCCTGCATCACATTGACTTCAATACGCTGGGTCTGCTCGTCGGCATGATGATGATCGTGGGGGTGACGGCTGAAACGGGGCTGTTTAAGTACATTGCCGTCGTTGCCGCCAAAAAGGCGAAAGGGGAGCCTGTCCGGATTTTGATCGCATTGGCGCTGATTACGGCGGTGGGATCGGCTTTTTTGGATAACGTGACGACCGTTCTGCTTATGGTGCCGGTGACGTTCAGCATTACCAAACAGCTGCGCGTCAATCCCGTACCTTTTCTCATAACGCAAATCATTGCCTCAAATGCAGGGGGCACCGCCACCTTGATTGGCGATCCTCCGAACATTATGATCGGGAGCGCCGTGAAAGAATTGTCCTTTATGGATTTCATCGTTAATCTGGCGCCGATTGCTGCCCTTGTCATGGCCGTGTATATCCCGATTTTTATATTCCTGTTCCGCAAAAAAATTCAGACGACAAACGAATTGAAACAAACCATCATGGAGATGGACGAAAGCGAGCTGATCACCGATCGCGTGCTTTTGCGGAAGTGCCTGATCGTTTTGGGATTGACGATCCTTGGTTTCTTTACCCATCAGCTGCTGCATCTGGAATCGGCGACCGTCGCATTGGCGGGGGCTTTCCTCCTGCTGCTGCTTACCGGAGAACACATGATGGAAGAGGCATTCGCCAAGGTAGAATGGACGACGATCTTTTTCTTCGTCGGTTTGTTCGTGCTGGTGTCCGGCCTTATTGAAACGGGCGTGATTGCCAAATTGGCCGAGCAAGCCATCGAACTGACCGGCGGGGACTTGGTAACGACGTCCATGCTGATTTTATGGCTGAGCGCGATCGCATCGGCTTTTCTGGACAACATCCCGTTCGTAGCCACGATGATTCCGATGATCCAGGAAATGGGCCATATGGGCGTCAGCAATTTGGAGCCGCTTTGGTGGAGCCTTGCGCTCGGAGCATGTTTGGGGGGCAACGGATCGCTTATTGGCGCCAGCGCCAACCTCATTGTGGCCGGGATGTCGGGGAAAGAAGGCCATCCGATCCGGTTCGTGCAATTTTTGAAGTACGGCTTTCCTTTAATGCTGCTTTCGATCGTTTTATCAAGCATCTACGTTTACCTTCGTTACTTGGTGTAGTTGCAAATCGGATATCTCTTCGAAAAAGGGAGCGCCCCTAGGGCTCTCCCTTTTCTCTGTACGCCCAGCTCGCCCTGGACGTGCCAGAATGGGCCGCTTTTATGATGGCCAACTCCCGCAAAGGAGCTTGGGAAATGTCCCGAAACATAAATAACGCCCTTCCGACAACCTATTGGGAAGCGAAAGGGCTGAAAAGTTTGCTTTCTCGTTACTTGGAACTTCGTTAACCTTTTGGAACCGCCGTATGCGGACCCGCATGTACGGTGGTGTGAGAGGACGGGGGTTTGCCGCCCCCTTCTACTCGATTATGGTCTTTTGTTCGATAATCCGCTTGCTAAGGGCGTGAATCAAAATTTGTTGCTTAGGCTCGTCCGGATCCGCGCTTCGCAAATTCACCGCATAAATCAGAGGCGTACCCGGGATCGAAGGGTGATAATACATCTCAACAGAAAACCCTCCCAACTTGGCTTTGTCCATATTGGAGGCTGCCAAGGCGAGTTCGACGGCTTTTGTTTCGGAAAACGAGGGGTGCATGGGGCGGTTCAGCGTCCTTTTCTTCAGATCGCGATAGATTCTGCCCTCGACGCGCAGAACGACGCCCCGTTCGTTCATTTGAACAACCAGCCCGTCGTTCCAGACCGGCGTTTTGTAGAGAAGGTGTTGCAGCCTGACTTGGATCGTATCGTCGGAAAGCCGGTTGACTTCGGTCGCCTTCATGTCGGTTCTTGCGTTGCTCAAGCCGTAGACGGCCTTGTTTTGATTCAAAAACTCATAGGCGATCCACTGGGGCGAATGTTTCGACGGTTTTGACAGGTTTCCCGCAAGCAGGGAGGGAGTGTTGGCTTTTGGATCCCAATGGACCGTGAGCGTATCGCCGCTTTCTTTTTTTAGTCTGTGCAGCGCTCTTTTTGCGTCTTTGGGCACCTCTTCGGAAGCCGCCAAAGCGATGGCGGGCGATGAAAAAACGAGCGTCCCCATCAACAACAGCAAGAAAAGCCTCATGGATTCAACTCCTTTGTATACCAATAGGCGTTATGGATATTTTTGGCTTAAAACCAGGCTATTATTCACCGAAGCACCGGATTATAGCTTTGGTTTTTTGTGTTTTCCCAAGGTTTTGTGCCTCGTTTCACGCTTCTTCCGTGTAATCGGGTTGTAAATGGCATATAACAATCATTTAATAGTCTATAAAATAGTGATATACTAGGAGCAGGTAATCATTCATCCAGAAAAGGTGTTGACCAGGTCGCACTCTGACTTGCCGTGAGAGCGCCTACATCTTTTCTCCAAATATTAGCGTATAAGGGCGGTAAACATGAGCAACAGACAAACCGAAACAGACGTTATTTTAATTGGTGCCGGAATCATGAGTGCGACTTTGGGAACATTGCTGAAGGAATTAGTGCCGTACTGGGACATTAAGGTGTTCGAGAAGCTGGCCAGCCCGGGAGAAGAAAGCTCCAACGAATGGAATAATGCGGGAACGGGGCACGCCGCGCTGTGCGAGCTGAACTACACGACCGAAAAACCGGACGGATCTATAGATATTAGCAAAGCCATAAAAGTAAACGAGCAGTTTCAAGTCTCCATGCAGTTCTGGTCCTATCTGGTGAACAGCAAGCTGATCCGCAACCCGCAAGATTTTATCATGCCGTTGCCTCATATGAGTCTGGTGCAAGGGGAGCAAAACGTAGCGTTTTTGAAAAAGCGCTTTGAAGCCATGTCCAAAAATCCGTTGTTCCAGGGCATGCAATACTCGGATAATCCGAAAAAATTGATGGAATGGATTCCGCTGATCATGAAGGAACGGGCATCGAACGAACCGATGGCGGCGACCAAAATGGACTCCGGAACGGACGTGAACTTTGGCGCTTTAACGCGCATGCTGTTCGACCATTTGAAAAGGAAAGACGTGGAAATCCGTTACAAACATCACGTTGACGATATTAAACGCGCCGGAGACGGCAAATGGGAACTGAAAGTGCGGAACGACCGCGGCGAAGTCGAACGCTATAAGGCCAAATTCGTTTTTATCGGCGGCGGGGGAGGAAGCCTTCCTTTGCTTCAAAAATCGGGCATTCCGGAAGGAAAACATATCGGCGGCTTCCCGATCAGCGGCCTGTTCATGGTGTGCAACAATCCGGAGGTCGTCGCGCAGCACCATGCCAAAGTGTACGGCAAAGCCAAGGTCGGCGCGCCTCCGATGTCGGTGCCGCATCTGGACACGAGATTCATCGATCATAAAAAATCGCTTCTTTTCGGACCGTTTGCAGGGTTTTCGCCGAAGTTCCTGAAGACGGGTTCCATGTTCGATTTGATCGGCTCGGTCAAACCGGACAACATCTTAACGATGCTCGCGGCAGGCGCCAAAAACCTGTCGTTGACCAAATACCTGATCCAGCAAGTGTTGTTGTCGAAAGAAAAACGGATGGAAGAGCTGCGGGAGTTCATCCCGAACGCCAAAAGCGAAGACTGGGACCTGCTGGTGGCGGGCCAACGCGTGCAGGTCATCAAAGATACGGTCGATGGCGGCAAAGGCACGCTTCAGTTCGGTACGGAGGTAGTCAGCGCCGCCGATGGATCGATCGCCGCATTGCTTGGCGCTTCTCCGGGTGCGTCTACCGCCGTTTCCGTCATGCTTGAGGTCATCGAAAAATGCTTCCCGGACCAGCTCAAAGCATGGCAGCCGAAAATCAAGGAAATGATCCCTTCCTACGGATTGTCGCTGGTGGATAACCCTGAACTGATCCGCGAAATTCATGAATCGACCACGCGGGCGCTGGGCCTGAACAGCGAACTGCAAACCATCGTGTAGCCGATATATAGATGATTCAAACGGGCCTTCGTCCAAAGCCTCACGGGACGGGGGCCGTTTTGTTTGGCCGGTCTGCCGCTTGCTCGAAGCACGGTTTTGCCGAAAACGGTATAATAAAGAGCAGAAGTGGACATTTAAAAAGCGATGGGACAATAGGATCATACATGCCTCAAACATAAGGAGAGTTTATGGAAAATCATAAAAAAGCAGGATGGAACTTCGACAATAGCTATGCCCGGCTGCCGGAAACCTTTTTTTCGCGGATCGAGCCGACTCCGGTGCGTGCGCCGCAGCTGGCCATTCTGAATCGCCCGTTGGCGGAGTCCCTCGGGCTCGACGTTCAGGCGCTGCAAAGCGAAGGCGGCGCAGCGGTATTAGCCGGGAATCAAGTACCGGAAGGGGCCGCGCCTATTGCGCAAGCTTACGCAGGGCATCAATTCGGACATTTTAACATGCTGGGGGACGGGAGAGCCGTGCTGCTTGGGGAACAGATTTCCCCCAATGGCAAGAGGGTGGACATCCAGCTGAAGGGTTCGGGCAGAACGCCATACTCGCGGGGAGGCGACGGGCGTGCAGCGCTTGGACCGATGCTGCGCGAATACATCATCAGCGAAGCCATGCACGCGCTGGGCATTCCGACCACCCGCAGCCTGGCCGTCGCCGCGACGGGGCAGCCCACCATCCGCGAAAGCGAATTGCCCGGTGCGGTTCTAACGCGCGTCGCTTCCAGCCATATCCGCGTCGGAACTTTTCAGTACGCGGCGCATTTCGCTACGATCGAGGATCTGCGCAGCCTTGCCGACTATACCATCAGCCGCCACTATCCGGACATCGAAGCGGGAGGGGACCGGTACCTTGCGCTGCTTGAGGAAGTCATCAAACGCCAGGCTTCGCTGATCGCCAAATGGCAGCTTGTCGGCTTTATCCACGGCGTCATGAATACCGACAATATGGCCATTAGCGGCGAAACGATCGATTACGGCCCTTGCGCCTTCATGGATGCCTATGATCCGGCGACGGTGTTCAGCTCCATCGATACGCAAGGCCGGTACGCCTACGGCAATCAGCCGCCGATCGCCGGCTGGAATCTGGCGCGATTCGCCGAAACGCTGCTGCCGCTTTTACACGATGATCCGGAGCAGGCCGTCAAGCTGGCCCAGGACAAAATATCCGGTTTTAAGGATGTGTACGAAGGGTACTGGCTTCAGGGCATGAGAGCCAAGCTCGGGCTGTTGAACGAAGAAGAAGAGGATAAGGAACTGATCGGCGACCTTCTGGATCTCATGGAACAGCATCATGCCGATTATACGAACACCTTCCGCGCGTTAACTTTGGATACCCTGAAGGGTATGGATCTGTTTCAATCTTCCGAGTTTGGGGCGTGGCATAAGCGTTGGAAAGCGCGGCTCGGCAGACAGCAGGAGGGGGAAGTTTCCTCGAAGGAGCTGATGCGAGGCAGCAACCCGGCCGTCATTCCAAGGAATCACCGGGTGGAGGAGGCGCTGGAAGCCGCAACGGAGGATGAAGACTTCAGCGTAATGGAACAGCTTCTTGAGGTGTTGTCGAACCCGTATGCGTATTCTGCGGAACAGGATGAATACTGTATCGTGCCTAATACGATCACGCCTTACCGGACGTATTGCGGCACGTGATCAAGCGGCCTTTTTCCCTGCATTTTGGGGAGGAAGGCCGTTTTGTTTTGCTTGCAGCCCTTTTACATATCTTTTCCATGTCGTAATACTTCCGCCCTGTTTGCCCTCCGAGGAATATGCGATGATGGATGCATCAAAGGTTCGAGGCCATGGGGCTTTGAAGCTTTGATCCTCAGGCTATTGCGGTCCTTCCTTCTCTTTCAAATTGGCGAATTAGGGCCGCGGCTTTCCTGAAGGATTTCCGGCATGAAAGGAGGCATCCAGGCTATTGTATTCCTTCCTTCTTTTTGACTTAAACCACATTAGGGATACGGCTTTCCTGGAGTCTTGATTATGATAAACACCATTTATTTGAGAAGAGCAAGCAAAGTGATCGTAAACCGGAGGCAAAATCCGGAGCCGGTGTCCAAAACGCATTTGGCGACGGCCTTGAAAAATATCGCGCAGCTTGGATTTACGTTTTCGCCTCCGCTGATGCACGCCGTACGTACGATGTCCCAAGAGGAGTTTGCCTCGTTTTACGACGGTCTGGTGGCCGACCTCAAAGTGATGGTAGGCGCTCATGTCCCATACACCCCGATGTATCCCGACTTCCCGGTGCAGGTCATGGAGGAAACGGACGCCGAGCTGTACTTGAATGCCGTCTATCATTACCTGACGCTGAACCTGCCGGAGGGCGAACCTGCGGACAGACCGCCTTTGCCGGATGAGGCCGCCCTGAAAGTCATCGACCTGGGAAGCAAAGCGGAGTTTAACGCGACGATTCGCCGGCTGATCCAAGCCAAGGGTTCGATTTCGGAGACGGATCAAAAAGATATCGATGCCGCGATCGAATATGCGGAGCCGCATGAATTGGATGACCTCCTTCCTGACGAGATTCCGTTTAAAGAAAATGCAGGATTCGTGGCGGCTTCCCTCATAAAGCATGACAAGGCCAACCTGCATCTCATCGGGAAATACTTCAAAACCGCGACCGATGTCCTTCGCCTGGCTGCGGCTTGGTCGGACGGCGACGTGAGCCTGGCGCAGGCGACGCGTTTCCGTAAATTCAAACGCCGCGAGAGACGGCTGCTGCTGGGGCTGCTGGAACAATGCGGCGGCCAGATTGCGGAGGATATGCTTCGGTATAAGGAGCGCTGGGTTCGCCTCGGCGAAATTTTGCATCCGTCGGAATACGGGGCCCGTTTCAAGCGCTGCGGGGAAGCTTTTGATATTTTGCGGAACGACAAGCCATTAACGACCTGGGGGGGAAGCGTCGAGCTTGCCTTTCAATATCGCAACGTCTGGACGTTGATCGATCTGTTGACGCGGCGTCCGGGCGAATTGGCCAGAAGATTGGATCATTTGCTGCGGTCGACCGAATACACCGATTATGTTGCGCTGGCGTTCGGCGAGGTTGCGGATCAGGTATCGACGCCCGTGCTGCTGCAGGTGAAAAAACATTTTGCCTGCCGCCATGAGCCTCGCGGGCTTCGCGTCTTTTTCCCGAAAGGCAACGCGGCCAAGGCCTATGCCATTCCAGACGAGCGCCCGGAGATTGACGCAGCGGTGTGCGAGGAAATCATGGCCTTATGCGAAAAGGCGCTGCTCAAGCGCTTCGCGGAGCTGCCTCCGCTGGGGAAAACCTACGTCGATGAGCGTTTGCGGCGCTACAACGTCCCATTCTCCCAAAGATCGGCAAGCAAAGCTTTGCGTACGATCGTTCGGGGGAGCCGCCTGCCGATGGGCGAGGGGGACACCGTTCGTTTTTTCACCTGGTGGAAAGAAGGAATGGTCGACGGCAAGCCGACGGGCCGCGTAGATATTGACCTGTCTGCGGTGATGTATGATCGCGACTGGAACTATGTGGAGCATATATCGTATACGAACCTGCGCTCCTCCAAATACCGGGCCGTGCACAGCGGGGATATCGTGTCCGCCCCTCAGGGGGCGTGCGAGTTCATCGATCTCCATATCCCTTCGGTTGTTGACTATGGCGGACGGTATGTCGTGGCTTCCCTCCATTCCTATACGAGCCAACCGTATTGCGATTTGCCGGAGTGCTTCGCGGGGTGGATGATGCGCAAGAAACCGGGTTCCGGGGAGATTTTCGAACCGAAGACGGTTGCCAATAAAATCGATATTACCGCCGATACCCAAATTGCGATCCCCGTCATCTTAGATTTGGTGGAGCGCACGGTGATCTGGACCGATTTGTCCCTGACAAGATATCCGCATTACGTCAACAACGTCGAGGGGAACCAAAAAGGAATGGTCTTGATGGGCAAAGCGATGACTAAGCTCCGAAAACCCGATCTGTACGATTTGTTCATGCTTCATGCCAAAGCAAGAGGGGAGCTCGTGGACACCCCGGAACAGGCTGAGGCTGTGTTTTCGGTGGAACATGGGGTCACGCCGTACGATATCGAGCTTATCATGGCCGAGTATATGGCGTGAGTCTTTCATGGATCAAAATTAGGGCAGCCTTGCACTGCTTTTTTTATTGTGGGCATGGGTTGACTTGATTGTTTCAGTACTCTCGTTTTTTGATGATCTCCAGGCTTTGTTCCAGCCATTTCACATAGCTTTCTTCCCTGGAAATAGCTTTGGTCAGAACGAAATAATGACCCAGCTGATCCGCATCGATTTCTAGGGGATGCTGCTCTCCGAAAATTTGTTGATATTGCTCCCGCAAGTAAGCTAATTTGGCGGACCTTATATTAAATTGATTGCGAAACAAAGCCTCCACCTTATCTTTAGGAATATGCTTGATGAAATACAATTTCAATATAAAAACATCTTTTTCGGTTTCGATCGTTTCGTCGGGCACCACCAGCCATTGTTCCAGTTCCTTTTTTCCCTCCGAAGTCAGCCGATGCATTTTTCTCTCCAGCTTTTCCCCGGACATCTCTATATATTGACTGATTAAATTTTCGCTTAATAGCTTCTTTAACTCGATATAAATCTGGCTGTGCTTGGCACTCCAGAATTGTCCGATTTCCTCTTTGAACTCTCCCGTAATGTCGTAGCCGCTCATATCTTTTTTGCTTAACAGCCCCAGGATCGCATGTTTTAAAATTCGTTTTCCCATAAATGATCACTCCGATTTTGCGCAACTTCATTTGACAATAGTATATCACAGGCATACAATAAATATGTAAACATTAACATGTTCAATATTACATGTTGTATGTTTCATGATGATCTCGGATGCACTTCTGTTTATATGGGTGCACCATGTTGAAGGAGGACTTATGGATGAAAAGCTTGGAGGATTTTTTGGGAAGCCACATGATTTACACGTACGAAAACGGATGGGAGTACGAAATATATATTAAAAACGAAGACACGATCGATTACCGGATTCATAGCGGAATGGTCGGCGGCCGCTGGGTTCGCGATCAAAAGGTGAATATCGTAAAACTCGTGGACGGCGTATATAAGGTTTCCTGGACGGAACCTACAGGCACGGATGTATCGCTGAATTTCATGCCGAATGATAAAAGAATGCACGGGGTCATCTTCTTCCCGAAATGGGTGCACGAACACCCCGAAATTACGGTCCGTTATCAGAACGATTTCATCGATTTGATGGAAGAATCCCGCGAAAAATACGAGACGTATCCCAAGTACGTGGTGCCCGAGTTTGCGGATATTACTTATATTGGAAATCCGGGGACGAATAATGAGAAAGTCGTTTCACAAGCTCCTTATGAGGGAATGACGGATGACATCCGTTCCGGAAAATTGAAGTTCGACTAAACCGCAAAAGCAATGGAAGCTCCATTTAGCCGTTTAAGAATGGGCCAATAATTGAGAAACATAAAAACACCTTCGAGAGCCGGCCATGTCCAAACGATGTGGGGAACAATCTTGAAGGTGTTTTTGTCGTTAAAATGCCCACAAGAAAGAACCCCCATCCCAAGCGGATGGAGGATTCTTGTGTTGGCGCGGGTTACGGATGGTCCTTGCGGTAAAGATCGCGGCTTTTGTAACCTGCCTGCAGAATCATTTTCATTTCTTCCCGGCGTTTGGCTTGGGTTGCCTCTTGTTTGGCACTGTACACATACCGCGCCCAATCTTTGCGGTAGCCGGCGGTCAGCGTTTGGTAAAACGCGAGCAGCTCCGGCGTATCTTCCAAATCCTTTTCCACGCGGGGAATCATCGCAATGTAATCGTCCACGCGCTGACTCGGCTGGGGAGAGGTTCGTTCCTTCGCTTTGCCCTTGGCGTCCCGCTTGAAGCCGACAACCGTAAAAACTTCGTCCAGCCCGACCATGCGCGCAAATTTGATGCCGCTGTCCCCGATATATCCTTCTTCGTCGCTGCCTAAGCCCGGAAACAAATCATCGCGGTGAATATACGTGGGATACGTCTTATTTCCTTTTTTGGGGTAAGCCGCAAAGAGATAGCCGTTGGGTTGAAGAAGGTTCTGCTCAATAATCCGATAAACCAGTTCCTTCAGCGATTCCAGATTCAGCACAAAAGCAAAAATGAGGTCGTAAGGGCCGTCCTTCAGCACGGTGTCGTAGCCTGTCAGGTCCGGAAAATAATCCGTTCCATCAGGCTGATTCAATATCGCCGCATGCTTGTACTTTTGCAAGCCAAGCTTTTCTACGATGGATTTGGACATTGGGTTCATCTCCTGCCTGTTCTCGAATGTTTCTATTATAGCCTGTCTGAAGGGCCGGCATAAACCTTGGGCTTGCAACCGCGGGGCAAAAAAATAAATGCCTGATTTTCGGCGGACAGTCCGAACAGGGGAGGTTATAATAAAAAAACCATTCAGGAAATCTTGGACGGATCGGGGGAAACAAAAATTGATTACAGCCGAACATAAACGGGAGTATTACCAGGCGTTGGTCGAGAAAAAATCGGAATATGAAGGCCTGTTTTACGTGGGGGTCAAAACTACCGGCGTATTTTGCCGCCCGACTTGCCCGGCGAGGAAACCGAAGTTCGAGAACTGCGAATTTTACGAGACGGCCAAAGAAGCGCTGCTTGCTTCCTTTCGCCCCTGCAAACGATGCCGTCCCCTTTCCCATCCGAACCAGGTCTCGGAAGTCGTGCGGCTGCTGGTGGAGGCCATTGAAAAAAGCCCCGAGAAGCGTTGGAGGGAGCGGGATTTTCAATCGTTGTCGATCGATGCTTCGACGGCGCGCCGCCAATTCAAAAAACGGTTCGGAATGACGTTCGTCGAATACGCGCGGGCACGGCGCATGGGACTGGCCATAAAACAAATCAGGGAGGGTGAACACGTGATCGATGCGCAACTTTCGGCGGGATACGAGTCCGGCAGCGGTTTTCGGGAGGCATTTTCACGCATGGTGGGTTCGGCACCGAGCCAGTTGGGGAACGGGAAAGTCCTGAAAGCGGCCTGGCTTGACACGCGGCTGGGGCCGATGATCGCCATTGCGGACGACGAAGGGCTGTATCTATTGGAGTTCGTGGACCGGAGGGGACTCGAGCGGGAGATGGAGCGGCTGAGACAACGGACGAAATGCGCGATCATCCCGGGTACCGCGGAACCGATCCAAAGGATCGAACAGGAGCTGAGCCAATATTTCGACGGGGAATTCAAAGGGTTCAAGACGCCCGTTCATTATCTTGGAACGCCTTTTCAAACCTCGGTATGGGATGAATTGCGGAAAATCCCGCCCGGCGAAACCAGGTCTTACGCGGAATTGGCCGTCTCCGTCGGCAAGCCGTCGGCTTTTCGCGCGGTCGCCCAGGCGAACGGGATGAACCAGCTGGCGATCATCGTGCCGTGTCATCGCGTGATCAACAGCAACGGGGGCCGCGGAGGTTATGGAGGCGGCCTGACACGCAAGCAGTGGCTGATTAACCACGAAAAGCAAATTCATCGACAAGGAAGACATTATAAAAAACAAGACTAGCATGACAATCCTATTTTGCAGCTGTCTTGGATCCCTATATTGGTTTGTTTTAATTGTTTTTATTTTAATTCGAGTAAACTCTCAAATAATTTCAAGGGAAATCTGAACGTTGGTCATAAATTTCTTCCGATTTTCAAAATATCGAATATTACCTTACAATATATTATGGGGAATTGGTATACTACTATTTGTTATCTAGTCGAAATTGTACTTAACAAAGATGGTGGAAAAAAGTAATAAATGCACTTCAGGGAAATTGGTGCATTAACATTCAAAATTCTAAAGGTCTTTCATTAGCCAGATGCGATATAATATCTTATCCGGCTTTTTATGTTAAATTTTTTGAAAAAGCAAGCGTCCAGGACATAACCTTATAGCTTTTGTATTAAATAAGGACTAATTACCAAGAAGAAGCATTGGATAATAATTAATCCTGAATTTCGAAAGCGCATAAGAATGCGGTGGCGATCATCCAGGAGCGGATCAACAACTGTGAATAAGTGGGAGTGGGACCAGCGAAATTTTGAAACCAATATCCACATGGGGATAACTCCCCCCTCCCCAGAAAAGGGGCATTGTTGTTTTCCATGTGAAATGTTGGAAGCCGTCACTCCAATTGAACCACTTTGGCTTCGATTCGTTTCCATGCATGACGACCGTCGAAATCCTTGATCAGCTTGAGCACGACCGCGCGACTATGCCGAACAAGCGTCGCCGCGCAATGAAAGAACTCCAGTCGGAATCTTGCAATCGTATAACCCTGATGCATCGGTTCGCAACAATCGCGCTTAAAGCGTTCGAACAAATTGTAGGCCAGCAACTTGATCAGCAGATCGACTTCATTCGCTTCAAAATCACTGGTCGCGATCCGGTCCATGGAAAAACCGTCTTTCGCCTCTTTGATGTAATTTTCCATGCAGCAACGCTGGTTGTAAAAGCGCCATAGGTCAATTGGTTCCCACTCCAGGTTGGTTACAATCGCTTCATACTGCCAGTCCTCGTCGAATACGATGCGGCCTTGACCGTCTTCGCAGACTTGCGTCTTACGAATGACCGCTACGCGACGGGGCTTTTTCCAGGACGTAGCTTTGTAAATCAAAGTGATGCCCTCGATGATCCAGTCCTCGTCGACATAGCGCGTCCAGTAGCGACAAGCCGCCACGTCGCTTGCGAGGCGTTTGGTCCATTTCATTTTGCCGACGTAACCGATCTTGCGGCCTTCCCACAGTTGGTAGAAATCCTCGCCGCCAAAGCCTTTGTCGAACCGGGCGTACGCCACTTGGCGCTCGCCGAGCAGTGCGAAGGTTTGCTGCAAAAAGTCGATTGCGTCGGTTGAAGAATGCGTGTTGCCGGGGCGAAGCCTCGCATTCAGATTCAAGTGGGTTTGTCCTTCAAAAGCCAGCAACGGATGGTAGCTGTTTCGTCCGGGCTTATGCGGATTGGTGCCTTTGGCCGCGCCGGCCTGCTCCCCGTATACCGTCTCCACCGAGGAGTCCAGATCAAGGATTGGCTTGGACGGCAAGCAGAGATGAATGATTTCCATATTCAGCTTGCGCAGTTCCGTCGGGAGCTGCGGGCAGGATCTGCCCAGACGCGCGAGCTCCTTGTACAGCAAACTGTGATGCGGCAGACGGCCTCCCAGAAAACGACAAAGCAACACATCGTGCTGTAACTTGCGGAAATGAAAAATACGCCCGCAGCCCAGCATCCAGCCAACCATTAGATAGAGCAGGATGCGATGAACAGGAAAAATGGCGTTGTGCGCTTTGCCGCCGGAAAGGCGCTGCATGGCCTCGGCGAGCTTGATTTTTTCGAGATAGGCCAAAAAGATTTTGACGCCGCCGAAACTCGTGGCGTTCTGCAGCGAAAATTCGCTCTTGATTTTGCTGACCGGTGTGGTAGACTTCACCTAAAAGGTGCTCCTCTCTTTGGGTGATGTTGTCCTGGACAAACACCATTCTACCAAAGATTTGGAGCACTTTTTATGTTTTTAATGCGCAGTACTTTCGAAATTCAGGTTAATTTATACTGTTTATAAAGGATGGGAGCTAGTTTTGGATTACCCACATAAAAATCTGGTTAGTTTTCGAAGCCCCAAACGAAAGTCTGCTTCGAAGAATACCCATAATTGGTATAGTTATTATGCAGGTTATTCTGCAGAATTCGTAGAGGATGTACTTAATTATTTACAATTACCATTGGGAGCGTCTATTTTAGACCCCTGGAATGGTAGCGGAACAACGACACACATTGTTGAAAAAGAGGGGTACAATGCAATAGGGTTTGATATTAACCCAGTAATGCCCATTATTGCCAACTCCCGAAGAGTTGATAATTTCGAGAACATTGAAATACACGCGGAAAAAATTACGAAACAAGCTAAACGCTACAGATCCAAGTTTATTCCTTCTGGAGACCCTCTATTAGTATGGTTGTGTGATAAAAATGTTATCACGATACGCAAAATAGAGCGGGCGATACAACAAAGTCTCCTACAACAAAGTCAATATTCATACGCAAAGAGTGCTGATTTACTAAAAAAGGTACTCGCTCAGCCTCTACTTGCATTTTTCTATGTTGCTCTTTTTCAAACGGTAAAGGAACTACTAAGAACTTTTAAAACTTCTAACCCAACATGGATTAAACAACCAGAAGATGATAATCAAAAAGTAAGGGTTGATGATGTTAGGATATTTGAATATTTCGGGAAATATGTTGATTTAATGATTGAATCGTCGAAAGCATTTGAAAATACGCATACGAAGAGCAGTGTTCTTCTAGATATTGCATCTTCACAAAATATCCCATTAAGTGAATCGTGTATCGATGCTGTTATTACTTCCCCTCCATATTGTACAAGAATAGATTACGTTATAGCTACAAGACTAGAATTAGCTGTTTTAGGGATAGGTAATGGTAAGGAGTTTGAAGAACTAAGAACTCGAATGATAGGTACAACTAAGATTACTAGGGAGGTCAGTGGAAATACCGTAATTTGGGGGAATACTGCAAACGAGTTTTTGAATAGAGTGAAAAACCACCCTTCAAAAGCTTCTCAGTCGTATTATTTAAAGCATTACATCCAGTATTTTCATAATATGTTCTTGTCATTAGTTGAAATAAATAGAGTCTTAAAGAAAAAGGGAAGGGTGATAATAGTCATTCAAGACTCGTATTACAAAGATGTTCATTTGGATTTAGCTCAAGTTATTGTCGAAATGGGCGAAACATTAGGATGGAAGTTAATTCATCAAGAATCTTATTACCAATCTCAGACGTTAGCTGGTATAAATAAATCAAAATTAAAATATCGAAAAAATTCGAGTGCCACAGAAGAAGCACTTATTTTTAGAAAGGAAGATTAAAAATGGATGGTTTGGATCTAATAAAAGCCGTTGAAAGAAAAATTGAAAAGATAAGAACACGCAGCCTAGATTTATCATTCAATGAACTTCTTGATATGTATGAGAATGAAGAGCTAATAATATCTCCAGAATATCAAAGATTATTTAGATGGACTGAAGGTGGCCAATCTAGATTCATTGAATCTCTTATATTGGAAATGCCCGTCCCCCCAATTTTTGTTATAGAACTTGAAGAGGGTGTTTACGAATTAATAGACGGGTTGCAAAGAATTTCGTCGTATTTGCACTTCAGGGGGAAACTCCCTGGTCGTTCAAGTTCACTTGTACTAACAGATTGTGATATAGTTCCCGAATTAAATAATTTAACTTTCGATAGTTTACCCAAAGCCCTAGAAATTAAATTAAAGCGTAATTTTATTCGAGTTGAAATCCTAAGAAAAGAAAGTGATAAAAGATTACGTTATTATATGTTTAAGAGATTGAACACCGGTGGTGAGAAATTAAGCGCTCAGGAAATACGGAATAGCACAATTCGTTTGTTAGATGATAAATTTAATAACCTGATCATCGATTTAAGTCAAAATCCAGACTTCAGAAATTGTATTGATAATTTATCTGATGAAAAAATAGAGCAAAAGTACGATCAAGAACTTGTATTACGATTTTTTGCTTTTAAAAACTATCGTGATTATTATGTACATGATGTAAGCGATTTTTTGACTGAGTATATGGAGAATGTGTCAGATCCCGATAAACAAGACTTTAAATTTGACTATGAAGAAGAAGAAAAGAACTTCCAAAAAACTTTTGCTATTTTAAATAATGCATTGGGAGAACAAACTTTTTCAGGAACAAATACTAAAGGTAACTTTGTTTCAAGATTTCTAATTTATCATTTTGAGGCATTTTGTATAGGAATCCAACCCTTTTTAGATAGAATAGATGAGAATAACAGTGACCAAATGTCTCAAATAGCAGAATTATTTATTGAAATAAAAAATGATCCAGAATTTAAAAGAATTACAACTGGCGGAGGTAAAAACTATGCCAAACCGCTAAATGACAGAATATCTTTTGTGGAAGAAAAGTTGAGGGGAATAGAATGGATCTAGCGGATATAATTGCTCAAATTGAGGAGGAGCTAACTTGGAGAACTGAAGAGTTAAGGTTTTTAACAAATCAACTTTCAAATATGACAGATGAACAAGATAAAAAAAAATATCGTAAATCACTAGTTGTAATGCTGTATTCTTACTATGAAGGTTTTTGTAAAGCAGCCTTTCAGATTTATGTGAATACAATTAACAAGTCCAACTTAACTAGAGATTCAGTAAATGAATATATCACAACTGCTTCACTTAATGAGGTCTTTCTTACTTACCACAATGAATCTAAGAAGTCGCCCTATTTTAATAAGGAGCTACCAGACGATTCAAAATTGCATCGATTTTCTCGCCAAGTTGATTTCATAAAAGCAATGAATAATATATGGGAAGGAATAGTAGAAATACCAGAGAGTATTGTCGATACGGAATCTAATTTAAAACCTGTAGTTTTAAGGAAGATATTGTACAGATTAGGATTTAACCATGAAGGATTTAAAGAATATGAGGGGCAGATTAATCTTTTGTTAGAAAGAAGAAATAACGTTGCCCATGGTGTGCAAAAGGAGGGAATTGACAAAGAGAAATATGAAGTAATTGAAAAAGCAGCTTTAAATATAATGAACCAACTAAAAAAATTAGTTATAGATGCACTAATATATAAAAGTTATTTAAAACAATCATGTTAACTCTTTGATGTTATAAATGCGGCCTGACGCGCAAGCAGTGGCTGATTAACCACGAAAAGCAAGGAAATGTAAACGGCTAGACCCCATGCGGCAAGCATCCTTGACAATGCAGGCGAGTATTTCGCCTGTTTTTGTTTGGAATATAAAGCTATAATGAGGCAAACAGGTTGGAAGGGGCGGCCGTGCCAATGAACGAGGAAAGAAAAAATGAAGTCGGGGTAAGGTTTTTGTTGAACGGACGGGTATCGCTGGAAGAATGCAGGGAACTGGAGATACAGGAATTGATTTTCTTGATTCATTCCGCCAAGCATTTCAGGCAGCAGCAGACGTTGACCAGACAGGATGCCGATGAGAAAATACAAGCATTTTCCGCCGTGTTGAAAGACAAGATCAAAGAGGCGGGAGCGCTATATCTCGCTTACGACAAGCATACGAACTACCCGTACGTCGATATCGATGACAGGGTATGGATGTTCTCGCAAGAGGAATATGCCGCAAGCGCGGAGGATTATTTCCGGCAGCAGCTTCTGATGCTTGAGATGAAAAAAATCGGCCGGGAGGGAATCCTTGGGGCCTTTGCCGAGCTTCATACCCTTGGCCTCCCCAAAATCCTTTTGGACAACGGACAATACCATATCGAAATCGACAGGGACGATTTATTGCCGCCGCCGGACTGGACCGGCATTCCGGAAATCAATATTCCGGTCACCAATCCCCGCCTGCAGCATGCGCTGATCCGGTTTTTCCAAACCTTGCATGCGCGGCAGGGCGGCGAGGGGAATAAACAGCTGCTTCAGGCGCTGGAGGGGCAAATGCTGGATGAAGTCCTGCAGGCCAAATATTTGCTGCCGATGCAGCTGATTGAAAAAGAGCCGGCGCCTTCCGATGAACAAGGCATCAAAACGATCCGGGAAGGGACGGAGATCCGGTTTGGCGTGTTGGGCGCGGAAAACGATACGACGTGGCTCCCGGCATTTACGGATTGGCCCGAATTCGAGAAGGTTTACGATAAAACAGTGTGGAGCAGCAATGTCGCCGGTTTCGACGACCTGTTGGCCTTGTCCGAAAACATGAACGGCATCGTCGTGAATTGCGCCGGGATTCCGCTGCGGATCGACGAGAACAACAAGAAAGTGATCGAAGCTTACCTTAAAGAACGAAACGAAATGCAATAAGGCGTTTGATGAATCCGGATTTGGTATCCTAAAATATTCCAACGTATGCTAGAATAGCATTAAAAATGTTGGGGGGAAATGAATTTGATCGGTCGCAGCGGAAATCCGACGCTTAACAAAAAAACGTTTGAAAGAAGCGAACATTACAACGGCCAAGAGACCATGACGATCGGCGGGACGGTCAACAAATCGTTTATGCTGCTGGCGCTCCTGATCGGGGCGGCGGTCGTATCCTGGGTGATGTTTTTTAACGGGTACGAAATGTATCCCTACATGATCGGCGGGGCGATCGGCGCATTGGTGCTTGGGTTGGTCATCAGTTTTAAGCCGACGACGGCACCGTTTTTGGCGCCGATTTATGCGATTGGGGAAGGTCTCTTTTTAGGGGCTTTATCGGCGGCTTACGAATCTTTATATTACGGCATTACCTTGCAGGCTGCCTTGCTGACGATGTGCGTATTTTTGGCTATGCTGGTCGTTTACAAGACGGGATTGGTCAAAGCCAGCGCCGGCTTCCAGAAAGGCCTTTTCGCCGCTACGGCGGGAATCGCGCTCGTGTACCTGCTGAGTTTCGTGTTAGGGCTGTTTGGCGTGACCGTGCCGTATTTGCATGACAGCACCCCGATCGGCATCGGCATTTCGGTGGTTATCGTCATTATCGCCGCCTTGAACTTCGTGCTCGATTTTAACTTTATCGAAGAAGGGGCCCGGCAAGGGGCTCCGAAATACATGGAGTGGTACGGCTCCTTCGGGCTGCTGGTGACGCTCGTGTGGCTGTACGTCGAAATTTTGCGCCTGCTTTCGAAGCTGGCGAGCCGGGATTAGGCGAACGGATCAAAATCAGCATAAACATGCAACTGCCGGGAACGCCCGGTCAGAGCGGGCCGCGAAAAGCGGTCCGTTTTTTTTCCGCGGGGTGAGCAGTTTTATAAATCCAAATATTTCATATTTTTACTTGTTGTTTACAATCTTTTGATGCGGGTTTGACGCTTGTCCATTACATTGGAGGTGCATGCCAAATTTTCTATCCATTGGGAGTGTGAGAGTTTATGTTGAGATGGACAAAATCAGCGATGCTGACGGTTATCGGGGGGTGTTTGATGTTTGGAACGTCGGCTTATGCCGGCACGTCGTACGAACCGGTCTCCGTCAAAGCGAAGGTTGAGACGGAAGCGGTCAGCCATGGCGACGATGCCGCGGACGATCCCGCGATCTGGCTGCATCCAACCGATCCGGAAGACAGCAAAATCATTGCGACCAACAAAGCCGGGGGGCTGCTCGTCTACGATCTTGAAGGCCGTCAAAATTATGCCTACGCCCTGGGGCGCATGAACAATGTCGATGTACGATACGATTTTAAACTAGGAGACGCCAAAATCGATATCGCCGGGGCGACGAACCGGACCACCAATTCCATCGATCTGTTCCGGATTTCTTCAAAAGGGGAACTGACCGGGATCAACGGAAAGCCGATCGTGTCTTCCATGAGCGAAGTGTACGGTTTCAGCTTGTATCACAGCCTGCGCAGCGGAAAATTTTATGCGCTTGTGCTCGGGAAAAACGGCGAATTTGAACAATACGAGTTGTATGACAACGGAAACGGGAAAATCGACGGCAAACTTGTTCGCTCCTTCACGCTCGGTTCCCAGTCGGAAGGGCTCGTGGTGGACGATGAATACGGCCGCATGTATATCGCCGAAGAGGACGTGGGGGTTTGGGCATTTGACGCGGAGCCCGGCGGGGGATCGCAAGGCACATTGATCGCGGCGGTTGACAATAAGCGGCTGACGGCCGACGTCGAAGGGTTAACGATGTATTACGGAAAGGACGGCGATGGTTACCTCATCGTTTCCAGCCAAGGAAGCAACCGATACGCGGTTTATGACCGGGAAGACGACAATGAATATCTCGGAAGCTTCACGATCGCGGATGGCCGCGATATTGACGGCACGACCGAGACGGACGGCATCGACGTCCTGAATTACGATTTGGGAGACGCGTTCGAAGAAGGTTTGTTCGTGGCGCAAGACGATCAGAATGTTGAAAAAGGGGAAGTCGTCAACCAGAACTTCAAGCTGGTGGCTTGGGAGGACATCGCGGATGCGTTCGAAGAGGCGGGCGCGGATATCGAATCGCTTGATCCCGTTAACCCCCGTGAATTGAAGAAGCGTAATCCCTAGCGTTGAGATAGCACCCGGGAGGGTGCTTTTTTTATAATCTCGGCGGGGCGCCGGGCGGCTCCCATGCCTGCAGCGATCGTCCGAGCGATCAGAAGCCTGGGGGATGGCCCCCAGGCCTGCAATTCGATTAATTCGCAAACAAATGGCGGCCGATTTTCAGGGTGGGGGTGCGCGTCCGGATCCATTTGTCGGTTGCCGTCTTCGGATTGTAGTAGTAATGCGAGTTGCGGGTCGGGTCCCATCCGCGAACGGCATCCAGTGCGGCACGGTAAGCCGTCCGGTTCGGCTTCATCCCGTATTGCCCGTCGCTGACGGCCGTAAACGCATTTTTTTGGAAGACGACGCCTTGGATGGTATCCGGGAATTCGTCCGATTGGATTCGGTTCATCACGACGGCTCCGACGGCAACCTGCCCTTTATAGGGTTCGCCCCGGGCTTCGCTGTAGATGATTTTGGCCATGATTTCCATTTCGCTTTCGCTGAGCGTATATTTTTTAAGTTTTCTCCATGTGGCGGGTCCTACGGCCCCGTCCGGATGAACCCCGTACTCCTTTTGAAATTTCATGACGCTGGACGCCGTGCCTGGGCCATAGGTACCGTCAAGCGCTCCGTCATAAAGGCCAAGAGTTTTGAGCCGATACTGCACATCCCGGACCTCGCGGTTTTCGCTGCCAAGCGTAAGGACGGATGCCGCCTCGGCCTGGTCCTCCCTCCAACCCAAGCTATAAACGACAAAGAGGACGATAAATACAGCAAACCATTTCCACTTATAAGCTTTCATCGATATCATCTCCTTCAGGATGGATTGTAACGGCAGGCGGGAAATGGAATAAAGGCATAAACTGGAAAATGATTGGGAAATCCAGCTGCTGGATATAAAATTCTATAGTCTTTTCCAAAATCCTTTGCAACGGACGGCCTATTTTGAGCCCCCTTGATTTATGCTTTTCCTCCCATGCTGGAGACGCCATCCCCCGAATGGTATAATTTGAAAAAGGGCTTTTGGTGGGAGGCAAAAAAATATGCGTGAAGATCTTTTGGAACAGCTGGAAACATGGCATGAAGAAGATGAATTCGAGCAAATCGTGGATGCGATCGCGGACATTCCGGAGGAAGAGCGGGATTACGAGCTGGTCAGCCATCTGGGGAGGGCAATGAATAATCTGGAGCGTTACGAGGAGGCGGTCGAGCAATTTCTGACCGTAGCCGAAGAAGGACAAGACGATCCGCTTTGGCATTACCGCATCGGGCTCGCCTATTATTATTTGGACCGTTACGAGGAAGCTTTGCAGGCGTTTGAAGCCGCGGACAAGCTGGACCCCGGCGATGAGGATACGCTGGAGTTCCTGGACTCCATCCGGCAGAAACTGGCGGAATCGGAACCCGTCGAAGAACCGGCCGGCGAACCCGTTCCGGCGGAGTCCAAGGCGGAGCCGGTCGTTGCCGCCGCTCCCGCCGCTTCCGCAACCGATGCGGATCCCGATTCGGCCGGTTTTTGGGACGACGGCGCGGAAGGCGCGGAACACTACATATCCGGTCCGCCCGCGGACGATTTGATCGCTTCCGTGGAGGAATCGCTGGTATTCAAGCTGCCTGCCTCCTATATTGAGATGATGAAGCAGCATAACGGGGGAATTCCGCGCAGCAGATGTTTCCCCGTCCGCGGAACCGAAGCGGGAGACCCGGATCACATTACGATTTCCGGCATTATGGGCATCGGCAGGGAGAAAAGATTCTCGCTGTGCGGCCCCGAAGGCAGCCGGCATATCATTGAAACCGACGGGTATCCGGAATTTGGCGTCGTGATCTGCCCTTGCCCTTCCGGATCCGGAGTCGTCATGCTGGACTACCGCCCGTCGGGCAACGACGGCGAGCCTGAAGTGGTGTACGTCGATAAGGAACGGAACCATAAGGCGATCAAGCTGGCCCCGAACTTCGAGGCGTTCATCCGTGGCCTGGTCCATGAGAATGCGTATAAAACCGGACTTGCCCAAGAATGATGCGAAGGAAATGATATTGAGGCATATGTGACATCAAAGCTATGAAATCATCGACAGACCGCTCCTACGAAGGGCGGTTTTTGTTTGCGACCCGTTTTCCAAAATAAGGGGGAACATTCATTGGCATTTTTGACTTTACTTATAACATCGATTTGGCGTAATGTCTTATAGTAATCATTCAATATAATCTGACAGTGTACGTCATGCAGCATAAGGGCCGAAAGGAAGTTAACCTTTGTTTGAAACGTTGCTTTTAAATTTCCTGTTTTTATTGGTTCCGGTCATCGTCTTTCTCGTGTTTTTCGAGAACCGTCCATCTGATTACCATGGAAAGATCCTCGTTTTGTTGTCGGCCGCGTCGATGATTCTCTGCATTTCGATGCCGATTCAGCTCAGCATTGGGTTTATCGTGGATTTAAGATACATTCCGTTTCTGGTGGTCGCGTTATATGGAGGATATCGGAGCGTATTCCTTTTATATATCATCTTGAACCTGTACCGGTTTTACGTGGGCGGGGAAGGGACGATGCAGTCTTTCCTTTTTTCGACGACAATCATGGTCATCGTGCCGTATTACAGCGCCAAATTTATGAAGCTAAGCTCCAGGGGGCGCATTCTTTGGGCGATGATCGCCTCTTTTTTGACGATCGGTTTTTACCTGTGTACTTTAAGTTTTGCCACGGGGGCATTAAACAATCACTTTGGGGTGCTCGCCCTTAACACTTTAACGACGTATGTGGCGTTTATGGGAGTTCTGATGGTGCTCATCGAAAAGATCATTTCCAACATGAAAAACCGCGACCGGATCATGCATTCGGAGAGGCTGAACGTCGTCAGCGAGCTTGCGGCCAGCGTATCCCATGAAATCCGCAACCCCTTGACGGTTACCAGCGGATTTCTCCAGCTGTTAAGCAAATCGAAGGCGATCGGGCCGGAGGAAAAGGAATATGTGGAATTGTCCCTGCAGGAGTTGCGGCGCGCGGAAAAAATCGTCAGCGACTATCTTTCGTTTGCCAAGCCGCAATCCGACAACATGGTCTATTCCGACATGAGCGAGGAGCTGGAATACACGAAAAGCGTCATCATGCCTTACGCGTCCATCCACAAGGTTGAAGTGGCGTTCAGTTTCAACAATTCGCTGAAAAAACATTACGACCGGAACCAGGTCCAGCAGTGCCTCATCAACCTGTACAAAAACGGGATCGAAGCGATGAAGGAAAAGGGCGGCGGAATACTGTTCATCGACATTTCGGAGAAAAAGCAAAATATCGTCATCCGTATCGAGGACACCGGCGTCGGCATGACCAAGGAAGAAATCTCCCGGCTCGGCAAGCCGTATTATTCCACCAAGGAGGAAGGGACGGGCCTGGGCATGCTGATGGTTTACAGCACCGTCGACAAATTGAAGGGATTCATCGAGGTAGAAAGCGAAAAGGGCAAAGGCACGACGTTCCTCATTACGATTCCGACCTGATTTTCGACCGGGGACATCACCCGGCTTGGCGCATGATGATATACTATTGGAATGGGCAAAATGATCGATAGAAACGCTTGCGCTGAAAGAAGGGAGAACATGTCAAACAGGAAGTGGTCCCTCGGACTGGTCGTGGTGGTTTTGGTTTTTGGGTATGTCCTGATTCGTTTTTTCGCTTCGACGACGATGGTGGATGATTTGATCCATCGCATGGAACCCGGCAAAGCGGCGGCTCCGCCCGCAAAGCATATCGTTCTGATCGCGCAGGAGCTCGATAATCCGTTCTGGCGGGAAATGAAGCAGGGAGCGGATCAAGCGGCGGAACGGCTCGGGATGAAAATCGACTACACGGGACCGATCCGGATCGACCCTTCGGAGCAATCCAGGCTTCTGGAAAAAGCGATTGCCGCCAAACCGGACGGCATATTGGTTCAAGGGCTCGGCAGTGCCGATTACGACCGGCTCATCGCCAAAGCCATCGATCAGGGGATTCCGGTGCTGACGGTCGATGCGGACGAGCCGGGAAGCCGGCGTCTGGCTTACGTCGGCACGGACAACCGCAAGGCTGGAGAGCGGATGGGAGAGCTTGTGGTCGGAAGCGCCCAAGGCGGCGGACGCATCGGCGTCATCATCGGCAGCGAGTTTGCGGACAACCAAAGGCAGCGGCTGGAAGGATTCCGGGCGTATGTCTCGGGGATACCCGGTTATCAAGTCGTCGATGTCCGTTCGTCGAACATCTCGCGGATCGGCGCGGCCAAAAAGGCAGAGGCCATGCTGCGTCAGCATCCAGAGATCGGCACCATCGTCGGATTCAGCGCGCTTGATGCCGGAGGCATTCTCGAAGGCATGAAGGCAGCGGGCAGGGAAGACGTGCGCGTATACGGTTTTGACGATTTGGAGGCAACCCGCAAAGGCATCGCGGCGGGAGACATTGAAGCTTCGATCGTGCAGGAGCCGCGGGAAATCGGCGCACAAGCCATCCGTCTGCTCGATCGATGGTTTCGGGGGGAGAAGCTGCCGCCGCAGCATTTTATTGCGACGAGCGTTCTCGTTCGGGAGCATGGGCAAACGGGAGGGACTGCGCCGTGAATATGCGCCGAATGTTGTTCATCGTTATCCCGCTGCTGTTTATCTTGAACAATGCGGTGTCCTTTTTCGTATTCCAGAGCGGTCGCACCGTGCAGCAAAGCTATAATATGATGCTCGACCGGGTATTATTATATAAACAAATCGACGAGAAGACCCGTGAGAACCTGCGGGCGATCAACGTCCATATCATGGACCGCAGCCCCGGCAGCCTCAAGGAATTCGAAAACCAAAGAGCCGAGCTGAAAGCGCTGCAGACAAGCCTGTCGGCACAGCAGCCGGTGGCTTCGGTCGAGCTTGCCGTCCGGAGTTACCGCCATATGCTGGCAACGTTTATATCGCAGGAAAAAAGCGTGATGGACGCGTTAAACAGCCGTACGCCGCTTGCCTATGCGTCCTCCTATGCCGACGCGGAGACGACGGCCGGGTTCATCCGGGAAGAGGCCTATCAATTGATCGATCAGGAGCTCAGCTACTATCAGCCGTTTTACCGGAAAATCCTCGTGCAAACCGATGTGATGAATCATTGGGGGATAGCCGTGTTTGCGGCGAATACCGTGATCAGTCTCGTGTTTGCTTATTGGATTTCGCTGCGGATCACGAAACCGATTCAGGGGCTCGTCCGGACGGCGGAGCAAATTTCAGAGGGCAATCTGGAAGCGACCCCGCCTCCGATGGGAGTCCACGACGAATTCCGGACGTTATCCGAAGCGTTTCGGCAGATGCAGGAAAATTTGAAGCTGCTTATTCAAAAGGAAAAGGAAGGCCTTGAGAAGGACCGGCTCGTCAAGGAGCTGGAGCTTGCGGTGCTGCAAAATCAGATCAACCCCCATTTTTTGTTCAACTCCTTAAACGTGCTATCCAAGCTGGCTTTGATCGAAGGGGCCGAAAAAACGAGCGATCTGACGGTCTCCTTGTCCAACCTGCTCCGCTACAACCTCCGTCAGCTGGACCGTCCGGTGCCTTTGCGGGATGAAGTGGAGCATGCCAGGGAGTATTTCATCATCCAGCAGGCCCGTTTCCGGGAACGGATCCGGTTCGAAACGGAGATCGAAGAGGCGGGCTTGGACGTTTTGGTGCCCGTGCTGACGCTGCAGCCGATCCTCGAAAACGTGTTTGTGCATGCCATCGAGGGCATGGAGGAAGGAGCCGTCATCAAACTGGCGGTTCAGTGCAAGCCGGACGAAACATGGGTGTCGATATCGGATAACGGGGCCGGAATGAGCGGAGAGATTCGGGATTCGCTGCTCCATTACGACGAGGCGTCCCCGAAGAATGCGGACGGCAAAAGCGGCCATTCCACCGGCCTGGGCACGCGCAACGTGTTCAAACGGCTGGAGCTTTTTTACGACAGAAAGGATCTGGTCCGCATCGAAAGCGCGCCGGGAGCAGGGACGACGGTCATTCTGAGGATACCTGTCCGGGGAAAGGAGGAAAACCATGTATCGCCTGTTGATCGCGGATGATGAAGCCCTGGAGAGGGAAGGAATCGAATGGATCGTGAACCGGATGCTGCCGGACACGTTTCAAATCATGCATGCGGAAAATGGAAGGACGGCGATTCAGAAAGCGGCCGAATTCCACCCCCATATCGTCATGATGGACGTCAGAATGCCCGGCATTCAAGGGCTTGAGGCGCTGAAGGAAATCAAGGCCCACAATCCCGGCGTCAAAATGGTCCTGATCACCGCCTATGAATATTTCGATTATGCGAAACAGGCCTTATCCCTTGGCGTGCACGAATATTTGGTGAAACCCGCCAAGCGGGAGCAAATTGCCGCCGTCCTGAAACGGCTGGTGGATGAGATCGCGGAGGACCGGCGGGAACGCAACGAGCAACTGGCGGTCCGGGACAAGTTCTTTCAGCTGCTGCCGCTTGCGGAAACGGAATTGGCGCTCCATTTTATGTCCGATCAAGTCAACGAGACCGAGGTTTCGCAGCTGGCCGACATATTGAAACTGCCCGCAGGCAAGGGCTGCGCCATCGTGCTTGCCTTCCCGGAGATCGGCGACCAGAAAAAAAAGGTGTACGACACGGTCAAAACGCTTACGCATGACATTGCCAAAGACCGCTGCGGCGCCGTCGTCAGCTCCATGGTCCACAGCCATATGGCGGTATTTCTGCTTGCCGGTCCGCAGGCCGGCGATGAAGCGTTACGGGAAGGTGCCGCGCAATTGGGTGCCAAGCTGGCCGAATCGCTTGCCAACCAGTGCGGGATCACCATTTCCGTCGGCATCGGTTCCGTGCAGAGCGAGGCGGCAGGGATCAGGCGGTCCTATTATGAGGCCGTGTTTGCGTCCAAGTTCGAGGACAAATGGGGAAGCCTCTATCGTTTCGAGGATCTGAAGGCCGCTGACGGAGCCGGCGCTGAGGGTCCCTACGGGAAGGGACCGGCCGAAGAAAGCACCTACGTCCAGCTGGCGATCAGGCAGATCCGGGAAGAGCGGGAGCAGAACACGACGAATATGCTGGACAAGGCGCTGGCATACATACGCGAAAGATTCCAGGAGGAGCTGTCGCTGGAGGATGCGGCGGAGCATGTTCATCTGAATCCTTATTACTTCAGCAAAGTGTTCAAACAGCAGACCGGCGAAACCTTTATCGACTATGTGACAAGGCTTCGCATCGACAAGGCCAAGGACTTGATGAAAAACGGGGAGCTGAGCCTGAAGGAGGTCTGTTACGCGGTAGGTTATAAAGATCCGAATTATTTCAGCCGCGTATTCAAAAAAGTGACGGGGGTGTCCCCCTCGGAATATCGGGTGCATCTTCAATCCTGATAAAGTTCATGCCGCATGGCATGGACTTTTTTGTTGTGGCCGGGAAAAAATAATGCTAGTCCTGCGGAACGGACCGGGACCCCGGGCAATTTTATGCTGTCATAACGCAAATAAGTGCAGAGTCCCCGGTGTTACAATGGTATTAAAGAAATCTGCAGTATGGAAACAGCAGTTTTCGTTAATCCCTCAACTTTCGCACCTTGAAAATTAGTGTTAAGCCTTGATATGACTAGGATTTCTTATTGAAAAATCTCGTTCTTGACAGAAAAACACCTTTCCGTTTGGTAAAATGGAAGTGGATAGTCTTCCCAT
>NZ_BORW01000046.1 GCF_018333375.1 Paenibacillus cookii
TAAGGTCCGCTCGACTTGCATGTATTAGGCACGCCGCCAGCGTTCGTCCTGAGCCAGGATCAAACTCTCCATGAAAGTTTGTGACTCATTTTGAATCTGACGAGAATTTAATTCTCATTTGTGCTCCGCAAACCATCCAGCCATAGGCTTGGACCGGTTTGCTTCGCGTTTCGGTTTCGTTGCCGAAACCTCATATCTCACTCGTTGTTCAGTTTTCAAAGATCAAACATTTCGTTTTCGTCGCCGCCATTGTGTTCAGCAGCAACTTTTATAATATATCATGGTTTCTCGAGATTTGCAAGCTTTTTTTTGAAAATTTTTAATCTCTCAATTCCACTCGGCTTTTCATAGATTTCTTGGCCGGAATATTAATATAACATGCGTTTATTGTTTTTGACAAGTGTTTTTTTGAATAATTCATTTCCAAATTATAAAAGCCTGTAGCGGATCAACTGAATAGCCATTCCGTCTCCTCCTCTATTGGCCCAATGCCCGTTGGTAAGAGAGATGTTCATTTTAAAGCCTGCATATAAGGAGCAGACGAATGCCAAAACAAAATGCTCATCGATCTATCAACCATTAGTTTAGACCAATACAAAAAAAGAGCCGGACATCCATGTCCGGCCGTCATCTCTGCGGCTTCCTCATCCTTTGATCCAAGGATTTTTGCGTTTGGAAGATACGTTTTGTTTTTTGGATTTGTTCGGAATGGATTTATCGCGGGGCACCGTCGTGCTTCTTTTGCTGCTGTTTAACGTCTTGGCGGTTTTGGCGGGTTCGGCATCCGTTTGGCCCGAGTCCTCTTCTGCCTCAAAAGCCGGGTTTGGCGCCTGAACCGAATTTACCTCCGCGGAAGGCGCGGATTGAGGCTCCGTTTGCTGTAAAGGGGAGGCATACGTCTGGGTGCGGTTCCATATCGGATATTCCGTTCCACCAAATCCGGGGTACGGCATGTTCGGATTATGATAAGGCATATTCGCATTTGCATCATGATAAGGCATATTTGGATCGTGGAAAGGCATATTCGGTCCATGGCCATGAACGTCCAACGGCGCATTCGGGCCCGCTCCGTATCCGCCTACCAGCGGCACAGGCGCCGGGTAGGGATAACACCATGGCGGAAGCATGAAATGCGGATAGCAATAAGGATCGTAAGCTTGCGGCTCCACATAAGCCGGTTCAGGCGCATGATACACGGGAGCCGTTCCGGAGCAACCGCATGGATTAGACGCATAAACGGGTTCATAATAGGCCGGCGCCACCTGGTCATGATGATACGGCTGATTCGGTTGATAACTTACGGGAGATTGCGTATTGGGCTCGAAAGCGACCGGCGAAACTTGATTTTCCCAATGATGATCAAAGTGTCCGTTAGGATGTTGCATGGACGGGCTCACCCAGGATTGGTTAGGCGCATAGTGGTCTTCGGCCCCCTCCACAATCCCCGGGTATTTCGAAGATTTCCCATGGTAAGGCATGTCGTCGTAAGTATGCACGGCCTGAACCTCATCGTCGTAAGGCGTCGGATAATAAGCACCTGCTTCATGAACTGCCGTCGGGAACTGCATAAACGGATGATGGGCTCCGCCGAAATAAGGATCTCCTCCGCAGCCGCACGGCTCTTCCGCAACAGGTTTGAGGCCTGTCGGCTTTTTCTCGGAAAAGGGCATAATATTCGGAGTCGCGTTCGGTTCAACCATTTCCGGCATGATGTTTGGCGTCACGTTCGGCATGACATTGGGCATCACGTTTGGCATCGTCATTTCGGGCATTACGTTTGGCATTACATTCGGCATGGTCATTTCAGGCATCACATTGGGTTTTACGTTCGGAACGGTTGCCTCAGGCATGATATTCGGGGTTACGTTTTCCGGCATCACGTTCGGAATGACGTTGGGGGCCGTCAATTCAGGCATCACGTCGGAAACGTTCGGCATGATATTAGGAACATTCGGCATCACGTTCGGGAGTTCCGGCATCAGATTGGGGAGCGGTACGCTAGGCAGTTCGGATAGCTGCTGGGGCTGCGTCGGCTTCGGAGCCGTCGTTTCGGCTTTAGGGGCAGTGATTTCTTCTTTCGGACCGGTAAAAGCCTTTCCGCCGGGTTGGAGTTTCTCATGCTGCACATTGGCATGTTCGTTGGCGTTGGAGCCTGGATTCGGGTGATCGTTCGTTCCCGGGTTGCCTTTTGTTTTCGGAATATTCACCACTTCGCCCACGAGCAGTGCATTCGGATTTTTGAGCTGGGGATTGGCGTCGATCATTTCCTTCAAGGAAACGCCCCAAGCCTTCGACAGCTTCCACAGCGTGTCTCCTTGCTTCACGACATGTTTATGGATGATTTGATCTTGGCTTGGCACCTGCACCGGTTTTGCGGGAATTTTCACCTTTTGCCCGACCTGCAGCTGATTCGGGTCCGCAATTTGCGGATTGGCGTCGATGATTTTTTCCAGGGGAATGTCGTACTTTTTGGAAAGCTCATATAAAGTGTCGCCACTTTTTACGATGTGTATCTTCACGCGGCAAATACCTCCTAAACTCTAATAGGCGCATGAATCGTCCGCCCTTCGTTACTACATCTTATGCAGAGGATGGGCGAATGACATCCCCAACGACAAAAAAATCCTTCCATGAGCTTGTCATGAAAGGATTTTTTGCGAACGGGCGCGCATAAACCGGGCGCCGGACGACTATTCCCACACTTTGTAGCCGTCTTGAGTCACCGCTTTGCGGAACTCTTCGAGCAGCTTCAGCGTAATTGGACCTGCTTCGCCGTTGCCGATGATCCGTCCGTCGATTTCGCGGGCTGCGATCACTTCTGCGGCCGTACCCGTGAAAAAGACTTCATCGGCGATGTATACGTCATGCATCGTAAACGGCTCTTCCTTCAGCTTGTAGCCGAGCTTTTCGCACAATTCGATAATCGCCATGCGCGTGATGCCTTCGAGTGCCCCGAGGTAGCAAGGCGGAGTGTAAACGACGCCTCGTTTGACGATAAAAATGTTGTCGCCGGAGCCTTCGGTCACGTAACCTTGCGCATTCATCATGATCGCTTCGTCCGCTTCCGCCAGGTTCGACTGGATTTTCACCAAAATATTGTTCAGGTAGTTCAAGGATTTGATCTTCGGATTCAAAGCGTCCGGCAAATTGCGGCGCGTCGATACCGACACGGCACGCAGGCCCTTTTTGTAGGCTTCTTCCGAATAGATCGCAAGCTGTTCCACGATGATGAGCACCGTCGGTTTCGGGCAGCGTCTCGGATCAAGGCCCAAATTGCCTGCTCCGCGGGAAACGACGAGGCGGATGTATCCGTTTCTCATGTCGTTGCGGCGGATCGTTTCCGCCATCGCTTCGCGCATTTCCTCGAACGTCAGCGGAATGTTGAGATCGATCGATTTTGCGGAATCGTACAGACGCTCCAAGTGTTCATCGCATTTAAAAATATTGCCTTCATAGATGCGGATGCCCTCAAATATACCGTCGCCATACAAAAAACCATGGTCGAACACCGATACCTTCGCGTTTTCTTTGGTGACGAATTCACCATCCAAATAGATCCACTGCTCTGACATAAACTACAGCACCTCCGATATTAATTCCTGATACGTATAGCTTGGATAGGAACCGAGCACGCGCACCTGGCAGCCCAAAGCCTCGATCTCTCCGATCGCCGCCGTCAGCAGCACGGATTCCACCGATTCAAGAACATCGATATAAAAATAATAACTACCCAGCTTTTTCTTCGTCGGACGGGATTCGATGCGGGACAGGTTCAGCCGTCTCCATGCGAAAGCCGCGAGAACCTGATGCAGCGCACCGGCAAAATCCTCCGGAAGCGTGACCAGGATGCTCGTTTTCATCTGCTTGACGGGCTTCGGCAGCTGGTCGAGCGCTTCTTTGCCGATCAAAATGAACCGCGTGTAATTGTTGTCATGGTCCGTTACCCGTTCCGCCAAAACGTCCAGCTTGTGCGTCGCGGCTCCAAGTTTGGTGCCGATGGCCGCCAGCCCCTGTCCCGGATTGCTTTTGACGATCCCGATCGCTTCCGTCGTGCTCCCCGCATTGACCAGTTCCGCCTGGGGCATATGCTTGCGGATGAACTGCTGGCACTGGGCCGTCGCCACGGGATGGGACAAAATCTTTTGAATGCGCGCAAAGTCCAGTTCACCGGATTCCGCTAGGAACTCCTCCCGGTCTCCGACCAGGTTTTGAATCGACGGATAGACCCATTCGACCTGCATCGGTATGTCCACTTCGTTGACGAGCCAATCCATGTGAAGGCTGACCGATCCTTCGATCGTATTTTCGATGGGAATGACGCTGTAATCCGTTTTTCCATGGACCGTCGACAAAAACACGTCGGAGATCAGCTTGTGGTACACGAGTTCCGCCGGTTCGCCCCCAAGCAGCTGCGCAACGGCCTCGTGCGACACCGATCCTTCAGGCAATAATGCTATTCGCTTCATGCGTTTACTTCCCCTTCTATCATGTCCATAAATGAGCCTGTCGACATGCTGCCGATCAGACGGGCACCTTCGCGGTCGGGAACCAGCCATCGTGCAGATGCGCTGATGCCCTCGGCCTTCATCGTATTCAGGAGATAAGACTCCAGTTCCTTTTTACGCAGCGAATGGCGATCGACGAGCGCAAGCAGCGTCGGGCCAGCCCCGCTGAGCGCGATGCCCAAAGCGCCGTGCTCCACGGCCCGCTCCAAGATTTCGGCCATCCCCGGGACGAGCCCCGCCCGGTACGGCTGATGAAGGCGGTCGGACATCGCCCGGCCGATCAGGTCGAGCCTGCCCTGGGCCAAAGCGGCCACCAGCAGCGAAGACCTGCTGATATTGTAGACCGCATCCTTCCGGCCGATCTTTTCGGGAAGCACTTTTCTCGCCTCGGACGTCTTCAATTGAAAATCCGGAATGACGACGAGGACCTCCAGATCCTCATGCGGCTCCATCCGGACGTAATCGGCATGTTCGCCGTCCCAAACCGCCGTAATGAACCCGCCGAATAGCGACGCTCCGACATTGTCCGGATGATCCTCGATCGCCGTCGCCATATCCAGAAGCCTTGCGTCCGGCAATGGCGATCCGATCAAGGCATTCGCGGCATAAAGCGCGCCGACGATGGCGGATGCGCTGCTGCCGAGCCCCCGGGTCAGCGGAATGTCCGAATACATCGATATTTCCAGCTCGGGCAAATGGACGCCCGCTTCGCGGAACGCCATTTGGGCGACCTGATAGACGAGATTGTTTTTATCCGTCGGGATCCCTTCCATTTCGTTACCGTACAACCGAATCGCCGTTTCGTCCGCTTCCTTCATCCCGATCCATGCGTACAATGACAAGGCCATGCCCAACGTGTCAAACCCCGGACCGAGATTTGCGGTGCTGGCAGGAATCCTTACGTATACGCCTTCCGGTCTGATCATGCCGTAGCCTCTTCCAGCTTCGCGATGGCTTCCATGACGGCTTCTTCGGTGTCGGGCACAACAAGCGGATCGGCGTTGACGGTTTGGAGGGCGACGTTCGGATCTTTCAGGCCGTTGCCTGTCAGGACGCAGACGACGGTTTCGCCGCCTTGGAAATATCCTTCCCGTTTCAGCTTCAGCACGCCGGCTACCGATGCGGCGGATGCCGGTTCGGCAAATACGCCTTCGCGGGAGGCGATCAGACGGTAAGCTTCCAAAATTTCATCGTCCGTCACGTAGTTGATTTGTCCGCCGGATTCTTCCGCCGCGGCGACCGCCGTTCTCCAGCTTGCCGGGTTGCCGATCCGGATCGCCGTCGCGATCGTTTCCGGCTCGAGAATCGGTTCGCCCTTCACGATCGCCATGGCGCCTTCCGCTTCGAAACCGACCATTTTCGGCAGGGAGGACGCTTTGCCTGCCGCATGGTATTCTTTGAACCCTTTCCAATAAGCCGAAATGTTGCCCGCGTTACCGACGGGAATGGCCAGCACGTCAGGCGCTTTCCCGAGCTGGTCGACCACCTCGAACGCAGCCGTTTTCTGCCCTTCGATGCGGTACGGGTTCACAGAGTTGACGAGCGTGATCGGATGTTTGGCCGTAATTTCGCGCACGATTTCCAGCGCGCGGTCGAAGTTGCCCTCGATGGCGATGACCTTCGCCCCGTAAATCATCGCCTGCGCCAGTTTGCCCAGGGCGATGTTGTTGTTCGGAATGAGCACGATGCAGTTGAGCCCGGCGCGAGCGGCGTATGCTGCCGCAGCCGCGGACGTATTGCCGGTCGAGGCGCACATGATGGTGCGGCTGCCCTCTTCCACCGCCTTGGCAACGGCCATGACCATGCCTCGGTCCTTAAACGAGCCGGTAGGGTTCAAGCCTTCGTATTTGAAATGCAGATTCAGCCCGAGCTCCTCCGACAGATTCACCGCGCGGATGAGCGGCGTGTTGCCTTCCTTCAGCGTAAGCAACGGCGTGTTTTCATTGACGGGCAGGTATGGTTTGTACGTTTGAAGCAGTCCTTGGTATGACATTTTGGTATGGCTCCTTTGTTCTTTGTTCAGGATTTTTGCGAAAAATCCTTTATATATAAGCGGATCATGAAGCGCTGGTACGAATGCCGCGGAAGGTTTTACCCTTCCACGCGGTACACGCTTTTGATCTTGCGGATGACGTCAAGTCCTTCAAAATGCTGAAGCACTTTGTCCATGCTTGCTTTGCTGGCATTGTGGGTAACGATAATGATTTCCGCTTCCGGGTTCAGTTCGTTCGGCTGCTGGACCACGGACTCCAGGCTGACGCCGAACTCCGCGAATACTTGGGTGATTTTCGCCAGCACGCCGGCTTTGTCGTCCACATGAAGCAGAATGAAATTTTTGAATGCGATTTGCTCATCGTTTTTCAGCTTTTTCGGTTTGTACGGCACGATCGCTTTCAGGCCGTTGACGCCAAGCTTCAGGTTTTTGATCACGGCCACCAAATCCGCCACGACGGAAGTCGCCGTCGGCATTTCTCCCGCGCCGGCCCCGTAAAACATCGTCTCGCCCACGGCTTCGCCGTAAACGTACACCGCGTTAAACACGCCGCCCACGGATGCAATGGGATGTCCCTTCCGAACCATCGTCGGCTGTACGCTGATGCTTACATGATCGTCTTCCCGGTCGGCGATGCCGAGCAATTTCATTTCGTATCCCAGCCGTTTTGCGTATGCGATGTCTTCCTTCGAGACCTGGGAAATTCCGCGCACGCTGACGTCTTTCAGCTCCACGTTGGTACGGAAGCCAAGCGTTCCCAGGATGGCCATCTTGCGGGCCGCGTCCAAGCCTTCCACGTCCGAGGTCGGATCCGCTTCCGCGTACCCGAGCTTCTGCGCTTCTTCCAGCACGGCTTCGTAGGATGCCCCTTCCTGGCTCATTTTCGATAAAATAAAGTTCGTCGTTCCGTTTACGATCCCCATAATCTTCAGAATGCGGTCGGACGAAAAACCTTCGATCAGCGTCCGGATAATCGGAATGCCCCCGGCAACGCTTGCTTCGTAAAACACGTCGCACTGCTTTTCCTGGGCCTTGGCCAAAATCTCCGAGCCGTGCAGCGCCATCAGATCCTTGTTGGCCGTGACGATATGCTTGCCGCGGTCCAAAGCTTCGAGGATGTAATCCTTCGTATGATCGATGCCTCCCATGACCTCCACGACGACGTCGATTTCGGGGTCCCGGATCACCTCCCATGGATCTTCGGTCAGCTTGTTTTTGTCCACGGTAATGCTGCGGGTTTTGTCGCTGTTTTTTACGGCGATTTTTTCAATGATGATCGGGGAACCCACCTGACTGCTCAAATCCTCTTGATGGCCCTCCACGATTCTGACGACGCCCGTCCCCACGGTGCCGAGACCCAATAAACCCACTTTAACCGGCTTCATTCCCTCTCCTCCTGTTACATGCGTGCATTTCTTTTTTTACTGTTAACCTAGGTTTTTGCATATCAAGCGACGTTCCATTTGGGGCGAATCCGAAAATCAGCCTTGACCGATCAGGTTCGCGCGTTTAACGCCGGCGCAGTCCCGCAAGCTTTCGAGCAAATCCCCGAGTTCTTCGCTAATGCGGGAAACCTCGACGGAAATGACGACGTTGGCGATTCCCTGCAGCGGGATGCTCTGGTTGATCGTCAAGACGTTGCCGCCAAAACCCGCCACGAGGCTCAGCACCTTCGACAACATCCCGGAGCGGTGCTCCATGTCCATCGAGATCGTTACGATCCGCTCCCTTTCCAGCTGGTTGATCATGTGGATGCCGTCCTTGTATTTGTAAAATGCGCTGCGGCTCATGCCGACCTGCTCCACAGCCTCATGCACCGTCTTTGCGTCGCCGGCGGCAAGGAGCTGCTTTACCTGCATCGTTTTGACCACCGCTTCAGGCAAAATATCTTCCCGGACCAAATAATAGCGTTCTTTCACGAACGTCCTCTCCTCAAAGACTGATGTATTCATATAGTGGACATTATAAAGAATTGCATCCAGAGGGTCAATAGATTTGCGCCTTTTTGTCCAGAAGAATACAATAATAGCGCTTACTTGGCAAGAAGGATGTTTTATGTACCCCGATCGCGGTAACACTCGGGTATGAAAAAAGCCGCTCAAGAGCGCGTCGCGCGCCCTTTAACGGCTTTGGTTCGAAATTGTCCCAGGCAGCCCCGGGGGCCGCCCATCTGTTGCGGAGTCCGCCTTTAATAGTAGCTGCTGCCTTCGACGAATTCGAATTCGAAATCGGCGATCCGGACGATCGTCCCTTCCACCGCTCCGCGTTTGCGCAGCTCGTCGTCGATGCCCATATGGCGCATCGTCCGGGCAAGCTTCAGAATCGCCTCATGCGAATTCATCTGCAGCCGCTTCAGCATGCGTTCGATTTTTTCGCTGTGAACGACAAAGGCTTCGTTATCCCGCGTAATCGTAAACGCGTTGTCGTCGTCTTTCCTGTTCAGCTTGTACACTTTTCTTTCGGCCGTCTCGGCGACTTCCTCGACGTGAACCTCCTGCGGGATCGCATCCAGGATATCGGCCGCCCGGTAAAGAAGCTCCTGCACCCCTTGACGGGTCAAGGAAGAGATCGGCATGATTTCGATGTCCGGTCTCAGCTTGCCCACCTGCTCGCGGAAGTTTTTCAGGTTGGCCTCCGCATCCGGCATGTCCATTTTGTTCGCGGCGACGATTTGCGGCCGTTCGGCCAGGGTCGCGTTGTACAGCTTCAACTCGTCGTTGATTTTCACCCAGTCCTCAAACGGGTCGCGCCCTTCGGATCCCGCCATGTCCACCACATGGATGATGATCCGCGTACGTTCCACATGGCGCAAAAACTCATGCCCCAGTCCGACGCCTTGGTGAGCGCCTTCGATCAGGCCCGGCAAGTCCGCCATCACGAAACTGCGGCCGTCGCCGACCTCCACCATCCCGAGATTCGGCGTGATCGTCGTAAAATGGTATGCGCCGATTTTCGGCTGGGCAGCGGATACGACGGAAAGCAGCGTGGATTTGCCCACGCTCGGAAACCCGACAAGCCCTACGTCGGCCATCACCTTCAGCTCCATCACGAGGTAACGCTCCTCGCCCTCTTCTCCATGCTCGGCAAGCTCCGGAGCCGGATTGTTCGGCGTGGCGAACCGGATGTTGCCCCGTCCGCCCCGTCCGCCGCGGGCTACCACGACTTGCTGTCCATGGCGGACCATGTCGGCGAGCACTTCGCCCGTATCATCGTCGATCAGCACGGTCCCCGGAGGGATTCGCACGATCAAATTTTCCGCATTGGCGCCATGCTGGCTTTTGTTCCGTCCTTTCTCCCCGCGTTTGGCCTTGAAATGCCGCTGGTAACGGAAATCCATCAACGTGCGCAAACCTTCGTCGACGCGGAAAATGACGTCCCCGCCCTTTCCGCCGTCGCCGCCGGCAGGCCCGCCTTCAGGCACGTATTTCTCCCGGCGGAAAGCGATCAAACCGTCGCCCCCATCGCCGCCTTTTACGTAAACTTTCGCTTTATCTACAAACATGACTTCACCTTCCTCATGACTCACACGGCACGCGTAACAGAAACGAAGCCTGGGAGGGATGAAGCTGCTCCGCTTTCATTCGTTTGCCTTGTACCACATTATAAATTTGCTGCTTCAATAATTCCGGGTCCCCCATGGGGCCTTCCCCTTCAAAACCTACGACGATTTCCGGACCGTTCTGGCGCAGGCTCAGATACAGTTTGCGGGTGTCCGCCCACGACGCCTTCCCCCCGGCCTGGTAAGCCCGGACGGTCTCCATGATGACGGCCGCCAGATCGGCGCCGTCCCTCGGGCTCAATTTATCGAGCTGAATGTCCTGATCGACGTCGACCTCAAGCTCCAAGTCGCTGTTTGCAGTCCGGAACGACTGCAGAAAGAACACGAGAGACGGGATACCCAGCTTCGAAATTTTGCTTTCCCGGTTCATCCGTACCTTTATTCTTTCCACACACTCCACAGCTTTATCAATTTTTCCGAGCCGGATATAACCATACAAAATCTGCAGGTCGTTCATCCAATCATGGCGATGGTGGTTCAGCGTCTTTATGGCGCTTTCTTCGAAGCCTCGAAGCAGCGTTTGCCGCTCCTCCTCCTGCCTGCGGCTCATGATGACGAAACCTCCGGCCAAAGCCGCAGCCACCCACAACATCAGCACGATGCTCCAGATGAACGACTTGTCCCGCACCACGAAATACAAAGGAACGACTACAGATGCGGCGATTATAGCCAATATGCATTTCCAGGATTTCAAATGGCCTCTCCCCATTCCTGATCACCGATCATCCTTACATCAATTACCAGTATACCACAGCAATCCTCGGTTGTTCATCCACCCGTTCAAAACTTAAACGACCCGATCCGTAAATCCGGAAGGCGTTCCACGCAAATCCGGCCGGCCTTCGCTCCGATGCCGACGCATCTGCCCTTGGCGGAATCGTATCGGCATAAATCCCAACTGTTAAAAAAAAGCCCTCGGCAAGCACTGCCGAAGGCTCTTCTTGTGTATCAACCCGTGATCCGCGAAGACACTTACGCTTCCACTGCTGCCGCTACCGGAGCAGCATCAACAGGGTAGACGCTCACTTTTTTGCGGTCGCGGCCCCAACGTTCGAATTTCACGACGCCGTCCACTTTTGCAAACAAAGTATCGTCTTTACCGATGCCCACGTTCGTACCAGGATGAATTTTCGTTCCGCGTTGGCGAACCAAGATGCTTCCGCCGGTAACGGTTTGTCCGTCAGCACGCTTTACGCCAAGGCGTTTCGCTTCACTGTCACGTCCGTTTTTCGTGGAACCCACACCTTTTTTCGATGCGAACAATTGAAGATTCAACTTTAACATGTTGTCTACCTCCTTCTTTAATTAGTCACTTCTTTTATTTGAATATACGTCCCGTATGATTCTGCGATCGAATTCAGCATGACGACCATGGACTCGAGCAGCAGCTGCGACCGCGGATCCGTGCCTTGTTCTCTGTCAACCGGAAAATAAGCGCTCAGAAACCCGTCTTTCATTCTGCTGTCCATCACGGTTCCGGTCAGTTCCTCAAGCGAGTTCACGGTTCCGACGGTGACCGCCGATACGCCGGCGCACACGATATCCTCTCCGTGTTTCGCAAAGTTCGCATGACCTTTCACCTCGAAGCCATGGATGCTTCCATCCTTGCGTCGTAGTATGCGCACTTGTATCAAAGGAGCGCACCTTCTTACGCTTGGATTTTTTCGATGGTTACTTTAGTGTAAGGTTGACGATGGCCTTGTTTCTTGTGGTAGTTCTTCTTAGGTTTGTATTTGTATACAACAACCTTTTGACCTTTGCCATGTCTCTCCACTTTTGCGGTTACGGATGCGCCGGATACGACTGGCGTACCAGCTACCAAACCGTTGTCACCGGATACAGCCAGAACACGGTCGAAAGTCACGCTTTCGCCGTCGCCTGCATTCAGTTTTTCGATGTACAATACGTCGCCCTCTTGAACTTTGTATTGTTTGCCGCCAGTTTCGATAATTGCGTACATTGCTTGCACCTCCTCATGTCTCAGACTCGCCTGATCCAGGTGGCCTCCCGAAGGCTGCGCTTGTTGACCCGACCGGAGCGGTTACAGCATGTGACAAGCATTTGAGAGAAACACTGGACACATACTCATAGATATTAACATAACAACGGAACCAAGTCAATGGATGCCCAGAAGGCTGATCCGCCCCGTGCCGTCGCAGTGGTCACAAGGCTTCGCCTGAAGCATCGCCGTGTCGTCCCTGACCTTCTTGCGCGTCAATTCAAGCAGGCCGAGCTTGGTCCAGCCGACCACGTGGCTTTTCGTGCGGTCCTTGCTCATGCCGGCTTCAAGCCTGTCCACGACCTCTTGCCGGTGTTTTTCCTGCTCCATGTCGATAAAGTCGACGATGATGATGCCGCCGGCGTCGCGGAGCCGGATCAGCCTGGCAATCTCCTCGGCGGCCTGCAGGTTGATCCTCGTCACCGTATCCTCAAGGCTTTCCCCGCCGGTATACTTGCCCGTATTCACGTCGACGACGGTGAGCGCCTCCGTCTGATCCCATATGATCGAACCGCCGCTTTCCAAAATGACTTTGCGCGAAAAATCCCGCTCGATCTGTTCCTGGATGCCAAACGCTTTAAAAATATGCTCCTGCCCTTGGTACACGTTCACGGGCAAGTGGCTGCCGTGGGCGATTTCCTCCAGGAACGCCTCCGCTTCCTTCGCTTCCTTGGCGTTGTCGATCTGAAGCTGGTCATGCTGAGGGTCAAACACGTCCCGGATAAACCGCTGCACGATGCTCAAATCGCGGTGCAAAAGCGCGGGCGCTGCAGCAGCCTCGGCGCGCTTCTGAATGGCGGCCCACTGCTCGCGCAGCAGGGCGAGATCGCCGAAGATCGCGTCCGGATGTTCTTCCTCGGATACCGTCCGCATGATAACGCCTTCGCCCTTCTGACGGATCTCTTCCCCCAGCATTTTAAGGCGGCTGCGCTCCTGGTCCTTGCTTACCTTTTTCGAAACGGCGACATAGTCCGCATTGGGCATAAAAACAACCCACCGGCCCGGAAGCGAATAATGCGTGGTCACGCGGGGCCCCTTGCTGCCAAGCGGCTCCTTCATCACCTGGACGACGATTTCCTGACCTACCCGCAGCAGCGTCTCGATCGGTGGTTTCTCCTTCGGCTGCTTTTCCAGGTTCGGATGCAGCACGTCATCGACATATAAAAACGCGTTTTTTTTATGCCCGATATCCACAAACGCCGCCTGCATGCCGGGAAGCACATTGACGACGCGTCCTTTATAAAAGCTGCCCACCAGTCCGTGGTTTTGGCTGCGTTCGGCCGCAAACTCCACCAGCTTGCCTTCCTCCAAGAGGGCCATCTGCGTCAGTTTCGGTTCACAATGAACAATCATTTGTTTCATGGCTTCACCCCTGCCAGAAGACATTTACATCCCATATTACCATGAAATCTCCTTTTTAGCTCCAAAGCTCTATTTCGGGATTGCCCCCATTTTAGTCTCGCCGCATGTTTCCAGCAGCCCGACCGGTTCACCGCGGCAGCGTTGGGCGCTCCGTGGCAAAATAAGCCGAAATCAGGCGCTGTTCGGGAAGCATGGCGATCACGCCCCCTTGTTTGTTCATCACATAAACGACATGGTACTTCCCTCTTTTAAATAGACGCAAAATGCTGTCCAAATGTTTCGCCTGATCGGCAATGATCGGCTGGGCAAACCCGCCTTTCCTGGCGGCCGCGTCGTACCCCCTCTCCCGGTTCATGAGAAATCGCGTAAAACGGAAGGGAATATGGCGGTAATCCACCCAGTTGGAATAGAGAAGAAATACGCCGATCATCAACAGATTAAGCTGGACCTTCGCTTCGCCCTGCAAAAGCGGAAAAACCGAGACCAGCACAACGGCTGCGCTGCCCGCAAGGCTGATTCGGGAGGACCAGAGCAGCGTTTGGTGGTAAGGAAACAGCAGGCTGGCGGCGGCATGCAGGATTTTCCCCCCGTCCAGCGGAAGGATCGGCAGCAGGTTGAAGCCGGCGATCATGGCGTTGCCGTAAACGACATAAGACAAAAAGGCGCCGTTTCCCCAGCCGGCCTCGCGCAGCAGGAGCACGCCGCCGATCATCGCCGCGTTCATCGCCGGTCCGGCGAGGGCGATGCCGATCTCCTTCCAGGCCGTCAGCTGGCCATGGTCCTCGATTTCGACCACCCCGCCGAACGGAAGCATCTGAACCGAGCGGATGCGGACGCCGCTCAGCAGCGCGGCGGCAAGATGGCCCAGCTCATGGATGAACACGATCGCAAATAAGACGATCAGCTCGAGAAAATGCCCCGTCATGACGGAAAACAGCATCAGAATGACAAAAAAAGGATGCAGCGACAACGTGATGCCCCGGATGTTAATCAATGGGAATCACGTCCGCCGGGTCCACGTAGTCGCCATCCTCCTTCATGGACAAAAACAAGGTCGGCGTCTCCCCTTCCGCTGCGGCCTGCAATTGGCCGATCACGTCCCCGCCTTCGACCCAGTCGTTTTTTTGCAAACGCGTTTTGGCCAAATGCCCATAGGATACCACCAACTTGCCGGTATGCTGGATCGTCACGGTGATGCCGGATTCGGCGCTGCCGGAGATGTCGATGACGCGGCCCGTCTCCACGCTTTTGACGTCAGGCGGCAAGCCGGTTCCGTTTTTCGGGGCAATCTCCACGCCCTTCAAGTTCACGGCGAACGATTGGACGATATCGCCTTCCATCGGCGGATACAGCGATTTGGAAGCATTGACTTTGAGCGGCGATGTCTGGTTTTGCTTGAAAATCGGGATAAACGCCGGCGCTTCGCCGAAGTGGGATTCGTACCAGGCTTCGACCGCCTGGAAGTCCATCTCGCGGTTCAGCGACTGCATGACGTAATCCTGGATTTTCGTGCTCCAAGGCTGAGGATATTGGAAAAGGCCCCAGATCAGGCCAAACAAAATAACGCTGAAAAACACGCGCCACATAAAACCTGAAACGAAACGGGATTTATGGTAAGACGGGCCGCCGCCTTTGGCATGCTCTTTTTTCCAGACCTTCTCGGGATCGGGCTCCGGCGCAAGCGGCTCCGGCAGCCGGCCTTTGTTCCATAACGGTTGTTCCTGAACGGGCTGCGGCGACGGGGGGGCCGGTTCCTCGCGAAGCAGAAGATCCCGGATGCGCTCTTCCCTGCGCTGTTTGATGGAAGATTTGATGTCCATGGTTTGCGTTCCCCTTTCGAGGCTTGTTTTTATTCTATTTTATGAGGGGATGTCCCGAATTTAGAACAAGCCTGAAAGCGCGCCGGAAGGGTATTCCAGTCCTGGGTTCGACGGCAGGGGTCCAGCGAAAAAGGAACCCCCTCGACGCGAGGGGATTCCTTCTGAAGACTCGGCGGCTATAAAGCCGTCACCCGATGTTCTGAGCCTTGGCTGGTGCCGGCGGCGCCGCCGATTTTCGTTTCGCTAAATCCATTTTGCGCTGCAGATAGCCGAGCACGAGATCGGCCACGATGGCCAGCACGGCGGCGGGAATGGCACCCGCAAAAATGCGCAGCGAGTTGTTGCTGTTCAGGCCGGCGTAAATTTCCCGCCCAAGGCCGCCGCCGCCGACAAGCGGAGCGATCGTGACGACGCCGATGGCGATGACGGCAGCGATCCGCAGACCAGACATGATATACGTCAGCGACAACGGAAACCGGACTTTGAGAAGCAGCTGCAGCGGACTCATGCCGATGCCTTTTCCCGATTCGAGATAACTTGCGGGGACCTGCTTCAGCCCGACGTACGTGTTGCGCGCGATCGGGTTGAGCGAATACAGGAAAAGCCCCACCATCACCGTCTTCATCCCAAGTCCCAGCCAAAGCATCAGCACGACGAGCATGGCCAGGCTCGGAACCACCTGCAGAATGTTTGTGATGAACAAGACGATTTTGGCCGCCCAGCGGCTTCTCGAACAAAGGATACCGAGCGGCACGCCGACGATGACCGCCAGTCCCAGGCCGATGACCACCATAAGGATGTGCTGGGTGAAATATTCCCACAGCAAACCGCTGTTGCGGGACACGTAGGACAGAAAATCCATGAAAGTCAAATGTTTGTTTTCCATTGCTTCTTCCCCTCCTTTAGCTTTTCAGTAGTCCCTGCTGCTTCAAATACGCGATGGCAACCTCCCGCTCGCTTTTTTTCTCGATGTCCACCTGGTAATTCAGCGAGATCATCGTATCCGCGTCCAGATGGCCGATGAGCGGCGCGATCGCGTCTTCGATTTCGGGATGTTTTTTCAGCAGGTCCGTACGCAGCACGGGGCTCGCGTCGTAAGGAGGGAAAAACTGCTTGTCGTCCTTCAGCGTCTTCAAGTTGTACGCCTTTAACCTCGAATCCGTGGAATAAGCCAGCACGATGTCGACCTGCTTGCCCGCGACCGCGCTGTACACCAGGCTGATCTCCATCGGGAACACCTGGCCGAACTTGATGCCGTAGGCTTTGGAGAACGCGGGATAACCGTCGGTGCTCCGTTCCAGCCAGGTCGTGTCGACGCCGAGCTTCATGCTCGCCATATCCTTTTTGACGTCGGAAATGTTCGCGTAACCTTTGGATTCGGCCAGATCCTTGCGCACCGTAAAAGCATACGTATTTTCAAAGCCGAGCGGGTTCATCCACGTCAGGTTGTAGTATTTTTGGAAGCCTTCCTGGGCCTCCTTCAGAACCTGGGCGCGTTCCTTCGAACCGCTGATCGGAAAATGGTTATTAAAAATTTCTCCGGAGTAGAGCGTTCCCATTTGCACGTCGTTTCTGGTGATCGCGTTTAACACCAGCGGACTGGATGCTAGATCGGGAATAATGTCCACTTTCAAGTTCGTACGGTCCTCAATCAGCGCCTTGTACATTTCCGCCAAAATTTTCGTTTCGGTAAACGTCTGCGCCCCGATCGTCACGTCGGCCTGAATCCCGCATGAAGACAGCAAACCGGCCAATATGCAAGACAAAAAAAGCAGCGTTGTTTTTTTCATCCGTTTCAGTCTCATCACGTCACGCCCCCCCTTGTTCCGGCTCGAATCTTTGATCCGGCGCATCATATCGCAGACTCCCTTGTCTGGTGGTAATGCCTGCCGAGCCAGCCCTCCAGCAGGCCAAGCAGCGCGTCGGCGACCAAGGCCAAAAGGATCGCGCCGATTCCGCCGATAAAGATCATCTCGGGTTTGTTGACGCCAAGGCCGGATACGATCAGTTGTCCCAAACCGCCGGCGCCGATCAGGGAGGCAAGCGTCGCCCAGCTGATGATGTAGACCGTCGTGATCCGGATGCCCGACATGATATAGGGAAGGGATAACGGGAGCTGAATTCTCATGATGGTTTGCGCGGTGCTGTACCCCATCCCTTTGGCGGAATTCAGCACGCCTTTATCGACCGAATGAAAACCGTCGTACGTGTTCCGCAGGATCGGCATCAACGAATACAGAAGCAGCGCCAGTATGGCAGGTCGCATCCCGATGCCGAGCAGCGGGATCAAAATCGCCAGCAGCGCCAGGCTCGGCACCGTCTGGAACAGGTTGGCGACGAAAAACACGATGCTGTTGATCCAGCCGACCCGGCTGTATACGAGGATAATCCCCAGCGGTACCGCAATGATCGTCCCCAGGATGACCGCCGAAAACGAAATGGCCAAATGCTCCTGCAGCGCCTTTAAAATGTCGGGATACCGCTCCGTGATAAAACTCCAAAACGCGTTCATATCACTCACCCTCTCCGCCGGCGGCAGAGCGGTCGACCCCTGGGTAAACCTCGGCCAAATGTTTTACGACGCTGCCCCTCGTAATCAATCCGAGAAAACGGTTGCTGCTGTCCACGACGGGAAGATTGCTGAGCTGATGGCTGTCCATCAGTTCAACCGCCTGCGCAAGCGTGCTTCCGGACGCGACCGAATAACGGACCGGCTGCATGACGTCGGCCACCGTTTTGCCTTCTTCGCCGTATTGGTCGAGCACCCGGTAAATGGACACCGCCCCTTGGAGCTGTTTGTTCCGGTCCACGATGAGCAGGGAATCGACCCGCTTCATCTCCATCACTTTGATGGCCTCGGCCAGCCCCCGGCTCGGGAATACGGTTACCGGGTTCGTGATCATCACTTCGTCGACGAGCGGGATTTGATAAGTGCTTTCGCTTCCGCCTTCGTCCTGAAGACGTTTTTGCCCGATAAAATTCCGCACGAAGTCGTTGGCCGGATGGCGCAAAATCGCGTCCGGCTTGCCGGTCTGCACTACCTCGCCCGCTTTCATCAGCACGATGGTATCGGCGATTTTGATCGCTTCGTCCATGTCATGGGTCACGAAAATGATCGTTTTATGAAGCTCCTGCTGAAGCCGGATCAGCTCGTCCTGCAGCTGCTCGCGGCTGATCGGGTCCAGGGCCGAAAACGGTTCGTCCATCAAGATGATGTCCGGATCCGCCGCCAAGGCACGTACGACGCCGACCCGCTGCTGCTGCCCGCCGCTAAGCTCCGACGGATAACGCGAGCCGTAGATCGTATGGTCGAGGCCGACCATGTCCAGCAGTTCGTTTACCGTGCGTTCGATTTTATCTTTGTCCCATTTTTTCAAGCGGGGTACCACGCCCACGTTTCTGGAAATGTTCATATGGGGAAACAAACCGACGCTTTGAATGACATAACCGATATTGCGCCGCAGTTCCACCGGATTCATTCCCGAGATGTCCTTGCCGTCGATCAGCACCCTGCCCGAGGACGGCGTGTTCAACGCGTTGATCAGCTTCATCGTCGTCGATTTGCCGCAGCCGCTCGGTCCGATCAGAACGGTAATCTCTCCTTTTTTGAATTCCAGGTTAATGTCTTTCAATGCGTGAAAGCCATTGTCGTAAACCTTGTTCACATGATCCAGTACTATCATTCAATCGCCCCTTTGCAAGCATTATCCATATTATGCGGAGCATTCGGCATATCATCCGTCGGGGGACGCAAAAAACGGTTAGGAAGGCTGGACTAAGGCTTTCCCAGTTTGCAAAACTCCCCGGAAATCGAGGAGCCGTAGGAAGCCAAGAGACAAAACCAAAACGAAACAGAGGTCAAGCGCATGTATGGATGGGGTGGAAAACAAAGAGGAAACCGTGAGGTCATTATCTTTATGAACAAACCTAAAAATCTTCGTTACGGCATTCGAAATGCATACCTTAACATTCCACCTTGTGACTCGGCTATGTAAATGTCGCTCGAAAACGAAAAGCATGCGCAAAAGGCGCAGCTTTCCGGCCTTCCACGAGATCTGGTGCTTCTCCCCCGACCCGAAACGGATAACGAATTCACCGTACATTCCTACGAAAAAAAGGAAGGCGCATCCGCAGTCTTATGTTTCATTCATTACCCTATTCAATCCAAGGTGAAACAAGTTTTCGCCGGTTTATTTTTTAGTGCCGCGGGTCCAAAATCCTCCGTGAAGCATCACCGGTTCGGTCACGACGATAAAGGCTTTCGGGTCGAGCTCCAGAATGGAATTGTACAATTTCTTCTGATTTTTCCGCTTGGCCAGCACTTCAAATACGAGCCGGTGCCCGTCGCGGCCGCTTCCGATCCACGAAGTCACCCCGTACCCGTTGTCCCGCAGCGCGTTGGCCATGTTGCTTTGCGGATCGTTGACGATGACTTTCATCGTGATGTATCCGAGCGCGATCCGTCCCTCGATCCAGGAACCGACAAGCACGCCCAGCCCGTAGCCGACGGCATAAACGATGAGGCTGAGCGGCTGGTTGACGTATTTCAGGACGATGCTGAGACCCAGGACGTAAATGGTAATTTCGAACATGCTGAGCACCGCCGCCAAATATTTTTGCCCTTTCAGCGTCAGGATCATGCGTAGCGTAAAAAACGAGACGTACACGATTTGAATGATAAAAATGGCTGCCAATATGCCAAGCATGGCGGATCACTCCTTTCAAAAGCCGGATGACCGGGAGGCCGCTATCCCGAAATATTCTCCTATTCAAGTAACTTAACCTCTTTCGGAGCCCGGTTATACCTCTTTTTCATTTTTTGTCCCGAAAAAAAAGCCGCGCCCTCATCCCGCTGAAGTAAAAAAAGACCGGGAAACGGGCATTCGCTCCTTACTCCGGTCCATATCTGTTGAAATAACAAAAAACTCTCCCGCATACAACGAGAGAGTTGGAGCATAGCGACAATTAGCCTATGCCGAAAATCTTTTTGAATTTCGAAAACATGCCTTTTTTCTGATCCAAATGCATCAGCGGTACCGTATCCCCCAAAATGCGGCGGGCAATGTTGCGGTAGGCGATCGCTGCCCGGGAATCGGGATTCATCACCGTCGGCTCGCCGCTGTTCGCCGCTTTGATCACAAGTTCGTCATCGGGCACGATCCCGATCAGATCGATGTTCAGCACCTGGATGACGTCCTCGATATCGAGCATATCCCCCGATTTCACGAGATTCGGGCGGATGCGGTTGACGATCAGCTTCGGAGATGCGATCTCGGAGCTCTCGAGGAGACCGATCACCCGGTCCGCGTCGCGGACGGCGGCGTTCTCCGGCGTCGTGACGACGATCGCTTTGTCCGCGCCGGCGATGGCGTTTTTGAATCCTTGCTCGATTCCTGCCGGACAGTCGATGATGACGTATTCATACTCTTTTTTCAGCTCTAAAACAATGTCTTTGACCTGTTCCGGCGACACGGCGTTTTTGTCCTTCGTCTGGGCGGCCGGCAGCATATACAGCTCATCGAAACGTTTGTCTTTTACAAGCGCTTGATTCAAACGGCAGCGTCCTTCCGCCACGTCGACCAAATCGTAAATGATCCGGTTTTCCAGGCCCATGACCACGTCCAAATTGCGGAGGCCGATGTCCGTGTCCACCAGACATACCTTTTTGCCGAGCAGTGCAAGCGCAGTCCCGATGTTGGCCGAAGTGGTGGTTTTTCCGACACCGCCTTTACCGGAAGTAACGACAATAGCCTCTCCCATATGTGCTACACCCCTTTAAACACGTTAAAATCAGGCCGCAAGCGTACAATGTTGCTGATTTTGTCGATTTGCATGGCGCCGTTTTGCAAAAAAGCGAATTCCATGCTGGTTTCGCGCGTCTCCCATTCATCGGGAGGACGGCTGATTTGTTCCGCGATCCGAAGCTGCGTCGGGGCAAAATGGGATGCGGCGATAATCGAATCCTCGTTGCCGTCGACCCCGGCATGCGCCATGCCGCGCAAGGCCCCCAATATGTAAATATCCCCCGTGCACAAGATGCTGCCTCCGGGGTTCACGTCCCCCAAAAAAAGCAGGTCCCCGTCATGGTGAAGCACTTGGCCGGACCTTACCATGCCGCACATGATTTTGTAAGGCGGAACTTGCGCCTGCTCCGGTTCCGGAAATTCGACCGAGCGGATGAGCAGGTTCCCCTTTTGTTTCAAAATGTCGAGCATGCGCTGCTTCTGTTCTTCCGTAATCCGCCTTGATCCTAATTTTACGTCCACATGGATGATCGGACCGGTTAAAATATTTTGATGGCTGTGCTCCAGCTTATAGCGGAGTTCGCCAAGCAGTTCCTCATATTCGCATTCATCGTCAAGCAGGAATACCAGGCCATCTTTGATGCCCTTAATCGTGACATGATTCGATTTGACTGCCATGCCTGTCCCCCCTATCTCATTACATTTCGCCTTCGCGAGGCAAAGTTCCTGCCGGAAAAGAAAAATGGCGGCGAGACTTATGCCGCCTTTTCTTTTGTCTCCCGCCTAGCAATTTTTTCAAGCTGCTTGCGCAAAGGAACGTAAATGATAAGCCCGAACACGAAATGAAGCACGAGATCGGGGAGAATGTGATGCAGCAAATTCCAGTCGTAGGTCAACTGCGTCAGCGAAAACAGCCGGTAGATGGCGTACAGCATGCTGTCGAACAGCAGGCTGCCCAGAATGACGACCGTCATCATGACGGGCATCGGGGCGCGCCGTACGCGGAAAATGAAGCCCATAATATAAGTTGAAAAACCCATCACCAAAGAATAAGTGCCGATCATATCGCCGTAAAAAACGACGTCATGGAGCATGCCGAAAATGATGCCGAGAACCAAAGCCGTATGACGGTTATGATAAATCGAAACAAACAGCAAAACGATAAATACCAGATTCGGCGAAAGGATATTTTGCCAGGAACCCGGCAGGATCCACGGGATCAGGGTACCTTCCAGGATAAACAACAGAAACAGCAGCAGAAGAAGAACTTGCTTGCGCACATTCATTACTTCGGCGCCTCCGGCGTAAAGACGACGAACAGCTGCTTCCAATCCTGGAATTCGGCCGCTGGCTTAATCGTTGCCGTTTTGGTTTTGCCGAACTTGCTTTCCTGCACGTTAACTACCTCTCCAATGATCAACCCCCGCGGATACTTGTCGGTATCTCCCAACGATACGATCGTATCCCCGCGTTTGATCGGATCATCCTGTTTGATCTGGGTCATGAGCAGCGTCTGCGTCGCCTCGTCATAACTTTCCACGATGCCGAAGGTTTTATGGTTATTCATGGACGTGGCCGCAATCCCGTTCGAATTCGGATCTTTGGCGTCCATGGCCGTAATCAGCTTCACGGTAGATGTAAAATTGCTGACATGGCTGATCACGCCCACCATGCCTTTTATGGATATCACCGACTGTCCTACTTTGACGCCGTCCCTTTCGCCAAGATCGATAACCAACGTCTTATTGACCGGATCCGCATTTACGCTGATGACTTGAGCGATATGATAGGTATAGTTGAATCTTTCTTTCTGCGCTCTCGTAAATTTCAGGTCTTCCTCAAGTTGCTTATTATGTTCTTCAATAAAATTATACTTTGCTTTTTCCCGCGTATATTGGGCTAGCGCAATTTTCAATCGTTGGTTTTCCTCGTATATCTCTCGCATATTGCCGATATCTTTAAACAAGCCCGCTACGTATCCAGCGGGCTTATAAATGATGTTTTGGACAAAGCCGACAGTATCCCTCAAAAACTTCTCGGGCCAGGACAACGTTGCCCTGGGTCCGAGCGTGAAACCCATCAGTGCGATAAACATAACAAGGGCGATTAAAATGACAAATAAGCGTTTGTTTCCAAGCAGCTTAAACAGTTTCAACACCCTCTTACTCTACTGATTTCTCTCCCAATATCAGGGGTTGACCCACAATTTCCGGCTTAGCGCTTCGAACGCACGGCCGAGCTGCTGCGGGATTTGAACAAATGAATGTTTTCAAGCGCTTTGCCCGTGCCGATGGCGACGCAGTCGAGCGGATTTTCGGCAACGATGACAGGCATGCCGGTTTCTTCCGCAAGCAGCTTGTCCAGGTTGCGCAGCAGCGCCCCGCCTCCCGTAAGCACGATGCCGCGGTCCATAATGTCCGCTGCCAGCTCCGGCGGGCATTTCTCCAAAGTCACCTTCACGGCTTCCACGATCGCGTTGACCGTATCGGAGAGAGCTTCACTGATTTCGTCGGACGTAATCGTGATCGTCTTCGGCAAGCCGGTCACCAGGTCGCGGCCGCGGATTTCGCTCGTCTCTACCTGCTCCAGAGGCAGGGCGGAGCCGATTTCCATTTTAAGCTGTTCGGACGTTCTTTCGCCGATCATCAAATTGTACTGGCGTTTAATGTACTGGATGATCGATTCATCCATTTCGTCGCCGGCCACGCGCACGGAACGGCTCGTCACGATGCCGCCGAGCGAGATGACGGCCACTTCGGTCGTGCCGCCGCCGATATCGACGACCATGCTGCCGGTCGGTTCCCAGACCGGAAGATCGGCGCCGATCGCCGCCGCAAACGGTTCTTCGATCGTGTAGGCCTCGCGGGCTCCGGCCTGCTTCGTCGCATCTTCGACCGCGCGCTGTTCGACGGCCGTAATGCCGGACGGCACGCAAACCATCACGTTCGGATGGCGCTGGAACATCGAGCGCTGTTTTTGAGCTTGACGGATGAAATATTTAATCATGGTCGCCGTCGTGTCGAAATCGGCGATGACGCCGTCTTTCATCGGACGGATGGCACGGATGTTGCCCGGCGTGCGCCCGATCATTTTTTTCGCGGACTCGCCGACCGCTTCGATGCTTTTCGTATCCGTACGGATTGCAACAACCGACGGCTCCCTTACGACAATACCTTTTCCACGGACATAGACAAGCGTATTCGCCGTCCCCAAATCAATTCCCAAATCTTTCGTGAAGCTCCCTAACATGCTGTAATCTCCCTTTCTTCGTCAATCTCAACTATTATATTACATCAAGCCTTGCTCCTTCAAACTGACGAATTCCCCGTCGCCGATAATGAGATGGTCCAGTACTTCAATCCCTACGATTTCTCCCGCTTCCTTCAATCTTGACGTCAGCGAGATGTCCTCGGGGCTTGGGGCCGGATCTCCGCTCGGATGGTTGTGCGCGCACAGGATCGAAGCGCTGCTGCGCTTGATGGCGGCGCGAAACACCTCGCGCGGATGGACGATGGAGGCATTCAAACTCCCGATTGAAAGCGTCTCTTGAGCAATAATATGATTTTTCGTATTTAAAAACAGACAGACAAAATGTTCTTTTTGCAAATAACGCAGCTGCTCCATGAGCACGTCCGCGGCATCCCGCGGACTGCGGATGACGACGGGTTCGTCCATGCGGGTGCGGGCCAGGCGGAGCCCAAGCTCGATCCCGGCTTTGAGCTGAACGGCTTTGGCGCTGCCGATGCCTTTGATGGCCATCAATTCCTCGGCGCTCATGTCCACAAGCCGGCGCATGCTGCCGACCTGATGCAAAATGCGCTGCGCCAAATGGATGGCAGACTCCTGCTTCGTACCCGTCCTGAGCAAAATGGCAAGCAATTCAGCGTTGCTTACGGCGCTCGCCCCATACTGCAGCATGCGTTCTCTCGGTCGTTCCTGATGGGGGATGTCGCGCAGCATGTACAAATGCGGCTCCATAGTTCCCCTACTTTCCCTTCACTTCAAAATCTGATCCCTATTCAAAGAACGTCAATTCCAAATTCCGACAGCATGTCGCTTAATAGCGAAACGGGAAGCCCGACGACGGTAAAATAACAGCCTTCGATGCCTTCCACGAGCGTGGAACCCAGGCCTTGAATGCCGTAAGCCCCTGCTTTGTCGCGAGGCTCGCCGCTTTGGACGTAAGCTTGGATCGTTGCATCCGACAATGGTTTCATGACGACCCGCGTCATGCGATGGCGGACCATCCTTTGTCCCGTGGCCGCATCGATGCAAGCGACTCCCGTATACACGTGATGGGCTCTGCCCTGCAATGATTTCAACATTCGAAAAGCGTCCGCATCGTCCGCAGGTTTGCCGAGCACCTGATCCTCCAGGACGACAATCGTGTCGCTGCCGACGATGACGGCATTTTCCGACGGATCGCCGATCTCTTCGTACACGGCCTGCGCCTTGCGCAGCGCCAAACCTTCGACGATCTGCCGGGGAGTCCAGTCGCTTGGCGTATGTTCATCGGCGTAGCTCGGACGGATCTCGTATGGAATATGTAGAGAAGCGATCAGCTCCTGCCTTCTCGGTGAGGTGGATGCCAGGACGACCCGGCGCGAATGGTTCGGTTTCAATGGAAAGGATCTCCTTTTTCTTGTCGTTCACAGCCTGCGATACAGCCACACGGAGACAATGATGCCGATCAAACTCAGCAGGCTCAATTTAAATTTAATGGTGATGTCGTAGCTGATAATGTCCAAATTAGCTTGCGGTGACCACTCGATCGGTGTTGAAGCAGTCAGAAAGGAAAGGGCTTGTACAGGTTCCAGGGCCTTTGCGATCCAGGCACCCGCCAGCCAGCCAAGCAGCAAAAACAAGAGCAGTATACCTACGTTCTTTTTCATCCTTCTCTTCCCTCGCCATAATTTGACACCCAATTTATTATACGGTTATTTGTACGTCAATACAAACAGAAATCCGGCATGGGGAACTATTTCCAGTTCCATACCGGATAGGCTCTGTTACTTGAATTTTCGGTCGTCGGACACTGCATTCTCTTTAGGAAAAAAACTTTACGCTTTTCCTAGTTTGGAAATCAGTTCCTTTTGCTGCATGACGTATTGCATCATGCGGGACTGAATTTCCCAAAGCAGCGCCTTGCTCGCGTTCCGGTTGTATTCCGTCAAAGCCGAAACCGCGCTGTTCATCGTTTGTTCGATTTGGGCCCCCAGCTGCTCATCCTCCCGGCTTAATCCCGTCTGGAACGATTTCATCGCTTCGGTCCAGCGGCTGTGGATGTCCGTGACGGCGGCCTGCTCGCTTGCGTTTAAAGCCCCGGTTTTTTCTTGGCTGAGCAGCGCAGCCGACAGCGTGCTCAGCTTCGACGCCAATTCGGAGCTTGTTTCGAAATAGCGGCCCGCCGTGTTCGCATCCCCGGCGAATTTCAGCTCGCTGATCGCCGGCAGCGTGATTTCCTTAACGTACAGGTCCATTCCCTTGTCTTTAAGCTGGCTGCTGAGCAGCTTGGCCTGTTCGCGGTCGGTCGAGATGCCGGCATACACGCGGTACTCCTCATCCGGGTCGTTGCCCGCCGCAAGCCCGTATTGCTCCAGTTCCTTTTTGGCCTGATCGGCTCCTTCCTTCGTGCTGAAAAGGCCGTACTGGAGAACGTAATACGAGCGCCCCTGCACCGAAACGGCGACGGGAGCGGCCTTTGCCGGTTCGCCGGAACTTTCCGCAACGCTTTCCGTGCCCGGTTTAACCGGGACGATCGAACCGCCCGAGCCGTCCTTGAAAAACGACAAAATCACGAAACCGAACAATGCGCCGGTAACGACGGCGCCCGTGATCGTGCCGATCACCTTCCATGGCGATCCGGGACGTCTCGGCCGATAAGATACGTTCCCAAGCTCCGGATAGACTTCGTCCGCCAGATTCCGCCATTCTCCCGAAAGATCGCCGCTGCTCCCTGAATCATATAATTCGACGTCATCCGTTTTCTCGCGCCGATGCTCCTCTTTTGCGTCCTCCCGCGGCCAGCCCGAGATCATTTCATCCCAAGGCTCGTCTTTATGAAAAGGATCCGACCACCCCTGCATTTGTCCCGATACGACATGCAAGTTTTTTTCGGGCCTGTCCTCTATAGGCTCGTGCCGCGGAGGCATGCCGTTTTCGGCCTGAACCGGCGCGGCTTCCCTCCCGGGCATCGGTTTGAACGTTTGCTCCGCTTTTTTCGTCGTTTCCTGCCCGGCATCGAGTCCTCGCGGCGGGTCCTGATTAAAGCGAAATGTCATTCTCGCCTTGTTCACGGTCATTCACCTCACCCTTGTCTCTATTACAAGGAATATATGACGGATTGTCCGGACTTATGCCGCCTGGGGATCATGAATTCGGGCAAGTTATCGAAGCCCAAAAGAAAGAGGCCTCCCGTACGCAGCCTGGGCGCATTCCGGGAAGACCTCTTCGCTTTGTTTCTATGTAAGCCGCGGCCCTGGAAGGGCTACAGCTCCTTGGCCAGCTGGTAGCCGACTTTCCATATGTCCCCGGCACCCATCGTAAGCACGAGGGTACCCGGCTTGATTCTTTGCTTCAGGTCGGCCAGCACATCCTCTTTTGTCGGAAGGTATCGGGCCCCGCTGTTGCTGTTTTGCACGATCAGCTCGACCAGCTTGGCGGAGTGTACCCCCTCGATTTGCTTTTCCCCTGCCGGCGAATAGATATCGGTAATGATGACCTCGTCCGCATCGCCGAACGCGCGGCTAAACGCATCCAGCAGGAAAAAGGTACGGCTGTAGCGCTGCGGCTGGAATACGGCGATGATCCGTTTTCCCGTCGCTTTGGCCGCACTGATCGTGGCTTCGATCTCCGTTGGATGGTGAGCGTAGTCGTCGATAATGAGGATATCGTCTTTTTCGCCCAGCACTTGGAACCGGCGTTTCGCCCCATGGAATTTGGAGATGGCGCCGGCGATTTGCTCAAACGAAATTCCCGCCTTCAGGCAGGAGATGACCGTTGCCATCGCATTGTATACATTATGGCGGCCCGGCACCGACAATTGCACCGTTCCGAGCGGTTCGCCCTTATGGTTCATCGTAAAGGATACCTGGCGGTCTCCGAGCGCCAGATCGGTTGCGGTGTATTCCGCGTCCTTGGCGTCGATGCCGTACGTCGCCACTTGGCAGCGGATGCCCGGAATGATCGCCTGGATGTTATCGTCGTCCGCGCATACGACGGCCGTGCCGTCTTCGCGGATCTGATTCAGAAATTGAACGTAAGCTTTTTTCAGCTTTTCAAAATCGCCGTCATAGTTTTCCAGATGGTCGGCTTCGATGTTGGTCACGATGCCGAGCCAAGGATGATACTGCAGGAACGAGCCGTCGCTTTCGTCCGCTTCGGCGACGACAAAATCCCCTTTTCCGGCTTTTGCGTTCGTACCGACGTTCATGATTTCCCCGCCGATGATATACGTCGGGTCGATGCCGCATTCTTCCATCACCAAAGCGATCATGGAGGACGTGGTCGTCTTGCCGTGAGCGCCGGCGACCGCCACGCCCTTGCGTTCGTTCAGCAGTCTTGCCAGCATTTGCGACCGGTGCAGAATCGGAATGTTCAGATGTTCCGCTTCGACGCGTTCCACGTTGTCTTTCGGCAAAGCCGTCGAATATACGACCAAATCCGCTCCGTGAACCTGCTCGGCCGTATGTCCGATATAAATTTTGGCGCCTTTGGCCGCCAATTTTTCCGTTAATTCCTGGGAAGCCACGTCCGAACCCGTGATCTTGTATCCCATTTCAAGCATAACCCGTGCAATGGCGCTCATCCCGTAGCCACCAATACCGATAAAATGAACATGTTCAGAATTCAACAGATTTTCACCAACCTTTTTCAGAATCGGTTTGACCCAGCAGAGCGGCCCGCACATCCGAAATTAAATAAAGCGTGCCGGATACTACCGCCAAATCCTCCGCTTCTGTCCGTGACTTAAGTAGTTCCAGCGCGTTTTTCCAGTCCGGTTCGACGATGATCTGCAAATCCGGTTTGCCGTAGGAATGCTTCAGCCCCTCCGCGATGTCGCGCAGCGCAGCAGCGTCCATTTTTTTCCGGAAGTCCGGCTCGGTCAGGATAAGCGTATCCACTATAGGAAGTATATGCTTCAAATAGGATTCATGATGCTTATTCGCCAGCATTCCCATCATCAAATTTAACCGTTTATGCGGATAGTGCCGCTCGATGCTTTTCCGCAAGGATTCCGCACCTTCCGGATTGTGGGCTCCGTCCAGCACGATGCGCGGCGCGGAGCCGGAAGTAATCTCTTCCATGCGTCCGGCCCATGCCGTTTCCCGGAACCCTTTCAACATATCTTCCTCTTCCATGACAAAAGCCATGTACTGCCTTAAAACCTCCAGAGCCATCAGCGCCCCGGCCGCATTGGCAATCTGGTATTCGCCCTTCATGCCGATTTCAATATCGTATTCCCGAAACGGGCCGTTGAAATGGAAGGATTGATGCGAACCGTGGTCGCCCGTGTATTCGAACGTGAATTTTTCCCCGGCCAAATACAGCGTTGTGCGGCATTCCTCCGCCTTTTTGCGCAAAACCTCGATGGCTTCCGGCTGCTGCACGCAGCTGACCACCGGTACGCCCGGTTTGATGATCCCCGCTTTTTCAAAAGCGATTTGCTCGACCGTATCGCCAAGAATGTCGGTATGGTCCATACCGATGTTCGTGATGACCGACACGACCGGGTATACGATATTGGTTACATCCAGCCTTCCCCCCAGACCGGTCTCCCATACGACGATATCGGGCACGCATTCCTCGGCGTAATACAAAATCGCAAGCGCCGTCGAAACCTCGAACATCGTCGGAGATCCGAGCTCGGTCGCCGCAATTTCCTCAACGATCGGGTACAGCCGATTCGCAAGCATCAGAAGCGTTTCTTCGGGAATATCCTCGCCGTTGTATTGAAAACGGTTCGTGAACTTGGTGATGTAAGGGGAAGTGTATGTTCCCACGGTATAGCCGCTTTGCAGAAGCACCCGGGTCAAAAACGCGCAGGTCGAGCCTTTGCCGTTCGTACCCGCGACATGAATGAATTTCAGCCGCCGGTGCGGATGGCCCAGCATTTCCATCATTTTTTCAATTCTGGCCATGCCGGGGCGTATTCCGAAAGGGATCAGCCCGTTAATCCAGTCGGCGGCTTCCGCGTAAGTGCGCAAAGAAGAGAAGCCTTCAAATCGATCTCCCATTTCCCATTTCACCTTCTGAAATTTATTTGATCCCCGGATGCCGGCGCACCCGGGGGCAGGTTCCTTCAGCAACTTAACCCTTCAGTTCCTCGATCCGAGCCAATACCTTGCTCCGTTTTTCGGCGTAGTCCGCCATTTTCGCCTTTTCCTCGTCGATGACTTTGGCTGGCGCTTTGGATACGAAGCCCGGATTGCCGAGTTTCTTTTCAACGCGCTCCACTTCGCTGTTCAGGTGCTTGAGCTCTTTTTCGAGGCGGGCGATTTCCTGATCGATATCGATCAGCCCCGCCAGCGGCAGGTAAAGCTCGGCTCCGGTGACGACGGCGGTCATCGCCTTGTCCGGCGCTTCAAGCCCGGTTCCCGCCGTGAAGCTCGACGTGTTGCAGAAGCGCTGTACATAAATTTCGTTGCGGCGGACGATTTGCAGCACCTGGTCGTCTCCGGCATTCAGCATGAGCTCGACCTTTTTGCTCATCGGCACGTTCACTTCGGCACGAATGTTGCGCACCGCGCGGATCACGTCCATAAGCAGGGACATTTCGCGGGCCGCATCGGCATTTTCGAGGGCCGGATCATATTCCGGCCAAGCCGCCAGCGTGATCGTGTCGCCCTGATGCGGAAGATGCTGCCAAATTTCCTCGGAGATGAACGGCATGAACGGATGAATCATCCGGAGCGTACGGTCGAGCACATAGGCAAGCACCGATTGCGTCGTCTTTTTCGCCGCTTCATCCTCCCCATACAACGACAGCTTGGAAAATTCGATATACCAGTCGCAGAGGTCATCCCAGATGAAGTTATACAGCAAGCGGCCGGTTTCGCCAAATTCATAGGCATCTATTAGACGCGTGATGTCCCGGGAAGTTTCGTTCAGACGGTGCAAAATCCAGCGGTCGGCCGTGCTCAGGTTGCCGCTGATGTCGATGTCGCCGTACGTGAAGCCTTCAAGGTTCATAAGCGCGAAACGCGAAGCGTTCCAGATCTTGTTGGCGAAGTTCCGGGCCTGCTCGACGCGTTCCCAGCGGAAGCGCAGATCCTGTCCCGGCGTGCTGCCCGTCGAAATCATGTAGCGCATGGCGTCCGCACCGTACTTCTCGATGACATCCAGCGGGTCGACGCCGTTGCCGAGCGATTTGGACATCTTTTTGCCTTCCGGATCGCGCACCAGTCCGTGCATCAGCACGTCCTTGAACGGAATTTCGCCGGTGAATTCAAGCGCGGTAAAGATCATCCGGGCTACCCAGAAATAAATGATGTCGTAACCGGTCACCAATACGTCCGTCGGATAGTAGCGTTTCAAATCGTCGGTTTGGTCCGGCCAGCCCAGCGTCGAAAACGGCCACAGCCCGGAGCTGAACCAGGTATCAAGCACGTCCTCGTCCTGATGGAGGTTTGCGGAACCGCACTTGGAGCATGTAGCGACCTCTTCATATGCCACGTGAACTTCGCCGCAGTCGTCGCAGTACCAAGCCGGAATGCGGTGGCCCCACCAGAGCTGGCGGGAAATGCACCAGTCGCGAACGTTTTCGATCCAGTTCAAATAGGTTTTTTCGAAACGTTCGGGTACGAAGTTAACGCCTTTGCCCGATTTCTGGGCTTCGATGGCCGCTTCGGCCAGCGGCTGCATTTTGACGAACCATTGCGTGGACAAATACGGCTCTACGACGGCGCCGGTGCGCTCGCTGTGCCCGACTTGATGGACATGGTCTTCGATCCGGATCAGAACGCCCTGCTCCTTCAAGTCCTGAACGATTTGCTTCCGGCATTCGCTGCGGTCAAGCCCTTCGTATTTGCCGGCCTGGTCGTTCATCGTGCCCGTCTCGTCCATCACCGTAATTTGCGGCAGGTTATGGCGCAGGCCGACCTCGAAGTCGTTCGGGTCGTGGGCAGGCGTAATTTTAACGGCCCCGCTTCCGAATTCCTTGTCGACGTACTCGTCGGCGATGACCGGGATTTCGCGGCCCACGATCGGCAGCACGAGCATTTTGCCGATCATGTCCTTGTAACGTTCGTCTTTCGGATGAACCGCGACGGCGGTATCGCCCAGCATCGTTTCCGGACGCGTCGTCGCGACCGTGATATGCCCGCTGCCGTCTTTCAGCGGATAGGCAAGATGATACAGATGTCCTTGAACCTCTTTGTATTCGACTTCGATGTCCGACAGCGCCGTACGGGCGGCCGGATCCCAGTTGATAATGCGTTTGCCGCGGTAAATGAGCCCTTTTTCATGCAGCTTGACGAAAACTTCGCGCACCGCTTTGGACAATCCCTCGTCCAGCGTGAACCGCTCCCTGGAGTAATCGAGGGAAAAGCCCATTTTCGCCCATTGCTCATGAATGGTTTCGGCGTATTTTTCCTTCCATTCCCATACCTTTTCCAGGAACTTCTCCCGGCCCAGGTCATAACGGCTAACGCCTTCCTCGCGCAGCTTCTGCTCCACTTTCGTCTGGGTGGCGATGCCGGCATGGTCCGAGCCCGGAAGCCACAGCGCGTCATATCCCTGCATCCGCTTGGTGCGGATCAAAATGTCCTGCAGCGTAAAATCGAGCGCGTGCCCGATATGCAGCATGCCGGTTACGTTCGGCGGCGGAATTACGATCGTGTAAGGCTTTGCGTCTTTGCGCTGTCCCGCCTTAAAGAATTCGCCGTCGATCCAATATTTGTACCATTTTTGCTCGGCAGCCTTCGGATCGTAAGTCGTCGGCATTTCCGTCGTTAATTTGTTGTCCTGCTCTGTCATTTTCTAACTCCTCCATCACAAGATCAGCTTTCTTCGGGATTTTGGCAATCCTTGGCAAGAAAAACAAAAAAGCCTTCCGTCCTCAAAGGACGAAAGGCTGTTCTTTCGCGGTACCACCTTTGTTTCGCGCCATGGTCAACCTTCTACGCCAGATCTCTCCGGCGGCCGTCCTCCGGGGACGGATGCCTTCATGCACGCGACACTTCATGCAGATAACGGCTGCAGCCGGCCATGCCCTAACCCGGCGCAAAAAGCGGACGGGATCAAGCAGGCAACTCCCGGGCGACTTCGGTTGAAACAGCATCCTGCGGAATCTCTCAGCGCAGCAATTCCACTCTCTGAAGGGCATGTCATCCTACTATTCCCGTTCATCGTTCTTCAACAAAATATATACACATCATAACTTGGTTGCGGATTTTAGTCAACATAACCGGTGCCGTTGCCTAAAGTCGATTCCGCGTTATAACGTTTATTATTAACTCAACTTTCGCAGCTTAATTTTCCGAACAAAGCCTTGATATAATTGGGCAAACTCGCAATCCATTGCTGGAGTTGACATACAACGGCAGACTGATCCCGTTTGGATTTTGCTTCCGTGAAC
>NZ_BORW01000047.1 GCF_018333375.1 Paenibacillus cookii
TGTAAAATGGTTGTCTGGTAACTTTCATTTTACAAGATCAGACGGTTTTTTTGTGTTATTTTTTGCATTCAACGAAAATGGGCGGACCAGAAGTCAGTTTTCACTGACTTTCTGGACAGCCCCTTTTGCCATGTTCGTATAATTTGGCCCGATCTCTTCTTCTCCTAATTCAACCGCACTTCGACCGGATCGGAATTGATTCGGCTGCCGACCGCGCGGATCACGAACTCGTAGGTTTCCGATGCCTTGATGTTTCCGACCGAAAAGCTGTAGTCGGTTTTGCCCGCTTCGGCTTTCACGTACGCGTTCCAATACGGTTTGATTTTGCCGTTTTTCTCGTAAATGCGGAAACCTCGAACGGGCTCGCTGCCCGAAGACGGCGCTTTCCACGAAAGGACGGCTTTGCCGCCGCTTTGTTGGACCGACGCGTTTTGGACTTTGGCCGGCTTCGTATCCGTCCGCTTGATGCCGTATTGATCGTACAGCTTCACGCCGTTGTCGCCCGGCTTTTCGTCTTTTTTGGCCGCGGTGTAAGCTTTCATTTTCAGCACGTCGCCGGAAACGGACACGTCGGTGAACATCTTTTTGTTCGGCTGGGCGTCGATCGCCGCGAAATAATCGTTATACCCCGGATATTTCGTATAGAACTTATCCCCGAGCGCGTTGGACATCAGGTATACCGTACCTTTCGGGTTGACGGCATTGCCCTCTGCATCGTACGTGATTTGGCTGGTCGGGACCACCTTGTCATCAAGCATTTGGTACGATCTCATGTACATATGGTCATGCGCTTCGAACACCATGTCGATGCCCATTTCGTCAAAGGCGGGAACGAGCACCCTTTTATAAAACTGGACCCGGTCGTCCTCCCACTCCCCGGCATTGTCGCCCGCAGAATACGGCCCTTTGTGGAAGGCGACGAATTTCCATTTGGCGTTGCTTTTGGCGACGACGTATTTCATCCATTCGACCTGATCGGCAAACTGCGGATCCTGCTCCTTGATGTCTTTGCCGTTGCCCGCAAGCTCCCCGGCATATTGGGAGTTGAACACCAGGAACAGCGCGTCGCCGTACTCAAAGGAGTACACCGAGCCGTCATGCGTATTTGCGACCACCTGCTTCGGCAGATTGAAATGATGATAGAAATTCGAGTTCGACGTCGTCTCGTCGCCGTCGTAATCCTGCACCTCGTGGCCGCCAAGCACCGGAACGATCGGCACGTTCAGCAGCTGGTCCTGCGCAACCCCCAGCATCCACTGCCACTGCTCTTCGAGGTCGCCGTTATCGACCAAATCTCCCGCATTGATGAGGAATTTCGGGTTGCCGATCGTTTGCACGGCTTTCTTGAACGTATCCGCCCACGGCTCGAAATCCGTTTTGCTGGAAGCCTGCGAATCGGAACCGACGATGAAGCGGAACGGCTGGGCTCCCGCCGCGTCCGTCGTAAAGCTGCCCACCGCGCTCCAGCTGTCCGCCGCGCCGCTGCCGACGCGGTATTTGTACGCCGTCCCCGGCACCAGCCCGGCCGCCGTCGCTTTATGGCTGTAAAATTTCTTCTTCTTGTTCGAAGTCCGGTCCGCTTTGGTGACATAGGTTTGAACTTCCTCGGTCGCCCCTTGGAACGTCAACGCCTCCTGTTCCGGGAAGCCGCCTCCCGCAGCCTTTGAAGCCTCGACGACCTGCACGACCGACGGCGTCGTCACATCGGTATACCAAGCAAAGGAACGGCTGGTTTTGGCGTCCCCGTTCAAAGTCATGTTGATCAGCTTCGGCACGACCGCCGTGCCCTGCGTATTTTGGATCGTAAATCTCCACGACAGATCCTGGGACAACGGAACCTGGTCATCCCTGCCCCTTACCAATTCCTTTGGCACTTTGACCGTGTAGGTTTGACCGTAGGCAAAGGCCGGATGTTTAATGTTCAACGTGTTGCCGTTGACGACTTCCACGGTTACGGACCCGAGCGGGTTATTGTTTTTGTCCGTGATGCTGACGCCAGAACCCGCGTTCAAGGAAACCGCCTTGTTGAACGTGACCGATACCGGAGCGGATGGGAGCACGCTGCTTTCGCCCGGTTTCGGCGATTGGCTCAGAACGGTCGTCGGCGTTTCTCCCGGTCCGTTTCCTTGCGTTTTTCCCGTCACGCGAATGTCCTTGATCAGGCTGGAGCCCGTGCTGCCGATGCCTTGGCTGCCCTTGGTGTTCGTATTCGAGCTGACGACCCAGCGGATATACAGCAGGTCCCGGTCATTGGCCGCTGCCGGCAGGGCGGCCTCCTTCAGCTTGCAAGCGTCATTGGCGCAGTTGAAGCTGGACAGCGACATTTTCAGCGCCGTGCCGGGCACATCCGTCCAGTTCTGGCTGTCGCTGCTGATCTGCACCTTAAAATCGCGCGGCCCCGTCCCCGACGAGGTTTGCTGCGAGGACACCGCGATTTGCTCGTACCCTTTGGTGGAAAGGGCGGCGAGCCAGTATTTTTTGCCGCTGCCGTTATCCCACCCCTGATAGCTGATCGAATGCTGGCCGGCGTCGTAATCCTCGAAATAACCGCCGACGTTGCGGAAGCTCGAGGAGCCCTGATTTACGCCGCCCGTTGCCGGGAACACGCCTCCGGTCCCGGAATTCGAAAAAATCCACTCGGCCAGCACGGCCTGCTCCTGCGGAGGAGTTGCGCCCAACGTTTTCACGTTTACCGCAGCGCTCGGGCCCGATTCGTTCCCTGCCGCATCGAAGGCCGTCACGGTGTACTTGTATCCCGTGTTTGCCTCAAGCCCGGAATCGGTATAAGATACGCCGTTCGTGCTGCCTGCTTTGGTGCCGTCCCGATAAACATTGTATCCCGTGACGGCGACGTTGTCCGTCGATGCGGACCAGGTCAGTTTCACGCTGCCGGACGTCACTTCGCCGGCCGCCAAGCTTCCCGGAACGCTGGGGGCTTCCTGGTCGGAACCGGGAGTCGTTTCTTTCGGTTCTCCTGTCACCGTAATCGAGATCAACTGGCTCGAACCCCGGTCCCCGATAGTCGAGCCGCTCGTGCTGGCATCCGTGACGACGAGCCAACGGATATACAGCTGCGCCTGATCATAAGCCGCCGGCGGCAGCGGGATCTCGTTCAATGCGGAAGGCGTATCCGGACTCAGGACCAGATCGGGCACATTCGTTCCGCTCCCCGTTATATTCGTCCAGTTTTCCCGGTCCGTGCTGAACTGCACCCTGAAATCGCGCGGTCCGGTCGTCCCTCTCCCTTGCTGCGCGGAAGAAAGCGCAATATTGTGATAACCTTTGGTCGACAGGGAAGCTAGCCAATATTTTTCCTTCCCTGCTTCCGGATGCCAGCCCTGATAACGGATGGCTTTGAGATCATTGTCCCAATCGTAATATAGCCTTGGAGGAACAGGCTGAAGATTCGAGGCTTGTTGGTGCACCCCGCCCGTTGCCGGGAACACGCCCAAATCCGTCGGATTGGAGGCGAATTTCCATTCCGCCAGCGGAACCGGAGCCGCTTTGCCGTCGGCATGCGATGTTCCCTGTATCGGCAATGCCAGCACGAACACGGCTAACAGCAGTGATAAAACCTTTTGACACCTTTTCCACGAAAACGTACCCATGCGCATCTCCTTTCCCTATCCACCGCAAAATTAAATCGCTTTAACTTTTGAACGTCATCCTAGCGGGAGACAGCCGGCCGGCCATTCCCTGATAAATATACGGTTAGGGCGATGCAATCAGAACTCCAAAATGGAATGCGAAGAAAGCGGCCGGTTATCCGCGACATGTTTTGCCTTGCGCCGCCGATCTGTACCGGTACAGATCCGAATGAATTGTATTGTAGCACAGGGGCCGAACGCTTAGAATAAAAAACGCCGATAGACAATTCATCACGTCCGGAGGAATCAGACGCCCGCTTTCCTTGCGGAAATTCCTCCCGCCGCGCGTTATACTCAAGGGGGTTGCTTACATGAACATGACTCAACAACAAAAAGCCGTTTTGGCGGTGATCATCAACGCCGTCATCGTCGGTTTTTCGCCCATTTTCGTCAAACATTCGCTTGGTTTTGCCGATCCGCTCGACGGGCTGGCCCATCGCTTCACGATTTCGTTCGTTGCCGCCTCCTTGTTGGCTTTTCCCGGCTGGGCCCGATTGAAGGCGATGAAAAAAACGTTCCTTACCGTCGTTCCGCTGGCGCTGCTTAATCCGTCGCTGTTTTTCGCCCTGCAGGCTTTCGGGCTGCAGCATGCTTCGTCGGCGGTGGCCGGCATCGTGCAGGCGACGGTTCCGATTTTCACGATGATCCTGGCCGCGATTTTCCTCAAGGAACGCACCGGATCGGTTGAGCGGCTCTGCACGCTGCTGTCGGTAGCCGGCGTCATTCTCGTTTTTGCGGTGCCCGGCGTCGGCTCTTCTTCCGCCAGCCTGCTCGGCGTCACGCTCATCCTGTTGTCGGCGTTGTCCCAGGCCGGATATACGACGCTGGCGCGCAAACTGACGCGGACGATGCGCCCGAAAGACCTGACCTACATGATGATCCTTTTCGGTTTTGTCGTGTTTAACGCGATCGCCCTGATCAAACATGGCGCCGAAGGAACGGTCTCGTCCTATTTCGTGCCGCTAAAGGAAACCGGGTTTATCGTCGACATGGTTTATTTGGGCGTGTTGTCCTTCCTTGTCACGTCCTTTCTGTCCAACTACGCGCTGTCGGTTCTCGAAGCCTCCACCGTCAGCGTGTTTGCGGGCTTGTCGACCGTCGTCACCATCGCCGGCGGGGTGCTGCTGCTGAACGAGCAGCTCGGCTGGTACCACTGGGTAGGAGCGGCCATGATCGTCGCCGGAGTGACGGGCGTCAATCTGGCGAAAAAAAGAAAGCGCACGAACGGCAAAATGAAAGAGCATGCGGAGGCACGCTCAGAGTGTCGAGAAAGTCCAACGGACTTTTCGACACTCTATTTTTTATATGGGGAATCATATCTTTTAAAATAAAAATCGATTTAGAGCGCTCTGAGAACCCTACTTCAGTGACCGGCGAGGCAATTTTAAACCCCCTGCAAAAAAACAGGGGGTTTCTCGACAGCCTGAGAGCATGCGGAGGCATGCTGAAAACCGCTTTGGCCCTGGTCAACAGACCCGGGCCTTTTTTTGCGACAAAACGCATAAAACCTACGATCCTCCTCACCATCCCCCACGATCTTAAGCCAAGATTGAGCGTCAATTCGGAGTCTGCAGCAACAAGATCATGTTGTGTAAAACCAATGTAAAATCATAGGAAAAAATATCTAAATTTTGTATAGATATTCTATTAAACCGGTGGTAGAATATTCTTAATATTTTTCCGACTATTTCAAGGGGGTTTTATTTTTGCATTGACAGAAAGGAGGAACATTTAATAGATTTGGACAACCCCCCCTTAAGTAGCGAGAGAATAGCATGCTTGATTTTATATCCATGGAGGGATTTGTTTGAAGAAAGGCTTATTTTCCCGAAAGCTTCCCATCATCACTCTGGCTCTCGGAATGACCGTTGGCGCCGTTCCCGGGGTCTCCCTTGCCTCATCCTCTTCAAGCTTCAAGATTTCGAATCAAGAGCTGCAATCCGTCCTTGAATCGTCGCAACCTGCCTACGTCTCGCCGCAAATCAATACCCATTCTTCCAAAAAAGTCCGGGTTATCGTGCAGCTTAACGGTCAACCGGCTGCCGTCGGCAAATATGCGACCAGACAAGGCATCAGTTCTCTCGCAAAATCCGCATCCGAAGCGGCCGTACAGAGCCAGCAGGACCAATTTTTGGACGAAGTCTCCGATCAAGGCATCGACATGGAAATCAATTATCAATACGATACGGTCCTGAACGGATTCGAGGTCAGCGTGCCGGCCAACGAAATTCCCGAACTGGCGAAAATTCCCGGCGTAAAATCCATTCAGGAAAACAGCATCTGGTATCCGATTCCGATTGAAGAATCGTCGGCCAATAGCGACGTCCGCTACGACATCAACCCGCTGAAACAAATCGGCGCCACGGAAGCGTGGGCGGAAGGTTATACCGGGAAAGGGCTGAAAATCGGCGTGATCGATACCGGCGTGGACTATACCCACCCTGATATTGCGCCGGTGTACAAAGGCGGCTACGACTCCTTCTATCAGGATGACGACCCGTACGAGGAAGTCCCGCTTACCGTCGACGAGGACGTTCAGTACCATACCGGTTATGCGGGCACCTATCACGGAACGCACGTGGCCGGAACCATTATCGGGCAATACGCGAACAAAACAAGCGACGTCGCCCAAAAAGGGGTCGCATACGGTGCAGAACTGTACGCCTACAAGGTGCTCGGACGAAACCTCGACGATCCAAGCAAATCTTCAGGCAGCTCCGCTCAGGTCATCGACGGCATTGAACGCGCCGTAAAAGACGGCATGGACGTCATTAACCTGTCGCTCGGTTCCGATTCCGAGAAAGACGTCAACTCGCCGGACGCCATCGCCATCAACAATGCCGTTCTGTCCGGCGTCGTTGCGGTCATTGCCAACGGCAACGCCGGCCCGGGCTACTTCACGATGGGCTCGCCCGCCACTTCGCAGCTTGGCATCGCCGTTGGCGCCGTCACGAGCGAAAGCAAGCATTACGAAGGAAAAGCGACGCCAAGCCTTGCCGATTCCGCAACAAGCGTAACCAGCGTCACCTATTCAACCTACGGCGACCTTCAGATGATGGGCTGGGAAACCGCGCACGAAAATTTCGCGGACATTATCGGCCCGGGCGCCCAGGATGTCGTCTACGTTGGTCTCGGCGATGAAAACGATTATGTCGGACTCGATGTCACGAACAAAATCGTCCTAGCTTCAAGAGGGAGTCTCGCCTTCGTTGATAAAATCACGAACGCCAAAAAACACGGCGCTAAAGCCATCGTTATATTTAACGGCATTAACAAAGGCACTGCCGCCGACTTGAGCGAAAGCATACCGGGACGGGATGGCTTTGCCGACGTATCCGTCGGGGACAGCTTTGACTTTATCCCGGCGTTCGACATGAAAGGATCCGAAGGCCGTGCCCTGGCAAGAGCTTTGCAAGAAAATCCGGGCTTCAAGCTTCAATTTGAGTTCGATCCGGACTTCCCGGTCGAAACCATTCCGGGCGACGAGCTAGCCGACTTCACCTCCTGGGGTCCGAACGCGGACAACAAACTGAGCATCAAACCGGATATTACGGCACCCGGGGTGAATATCCTGTCCACCTGGCCGGCTTACGGCAAAGGAAAACCGGATGTTTCCTACGACAAAGCCTATAACCGTATCAGCGGCACAAGCATGGCGACGCCGCATGTAGCAGGTTTGGCCTTGTTGATCAAAGAAGCCCATCCGTCCTGGAATCCGTTCGATATTCGCGCCGCATTGGCGAACACCGCCGATATCCTGCCTGATTATGACGTATATCAGCAAGGCGCGGGACGGGTGAACGTCATCAACGCGATTCATACGAATGCCCTGCTTCAAGCGGTAGAGCCGATCACGATTCTCGACAAAAACTATAATCCGAAAAACGTCATCAACTACAACTCTTCGGCAAGCTTTGGCGTCGTCGCTCCGGGTTCGCCGGATCAGGTGAAAAGCCTGCAGCTGAAAAACACGGGCGGTCAGGCATTGACTTATGCAGCTTCCGTAGAGCTGAATGACCCGAATGCCGGCATCACGGCTACCCTTGACCGGAACGAAGTAAGTGCTGCCGCGAACAGCACTACGCCGTTCCAGCTAACCTTGAACGTCGGTTCGTCTACGGCGCCAAACCAGTATTATGAAGGACGGATTGTGCTTTCCAGTCCGGGGCAACCCCAGCTGCATTTACCGTTCGTGGTTTATGTCGGCTCCGAGCAACCTGCGAATACCTTCGGGGTTCAAGAGCTGAATGTGACGAACTCGATCATTTATCCGAACCGCCCGTCGCAAGCTTCAACAGATTTGTCTTTCCGTTTGACCGCTGCGGACACGAACTATTACGAAATCGACATCGTCGATCTGGATGACGAAACCATCGGATTCTTGGATATTCAATCCACCGATGATGCCAATGCGTTTTTCAAACCGCAAACCTACACGTTAAAAAATATTACGAACGCCTACCATCCTTACGATGCAAACGGCTACCCCGTGCTCGACAAAAACAATGAGCCCGTTACGTCGTACCTGAAAGACGGGATCTATAAAATCAACGTCGTCGCAGCAAAATTGACCGCTTCCGGCGGAGTCGCCACGAGACCTGACGGTTCGAATGTCATTTATTCCGGCGTCACGTCCTTCCGCGTGGATAGCTCCGTCGAGAACAATAATGGCGGCGGCGGATCCGGCGGCGGATCGTCAAGCTCGCCAGCTGCACCTTCTGCACCTTCGACATCTCAGCCGACCGTCAGCGGTTCGGTGAATGCCGTCGTTGAACAAGGTCAAAAACAAGTCAACGTGACTCCTGTAACTAAATCGGAAAACGGCGTGACAACGGCTACGGTAAGCGACAACGACCTGAAATCCGCCATTGCGTCGGCAGCGAACAGCGCGTCCGCCATTATCTTTAACGTGTCCGGCTCCAATGCCGTGATTGCTTTTACCGCGGACCAAGTGAAGCAACTAAGCGCTCTTTCATCCGACAGCACCGTTGTCGTGAATGCATCCGGATCGGCCGTCTCGATCCCGGTATCCGTACTGGACAAAGCTCCAGCAGGCTCCGGATTCGATTTGTCCATCAAACCATCGGATGATCAAAAGTCCAAATTCGAAGCAACGATCCCGGGTGCCAAAGTGATCGGCTCTCCTGTTTCATTTGATGCTTTCTGGGTGGCGGGAACCGTTCGCGTTCCGGTGCAAGTGTCCGACCAAACATTTATTAAAAGGGCGTTTACCGTTCCGGGCAGCATAGAACCGAACACGGCCGGCGTATTGTTCGAGGAAGACGGAAAGATTACTCCGGTAGCGTCCGTCTTCAAAGCCCAAAAAGACGGCTCGACGATCGTTACCGTCAGCCGCCCCGGATTTTCGACCTATGCGGCATTAAGCCGTACAGTGAAATTCAACGATATCGCGGCTTCGTTTGCGGCATCCGATATTACCGCGCTTGCGAATAAATTGATCATTGATGGCAAATCCGAAGGCATTTTTGCGCCGAAAAGCAATCTGACCCGCGCCGAGTTTACGGCCCTGCTCGTACGCTCGCTCGGTCTTCGCTCCAATGCCGCTTCCGGGTTCTCGGACGTCAAATCATCCGACTGGTATGCAAGCGATGTTGCTGCAGCTTATCAAGCAGGATTGATTCAAGGGATCGGCAATAACAAGTTTGCTCCGGGCGCCAACGTTACCCGCCAAGAAATGGCCGTCATCTTGGACAGAGCCTTGAAGCTGACCGGCGTGGAAGCGAAAGCATCGAACCCATCCTTTAACGCGTATGGAGATGATGCAAAAGTAGCCCCTTATGCCAAAGATGCCGTGAAGTCGCTTACCGCTGCAGGAATCGTTAGCGGCGAAGCAGGCAACTTCAATCCGAAGGCCGCCACGACGCGCGAAACCGTTGCCGCCGCACTGCATCAGCTGTTGATTAAGACCAATCTGATCGATTAAGAAATACGTCCCACATAACAACACCCCCATGTCGGGGCCTCTGCAGTCGTAAAACTGCCAGGCCCTGACTATGGGGGTGTTTTTTCCAATCCATCAACCGCTCCAATCGCTGCGCAGCGTAAACAGCTCCTTAAGCGCTTCGGTCGACAGCTCGGTGATCCAGCTTTCCGTGCTGGAGATGACGTTGTCGCTAAGCTGCTGCTTGCTTTCGAGCATTTCGTCGATGCGTTCCTCGAGCGTCCCGATGGAGATAAACTTGTGCACCTGCACGTCTTTCGTTTGCCCCATCCGGTAGGCTCGGTCGGTGGCCTGATTCTCCACGGCGGGATTCCACCAGCGGTCGAAGTGAAACACATGGTTGGCTGCGGTCAGGTTCAGACCGACCCCGCCCGCCTTGATGGACAATATGAACACGTTCGGCTGCGCTTCGGACGGCAGCGTGCGGGACTGGAATTGCTCGATCATCCGGTCGCGGGCGGTTTTCGAGGTGCCGCCGTGCAAATACAGCACCGGCTCCTGCAACTCTTGGCCCAGAACGCGCTGCAGCATCTCGCCCATGCCGATATATTGGGTGAAGATCAGGCAGCGTTCCCCGTCTTCGCGCAGTTCCTTCACCATTTCCAGCAGCCGTTCGAGTTTCGCCGAACGGCCGATCAATGTTGGCGTATCGATATCGCCGCCGTCCTCGTCGGCATTTTCCCAGGATTCCCCCGTCAGCAGCACCGGATGATCGCATATCTGTTTCAGTTGGGTAAGCGCCGAAAGAATCGCTCCTTTCCGGGCCATGCCTTCAAGCTTCTGCACCCGGTTCATCAGGTCGTTGACGGTCTGGTCGTACAGGGCCCCCTGCTCGGCGGTCAAATGAATATAGGTTTTCATTTCGTTTTTGTCGGGCAGGGCAAGCTGGATGGCCGGGTCCTTCTTTTTGCGCCGCAGCATAAACGGCTTGACCAGCTTCTGCAATTGGGCCGTCCGCTGCTCGTCCCGCTCCTTTTCGATCGGCTGGATGAACCGGACGTTAAAAGCCTTCAGGCTGCCCAAATATCCCGGATTGATGAAATCGTAAAGCGACCAAAGCTCGGATAGGCGGTTTTCGATCGGCGTGCCCGTCAGCGCGATCCGATGCCGGGCAGGAAAACTGCGGACGGCTGCGGATTGTTTGGTCTGGGCGTTTTTGATGTTCTGGGCCTCGTCGAGGCAAAGCGACTCCCACGTCATTTCCTGGAGCAGCTCCTGATCGAGCGTCGCCGTCGCATAAGAGGTCAGAACGACGTCCGCCTGCCGGACGGCCTCGCGAAAGCCCCGCTCGTCGGCACGCCGGCTTCCATAATGCAGCATCACCTTCAAGGAAGGGGCAAACCGGCCGATTTCCTTTTGCCAATTCCCCAAGACCGACGTCGGGCAGATCAGCAGCGACGGATTTCTGCCGTCCGGATCCGCGGAGGTCTCCTGCAAATGGAGCAAATACGTAATGAACTGCACCGTTTTTCCGAGACCCATGTCATCCGCAAGGCAAGCGCCCAGACCGAATTTCCGCAAAAACGCGAGCCAGGAATACCCGTCGTACTGATAGGAACGCAGCTCGGCTTTCAGTCCCTCGGGAATAGGGGGCTTCGGCCATCCGGACTGCTGCCCGAGCTGGCCGAACAGCCGCTCGAGATGGTCGTTCAGCTCGACCTCCAGCTCCACGCGGGACAAAGCTTCCTCTTCCGGTTCGCCTGTCTCCCCGTCGGTCTTCCGATTCTCGTCCCTTCTTTGCAGATGCAGCTGAAGCACGTCCTGCAAAGACATGCCTTGCCTGCGATCGATCCCCTGCATCATTTGGCCGATCTGCTTGACCAAGACAGGATCCAGCATGATCCATTCTCCCCGGAACCGGACGAGCCGTTCGTTGCGTTCGACCAGCTCCTGGAACTCGCCTTCCGTCAGCTGGGTTTCGCCGATCGCGATCCGCCAGTCGAATTGAATGATCGAACCCAGGCCAAACAACGAGCTGCCTCCTTGGGCAGCCTCTTCTCCTTCGCCCGAACGGACTTTGGCGCGGAGCTTCGGTTTGCGGCGGCCGGCGGCCTCCCACCAGGCGGGCAGCAGCACCTGCCATCCGGCTTCGAGGAGGCGGCGGCTGTCGACCGTCAAAAACCGCCAGGCCGCCGCATCGTTCAGCGGGCTCGCGAACAGATCGCCCTGCGCGCCTTGCGCCAATCCGGGCAGAACGGCCCGCAAGTTCTGCGCCCAACCTGCGGCACGGTCCCGGACATGGCCCGCCCATGCCGCCGGCCATTCGCCGGTTATGCCGCCGTCGGTACGAAGGCGAACCGGAACAAGCATGGACAGGTCCTGCTTGTCCTGCAGCACCAGCCGAAGGCGCCATGCGGGATGCTGCTCATCGGGCTCCAGCAATTGCAGCAGCGGCCGAAACGGCGACGTATCGGCCTTCCACCCGATGGAAACGAGCCACGTTTCCTCGTCGAGCCCCTCCATCGCGCCGCTCCGCGCAAACAGCATCGGATACTCCCGCCGCAAATCGGCGGCGGCGGTCTCCGTCCCGAAATGCTGCTGAAACGCCGCGGCCGAAAACGCAGCCCGCAGTCCCTCGGCAAATTCCCTGCTGCTGCGGCCGATGTCCTGGCGGGCCGAGGCGCTCAAATAAGCCTCGTCCCACGTCCATCCGAGCCTTCCCGCCAAAGCCGCGGCCAGGCTCGGGTGGAAGCGCCGCTCCCGCAAAAGCTTATAGAGCGGCGGTGCAAGCCGGAGCAAAAGCTCCGCTTGCTCATCCCATTCCCATGCGACATGCTCCAGCAGCTTCAATTCCCCGAAAAAAGGGATGACCTGCTCGGCGGGCAAAACCACCAGCTCCGCGTCCTTCACGCTCTGGAGTTCTAAATCCGTGCCATAGAAAGACGCTTCATGCCAGGCAAACAAACGCTGTTTCAATTGCAGCCCGGGCACGTACCGGCGGGCCGGGTTCGTCCCGAAAATCAGCGCATCCCCGTGCGCGCTCAAGCGAAGATGTACCGTGATGGTTTCCGCGTACGTCAAATAAGAACTCATGATATCAGGTTTCCTTTCCGAAGCTCCTCCTGCAAGGCCCGCAGCCGCCCATGACGGTCGACGAAGGCATCCAGGAACTGTTCCCACCGCTCTTCCCGCTTCATTTTTTTGTACAGCTTGCCGAGACGCTTGAGCAGCTTGACCGCGTCTTTGTATCCCGACCGGTTTTTCAGCAAAATATAACGTTCGACCGCCTGATGGTAAAAAGGAAGCAGCAGTTCGGGCGCCTCCTTCTCCAGCGGCTGCAGGACGCTGACGCGGAGCTCCAGCGGTTCGGTTCCCGCGCTCAGCTGCATATCCATCCACGGCTGCCACTTGCCGTAATCCAGCAGCGCCTCCTCATACATCTCTTTGGATTGGGGAAGCATTCCGGCCAGCGTCTGCCACATTCGTTCCTCCGACTCCGGAGCATGCCGAACGGCCATGCCCCAATAGCGCATATAATCGGAAGCCTGCTCTTTCCGGTGGCCGCTAAGCAGCGGTCCGATCACAACAAGCCAATCCGACAGCCGCGTCCATTCCCCTGCTTCGGCGATTTCTCCCAAAAACGAAAATAAAAAACCGTGCGGGACGATAAAAGCTTTGCTTGCGTCATGCAGCCACGTCCATGCTTGCCGGTCTTCGCCCATAAGAAAATACACCCGGCTGTGCGCCAGCATCCAGGAAAGACGGGACAAACCGTCTCCCAAATCCTCTTCGGCGATTTTCAGCATTTCGAGCTCTTCCCGGTACATCCGGTCGTCCCCGAGATGCGGACGAAGCCACTTCAGCCACAGCCGGTCGTACGCCTCGAATAAATATTGATGGCTTTTGGCTTCCGTCAGCATCTGTCTGCGCAAATACGTCAGCGTTTTCGTCACCCGCGGCCACAGCTCCGGTTCCGTCGCAAGCGGGATGCCCCATTCAAAAATCTCCCGCATCGCCTTCAGCAAATCATCCGCAGCCACCTGCACGTGGTATCCCAAGTGGCCGGCGGCCGGCAGCAATGAATGTGCGGGCTTCACCAGTTTGATGAGCATAAACAAATGCGCATGAAGATCGTACAGCTGCTCCATCCCGGGCGAAAGCGGCGGTTTCATCGACTCGATGGCGGCTATCGCGTTTCGGGCGTACCCGGCATTCGGGCTCCCGAATTCCAGCGGCGTAATGCATTGTTTGAACAAAACATGCCACTCGGCGATGCTGATTTCGGGAATTCGCAGCGCCTTTTCCTTGAGCGACGCGCCGCCTCCGCGCGTTCCCGTCCGCGCCGGAGCTTCGCCCTCTTCCGGCAGCGCCACGTAAGCCTTCTGCAGCCTCAGCGTAGCATGGGCATTGACGATCGCATGGACGGAACGCCCTTGCCGGCTGGCGTAATCCAGAAGCACGGCGATGATATGCTTGCACCCGCTCCCCTCCGGACAAGAACAGCGGCTGGCGGATAAAGCCTCCGTTTGGACAACAACCTCCAAAGGTTCGCTGCCCCCGACGACGGCCTCGATTCCCCCGGCCCCTTCGGGACGGGTCTCGCGGACAAACCCCTGCTTATAATATTGAAAGCCCCGTTTGATCGTAACGTCGCTGAACTGCTCGCCGACGTCCGCAATGAGCTTCTGCCATTCCATATCGTTGATCATATGATTCGTATCCATTTGGACTATCGTCTCCTAGCGGAGTATTAATAGATGTGCATCTACTCTATCATATCCGATTCCGCCATAAAACCGTAAGCCTCGGCATGCCGCTCCCATAAAAAAAGAGAACCCTTTGCACGCCTTGCGGACGGCAGGGTTCTCATACGGAAATGCAACTTCAAAAGTGCCGCGGCCTTTCTTGCTACGAAATTCCAAGCGCATCACGGACGGCTTGGGAATCTTCGAACGAGCCCAAACGTGCCGGGAGGGCATGAATCAGGGCTCGGTCCTTATATTACCGCGAATGCTTCAAAAACCATTCATAAAGTTCGGGATTGTCGTAAGTTTCCGTCCACGAATCATGGTTGGCTTCCGGATACACGGTCAGTTTCGGGCTGCCGCCGGCATTTTGAACCGCCTGGACCATTTTCTCCGATTCCGATAACGGCACCACGTCGTCTTTCGCCCCGTGGAAAGCCCAAATCGGCATGTCCGTCAGCCGGAACGCATCCATCCAGCTGCCGCCGCCGCAAATCGGAGCGGCCGCCGCAAACCGGTCCGGAAGATCCGCGGCCAGCAGCCAAGTGCCGTAACCGCCCATGCTTAACCCCGTTAAATATACGCGGGAGGCATCCGTGTTGTAAGCAGCCATCACTTCGTCCAGCGCCGCAATCACGGCATCCTTTTGCCGCGCCCAATCGGAGCTTTCCGGGCATTGGGGGGAGATGGCGATAAACGGAAAGGACGGATCCTGTTCCGCAATGCGAGCGATGCCGTGGACTTTGACCTGCTCGATGTCGCTGCCGCGTTCTCCGGCGCCATGAAGAAACAGGATGACGGGCCACTTTCGGTCCGCGTTCGGATCATACTCTTGCGGTACATGCAGCAAATAGTTCAAGGTGACCTTCTTTGTGATTTCTTTTTCCATGTTGCAGGCTTGTTGGCTCACTTTGGTTCCCCGCTTTCGATTCGATGATTCGGACCTTTTGTCGGGCCCGGGCAAACTCAAATCTATCTCTCCCAAAATGATACGCCAATCACCGGCCGATCTCCTGCTTTTACCGTCTTTTGGCGGAAACAGGTGAAACGCACCGACCGCAACCAGTCAACGCATCCACTGCACCCGTGAAAAAGGACCCTCCCGAAAGAGGGCCCTTTTCCCTTCGTTATTTCAATTTAAATACGCGAACCTCTTTTTCCAGATCGTCCGCCATGCCCTGCAGCATCGCGGCCGAACCTGCGATTTCCTGCATCGAGGCCATCTGCTCCTCGGAGGAAGCGGCCACGCTTTGCGAATAACCCGAGGCGTTTTTCCCGATCCGGGCCAGCTCTTCAAGCGATGCAGCCACCTGCTCGCTGCCCGCGGACATTTCCTGGGCGGAAGCGGACACCTCATGCACCTGCTCGGTGACGTTCTGCAGGGAAACGACGATCTCGCCAAACGCCTCTCCTGCTTTTTGCACCGACTGCGAGCCCTGCTCGACCTGACCGATGCTCGTATTCATGGCCGCGGAAGCCCGGCTGATATACGCGCTAATCTCGCTCAGCATGCCGGAAATCTGCTCGGAAGACGAACCCGACAGCTCGGCGAGCTTCCGGACTTCCTGGGCGACGACCGCAAAGCCCTTGCCGTGTTCGCCGACTCTGGCTGCCTCGATCGAGGCGTTCAGCGCAAGCAGATTCGTCTGGCCGGCAATGTTCGAAATGATGGAGACGATCTCTTCGATTTCAAGGGAGCGCTGTTCCAATTCCTTCAGAATGGTCATCGTGTCCGCCACGGACGTTTTAATGCTTTGCATCTCGTCTACCGACTGCCGCACGACGTGGTTGCCTGCCTCGGCGTTTTGCGCGACCTCCTGGGCATGTTCGGACAGGCGCGAGGAGTATTCCGCAATGCGCTGAATGCCGACCGCCATTTCTTCCATCGCAATCTGGCTTTCGAGCGCGGATTGCATTTGCGTTTCGGAGCCTTGGGCAACCTCTTGAATCGCGCGGGTGATTTCCTCCGTCGCTTTGGAGGTCTGTTCGGCGCTTGCGGACAGCGCTTTGGACGACTGGGTGACCTTTTCGGACGTCTGCTGCACGTTTTCGATCAAATGGCGGATATTGCCGATCATCGTATTGAAATTGGCCGCCAGCACGCCGACTTCGTCTCTGCTCTTAACTTTGGCCACGACGGTTAGGTCGCCTTCCGCCGCCTGAATGCTGAGCTTGGACAGCTGGGAGATCGGGCGCAAAATCGCCCTTACCATAAAGATCACGATCACGATGAACAAGGCCGCAAGCGCCGTACCGATCACCGTCGTTTGGATCGTCCGGTCGCGCTGCATTTTCGCAATCACGTCGTAATCGAAGTCGACGCCGAAGACGGCCACTCTCTTCCCGCTGGCATCTTTGATTTCGCTGATGATGCTGACCCATTCGCCCAACTCGTCGGTATACACGTCCGAAATCGCAAATCCCTTTTTGTTCATTTCATCCAGGGCCTCTTTGAATTCCCCTTTGGCTTCATAGACGCTACCGGGCCGGAGTCCCTTTTGATACATTTCGCTGTTGCCCAGAATGAGCGTCATTTTGCCGATGTCCCCCGTTGCTTCCACGTCCGGCATATAAATGTAGCTGTTTGACACTTTTTCGTTGTTTTTCATGCTGTCCAGTTGCTTCTGCATCAGCAGGATATGCTCGTCCTTCATCAACTCGTCGGAACCGAGAAGCGTTTTGGCTTTTTCGATGTACGGAATTTCCTCGGCGATCACGTTTTTCAACGTCCACTGAATATTGTTCAGGCCGGTCATTTGCTCGTCGCGGAGTCGAAAATTGTTTAATGTCGAAAGAATGCTTTCCATAAGAAAAAATAGTACCGACAGGACAATGATCGATTTGAACACGAGACTGCTTCTTCTTTTCATGTACACAACCCCACCTAATGTTTGAAGTTTCATTGCCGTCTTTCAGGGCGCGCTTTTCTGTTCTCTATCGTCTCTACACAAAATTGCGTCGTCTGAGCAACCAGCACTGTGATGATTGTTATATCGTCATTTTGGTGGGCATATATGAAGGGCAATTTTTCCCAAATGGGCAAAAAGATCTAATTTTTTTTATTTATTTTCCTTTGCTGCGAAAACGGAAGGTCTTAACGCTCCCGTAATGAGGCAAAATCTCGTCCGTTTCGACAAAAGCTCCTTTTGCCACCAAATATCAAAAAGCGGCTGCTGCGACTGCAGCGTCTTGTACTCATCGGTATCTTCGAAAACGCCGAACGCATTCGGCGGCTCCTGCCGGATTTCGGCCAAATCATGCAAATATAGCGGATATAGATTATAAATGATCCCTTTGTTTTCCGGAGCGCATAACTCCACGGTCACGTTCATCGCGGCCCCTCCTTTATGAAGCCCATTTTACGGGCGAAGGACGAAAAAAAATAGACCGAGAACGCTGCAAATCGTTTTCGGCACAAAAAGACCCGCGGACGAGTCGGCGGGCCGTGACGTTACATTTTGGAATATACGATTTTTTTCACCGTGTCGTAGGCCAATCCGTATTCGGATGACAGCCGTTCAATGGATTCCCCTCCGGAGAACCGGGACTTCATTTCGGCGTTCCTCCTCCGCAAGGCTTCCTTGTTTCCGCTCCGTTCTCCCCACGCGGTACGCGAATGTTTCAAGGTCGGGACGTACACCCAGCCGCCTTGGACATATTGCTGCAGTTCTTCCAGCAGCCGTCGGGGAAAAACCGATTCGGCATTGATATATTTCATGTTTCCTCTGCTCCTTTTATATCCAAATTCGATATAAAGCAGCAAAGTCCCTATGACATCCGGCTATTCGGCCTAATGCAAAGAATGGGCGGTTTGGAACCGATGCCGCTCCGCTGCAAATAACCGCCGCCGTATCCTGCCATACGAACTTTGCGCGGAGCCTTCCCTGAAACTGTTCGCAAATGCCATGCTGTTTCCCTCCGGTTTCCCGATTTGATTTCAATATACTACATGATTCGAAAGGGAGCCAGTTTTTCAAACCGCCAAGCAGATGCCGCAGAACAGAAAAAACCGCCTCCATCGCTGGAAGCGGCCGTGAATACGGTGCATTCTTAACTCTTGTTCATACGGGAGTAATCCGCTCAGAACCAAGGCTCCGGCGGAATGAATCCGTCCGCGCTTCCGCTGTAGCGCGTGCGTATGCAGGGATTCATGTTCGGCCTCCCGCGGCCCTGTCCTTACTTCGTTTTAGTTATATCCCCTTAGAAAGAAGCCGTTGGTCCGTTGTGCGCCGGAGGCGTGTTTCAGGATTTGCCGAAATCCTTAGTTAAAAATGCACCTCTCCTAATTCGCGATTTATTTTGAAAATCCTTCTAAAAAATCCTCAATTTCGACATAAAAATACTTCCCGGGACTGATGTCTTTTTCTGCATAACCTTTAATACCATATTTGCAAGCGCCGCTTTTATGCCCCAAAATTTGCGGAAACGTCAAAAAGACCCCCGGCGGTTTTGCCGCAGAGGGTCTCTTTCCTTATTTTTTTGAATCGCAAAACGATTATTTCGAAGCTGCGGCCGTAGCCTGCCGGTCGAACCATTTCACGAAATTGTTGATGACGGATTCGATGAAAATAACGGTCGCTTCGTCTTTGAGGTTTCCGTTATCGTCCATTTTCTCGTGCACGACGCCCACATACACTTCGTTGCCCGGGAGCAAAGGCGAGTTGACGCCCGGCGAAAACAAAATATCGCGCAAATGCTGCTGCGCCCGAACCGTGCCGAGCAGCCCCATCGAAGCGCCCATGATGAAGGATGGTTTGCCGTTCAGAGCGCGGTCGCCGCGGGAAAGCCAGTCGATGACGTTTTTCAGCACGCCCGGGATGGAGTAGTTGTATTCCGGGGTTACCCACAGAACCGCGTCGGCAGCGGCCACTTTTTGTCTCAGTTCTTGAACGGGAGCAGGCGGATCGTTTTCGATATCCTGGTCATAAAAAGGAATGTCGCGGAGGTTCAAAATTTCAACGTCCATTTGTTCCTTGAATGTGTTTTTTACATACTCTGCAAGCTTACGGTTGTACGAGTCCTTGCGGATGCTGCCTACGAGCGCGATCACTTTCATGCTTCATTCCTCCAATTTGTGTGTCGTTAGTATGCTTCACAAGCCCGGGCCGCTATACCCGCCGCACGTTGTTGCGCACAATTCCGAGCAGCCGCCTGAGCTCCGAGGTTTCCTCTTCCGTCAACCCTTTGCTTAATATCTCCCGCGCCGCGATATGGATGGATTCGAGCGTTTGGCCAAGCTCCCTGCCTTGGTCCGTCAGGTAGACTTCAACCGATCTCCGGTCCTGGGAACCGCCGCTCCTGCGAATAAATCCTTTGTTTTCAAGACTGGCAATCATCCGGGCGATCCCGGATTTGTCCTTCCCAAGCTGTTCGGCGATTTGGTTCTGGGACAGCCCTTCCTCCTCCCGAAGAAGCGCAAGGACCAGATACTGTTCCGGCGCCAGCCGGTAAGGTGCCAGCTGTTTTTTTAAATATTGGGAGATTTCCAAATCCACGGTATGAATCAAAACCCCGATGTTGTCGAACACGTGGGAACCCACCGAATCACCTCATTAGTTGATATAGCAACAGTTGACTAATCAATTATCCTATGATTGGCCGGTCTTGTCAAATTCATCACGCAAAAATCCCCCTGCTACATTGTTCGCTCGCAAGGGGATTTTCATTCCGAGAGGGTTCGTCTAAGGTAAGGCCGTCTGCAGATGGTCCGTTAACCGGACGTATGGTGAACGATCGCCTGAATCATGGCGTCCCAATCGTCGGGGTGAAGCTCATGCCCGGCACCGGTAAGCGTCAGCAGCTTCGCATTCGGGATCGTTTCGGATAAATGCACCCCGTGGGCATACGGAATGATCGGATCGTCCGTGCCATGGATGACGAGCGCAGGCGCATCGATTTCCTGCGTTCTTTGCAGGTACGTTTCCCCGCCGGTCACAAATGCATGGTTCGACATGCTTGCCGGGTTGACGGCGCGATTCACTTCCAATTCCGATAAAAACGCTATTTTTTGTTCGTCGAGCACTCGGCCGGGACCGCTGAGCATCCTCCATCTTGCCAGGGAAAAAGCGGCGGCCGCTTGCGCGTCGGACCAATCGACGTTTCCTTGCTCGGCGAAAAACCGCTCCACCTTCTCTTCCATCGGAGGCAGCCCCGGCGCGAAATTGGATGTCGCCAGCAGCGTCACGCTAAGCACCCGCTCCCGATGCCGCAGCGCAATGATTTGCGTCAGCAGGCCGCCCATCGACATGCCGACGATGTGGGCTTTTTCGATGCCGTACGCATCCAGGACTCCCATCGCATCGTCTGCCAGATCCTCGAACGTATACCCGGGATTTCCCGGCTCATAGGTCACCGAGCGGCCCGTGTCCCGGTTGTCGTAGCGGATGACGAACCTCCCTTGATCTGCGATGTTTCGGCAAAACGCATCCTCCCACCAAATCATCGATACGGTAGCTCCCATAATCAACAGCACGGCAGGGTCTTTCGGGTTTCCGAAGCTTTCCGTGCAAATGTCGACGCCGCGCGTCTGTATCAATCGTTCCGTCATTTCATATTCCTCCGTTTCCGTATTTGAACGAAATAAAAAACACAGGCTTTCGCCTGTGTCGGTTTGCAGTCATCGGAAAACGGAATGAAACACGGGATCCGGGCACTTCCAAAGGCATAAACAACATCGCCTGTTCATGCGCAAGAAGCACGCTCGGTATAGAGGACGTTAAACGCTCGGTTCCTCATTCCTTATACCCATAATAAACAGGATATTCGTTATAACCCATCCTTGCCCGTCTAAATAGAGCCGGTCGTCCAAGACCCGGCCTTTCGCATGTTGATCCTTTTCCGATGACTGCGCCAAAAAGCACAGACTTCAAGCAGATACTTATTCGCTTAAAGTGAAACCGGAAAAAAAATCAACACACGTATCCCTCCGTCCGTTTGAATTGCCTTTATCCTAACATAATCGTGGATGAAATACAATCATTTCCTGAAAATCCGTTTCCCTAGCTGCCGTTGCCGCTGATCAACACTTCGATATCGAGCTTGTTCAGCGCATCGATCCATTCCCGGGAGCAGCCGGGGTCCGTAACGATCATCGAAAATTGCTCGATCGGGGCAATTTGCGCAAAGGTCGTCACCCCGAATTTGGAATGATCCGCCACCAAAATGGCCTCTTCGGTCCGCTGCATCATTTTGCGCGACAACAACGCTTCTTCCAAGTTGTATTCGGTGATGCCGTCCGCCAGCGAAATGCCGCCGGCCGATATGAAGGCTTTATTCACTTTAAATTGATCCAGCAGCTGGTGGGCAATGGCCCCCGTCGACGCTTGGCAGCCCATATTCACCTCGCCGCCGGCAAAAATGACTTTCCCTTGGAACCCGTCCAGCGCACAGGTCAATATCGTGACCGAGCTCGTAATGACGGTGACGTCGGCCCGGTCCTTCAGCTCCCGCATGATTTCGATCGTCGTCGTTCCGTTGTCGAGCAGGACGGTCTCCCCTTCTCCCACCAAAGAAGCCGCAAGCTTTCCGATCGCGCGTTTTTCGCTGCTGTGCATCTGGGATCTTTTAAGATACGTCGGCTCGATCCGTTCCGAACGGGTTTGAACCGCTCCCCCGTACACTTTCCGCAGCCGTCCTTCCTTCTCCAGCCGGTCCAGGTCGCGCCGGATCGTTTCGGTGGAAACGTTGAATATGCCGGCAAGCGCATGCACCTGAACTTTGCCTTTTGCGCCAAGCTCGGCAAGAATGGTTTCGCGCCGCTCCTCATAGGTTAGGGACATATCCGTTCCTCCTTACCAGAGCAATCCCAATTGCTTTTATGTGTTTTGATGTTGTTTTCTTCAGTTTATTCGGTCCGCTCGAACGTTGTCAAACGACAAAAGAACCTTGGTCTGCAAGAGCGGGGAAAAGTTCCACGGTTTTTCGAACCACGAACACCCCTATTTTTATGGAAAATGCCGTACAATGAAAAAAAGAATTGACAACATTTTACGCGAGGCATACAATCAACACAAAAACAACAGATTTACGTATAAAACAACAACAATACAATGTGTATTTTTTACAAGGAGGAAATAAATCGATGAGCCGCCAATTATCCTTCCGGCCGGACGGAACCTTTACGATCGTTCAATTCACGGATCTTCATTGGAAAAACGGGGAACCCGAAGATCACCGCACCCGTGCCCTCATGGAGCTGACGTTGGACGCTGAAAAGCCGGATCTCGTCGTCTTTACCGGCGATGTCATCTATACCGGCCCCGTTTCTCCCGGATATACCGAATGCGAAAACCCGGAGCAGGCTTTCCGGGAAGCCGTCAGCGCCGTGGAAGAGCGGGGCATCCCGTGGGCCGTCGTTTTCGGCAATCATGACACCGAACAACGCATTACCCGGGAAGAGCTGATTCGGCTTGCCATGCAGCATAAGCATTCCGTCGCGGAGGCCGGTCCGAAAGAGATTGCGGGCGAAGGCAACTATACCGTCGAACTGCTGGATGCGCACGGAAAACCGGCGGCTAACCTTTATTTCCTCGATTCCGGCGATGTTTCCCCCCTGCCGCACGTTCCTTACTACAATTGGGTGAGACGGGATCAGATCAACTGGCTGGTACAGGAATCCCGGCGGCTGAATCCTGAGGCAAAGGCAGGCAAAGTGCCCGCGCTCGCCTTCTTCCACATCCCGGTTCCGGAATACCAGGAAGTGTGGGACACGCAGACGTGTTACGGGCATAAATACGAGCCGGTCTGCTGCGCTCCCGTCAATTCGGGATTGTTTACGGCTTTTCTTGAAATGGGCGACGTCATCGGAACGTTTTGCGGCCATGACCACGTCAACGATTATTACGGCACGCTGCATGGCATTCGCCTTTGTTACGGACGGGCGAGCGGATACAACACCTACGGCAGGGAAGGTTTCCCGCGCGGCGCGCGCGTGATCCGCCTGACGGCCGGAGAATCGGATTTTGCCACGTGGCTCCGCCTCGACGACGGATCGGTCGTCGCCGAGCAGCCGGTCCACCATCCGGATCAGGAACAAATTAAAGCATAAGGGGTCTTATCATCCATGGTATTTTCGATTTTGCTCGTTCTCGCTTCCGGCATGGCCCATGCCGTGTGGAGCATGTTTACGAAACGGAGCCTGAACAAAGGCGTTTTCCTTTGGTCGATCATGATGATCCCCTCCGTCATTTTGCTCCCGGTTTTGGTCGCCGAGCTGTGGCGGAATCCGCTGACTTGGGGCGGTTACGGCCTGCTGCTGCTATCCGTTGCACTGCAAGCCCTGTATTCCTGGCTGTTATCCAAAACCTACGAGCTTGGCGATTTGTCCCAAATCTATCCGATTATGCGGGGCACAAGCACGCTGCTGATTCCGATCATCGGCGTCCTTTTTCTCCATGAATCGCTTTCGGTGTACGGTTGGATCGGTATCGTCTGCATGCTCGGCGGCTTTTTCCTGCTCAGCGGACTCGGCGGCAAACGCGCCGAAGCCCGGCCGCACGGCTTAAAACCTTTTGCCCTCGCGCTGTGCGTCGGCTTGTGTACGACCAGCTACGTGTTCGTGGATAAATTGAACCTGGAGAACCTGTCCCCGCTGGCTTTGTCCGAAGCGACCAATATCGGCTTCGTCCTGGGGCTCACGCCGCTCGTCCTGGCCTCCCGCCAGCTCCGGCAGGAATGGCGCAAGAACCGTTCCACGATTTTGCTCGGCGCTATTCTGAACCCCGGCTCGTACCTGCTTTTCCTATTTGCGATGCAGCAGGCGCCGATGGCGCATATCAGTCCGCTGCGGGAGATCGGCACCGTCTTCGCGACCTTCCTCGGCATCCTGATTTTGAAGGAGCAGCAAGGACTAAAACGGATTGCCACGTCGATCGTCGTTTTTTGCGGCATTTTGCTGGTGGGCATGCTTGGGTGAACAAGAACAACCGCTTCCCGTCACGGGAGGCGGTTTATGCGTTTCATGGCCGAACATCGTTTCGCTATGGGCACATGGTACTATGGAACCGTCTTAAGGATACATAGTATGATAAGCTTATTGCTTGTCGCCTGATGTCAGCTAACACGGAATTGGATATACCGGATATTCAGGTTTCATGGGCGAAGCTTAGACGTCAGAGATTGGGGGGGAGATGATGCATTTGAATGATCGGAATCGCATGCAATTGGAAGGGCTGATCCGGGAACACCGATTCGAGCATGCCTTATCTTATTTGTTGGAGCATACGCGCCAGGGCATCCGATGCACCAAGGCCGGCGAGGCGAACGATGGCCGGCTTGGCGGCTCCCGCATCGGCGGAGATCCCGACCTGCCTGCACGGATCGATTGGCCGGCCACATCGGAAGGCGTGCCGATGACCTTTTTGGTGCAGCTGAATTTGCAGGAATTGGCGGCCGCGAATGAGTCTTTGCTGCTTCCGGACCGCGGCATGCTTTATTTTTTCGTCGGCGTGGACGAGCCGGCTTACAATATCGAGCACCGCGTCATCCATGTGCCGGAGGAGGAGCTTGCTTCCGCTTCGCGCCGCCCTGCGCCCGGGACGACCGCGCTCGAAGGCGCTTTTCGCGCATACCGGCTTGAACCGAGAGCCACGCTGGAACCTCCCAATTTTGCTTATGCCGATACGGAGCAGGTCGAAAACGATACGACGGATTACGAGGATTACGAGGAGTTCGTCTGGTCCGTCACGAACAGCCAAAACGGGGATGTCGCCCTGTTGTTCGGTTACCCTGACGGGCAGCATGGCGACGCCGAATACGAAGCGGCTTTAAGGATCCTGACGGGCGAGCATTACGATTACAACACCGATCATGCCTTGAGGCGGATCGCTGCCCATTTGGGCGGAAACGAAGAAAAGGCGAAGCAGGAAATCCGGGATACATTGCTGCTTCTCGAAATCGATTCGGACGACGACGTCGGCTTTTGCTGGTGGGATGCCGGCGCCCTGCAATTTTTCATCCGCAAGGAGGATTTGCAGGCAGGCCGTTTCGACCGTACCTATTGTTCGTTGTATTCAAGCTGACGTTTAACGCAGGAATGGAGGAGAGAACACTGGACACGAAAGAAATGCTTCAACAAGAGCAAGACTTCGGGTTTGCGAGGGTGTATTCGGTTGAACTCATGTATAAGGAGCAGCCGAAGCTCGATCGGGACCTGCTTTATGCCAACATGGAACGGCATACCGGGAAATTGGACCGCCCGGAATCGGAAAAACAGGCGGGGCTGGCCGTATGGGAGGCCAATGAAACAGCCGAGAAGGAACACCTTCACTTTTTCCATTTGAACTACATGGTTCCCTATGCGGAAGGAGAAATGCCCGCCCAAACGAGCCTGATGGAGATCGAAAGCCGTCCGTCTGCCGATTACGCCGCAGCGATCCAGCAGGCCTGGCATTGGCAGGAAGCGGAACCAACGGTGCAGGAATGCAAGCACTCGCTGCTGCTCGTCGACATGATGGCGTCCGGCTTGGAGCCGAAATCCCGGCTTGAGCTGTTTACCGGAGCGCTGCGGGCCGTGCTCGAAACCGCTCCATGCGACGCGGTCTATTTCCGGGCAAGCGATAAGCTGGTCGAACCCCGCGCGTATCTGGCTTCCATTGAAGAAGGGGAAAGCTTGTACGGTGCGATGAACGTCCGTTTTTACAACGTGGAAGGTTCGGGAAGCGGGCGGCATGAAGCTTTGATGGATACCGTCAGGCTGGCGGCGCTCGGCATACCGGACGTGCAGTGCCATTTTTACGACCTGAATCCCGATGAAGTCGCCGGGATTTTGATGAACATCGGCTATTACCTGTTTAACCAGGGAGATATCATCAGCGACGGGGAAACGATCGGGTTCACCGAGGACATGCGCTGGCGTTGCGAGCACCAATACGCGCTGGCCGCCCCGCACCGCGTCGTCATTGACCTGAATCCGGGCGAGCCGCATTACGCGGGAAGGCAAGGCGCGGCACCAACCGAATAAGGAAACGCGCAGCAAGCGAAACAATCGAGTAGAAGGGGGCGGCAAACCCCCGTCCTCTCACACCACCGTACATGCGGGTCCGCATACGGCGGTTCCAAAAGGTTAACGAAGTTCCAAGTAACGAGAAAGCAAACTTTTCAGCCCTTTCG
>NZ_BORW01000048.1 GCF_018333375.1 Paenibacillus cookii
CCTTCAGTTTCTGGTCATGAATCTGGAGCGGCGACTGCGTGTTCTCTTTTTGCATTTTTTCAGACTGCTTGGGTTTAGAGACTTGCGTTGGGTGTAGATGGAACGAATCTTGTTCAGCAAGCCCTATTTACGTTTTACCGCGCTCAAGACGTTCGATTTTTGCAAAAGCTGCGATTACCTTAGAGCCAAAAGGCATAGAATGAGAAAAAGACCTGCTATTGATGAAGACGATTCGGGCAGGTCTTTTTGACAATATCAGAAAACGGCAGGATGTGAGTTTTTTGGTTTAAGGCATCACATGGCGGCGGGATTTTACCGTTCGTTGCGGACGCAAGGGACCGAGGGACCGTTTTTCGTGGGCGGGACTCTTTTATGCTATAATGGAGAATAAAGCTTTTTCAGGGAGTGTGAGCTTCAGAATATGCCTAAAGATTTGGATGTAGCCAAGCGCGCCAAGGTGATCGAATGGCTTAAAACCGAAGTAGTGGACCACGTATCGAGGCTGTTCAAGGCATTGTGGGAAGGCAGCACGACCCGGGTTGGCGACAGTCTTGCAAGTTTGATCATGAGCTCTTACATATTGGCCCGCAGGCTGGGGATGTCATACCGTGACCTGGATGATCTTTTGATCGATAAATTAAAGAAACACAAACAGGAAGGCCACCAGCTAGAGGACTGGTACCAGGATATTTCCGCGCTCGAAGAACATATGCGTAAGAGGTGAAGACATTGAAAATGCGCTGGACATCGGTAGTATGGAGCGTCGTATATCTGCTTCTGCTGCTTTCCTTGCTTTCTCCTTTGTCCATCGTGACGGTGTTTTTTTTGATTTTGCCGGCCACGATTTTGTTTGCAACGCTAAATACGAGATCTTTTTTGCTTCATGTACTCCCGGTATGGCTGATCGCCTTCATCGTTCATCCGGTGAATTTGCTCTTGGCCGTATATTTTGTCATACCCGCGCTCGTCATGGGCTGGGCTTACAAGAAAAAAAGGCCCGCGCTGCGAACGCTGATGTCCGGAGCCGGCACGATTTTGGCCGAAATGCTGATACTGCTGCTGATCGGCACCGTATTTTTGCATTTCGACCTGTCCAGCTATGTGCATGATATCGTAAAAATGACGATGTCGCCGCTGAAGGACGTCGGCGGAAACAATCCGCTGGTGACCGACATGATGTGGACGCCTGAACAAATGCAGATGGTGAGCGATGCCACCATGCAAATGATTCCTTTTGCCATGATCGTCAGCTCCTTTATGATGGCCGTCATCACGCATGCGCTGGCACGGCCGATCATCGAAAGCACGGCGTTCCATGTTCCTAAGCTGAAGCCTGCGCGGGAATGGATGCTGCCGCGGTCCTTGATCTGGTATTATTTGATCGGAGTCATCATTGAAGTGTTCGCCCGCCGCGCAGACAGTCCGTTTCTGACGATGATCGCAGCGAATCTGGTGCCGCTCCTGCACATCTGTTTCATGATTCAAGCCATCGGTTTTTTCTATTACTTGGGGCATACGAAAAAATGGCACCCGATCGTGCCGCTGCTTATTGCGATTCCGATCCTTCTGTTTCCGCCGATGCGGATCATCGGGATTTTGGACTTGGCATTTCCGCTGCGTCAATTTATGACTAAATCAAAACGTTAGGGTGGGAGTCATGCCTAAATTTCTACAACAGCGCTGGCACGGCTATTATACCGTATGGGCGTTTATGCTGATGCTGCTTTTGGTCATTATCGTGACCCGGTACAATTGGCCGCTTGGAATCATAAGCCTCATTCTTGTGGCGGCGTTATGCTACCTGTTGCTGAAGGCGGAAATGCGGTACAGAAAAAACCTGCTGGAATACATCAACGGCTTGTCCTTTCGCGTCAAAAGAGTCGAGGGCGAAGCGATCAGCGCCCTGCCGTTCGGGATCGTGCTATACGGCGAGGATAAGACGGTCGAATGGAACAACCGTTACGTGTGCAAAATTTTCGGCCAAAAAACGTTGGTCGGCGATTCGCTGCAGGAGCTGTTTCCCTCGCTGACGCCGATGCTGAACGACAAGAAGGAAGGCCATAAGGACGGGCATCGGGACGCTGCCAAGGACGGGAAGCAGATCCACACCGAGATCAAAATCGGGGAATCGCATTTTCATTTGATGCTGAATCCGGAAGAACGTTTGATCTACTTGTACGACATTACCGATATGGTGGTGCTGCGCGAGAAATACGAGGCCGAAAAGCTGGCGATCGGCATCATCATGATGGATAATCTCGATGAAGCCGCCCAAGGGATGGATGACCAGCAGCGAACCTCTTTGATCGCGCGGGTGACGACGGAAATTACGGAATGGGCGAGACAATACGGAGTATACCTGCGGCGGTTGTCATCGGACCGGTATTTGATGATGCTGAATTATCAATCGCTGCAGGAGCTGGAAAAAAGCCGTTTTGTTATTCTGGACGAAGTCAGGGAAATGACCGCGGAACTGAAGGTGCCGATGACGCTCTCCATCGGGCTCGGATTCGGTGCGGAAAGCATCAACGAGTTAGGGGAACTGGCGCAATCCTCGCTGGATATGGCGCTTGGGCGCGGGGGCGACCAGGCGGCGGTCAAGGCGGGGCAGCGGCTGTCCTTCTATGGAGGCAAGTCCAATGCCGTCGAGAAGCGCACCCGGGTACGGGCCAGGGTTATCGCCCATGCGCTGCGCGATTTGATGCAGGAAAGCGACAAGGTTATTATTATGGGACACAAAATGCCGGACATGGACGTCATCGGCGCTTCCATCGGCGTGCTTAAGGCTGCCCAAATGTACAACGTCGAGGCTTACGTCGTCCTGCCCGGAAGAAATCCGTCCATTGACCGGATGATGGATCAGGTTCAAAAGGACGAAAAGCTGTTCGAGCGGTTCATTTCGCCGGAGCAGGCGCTGGCTCTTCTGAGCCCGCACAGCTTGCTCGTCATCGTGGATACCCATAAGGCTTCCATGACGATGGAGCCGAAGCTCGTGCAAAATGCAAGCCGGATCGTCGTCGTGGACCATCACCGCCGGGGCGAGGAGTTCATCAACGATGCAGTGCTGGTCTACATGGAGCCGTACGCGTCGTCCGCATCGGAGCTGGTGACCGAGCTGTTGCAATATATCCACGAAAAAATCCAGCTCACGCCGATGGAGGCCACGATGCTGCTGGCCGGCATCACGGTCGACACGAAGCATTTTGCGCTCCATACCGGATCGCGCACGTTCGAGGCGGCTGGGTTCCTGCGCCGCAGCGGCGCCGACACGATCCAAATCCAGCGGATGCTGAAAGAAGATTTACAGGAATATCTGGCAAAGTCAGAAATCATCAAGCATGCTAAAATGGTATATGATCATATCGCTCTTGCCGTGACCGAACCGGGGACCGTCATTCCGCAGCTGCTCATCGCCCAAGCTGCGGATACGCTGCTCAATATGACGGATGTGGTCGCATCGTTCGTGATCAGCGAACGGCCTGACGGCTTGATCAGCATTAGCGCACGTTCGCTTGGCCGGATGAACGTCCAGGTCGTGATGGAAAGGCTTGGCGGCGGCGGTCATTTGACCAATGCGGCCGTCCAATTGAAGGGAACCGTGGAGGAGGCCGAGCAGAAGCTGCTTGAGGTTCTTTCGCAAATTGAGGAGAAAGAGGGGTTGTTCGAATGAAAGTCATTTTTCTGCAAGACGTTAAGGGTCAAGGTAAAAAAGGCCAAATCAAGGACGTATCCGAGGGATACGCAAGCAATTTCCTGCTGCCGCGCGGATTGGCGCGCCCGGCGACGGAAGGCAACATGAAGACGCTCGAAAACCAGAATGCGGCCGAGCAAAGACGCAAGGAGCAGGAAAAAATCGAAGCGCAGGAGCTTGGCAAAAAGCTTGAAGAGATGACCGTGCAGCTGAAGGCCAAAGCCGGCGAAGGCGGCCGCCTGTTCGGCGCCATTACGAGCAAGCAAATTGCCGAAGCGCTGGCTGCTTCGGGCATCAAAGTCGACAAACGGAAAATCGAACTCGAAGAGCCGATCCGCCACCTGGGCGTTACGCAGATGACCGTCAAGCTGCACCCTGAAGTGAAAGTGACGCTGAAGGTTCAGGTTACGGAGGAATAAGATGGGCGGAGAGCTCTTTTTCGACCGGATTCCCCCGCAGAATCTGGAGGCGGAGCAGGCGGTTCTAGGGGCCATTCTGCTGCAGAGCGAAGCGATGATCACCGCGATGGAGCGGGTGCAGCCGGAGGATTTCTATGACGCGTCACATCAGCTGATTTATGAGGCGATGATCCAGCTCGGAGAAGAGAATCAGCCAATCGATCTGGTTACACTGACTTCACGGCTGCAGGACAAAGGCCAACTTGAGGATGTGGGCGGCGTCAGCTATTTGGCCAAGCTTGCCCATGCGGTGCCGACGGCAGCCAACGTGGAGTATTACGCGCAGATTATCGAAGAAAAATCGATGCTGCGCCGTTTGATCCGCACCGCTACGCAAATCGTAAGCGAAGGATACAGCGGCGGAGAAGACGTGGCCGGCATGCTCAGCGACGCGGAGCGCCGGATTCTGGAGATCTCCAACCGCCGGACCGGCAGCGGCTTCGTCGCCATCCGCGACGTGCTGATGGAAGTGTTCGACCGCGTGGAGGTTTTGAACCAGCAAGGCGGTACCACGACCGGCATCCCGACCGGCTTTGTCGATTTGGACAAGATGACGAACGGATTCCAGCGTTCGGACCTTATCATTGTGGCGGCGCGTCCTTCCGTGGGGAAGACGGCGTTTGCCCTGAACATCGCCCAAAACGTTGCCGTCCGGGCCAAAGAAACCGTAGCGATATTCAGTTTGGAGATGTCCGCGCCGCAGCTGGTCAACCGTATGATTTGCGCCGAGGCCAACCTGGACGCCAACCTGATGCGTACAGGCGATTTCAAAACGGACGAGGATTGGGCCAAGCTGACGATGGGAATCGCATCGCTGGCCGAAGCGGAAATCTACATCGATGATACGCCCGGCGTGACGGTGGCGGATATTCGTTCGAAATGCCGGCGGCTGAAGAAGGAAAAAGGCCTCGGCATGATCGTTATCGACTATTTGCAGCTCATCCAGGGACGCGGCAAACCCGGCGAAAACCGGCAGCAGGAGGTATCGGAAATATCCCGTACCCTGAAGCAAATCGCCCGCGAGCTGAGCGTGCCGGTCATCGCCTTGTCCCAGCTGAGCCGGGGCGTCGAGCAGCGTCAGGACAAACGTCCGATGATGTCCGACCTTCGGGAATCGGGTTCGATCGAGCAGGATGCCGATATCGTTGCCTTCCTTTACCGCGACGATTATTACAATCAGGAGACGGAAAAGAAGAACATCATCGAAATCATCATCGCCAAGCAGCGTAACGGTCCGGTCGGCACGGTGGAGCTGGTCTTTTTGAAAAACTTCAATAAATTCGTCAATTACGAGCGCAACCATGCCGAGCCATTCGCCATGTAGCCGCTTGATTCTATACAACGGATTCCCTGTTTTCGGGGGTTCATGCAACACGATTGCACTTATGGATCGATATCATTTCCATTTCCGAACAATCGTACATCTCCATGTGCGATTGTTCGTTTTTTATTTGACTTTAAAAATGGGGACTGTTACACTGGTAATGCTGCTTTGCTTTGGGAATCGATCCTCTTATGGTTCGAGTCCGTTAACACGGGGTTCAACCGGCCAAGCGGCTTATGAACATTGTTTATTCATGCAATTACACAAGCGAAAAACGTGCATAGAGTTGGGGTTTTTCGCGCACAATGCATAGGAATTATTAAAACGAGGTGCGCCATACGCACCAAGCGGGGGAATGAAAATGTCAACAGTAGTCGTTGTGGGGACACAATGGGGAGACGAAGGCAAAGGAAAAATCACGGACTTTCTCGCGGAAAGCGCCGATGTGGTTGCCCGTTATCAGGGCGGAAACAATGCCGGACATACCATTCTGATTGACGGTAAAAAATATAAGCTGAGCTTGATTCCATCCGGCGTGTTTTACTCCGACAAGACCTGCGTCATCGGAAACGGCATGGTGATCAATCCGGCTGCACTCATTGAAGAAATCAATTACATTCACGATAACGGATTTACAACGGATAATCTGGTCATCAGCGACCGCGCGCATGTCATTATGCCGTACCATCTGGTATTGGACGGACTGGAAGAAGACCGCAAAGGCCCGAACAAAATCGGGACGACCCGGAAAGGGATCGGTCCTTGCTACATGGATAAGGCTGCCCGGAACGGCATCCGGATCGCGGATTTGATGGATGCCGAAGAATTCGAGCTGAAGCTGCGTCACCTGATGAAAGAGAAAAACCAAATCATTCAGCAAGTGTACGGCGCCGAGCCGCTGGACGTGGAAGAAGTGCTGAAGCAGTATCTGGAGTATGCGGAAGTCATCCGCAAATACGTGACCGACACTTCGGTCGTGCTGAACGACGCAATCGACGAAAACCGCAAAGTGCTGTTCGAAGGCGCGCAAGGCGTTATGCTTGACATCGACCAAGGAACGTACCCGTACGTCACCTCCTCGAACCCTTCGGCCGGCGGCGTCTGCATCGGTTCCGGCGTAGGCCCTTCGAGAATCAACCAGGTCATCGGGGTAGCCAAGTCTTACACGACCCGTGTCGGCGACGGTCCGTTCCCGACGGAGCTGAACGATGAAATCGGCGATTTCATCCGGGAAAAAGGCCATGAATACGGCACCGTAACCGGACGCCCTCGCCGCGTCGGCTGGTTCGACAGCGTCGTGGTGCGCCATGCCCGCCGCGTCAGCGGTTTGACCGGATTGTCTTTGAACTCGCTGGACGTATTGACCGGTCTGGACACCGTTAAAATCTGCACCGGATACAAATACCGCGGCGAAGTGATCACGCATTACCCTGCAAGCCTGAAAATGCTGGCGGAATGCGAAGCGGTGTACGAAGAAATGCCGGGTTGGCACGAGGATATTTCCGAAGCGAAAACGCTCGAGGATCTTCCTGAAACGACCCGCAATTACGTTCAACGCGTGTCCGAGTTGACCGGCATTCCGATCGCCATCTTCTCCGTGGGACGCAACCGCAGCCAAACGAATCAAATTTTGCCAATCTATTAATCATCATCGCAAGCAGTAAGCTTCGGTCCGGATCGTTCAGTCGACCGCTGCTGCTTATCGTTACAAATCGAGCCCGCTTGCCGGAAAATTCCGGCGAGCGGGCTTTTTTTCTTGCCCGAATGGGTTAAAAGCGGCCGCAACCCGTCAATACTTCTAGAAAACAGGATTTTGCAAATCTCTTTCATAGATTGATGCCGATCTTTCTATACGCTGCAATCATCCTAGCATGTTTTAAAAGGAGGAAGACTTGCATGAAATTGACGCGGTGGCTGGTCAAAACGGTATTGACGGTGCTTTTGATCAGCGGTTTGACCATCATGACGACCGGACTGATCGTCAACAGTTATGTGCAATCGCTGTTGTCCAGTTTCAATATTACGCTGGAAGGGCCATCTTTTGGTTTCGGCAGCATGATGAAAGGGCTGTTCGGCTTGAGTGGCGGAGGCGGGGAGGACAAGAAAGCGGATCAGGAGGAAGCTGCCAAAACGCCGGAAGAACCCGACGGGAAATCATCAACGGACGATAACGATTCGGCATCCGGAGAAACAGACGGATCGGAATCCGGCGGCGTCAGCGGCAGCGACGGTACGGGGGAAGGCGCAGCGGAGCAAGAGAAAGCGCCGGACAACGCGTTCCCGGTCATGGGCCAGGATCTCCCCGGGGATACCGGAACGGGAAGCGCATCGACCCAGGCAGAGGAGCGGAGCGGCACGGATGGCCTGCAAAAGAAGCGCGAGCTCACCGGAAGCGAAAAAGAGCAAATATTCAACATGCTGATCACCAAGCTGCCCCCGGCGGAGCTTCAAAAAATTTCGGGCGCCATGGAGGACGGACTGACCGAAGACGAATCGAAGGCGATTGAAGCGTCGATCTCCCAGTATTTGAACGCCGAGGAATACAATGCGTTGAAACCAATGTTGGAGCCGTGAAGCCCGCATCCCAAGCGGGTTTTTTTGCTAATTCCGTAAAGTTGAATTGTTAACGGAGCTTATGTTAAAGTATACGAGGGCGTAGAAAGGTGTCAAAATTTTAACCTTTTTGTCGTTGGATTATATTCCAGCCCACCGATACGCAAAGCATAAGGGAGAGTAAAATGAAAGGTTCTAACGATTATCGCCAGACGGAAGGAACGCAGGCAGAGGCAACACCGACGGTGCAGGCTTCCGGGCACGGAGAACATGACATAAGCCATTCTAACCCTGTAGAGCCAAAGCGGCCGCGGTGGAGCGCTGCCCGAAAATGGATCATCGGAACGGCGGGAGCGGCGATCGTGATTGCCGGCCTCGTTTTTGCAGGCAATCAGTACGTCGATGCCCAAACGGTACCCTACTATCATGTCTACATACATGGGGAAGAAATCGGAACGATTGACGATCCGGCACGACTTGAACAACTATACGACCAGAAACGGCAGGAATATCAGAATAAATATCCGGATGTGGCGATGAAGCTGCATACCGACGGGATTACGACGAAGCTGGAAAAAGGCTTTAAGGCGGAACCGAACACGCGGGAAACGCTGGACAAGCTGGGCGGGAAGCTGAAGGCTTACGCGGAAGGCGTCGAGCTGAAAGTGGACGGCAAGGTCGTCGGCATCGTGAAGGACCAGGCGACGGTGAATGCCGCGGTGGAAAAAGCGAAGCAGAAATTCGTGCCGCAAACGAAGGCTGCCCAAGCGGGCGGCGCGGCGGTGAAAAGGCTGGCAGCCGGCGGCAAGGCCGTGCCTCAAAAAACGGCGGCCGGGCCTGCCGTAAAGTCGGTGCGGATCGATGAAAAGATCACTTCGGCTCCGGTGGAGGCCGATCCGAATAAAATACTCACGGCCGAGGAAGCGGCCAAGCTGCTCACGACGGGCCAGGACGCGCCGCTTGTGTACACGGTGCAGGAAGGCGACACGATCAGCTCGATCGCCGAAGAATTCCACGTGAGCCAAAAGGAGATTTTCGCGAACAATCCGCAGGTGAAGGAAAAATACATGCAGATCGGCGACCAGCTGAAGCTGACCGTGCCGAAGCCGCCTCTGACGGTGACGACGGTGGAAAAGGTGTCCGAACAGGTGGCCACGGCCCCCGATATCGAAATCCGCAAGTCCAAGGACCTTCCGGCAGGGAAAAGCAAGGTGGTTCGCCCCGGCCAGGAAGGGCTCAAGGTCATGAACTACGTCGTGACGAAACAAAACGGCAAAGTCGTGGACGAGCAGTGGGTCGGACAGACGGTGATCAAACCTTCGCTCAAGGAGGTCGTGCTGCAAGGAACGAAGGTTCCCGGCAAGGGCACGGGGCGGTTCGCATGGCCGGTCAGCAGCGCCAGCATTTCCAGCTCTTACGGCTCGCGTTGGGGCCGGATGCATAAAGGCATCGATATCGTGTCCGGCAACCGGACCATCAAGGCGGCCGACGACGGCACCGTCACGTTCACCGGGCAGATCAGCGGTTACGGCAATGCGATCATCATCAGCCACGGCAACGGATATGAAACGCTGTACGGGCATCTGAGAAGCATTTCGACGCATACCGGGGCGCGCGTGGACCAAGGGGATCCCATCGGCATCATGGGCAGCACCGGCCATTCGACCGGCACCCATTTGCATTTTGAAATCCATAAAAACGGCTCCATTCAAAATCCGATGAAGTATTTGAACTAATTCGTTAGTCATACGGCTTCCGTTTAGCAATCATTCAACGAATATCGCAACATCCAAGGTTCGCAAATACATGGCACGGCCTCTTCCGGGAGGCGGTGCCTTTTCGCTTCGAGGGAGGCTGCCCAGGAATTGCCGCTTGAACGGGATGTGACGCGAAGCCAGGTATGGTAAAATGGGAAAAGGACTGTACAAGCTTTGATGAACGGGGTGAAAGGCGAATGCAGGGAACCATTTTGGTGGTGGATGACGAACAGCCCATTGCCGATATTTTGAAGTTTAATTTGGAAAAAGAGGGCTATGACGTTATTTGCACCTTTGACGGCGTCAGCGCGGTTGAAATGGCCTTGTCGACCCAGCCGGACCTGATGCTGCTCGATTTGATGCTGCCGGGAAAGGACGGGATGGACGTCTGCCGCGAGGTGCGCGCGCAGGGGCTCCACATGCCGATCATCATGCTTACGGCAAAGGACGGCGAGATCGACAAGGTGCTGGGCCTCGAGATGGGGGCGGACGATTACGTCACCAAACCGTTCAGCACGCGCGAGCTGCTGGCCCGGGTGAAGGCGCAGATGCGGCGGCAGACGAAGACGGCGGGGGCCGAAACGGCGGCCGTGGCGGCGCTGGAGACGAAGCAGGGCATTCAGCTGTTTGACCTTTTTATAGATACGGACATGTATTTGGTGTATAAGGACGGCGAGGCGCTCGATTTGACGCACCGGGAATACGAGCTGGTGTATTATCTGGTGAAAAACGCCGGGAAAGTGATGACGCGGGAGCATTTGCTCCAGGCGGTGTGGGGCTTTGAATATTTCGGGGACGTCCGGACGGTGGATGTCACGATTCGGAGGCTGCGCGAGAAAATCGAGGAAAATCCGAGCAAGCCGGAGTATATTTTGACGCGCCGCGGTCTCGGTTACATGATGCGAAGTCCCAAAAGCGGAGGCCTGTAAATGAAGTGGACCTCCTTTTTCCGCACCATTCAGGCGAAGCTGATCATTATTTATGTGCTGCTCATCCTGATCGCCATGCAGCTGATTGGCGTTTATTTCGTGAGTGCCATGAAAAACTCGCTAACCCGGAATTTCACCCAAGATTTGCAGGAAAGAGCCGAGCTCTTGTCTGTGCTGGCTGCGGAGAAACTGGAGAGCGCCGCCGATACGGGCGAGAATAATTCCGTCGAAACCCTGGGGCCGATCGTGACGAACCTGTTCAATATGGACGGGGCGGAAATCCAGGTGCTGGACGCAAGCGGAAAAGTATTGATCACGTCCAACCAGTCGCATATGGACATCGTCGGCCGCAAAAATACCCAAACGGTGGTGAGCCGTGCCCTTCAAGGCAGCAAGGACAACGAGGAATACGTCATCGACGAGGACAACGTCCGCAAGAAGGTCGTCGCCAAACCGCTGATCAACAAGGGGAAAATCATCGGCGCGGTCTATATCGTCGCTTCGATGAAAGAGCTGTACACGACGATGGGGCGGGTCAACAACATCTTCATTTCGGGCATCCTGCTGGCGCTCGGGCTGACGGCGGTGCTTGGCGTCATTTTGGCGCATACCATCACGCACCCGATCAAGGAAATGACGCGGCATGCCACGGCGGTCGCCGAAGGTAAATTCGACCTCAAGATGCCGGTCTTCGGCAACGATGAAATCGGGCAGTTGAGCGAAGCTTTTAACTATATGACGACCCGCCTCCGGGAAGCGCTGCTGGTCAATGAAGAGGAGAAAGAGAAGCTGGCCTCCATCCTGACCAACATGAGCGACGGCGTGATCGCGACGGATGAAGCGGGGCGCATCATTCTGATGAACCGCCGCGCGGCGGCCATTTTGAACGTGGATGAAGAGGAAGTCTCCGGCTCCGCCATCGCCGAGGTGCTCGGACTGAGCGAGGAACAGACGCAGATGTTCACGGAGGGGACGTACGTGACGATGCTGCTGCAAATGAGCCAGGAGGCGGACCGGTCTTATATGATCCGGGTGACCTTTACCCCGATCCACCGCCGGGAGGTCGGCATTACGGGGACGATCGCCGTGCTGCAGGACGTTACCGAGCAGGAAAAGCTCGAGGCGTCGCGGCGCGAATTCGTGGCGAACGTATCGCATGAGCTGCGGACGCCGCTGACGACGATCAAAAGCTATACCGAAGCGCTGGATGACGGCGCGCTGGACGATCCGCCGCTGGCTTCGCGGTTCGTGGGAGTCATTCAGAACGAAACCGGCCGGATGATCCGGCTTGTGACCGATTTGCTCCACCTGTCCCGGCTGGACAGCAAGGAAGCCCTCATGCGCAAGCAGCCGACCGATGTGCTGGAGATGCTGGAGGACGTGGCGGACCGCTTCTCCTTCCAGATGCAGCAGAAGGATATCGGCTCCGAGGTCAAGGCGGGGGCCGGACTTCCCAAAGCGCTGTGCGACCGCGACCAGATCGACCAGGTGTTGGATAATCTGGTGTCCAATGCGCTGAAATACACGCAGCCCGGCGGAAGCATCACGATGGGGGCCGTGCAAGCGCCCGGGGGCATGCTGGCCATCGCCGTGCAGGATACGGGGATCGGCATTCCGAAGAAGGATCTGGACCGGATCTTCGAGCGCTTTTACCGGGTGGACAAGGCCCGCTCCCGCAGCATGGGCGGCACCGGTCTCGGTTTGTCCATTGCCAGGGAGATCGTCATGGCGCACGGCGGCACCATTTCGATTCAATCCGAGCTTGGGCAGGGCACGAAAGTGACGTTTACGCTGCCGCCGGCGGAAGACGAGGGGGTGGCGTCATGAAGGAACGGTTGAAATCGCTCCTCCTGCTGCTGCTCGTCGCGGGCAGCCTGGTGCAGAGCTATTATCTCATCTACCGGCTTCCGGGAAGCGATACGGCCGCCAAAGCGACCAATACCTATATCAAGACGGATAACATGGGCCCGCAGCAGCGGATCGAAAACATGGTGTATCCGGACAAGATGCTCATCCATATGGGCGAAGGCAAGCATACCGTTTTTTATCCGAATTCGACGTTCTATAAATTGATCTACGCGCGCCTCAAGGGGCGCAGCTTCGAAAATTTCCAGCGGGAATCCGTGGAAAACGTGGACTGGAACAAAATCAGGACCGAACATCCCGGCATCGAGCTGACCTTCGGCGCGGGAATTCCCGTATCGCTGCTCGAACGCGTGATGCAGATTCAGCCCGATTCGCTGTTTGGGGCGGAGCGCATCAACCGGATTTGGATCTACAACGCGCCAAGCGAATCGAAGACTCACGCGCTCTTTTTCAGCACCCAAGGGGACGTGATGTACGAAGCGGCCAAGGTCGATTTGACCGTCCAGGACGTGCAGCAGCACGTGGATTTCGGCAAGAACTGGATTCCGTACTCGATGCAAAACGGCGGGGCTTATTACGTGCCGGAAAAGCCGCTCGACGTCGTGGAGGCGGATCTGGAGATCGGATCGTATACGGTGGCGCAAATGCAGCAGAGCCTCTTTTTCGACCCGGGCATCACCCGGTACATTCGGGAGAAGGACGGCTCGGAGATCTATACTGATTCGAAACGCAGCCTGCAGGTGCGCCAGGAGCAAAAATGGATGAGCTACACCGATCCGGCCGCGCCCCCTGCGGGGGAAAGCAGCGACAGCAAGGATATGTTGGCCGCCGTGGACTTCGTAAATGAGCATGGGGGCTGGAACGGCGAATACCGCGTGGATTTGTCCAGCGTCGGCGTCGGGCAGAACCAGGTCGCGTTCCAGCAGTATTTCGGCTCCTACCCCGTTTTGGATACGCCTGGCTTCCATTACGGCAAAATGAAGCTGGACCTGCAGCAGGGCAACGTGTCCACCTATGAGCGGTCTTTGATTTACATGAAGCCCGGGCAATCGAAGCAGGTGAAGAAGCTTCCGGCCGGAAACGGCTTAAAGCCGATGCTGCTTGCCATCAGCAAGGATTCGCCGATCGAAGATCTGTACCCGGCCTATTTGCCCAAGCTGGATGAAGGAAAGCTGAAACTGGCCCCGGTCTGGGCGGTGAAGCTGGCCAACGGGCAAATCCGGACCATCCGATAGAGAAACGCAAGATCCGGGTTGGCGGCGGGACCGGCCGGCGGACGAACCGCTGGCGGGCCTGCGAAGCGGCCGCTGAATAAGCTTCATAAACGATTCAAGGAGGCGAAGCGATGGATTGGGGACGGGCCAAAAACGTGCTGATATACGCTTTTTTGCTGTTGAACCTGGTGCTGGGGTACCAGCTGTGGATCGACATGCGCGAGCAGGCGGACACCAGTCTGGATTTCGCCTCCTTATCGGAGAGCACGCAAAAGGTGATGAAGGAAAAGTCGATCCAGCTGCTGTGCCAAATTCCGAGCATGACGCCGCAGCTGCCGAAAATTACGTACCAATACGTCAACGGGGACAGCGTCGGGCGGCAGGTTACGCTTGGGGAGCATATCGAAAGCCAGCTGATTTTCAAAGAACGGGAGCTGGTCAATGCCTTGAAGCAATCGATTCCGGACATCGCGAACTATCAGTATGACCCGCAGGCCAGCGAATACGCGACCAAAAGCGAGCTCGAACGCATCCAGGAAGCCGGAGCGGCCGGCCGGTTCGTCATGCATACGCTTGTGGACCACAAATGGCCGCTGTTTAACGATCAGCTGGAGCTGTATTACAGTGAGCAACGGATCATCTCCTACCGTCAGTCGCCGGTTGAAATTACCGCGGTGGACGATGAAGAGCACCAAAAAATGATGCCTGCGAGCAACGCGCTGAAAACGCTGGTCGAGCGGCATCTTCCGCCGGGATCGGCGATCAAGGACATACAGCTTGGATATTACGGGCAAGTATACAATTCGGAAAGCCAGGTAGCCGCCCCGTCGTGGCGGTTCACATTGGAAAGCGGGGATATGTATTACGTTCAGGGCATCAGCGGAGATGTCACTGTAACCAGTCCGAAGACCGAGAAAGAAAGGGAGTAACGGGAATGGGGATATCTTTTACAGTGTTGTCCAGCGGGTCGACGGGGAACGCAACGATCGTCAGAAACGAAGAAACGACGCTGATGATCGATGCGGGCCTGAGCGCCAAACGGATTGACGAGCTCATGAAGGAGCGGGACGTGACGGGAGAGGAGATCGACGGAATTCTGGTCACCCACGAACATTCCGACCATATCAAAGGCCTGGGCGCCGTGGCGCGGAAATACGACCTGCCGATTTATGCGAATGAGAAAACATGGGAAGCGATGGAGAAGTCCATCGGCAAAATCGCGGAGGAAAACCGGGTCGTCCTGGGCACCGGCGAGGTTCGCGACTTCGGCACGCTGCGGGTGGAATCGTTCGGGATTTCGCATGATGCGGCCGAGCCGGTAGGATACTGCTTTTACGACGGAAACGAAAAATTGAGCGTGGCGACCGACCTCGGCTACATGAGCGACAAGGTCAAGCAGGCCATCAGCGATTCGAACGTACTTGTGCTTGAATCGAACCATGACATCGAGATGCTGCGGATGGGCCGGTATCCGTGGAATATCAAACGCCGCATATTGGGCGACATGGGGCATTTGTCCAACGAGGACGCAGGGGAAGCCTTAAGCGAGCTGCTGACCGGCGACCTGAAGCGAACGTACCTGGCCCATCTCAGCCGCGACCATAACATGATGGATTTGGCCAAAATGACGGTGCGCGACAGCATGGAGGAACGCGGCTGCTTTTATAAAGACAGCGAGTTCAAATTATGCGATACGTATTACGACCGCCCTACACCGTGGGATAAGGTGAGTGAACCATAAACTGGTCGAGCTCCGCCGCTTTTTTCTCCACCTCTTCGCGGGTGAGGATGCCCTTGTCGATCAGCAGCTCGATGATGGTGCTTAAGGCAAGGGTATTGCGGTAATGCTCTTCTTTCAAATCCCCAAGCTTGGCCATCAACTGCACGTAGTCCATGCCGGACGGAAACCGCTCTATCATCTGTTCTTCCTCCTTATATCGTTTTATCGTTTTGAAGACGCCTGGATCGCTAATACTATTTTTTCCAAATACAGGCGAATCGATTCCACAAATCACCAGCAGCCGATTTCGATTTCAATTGGGACCTAAAGCCCCCTTGTGGTACAATGATTAGTACCTGAAAAACCTGAAATGCCTTGCTGTGCGAGGGCTTATGGCGTTCGGCCCCCAACCCTTATTTTGGCAGAATCACCGCGTTTTTTGCCGCGGGAATGCCATCATGTTCAGGTATGCTGTGAGTATAAGAGGTGCTTTCTCTTTTATTCTAGTAGCCCGCCGCCCGAATTATTCCTATTTTCAAAGAGAAGGTTTGCAAAACGGCCCATTTTCCATAAAAATTTCCTGATTTTCTGCTTGAAGGCGCATTTTTAGGGTGATAGAAAAATAAAGGGCCGACGAAACGAAACCTTTATGGCCATCGGTTAGTTTAAGATATATGGGAGCCTAACTTTCAAGAACATGCAGCCTTGTATCCCGAGACAATATTGGCTTAAAACGGCCTGTTTGCTTTGTAGGCCCTTTGCTCGGAAATATTTTCCGAATGGAGACTTTTGCACTACAGAAAAAACGGCGCCGAAGAGGTAATCTTTAGGTATAGGACATCGGATGGATTACATACCTATATGGGTATTGGAGAAAGGCGGCAGAAACGGAATTTAGGCGCTTGATAACGAAGGGGAGAGGATCTCATGGGGCTGTTTCAAGATGATTTTTATTCAACCAAAGTGACGAAACGCAGACGTGTATTCGGCCGTGTTCGCAAGGCACGGGAAATTTGGCCGAGATCCAGGAGCAGCCGCGGGCTGTCGACGCTTCAGATCGCAACGATCAGTTCGGTTATCAGTGCGTTCGTGGCCGTGCTGCTGTTCAGCATGATTACGGGTCTGCCTGCCTCCGGGAAGGCGCCGCATGCGGTCGCCGCCCTGAATTCCAAGCAGGTGGACAGCGCCGCCGATCCCTATGAAAGACTGGTTCAGGCTGCGGCCAAGGTGCGTCCGACCGTCGTGAGCATCGTGAATTACAAGGACGATAAAAAGGATAAAAGTCTGGAAGAGTCGGCTCTAGGATCGGGCGTCATTTTCAAAAAAGACAAGGGGCAGGCCTTCATCATAACGAACAACCACGTCATCGAAGGCGCGCAGGAGCTCGAGGCGGTGACGGTCAATGGGGAGATGAAAAAGGCGAAGCTTGTCGGGGCCGATAAAGTGAACGATATCGCGATCCTTGCCGTAGACGATAAAAACATTAGCGAAGTGGCCGAAATGGGCGACTCGCGGAAGCTGCGGCTCGGGGAGACGGTGCTGGCCATCGGCAATCCGCTGGGGCTGGGCGATACGCTGACCTCCGGCATCGTAAGCTACACGAACCGCGTGGTGCCGGTGTCGCTGAACCAGGACGGCGTATACGACTGGGAGCAGGAGGTCATCCAGACCGACGCGGCCATCAACGAAGGCAACAGCGGCGGAGCGCTCGTGGATCTGAACGGAAAAGTGATCGGGATCAACACGATGAAAATCGCGGACACCGGGGTAGAGGGCTTGGGATTCGCGATCCCGGTGGATCAGGTGATGAAGACGGTCGACGAGCTGATGACGCACGGAAAAATTGCCCGTCCGTATATCGGCATTTATTCGATGGACCTGAACAACTCCTATGCACCTTTGGAGGAAGACCAGCTCAAAGAGCTGAAGCTGCCAAGCGGCGTCAAAGAAGGCGTCGTGGTGCTGGATGCGATCGGACCGGCGCAGGAGGCCGGACTCCGGCTGAATGACGTCATCGTAAAATTCAACGATACGCCGATCCCGACGACGCTGGAAATGAAAAAATTCCTGTACGACAAAGTCAAAATCGGCGACACCGTGAAGGTCACGTTTTATCGCGACGGAAAAGAGCAGACAACCAACGTGAAGCTGGCGGAAAAGCCGGATCAATAAAACGCATTGGAGCCAAAATAAGAAAGGGAACAGCGGCATGCGACGATGCTTGCGGTTCCCTTTGCGGGCAGGCAGAAGTTTCCCCCGCCGCAGGCCCGTCCGTGGTATAATCAAAAGAAAGCTCTGGGAAAACCGGGCGCGCATACGCCTGATGAAGGGCTAAAGTCAGTAAAACTAGGGCAGGATCACAACCTTGTGTAGCGCTGGAAGGGATGCTTTCGATATGTACGTAGTATGCAAAGAACATTTGGAACTTGCCATCGACATGTTCGTGGACGAATACGAGGATGCTCCGGACATCGTGGATTTGAAGGAAACGGAATTTTCCGACTGGGATCCGCCGGTGCAGTGTGCGCATTGCGAGCAGGAGGGCAAGTTTCTGGTGGTCTGACATAAGTGAAAAAGCGAAAGAGGAGCGTGGGAGCACGCTCCTCTTTGCACGTTTAGCCTTAGAAAATGAAAGCAGGCAGCGCCTGCCATAATAAATACATAACCCATGTATGAGGGATGGAGGATTCTTCATGTTGATTCAAATCATTGGCGTCGGCAAATTAAAGGAAAAGTATTTGGTGCAGGGCATCCAGGAATACGCCAAGCGGCTGACCCCGTACATCAAATTCCAAGTGATCGAGGTCGCGGACGAAAAAGCGCCGGACACCTTAAGCGAAGCGGAGGTATCCATCGTGAAGGAGCGCGAGGGCGAACGCATCCTCGCGCAGGTGAAGGAGAGCGCGCACGTGATCGCGCTCGCCATCGGCGGCCAGCTCTGGAGCTCGGAGGAGCTGGCCGCGGAGATCGACCGGCTCGGCACCTACGGGACGAGCCATGTCGTGTTCGTCATCGGCGGGAGCCTCGGGCTCGCCGATGCGGTACTCCGCCGTGCGCAGCAGCGGCTGTCGTTCGGGCGCATGACGCTGCCCCACCAGCTCATGCGCCTGGTGCTCACCGAGCAGATTTATCGCGCGGTGAAGATAAATCGCGGTGAACCGTATCATAAGTAAGCACAAAGTCGGTGTTTTGAGTAGCATCAAAGAACAACTCTATGTCTTTGATGCTTCTTTGTTCAATTCTTTCACCAGCATTGATTGTAATTTTAGAAATTAACTGGTTCAAGATGGTCTTTTGTTGTTCAGGTGGTGTGATTTCCATAAGCTTTGAGAAGTTTGAGAGAATACCATAAACTTCATTGAAAGACAATTCTCTTACCGTCGGTTGTGCAAGTTGTCTCTCTAAATCGACTTTTCGAGATTCAAGTAGCTTTAATTCCTCATTCAATCGGTTTACTTTCTCTTTAACAAAAACAATATCCATAGCATCATTCTCGAACAAACGGAGATACTTTTCAGCGTTGGAACGGACTTTCTTGATTTCTTCGAGAGTGATTTCATACTGGCTTTTTATCGGTTCTTTTAAGGTAGTAATTTTTCGGTTTACGTTATCAACAAGAGATTTTAGAATACGGTCATTGGTTGCTATTTCTTCAAGTTTGGAATATACATACTGTTCAGCATAGTCGGCTCTAATAGAATTGGCACGACAAACAGCAGAGCCTTTATAATGGGAGTTACCGCAAATATAATATCTGATGTACTCATCTGAGTTTTTTGTTCTTTTACTTCTATGACCAATCATTCCCTGTCCACATTTTGGGCATCTTAACAGAGTAGTTAATGGGAAATGACCATCAAAAGTTTTTGTTGGCTTTGAAGATTTTAGCTTAAATAATTCTTGTGCCTTATTCCATGTTTCCATGCTTATGATTGGTTCATGTTCACCAACAACAATAATTGGTTCTGGATTTGTGCCTTTACGCCTTTTCTCATTCCAATCTTGTTGTTTATTGAATCGTATTAAGCCAGCATAAGCGGGGTTTGTAATAATTGTACGAATTGAGGTAATCGAAAATGCTTGCCCCCGCTTGGTTTTATAACCTAAGCGATTAAATTCATGAGCAATTGACTTGAACCCTTTACCACTCACATACAATTTGAAAGCTTCTCGTACAATGAATGCTTCTTCTTCAACAATTACTAACTTTTTATTCTCGGATTTGTAACCGAGCATACTTCCACCGTTCCAAAGTCCTTTCTTTGCTCTTGTCTTCATCCCCATCTTTACATTTTCAACAATTACGTTGCGCTCAAACTCTGCAAATGAGCCTAGCATTTGGAGCATCATTTTACCCATTGGTGTACTGATGTCAATATCTTCAGTACAACTTATAACTCTAACATTATTCTTCTCAAAGACATCTAGCATATTAAGAAAATCTTTTTGGTTACGGGCAAGTCGATTATATTTCCAAACTAAAACAGCATCGAAAATGTTTTTGTTTGAGTCAGATAAAAGTCGCCGAACATCATGTCTGCTTTCAATTGATGTTCCAGTAATACCTTCATCTTTGTAAACGGCAACAATCTCATAATTTCGTTTTGAACAAAATTCATTAGCCATTTTTAGTTGACCTTCAATCGAAAAACCCTCTAGTGCTTGTTCTTCTGTACTTACTCGAACGTAGACCGCAATTTTATTCATCAAATAACCCCCTAATATAATCAAGAATTTCTTTTCTTTCATCGTTAGTTAGATAAGTGTAGTTGTAATCAAAGAGCGAACAAAAGAAATCGAAAAACTCAACTTCTGCCGTTAATTTGCTAAGGTTTCGTAAGACTCGCTCTGCTCTGAACGTGTCTTTTTCAATGAGTAAGTTAATCATCTTATGAAACTGATTATTAAGAGCAATCAGTTCGCCTTTCTTTGAGGTAACTCTTTTCTCAAGTATCTCCGCCAATCGCCTTTCAGCGAAACCTTCTGGGTCACTCTCTATTTCCTGTTGCTCCAGTTCACTTCGTTTGAGCGACACTTCAAGTTCGGCTTTAATTCTTTCTGGTGAAAGGATATTGTAATACGCAAGGATTCTTTCTATTTCATTTTCGTTGACATTAAGTTCCTTTAAGAGATTGAAGCATGTTTCAAAGTCAGGTTTTTTTATAAGACCTCGTTCGAGTTGCGATACATAAGTAACAGCTTTCCCCACTCTAACAGATAAGTCTTTAGATGGGATTTTTTTTGTTTTTCGTAAGGTCTTTAGATAGCTTCCGAAATCAATTCCATTCATAAGTAAATCACCTCTAAAAGTAATAGTAGCATAAAAGTAGCATAAAATCAAACAAAATACTTGAATTAGTAGCATGAAATATGCTACTTTAATAATGCAGTACAAATACAAATGGAGAAAGGTAAGTGATAGTATGTCTGATAGTGTATTCAACAAATGTATTGATTCAATTTCATCAGTAATTTTTGATTTATATGTGAAAGGAAAGATTGATTTTAGTGAGGTTTCTTTGTTTGGTTCATATGAGCCATTGAATCTGGAAGATGACTACTTTGATATATTGGATGATTTCATTGCGAGTTTATCGCCCGAAGATTATCAAGATTACATGAACCAAAAGAAAGAAGAGAGTAATTTCATGTGGGAAATATCATTAAAGGAGAGTGGTTATAAAGTAGCATAACTGACGGTGTGTCTATATTAATAGCACATAAAGGAGCATATTCATGCTACTTGTTTTATAAATTTTTATTACTACATTCTTTAACGCTTAATGACAGAAGGGGCTGTTGACTGATGTTGAAGCAAGTATCAATTGACTCATTACAGCTAGTCGCCAAGCTAACTCAAGCTGATATTGAGGAAATCTATAATACAATTGAGTTTTCTCAATGGAAGGGCAATAAAAGCTGGAAGCATTGCCTTTATAATAAAGAGGAAGGTTATTTTGTGTTTTTTGACCCTAGAATGGGAACTGGACTTTGGCTAAAGAGTCACTACAATATTTTGGTTGTTATGCAACATAGAGCAATTCGGAAAAAGCCAGCCTTATTGCGTCATCTTCTCGCACTAGGTGAATGGAGGGTAAAAAGATTAGATATTGCCTATGATTGGTCATTACCCATGTCAAAACATTTCATTCTAAAACCAGTGAACGTAAAAATGAAAGAGATGGGGAACAACAATTATTATCTCTATGGGCAAAGAAACGAGATAAGTGTTTGTATGTATGATAAGAAGAGGGAACTTGCTGAAAGAAAAGGGATTATTATTGAAGATGAAAATATGATTCGACTTGAGTTAAGGATAAAACCGAAAATAAAGAACCAGCGTTTATTGGACGATGACTTTTCTTGGCTGAAAAAACACTTTGATAAAATTATTTTTGTCCCAAATGGTACGACTGTAATTAAATCACTGGAGCGGGAGAAAGACAAACGAATATTTCGTAATGTAAAAAGAAGAAGAATGCAAGATTGGTCAGGTGTAGATAGACAAACAAGAAAGCGGATAAGGTTAGCGGTAAAATCGAATGCAGTAGATTTGTTTGAACTGTTTCAACAACACGAACTTCATAAAGACATCCTTTGGAGTGCTGGATAACACTAAACCTGCAACCACAATAGTGGAGCAGGTTTTTCTTTACGCAAATTACATTTTGTGAAGTGCGTCAATTTGTTCTTGATGTGATGGGTCAATATATATGGCAGTTGTTTGAATGTTTTCGTGTCTTGCTAACCTTCTTATGATTTCAATAGATGCTCCAGAATTAGCAAGGTTTTTGCAGAATGAATGTCTGAACCTATGAGGGGTGATATTATCCATGTTGGCTAGATTAGCATATTTATCGAGCATGATTTGAATACCTCTTGCTGTAAGCCTTCCAGAACGCTCAGAGACGAACAGAAACGGTGATGATACATATATGTGGTCTGCTAACCCTTGACGCATTCTGAGCCAGTTACGGAGGTTCTTGCTATGCTTATTAATCAGGGTGACGGCAGCATATTTTCCTTTCTTACCTTCTCTGATTGTTAGGGTGATGTCTCCATTTACTTTTACATCATCAATTCTTAGTTTTTCGACTTCCGCTACTCGAAGACCAGCAAATAACATGCAATCAATAATAGCAAGGTTAAGAAGACGTTTGAACTCATTCTTTTCTAAATCAACATAACTTATGTATCTTTCTTGCTCTTCCTTAGTGAGCCATTTTGAAACGCCTTTTTCGCCTACTTTATCGGATGACTCAACTTTTTGTATTTTAATCCGTGTCATTGGGTTGTCTTTAACCAATCCGTTATCAAAAAGATAAGCAAAGAAAGTTTTAAGGGAAGCAATGGTCTTATTGACTGTTGCTTGTTTGCGGTTCAATGTGTGTTTCATGAATCCAAGATATTCTTTAATGTCAATGGGTTTAATCTCCGCTAACTCTGTTTGTCCAGTTGAATCCTCATACCATCGAAGGAATTGAGTTATTGTAGTTTTATAGCAGAGATTGTTTTATTGTCTTTCCCTTCATTGTAGAGCCATTGGAAAAAGTCAGTAGTGATTGTCATAGAAAAGTCACTCCATCTATGTATTCTACGAATAATATAAGCAATGCAATTAAGTGTTCTGCGAATAATATAACATGTATTTCGTCGTTTTTCAACGCAGACCTATAATTCTACGACTAATATAAACGAAATTATTGATTAGTCATACCCATAGAGTGGGGGAAGGTTAACAGTCTCTTTCATACATAAGGATTTAAAAATGTATGCTAACACATCTAAACCAAAAGTAGACTCCAAAAAATTCACGATACGATGTATACTAAAGAATAGTCAAGCCAAAACACGGTAGAATTACTTTTATAATTTTTTCTTGCTTTTTTCTGGATTGATTTGTGGTCAGATACTCAATGCCTTCGAGGCTTTTTTCAAATATTTTAAAATGTGAATAGGAGTGGCGAGCTGTGAGTAAACAAGGAAAGGTTATTTCTTTCATAAATATGAAAGGAGGAGTTGGTAAAACAACATTAAGTATTGGAATTGCCGATTACTTGGCTAGATATGCTGATAAAAAAGTGTTAATGATTGATATAGACCCTCAATTTAATGCAACTCATTCACTGTTGGATACATATATAGAAAAAAAGAATAATTCAAGGAATAATTCTGATGCTGTAGACATCATAGATGATAGACAAGTTGAAATCACAATCCCCCAAAAAGAAGAAGAGGAGGATAATGATAATGACGATACAGGTACTTTCTATAGCGGAATATTAAAAGAAAATAAAACAATTTTTCAATTGTTTAAACCTCAATTAGATGTTAGCCATAGAGTTAATCTGCCTAGAGCAGAAGATATAATTATTAATGTTAAAGAGAATTTAGATATTGTTTGTGGTGATTTAAATTTAGTGTTGGCAAATAAAAGCAGTGATTATAGTTTAGTCAAAAGGCTAAGGAATTTCATAGCCATAAATAAACTAAAAGATGAATACGATTATATATTAATTGACTGCCCCCCTACATTGACAATTTATACCGACAGTGCATTAATAGCCTCTGATTTTTATTTAATTCCAAATAGAATTGATAGATATTCAATAATTGGAATAGATTCTTTGCAGAAAGCTGTAAGTAGTTTAATAGAGGACGAACAAATCCCGTTAAAGTGTTTAGGTATTATATACACCATGATGAATAAGAAAATTAATTCTAAGCAACAAAAAATTAAAGAAGATTTTGAATCCAAAAAATCTGTTAATACATTGGACATTTTTGATTCAGTAAGCCATGTAGTTAATCATATTCAATACGGACATAGCGGTACATTGCCAACCAGATATAAATCATCTTTAGAGGATATATCTGCTATAACCTTAGAAATGATAAGGAAAATTGAGGCGTTACAATAATTGCTGGGGGGAGGAGGTAGTGTGAATGAATTAATTATATATAAAAATGAATTGAAAAATTCAAATCCTGCTAGATATAAATTTATAGGAATAGTTTCAAGAATGTTACTTTCAAAAGAACTATTTAACAAAAATGAAGAAATAATTGATTTTCTAAAATATGTAATTAGGACAGAGTACAAAGAATATGTTATGGCTTCAAGAACTTTGATTGTTGCTCGAACGGTTAGATTAATTGAGGAACTTTCAGATAAGGATTATCTTGATTGTAAAAAAAGACTGTATAAATATATTGATTCTAAAATCATTAACCCTAACAAAAAAAATATTTTTGACGGATGGTTATAAAAAATGAAGTATGTAGGGGTTGAAATTTGTAAAGAAGAAATAAATAATTTTATTCAATATATTGAAAATTACGCAATTAATTATAAAAACATTACTTTAGATAAAAGTACAATTGAATTTTATAGGTTTATCTCTAAACAAATTATTTTTTTTAAGTTTATACTAAAAGCGTATCCAAAGACTTATGCTATTAAAGTGATTATCTCCGATTTCCTTTCTTTAATATTAAATGATTTAAAATCAGAAGTAAGATATTACTATTTAAATCAACGTTCAGTAATTGAAAACTACATGAGAATGATATTAAAAGACGAAGTGAATATTAGTCATATTACTAAACAATCTTTTTTGAATTTAAAACAACAAAACGAATTAGAATTAAGTGAAAAGGAATATAACAAAATTATTAACGAGTATAAAATTTCTTGTTCATTTATACATGGGGGAGATTTTTTACGTGTTCATTTAGTAAGTAATTTTGAAGAATGTATAGAAAGTAAACCCAAAATATCAGAAAGACAAAGGAAAAGTCAAATTTCCCAATTCATAGAATTAATAAATATTCTTAATAAGTTGTTTTTAATTCATAATACTGAGGCAGTTGACAATTCATTTCATAGGAGTAAAGTAACTTTAGAATACCTAATGGGTAAACGATATATGAATAAATTTTATCAAATAAAATGATGTCTTATTGTAGTGCAAAGACTCCAAAAGTTATAATAACCACTCCATTTTTTGGAGTGGTTATTATTTGAGTGTTTTGCATAATTCCGTTTCAGAGAAGAAGCGATAGCATATTCACTGTCGTTAAGGGGTAATTTTCGGAAATGGTATTATATGGATGAAGAAAAGGGCAGACTTGCAGAATTTTAGAACAGCTCGTTTTTTAAGCGGCAGCCCGTTTTGAATGATGAGAAACGGCGAGCGCAGATGCAAGCAGAACAATGGCATT
>NZ_BORW01000049.1 GCF_018333375.1 Paenibacillus cookii
GGGGGAAAGACTACCCTCTTTTCAGAATCGTCGCGTAATCCACTGGGTATTTCCCTGTTTATTACAGTTGTTGCCTACTAATCCTGCTACAAACTGGCCACCATTATGGGCTTTCGAAATTCAGGTTCATATGAAAAACCTGACTTATCTTAAGTCAGGTTCAAAGTTTCGATATGAACACCTTCAGCACGCGCGAATCATCCCGGAACGCCAGAATTCATTCTTCGCCCCATTCCGTTCGCGTCCGCCGTTTTTTTGGAGGGTTTCTTTTTTTGCCTAGTTGCCTAGCTATCGTATAGCCGATAAGATAGGCGGCGGCGGAAGTGTTTCTGTCGACCGTAAAAGGGACGATGGATGCATCCGCAACGATCAAATCTTTGACCCCATGCACATTTCCTTTACGATCAACGACGCCTCCCTTGGATAAAGGAGCCATTCGCAGAAAGCCTTGCTGATGGTGATTATGGTCGAAATTTTCTTTAATAAATGCTTCAAGGCTTTCATCATCATCGATCATATCCAACGTAGGCGAGAGAAGCTGATAAGAAGGATCAATCCGTGATAGCTCAAGAGCAATATTTTTGATATAAGTCCGATAGATTTGTTTTACGGCCTCCAGATCGTCCGGATCCGAAAGAAATCCTTCGTCTGCCAATACGATGTTTAGCGGATCCTTGCTTTGTATCCGGATATTCCCCTTGCTTCTAGGACGCAAGTACAGAATGGCTATGGTCAATTGCCCGTCTGCACCGATGCCAACAAGCTGAACGCCCCGTTGGCCGGGAGCGTTTCCGGATGGATCCGGCAAAAAAGCTCCCCCCGTATAAAGCGCATCCGGATCAACGGCAGGAAGGGGATGATCATTGGGATTGGTACTGAAAACAGCGAAGTTTAAAGTGTGATTTTTTAATCGTTGCCCTACGTTCGGATTATTGAAGACGACGGGGATCACCGCTTTTTTCAACATTTTGGCCGATCCGATTCCGGAAAGCATCAGCAGCTGAGGGCTGTTGATGCCTGCCGATATAATCACCTTTTTCCGAGCATACGCACAGATGCATTGTCCATCCTTCAAAAATTCAACTCCAATGGCACGTTTGCCGGAAAAAAGAACGCGAAGAGCCGTGGTGCGGAAGAGTACGGTTAACTTACGGTTATGGACCCCTTTGCCTAAAGCCGTCATGATATCCGAAGACAGAAAGGCTGTGGATGAACTTTCCCTTCGGCCATCCGGTTGTTGGTATAATTGCCAGCGGGTGAATGGTCCGAGGGGAGTATCGGGATCATTATAGTCAAGTATGATGGGGTAACCGGTAGCCCGCTCGATAGCATTTGTCAATTTACGGGCCATGGAGGTGGGATTTTCAGGCGCTTGCCTGATGTCTATTCTCCCTTTATAACCGTGTGCGGCTTTGTTTGTCGTTGAGCCATTGAATTTTTCCAGCCGCTTGAATCGCCGCAGGGCTTTATCGGGGGACCATATGGGTCCGAGCAACCGTTCCCATTTTCGAAGCACGGCTGCCGTCGGACGGACATATTGCTCTCCGTTTATAGAGGAACCGCCTCCCAGGAGTCGGCCCGTGGTCCATTCGAATGTCCGGTCGTCAAGTCCGGTCTGAGGAACGCCCTCTCCTTGCCAAAAGTAATTTGGAGAAAACTGTTCTTCAAGCTCCGGTGCAAAGGTTGAATCCCGGATCGGTTGATCTTTGTCATGATTTCCGCCCGATTCCAGTACGAGTACGGAGGTCCGTTTGTCGTCGGTAAGCGACTTGGCGATAACGGCTCCTGCCGGACCGGTTCCTACAACGATATAATCATAGGTCAAGTTTTTTTTCATTCCCGAGCTCCTTTAATAAATGAACTGATTCAGAATATTATTTTATTCTGGTTAAGGTGCCTATTTCAGGGGCGCGGCTGCGATAAAAAATCAGTTCATCCAACCGGGAAGGGGAAATGCCCAAACACGAAGCGTTGGAGGCACGGTGAACGGGGTTACTGCAGCAGGGCGGAAATTTAGGAGCAGAGTATGGTGGAGGGAGCGAAATCCGCATGATTCTGCTACCTGGTTCTGCTATCCGGTCCTGCTTCTCGATGGTTGCAAAACCTGCGGCGGTTAAAAATAGACAAATAGACCCTGCAGTAATCTGCAGGGCCTCTCTATTGTTGTTGTTTACCATAGAAAAGATCTTGTGATGATCACCAGCAATATGAATAAAACCAAAATGACTCCGATATTTCCTCCCCATATTCCTCCAGGACCGTAGCCCGCGCCAACGCCTCCAACGACTTCACTCATCACGTACGACCTCCTTGAAATAAAATACACTGTATCATATGGATTCATTTGGATTGAGTAAGGGCAAAAAGGCAATAAAAAATCATGCCGCAAAATAGCCGTCCCGTTCGACTTTTTCTCTTGTCCAACATTTTATGCCGCATCATATTTTTTAGAGAAGGACAAAAACTGTTTCTCTAGACCCACACAAAGTTTGTGAGCTACTATTAGATTCTGGTCGTTATTTCGCCTTCACGTTCAAAGCGTCAAATGATGATTAAATATGCTTTATGGGAGCAATGAATTCGTGGTTAATGAAAATAGGCAATCATCGATTGCGATTTGGCTCAGTTTTATCAGTAACGTTGCATTAACTGCAGTCAAACTTTCAGTCGGAATATTATTCGGCAGTCCGGTGCTCGTCGCAGACGGGGTGCACAATGCAGGCGATGTCGTGGCTACCGGGGCCGCCCTCAGCTCGATGCGCGTCTCCAAGCTGCCCCCCGATGAAGATCATCCCTATGGCCATGGGAAGGCCGAGGTGGTCGGGGCGGGAATCGTAGCGATTATATTGGCGCTCGCAGCCATCTACATGTCATACCATTCCGTTGCAATCCTTTTTGAACCGCCGCATAAGGCTACGATGATTGCCCTCGTTGCAGGTGTGTTCTCTTTGGTCCTCAAACAAATTTTATATGTATATACCATGTCGATAGGCAAGAGGTTGAAAAGCAACGGTTTGATTGCGACTGCTTATGATCATCTGGCGGATGTATATGCATCCATTGCTGCGGTCGCAGGGATCGGATTGGCCATGATCGGCGATCATTATGATATCGGAATTCTGTCCTACGGGGATCCTATTGCAGGAATCATTGTAGCTGTTCTTGTGTTCAAATTGGCTTTTCATATGGGAAAATCATCGATCGACGTATTAATGGAGAAAAACATCGATCCGGAAAAAATAAACGAACTAATTGAACTGATTCAACAAATTCCGGAAGTGAAACGCCTTGACAGAATTAGGGGCAGGGACCACGGACATTACATCATCGTTGACGTCAGGGTCGGCGTTCCGGCAGAACTAAGCGTTCAAGAAGGACATGACATCTCCCGTAAAATCAAACAAAGCATCATGGGACAGCATGCTGACGTTGAGGAAGTTTTGGTTCATTTGAATCCATGGTACGAAGACGATCATCATGGGTTTAAGGGATCGGATAATTAACCCTCTTCGCTGCAGTCTTCCGGATCGCAAAAAAGCCAGCCGCCGGATCCAACCTGGCGACTGGCAACCATTTTTTTGACTCCACTTTCCACAAGCTCTCCGGCATTTGCGCCAAAGTCGAATTTCATCGATGCGCTGTGCAGTTGAAGGCTAGAAAGCGGTTGGGGAAGATAACTCTTACAACGTGCTGAACACGATATTGCGCAGCTTGCGGGTAATCGGCATCGTGCCGGCGTCTTTTTTCTGCACCATAAACAGGAACGTCAAACCGTCGTGAGGGCTGTTGCAGAAGTATGCCCCAAGCCAGCCGTCCCATCCGTATTCGCCTTGGCTGCCGATGAATCCGGCTTTGCCCGGATCGGTCAGGATGCGCATTTGTTTGCCATAGCTATGGCCGCGCAACGAATGCCACGTATCGAAGCCTTTTTGTTGCCAATCGGTTAAAGAAGCCGATGTCAAATATTGAACCGTTCGAGGTTTCAACAGGCGAACGCCGTTTAAGCTGCCTTGATTCATCAGCATCGTCGTAAATTTGGCGGCATCGTCGATCGTGGACGCAAGTCCCGCTCCCCCGGACTCGAATGCCGGATCACGGTCCATGGTATGCCGGATGCCGAGATTGTTTCCCTCGTACAACTTCAAGCCGCCCTCGCCGTCATCCTGGTAGGTTTTCACGAGGCGTCCTCTTTTTTCTGCGGGCAGCCAAAAACCGGTATCTTTCATCCCCAGCGGCTCGAAAATTTCTTTTTTCAAAAATTGTCCGTACCGCACGCCGCTTACCGCTTCCACGACCGCTCCAAGAACGTCGGCCGACGTTCCGTACTGCCAGGACGATCCCGGCTCGAACGAAAGCGGGCCTTGCCCCAGGCGGTTTGCGAATTCCATGGTGCTCATCGGATTATCGCCGCTCAAACGGCTGCCCAGCTCCTGAAATAAGGCCTCCGTGTGCCGACCGGCTCTGTCGTTTCCGCCATAGGCCAAACCGGAAGTCATGTTCAACAAATCGTGGATGTTGACTTCCCGGGAGGCTGGCGCCAATTCGCCGTTTTTTTCGACCCGTTGGTTTTTGAACCCGGGAATGTAGCGGCTGACCGGATCAAACAAATCGATCTCCCCGCGTTCTAACAGCATCATGACCGAGGCAGCGGTAATCGGCTTCGTCATTGAATATAAACGAAAAATCGAATCCCTGGTCAGCGGGCGTCCCGATTCGAGGTCGGCCAAGCCGTCTTCATGATAAAAAACTTCCTTGCCGTCTTTGATCACCATGAAGTTCGCGCCGGCGATCTCCTGGTTGTCGATGCTTGCCCTCAGCGTTTTTTTCAATTGATTGACAATGATGGCTTCCAGCATGTTTTATAGGGCTCCTTTTCGAAAAAGTTTGCTTGAATCCAAAGGGAAGCGATCCACGCACTAAACAGAATATTAAGCGCTTTCGGGCCGGTTGTATAGGGTTTGTTGCGATCATTTGAACGAAAAAAGACCGCTCGGTTGTGAACTGCAGCCCTAATGTTAGACATCATCTAACCTATTAGGGGCGAAGTTCACATTGAAGCGGTCAGCGAAACGAATGCCCGGACCAATCTCGCCGGGAGGGGCTGATAATGTGAACGTGGCAGTCCATGCCGTCATCGATCCGACGACAAACAAGTAGACGCCAGGCAACACGCTGTTTTCGGGTCATCGTCAAAACCATCAGGACGAAACGATTCGAACGAATTCGATGGCCCGAAGCGGAATGATGGCCGTATCGGTCGGAGGGCCATATATGATCGGAGGCACCTTTAACGTAACGGTGCTTTCTTCCACCGAGGTTAACGTCCCGACGATGATATCGCCGGACACCGCTACTTCGGTTTCGGATCCGATAAAGCCCTGAAGCCAATCTACAAAATGCATGAGGGTTCGCCTCCTTTGCAAATGACGAATAGGAAATCAAAAAAACGTCAATCGAATGGGGTTACTGTACGGACGTAATATTGGTGAAAGGAATAAGAACGAGATCGCCCGAGGCTTCCCGAAGCTGGACCCCATCCACGGCCGTAGCCAATACGACGCCTTCCAGGGTAACGAAAGTAGTACCGACGCGTACCTTCCGGCCGGTTCGGGCTTCGAAATATTCGATAAGCTCCGGAATGGCGACCAACCCGGTTCGGATCTGATTCTCCAGCGATTCGACCCGTTTGGTTAAATGTTCGGTTTGCCGGCTGAGATGTTCAACCTTGCGCGTTAACGCTTTGACTTTGGCAGCGAGTCGTCTGCCGAACAGGATGCAGCACATAATTCATTCTCCTTTCTGTCTTCGTTTGTATTGTTCGATATGCTTCTTTAGCTCCAGCAGGGAAGCAAGGCTTCGTCGTTCAGTCTCCCGGATCAAAGGCAGCGCGCGATGCACCTGGCCGGGAGCATTTTTCAAAAAGCTCTCAGCATGATCCACCAGTTCGTCCAGAGGCCGGCGGTAATCGACGACATGCGGGCCGAGCCCGAAGGATTGCATAAGGCTGTGCACTTTGCCCATCGTACTGAAGGCAAGCACCGGCTTACCTGCCCGAAGCGCTACAAGGGACGGATGCAGCTTGAATGAAAGCAAATAATCGGCGGATTGAATGAAGCTGTACGTCAGCTCGATATCCATCAGGAAAGGAAGCGTTTCGATGGATGCATGCGGCGTAAGTTCCTTCACCTTCTGCTGCAGCTGCAGGCATGTTCCAAAGTCGGAGTATGCGTTGCCCGGATGATGAATGACCGGTATGAGCGTCAGATGGAACCCCTTTTGGTTCAAATGCGAAAGCAGCTTTGCCATATTGTCCATCGGGAAGGAAGAATACGAGAACACCACCACGCCGATCGTCGGACGCCTGGAAAAACGCTTTACGGGAATGAACGGTTGACGATAAGCGAATGCGATGTCCGGAGCCACCTCTACATTCCGGTGAAAACCTGCCCGTTTCGCGATCGCTTGGGATCTCACATCCCGGAATACAGCACGCTGGGCCGTCGAGATCATATCCCGGTAAGCGGAAACCTGCTCCTCCGGCCAGGTGTGCTCGGGATAGGCATCGACAATGCCGACCCCGTAGACCCAGATGGGCTTTCCTTTCAGCTGTTCAGGGAAATAATATTTGTTGAAGGAGTAGGGGGTGATCAGATCGCCTCCTCCGATAATGAAGGCATCGGTCTGGTTCGGATCCAGCCGGGAGTTCCAAGGATAGACATGATGTTCGTCAAAAACCTGGCGGAGCGTATGAAGGAACAGATCGTCCCCGAAGTTTCCCATTCCGTAATATCCGGAAGCGGCAATTTTCATGTGCGTTTCACCTCCTTTAAAATCTTGCCGAATCAAACAGCAACACCAGGCGGACCGGTTCTAACGGGATTTGCGCCAGGCCGGAAATAAATCCCGGTTGCGCTGGCTGATGCTGCTGCCGCAAATTACGCGGTGATACAAGACGGCCGGAAACTGAACGAGAAGGTGATGCTCAAGCAGCCGGGCGGTAAGGTCGATATCTTCGAAGATCCGGCCGAAGCGGTCTTCCCGGTCCCACCAACCTCCGATCGCTTTCAACAATGAGGTGCGATACATCCGGGGAACGAGGGGGTGGGCCGAATGCGCGGATAAACCGAACGGGTTTTGTTGGCAAACGCTGCTTATGGTGCTTTTCCAGACCGGTCCCATTTGTCTCGTCCGGATCCACCATGCATAAAGGGCCGTCGCCATTCCGGCTTCCGGTGCCTGATCTAGAGCTTCGGACAGCAGCCGGACCGTATCCGGAGCCAGCCAGTCGTCGCCGTCCAACTCCAGGATAAAGCGGCCTTTTGCTTCCTCGAGCAGCCGGTTCATCATGATCGCCTTGCCGCGATTTCGCGATTGAACGATAACCTTGATTCGGGGGTCGGAAAAAAAGCAGGCTTCTTCCAGGCTGTCGTCATCCGAAGCATCATCGCCGATGACCAGTTCCCAATCCCCGCAGGACTGTGCCAGCACCGAGCGGATGCTCCAGCCGATGGTGCCGCCCATATTGTGAACGCTCATAAGGATCGAAACCGCTGGCTCCGAACGGGGATGGGCCCATGCCGTCTGTTTCGATGCCCAAAAATCCGGATGCTGCCTGGTGGCAGTCAGAATAGGGAGGATATATTCGCGATCATGCTGACGAGAAACCGGGAATCTGCCGAAAAATTTACGGTTTCCGGAGATTCCGAGGCTTGGATCTGACGCTTCAGGCATATCCAGCCGAAACATTAGGGTTTCGTCGCCGGGCATCAGATCATCCTGAAGAAAACGAGCCGCAGGAAGGCGGCCGTTCCATTCCGACAGGCGGTTACAAAGCCATTCCCTCCGCCATAGGCAGGGGATCCCGTCCACGCATATGCATACAGCATGATCCGGGCATGCGAAAGGCCAATCGAAGGATCGGAGCCATTGCCTATAAGGGGGAGGACTCGCACCGCTTAACCACACCCACTCGCCATTGGAGCGGCTTGCATCCTCGAGAAGCCGGTCGCGATAGGCGATGGTTTCGTCCCGGGTGAAGCCGATGGGCTGGGAAGGAAGAATATCAAACTGCTTCATTTTCCGCTGAGCCCCTTGAGACGAATCGTTTCCGCAATGACCCGATCGGCCGCCTTTCCGCGTTCGAGCCAGCGGTTGCCGCGAGCATAGGCAATTCGGGCTTCCTTGCTCTCCTCCGTATCCGGGTGCGTGAGGATATCCCCAAGTTTCGAAATGAAATCGTCGTGGGTGGTCGCGGTTTTTACATGCGGTTCCATCGCGATGCACTCCGGCAGGGCGGTCGACAATACGCGGACGCCTGCAGCCATATATTCGTAAGCTTTGACCGGGTTGGTTGCGAGCGTAATGGGATGATATTGAAACGGAATTAAGGCTACGTCGATATGACGAAGATAGCGTTTGAGTTCATCGTGGGGTTTTTCGCCGAGAATATGCACATTGGGAAGCTGCGAGTAATCGCCAGAGCTGCCGTAAGGAGCGCCGATGGAAACGAAATGGACATGCGGAAATGCGGCGGCCGCCTTGGCGAAAAGCTCGTGATCCACCCAATAGGCCCAAGCCCCGATATAAGCGGCAACGGGACCTTCCGGCAGGTCGGCGGGGCGTTTGGATGCCGGGGCATCAAAAAATGAAGGGTCAGCTCCATTCGGAATCAACGTCAGCGGCTTGTCGGGATACGCTAGAGAAAGACGGGTGTGAATAACATCCGCCGTGCACACGACATGGTCCGCCCGTTCGATCATCTTCGGCTCGTATTTTGCCCAATGCGGAAATTCATCGCAGCAGTCATAGATCGTAACGTCCGGCTTGAACAACGTGTCGATGCGCGTCCTAAGCTTGGACCAGGTCGTCCAGACGACAACCGGTTCCTCCTTGCGAAGTACGGGGAGTTTTTTGGATAAGAAGGCCTTCGTATCCGTAAATAGATAGACATTTTTTTCAATCTCTTTAAACTCTGAATCCAGCGGTGCCAGGTTTTCGAAGAAAACCTGATGTCCTAACGCCCCTAGCTGGGTCATCAGCTGCTGCGGCCTCTGCTTCATATAGGACCAATTCATCGTTCTTGGATAAATGATTACTGCCAATAGGTTTTCCTCCTTTCTTTGATGCTAGGGTTACTATATGCATTGATAGCTTTGAAGATTGGGCTATTGAACGAATCGAGCTTAAAATGGTTCATTATTATGCAAAGAACGGGACCCGTTCGGAACGTTTCTATCAATCTTTCATATCATGTTCCCGATGACGATTTCGATAGGAGCGAGGAGCGTGAAACGTGTATGGATAAAAAGGTGCTTGTCGTTTTTGGCACGCGACCGGAAGCCATCAAAATGGCTCCCTTGGTCAAAGAACTCGAACAAACTCCGGGGTTCACCCCGGTCGTGTGCGTTACCGCACAGCATCGGGAGATGCTCGATCAAGTGCTGGAGTGTTTTGATATCCGTGCGGACATGGATTTGAATATGATGAAGGAAGGGCAAAGCCTGTACAGCTTGAGCGCGGATCTGCTTCGGGGGATGGAGGAGGTATTCCGGAAGGATCCATATGATCTGGTCCTGGTTCACGGGGACACGACGACCGCGTTTATTGGCGCCTTGGCCGCTTATTACGCCAAAGTGCCCATCGGCCATGTGGAGGCGGGGCTTCGAACCTATGACAAATACGCGCCTTTTCCCGAGGAAATGAACCGGGAGTGGATCGGCCGGGTTGCGGACATGCATTTTGCCCCGACAAAGCTGGCTGCAGCGCATCTGCTGAAAGAGAATAGAACACGGCATATTTATGTAACGGGAAACACGGGAATCGATGCCATGAAATGGACGCTGAATGCGCCGTTTACGCATCCGCTCCAGCATAAACTCCGGAAGGAGACGCGCTGGATACTGATGACCATGCATCGCAGGGAAAATTGGGGCGAGCCGATGAACAATGTATTCCAAGCGGTCAAACGGATCGTCCAGGAAAATCCGGATATCGAATTGATCTATCCCGTACACCCAAATCCCGCCATTCAAAAGGCCGTATCGGACGCGTTGGCGGGGCAGGACCGGATACATTTGACCGCGCCGCTGGACGTTGTGGACCTGCATCATATCATGAAACGATCGTACATGGTATTGACCGATTCCGGCGGCATCCAGGAAGAAGCGCCTTCTCTCGGCAAACCGGTGCTTGTCCTGCGGGAGAAGACGGAAAGGCCGGAAGGCGTGACGGCGGGAACCTTGAAATGCGTCGGGACGCGGACGCCAAACGTCATGGAGGGAATGAGGAAGCTGCTGCACGACCGGAAGGCTTATGCTGCCATGGCCCAGGCGGCCAATCCGTTTGGTGACGGCCATGCTTCTGCGCGGATCGTGCGTGCAATCGGCGACTATTTTGACATTGGGCACGGATCTTCTTCGAATGCGTCATGGGGTTCTTAGTTGCGGCTCTATCGGAAAATCGGCGATTGTTCGATTCTGGCCAAAGCGATAGGGAGGAGGGTTCTTTTAACCCTCTCTCTGACATGTTTTCGGGGATGACTGACACGCAGCTGCCCGCGCGGAACGTTGGAAGCTTGGTATCGTTGCTTCCGTTCCGGCGAGTGTCATTTTTTATGCCTTGATGAAGACGCTCCAAGTGAACTGAAGTCAGAGAAAAACGATTAAATCCATTTGTTACCAAACGAAGTATCGAAATCATGCTAAAATACTACTGCGAATCCTTTAGCGGGAATAATCAAATGGGTGGTGTTTTGGCTTGCGCGATATAGAAGTCCGGGCCTTTAGAAAAGAGGACATGCAGAAATTAGGCGAGTTGTATCATGCCGTTACATCTAACAATAAGAACGCCGTTTTTTGGTGGGTTGGAGAAGAACATCATAGGCCTAACGTATTCGTTGCGATCGAAAATGAAATGATGCTGGCGAAGGGACAAGTTGAAGTCATTTCCACGATCCCGACAGGCGGCCCCCAAAGGCATGCGCATTATATTTATTTCAATTTAAAGACCATTCCGCAAAGAGAAAACGACTACCCGCTCTATGATTTGCTATATGAGTGCATGTTACGCCGGGCATACGATTTAAAAGACACGCTGCCCCGTTCGAATCGAACGATGATCGGCGTCGGGAACCATTCGACCGAAGCGCGCAACAATAACTATTTCATATCGAAAGGTTTTGTATATTCGAAAAGTTTGTATACCATGCGAAGAGACTTAAGCGAAAAAATAGGCGTGGCCCCGCTTGCTGAATCTTTTCGATGCGTGAAAGAATCAATGGATACCGAGGAAAAGATCCAGGAATACATAGAAACAGATATGGAGATTTGGCCGGATGCCCCGATTGGTTACGAGCAGTTCATGAATAAGCGGAACCATGCTTCGTGGACCATGTTTATTGTAAGGGAACATACCGCCTTCGCAGGGAGCATCATGGCTTGGGTAGATGAGGAGGGGGAGGGGATCGTTGAAGATCTGTTTGTGAGACTTCCTTGGCGGAACCAAGGGATTGCAAAGCATTTGCTTTCGCAGGCGCTAACCTATCTGAAGAATCAGGGATGTGCGACTGCAGACCTCCAAGTCGAAACGGCCAATGCTTCCGCGTTGTCCTTATACCACTCTTCCGGTTTCAAAGAAATATCGGAAGAAGTGCGTTATCATCGAGAGCTTTAAGTCGTTAAAAAAATAACAAGGGAGCGCTCACGAAGGGCTTACTTGTTATTTGCAACATGAAAGAGCGGCAGGCCAGGACTAAAAAAGTCTCAGCCTGCCGCTCGTGCAATTTCGTCAGCGGGTCCTAATCCTTGCATGATTTGATGGAGTCATCGCTTAATTTCCGGCGGTACATCGCGATACATCGCGATCAAGCTTTGGCCGATCCGGTTTCCGGGCCGGACGATACTCCGCGGAGCCAGCTTCGGCGCCATTTCAGCTGCATCACGATCGTCAGCGTCAGCGAAGCGGACGCAATGAAACTTAAAATGATGAAGCCTGGGGCGTACGAGCCTGTTGCTTGGTATAATCGACCCAATATTAGCGGCAACACATAACCTCCAAGTCCACCTGCAGCACCGACGATCCCGGTAACCAGGCCGATTTCGCCGGCAAACCGTTGGGGAACAAGCTGAAACACGGAACCGTTCCCCGCACCCAAGCACATCATGCCGATAAACAACAGCGCAACAACGATCCCAAGAGGAGGCAGGAAGGAGACGCCGATCAGCATCATCGCGGCTCCGGCATAGAGAAACATCAGCATCCGGGAGCCGCCGATGCGATCGGACAGAAAACCGCCTACGGGACGGAAGAAGCTGCCTGCAACGATGCAGATCGTGGTAATATCCGCAGCCTGAACCGCCGAAAGACCGTACTGGGTGTTGAAAAAGATCGTCAAATAGTTGGCGAGCCCGACAAAGCCGCCAAACGTCACGCAATATAGGGCGCAGAATACCCAAGCATCACGTTGTTTGAGGACATGGGCATATTCGGACAGTCGTTTGGGAGCAGGTCGATCCGGACTGTTGCGGGCAAACAAAGAGAAATAGATGAAAACCAATGCAATAGGTATGATGGCGAGGCCGAACACGATTTCCCAGCTTCCAAAATGCTGGGCAAGACGATTGGCGAACAGGGTCGCGAGGACGGTGCCGCTGTTTCCGGCCCCGGCGATTCCCATCGCCAAGCCCTGATGTTCCTTGGGATACCACTGCCCGGCAAGGGGAAGGGCTGCAGCGAACGATGCTCCGGCAACCCCGAGAAGAACGGCAACGACGTACAGTTGATCGAGCGAATCGACCCACAACCAGCCTAATAAAAGAGGGATCAGGGTGACGATCATTCCCATTTGGGCCGATAGTTTGGGACCGAGGCGATCAGCGAGGAACCCTAATACCAGTCTGAGGATCGATCCCCCCAGCACGGGCAGCGCCACCAGATTTGCCTTTTGCAACGGGTCCATCGGATAATCCGCGGCAATCACCACCGCAAGGGGTCCAAGCAAGCCCCAAATCATAAAACTGATGTCGAAATACAAAAAAGCACCGAACAGGGAGGGCTTATGCCCGCTTTGCCAAAATCCTTTTCTCTCCATGGTTATCGCTCCTTATCCAGATGTGTTTTTCTTTTTTCTCTGTTCATGCTGTCGATCTGTTGCTCCAGGCATAAAAAGGCCGCAAGTCGCCCTTTGCAAGAAAAGAACGATTCGCGGCCTCATTGCCCCAAACCCAAGACACCTCATTGTGCCTTTGTCTGAAATTAACAGTTGAATTTGATGATCACATTATAGATAAGGGGTCAATTGAATGTCAATATACATAACACGTTTGTTCGAAAAATTTAATTTAACACATTGAGACCATATTTTGCGTTATATATATTGACACAAACCTTTGCATCAACTAATCTATAATTAACATACCGATTGAAACTCGGCACAAAGTCGTGCCGGTCTGGTGGCAATGACGCCCTTTTCCTGATTACAGGGGAGGGCGTTTTCTGTTTTCTTACATGAGAATGACATGGCGTTGGAGGGAGGAAGCTCATGAAGCGAAAGAAATTGCTTGTCGTTGGGAACGGCATGGCGGGGATAAAGTGTGTTGAGGAAATCCTGAAGCTTGGGCCGGAGCTCTTTGACATTACGGTATTCGGCGCCGAAGCCTATCCAAACTATAATCGGATCCTCTTATCCAAGGTTCTTCAAGGCGAACATGCCTTACAGGACTTGATCCTGAACGACTGGTCCTGGTATGAGCGGCACGGCATCCGGCTGCTGGCTGGCCAGCCCGTTCATCATATCGATCCGCAAGCCCGCTGCGTCGAGACGGTCAACGGCGTTCGGGAAACGTATGATGCGCTAATTCTGGCAACAGGCTCATCCCCGTTCATACCTCCCATTCCCGGAACGGATAAAGAAGGAGTTATCTCATTCCGGACGATCGACGATTGCGCGAAGATGTCCGAAATGTCCAAAAGGTACGCGAAAGCGGCGGTCATTGGCGGAGGGCTGTTAGGTTTGGAAGCTGCCCGAGGGCTTCTTCATCTCGGGATGGAAACCCAAGTGGTTCATAACGCCCCTTATATCATGAACCGGCAGCTGGATCAGACGGCTGCGCATATGCTTCAGAAAGAACTCGAAAGCCAAGGGATGCAATTCCATCTATCGAAGAACACCACGCGAATCGTAGGCCGTACAAGGGTGCAGGGGCTTCGGTTTATGGACGGGACGCGGCTGGATGCCGACGTGGTCGTCCTCGCCGTGGGAATCAGGCCCAATGCGGAACTGGCCCGAAGAAGCGGCATTCGTACGCAGCGGGCGATTCTGGTGGATGATTTTATGAGAACAAGCGATCCGCACATCTATGCAGTGGGAGAATGCGCGGAGCATCGGGGCGTGAGCTATGGCCTGGTTGCTCCCCTGTACGAGCAAGCGAAGGTGCTGGCCCGTGTCATCTGCGGACGGGAGTCTGAACCTTATCGCGGGTCTATTCCATACTCCCAGCTTAAAGTATCGGGAGTCGACGTTTTTTCCGCCGGCATCATCTCAGGGGCCGGCGTTGAGACCGCTATTCAGCACTATGATGCCGTGTGCGGCACATACAAAAAAGTAACCATGCACAAAGGCAAGGTTACCGGTGCGATCCTGTTCGGAGATACGACGGAGGGGGCCGCATTGCTGGGGTTCGTGAAGCGCGGCGCGGCGGTTTCAAAGCTTCTTCCGCGTGAAGATGCGTCCAGCCCGGCGGCAACAGCGGCGGAGGCACTGCCGGACCATGAAACGGTGTGCGCCTGCAATGGCGTCAGCAAAGCGGCGATCATCCGGGCCATTGCCGACCACGGTTTGCAAAGCGCCGAAGAAGTTAAGGAGCATACCAAAGCATCCGGTTCTTGCGGCGCCTGCCGGTCTATGGTGGCCGGGATCGTCAAAACGATGCAAAGCGGTAAAAGGAGAGAGAAGTTGCAGACGGCAGCCGTTACGCCGGCCGAAGTTCCTGTATGCGATTGTACGGAGCTTGGTCATGCTTCATTGAAGCAAGCCATGGTTCACGCCGTGAATAAAGGATATCGTTCCATCCCGGAAATAATGGCGCATCTGGGCTGGAAGAAGGCGGGCGGGTGTGCAGCATGCTTCCCGGTCATCCGCTTTTACCTGGAAATAGCGGGTGTTGCGGACGATGAAGAACGGGCATCGGCAAGCAAGTCTTCGCTTAACGGCGTTTTTGCAGGGCAGCCGCTTGATCGGGGAGTCCGGCTATACGTTGAAGACGGGGAAACTTCAGGACCGGCGGCTGCAAGCATTCGGCGTATTGGAGAATGGCTCCGCATCGGTTGGCAAGACGTGACGCTTCCTTATCCGGTAAGCGCAGGCGTGTCCCATGGTGCAGGGTCGTCCATTAGCATATTGGTTCAAGGGATCGGCATCTCAGCTTGCCCTGCGGGTTGGGAGGTGTATCTCGGCGGGCATGCGGAGCATCCTGTCCGTGAAGGACAGCTGATCGGAGTTGCAGAACGCGAGGAAGACGCCGTTCGGCTCGTATTCGCTTGCCTGCAGTGGTATCGTCAGAACGGATTTTATGACGAACCGCTATGGATGTGGGTGGAGCGTACGGGCGTCATGGCGATCCGGGAGAATGTGCTTGACGTTGAACTCCAACAAGAGCTGGCAGAGAAGCTGGAGCGACGTTCAGTGAAAACTCGGGCCGGTTAAATCGTGAAAAATAGAAGGAAGAGCGGAAAATTCAAGGAAGAGGGTGGCATATTATGCTTCATTGGGGTTCGGATGCGGGGGGAGCCCCGGCCAAGGCAGAGACTCAATGTCCTTTTTGCAGCGTACAGTGCAAGATGACGGTTACTCCCGGTGAGAAAGGCGTTCCGGGTCAGCACCGGACTGCGTACAAGGTTGAAGGTGTGCCGAACGCAGCTTCAGAAGGCAGGGTATGCGTCAAAGGCATGAATGCGCATCAGCATGCGGTCCATTCGCAGCGGCTGCTGCATCCGTTGGTCCGTTCGAACGGCGAACTTGTTCCTTGCTCCTGGGAAGAGGCAATTGAAATGATCAGCCGACGATTTCAGACCATATCGGAGCAGTACGGTCCGGATGCGAATGCCGTATACGGCGGAGGATCGCTGACCAATGAAACGGCCTATTTGCTCGGCAAATTTGCCAGGGTGGCGCTGGGCACGAGGCATATCGATTATAACGGTCGATTCTGCATGTCGGCTGCGGCCTCTGCAGCGAGCAAAACCTTTGGAATCGACAGAGGACTGACGTTCAGGCTGGCCGATATTCCCTTGGCCCGCTGCATCGTCCTTGCCGGCACCAATATCGCGGAGTGCCAGCCGACGCTGCTGCCATACTTTCATCAGGCGAAAGAGAACGGGGCGAAGATCGTAGTCATCGATCCGCGGAAAACGGCTACGGCCGCCATGGCTGATATCCACTTGCCGATCAGACCGGGGACGGATGCGTTGCTGGCTTCATCCATGCTTAAGATCATCATGGATGAAGGCTTTGTGGATGAAGCGTTCGTGCGGGGCAGAACGAACGGTTATGATGAGCTCATTGCCTATATGAGCGGGTTCGATCTGAATCGGGCCGCCGATCTGTGCGGATTGGAGGCGGAGCTGATCCGGGAGGCGGCCCGATGCTATGGCATGGCGGACACGGGAATGATATTGACAGCCCGCGGGGTGGAACAGCAGACGGATGGCCATCTGGCGGTGCGCCATTTTCTGAACCTGGTTTTGGCCACGGGGAAAATCGGTCGGGAAGGCTGCGGATACGGAGCCGTCACCGGCCAAGGGAATGGACAGGGCGGAAGAGAGCATGGGCAGAAGGCCGATCAACTGCCGGGCTACAGATCGATCGAGAAGGAGGAGGACCGTAAGTACGTTGCTTCCGTATGGGGTGTCGAAGCTTCAAGCTTGCCGGGAAAAGGCGTCTCCGCCTATGAGATGATGGAGCTGATACATCAGGGCAAGATCAAATCCCTCTTCGTGATGGGATCCAATCCCGTGGTTTCGAATCCGAACGCCGGGCATGCGGCGGCAGGCTTGAAAAATCTTGAGTTTCTGGTGGTTGCCGATATGTTCATGTCCGAAACGGCCCGATTGGCCGACCTCGTGCTGCCGGTAACCTCCTATTTGGAGAACGAAGGGACGCTGACGAATCTGGAGGGACGGGTCCTGCTGCGGACGGCTGGCCGACAGGCGCCGGGGGAAACGCGCCATGACTGGACGATCCTGTGCTCCATAGCAGATCGACTGGGCAAAGGGCCGTTTTTTCGCTTCAACGAACCAGAAGAGATTTTTAATGAGCTGAGACTGGCAAGCAAAGGAGGGATTGCGGATTATTACGGCATCACGTATGGCCGGTTGCGCCGGGAGGAAGGGGTGTATTGGCCCTGCCCTTCTCCTGAAGAAGACGGGGTCGGATTGCTGTTCCGACAATCGTTCGCCCATCCGGACGGGAAGGCTGTTTTCACCGCAACAGAGGGTGAGCGGTGGGCCGGCGCGTCCGGGGATTACCCGCTGATTCTAACCAATGGACGCGTATTGTCCCATTACCTGACCGGCGTGCAGACCCGCAGAAGTCCGACATTGCTTGCGCGCGAGCTTGAAAATTTCGCGGAGATTCATCCGTTGACCGCTCAGCGTTACCGGATCCGGGACGGCGAGTGGGTAGAGATCCTGTCGGAACATGGATCCTTTACCGTGCGCTGCAGAATGAAGGACCATATCCGGCAAGACACGTTGTTCGTTCCCATGCACTGGGGCGGGGTCCAGAACGTCAATCATGCTACGCGGCCGGAACTGGACCCGTTCTGCAAAATGCCCGGCTTCAAGACGACCGCTGTCCGGATCCGGCCTTTAAAGAATTAATCGACCACCGCGAAATGATCGTGCAATCTGCGCAGGCGGTAAGCATTCATGGCGAATTCGCGCAGATCCTCAAAAATGGCGTAATTCGCCCATGCTCCTGCCACTGCGCCGATCCCCGGCACCATTTGCAGCATTTTCCGAAAGTCGATGGCGTCGCGATATTCGATTTGAAACGTCTCCCAGTCCATGCTTCGGGAATATTCGGCGTCGGAGTGCCACTGCTCCTTCTCGAGATGCCAACGTTTGATGGAATCCAGCAGCCGGGCGCGATTTTCCGGTCCCGAAAACGTCATCTGAAACACCTTGAGAATGAATACCCGCTCGGAGAAGTCTTTCGTGTCATAACCGTAAACATGCGCCAGCTCGAACAAAAATTTCATCTTGATCGCAATGAAAGCCGGAAAGTCGACCAAGCCGAGCACGATGCCGCCAGCCCCCGTTCCGGCCCCTTCGGCAACCGCAATTTTTTGGTACAACGCAAACAACGCGTTCGCTTCTTGATCGGCAGCCTCCAGTTCCGGATGACGCTGCACCGCGCGGCTGGGCGTATATTCCGCGCCGAACAGCGCCGTACGCACGATCGATCGGATCGTTGTCGTGATAATGTTGTGCACCTTCGGGGGAATCCAATGATTGATGCGATTGCCGATCGTTTTCGATGTTTTTTCCAGCCATCCGGGCGGTTTGAACATTTTTTGTTCCCATTCTGCAAGTTCCCTCTGTATTTTATCTTCGTAGTTCATGCTCGATCGCTCCTCCAAAAGACTCTTGGCTTTATTGTAACGAAGTTCTCCGTGCTGCGGAACAGACCCCGGGAGGTGTCGGACCTCGACCAAAGTCCAGCATCCCCCGGAGATCGATAGGATGCAAGCCTTCGATCGAGGCTTTTCGAGGTTGACCGGATCTCAATTTCTACGGCCAGCATCAACTTCATGATGGCGACAACAAAATTGTTACATGAAATCAGATAAGCACGTTCCGATCGGCATGCAGTTTACCAAATGAAAATGATTGTTTTCATGGGAACAAGATAATACAATTAGATTAGCGCTTACAAAATAAAACAGACTTCAAGATTTTGCAACTTTTCCAATTGAACAGCCAAGAGTGCAGCAGAGGGGGAACTGCGATGAAAAACAATGAATTGAAGAGGGGACTCGAAGCTCGTCACATTCAGATGATCGCTTTGGGCGGCACCATCGGTGTCGGGTTATTTATGGGCTCTGCAAGCACGATCCAATGGACAGGTCCATCGGTCATGCTTGCGTATGCCGTGGTAGGGATTTTTATCTTTTTTATCATGCGCGCAATGGGGGAAATGCAGTACGTTGAACCCAGCACGGGGTCGTTCGCGACTTTTGGCCATAAGTACATTCATCCATTGGCAGGCTATGCAACGGCATGGAGCAACTGGTTCCAGTGGGTCATTGTCGGGATGGCGGAGATCATTGCCGTCGGGACGTACATGAAGTATTGGTTTCCGGATTTGCCCGCATGGATTCCGGGGATCATCGCGATGGCGATTCTCGGCGCAGCCAACCTCATTTCCGTAAAATCGTTCGGCGAATTCGAGTTTTGGTTTGCGATGATTAAAATCGTGACCATCATATTGATGATCGTTGCAGGATTCGGCTTGATTTTCTTCGGAATCGGCAACGGCGGTCATGCGATCGGATTTTCGAACTTATGGCAGCACGGGGGCTTTTTTACCGGTGGATGGTCGGGATTTTTCTTTGCGCTCTCGCTGGTGACCGGGGCCTACCAGGGTGTCGAGCTGATCGGGATTACGGCAGGCGAAGCGAAAAACCCGCAAAAAACGTTAATGAGCGCGACGCAAAGCATTATTTGGCGGATTCTGATCTTCTATATCGGCGCCATTTTTGTCATCGTAACGGTCTATCCTTGGAATCAATTGCAAGCCATCGGCAGCCCGTTCGTTGCCACTTTTGCGAAAATCGGCATTACCGCAGCGGCCGGGATCATCAACTTTGTCGTCATCACCTCTGCCATGTCAGGTTGCAACAGCGGGATATTTAGCGCGGGACGCATGTTATATACACTAGGCGTCAATGGACAAGCGCCGAAAATATTCACGAAATTGTCCCATAACGGCGTGCCCCTGTTGGGAACGATCGGCGTACTCGTGGGTTTGGGAGTCGGCGTGGTGTTGAGTTATGTTGCGCCGGAAAATCTGTTCGTGCACGTATACAGCGCCAGCGTGCTTCCCGGTATGGTGCCGTGGTTCGTCATTCTCATCAGTCAAATCAAATTCAGAAAGGCCAAGGGGGATGGCATGAAGCAGCATCCGTTCAAAATGCCTCTCTCTCCAGTGACAAACTATGCAACCATTGCCTTTTTGATTATGGTGCTGGTCGGGATGTGGATGAACGACGATACGCGCATCTCCCTGATCATCGGCATCGTGTTTTTGGCCATTGTCGTGATCAGTTATTTCGCCTTTGGGGTCGGCAAGGCTGCTCCAAGAAGCGATCAACCGAATCAGGAAAATAACAACGGATAAGTTGCAGACATCTTTTGGATTAAAATTATACACGTCCCATTCTCGACAAAAGAGGATTGGGATGTTTTTTTGTGCTCGAATTATGCAGCAGCCCATACGGGACATCAATCTCCCTCATACGTTGTAGGAACCTGCCTACCGAAAGGAGATCGAACATTCCGTGAAATCCGAAACGAAGCTTACAGGACGAGTGATTTTTAGGGGAGATCCGGGTTGCGAGAGGGCTCGCAAAAATTGGGATCCGCATACGGACAGATTTCCTAGAGTGTTTGTATTCGCTCAAAAAACACAGGATGTAGCAAATGCCATCAGATGGGCCCGTAAAAATAATGTCCCTATTCGGCCGAGAAGCGGAAGGCACGCCCTGGAGACCAATTTGTCCCAGGTCAATGGAGGCATAGTCATCGACGTAAGCGATATGAAGAAAATAAAGCTGGATAAAAAGCGCAAAACCGTTGTAGTCGAGACTGGCAATCGGGTAGGAAGAATTGTTGATACATTAGCAAGGCAAGGATTTATTGCTCCGTTTGGCGATAGTCCAACGGTTGGAATCGGCGGGATTACGCCCGGCGGAGGAATTGGTCCGCTGCAAAGGACGACAGGCCTCATCAGCGATAATCTCATCGAACTCGAAATGGTTGACGCGAAAGGCAGAGTCATCCGGGCGAACAACAAACGGAACTCTGATCTTCTATGGGCTTCCCGCGGAGGCGGGGGCGGCAACTTTGGCGTATACACCAAATATAAATTCAAAGTACTGCCTGCCCCGTCCCATGCGACGGTATTCCGCATTACCTGGCCGTGGGAGCAATTCGAAAAAGTCGTGAAAAAATGGCAAGTCTGGGCTCCTAACGCCAGCACCAAGTTAGGCAGCGAATTAAGCGTAGGTCCCAAAAAAGGCGGGAATGTCAGTATGCTGGGACTGTATCTTGGCTCAAAAAGCGAAGCACAACGCCAATTAAATCCGATTCTTAGCGTGGGAACGCCTACGCAGAAAATCATCCGTTTCCTACCGTACAGAGCAGCCACAAAATTTTTGCTGGCCCCTGATCCGATACTACCCCAAAAGTTCAGCAACCAGTTCTCCAGCGGCTTCGGCAGACGGCCTTTCCCGGATAAAGCCTTTAAAGTCATGCGTGAATTTCTGGAAAAAGCGGAGGGAGGGACGCCAGCCGGATTTTTCTTCCTGAACTGGGGCGGAGCCGTAAGCCGTGTCGCTCCTACAGCCACCGCATTTTTCTGGAGAAAAGCTAAATTTTACGTTGAATGGAACAGCTCCTGGGTTAAGCCGTCTCATGCGGCCAGAAACATTGCGCTAGCCCGGAACACCAGGAAGAAGCTGCAGCCTTATATCATAGGGTCCTATATTAACGTCCCGGACCAAGGCATCAAAAATTCGGGACCTGTTTATTACGGAAAGAACTACGCCAGATTGAGAAAAGTAAAAGCGAAATATGATCCGAAAAATGTGTTTAATAATCCGCAAAGCATTCCCCCGGCAAAATGAAATCAGCGCAGCAAACATATCCGGATGGATGTGAACAGAAGAACCTCAACCTGATTCCGCTGGTTGGGGTTCTTCGATTGATTATTTGGTCCGGAGCCGGCTCCCTTACATTGCAGGAAGGCGATTCGGAACTCTGGTCTGTTTTATTTTAAGCGTTTTCTTGGGCATACTATATGATTGTATTTGCTAGCAAGGCATCGAGTATCTCGAAGTGCCTCTTAACTCTGGGAAATAGGGTTTGGGTCTAAACGGCACCGGCTTTATGGGCTATATGAGCGGATCCTTTCCTGCAAACCTTTCAGCACTTCCTCCGGCATCTCTCTGACTTTGATATCTTCACCCAGGAAAAGCAGCCAGTCTATGGCTTCGGTTAATTCTTCCGAATGCTCGACATGGATAAAAGTCTTTAAGATGGCGGTGGTTTGGAAAGGATTCGTATAAGATATGGAGAACTTTAAAGGATGGTATTTTTTGAACTGTAAAATCGCCTTTGGGCCGAGCTCCAGGACAAGGTTGCTGACTTCTTCCTGTTTGTTTAGCAGTTCTAAAATCTTTTTCCTGCTCACTCTTTTTTTCTCAGGATAGGGTTTGACATCGGTAAGATTGTCGACGGGCAAAATCCTTCTCTTTTCTTCTTCCAAGTCAAAAGCTTCAATATGCCACATGCTTTTTTCGCGATACAGATGAAGGAGGTAGATCGGGTAAGACTTAATTTCCTTGTTTTCTTTGATGGAAACCCATAAATACCGGTCCAAAAGAAGGATTTGAATCAGGTTTTCCAACATCGGATGGGGCAGGTCGGTCAGATCGAGCAGATCGGGATTATTGGGATTCGTTCCTTCGAAAAGCAAAATTTGATTTAAAAGAACAAGGTCGTCTTGCTGATTCTCCGAGATGAGGCCCAGCAATTTTTCGGCCAAAGACTGGCGGCTTTTTAAATAAGGGAGCTGTTGATTTCTAGTGGCCATAAAGGCGATAAAAAGAGCTTTGATTTCATTATCGGTAAAGCGGACGGTGGGCAGAACGGAGTTGTTCATGACAAAATAACCGCCATCCCTCCCGACTTCGGCGACAAGCGGCATCCCCATGCTTTCGATTTCCCGGATATCGCGGATCGCCGTCGAACGAGAGATGTTAAATTCCCGCATGAGTTCAGAAATGGTGAAGTGGGCTCGGTTGTTGATATACCGCATCATGGTATTAATCCGCTCAACTTTTTTCATCGGACGCTCCTAAACAGTATCATTTTTTGACATGATTCAAGGTTATTATAAACCCATCAAGTGAAAACGCAAATCATTTGATCAATTTAAAGAAGAGGAAGGTTTTGAACATGGCCAATTATACTCTTGAGGAAAAAGACAGCTTCACCGTTTTGGGAATCGGAACCGAGCTTCAAAGCGATTACACGGACCATGCCGGCATCAACAAGGAAAAAGCAGCATTTTGGGATGCGGTGAAACAGGATGGGAGACTTGACGCTTTAAAGGCCGTTGCCGCAAACGACTACATTTTTGCCGTAAACGAAGCGGTCAATAACAAAATGATGTATTATGCCGGCGTGATGACGGACGCATCGTTACCGGAAGCGACAAGAGTGATCCAGTTTCCTAAAGGGGAATACCTCGTCGTACAAGGGGAAGCAAAAACGTCCGATGAATTGAGTCTTATGCTGACCGGCATCGCTTTTGGGCAAGTGTTGCCGGAGGTCGGGAATGTTGCTTATGTCGGCGGCCCGAACGCAGCGGTGGAGATGGGGCAGCGGAACGGCCTGGTGTTTGGGGAAATGTGGATTCCGGTCGTTAGGAAATAACGGGGGCGTTATGCTCCCGATGCAAGTTTTGCTCGAAGCTGATTCGCAGCAGTAACGCTCACAAAACTAAGTTGATGCTTTCGATGCAAGTTTTGCTCGAAGCTGATTCGCAGCAGTAACGCTCACAAAACTCTTAGGAGAGATGAACATGTCCTATATCGTCGACTTTAAAAACGTATCCACGGTGGGTTTGGAGTCTTCGCCCGTAGCAGAAGCGCTCGCCGGTTTGCGAGCAAACGAAGCCCGTTACTTTATGAACAAATACAAGCATGAATTTACGGTGGTGCCGGCAAGCGAAAGCCAGGAGACTCTTGATTACGTGAACCGGATTCTAAAAGAAGAACGCGATCTTGCGTTTGCGGCCAAGCCTTTAGAAACGTCGCAATTCCAGGTGGAAAATATCAAATGGACCTATGTTTTTTATGAGGACGGTCTAGAGGTGAACGTCTTGTACACGATTGACGACCCCAAGAAGCGCGCCGTTGGTTTTAAGCTTTCGGAGGGGATGGAGGTACCGCAGGAGTTGGAAGGGAAGTTCAAATTCGCTAGACAAAAGTCTAAATTGGCTGGTACCATTCGGGGTTCGTTTTTCGTCATCAAAGGAGAATACTAAAGGAAACGAAGGTGCATGCAAGTTTAAAAGATGAAGAGAGCAGCGATACATCCGCAGCTCTTTTTGTTTTTCTATATCTTTTCTATTTTCTAAGGTGTATATCATTTATGACGAGGAGGTGAAATGTGTTAGTCCGCTATCTTAAAGGTGCCGGCGCATCGTTGTTTTGAAGTGCCCCCTGTCAAGTGGACAGTGTAAAAAAACAAAAATAGTTTATCTAGATCCCTCAGTTTGTTTAACGGAACTGAGGGATCTTCCTTATGCAACTCGCCTGTATTCGTTGGGTGACAGACC
>NZ_BORW01000050.1 GCF_018333375.1 Paenibacillus cookii
GCTTTTGCCTCCGGCTTCCTTCGGATTCTGCCTCGCGGCAGACACCCTTGCCCTTGGCTAACGGTAGGCGCTCGCCAGCCCCCGTTCGGGACTTTCACCCTAGAGATGACGCCCATGCTGGGCGTACAGAAAAACCAGTCCCCCATCCGTTCGGAATGGAGACTGGTTTTTGCTGTTCCTCTCGGCGAAGCATCCTGCTCTGCCCTTTTCGGGCGTTTGTCCGATGCATAAGCATTCTTCTCGCACCTTGATTCCGGCATCGATCGGATTAATATTTCGTCGTCGGTTCCTTGACTTTATCGAAGACGATAATGCCGTCGTATTGCTCCTTCGGCACAAACCTCATCGCCATCGGTTCGATGATCTCGGATGTCATGCCGTCCTCCGCGGCATAGATGGGCTTGAACATCCAGGCATTGTTTTTGTTCGGCGTTTGGTGCTTGGATAGATCGGCGAAGGCGATCTTATACCCGCTTCCCATCATCAGCTGCTCCAAGCTTCCTTTCGGCATCGGCTTGATCTGGAAAATCTTCTGCGTCGTAATCGTGCTGGCCCTGCCGCTGTTCATGTACAGGCCGATGACGTATTCCTTGTCCTTCAGCTTTTGGTGAAGCAGCTCTCCCATGCTCGTAAAGCTGTTGATCCATTTCCCCTGCTCTTTGACGCTCATTTTCGACGTGTTTTTCGCAAGATGGTCGTTATGCGCCCACAAAATCACTTTTTTCCCGGGGTACATCACTTTCGTTAACCACTCGACGTTGTCCGCCATGATCCGGTCCCTGAATTCGTAGCTTTCTTTCGTGTCGTACAATCCCATTTCGATGAACTTGATGCGGTCTTCCAGCGTTTTGACGGCGACGTCGGCGATTCGCGGATTTTTCGGATAGGCGGCCGCAAGCTGTTTTTTGTTCTCTTTGATGAACTGGATCAATGCCTTGTATTGGGGTTCGTACTGATCCTTTACCTTTTGGATTTCCTGCTTGGCCTTTGGGTTGTTGCCGTTATCGAGGCCGTATTCGTTTATGACTTTATAGTAATCGGTCATCGCCTGCAGCTCGAATTGGAAATAATCCCGGCCCCGCTGCGGATCCACCTCGGCAATCCACTCCGCGATCCACTGCGTCAAATAGGCGGACGTGAACTGCATGTCGTAACCGGCAAGGTACAGCGGTTTGCCCTTGCTGCGCTGCTGTTTGATGTAATCGAACAACGCCAGCGTTTCTTTGGAATGCCAGACCGGAAAAATCGAGCGCTCCATCATTTCTTTGGACGAAAGCGTCCCTGCGTTTTCATAGGTCATAAAAGAATCGCCTAACCCCGACTCGAAGGCAATGACGTCAAAACCGAGCTCTTCGTGCAAATATTTGATCAGCCTCGTTTTCATGCTGCTGTATTCCGCGACCCGGTGAAAGTTCTCGCCCAGGCTGACGACGGTTTTATCCTTTAATATCGGCTTTAGAAAAGCCAAATCTTTATAGTCCTCCGAAGTCAGGGATTTGATCTCCCGAATGTTCGCCTTCGTTCCCGCACCATGGCCAGCCTCCGCGAACGCGCCAACCGGCGAAAGCGCCACGGCAATGGCCAGCCCCGCTGCGACCATGCCCGTCAATCGCTTGAATGTTTTCATTGTTTTTCCTCCTTATCGATTGGTTTTCACTCCATCATCGTAACGGGCGCTTCTAAAGAATTTATAAAGGCGGGTGGTGCGGGCGCTATATTTTCAAACAAAAGTTACGGGAACGATCACATTGGAAAAAATCTTATTCTTCATGGATGCTTCCGAATAATCGATTCATCCTCTTCCATAAACGGCCAAGTCAAATATTCGGCAGGCAGCTTGCTGACTTCGTCGAGGCGGGCCAATTCGTCCGGCGTCAACTCGATGTCGCTGGCCGCAAGATTGTCTTGAAGCTGATCCGGCCGCTTCGCGCCGACGATGACGCTGGTCACCGCAGGCTGATGGAGCACCCAGGCCAAAGCGATCCGGGCAACGGTGGATTCCCGCTCTTTCGCAATTTCCTCCAGCACGTCGATGATGCGATAGGATTTGTCCAGGTCGACCGGCGGAAACATCATTTTGGTATGCCGATCGTCCCCGCCCCCCCTGGCGGCTGCGGGAGTATTTGCCCGACAGGAATCCGCCCGCCAGCGGACTCCAGACCAATAGCCCCATGTTCTGATCCTTCAGGACGGGAATGATTTCCCTTTCGATTTCCCGGCCGGCCAGCGAGTAGTACAATTGGCTGCTCTTGAATTCATGAAGGCCAAGCTGCCGGGAAATGCCGCGCGTTTTCATCGTTTCCCACCCCGTCATATTGGAAGCGCCGATGTAGCGCACTTTGCCGCTGCGCACCAAATCGTCCAAGGCCCGCAGCGTATCCTCCCAATCGGTCAACTGGTCCGGATTGTGGATTTGGTACAGGTCGATATAATCGGTCCCGAGGCGTTTCAGGCTCTCCTCCACTTGGCGCATGATATGAAGGCGGGATAGGCCGATATCGTTCGGGCCGCTTCCCGTACGTCCCCTCACCTTGGTGGCGATAATCACGTCCTGACGTTTTTTGCCGAGCGCTTTGCCGAGGATCTCTTCGGATCGACCGCCGGCATAAATATTCGACGTATCAAAAAAATTGACGCCCGCTTCCAGCGCCTGCCCGACGAGCACGGAAGCCTCCTTTTCGCCGAGCGAGCCGAAGACGCCCCATTGCTCCCCGCCGCCGAATGTCATGGCCCCCAGCCCGATCTCCGAAATCAGCACGCCCGTATTTCCAAGCAAGTTATATTTCATCATTATTCCCTCCAAAATTTGTTTTATATTGATGGAGACGGAGGCCAAAATCAAAAGACGCAAAAAATAAGCGATTCATACAAAAAAATTTCCCGATGGATAAAGGGGTGGACATATGACCCATCGCATGGAAACCAAAAGCCCGGCCGGCACGGCAGAATCAATCACGCCGGAACTGCTGTGGGAACAATATCACGGCCCGATTTCCGGCTACGTCAAACAGAAAACGAATCGCCATCCGGATGCTGAAGATATTGTGCAAACGGTGTTTATGAAAGCCTATCGCCATTTGCCGCAGCTTCAGGACGAAACCAAACTCCGGGCTTGGCTGTTTCAGATTGCGCGCAACGCGATCGCGGACCATTTCCGCAAGGAAAAGCCGACCGACGAATTGCCTGACCATATGCCCGGTCCAGAGCTGTCAGCGACCGAGGATTATTCGGAAGAAGCCATTGCCGGCATGAAGGGCGTATTTTGTTATTTGCCCGATAAATACCGGGAAGCCGTGGAGTTATCCGAACTGAAGGGAGTGTCCCAAAAGGAGCTTAGCGAGCGCCTCGGCCTTTCTTATTCGGGCGCCAAATCCAGAGTCCAACGCGGCAGGGACATGGTCCGGGAATTGATGAACAGCTGCTGCGAGATCCAAACCGACCGTTACGGCAATATCATCGACTATCGCGTCATCCTCCCCCAGCCCGTCGTTTCGGGACGGGTTCGAAAACATCCGGGCCGTTGCTGCCGGCCGTCATGAACAAACCAGACTCGAGGTTATGCCAAAATACGCCGTAAAACGGCGTATTTTTTTGCGTCCACTTTGGAGGATAAATTTCCCATGGTGTCGAATGGAATAAGGATTTGTAAAACAAAATCGAACACAAAAGAGGGGTTATGAACTTGAACTGGAAAAAGTCATTATTGGTCATGGCTTTAGGCGCCTTCGCGCTCGGCTTAAGCCCGGCCTTCGGTGCCCATGAAGCCTCTGCCGCCGGCGAAGAACAGCTTCAAATCAAAGACATCGCGGGAAAAAACACGTATTTGATGAGCGACGGTTCCATGTGGACGACCGTCATGCAGATTGAAGGAACGCGTGTCCTCCATACCAAAGGAAACATTGAGACCATTTCCGGGGATCTATACGACGGACTGGGAATCACGAAGGACGGGCGCCTGGTGGAATGGGACACGGGGCTGGCCCCCCATCCGGTGGAAGGCGCGGCGGGAGTCAAGCAGGTATCGGGCTCCTACTGGCTGAAGTCGGACGGAACGGTTTGGATCGGCAACAAGAAGCTGAAAAACCTCAGCGGCATCGTGCAAATCGCATATGGGGAAAAAGATTTCGCGGCGCTGGCCCAAAACGGGGACCTATTATTCGAAGATTCGCGCAAGCAGGATACTTACAAAAAATTCGGTACCGTCGCCGATCCTTCCTCGGTCAAGTCCATGGCGGTGCACGACGACCGCGTCGCCCTGCTGTTCAACAGCGGCGAAGTCGTCCTGTACGAAGGCTCAAATTTTGACGACAACGGAAAAATCATTCCGGTCACCGTCGCGCAGGATGCGGTCCACATCACGTATGTATCTGCCGATCCCACCGACGTGCTTATCGTCACCCGGAAAGACGGATCCGTTTGGTTAACCGGGGAATATTCCAACCGCTGGAAACTTACGCATCAGGTTCAAGGCTTGAGCAATGTCGTAAAAACCGCGGTGGACGCGTATGCGGACAAGCTTTCCGAGGGCATTTACGCCCAACGCAGCGACGGAACATGGGTGTTCAGCAAGGATGATGAAATCAAACCGATCGATGTACCGACGGTCAAGGCGGTCTCCGTCTCGCTTTCCGACCGGGAGCCTTTCGTCGGCGATGCCGTCGAAGTCCATATCCAGGAAACGTATACGAACGGGGCCAAAATCAAAGTCCCGGTGAGCGAAGCCAAGCTCGAGATGGACAAGCCGTACCTGCTCAAGCAGCAGGCCGACGGCAAGCTCAAAACGGCGGGCGTGGGCCAAACGAAACTGACGGTGACATCGGGCGGCGTGTCCGCGAGCGTGACCGTATCCGCCAGTCTCCGCGATTCGTTGAAATTCGCCAAGCAGGTGAACGGCACCGTCTTCCTTCCGGTAAAGACCGTATCCAAAGCCTTGGGCGGAACCGCAACCCCTTCGGGCGACGGATGGAACGTGGCGTTCGGGGATGCTTCCCTGTCGTTCAAAGTCGGCAGTTTAGCAGCGCAATTCGGAGGCAAGGACGTCCAGCTTAAAGCCGCTCCGTTTACCGAAAAAGGAGAAACGTACATCCCCGCTTCCTTGTTGGCCGACACGCTGGGAGCGAAGGTAAGCTGGGACTCGAAGTGGAAACAGGCGGACATCAGCTTCGGCAGCGCCAAGATGACCGTCGTTTCAACGGAAACCGCGGGCCTGATCAAAAAAGCGATGCAGGGCAGCTTGGCCAAATTCATCGGAAAATCCTACTGGGTGAACGACTTCGAAGGCTGGGAGCGATTCTCGAAGGTGACCGTCGCCGACGTTCTTCCTACCGATACCGGAAGCTTCGTCATCGTCTTCAAAACGCCTGCGGGAAAAACGCTCAAAAGCGATTCCATGAGTTCCTCCGAAGTCATCAAGACGTTGACCGATTCCAGTTACTTTTTGAACTACGATCCATACAAAAAATATAAATGGTCCGCCTCCACCTGGAAGCAGATCAAAGCAGGAAACGTGGCGCTGGGCATGACCAAGGAGCAAGTTCTCCTTTCGTGGGGAGCGCCGATCGCCAAAGATATCCAAAAGGTACAAGGCAGCACCATTGAAACCTGGGGTTATGCAAGCTACGATTTCGTTTCCTTCCTGAACGGCAAGGTAACCCTGATCATTATGTAATCCCAGACTTGGCTGCAAAACCTGAATGTTTATGCACGAATAACCTCCAGGCTTTTTGTCTGGAGGTTTTTTTAGATTTGGCCTGAGTGCACCCGAGCAGGGACAAGCTGAAAAAAATGAATCTCGATTAGCCGAACCCGTGCATGGCAAGTACATACGAAGGATTACTTCAATAAAAACTCCTTATTCTGAAAAATCTTTTGGGAAATATACAAACCGATAACCGAAGCAATCAATAGGATCACGGTACAGCGCAATTCGTCAAAGTTGGGTTGGGGAAAACACCACTGAAACGGATACAGTCCGAAAGTAAAAGCCCCGCGCGTCATATAAAGGAAAATGGAATATACTCCGATGATGATATAACAAACAATCGAGTTTTTGACGATCATCATGAGCAAAAAAGAAAGTGCTGCGAAGTATAGCACCGACAGAACCGGCAAACATATATCGCTAAGCAAAATTAGCTGATGACCGGGAAGCAACCGGATCACAAGAAATACAAACAATATGAAGAAAATAACTACATACAACAAGCTCATTCGTAAAACTCTCATGATTCCGCTATGAGTGGAGCTATAGGGAAGTGCCAGAATCGCTTCCTTCCCTTTCGTCTCCACAAAGTCTTGAAACAGACCGATGATCCAGATGCTTACCAATGGAATCGACAGTACGCCAAAATCATGACGGATATACTTCAGCATGTTTTGGTTATCATTATATCCAGAGTAATGGATTGTTACGTATGCAGCTGATATGAGCATCATGATGAATGGTAAATAAAATAACCCGCCCATATTGCGGATATCCAGACGTAAGGACGGCATTTTTACCTTTGATTCCATATCAAATATCCTTCCTCTAATGTAGGGCTTACAGGAATTGCTTCTCTGCTGGGGGACTCCTTCGCTAATACCCTTAATTCCACATGGTCCTCCGTCGTCGTCGAGCTGATGACATTAACCTTGGACTGCAGGTCGACAGCCTGTTCAGGACGGACTTTCCAAAGCCATACATGACCCGCTGCCTCTTGAGCCAGCTTGCTCAAAGAGTCGAACTGCGTTGCTATGCCTTTTTTGATTACGGCGACAGAAGAGCATGTAGCTTCGATATCTTCCACGATGTGAGTAGACAAGACGATAATACGTCCAGCAGCAACCTCCCGTAATACATTGCGGAATCGGATCCTTTCTTCCGGGTCCAGCCCCGCTGTAGGCTCGTCCACAATGATGATTTCCGGGTTACCCAACAGCGCCTGGGCAATGCCCAGTCTCCGCTTCATGCCCCCTGAATAATGGCCTGTCTTTTTATGGGCTTCCGCTGTAAGATTAACCCTTTCCAGCAACGTTTCGATCTGGGCACGGCGCTGTTTTTTGTCGCGAAGCCCTTTCAGGACACCTATATAATCTAAACATTCATATCCTGAAATATTTTTAAACACATTAAAATTTTGCGGGAGATAGCCAAGTATATTTCTAACCCGTTCCGGTTGCTTCCCCCATTGGATATCTTTATACCTCATGCTGCCGGAATCAGGTGCGAGCAGAGTCGCCAGCACTCTCATGAAAGTCGTCTTTCCTGCACCGTTAGGACCCAGCAATCCAAATAACCCATGACCTATTTGCAAGGATACCGATTGCAGCGCTGCCGTCTTGCCAAAATGCTTGGATACATGATCTATCACTAATCGGTCCATGTTGCTCCTCCTAATACGAACGATCCATTAATTTTTTCCAGTCGCTGAAGTCTAATGTTCGGGCATCCGACAGTTGGTAAGCAGCTCTTACCAATCTTTTCAGTCCTTTCTCGCCTTGATTATTATAAAATTGAAGGATATCACGAGCCAAATAAGCCGTGGCCGGCGCTCGATCGCCTTGCCGCTCGATTTCCCGTACCTGATGTGACAGCGTTGTGCCTTTTTTATTCGGACTCTCCATATATTCAAGAATCATGCGGAAAATATACGAATTCTGCTCGTCGTTGATCCGATAACGATTAGACCAGAAAAATGCCTGAAACACCGACTCCATCCTTGCTATATTTTCAACCGTATAAGGATTTCTCGTTATTAATTCATTCACAAACAGTTCATCCTCGCCAAGTTGCATATAGTAATTCGGGAAAAAGGAAAACGAAGGAACGACCATGATTTGTTTCGGCATATCCGGCGCCTTGATCCCAAGCAGGCTTGAAAGATGATTTTTGGTCTGCTCTACTTTCTCAATGGCCGAACCCACTTCATCTATACGGTCAGGCGGGCCAACAATCTGATAGCCGCCGACGTTTTTGTCCATTAGCATCCCCGACAAAACCGTCGCTCCGGATGATTGCCCGGCAAATGTTCCGTCCGCTTGTTTGGGCAAATTGCTATAGGTACGCTCGTTAGCATGTATGGATATATGGAAAGAGGCTGGTTTGGACAGCGCAATATGGTTATATTGCGGTTCATAAAATAAATCGAATTTTTCAGCAACAATCCATGTTCCAGGCACCGGGTACCAAGGAAAGGCGGAACTCATGAAAAAGGAAGTTTCGCTGATTGGATTGTTGGCTCCTGCCGATCCCTTGATGTGGAAAGATACATCTCCTTCTACCTTCCCTTCAGGCCAATCCACGTACAACCAGTCGCCATCTCTTTTCCAGCGGGCAGGCTTCCCATCAACTTCGGCCTGTTTAACCTCTAAGTTATGATATAAAGTAAAACGTAAGCTTGTAAGGCTTGGGGCGACATGACTTACCCTCATTTGGGCGTTATAATTAATGAGGTTGAGCGTATGCTTTATATCTAAATCGTAGCGGTCGACTTCGAAAGCAGGAGGACTCATTTCTGTTTTGCTGCTTCCATTGGCTGAATAATATTCCCCATCTTGGCTCAGATACAAGTCCATATAATTGTTTAACGGCGCTTTGTATGCACTCAGCGGACTTTTCGCCTCAGCAACGAATATAGCAAAGATAATAAGACAACCTGCAACGGCTGCAGCTAACGTTCTTTTTTCTTTTAGTGAAGGCTCCCGTTCTTGCCTAATCAAAACCGAGGCGAATGCCAGCGTAAGACAAACCGCTAGAAATGCGGTTTTTTTCGCTATAAACGAATAGGCTAAATATAGTCCTTCAACCCCGTTATAGGCGCTTCCAAGATCCTGTTCCCCTTGATTTAACCATGACAATACATTTACCGGAATATAACGGCTGAATAGCATATTAAACGGGCTAATGGCAAACCAGACGAGAAGAACAAGCGGGAGCTTCCACCAGGATTGACCCAGCAGTTCCCCGATTGCAAATCCCAACACTCCACATGAAAATAGGGTCATCCCCCAGTACAGAAAGATGTATAGGATCACTTTATACGCAAAGCTCAAGTATTCGCTGCCGCTGAACCAGATCATAAGCATGACTTCAATCGACGCTATGGCCATCAGAATAAAACAGATCGCGCCCCAGGCCAGCAATTTCGATAGATTTCTAAGTGCGCTGCCCGGTGCCGATGCTAAACACTCGGCCATGCCGGCCTCTTGTTCTCGTCTGGAGATGAGTATGCCAAAGAAAAGACCGAACAGCGCGGAGGCCATACCAATATACCCTGAGGATTGCAGAAATTGCCCTACCTGCATCAAATCGTTTAAAAAGTGATAATATCCGATAGGCAAATAAACCGTTAATAAAGCTATTGCAATCCAAATCAATACCCCTCTTCGGTATTGTTTAAATTCCATGTTCATCATCGCAAATAAAGTCCGCATTATGAATCACCACTTGGTATGTAGTTATGTAACCAAATCTATCTGGCCGAAAATTTTAGTGAAGAGGCTGCCAATGGGATGTTGACAGCCTCTTCACTATAAAAATTAATAATTTTGTATATAACCCCAACCCGTTGGTGCATTTAATTCCGGGCTCAGTTCGACATAGTATAAATCCGTGTCGGGAGTCATACCAATACTGGCGCTTTGGAGTGATGTTGTATTCGTTGTAAAATAAGATATGGAGGGGTCTGGCCAATAGGCTACAACTCTTTTTGCCGCAATTTTCATTCTTCCTCTCTGTACAGTAAGGTAGCCTCCATATTCCCCTTGGTCATTCCCATTAATATAACTACTTGAAGCTGTGGACGCACCGGTTTGCAACGTTGCATCTGCAAACTGATTAGAAGCGGCGTGCGCTACTCCTCCCAAGAGGAGAGCACAAAAAGAAGTGGCTGCAATAAACTTTTTTGAATGTTTTACCATCGGATTCATCCTCCCTGAAATATCTTACATGGTTCAATATTTTAGGAATTTATATATGACAGCTGGCCAGCTTATCATCAACTGAATGAACTCACTATGTACTGTGCTCTAATGTCATGCAATCCGAGAATAAATGAGCATAAATATACTTTTTATTTCTTTAATTTCATTTCTTTAATTGTAACACCTAAATATTGGTTAATTCTAGCTTCTTGTATAAAATCCTACAAAATGCCCATTATGACAAGTGATAGAATTGAAGTATAAAGAAACAGCTTGTCGACATACGCTGAAAAGAGCCTTTGCCGCGGCAACGGCAAAGACTCCAACGACAACAAGCAGCAGAAACCCACGGCGGCAAAGTTAAACTACTAAGCAAAACACACCGAAGGTGAACTGCACCCCTACACCATCTAACTATCAACCATAAAGCCTTACATATTCCGGGTACGCCCGAAGATGGATGTCCCTGGCTCGTTGCCGGGTCTCTTCCTTCACCTCCGGCATGCCTTCCGCTTCGACGTAATCGGCAAGGACGTCAATGACATCATCAAAAAACTTTGCCCTAAAATATAGCTCCATCCGCTCGAACGTATCCGCCCCCGCTTCGCGAATGATGCGCTCCTTCCAGATCTGCCGCTCTTTTTCCTGTCGGATACAACGGCCATAAAAATACCGAATAGTCCATCGCGGCATCCCCTGTTACCGTCAGGTCATCCCAGTCAATCATCCAGAAGCGATGCTGATCGTTTGACAAAATATTTTGCCAATTCAGGTCATTATGCACGACATCCGCCGCCTGGCGTTGGAAACAAGGCATCTGGCGCGCCATTTCCTTTAATGTCTCAATCTCAGCGCGAAACCAATCCAGCGTGCGATCTTCGACAAAATCCAGCAGATGCCTATCCGCGAGAATCCCTTCCAAGTCTTCCTCGAACCTTGTAATGTATTCCTCTGCAAATGCTTCGGCATAAGTAGGGGCAGCCTGCCTATCCGCGAGCATCGTTTGGAGCTGCTCATCCTGGTGCAATTCCTTTAATGCCCGCAGCACCTTTCCGACGACCGGCAAAGAATCGGAAGCGGAGCTCAGCGGTTTTCCAGCAATGTATTCGAATGCCAAACCATAGCTGAATCCGGGCAAAACAAGTTCCGTCACCTCTTGGACAAGCCGGGGCGCATTGTAATGTTCCGTCAGGTGTTCGCTGATTTTTGCCCATTGTTGAAGATGCGAGGTGCGATCCTCCCGGACGAATTTGACATGCCTCCATGTTTCCCCATCGGATAACCGGTAGGACTGGTTGACGAATCCTCCGGGGTTCCACATATATTTCGCCTCGATGTTCGACCCTTTCAGTCCAAGCCGATGCGAATGTTCCCTTGCCCATTCCCTAACCCGTCGTTCGGCGAATTGCAGATCCATTGGTCTTCCCCTCCCCTTTTTCAGACAGCAAAAACACGGATCTATAAGATCATATCCAAACGTGAAGGGGGGTGGCAACTTTCGGGCAGAGAGGCGCTCCGCTGTAGCATTCATGTTTACCGCCCGAATCGTGCAAGCTAACTTGGCTCATGTTCAGTCCGAGGGCGGCAAGGGACAAGCCGACGCTAAGCAGATCCAGCCGACCTGCGCCTTGGTCGCGGTATTCGGGCAACAGCACCGGGCCAAGCACAAGCAAAAGCACCATGACGGGGACCCCGATCAGAAATACGGAACCCCACCAGAAGTTTTCCAGCATCATTCCGCCAACCACGGGACCGATGGCCGCGCCGCCCATGCACCCGGCCATCCATATGCTGATGGCCAAACCCCGCTGCTTGGGGTCATGGAACATATGGCTGATCAGCGCCAACGTTGAGGGTACGAGCGTGGCCCCGGCTATTCCGAGTATGGCGCGGGCGGCAATCAGCATCCCCGGACTTGCGGCAAACGCGGCGCCGACGGAAGCGATGCCAAACACGGCCGCTCCCATCATGAGCACCTTGCGTCGTCCGATACGGTCTCCCAAAGTTCCCATCGTGATCAAAAATCCCGTCAACATAAACCCGTATATGTCCATGATCCACAACTGCTGGGTGCTGTCGGCCCCCAGATCTGCGCTCAGATCAGGCAGCGCCAAAGCTAGTACAAAGATATCGCTGGAGACCAGCAGGCTCGTCAGGACCAATACGCCCAGTCCGGTCCATTCCCGCGCGCCCGCCTGCGCATGGAGGTTCCTCATTGGGTTTTCTCGGGTTCGAACATGTCCGGCAGTTCTTCGCCCAATTTGTCCAGCATGATTTTCGTTCCGTGCTCGCGCTGGGCCGCCGTATCATGGCCGTCGAGGAAAACGCCCTGCTCCGTGTAAATCAGCTTCGTTCCCTGCTCGGTTTCTTTGAATTCCACCGTAGTTACCGATACCGATATCCTAACGTCCCCTTGGTCCATCGTATACGAATAAACGATCCGCTCGTTCGGCACGATTTCTTGATAGCAGGCATCAAAGGTATATACCGGGCCTCCGGGAGGGCCCCCGCGATTGAACTCCCGTCCTCCCACGCGGAATTCGAACGCTTCCGCCTTTGGGAACCATTTGCTTTTGGCTGCGGGATCGGACCAGGCGGCGAATACCCGCGCCGGCGCGGCCCCGTAGTTTCTTTCAATCACAAAAGTATCATGCGTTGCAAAATGTTTGCTCACCATCATTCCTCCCTTTCGTTTTCTTCCATCGAAATTCCCCCAAGAAAGTCGCCCAACTTGTCGAAATGGTTCTCCATACTCGTCCGACGTTCGGCAAAAAACTTTTCATGGCTTTTTTTCATCATGCTCAGCATTTTCGTAAAATCCTCAACCGTTAACGGTTCATCTTTCGCCATCAGGCTCGAGGCGTTCTGCAATTCCTTTAAAAGCTTTTGTTGGATCCGGATGTTTTCCTTCAACCGATCGATTTGAAGCATGACGACTTCATGCGGGTTGTAGCCCTCATCGGCCAGGATCGATTTGATCTCGTCGAGCGACAAACCCAGATCCTTCAAAGCCAGGATTTGCTGCAATCGGGATAGGTCCGATTCGTTATACAGCCTGTATCCCGCATCGGAATATCCGGACGGCGAATACAAACCGATCTGATCATAATACCGCAAGGTTCGAATGGTTAACCCCGTCAGGTTGGCCAATTCGCCGACCTTCCAACTTTTTTGGCTTGTAATGATCATCCCCTCGTTTCGCGCGAACCAATTTTACCGGCAACTTCAATATACACCATGACGCCGCGTAAGGCTCAAGCAGGTGATGAAAGACTTTTTCCCGCCTAATCAGCATGGAATCAAGCAAACTTTTACGTTCGGTTTACGCAGGCTTGACGAAGGACAAACACGCATCCCTCATGATAGAAAGGACATCTTGGAGTTCATTTAAATAAAGGGCGACATGATGGCAATGATGAAAAAAACGGCGCTTCTGGGCGCTGCATTCTTTTTTGACCGTATCGCCGCTGGGCGCTGCCATGGCCGAGGCCGGTGCGGTTCCCCATAAAAATACGGCGGCTGTCCGGCATCCGGCGAAGCAGGGTGCTTTTACGGGAGCGACCGTCGAGAGAGCAAAAAACGGAGCCCTTACGATTCATTGGAAAACGTCGGCCGACCTTGGCCCGGTCAAAGTGTATTGGAGCACCAAACCCGACGGAGGCTGGAAAGAACTCGCGCGCACCTATGCTTCTTATGGCGGCTTGCATACGGCCGACCCGAATCCGGGAAGCCGGGTATATTTTAAAATCAAGGGCGGCAACGGCTCCGAAATCAAAACCGCTGAACGTCTGCTCCCCCTCCAGGGCGCGACGAACTTCCGTGATCTTGGCGGTTACCGAACGGCGGACGGCAAAACCGTCCAATGGGGCAAGCTGTTCCGTTCGGACGAGCTGGCCGGCTTGACCAAAGCCGACATTACTTTTCTTCAGAAAAGCGGACTGAAAACGATCATCGATTACCGCACCGACGATGAAGTGAAGCAAAAGCCCGATCCCGCCATCCAAGGCGTTGCCTACGTCCGGAATCCGGTTTTTGGGCAATCCGGCAGCGGAACCGATATTTTCGCATATATGGCTGCAGGCGAATTTGACAAAATGGGCAAACCCGGCGACGTGCTGATCGCGGCAAACCGGGACATGGTGGACCACCCTGAAGCTTACGCGAAGCTTTTTGACATGATGCTGGACCCTGACGCAACCGCTTTCGTTCAGCATTGCACCGCCGGCAAAGATCGTACCGGACTCGGCTCGGCGCTCATACTCCTCGCGCTTGGCGTTCCGAAGGAAACGGTCATGCAGGATTTTCTGCTCAGCAACCAATACCGCGCAGCGTACAACAAAGCAGCCGTGGATGCCATGGTGAAACAGTTCCAACTGAAGGACGAAAACGCCATCGGGATCATCCAGGCGCTGATGGACGTTCGCCCGGAATACATGAACGCCGCTTTCGACGAAATGGCCAAAAAATACGGCTCCATCCAAGGCTTCTTGGAAAAGGGAATCGGTCTGAGCGCAGCCGAGCAGGCCAAGCTGAAAAAAATGTATCTCGAATAGGCTGGACTCGTGCCTGAAAGTTAAATCGGCATGAGCGGTTAAAGGACGGTCCTTGCAGCGTTTCGCCGCAGAGGAGCCGTCCTTTTTCTGAGTTTTTTAATATTTAAGAATCGTGTAGGCGCAGTATATCAATAACAGAAACATCAGCAGGCGAAATGGTCTACTATGCTTCGACAGAAACCTGCTAAAAACGGCCCCGAACAAACTCCAGCTTAATGTCCCCGCAAATCCGATGCAACCGAGAAGAATCGAATACAGCCAAAGGCTGGCGGTTGAACGGCAATACGGAACAATAAATACCGAAACGACCGATAAACCGAACAATATGACTTTGGGGTTGATGAACTGCAGCAGCATGCCTGTAAAAAAACGTTGTTCCCCCTCCCGCTCCCCGACAGCGTTTTCGTCTTTGCTCCGAATGATCTTCAGGGCCAGATATACCATGTACACGGAACCGATGATCGACATCCAATACTCGATTTTAGGAATGACATCCTTCAGCCACAGATCGAAATAACAGCATAACAAAAGGATCGCCCAAAAACCGGTCCCCACGCCGAGACAAAATTTAAAGGTTTTGCGAAAACCATGCTTTTGCGCCAGATACATGGCCATGATGTTATTGGGACCGGGCGTAAAACTCGAAATAAACGCGTACAGCAGCATCGACGATAACAGCATCCCTCTCCCTCCTTTTATTTGACGTTATATAATCTATTTTGTGCTTTATAACGCCTATAATGATACAAGATGAACGCTATATTGTAAATGTAGGTTGGAACAGGATGCTCCCCTTTTCTCCTCCATTTGTTTTTGGATCGTATGTTATACTTTTCTTAAAACAACCCTCGAGGAGCGTATTTCTATGGCCGAAGAAATTCATCTCGTCATCGCCAAAAATGTAAAGGACATCCGTGAGCGCAAAAAACTAAGCCTGGATAAAGTATCCGAATTAACGGGAGTCAGCAAAACGATGATCGGACAAATCGAAAGAGGGGAATCGAGCCCGACCATCACGACCATTTGGAAAATAGCGACGGGTTTGAAGGTATCTTTTACTTCATTGATCCATGAGCCTCAGCCTGAAACCAAAATCGTGCTCCGGGATGAAATCAACGTATTGTCGGAAGACGACGGAAAATATAGAGTGTACCCCTGCTTTCCTTATCATGAGGATCAGCGGTTTGAGCTTTATTTTATCGAAATCGAACCAGGCGGGTACCATCACGCCGATCCGCATATTGAAGGCACGGAAGAATACATCACCGTTTTTGACGGCGAAATGACCATCGAAGTGAACCAATCGAAATTTACGATCAAGCGTGGCGATTCGATCAGATTCAAAGCGGACCGATCCCATTCTTACCGTAATACTGGGGATTCCTTGGTGCGGGCAAGCATGACGATATATTATCCTGAAACGCAGTAACCGGGTCGATGATGGTACGCTCTCGCTCAGTCCGGGTAACTCAGAGGCAAAGACGGGTGCGGGTACAGCTATCGATCATGCGTAAGGAGCAGGAGAAAAAGCCTTGGCCTGAAGCCAAGGCTTTTTTTGTGCAACAGACGAAAAAAACGAACCCTTCTGCCCCTCCCCTTAGACTTTCGTTCGCCGTTCACTGTGGTTAAAGCAAGGAGAGAAAAATCCATTTATGTTGACTAACCTTCCTGCCATTTGTCCAAGCTAAGAATCGATGAAGCGGAATTTTTCAGAAAATGTGGAGGTATATGAATGGCATTTCAGAGCGAAACGATACAAATGGATATCTACCAATGCGGCGACGAGGCTGCGAAGCTTTTACCGGTATCGTTCGACGAATGGGAAAACCGAGCCAAAGAAGTTCTTGCTGCTGCCCCGTTCGGCTACGTTTATGGAGCGGCAGGAGCCGGAGATACGCATCGCGGCAATGTGGATGCCTTCCAAAAATACCGGATCCGGCCTCGCGTTTGCAGCGATATTTCCAAGCGTGATCTTTCGGTATCGATTTTCGGCGACCGATTCCCGGTTCCCTTTCTATTGGCACCGATCGGGGTCAATACGATTCTTCATCCCGATGGCGAACTGGCACCTGCCAAAGCCGCGGCGAAACTGGGCGTTCCTTATATCCTTAGCAACGTTTCCAGCGTCTCCATGGAGGAGGTAGCCGAAGCAATGGGAGACGCCGTTAGATGGTTCCAACTCTATCCTCCCAAAGATCATGAGCTGACAAAAAGCTTTCTGAAACGTGCGGAGGCGGCCGGATTCAAGGCCATCGTCGTCACGGTGGATTCGACCCTTCTTGGATGGCGCGAAACCGATCTCAGGAATGCCTACTTGCCTTTCCTTACGGGACAAGGAATGGGCAATTATTTTTCCGATCCCGTCTTTTGTTCGCAACTCAAGGAATCTCCCGATAAAAACGTGAAGGAGGCCGCCTTGAAGGCTCTGGAGGAAGGGAATAACACCTGTTTTACTTGGAAAGAGCTTGAATATATTCGGGAACAAACCCGTCTGCCTTTGCTGATTAAAGGAATTACGCATCCGGACGATGCCCTGCTGGCCTTAGAACATGGCGTCGACGGCATCATCGTTTCAAACCATGGAGGACGACAGCTTGATGGAGCCGTGGCAACGTTGGATGCCTTGCCTTCGATCAGCGAATCGATACAGGGCAAAATCCCGATTATTATGGACAGCGGCATTCGCAGAGGGGCGGATATCTTAAAAGCGATCGCTCTTGGGGCCACGGCCGTTTTGGTCGGACGCCCGTATGCTTACGCGTTAGCCGTTGCGGGACAAACCGGAGTAGAAGAAGTGATCAAACATCTTATGGCGGAAACCGAACTGCAGCTGGCTATATCCGGGCGAAGCCGGATTGAAGAAGTGGATGAATCCCTGATTATGAAAGTAAAATGACCCAATACATCCATCTGGTATGGGAGGGGCCCAAATGAACCTTAGTTTTATCTGGGAAGCTTTGGCCGTGCTGTTCGTGGGATTCTGTTTGCTGCGCATATTGGGCAAAAAAACGGCAGCGGAAATGACGGGTCTCGAAATCATTACCCTGCTGGCTATGGCCTCTATGATCGGGCACGCTATTTCCGGGCACGGATTATGGAAAACCATCGTAACCTTGTGCATTTTCGTGGCGCTTTTGATTACGGTTCAAGTACTGGCGATAAAATTGGATTGGGTCGAGAGATGGTTTATGGGCAAAGCAACGCTTGTCATTCAGGATGGAAAGATTATACCGCAAAACTTGAAAAAGCTGCGCTTATCCGCCGATCAATTGGAGGCAAAATTGCGAGCGAAGGGAATCTCCTCTTTTGCCGACGTCAAGACCGCTACCATCGAAATGAGCGGCCAAATCGGTTATGAATTGATGCGGCATGCCAAACCGGTAACGATCGGGGAGTTCGAACAGGTGTTGGCACAGCTGCAATTGAAGCTGCCACAACAGCAGACCCAACCAAACGGGAATCTCTTCGACGAAGTCTTGCGCCAGGAGCATGAACATCGCATTTCCCCGGATCTTGATTAAGGATATCCTTTCAGATGTTGCCTAAGCCGTCGTCTAGGCTGCATCAACGCCCCCGCTTTTCCAATACATTGACCTAACAAGCCACTTTCGCATTGAGGATGTGGCTTTTATATTTGTACCGATTTGCCCTTGACGTGTTTTGGCTATCCACATATAATTAACATCAATAGAACATATGAGCAACTGTTCATATGAAACAACCATATAGGAAGTAGGTATAGGTATGGCAGGACATGATCACAATCACGCCCATGATCATAGTCACGGACATGGACAAAACAACAAAAAAGTGTTGCTGTTCTCTTTTATCATCATTACCGCTTATATGCTGGTCGAGGCATTTGGGGGATTTTTTACGAATAGTCTTGCCCTGCTATCGGATGCCGGTCATATGCTGTCGGACTCTCTTGCGTTAGCGATCGCTTTACTTGCGTTTAAGTTTGGAGAAAAAGCGGTCGATAAGGGAAACACGTTTGGTTACCGGAGATTTGAAATATTGGCTGCGATGCTAAACGGCGTTACCCTGATTGTGATTGCCTTATACATTTTTTACGAAGCGATCGACCGATTTGTGAACCCGCCGGAAGTCGCTACCGTGGGAATGCTGGTCATTAGTTCCATCGGCCTGCTCATGAATATACTGGTTGCGTGGATCATGATGCGTGGCAGCGATACGGAGCACAACCTGAACATGAGAGGCGCTTACCTGCACGTAATCAGTGATATGCTCGGATCGATCGGGGCCATTATTGCCGCTCTGCTGATGATGTTTTTCGGCTGGGGATGGGCAGACCCGGTTGCCAGTGTCATCGTCGCAGTACTCGTTCTCCGGAGTGGTTACTATGTCAGCAAATCTTCCCTGCATGTACTTATGGAAGGAACGCCGCGTAACATTGATGTAGAGGAAGTTGTGCAAGCCATTTCGCAGTTTGAAGGCGTGAAGGCCGTGCATGATGTGCATATATGGACCATCACGAGCAACTTAAACATGCTCACGGCCCATATTGTGGTCGACGGGAACAGAACGGTTTATGAGGTCGACGCCCTTTTGCAAAAAATCCAGCATATGCTGGAGCATAAACATATTCCCCACTCTACTCTACAAATCGAATCGGAAAAACATGGACACGACGAATCTGTTTTATGTAACGTAAAAGCGGGCGCACCGGATGCACATGCCCATCATCACCATTAATACAAGTTTATATATCGTTTATCGGAGCGGTTGGGTGATATCTCCCCGCTCCTTTTTTATTTCTAAGAAAAAAATAGCCGTGCTTCAAGGAATGAGCAGAAACACTCCTTCACCGCACTGCGGGCGCTTCCTTCATTTGATCCAAAACGGTACAATTCAAAGTAGGCGATGGTTGGAGCCTTTGCCGGTGATGGCGCAGCTAAAAGTCGTCGAAAAGGGAACCCGCCGGATGAACGGAATATTCAAATCATTTCAGGAAGGCGCTGGATCATGAACGCGATATCTTATCGAAAATTTGTGGCATGGGCCAAAACGCTCGGCAGCTTACTGTTTGTGCTGGCCTGCCTGTTTCTGCTGTATGCGGCTTTTTTTATGGATACCTCAATTGTTCGTAAGTTCTTTTGTATCACATCGGCCATTATAGGGATTCCGTTTTTTGGAGGGTATTTGGTTGTCAGCTTGCCAAAGGCGCTCAAATCAAACACGCAGCTGCTGACCTACGATCAAAATTCCGTTTCAGACGGTACGCGGACCGTTGCCTGGGCGGAGATTGCAAGCATCAGCTACAGCGGCCCTTCCATTCGGAAGTGGCTGCTTCCGAAACTTCCTGCGCTGATTTTTCATTTGAAAAACAGGGAGACCTGGAGCGTGAATACGTATTATTTGTTGACCGATGCCGAAATTCAGTCTGTCATGAAGCGCCTGCGGGGGCTGATCAGCCGAAACGGGAAGGAAACGAAGTAGTTCTGTATTGCAGGATTTGGGGGACGCCTTGGTCGTTGTTCATCAAAGGGAGGAACGGATGCAGGACTCACGAGGGTATAGGATTGTGGAGCCGGCTATCCGCCCGGCGAATCCACTGCCTCCCCTATGACGGGTTTTCGACAGACCGGCAGCAGCTGCCACCTCGGCAAGAGATTGAAGGTTTGTACGCCTGTGTATGTTGTTGCTTATTGGTACGAACGTTTCCCGTTCATTCAATGCTAACCCCATACCGTGGGTCATGGTGATCTTTGGCCGGTTAGAGCCTCGCGAACGTGATGTAATCGACTTGGACAGGCTCTGCCGATTCCATCCGAAGGGCCCGGTTGATCTGTCCCCGGTGATATTGCCCATGCAAGAGGACCTGCAACAGGATGTCCCGGACGGATGTTCGGAACGGATCCCCGCTCTGATTCGCATAGTCGATCATCTCGTCCAACCCGGATTCCTCGAGCCCCTCGATATAGACGCGATATTCCTCGGCGTTTTCTTCGAACATCCTCCGGATCGCCGCCAGGTCTTCCGCATCCTCCCACAACGAATATTGAGCGCTGCCATTGCCCTGCAAGCGGGACAACCAGACCCGTTCCGCGACCGCGACGTGCCGAACCAGCTTCAGAAGTTCCTTGTTCTTCGTCCCGCTTTCCTCAAGCGCGTCCAAAATGCGTCCGTCCGCCCAGTACAGGTGGTCCATCATGCTCTTGATCGTCTTCATTTCGGTTTCCCCCACTTCGTCTTATCGATTTTCTTGAGCCTGCTGTTATCCGTTAGTTTAATCATTTGAACGAACTAAAACAACCTTTTTGGGGTGGATTTCTTGTACGAGACGCGCTCATATAGCATGATTTATAGCTTAGTCTCTACTTGCCCAATGGTAAAAAAAGGACAGCTGCGATCGCTCTGCAACTCGTAAATCAGCGGCTTACGTCACATGTTTAAGCTTGCCTGGTTCTCGGTTGATCCCTGGATGTACCGCTCTCCCCATTCGCACATCACATCGATGACCGGCCGGAGGGATTGACCCAGCTCGCTCAGTTCGTACACGACTTTCGGCGGGACCTGGTTGTATACCGTCCGGATGATGACCCCATCCTCTTCCAACTCCCTAAGCTGCTGAGTCAGCATTTTCTGCGTGATGCCCGGGGTCAACTTTTTCAGCTCGCCCGTTCGTTTCGCTCCATAGGTTAAATGGCATAAAATAAGCGTTTTCCATTTTCCCCCGATGACCTCCAGGGTCGCTTCTATAGGTATATTAAAAGCTTGCGGCATACTCGTTTTCATGGCATGTCTTCCCCCGATCCAAATAGGTACTTTTTGGTTCCTATATTACCTTTTGGTGAAAATGACACAAAAAAGTGCGTACTTCTGTTCCTCGATTATATGATACATAATCTCCTTGTGCCAATAAGGAAATCGGCAGACCTAATCCAGCCGGTTCCGGAATGGATGATTATTCATAATGAGGAGGACATATCGAATGAAGGCAAACGGTCAAACATTTCAAAGTTCCGGCAAGCTTTCCTGGGGCTTATTGTTCGTTTTGTGCGGCGCCATTTTTCTGGAAGGGATCGACGTGTCGATGATGGGCGTGGCTCTGCCCGCGATCCGTGCTGAACTGGGCATGTCGACCGGTTCGCTGCAATGGGTAGTCAGCGCCTATGTACTGGGGTATGGCGGCTTCATGCTGCTCGGAGGCCGGGCATCCGACCTGTTCGGGCGAAAAAAAATGTTTCTGGTATGGCTCACGGTTTTCTTTGCGTTCTCCGGGCTAGGCGGACTATCGACCGAAGGCTGGATGCTGATCACCGCCCGGTTTGTTACAGGCATTAGCGCTGCGTTCATGACTCCGGCCGGCTTATCCATCATCACGACGAGCTTTGCGGAGGGAACTGCACGCAACAAGGCATTGCTCGTTTATGCCGGGACGGCAGCCGCAGGGTTTTCACTCGGTCTTGTGGTCGGAGGTATCTTAAGTGAGATCAGCTGGCGGTGGGTTTTCTTTGGACCGGTTTTATTGGCGTTCGTGATTCTTCTAGCCGCGATTCGCCTCATACCGGCCTCCGGTCGGCCGGAGGCATCCTCCAAAGGCTTCGATCTGGCCGGGGCAATCAGCGTCACGGCAGCCATGCTGCTTCTGGTTTATGGTGTCGTGGAATCTTCCAATCTGGGCTGGAGCTGGACCACCGGAATATTAGCCTGCAGTGTTCTGCTTTTTGGTCTCTTCGCAACGATTGAGCGACGCTCGGCATCCCCTTTGGTACGCCTTGGCATTTTTTCAGCCAGCTCGCTCGTACGGGCAAACCTGGGTGCCATGTTATTTGCCGGCTCCTTTTTCGGGTTCCAATTCGTGACGGTACTCTACCTCCAAGAACTGCGCGGCTGGTCATCCCTTGAAACGGGGCTTGCCCTGCTCGCCGTCGGTGTCGATTCCATACTAGCACCTACGCTGACCCCCAAGCTGGTAAACCGTTTCGGCAATATTCCGGTGATTTTCGGCGGGTTCTGCCTCGCTGCGTTAGCCTACGTCCTTTTTCTTCCCATCGGTTTGGACTGGACCTATGCAGCGATGTTCCCGACGATGATCCTGACGGGCCTCGCCTTTTCGCTGACTTACGGACCTTTAACCATCGCCGCTACGGACGGAATAGCGGAAGAAGAACAGGGCCTCGCCAGCGGTTTATTGAATACCTCCTTCCAGTTTGGCGCCGCACTCGGTTTGGCGGTCGTGACCGCTGTGCAGATTGGCGCTACAGGTTTGGACAATTCCCCGCAAGCGATGCTCGACGGCTACCGCACAGCGATGATCGTACCGATTGCCGCTTCCCTTCTCGGGATCGGCATCACCGCTCTCGGCCTTCGCAAACGCTCGCCGGTAGTGAACAGTTAAATATGAAGAGTTAAATATGAAGAAGCTCCGTCCGCTGGATCAAAGAAACCAAGAGCAGGAATCTGCCCTTGGTTTCTTTACTGGTCGGTTCATTGAAATCGCAGCAACCGGATCCGTCGTTCCCGTATGTGCTAATAAAAAAACCACTGTCGATTTTCATCAACAGTGGTCCTTCGCTTGGCAGCGTCCTACTCTCCCAGGACCCTTCGGTCCAAGTACCATCGGCGCTGGAGGGCTTAACGGTCGTGTTCGGGATGGGTACGCGTGGAACCCCTCCGCTA
>NZ_BORW01000051.1 GCF_018333375.1 Paenibacillus cookii
AAGATGAGATTTCCCAGTATGTAAGACCCCTTGAAGACGACGAGGTAGATAGGTTGGAGGTGGAAGTGCAGCAATGCATGGAGCTGACCAATACTAATCGGTCGAGGGCTTATCCTAAAAGCTTTCTAAAAGAAAGCTCGCTACGGAAGCATATGCTTTGTTAAAACGCAAACGTTTCGTATCTAGTTTTCAGGTGATCAAACATCTGAATAATTATTGTTCCCTGATAGCTCAGTCGGTAGAGCACTCGACTGTTAATCGAGTTGTCACAGGTTCGAGTCCTGTTCGGGGAGCCATTATGGAGAGGTGTCCGAGTTGGCCGAAGGAGCACGATTGGAAATCGTGTAGGCGTCACAAGCGTCTCGAGGGTTCGAATCCCTCTCTCTCCGCCATAAAATTTCATTTGCATTAAATTAAGGCCCGTTGGTCAAGGGGTTAAGACACCTCCCTTTCACGGAGGTAACAGGGGTTCGAATCCCCTACGGGTCACCATGGAGACTTAGCTCAGCTGGGAGAGCATCTGCCTTACAAGCAGAGGGTCGGGGGTTCGATCCCCTCAGTCTCCACCATATCATCCTCATTCAACGAGGATTCATAATGACGCGGGGTGGAGCAGTCCGGTAGCTCGTCGGGCTCATAACCCGAAGGCCGCAGGTTCAAATCCTGCCCCCGCAATTTATCTCCAAAAAGTCTAAATATGTTTTCATAACATATGTAGATTCTTTACAGGAGAAATTATTAAGGCCGTGGAACCGTGGTGTAGAGGCCTAACATGCCTGCCTGTCACGCAGGAGATCGCGGGTTCGAATCCCGTCGGTTCCGCCATTCAATATTTCAGGGTATGAAGTATTGCATAGAAGCTTTAACCATGTTATAGTAAGGCTCGGTAGCTCAGTCGGTAGAGCAGAGGACTGAAAATCCTCGTGTCGGCGGTTCGATTCCGTCCCGAGCCACCATGAAATCATAAACGAATAAAAGCCGGTGTAGCTCAATTGGTAGAGCAACTGACTTGTAATCAGTAGGTTGGGGGTTCAAGTCCTCTCGCCGGCACCATTGTGGAGGCTTAGCGAAGTGGCCAAACGCAGCAGACTGTAAATCTGTTCTCGTACGAGTTCGGTGGTTCGAATCCATCAGCCTCCACCAGTATCTAGGGGCATAGTTTAAAGGTAGAACAGCGGTCTCCAAAACCGTTAGTGTGGGTTCAATTCCTGCTGCCCCTGCCAGTTCAATTTTATATGTGGCGGTCGTGGCGAAGGGGTTAACGCACCGGATTGTGGCTCCGGCATTCGTGGGTTCAAGTCCCATCGATCGCCCTCTAAGTTTTCAAATTGTTGGGGATTAGCCAAGCGGTAAGGCAACGGACTTTGACTCCGTCATGCATAGGTTCGAATCCTATATCCCCAGCCATTTACGCGGACGTGGCTCAGCGGTAGAGCATCGCCTTGCCAAGGCGAGGGTCGCGGGTTCGATTCCCGTCGTCCGCTCCAATATTTACGGCGCCATAGCCAAGTGGTAAGGCACAGCTCTGCAAAAGCTTTATCCCCAGTTCGAATCTGGGTGGCGCCTCCATTACAATCAAATATGCGCCCTTAGCTCAGCTGGATAGAGCGTTTGACTACGAATCAAAAGGTCAGGAGTTCGAATCTCTTAGGGCGCGTTTCATCTTCATCTGCTGGTGTGGCGGAATGGCAGACGCGGCGGACTCAAAATCCGCTTCCGGCAACGGAGTGGGGGTTCAAGTCCCTTCACCAGCATACTCATGAACGATCAAGCTCTTAAGTTGCAATGATTGCAGCTTAAGAGCTTTTTTGCATTCCTTCACCGTTGCGGCGGTTCTAAACTTGACCAAGCCATTCTTACGTTTTTCTAACGAAGATCAAACAATACATGAATGCTCCTGTTGTATAATATAAAAAACGGAGATCCTCAATTGGAGGCTGATATCGCCCAACGGCTGCTAACAACCTACAAATGATTCAAGTTTTTTACACTGTTCCTGAATCACGATTTTAAAAGAAAGTGGAGGTCATTCCCTTCATGAAAAAAACATGGCTGCTCGGATTCGGTTTTTTCAGCATCAGCATTACCTGGTCGCTTTATAACGCGTTTGTCCCTTATTTTTTGGATCCTTATCTTAAAAGCACGGCCTTGATTGGCTTCATGATGACCCTCGACAACTACTTCGCTTTGTTTTTGCAGCCATGGATCGGCCATTTGAGCGACAAAACCCAGACCCGTTTCGGCAAACGGATGCCATTTCTGATGTTGGGCATGCCTGCAGCTGCGCTGTTCGTCATCCTGATTCCATTACATACGAGTTTTATCACGCTTCTCCTGTTCATGATGCTGATGAACCTTTCAATGAGCGTCTACCGCTCCCCGACGGTCGCCCTCATGCCGGATATTACGCCCGATCATCAACGGACCAAAGCGAACGGCATCATTAATTTTATGGGCGGTTTTGGCGGCATTTTGGCCTTTGGAGCCGGTTCTGTGCTGTATGGGGCGAATCCTTCCTTTCCTTTTATCGCGGCAGCGGCGATTACCTTGATTTCATTATGGATTCTGACGGCCGCAATTAAGGAAAATAGGGACGTCATCGTATCGCTGCCTGCCGAGAAACGGCCGAAAATCAAGCTCAAAGGAGAACTGGACCGCACGACGGTGCTCCTGCTCGCAGCGATCTTTTTCTGGTTTGTGTCCTATCAAGGCGTGGAAGCGCTATTTACTTTATACGGTAAACATTACATGGGATTAACGGAAAAAGACGCGGCATTTTCGCTTACGTTCTTTTCCTTGTTTTTCGTGTTGTTTGCGATCCCGAGCGGCTGGCTTGGCAACCGGTTGGGCAAAAGGAAAACGATCCTTGCGGGCGTGATCGGACTGTTTGCTGTATTTGCGGCGGTGCCGTTCGTCGATACCGTTCTGCTGCTGCGGGTGTTGCTTGCGCTGGGAGGGATTTGCTGGGCCCTCATTAACATCAACTCGTACCCTTTTGTGGTATCGGTCGGCAGCGAGGGCAGCATCGGCACGCGGACGGGATTGTATTATCTCGTCTCGTCGCTTGCGGCGATCACGTCGCCACCATTGCTCGGCCTGATGATCGATCAGTTCGGATACCGTTCCTTGTTCATTTGCGCCTCGGCCGGCATGCTGCTTGCGCTCCTGTTCATCTCTTTGGTCAGGCATGACGGAAAAAGCGCTGCCGCTAACGAGCCGGTTTCGGCCGAAGCAAATATGTAAAGCTTCTTAATAATAGGGTGCCGGATGTTTCCGGTGCCTTTTTTTGCTTTTAGCTGCTGTCGCAAACCCTCGGAGGCAAACAACCCGGAAAACGGCGGTATAGGGCAAAAACCCCCGATAGCCTTAGGTCTGAAACGTTCCCCGACCAAGGTCTAGGATGAAAAACCGTCTGCAGTCTGTTTTGGAAAGAGGCCGTACCACCTAAAATAAAGACATAAGGTTGATGCACTGAAAGGAAGTGAGAAATGCATGAAAAACCGCAATAACGGAACAGCAATCGTATTGATCGTCGTCGGGGCGCTGATGCTCTTCGGTTTGTTCGCCCCACTGTTTGGTAAACTGATAGGTTTGCTCTTCCCGATTCTGCTGATCGTCCTTGGCTATTACGGAATCCGCAGAGGCAGAGTGGTGATCGGAACCATCATCCTCGCGTTCGGTGCTTTGTCTTTGCTGGCGAAGTTGTCCTGGATCATCGGACCGCTGCTCGGCATCGCGCTGGTGATTTTCGGAATCTCCCTTCTAAAGGGAAAGAAAAGCTACTACTAACATGAATCTGTTGCAAATACCGTACCAATATCCGTAAGAAGAGGATTTATCCGAATCCGGAAAAAACGAATAAGGAGGGGCTACACAAGATGAGTGTTTTTCGTCGGGTGCGGGATATTACCGCAGCGAATATCAATGAACGTTTGGAGCAAAGTCAGGATCCGGTGCGGCTGATCGACCAGTTTCTGGCCACCACGCGGGATGACATCGTCGAAGCCGAAAAGCTTGTACAGCAGTCCACCGCACATATGAGACAGCTGAAGCTGCAAGTCGATCAAGCCGAAACGATGAAAAACAAACGCGAAGAGCAGGCGCTCCTGGCCTTGAAGGCCGGGGAAGATCATCTCGCCAAGCTGGCGCTCCAAGAAAAGATCATTTATGAAGAAAAGCTGGAACAATACAGCGAATTGCTGAATACGACCCAAAGTTCCTTGATGGACCTGGAAAGCCAGCTGAACGAATTAAAACTGGAGTACCAGACCGTTTATAACAAACGCCAATATTACGTGGCGCGCATGGAGACGCTTCGGCTCCAGCAGCGCATGAACCAACGGATGGAGGGCTACGGCGGCGGCCAGGACGTTCCTAAAATGTTCAACCGCCTCGAGGACCGCATCTCCGACTGGGAGTTCGAAGCCCAAAGCCTGCGGGACCTGCGCCGCATGGGCCAACAATACTTAGAGCAGGCCGGCGAGACGGTATCCAGCATACTGGAGAAGGAAATGGCCCGTTTGAAACAAAAGCTGAACAACAGCGGAAAGGAGTAACATCATGAGCAAACTCTACCGTTCGAGACGGGATAAGATGGTCACCGGGCTTTGCGGCGGACTGTCGGACTTGATCGGGATGGACTCGACGCTGCTGCGGATTTTGTTCATCGTCACGGTTTTCTTCACCGGCGGCACCACCTTGTTCATCTACTTCATCGCCGCTCTCGTCGTACCGAAGGAACCGGCCCCGCCTTATAATCCATACGGCCCCGCGGGCCCAGGCGGTTACTACGGCGGCCAGCCGGGCAACGGAGCTTACGGCAACGGAAGCTATTACGGAGGAAACGGCCACTACAACAACAACGGCCCTTCCTTTGACCCAAGAAGTAGATACAACGATCCGTCTTATGGCAGCAGACCGAGCGGAGGATTTTCCTCCCCGTCGTCCAACCTGGACGCCATGATGGAAGACATCGAAAAGAAAGCCATGAAAAAAGAGCTTGAAGAGCTGAAGAAAAAACTGTCCAAATACGAGAAGGGAGAAGTGTAAAACATGGGAGTATTTAAAAGATTGAAAGATATGACGAAAGCGTCGGTAAATGAACTGCTGGATAAAGTAGAGGATCCGATTGTCATGCTGAACCAATACCTCCGCGATATGGAGGCTGAAATCCACGAGGCCGAACTGACCGTTGCCAAGCAAATGGCGAACGAGCGCCGCATGAAGCAGCGCGTTGAAGAAGCCGAAAAAATGTCCGTGCAGCGCGAGGCTCAAGCCGAGCTGGCCCTGAAAAACGGCCAGGAGGAAATCGCACGCAAGCTACTCGAAGAAAAAATCTACTTCGATCAAAAAATCACCGAATACCGCGACCTGCATGCGCAGTCCGAAACGCAAGCCAAAGAACTGGTGCAGCAGCTGCATGACATGAAAGACGAGTTCTACAAAATGCGCAACAAACGCAACGAGCTGGTGACCCGCGCCCAAATGGCGAAAGCCAAAAAGCAAATGTCGCAAATCAACAGCCTGCATACGATCGAAAGCGGCAGCGCGTCCCTCGGATTCCACCGCATGGAAGAAAAAATCATGCAGATGGAAGCTGAAGCCGACGTCCTCCGCGCCCCGTACCGCCCATCGGCCAGCACGTTCACGAGTCCGGTGGATGCCGAAAAGCAGCTGAAAGTGGAAGAACAGCTTAAGGCGCTGAAAAACAAAATGAACGCTTCCGGCAATGCCGGCGGGACGAAAGCTACGAAAGAATAAGTCTTCACAAAATAGGACAATATGATATGCTATAAAGAATGAGAAGTGGAAAGCCATATTGGTGCGAAAGCCTCGCCCCATATGGCTTTTCCGACCTTTACCATGAACGGTTTCAAGACATCGCAAGGAGGTGCGGCATGGAAAAAAGAAATCGCTTGATTGCCCTTATTCTCATCGGGGTCGGCCTTCTCATGCTGGTCGGCAGGTGGGTCGGCTTTTTTACCATTGTCGCACTGTTGTTTTTATTGGCGGGAATCTATGCGATTCGCGGCGGCAAGGTGAAGCGGGGCTATCGCCTGCTGGCGGTCGGAGCCATTTTGCTCGTACTCGACCATCTAATGATTGTTCTCGGCATTGCGCTGTTATCGCTAGGGTTCTTTTTCATCAAGGCTAAAAAGGTACAGCCGAAGGAAAGTTTTATTCAAAAGCAAAACTTTTCCTCCAATTTCGATTGGGACCAGCAGCCATGGGTGATGCGCAGCATGAGCGTATGGCATGTGTTTGGCGAGGCCGATATGGACTTGTCCCTGGCGATCCCGGAGGATAAGGAAACCGTGATGATGTTCCAAGGAATCATGGGCGATATGGATCTGCAGATCCCGGAGTATTACGGCATCGAGATCGAAGCCTTCGTCCTGTTCGGCTCCATCGACTTCAGGGGGGAACGGGACAACGGCATGATGAACCGGCTGAACTGGAAGTCGCCGAACTATGAGACCAGCGAGCAGAAAGTGAAATTCATCATCTCTTATCTCGTTGGCGATCTTGATATTCATATTTCCTAAGAAATGGGGGTTCCCCGCGTGAAAGAAAAAAAGCCGGTCAATATGGTCTCCCGAAGCATGGGCGAGGGAGCCCTTCTTTCTTTTATACTGCTGCTTATCATTTTTTACGTGTTGTATACATATGGTTATTTGGCGCCTTTCGACGACTGGAACAAACGGGTGCAGGCGATTACGACGCTGGTACTGGTTCCTCTCGGGATCGGCGCGATGTACGGGTTTTACCAAAGCTATCGGACGAAAAGAAGGTTGGAGCTGCTTCGCGACACGCTGTTATCCTGGGAAAAAGGGAATTTGTCCCGGGACGTCCCGGAGCTTGGCGTGGATGAAGTGGGCCGCCTCGGCGAACAGCTCGGGCGCATCAGCAAAAAATGGGAGGAGCAGGTTACGTCTCTCCAGCGCCTGTCCACCAACAATGCCCAGCTTGCCGAGCAGGCCAGGGTATCCGCGATCGTCGAAGAGCGGCAGCGGCTCGCCCGGGAGCTGCATGATGCGGTCTCGCAGCAGCTGTTCGCGATATCGATGACGGCTACGGCCGTGGGAAGAACGCTGGCAAAAGATTTTGACAAGGCGCAGCGGCAGGTGGCGCTGATCGAAGAGATGGCCGCCGTGGCGCAATCGGAGATGCGGGCGCTGCTTCTTCATCTCCGGCCGGTGTATCTGGAAGGGAAACCGCTGGAGCAAGGCTTGAAAGAACTTATTAAAGAGCTTAAGGTTAAAGTACCGATGGAAATCGCGTTTGAAATGGATGAAGGCATCCAGTTGATGAAAGGGATCGAAAACCATCTGTTCCGGATCATTCAGGAAGCAATGTCGAATACGCTGCGGCATGCCAAAGCGGAAAAAATGGAAATCCGCATTCATCAGAAGCAGGACGCCGTATGGGTGATGCTGCGCGACGATGGGCAGGGATTCGAAATGGACGAGAAAAAACAGGCCTCGTACGGCCTTTCCAATATGCAGGAACGGGTGAGCGAAATCGGGGGTTCGATCCAATTCATTACCGCTCCGGGCAAAGGAACGCGAATCGAAATTACGATTCCGATCGTACATGAAGAAAAAGGAGGGGAAGAGGACCATGGAGGATTTAGAAAAGCCGGCGATCAAAGTGCTGCTCGTGGATGATCACGAGATGGTGCGCATCGGGCTGGCCGCGGTGCTTGGCACGGAGGACGGCATCGAGGTGGTCGGCGAAGCCGGCAGCGGCGAGGAGGGCATACGCCTGGCCCGCGAATACAAGCCGGATGTGGTGCTGATGGACCTGGTGATGGATGGAATGGACGGCATCGAAGCGACCCGGCAGCTGCTGAAGCTGTATCCGGACTGCAAGGTGATCGTGCTGACGAGTTACCTGGACGACGAGAAGATGTATCCGGTCATCGAGGCAGGTGCTTTCAGCTACCTGCTGAAAACGTCCCGGGCAAGCGAAATCGCCGAAGCCATCCGGGCCGCCGCCCGCGGCCAATCGGTGCTGGAATCGCAGGTGGCATCCAAGATGATGAACCGGTTCCGGCATGCGGAAACCGAAGCCCCTGCCCATAAGGAATTGACGGAGCGGGAGATGGACGTGCTGCGGCTTTTGGCCCAAGGCAAATCGAATCAGGAGATCGCCGATGAATTGATCATCGGCATCAAAACGGTCAAATTCCACGTGACGAACATTTTGGCGAAGCTGGGGGTCGACGACCGCACCCAAGCGGCCATATACGCCTATAAAAACGGATTGGCGGAATAAAGCAAATGCACCCATGCCTACCGACGGAACCTGAAAGGGCCCGAAAGGTACCGGCAGGGTGCATTTTCGGTTTTAAATGAGGAACAGAAGCGCAAGCAAGCCGAGGCTGAGAGCGACTGCTCCGGCTCCGAATCCGTAATACCCGTAACCGTAAGGCGGGTACCCGTAGCCGTATGGCGGGAATAGGGCGCGAACCTGGGCTTTCGGGGCGGCGTTTTTCTGTTTTTTCGAGGAGTGCGGGCGTTTCTGGGCCGGCTTGAGGTTGGCGGCGTGAAGCGCGGTATTTTCTTCGCCGTTTAATATGATTTCGCCGTTGCGGCAATGCGTCAACCTTCCGACGTAGGTTCTGCCGTCATGCAAACAAGCAAGGACCATTTTGCCGCGATGTTTCATGATGTTTTCTTCTGAAAGGGGATAGATCGGGATCATGTAAAGGGTCAATCCTCCTCTTCTATTTTTGTTAACAATGTATTCGGCTTTAGGCTGGCATGCCATAGTTATTCACCCATTTATCCAACTTTGCCTGCAGGGTATAATCTTCTCTTAACCCGGACATCCTGTTTAGTAGATTGATAGTTTAGGGCCGAGGGGATGGATGGGGATGAAAACGGCGGCAAAATGGGGAGCTTTTGGTTTGGCGGGAATGGTTTTATTGGGAATCATGTATTTTCAGTTTTGGAACAGCTTGACGAAGGTTCAGGCCGCAGCCGATCAAAGCGAACTCCGGACGCTGTTTAACCTGGGCCGGCAAATGGTGAAAGAGCCGCAGCGCGTCGTCATCAAATGGCAGGGAACTTGGGAAGGAAGCGGCGATGCCGAAGCGGCTGCCCAACATCTGAGCCGATCGCTGCAGCTGCCGTCCGTGAAAGAAGTGGAAGAAAACGGTCATACGACTTATCGGGCCATAGGGGAAAAAGACGCGGTCAACGTTCGGTTCAACTGGCAGGAAATCTCCGGCGACCAAAGTTACGTCATCATCCAGCTGGAGGCGCAAACGCCGCAGCAGTGGGACAGCCTTGCCGATTTGCAGGCCAAGTTCGGGGAAAAAATGCGGGATGCCGGCATCGATGCGAAGTGGAATGCGGCTTTGCAGGGGCATGTCGATGATCGGACGGAAGCGGCTGACACCATGAACCGGATTGAAGGGCGGCTTAAGGGGATTTTGGATGCCGTCCCTAAGGAAACGTACCAGGATGAGACGACCGTCAGCAATGCTTATCAGGTGCCGTCGTTGAAAACGCGGGTAAGAAGCGGCGACACGTGGCTCAATATGCAGGTTGCCGTTCATGAAGATGATGTACGCGGAACAAACCGGGTGACGATCGGCCTGCCGGTCATTACGATCGAATATTGATGGCGGATGGTTTATTGAAGAAATGGCCATAATATTTTGAGTGTTTTGGTAAGAAAAACGGATAGCAACATTTGGATGAATATGCTAAAATGACGTATCATTAATTTTTGGGTATAAGAGGATATGAACTAAACGTTGCCTTGATAAAGATGCTGCTGTTTTGTCTTGGATCACCGTTCAGCAAAAGCTGAAGCGAGGTTGTTTTCGCAGGGAATTCTGCCGCCGGCTGCTGTGCGGTCCTTTTACAATAAGGGGTGCCCAAGACGGCGTATTCCGGATCTCTTGGAGATCCAGGCGGAAGTTCCTTTTGCATAAAAATACACCATACTACATAAGGGATGATTGAGGGCCATGGCTGAAAATCAAAATTTGGAATCGCTCAAGACACCGGGCGCCGTATTTTTTATTTTTGGGGCTACCGGAGATTTGGCTAAACGAAAACTGTTTCCGGCCATTTATAGCTTGTACCGCGAAGGTAAATTGGCCGAAGATTTTGCCGTCATCGGCGTGGCGCGCCGGCCGCGCACCCAAGAGGAATTCCGCGAGGACGTGTTTCACTCCATCCAGGAATTTTGCCGGTACAAAACGGAAAATGACGACCAGTTCCGCGCCTTTGCGGAGCATTTTGAGTACAAGTCCCTGGACATCAACAATGTGGACGGCTTCCGCGAGCTGAACGACCAGACGGTCGCTTTGGAGGAACGCTACCATATTCCGGGGAACCGCCTGTTTTATCTGGCCCTGGCACCGGAGCTGTTCGGAAGCGTTTCGTCCAACCTGCAAAAAGGCGGCATGCTGAACAGTGCGGGATGGAGACGCCTCGTGATCGAAAAACCTTTCGGATACGATTTGCAATCGGCCGAAGAGCTGAACGAGCAGATCCGTCAGGTATTTAAGGAAGAGGAAATTTATCGCATCGACCATTACCTCGGGAAGGAAATGGTTCAAAATATCGAAGTCATCCGTTTTGCGAATGCGTTTTTTGAGCCGCTCTGGAACAACAAACATATCGCAAACGTGCAAATTACGCTCAGTGAAACCGTCGGGGTGGAAGAGCGCGGCGGGTATTACGATCACGCGGGAGCGCTGCGGGACATGGGACAAAACCATATGCTGCAAATGCTCACGATGATCGCCATGGAGCCGCCGAGCCGGCTGCTTCCGGAAGATATCCGCGACGAGAAGGTGAAGGTGCTTCGTTCGCTTCGTCCTTACGCCAATGCGGAGGAAGTGAAGAAAAACGTCGTCCGCGGACAATATGTGCAGGGCAGCTCGCGCGGCAAAGATTTACCGGCATACCGCGACGAAGATAAGATCGATCCAGAGTCCAATACCGAAACGTATTATATGGCCCGCGTATTCGTGGACAACTTCCGTTGGGCGGGAGTTCCGTTCTACATTCGGACAGGCAAGCGGCTTCCCGTCAAAACGACCGAAATAGTGGTCGAATTCAAAGGCATGCCGAACAACGTTTATCTCGGGAAAAAGTATAAACTCGAGCCAAACCTGCTTGTCATTCGGGTCAATCCGATGGAAGGCATTTACGTGAAAATCAACGCGAAAAGGCCGGGTTCCGAATCCGAAATCGAACCGCTTGCGATGGACTTTTGCCAAAGCTGCATGGTGGGCATCAACTCGCCTGAAGCTTATGAACGCCTGCTGCATGATGCGGCTCGGGGGGATTCGACTTATTTTACCCGTTGGGACGAGGTGGCTACGGCATGGTCTTTCGTGGACCGCATCGCCGAAGCATGGAAACAGGATCCGGAAGGGCCTCTTCAATACCCTGCGGGTTCCTGGGGGCCGAAAGAAGCCGATCAACTGCTGGCGGAGGATGGCTTCCACTGGTGGCCGGTCAATGGACAGGAAGAAGACGACGTCGTTTGGGAAGTTAATAAATAATTTCAGAATATGAAAAATAATCATCCTCATGCAGCTACTGCATGGGGGTGATTTGCGTATGGAATGTGGTACAATAATAAAATGACAAAAGTAGTATAGAGTGAACCGGGAAACGTGAAATCAGCTTTCGGTTCGATCTATTGAGATGAAGGGAATAGTGAAATGAGCAAAGCGATAGACCAAGCCTTGCAGCAGGAAGTCGATAAGCGAAGAACCTTCGCGATCATTTCCCACCCGGACGCGGGTAAAACGACATTGACGGAAAAGCTGCTGCTGTTCGGGGGCGCCATCCGGTTAGCCGGTACGGTCAAAGCCCGCAAAGCCAGCAAGCATGCCACCAGCGACTGGATGGAAATCGAAAAACAACGGGGGATCTCGGTAACCTCCTCCGTGATGCAGTTTGATTATATGGGACACCGGATCAACATTTTGGATACGCCGGGTCACCAGGATTTCAGTGAGGACACCTACCGGACGCTGACCGCCGCCGACAGCGCGGTCATGCTGATCGACGTAGCCAAAGGCGTCGAAGCGCAGACGATCAAGCTGTTTCAGGTGTGCGCGAAGCGAGGCATTCCGATTTTTACGTTCATCAACAAATTGGACCGCGAAGGCCGCAACCCGTTCGAATTGATGGAAGAGCTCGAGCAGGTGCTCGGCATCCGTTCCGTGCCAATGAACTGGCCGATCGGCTCCGGCCGGGATCTGTGCGGCGTATACGACCGGGCGAAAAATCAGGTCGAGCTGTTCCAGGGCAACGACCATTCCACGATTCAAGTGAAAAAGGTCGATGACTACCATGATCCGGTCATCCGGGAAATGGCCGGGGAGTATTTCCATGAGCAGCTCTGCCAGGACCTGGAGCTTCTTGACGTTGCAGGCGATCCGTTCGACATGGACAAAGTGCTGAAAGGCGAACTGACGCCGGTATTTTTCGGCAGCGCGATCAACAACTTCGGCGTGCAGACGTTCCTCGAAAACTTCCTGCAGCTTGCGCCGAAACCGCAGCCGCGGAGCAGCACGGCCGGACTGATCGAGCCTTCGAACGAAAAGTTCTCGGGTTATATTTTCAAAATCCAGGCGAACATGAATCCTGCGCACCGCGACCGGATCGCGTTCATGCGCATCGTATCGGGCAAGTTCCAGCGGGGGATGAGCGTCAAGCATGTCAGGGCCGGCAAGGACATCAAGCTGTCGCAGCCGCAGCAGTTTTTGGCCCAGGACCGCGATATCGTCGAAGAGGCGTATCCCGGCGACATTATCGGTCTGTTCGACCCCGGTATTTTCCGGATCGGCGATTCGCTCAGCCAGGGCAGCGAGGTCGTGTTCGACGAACTGCCGACGTTTTCGCCGGAGATTTTCGCTAAGGTCACGGTGAAAAACGCGCTTAAGCATAAGCAGTACCAGAAGGGGATCGACCAGCTGACGGAAGAGGGGACCATTCAGGTGTTCCAGACGGTCAGCTTCGACGATACGATTCTCGGGGTTGTCGGCCAGCTCCAGTTCGAGGTGTTCGAATACCGGATGAAAGGCGAATACGGCGTGGACGTGCAGCTGCAGCGGATGCCGTACCAGTTCGCCCGCTGGATCGTCGGCGACGACATCGACCCGAGCAAGTTCCGGATCAACTCGACGCTCGTGAAAGACAAAAAAGGAAATTACGTCGTGTTGTTCGAAAACGAATATGCCATGCGTACGGCCATGGAAAAAAATCCGGACGCGAAATTTTTGGATACCGCTCCGTAAAACCATCGTTCAGCAAAAAACCTCCGCAGGATAGGCGGAGGTTTTTTCGTCCCGGCGTTGCAGGTTAGGACAAAGGACCTGGAGAGACGTGCTTCAAATGTTCATTCACGACATGAACCAGGTTGTCCTGCTGATTCGTATCTATGTTTTTCCAGATCATTTCAAAAATAACGCCGAGCCCGGGCAGCGCCTGTTCAGGCCCGTCCACCGAGCCTTCGATCATGGAGCGGAGATCCGCTTCGCTGCTGTCATGAACCTTATGGATGACCGCTTGACGCAGGTCAAGTGTGATTGACATCGTATTCCCTCCACCTGTGAAAAATCGTTTACCTCCATAATGTTCCCCATGCCGCTGGGCAAAATTCAAGTTTTTTGCGCGCTGTGATATAATAATCGGGATAGACTTCTGCAACCCGGGGGGTTAACAAATGGCGAAAAAGCAGTACGCCGTCATAGGTATGGGGCGATTCGGTTTTAGCGTAGCCAATGCGCTCAGCGAGATGGGTTTCGACGTTCTGGCGATCGACTCTGACGAGCAGCGCACCCAGGCGGTTTCCAATATTGTTACGCATGCCGTTTCGGCTGACAGCACGGACGAGGAGGCGCTGCGCGCGCTTGGAATCCGGAATTTCGACGTGGTGGTCGTGGCGATCGGCGAAGACATCCAGTCCAGCATTTTGACCACGCTCATCCTGAAGGACATCGGCGTGGAGACGATCATCGTCAAAGCGCAAAACGAGCTTCACGGGAAGGTCCTGAACAAGATCGGAGCGGACAAAGTCATTTATCCGGAACGGGATATGGGCATGAGGGTCGCTCATCATTTGATTTCCCCGAATATTCTCGATTACATCGAAATTTCCGAGGACTACAGCATTCTCGAAATGAAGGTGTCGCAGGAAATGATCGGCAAAAACTTGAAGGAACTTGATGTGCGCGCCCGCTTCGGCTGCAACGTCATGGCGGTGAAACGCGGCACCAAGATGAATATTTCCCCGAATGCGGACGACCGCCTCGAAGAAGGCGACGTGCTGGTCATCGTGGGCGAAACGGGCAACTTGACGAAGCTGGAGCTCGCGTATCCGAAGTGATCCCGAAGGATCGTCGGCGGAATACGAGGCTGCTCCTGCATGAAGGACGGTTTTTATGGATATATTATCACCGCAAAATCCCCGGGCGAAGGAATGGGCGCAGCTGCTCGAGAAAAAGCACCGGGACAAGCAGGGAAAATACTTGATCGAAGGCATCCATCTGGTTCAGGAAGCGCTGCGCTCCGGGGCCGACCTGGAATGCGTCGCTTTTGACGCGGAGCGGGGGATTCCCTCTGAGCTGGCGTCCATGGCGGACACCGGTCAAACGCAGTGGATCGGGGTGTCGGCCGCGGTCATCGCCAAATGCTCGGATACGAAAACGCCGCAGCCGGTGTTTGCCGTCGTCCGCAAGCAGAAGGCGGCAATCGGCAAGCTGCTTGCGCAAAAAAACAGCCTGGTCATCGTTCTGGACGCCGTTCAGGACCCGGGCAACGTCGGCACGATCATCCGGACGGCGGATGCGGCCGGAGCCGACGGCGTCATCGTCGGCCGCGGTTCGGCCGATATCTATAACCCGAAAACGATCCGTTCGACGATGGGGTCGATGTTCCATCTGCCCGTCGTGGAAGGGGATCTGATGGAATTGCTTCCGCAGGCGAAACAGAGCGGCGTCCGGATCGTCAGCACGAGCCTGCAGGCGACGTCGACCTGCTACGGATACGATTTTACCGGACCTTCGTGGCTTTTGATGGGCAATGAGGCAAAAGGCGTGTCCGAAGCTGCCCAGCAGCTGGTGGACGATGCGCTGACCATTCCGATGAAGGGCCAAGCGGAATCGCTTAACGTCGCGATGGCTTCGACGGTCTTGCTGTTCGAGGCGATGCGGCAGCGGCATTTTAACCAGCCGTGAATCCTGCCAAGCTTAAGCGGTTCCGACATACATCAAGGCTTAAAAATACATTCTGACGGGATAGCTTAAAGGCAGTCAACCCTTGCAATGCAAGGATCGGCTGCCTTTAAGCTTATAGCGGGCCATGATCGAATATAATGGAAAGGTCGCTGTAAATGCCCTGCCCCAGCAGCATGGATTCTAAGAGCGCAATAATATCTTGAAGGGGGTCGCCAGATGAACGTTCCGGATCCGGGAAGCGTTTTTCCAATGAAAAATGTCAGAAGCCTCTGTTTCCTGAAAAATGTTGTGGTCAATCCTAATATAGAAATCGGGGATTTCACATATTACGACGATTTCGAGAATCCGCTCAATTTTGAGAAAAACGTCCTTTATCACTTTGACTTTATCGGGGATAAGCTCATCATCGGGAAATTTTGCGCAATTGCATCCAACGTAAAATTTATCATGAACGGGGCGAATCATAATATCAATTCGTTTACGACGTTCCCTTTTGGGGCGTTTGGCGGGGATTGGGAAACGGGATTAACGAATTTAAGCGGAGGTTTCAAGGGCGATACAAATGTCGGAAGCGATGTTTGGATCGGCTACAACGCTACGATTATGCCCGGGGTTCGTATCGGTAACGTCGCGATCATTGCCTCAAACGCCGTGGTGACCAAAGATGTTGCGCCTTATTCCATTGTCGGAGGCAACCCGGCCCGATTAATCCGTTACCGATTCGACGAAGAAACCATTGAGATGCTTCATGCCTTAAAGTGGTGGGACTGGGATATTGAAACAATAACGGAATCTGTTCCGGTATTGACCGGCCATGACAAGGCAGCCTTAAAAAGAACTGCTGAATCATGTGAAGGAAGCCGATACAACCAAGGGATAAGGGTTGATATCATATACATAATGAAAATGACAAATTAATGGAGAGTGGCATGCGTGTCGGTACAAAAAGAGCATCATGGCGTGGTGGTCGATTACGGGAATCCGGCGGTAACGAAGGGCATTTCCGTGTTTGATCCGGAATTCGACTCTTTATTTGCGTATGAAGGCGACGACCTTGGCGTACGTTATACGCCGGAGGCAACCAAGTTCCGTCTATGGGCGCCAACGGCTTCCGAGGCGAAGGTATTGTTATATCCCGTGTGGAGATGCACGTTTGCCGAAGAGATGGACATGGCCCGCGATGAAGGCGGGACGTGGACCCTGACCCTTGAAGGCGATTACAAGGGAATCGGCTACAACTATAAGGTGAAAATCGGCGAGCAGTGGAATGAAGGCGTAGACCCTTATGCCACGGCCGTAGGAATCAACGGGGACCGCGGGGCGATCGTGGACATGGAAGCGACGAACCCGGAGCGCTGGACGGAGGATAGGCCTCCGCTTGCATCGCCGGTGGATGCGGTCATTTACGAACTTCACCTCCGGGATCTGTCCATTCATCCAAAGAGCGGGATTTCCCATCGCGGAAAATATCTCGGGTTAGCCGAAGAGGGGACGCGGGGGCCGAAACAGATCCCGACCGGACTTGATCATATCCGCAGCCTTGGGGTAACGCATGTCCAGCTGATGCCCATTTACGATTTTGCGACCGAAAGCGTCGACGAAGCAAAATCCGACGTTCCGCAGTACAACTGGGGATACGATCCGAAAAACTACAATGTGCCGGAAGGCTCCTATGCAACCGATCCTTATGATCCTGCCGTGCGGATCAAGGAATTGAAGCAGCTGGTGCAAACGCTGCATGACAAAGGCCTGCGCGTGATTATGGACGTCGTGTACAACCATGTGTACGATTGGTATTTAATGAACTTTACCAAGCTTGTGCCAGGCTACTACCTGCGCTACAGGGATGACGGAACGCTGTCGGACGGCTCCTTCTGCGGCAACGAATTGGCTTCCGAACGGAAAATGGCCCGCAAATTCATCGTGGATTCCGTGCTGCATTGGGTGAAGGAATACCATATCGACGGTTTCCGGTTCGACCTGATGGGGCTGATGGACATCGAAACGATGAATGAAATCCGCCGCCGCTTGGATGAAATCGATCCGGGCATCATCATGATCGGCGAAGGCTGGAATATGTCCGATACGACGCTGCCTGCCGAGAAGCGGGCCAACCAGGCGAATGCCGCCAAGCTTCCGGGAATCGGCCAATTCAACGACGGGCTGCGGGATGCGGTCAAAGGCAGCATTTTCAACCATGAAAACAAAGGCTTTATCAGCGGGGCGACCGGCTTTGAACAGGATATCCGAAAAGGCGTGGCGGGAGGAATCCGGTACAGCGACAGGCTGCGGCAGTATGCCGAAGAGCCGGTGCAAACGGTCAATTACGCCGAATGCCATGATAATCACACGATGTGGGATAAGCTGGTTCTTTCGACGCCAGGAATCGGGGATGACATGCGGAAAAGCATGCACCGCCTCGGGACGGCGATCGTGCTGACCAGCCAAGGCATCCCGCTGCTCCATGCCGGCCAGGAATTTATGCGTACCAAAAACGGCGTGGAAAACAGCTACAAATCGCCGGATGAAGTCAATTGGCTGGATTGGGAGCGCTGCGCCGCCCACCGCTGCGAAGTCGACTACGTGCGGCGAGTGATTCGGCTCCGGAAAGAGCATCCGGCCTTCCGTCTTCGTACGGCGGAGCAGATCAAGACGCATCTTGTGTTCGAAGAAGCGCCCGCGGGATGCGTGGCATATACGCTGCGCGATCATGCCGGCGGCGACCCGTCGAAGCATTTGTATGTGCTGTATCATGCCAGGGCCGAGGAAACGATCCTTCCGCTTCCAACGTTGGGAGAATGGAGCGCCGTCATGGGCGGGGAACATATTCGATCCTTGAACCCGGATCGGTTGACCGCCGGCGGCATCGGGCTGATCGTGCTGGAAGTCAAACAATAATCCAAAAAAAGGGGAAGTCCCATATCGCGAATGCGGCGGGCTTCCCCTTTTTGCGCGCCGGGATAAAGGGTTCCAACGGCTAGCAGGCGAGAACGTTTCGCCTCTTTGCGTGTTTCCCTTGATCCCGTTCTTTGCTTTTTTGATCTTTCAAGGTACGATGTTTTGGATCTCCAGGCTTGGTCTAAACGCCCGAGTAGGCCATGAAACCTCCGTCCACGGGAATGACGGTTCCCGTGACAAAGCCGGATACCGTATCGTCGACCAGCCAGAGCATGGTGCCCAGCAGATCCTCCGGGACGCCAAAACGGCGCATCGGCGTATGGGTGATGATTTTATGAGAACGTTCGGTAAGCGAGCCGTCGGGGTTCGTCAGCAGCGCGCGGTTTTGTTCCGTCAGGAAAAAACCCGGAGCCATCGCGTTGACGCGGATGCCCGTTTCCGCAAAATGCACCGCAAGCCACTGCGTAAAATTGTTGATGGCCGCTTTGGCCGCGCTGTAGGCAGGCACTTTCGTCATCGGGCTGACGGAGCTCATGGAGGAAATGTTCAGCACGGTCGCTCCCGGACGGCCCGCCATATGCTTGGCGAAAATTTGCGTCGGAAGGAAGGTGCCGATAAAGTTCAAATCCATGACGTTCCGGAAGCCCTGCACGCTGACGTCGAAAAAGGACGTGACATCCGGCAGCGCTTCGTCGCCGCTCCGATAAATTTCATTGGTCGTGTTGGCGCTTGGATGATTGCCGCCCGCCCCGTTGATGAGGATGTCGCAGCCGCCAAAACGCTCGCGGACCTCTTTTTCGGCCGCCTCCACGCTGTTTTTGTCGGTGACGTCACAGCCAATGGCGACGGCGGTGCCGCCTGCGGCGCGGATGTCTTCGGCGACGGCTTCGCCTTTGGACGCGGTCCGGTTCAAAATCGCCACCCGGGCTCCCTGACGGCCAAGCTCCAGCGCCATGGCCCGGCATAATACGCCCGACCCGCCGGTAATGACCGCCGTTTTGCCTTTCAAGGCAGGGTGGATGGGCATCGTATTCGCATTGGCGTTCATACGGTTCCTCCTTTTCCGTGGATGGGTTCGACCCGCTCCAAGGCATCCCACAATCCCCACAAATACATAATGCCAAGCGCCCGGTCATAAAGCCCGTAGCCGGGTCTGCATTCTTCGTCCCAGAGATGGCGGCCATGGTCGGGTCTGGCGTATCCGCTGAATCCATGGTCGTGGTACGCTTTGACGATCCCCGCGATGTCGACGGTTCCGTCCTGGGTGCGGTGCGAAGTTTCGATGAAGTCGCCGTTGTCGTAAACGCGGACATTGCGGATATGGGCGAACGGAATCCGCTCGTGGAACTCATGGATCATGCCGATGATGTCGTTTTCCGGATTGGCCCCGAACGAACCGCTGCACAGCGTGATGCCGTTGGAAGGGCTGTCCACGATACGGAGCAGCCGCCGCAGGCTTTCCTGGCCGGTAATGATGCGCGGCAGGCCAAAAATCGGCCATGGCGGGTCATCCGGATGGATGGCCATTCGAATGCCGCAGCGTTCGGCCGCGGGTACGACGGCTTTGAGGAAATAAGCAAGATGTTCCCATAAATCCTCGGCGGAAACGCCTTTATAGGCCTCAAACAGGCTCGTCAAATGAGCCAGCCGCTCCGGCTCCCAGCCCGGCATCGTCAAGGTGCTGTTCCGGTTGATCTCCTCGACAAGCTTAAACGGATCGATGCCGTCGATGCGGGATTTTTCGAAAAAAAGCGCGGTCGATCCGTCGTCCATCTTTTTGTGCAGTTCGGTCCGGGCCCAATCGAAAACGGGCATAAAATTGTAGCAGATCACTTTGACGCCGACCTGCGCAAGCTTTTCGATCGTTGCAATGTAGTTTTGGATATACAGGTCGCGGGTCGGCCGGCCGAGCTTGATGTCCTCGTGAACGTTGACGCTTTCGACCACGTCGAGATGGAGGCCGTGTTTTACCGCCTGATCGCGGACCTCAAGGATTTTTTCCATCGGCCATTCTTCTCCGGCCGGCACGTCGTGCAGCGCCCAAACGATGCCTTCCACGCCGGGGATTTGCTTGATGTGGCTCAGCGAAACGGTGTCGTTTCCTTCGCCGAACCACCGGAATACCATACGCATATCTACACCGCCTTTTTACGTAATGAATCGGGACGTTCCGCAGCTTTGGGAAGCGGCCTTTGTCCGGTCATCGGGCAAAATTTCGCAGTTGGTAGGGCTTACAACTTTTTTACTTGAAATACTCAGGGTAACGTTCTTTGAGCACGGGAAGGTTCGCGATGCTGAGCCGCATATGCTCCATCATGATCCGCTCGGCTTGGTCGGCTTGCTGCTGCTTGATCGCGAGGAACATTTGGCGGTGCTGCTCATAAAGAAGCTCCCAATGCGGATCGGTCCACAGCCACAGGATGCGGGTGCGGTTGAAATGGGCATTCATCTGCTGAATGACGTTCCATGTTCCGCTTTTGCGGCAGCCGTCAAACAAGATCCGGTGGAATTCTTCGTCCAGCTCGAACATGTTTTTGCTGTCCTGGCGCTGGATCGCTTCCCGCTGCTGTTCAAGATTGTGTTCCAGGGCGGCAAGCCGCTCTTCCGGAAAAGCCCCGCAAGCCAGGCGCACGACCGCTTTTTCCAGCTGCTCGCGCATAAACCGGGCTTCCTCGACCTGCTCGGAATCGATCAGCGATACCCGGGTGCCGCGTTGGGGCAGCACAAGCACCAATCCTTCCTGCGCCAGCCGCACGAAACTTTCGCGCACCGGCGTCCGGCTCACCTCAAAGGCCAGGGAGGTTTCCTTTTCGGACAAAGAGGTTCCGGGCGGCAGCTCTAAGCTGACGATTTGCTGTTTCAGCCGCTGATATACCATGCTGCCTGCCGAGCCCGACGGTTGAAGCATACGATCATCCATAAGGTTCACCTCCTAGGTTCCATACTACCATACAAGTATGGGAGTTGTAATCCCGAAATTAGGGCGAGGTTGGGACGAGGGAAAATAGGATGAGGAAATTCACGGATTGTTGGAATTTGGTATGAGCGGAATCACATCGGGCTTAGGGCCCTTTTTCTATACTGGGCTTGTAAACAACAGGGGGCGCGATTATCCCGTCAACTGATGAGTCCAATGCATTGGAGGTCTTTTCGATGAGTCCATTGACGCTTCAAACGAAAGTGTCCGATATTGTAACGGCCATTCCCCAAGCAGCCGATATCTTCCGGGCTTTACGCATCGATTTTTGCTGCGGAGGCAAGATCCCTTTGGAGGAGGCGGCGAAGAAACGGGGGCATGATCCGGAGGCTGTTCTTGGCCGAATTACGGAGCTTGAAACGAAGCTGGCGGAATGCCGAGACACCCGCCCGGGTGAGCTTGCCGAGCCTGAACTGGTTCAATACATCCAAACGAAGCATCACGCTTTTCTTCGCGAGGAGCTGCCTGCATTGACGCCATACGTGACGAAGCTGGCCCGGGTACATGGCGAACGCCATCCCGAGCTGCTGCGGGTGCAGGAATTATTCGCCGCATTGAAGCAGGAGCTGCTGGAGCATACCGAAGACGAGGATCGGAACGTTTTCCCGCTCGTGCTGAAATTTGTGGAGAACCCGGACCCTGAGGCGTCCGAGCAGCTGAAACCGCATATGACTGAGCTTGAACGGGAGCATGAACAGGCCGGAAGCCTGCTGAAGGAACTTAGGGAAATTACCGGCGATTTTTTGCCCCCGGCCGACGCCTGCGGTACATACAAGCTGGTTTACCGGCGGCTGGCGGCGCTCGAAAAGGATACTTTCGAACATATCCACCTCGAAAACAACGTGCTGTTCGAACGGATGCGCGCAGCGGTATAACGGTCATGGGGGCTGTCCAGAAAGTCAGTGAAAACTGACTTCTGGTCCGCCCATTTTCGTTGAATGCAAAAAATAACACAAAAAAACCGTCTGATCTTGTAAAATGAAAGTTACCAGACAACCATTTTACAGAAG
>NZ_BORW01000052.1 GCF_018333375.1 Paenibacillus cookii
TTTTCTACAACCGGAAACGCGTACATTCCGCTATCGGGTATCTTACACCTTTTCAATACGAACAAATGTACGGTCAAATTGCGTAATTTTCTCGATTCTGGCTGTCCAATCTATTGACAGAGGTCCATTACTCTACAGATACGCGTCTCCTAGAACGCAAAAAAGAGACGGTTTTTCTCAACCGTCTCCGATTCTTTCGGAACATGCTGCTCTCTTCAAAAAGGTATAATCAACGCCAAAAACCCCACTCAATCCCTCTCAATCGTCAAAACTTTCCCCTTGGCATCCCAATGTCCTTGCGCACCCAGCGCCTTGGTGATAAAACGCATCGGCACGTAGTTGGAGCCCTCGAAGTTTTGCACCGGCTCGGCAAGCACCTCGGCGGTACCGTTGATGGATGCCTGCTTGGAGCCTACTTTCAGGACGATTTTGGCGCCGGTCAGGTCTTCCGTGAGCGTGATTTGTTTGGTCGCTTTGTCCCAGGACAATTTTGCGTCCAGCTGGTTCGCGACATGTTTCACCGGCACCATCAGCGTGTTATTCACGATGACCGGCTCGTATCCCGGAACCAACATCATGGTCGGGTCATCTTCCGCATACATGTCGAACGATTTACGCGTGATCTGCATATCGTTCTTCAATAAACGATACAGTTCCGACTTGCTGTCCAGATGGCGCAGCACCTCGCCCGGCGTTCCTTCGCCCGGAGCTACGTTCCAGAAGCCTTTGGAGCCGTCCACCGGATGGATGGTCACAGGCTCGTTGATTTTCCACGTTTCCGCTTCGGAATGCACCTTCACCTGCTTCACCGGAATGTCCTTGTTCGCCGGCAGCTGCACGGTCAGGTCCATGTTTTGCTTGCGGATATTCATTTTGCTGTCGAGCAGGAAGTCGAGCGAAAGCACGGTGTCTTTGCCCAAAACGGTGCGCAGCTCAGGCGTTCCCTCGAACAGCTCGTTTACGTTTTTATCGAAATCAGGCAAAATCTCGTTCACGGCGCTGATCAGCTGATCCGCAACGAGAGCGATTTCTTTCTCCTTCTCCGCGCTGGTTAGCGCATCCTCTTCCATCCCCGGAACGCCGGCGTAGTAAGCAGCGATGATCGGATAATAGGTGTCATACAGACGGGTAATCAATTGTTTGAGGCCTTCTTTGTCCTTGGACAGGCTGGTCAGGAAGCCTTTGGCCAGGCCGGCCAGCTCATCCCCTCGGATTTCGACGTGCAGCTTTTGCAGCGACAGCGACTCCCCGTTCACTGTATCGTTCACAGACGTAATCGAAATCTTGGACGGATTCGGCGTATGCTTCAGCAGGAAACCGAGCATGTCCTTGTACATTTGAATAACGCTTTCGTTGTTCATTTGCGGAACCGCAAAAGCAGGATCCAACGTTTCCGGTTCAAGCGATACGGAGATCGGCTGCGTCATGCCTTCGACCGACAGATTCAACGTTTTCGCATCCATCGCCAGGTGGAAAGGAAGCTTTTTGCCTTGGAACTGAACGGCACCTTCCATAGACGCGTGATTCAAGTCCTGCGTAATGGCCTGGTCGATCGTAATGGACAAGGAGCTCAGCAGATCGATCGCCTTTTGGTCCTCTGCGCTCAGTTTGCCGTCAGCCGGAACCAGCTGCAAGGACACGGTCTGCTTGGACATCGCCGATTTGACATCCAGCGAGCTCAGCGCCGCCTTGCCGACATCCACGCCGCCAACGGCTTGGCAGCCTGCCATCACGACCAGCAGCAAGGACAGCATGGCAGCCAGTCCCCATTTGAAACGCTTCTTCATCATGTTCCTCCTTATGTACCCATCGTATTTTCTTGCCATAAAAAACACTCGGGAATATCCCGATTGTATATAGTATGCCAGTGCGCATAGGCCCGTGTAAACACTATTTTTTCATGATTTTGGAATCCGACACGAACTCCCCCGAACAAGCAAAAGCCGACTCTCGCACTGTTACGTAACAGACAAGATCGGCTTTTGAATTTGAATGGTGAAAATAGAATTGCGGCGTTCCATCGTAGTTTTAGGGTCTGCTTTGGGCGGCTCCGCTAACTTTACGCCTGGACTTACCTCTCGAACCTATGCCTCCACCTTTTTCCCCACGATCACGAGATCGCGCTCGATGCCATCCAGTTCGGCCACGCCCGGCAGCAAGCCCCAATCCTCAAAACCATACTTTCTCAGCAGCTTCAAGCTCGGATCGTTGTGGCCGAACACGAACCCGACCAGCCTTTTGAGCCCCAGACGCGGACAGGCTTCAAACGCTTTTTCCAGCAAAATGCCGCCCGCTCCCTTGCCGCGGCACGCCTCCGACACATAAATGCTGATCTCCGCCGTCGCATTGTACGCGGCCCGTCCATAAAAGGATTGGAAGCTCAGCCAAGCGACCGTCTTCCCCTCCGACTTCATGACCCACAGCGGGCGGTGATGGCTGTTATGCTCGTCAAACCAGCGCCGGCGGCTTTCCACCGTTACCGGCTCCAGATCCGCTGTCACTTGCCTTCCGGCAACGGTTGAGTTGTAAATGGCGACGATGTCCGGCAAATCTTCAAGTAGGGCATCTTCGATCGTGTAGTTGTCCCATGTCATGCTGCAAACAGTCCTCCTCGAGCGAGTCCGATAGATTTTGTTTTCTATTGTAAAGGAAGAACCGCGGGAGCGCTATACGGCAGATTTTAGGGATCCCCTCCGTCACGGGCCGGGTCTTCCCCACATGGGTTAGTTCACGAACGTATTTTTCACCCGTTTGGAACGGAGCAAATACGCCGTCCACACGACGCAAAAGGTTAACCGCTGAATGACCAGCCCGGTTTTCGTATATTGATCCCGCTCGGCTCCGCCCAAATCCTCATACGTCAAAAACCGGTCGAACACCATGCTCGTTCCCAAATCAAACAACACGGTCAGCACAAAATAACAAATCATGATCCATGGAAACGCGGACTTTTTCCGGTAGAGCAGCACCAAAGCGACGACGAGCAGGCCCAGCATGACGGCCGTGGACAAGGTTTCCAGCATAAACAGCCGTTTGGCGTGCGGATTGTAGTATGCGCCGTCCGGGGACGTCAAGGAATGCCAAGTCTCCGAGGAATAGATCGGAAGCAAGCCCCGAAAGAAATAATCGGAAAACAATAACAGCGAATAATACATGTTGATCTGCAAAAGCACTAACCATCCGCCCAGCCCTTGGGGCATATCCGTCCGCATGGATAACGGCGGCTGCCCCCTCGCCGGCCTCGTCTCGCGTTCCAGGTTATCGTTTGGATTCATCGCGTTCTCCTTTCGTTGCCCCCGACAGGTTCGTCTTCGATCCCCACCTGACGGCAGCTCCACGCCCACAGACGTTTGGCATCCTCCATGTTTTCGGCTTTGGCCGCAAGCGGCTGCGGTTTTTTCTTGTAAAAATATTGCCCGCTAAACCGCCCCGCTTCCGGATCGGAAGCGAGATACACCGCCGTTTCGGCGCCTTTTTCCGGCGTCAAAAAGAACGGCTTCAGCATGGCCAGCACCGTTTTGCCGAACCCGGTATCGCGGTTGACGCCGATTTGGGTTCCGACCGCTCCCGGATGCAGGCAATTGGCGGTGACCGAAGTACCGGCCACGCGCGAAGCGAGCTCCTTCGTAAACAAAATGTTCGCCAGCTTCGACTGCCCGTAGGCTTTGGCCGGGTTGAATCCGCGCGTCAGGAACGGATCGTCGAAATGGATTTTCCCCGCCTTATACGCGCCGGAGGCGACCGTCACGACCCTTCCCTGCTTGGCGGCCAGCAGCGGCTCCAGCAGCAAATTCGTCAGCAGAAAATGACCCAGGTGATTGACCCCCATGTCCATTTCGAAGCCGTCGGCCGTCTCCTGCCTTTTCAGCATGACGACGCCGGCATTGTTGAGCAGCACGTCAAGCTTGCTGTAACGCTCCCGGAACGCCTTGGCGAATTCCCGTATGCTGTCCAAACGGCCCAAGTCGCAAAGCATCAATTGAATACGATCCGAACCGCTTTGCCGCACGGCCTCTGCCAGCGCCTCCTGCCCCCGCCGTTCGTTGCGGCACACCATCACGACGTCCGCTCCCTGCTTGGCCAGCGCAATCGTGGAAGCAAGACCCATGCCCGAATTGGCCCCGGTGACGACCATCAACTTGCCCATCGTTTCGTTCCTCCCGTCCCTTTTTTTAGCTTCACATCATCCCAATGTCTGCCCGCCGTCCAGTCTTTTCCTATTTCTCCCTATCTGTAATTAAACATGCCCGCACGAGGAAAGCAACCGTTGGTTTTCCTTTTGGCCCAAGCCGGCGTTTTTTATTTTCCGCTCTGACGGATTATAATGAAGTAGATCAGAAACCCGAAGGAGGTGTGCCGGATATTCATCCGGAGAACATATGAAACTTGGAGAACGCATCGTGTCGATCGATTTGTACCCGCAGCCTGGAGCTGCCCAGCCTTATTACCAGCCCGTGCTGCTGTGGGATCAGGAGGGGGCGACGCTGGTGGATACCGGCATGATCGGGCAAATGGACCAGATGACCCGGGCGATCCGCGAAGCCGGACTGCAGCTGTCGGACATTAAACGGATTATTTTGACGCATCAGGATATTGACCATATCGGAAACTTGGCGGCGTTTATCGCCGAAAATCCGGCGATCGAGGTGTGGGCGCATGCCGATGACATTCCGTACATCACGGGCGAAAAACGCATCATCAAAATGACGGACGAGCGCATTTCCCAAATGCCCGAGGCGGCGCAAACCGCCATCCGCTCCCTTTTCGACAAGCTGCCTTCCATCCGGATCTCCCGCGTGCTGGCAGACGGCGACGTGCTCGATATCCACGGGGGCATGCGCGTCATTCATACGCCGGGCCATACCCCTGGCCACATCTGCTTGTATCTGCCTGAAGAACAGCTGCTGCTGGCCGCGGACGAGCTGCGTGTCGTTGACGGGGATTTGGCGGGACCTCCGGAAGGCTTTTTCACCCTGGACATGGACGAAGCGGTTCGGAGCATGCACAAGCTGACCGGTTTGCCGCTGCAAAAAATCTTCTGCTACCATGGGGGCTTGTACGATAACCATCCATCCGAACGCCTTGCCGAGCTGATCCGCACGCTGGAACAGGCATAAAAAGATCTGCGCAAGCAAGGCCAGAAAACGGTTCAGCCCAATCACGCTTGGGTGTACAATGGAAGAGCGATTCGAACGGGAGAGCTTTGCTAAAGAAAGGAAGTTGGGATAATGAGCAGTCGTATCGAACAATTGGAACAATCCATGAATGAAAAGGGATGGGACAGCCTGCTGGTGACCGATCCCAAACATGTATACTATTTGACCGGATTCGCCAGCGATCCGCATGAACGTTTTCTCGGCCTGCTGCTCGTACGCGGCGAAGAACCGACGCTGATCGTGCCGGCCCTGGACGCGGAAGCGGCCAACGCCGCATCCACCGTCAAAAACATCGTGACCCACAGCGACACGGACAATCCGTATGCGCTGCTGCAGCGGCTGTTTAAAGGCAGCATCGGCACGCTCGGCATCGAGAAGGAACAGCAGACCGTCGCCCGTTACGAAGAGCTGTCCGCAGCCGTTTCGGCCAAGCAATACGCGGATATCGGCCCGCTGCTGCGCAGCATGCGCGTGAACAAATCGCCGGAAGAGATCAAACGCATGAAACACGCGATGGAACTGATCGAAGAGGTGCTGCGCCAAGGGCTGAAAAGCGTCAAAACCGGCGTGACCGAAATCGAAATCGTCGCCGAGCTGGAATATTTAATGAAGAAACTCGGTGCGCAGGGCCCTTCCTTCGAAACGATGGTCTTGTCCGGACCGAAAACGGCCTTGCCGCACGGCACGCCGGGAGACCGCAAAATCCAGCACGGCGACCTGCTGATGTTCGATATGGGGGTGTACGCGGACGGCTATGCCTCCGACATTACCCGCACGTTTGCGGTAGGAGACATCTCTCCGGAACTGAAAAAGATATACAACGCCGTATTGGAAGCCAACCTGCAGGGCATTCAAGCCATCAAACCGGGCGTGACGCTCGCGTCGGTGGACAAAGCGGCCCGGGATGCGATCGAAAATGCAGGCTACGGCCCGTATTTCCTGCATCGCCTCGGCCACGGCCTCGGCATGGATGTGCATGAATATCCTTCCGTGCACGGCAACAACGCCGATCTCGTGCAGCCGGGCATGGTGTTCACCGTCGAACCCGGCGTCTATGTCGCAGGCCTTGGCGGCGTGCGGATCGAAGACGACATTTTCGTGACGGACAACGGCGTGGAAGTGCTGACGTCCTATCCAAAAGAATTGACCATTCTCGAAGGCTGACCAAGGGTGTAAAGCCCGCGGCCGCCGCCCGATCAACAACGAAAAAACCGGAATGCCTCATCCTTGTCGGATGCTGCTTCCGGTTTTTTTCATGCGTTATGCGTACAAAAATGTATTAGCATTCGCCGGCCGCTCTGCCGGCCGTTCAAGAAAAAGGCTGCCGATTACGATTGTGCCGGACGGCTTGCGCCGGGTTCCTCATCCGCAAACTTGAAGTCGCGGGCGATATACAAAAACGGCGTCCCCACGGCGGTCAAAATGAACTTGATGATATACGTCGTCAGGAACACTTCCAGCCACACGGTCCACGTAAAACCTTCTCTTCCCGCAAACGCGATGACGCAAAAGACGAGCGTATCCACCAGCGAGCTGATCATCGTGCTGCCGTTGTTGCGGATCCAGAACTGATGGCGTTTGCCGTAAAACTTGCGGATCCAGCTGTACAGCTTCACGTCCAGGAACTGGCTCACGAAATACGCGGTCAAGCTTCCGAGCGCCAGACGCGGCATCAATCCGAAAATGCTTTGCAGCGCCTTCTGCATTTCGTCGTCCGCGCCGCCCATCGGCTTGAAATAAAGCGCCATCTGCATCAGCACCGTCGTGATGATCAGCGTAAAAAAGCCGAACCAGACGGCCTTCCGCGCCTCCTGCCTGCCGTATTTTTCGTTCAGCAGGTCGCTGGTCATGTACAGGCTGACATACATCGTATTGCCCAGCGTCATGGCGATGCCGAACATTTCGATCGTTTTGGTCACCTGAATGTTGGCTACGACGGTGGCGACGCCGATCCAGGCGTACAGGCCTTTTTTGCCGAACAGCCGGTAACAGAGCAAGTACAGCGAAAAATTGACGAGTACGTACACGATACCCCAAAGCAAATTAAACATGATGTTTCCTCCTAGTTTTGATTACGCGGGATGGTTTCGAACCGCGGTTTCCGGGCGTCTTGGCCCAAAAACATGTTCTAATGTAACATAATTCGTCCCCTTGTGGCTATTGTTTTTTTCTGAGAAAACATGCGGGCAAAGCCGGGCGTGAACGAAAAAAAGAGCCCCGGCATCCGCCGAAGCTCCAAACCATCTATATGTCGGGATGTTGCAGGCAAGCCCTAGAGAGACCTCGTTCAACCTACGCACAAGTTAAATCGAAGCGCCGCAAATCCCGGGAGAAGAACGTTCTGATTACACGTTGACCGGATTATGCCTGGACGGCATGGTCCAGATCCACGTCCTTGTTGAAGACGTCATGGTCGTTTTCTTTCAAAATTTTGCTGGATACCAGCCCCGCGACCATCGAGTCGTTGACGTTCAGCGCCGTGCGGCCCATGTCGATCAGCGGTTCAACCGAGATCAGGAGGCCGGCGAGCGCCACCGGAAGGTTCATCGTGGACAAGACGATCAAGGAAGCGAACGTCGCCCCGCCGCCCACGCCGGCAACGCCGAAGGAACTGATGACGACGATCAGGATCAGCTGCACGATAAAGCTCCAGCTCAGCGGATCGATGCCGACCGTCGGCGCGATCATGCAGGCCAGCATGGCCGGGTAAATGCCGGCGCAGCCGTTTTGCCCGATCGTGGCCCCGAAGGTTGCGGACAGGTTGGCGATCCCTTCGGAAACGCCCAGCTTCTTCGTTTGCGTCTCCACGTTCAGCGGAATCGTCGCCGCGCTCGAACGGGAAGTGAAAGCGAAGGTCAGCGTCGGGAATACCTTTTTGACATATTGCACCGGATTAAATCCGAAAAGAGCAACGATTATCAAGTGAATGATAAACATCACGATCAAAGCGACATAAGATGCAATGACGAATTTGATCAGCTTCAGAATCTCGTCGACGTTGGTGGTCGCCACCGTCTTCGTAATCAAGGCGAGGATGCCGTACGGCGTCAGCCTCAAGACGAGCGTTACGATCCTGAGCACCACCGCGTAGACCGCTTCAACCATTTTTCGGAAGGTGGCCGCCTGCTCCGGCTTTTTGCGGTCGATGCCGAGCACCGCCACGCCGATGAACGCGGAGAAAATAACGACGGCCAGCGTGGACGAACGGCGCGCGCCCGTCATATCGGCGAACGGATTCGTCGGCACGAATTCCAGGATTTGCTGCGGAATCGTTTTATCCTGGACATCGCCAAGCTTCTGCTCCAGCTTCTGTCCCTGCTGGGCCTCGCGGTCGCCCGCTTTGATGTCGATGGCTTTCAGGTTAAAGCTGAGGCTGGTCGCGATACTTACCGCGGCTGCAATCGCTACGGTGATCAGCAGCACGGCGATGATCGAACCGCTCATTTTGCCGAGATTTTGTCTGCCCTTCAAATTCATGATGGCGGAAATGATCGAAACCATGATCAGCGGAATGACCACCATCTGCAGCAGGCCGACATAGCCGTAACCCGCCAAATTGAACCAGTCGACCGACTTCGATATCACTTTGGAATCGACGCCGAAAATCAACTGCAATACGACGCCAAACACGACGCCGAGTCCGAGACCGGCAAACACGCGTTTCGTGAACGATACATGCTTTTTCTGCATCCACAGCAGCAGGCCGATCAAGGCCAGCATGACGATCACATTGACAACAACCCATAATGTGTTCATCTCTTTTATAGCACCCCTTGTTATTCTTAAGGCCCCCCAGCGTTTCCCCGTCCGCAGCCGGAAATTGCTTGGCCTTTGATGATGTATGATGACTGGCCGAAAGCAAGCTGTAACGCCGGTAGAACCGGCAAGCTCCTCAATCAGCTTCGAAAGTGATTTTAAGTTTAGCACAATTCATAGTATTTGGATAGGATTAATTTTAGGACAATTTTGGGGATATGACGCAAAAAGAAGTCATCCCTTGTAATTTTGGATGACTTCTCCTCAGTTTTTTCCTATTTCGTTCAATTTATAACCGCATCCGCCGGTTTCTGCTTTTTTATCCGAAGGCGGACATGCCCCGCAGGAACCTCGCATCTCATTTCATGCCGAGCAGCCTGTAAATCTCGTCCATGCGCACATGCCGTCTCACCGTGTCCGCGACGCGGTCGAATTCCCGTTCCTTTAGCGCTTGCACCGAAAAGGTCTCCGCCTCCCGCCGCAGCCCCTTCGCCGCGCGGATCGCATTCAGCCAGCTCCTGCGGAAACCGTCGTTATGGAAAATGCCGTGCACGTACGTGCCCCACACGCGGCCGCTGGCCGTGCCGCATCCTTCCGCTTTGGGTTCCCCGCCGGACTCATGGATTTGGAAAAGCGGCTTGACCTTCAAATGATCGCCTTCAAGCACGGCGGTTCGTCCCATATGTATCTCGTAACCTTCTACCGTGAAGGATTCACGGCCTGGATCGCGTTCCAGGCGCAGCGGGCATTCCGGCAGCACTTGGCCGCTGACCCGCACCGTTCGTTTGTCTTCGGCAAAAACGGTGGCCAGCGGCAGATAGCCGAGGCCTTCGATCTCCGCCGCATGCGGGTTTTCCAGCCCCGCGGGATCGGACAGCGTTTTGCCCAGCATCTGATATCCGCCGCATATGCCGATGAGCTGGACCGTTTCGGACCGCATCGCCTCGGCAATCGCCGCATCGAAGCCCTGCTCCCGGATAAACGTGAGATCGCCGATCGTGTTTTTCGTGCCGGGCAAAACGATGACGTCCGGCTGCCCCAGTTCGGCCGATCGGCTGACGAAACGCACGGACACGCCGGCTTCTCCGCCGAGCGGATCGAAGTCCGTAAAATTGGAGATGCGCGGCGTGCGGATCACCGCGATATCGATGCCGCCGGAAGGCGCTTTTTCAGCCGCGGGCTGTTTTCGCTCTTCAAGTGCCACGGAGTCTTCCGCTTCCAATCGAAGATCATGGATATAGGGGATCACGCCAAGCACGGGAATGCCGGTCCGCTCCTCCAGCCAGTCCAGCCCCGGCTGCAGCAGCGACAGGTCCCCGCGGAACTTGTTGATGATAAATCCCTTGACGCGCGCACGTTCATGGGGCTCCAGCAGCTCCAGCGTGCCCACGAGGAAGGCGAACACGCCGCCGCGGTCGATGTCCGCCGCCAGCACGACGGGCGCCTCCACCCAGCCGGCCAAATTCATGTTGACGATATCCCGGTCTTTCAGGTTGATCTCTGCGGGGCTGCCCGCGCCTTCCATCACGACGATATCGTATGCGGAACGCAACCGTTCCAGCGCCTCCATGACGGTCGCTTTGGCCGTCGGCAAATATCGGCTGCGGTAGTCCGCCGCGCTCATATTCGCCAAAGGCCGGCCATGGACGACGATCTGGGAATGCATGTCATGCGTCGGCTTGATCAGGATCGGGTTCATGTCCGTCGTCGCTTCGATCCCGCACGCTTCGGCCTGCATGCCCTGAGCCCTCCCGATTTCCTTGCCGTCAGCCGTCACATAGGAATTCAGCGCCATGTTTTGCGATTTGAACGGAGCCGTGCGGAAGCCGTCCTGCACGAAGATCCGGCAGAGCGCGGCCGTAAGGACGCTTTTGCCCACATCCGAAGCCGTCCCTTGCAGCATCAGCACCGCCGCTTGTTTAACGCTCCCTGTTCCCTTGTCCTCCGTCACCCGCGGTTTCCTCCTCTGATAGGGCTCATGATTGATATAGTTTATAACATTACGCAGGATGACCGCTCCGGTTGCGGATGCTTCCGACCGTTAGCAACCGCTTTCGAAGCGGCTTTTCGGTCCCATTTATAACCGATACTGAATGATCATAAGCACGAGCAGCAGCAGCGTTTCGATCCCCTCGTTCAGCGCGCCGTACGTGTCGCCGGTCAGGCCGCCGAGCTTGCGGGCCATGCGCCGCGCCGCCCACGTTCCTCCCGCCCAGGCTGCAAGAGGCAATGCCACCCAGGCCAGGCCTGCCTGCAAATACGTCCACTCCCCGATGCCGAGCAGCGGACAGAGCGCTGCCGCGGCTGCGGCAAGAAGAAGGGCCCCCGGCAGTGCCGCCAAACTGTGGCGTTTCTCCATACCGTTAAAATTGCTGCCGGCGAGTCCTTTGTTGCCGCGGGCCATCGGCCACGACGCCATCGCATGCACCATAAACCACCGGCTCCAGACCGGCGGCAGCAGCATGAGCGGCGGCCAGCCCCCGATTAGCAGCGAATAAAGCAGCGATGCCTTCAGCAGCAGAAGCAGCACGCAGGCCATGACGCCCATCGCGCCGACCCGGCTGTCCTTCATAATCTCCAGCATCTGCTCCCGCGGCCTGTAGCTCAAGAGCCCGTCCGCGGTGTCCATCCATCCGTCCAAATGCAGCCCGCCGGTCAAGGCGACCCACACGGCCAGCGTCAGCACCGCGGCAGGCAGCGGCGGCAGCAAGTACAAAGCCGCGGCTGCGGCGCACCATACCACCGCGCCGATGGCCGCGCCCGCAAGCGGATAATGGCGCGTGCTCCGCCGGAACAGCTCGGGCGTGTAATCCAGATGCGCTTTGACCGGAAACCGGGTCAGAAATTGAAAAGCCGCCGCGACGGCTTGCAGGCCTGGATTCATAACCGGTACTCCCTGCTTTTGAGTTCGATCGGGATGCCGACCGTCACCAGAAAGACCTGCTCGCAGACGCTGGCGACGGATTGGTTCAAAATTCCCGCGTAATCGCGGAACAATCTGCCCAGCGGATATTCCGGCACGATCCCGTCCCCGACTTCGTTCGTGACGAGCACGAGCGGCCCCGGGTAAGCTTGAACCGCTGCCACCAGCCGGTCGATGGCTTCCCGGATCGATTTCTCCATGTCCTCCTGTTCCTCGGCCGCCAAAATCACGTTGGTCAGCCACAACGTCAAGCAGTCCACCAGCACCGCCGGAGTCTCGGGGCCGGCATGCAGCGACGAAAGCAGCTCCGGCAGCTTCAGCGGCTCCTCCATCGTGTTCCAGCGGAATTCCGCTTGATCCCGCTGCTGCTTATGCAAGGCGATCCGCTGTTTCATTTCCGCGTCAAACGCCTGCGACGTCGCTACATAGACCGCCTGCTGCGCGTTCGCCATGATCCAGCGCTCGGCAAACGAGCTTTTCCCGCTCCTGGCCCCGCCGGTAACCAAAATGCCCATCGCCCTCACGCTCCGCTTCCGGAAATGCCGGCGCTTTCGAACGTCGCCATCTCGCTGACGATGCGGCAGGCAGCGTCAATCAGCGTCAGCCCAAGCACGCCGCCCGTTCCTTCGCCGATCCGCATGTCCAGATCGAGTCCGGGACGAAGATCCAGCGCCTCAAGCAGCTGGCGGTGCCCCTTCTCCTGGGAGATATGGGAGGCCACCATGTACCCGGCGGCTTCCGGGGAAATGACACGCGCCAAAAGCGCCGCGGCGCTTGAGATGAAGCCGTCGATCACGACCGGACAGCGGTTCGCCGCCGCGCCCAAAATCACCCCGATCAATCCGCCGATCTCGAGTCCCCCGACTTTGGCCAGTACGTCGATCGGATCCGCCGCATCCGGCGCATTCAGCTGCAAAGCTTTTTCAATGACGCCGATTTTATGCTTCAGCCGTTCATCATCGAGCCCCGTGCCGCGTCCGGCCGCTTTCGCCGGATCGGTGTTGGTCATGGCGCACATGACGGCGGCGCTGGCCGTCGTGTTGCCGATCCCCATTTCGCCGGTCACGAAAATGCCGACGCCGCGCCGAACCTCTTCCTCGACGATGCGGATGCCGGTCTCGATGGACCGGATCGCCTCCTCGCGCGTCATCGCGGGTCCTTTGGCCATGTTGGCCGTGCCGAAGCGGACTTTGCGGGAAACGAGCGCCGGATGGGAGATGTCGTTATTGACGCCGATATCCACGCAAACCACCTTCGCCCCGGCCTGGCGGGCAAGCACGTTCACCGCGGCGCCGCCGGACAAAAAGTTGTGGATCATCTGCGTCGTCACTTCCTGCGGAAATGCGCTGACCCCCTCTTCGCATACGCCGTGGTCCGCCGCCATGACGATGACCGCTTTTTTTTCGAACGAAGGTTTGATTCGTCCCGTAATGCCCGCCAGCTGAACCGCAAGCGATTCCAGCTTCCCCAAGGCGCCGGGAGGAACCGTCAGGTTCCCGATATGGGCCGCCGCCGCGCGCGAGGCCTCCATATCCAGCTCGGGGATTCGTTCCACATACTGCTCCAGAAAATCCATTAATTTCCCTCCTCCTCATTTCGCTTTAACGCTGCCTTGGACAAAAGAACCTGGGGCGCGCCATAGACGGGATGCGCCACGATGACGGGCTCCACGTCGTATACGGACCGGATCCGCTCCGATGTCAGCATATCCTCCGGCGTCCCCATGCTGACGGCCCTTCCGTCACGCAGCACGAGCAGCTTGTCGCAATAAAGCGCAGCCAAATTGAGATCATGCAGCACGGCGACCACGGTGATCCCCGCCTCATCCCTCCACTCAGCCACAAGCTCCATAAACTGCTGCTGGTAATGAATATCCAAAAAAGTCGTCGGTTCGTCAAGCAGTAATATTTGCGGCTCTTGCGCCATGACCTGACCCAAGGCCACCCGCTGCCGCTGTCCGCCGCTCAATTCATCCACATGACGGTCCGCCAAATCAAGGAGATCGAGCTTCTCCAAAATGCCGTCGATCATCACGTCCACGTTTTCTTTCGGATCCTGCCCGAGCCAATTCAAGTAGGGATGACGGCCCATTTCCAGCACTTCGCGCACCCGGTAAGGAACGGGCATCATCCCTTCCTGCTGGAGGACGGCCATCATCCGCGACAACTCCTTGCGGCCGTAATCTTCGACCTGCCGGCCCCGGACGCGGATCATCCCGGAGCTTGCGCGTTCCACGCCCGACAGCAGGCGCATCAGCGTCGATTTTCCGCTTCCGTTCGGACCGATGATGCCCCACCATTCGCCTTCCCGGACCGTCCAGTCCAATCCATGCAAGGCGGTGACGCCGCCATACGCCTTCCCTGCGCCGATGGCTTCGATCATGCGCCCATCCCCTTTCGCTGCTTCTTGCTGCGGTATAGCAAATAACCGAAAAACGGAGCCCCGACAAAAGCCGTCACGACGCCAAGCGGAATTTCGGTCGGCGCCAGCAGGGAGCGCGCGATCGTATCCGCCCAGACCATAAATATGCCGCCGCCGATCGCGGAAAGCGGCACGATCAGCCTGTAGTCGGACCCGGCGATCAGCCGGACCACGTGCGGAATCACGAGCCCCACGAAACCGATCACGCCGGCCATCGAGACGGCTGCCGCCGTCAGCAGGGTGCTGACGAGCAGCACCGTAAGTTTGAGCCCTTCGACGTTCACGCCCAAATGCGCGGCCTGCCGCTCTCCGAGCGCCAGCAGGTTCAGCGAGCGGGCCCGGCTCCAAACGAGCAGGAGCCCCGCCAGAAAATAAGGCAAAAGGATGGCCGTATACGACCATCCACGCAGGCTCAAGCTGCCCATTGTCCAATATAAAATTTCGTTGACCGTTTCCTTGGACATCGCGGTTAAAAACGAAACTACCGCCCCGAGAAAGGACTGCATCACGACGCCCGATAAAATGAGGCTGTTCGTCGGAATCTTGCCCCTTTCGCGGGCCAGCGCCATCACGCCCCACAGCGTCAACGCTCCCGTGACAAAAGCGACCGCAGGCAGCGTCCACGCGCCGATCAGCGAATACTGCAAACCGAAAAAGATCAGCATCGACGCGCCGACGGCCGAACCCGAGGAGACGCCGAGCGTAAACGGATCGGCGAGCGGATTGCGCAGCACGCCTTGAAAGCCCGAGCCCGCCACCGCCAGCGCGGCCCCGACCAGCATGCCCAGCAGCACGCGCGGCAGCCGCACCTTAAGGATGATTTGCTCAAACGATGGATCCCACGTCGGATGAATGAGACCGGAAACTCCCGGCAGACGGTGAAGCACGATCAACGCGATATCCTTCACCGGCAGCGCGACCGAGCCGATCCCCAGGCAGACCAGCAGGGTCAGCACCAGCAGCGCCAGGCCGATCCCTCCGTAACCTGCCAGCTTTTTGCTCATTATTTAAACAACTCCGGATAAATGGCTTTGGCAACCTCTTGCAGGCCTTGCGTCACGCGCGGGCCCGGACGGCTGAGCAGGTTGTCGTCCAGTCCGATGACCGCACCGTTTTTGACGGCCGTAATTTGATCCCAGCCGCTGCGGCCTTTGATGATGTCGCCCAAACCTTTTTTCGTTTTATCGTCGACTACGCTTTTGGCATACAAAATAACGTCGGGATTATCTTTAATGATCTTCTCTTCGCTGATTTCATTCCAGCCCTGCGTGTCCGCGGCCACGTTGATTCCCCCGGCCAAGTTGATCAGCTCATCCATAAACTCGCCTTTTCCGACGGTCCAGCCCGGGGAAAACTCGATGTACACTTTTTTCTTCTTGTCGCCGGACAAGGATTTGACGGCCTCGACGACTTTGTTTTCCTCTGCTTTCATCTGGTCGACCACTTTTTGGGCTTCGGCCTGATGATCGGTAATTTTGCCGTATGTTTCGATATTTTGAATGACGTCGTCCACCGTTTTCGGATCGGTTTTGAAAATCTTGATGCCGAGCCCGCGCATTTTTTTGACCGCTTCCTCGCTCATGGAAATGCCCGTAAAAACGATATCCGGCTGGGCCGCGATGATCGCTTCCTCGTTCGGCTTCATGATGCCGCCCATTTTCGGCTTGCTTTTGGCCTCTTCGGGATAATCGTCAAAATCGGATACGCCGACGATTTCGTTCCCGAGCCCGATCGCAAACAGCGCTTCGGTTTCGGCCGGCGACACCGACACGATTTTTTTCGGGGCTTCATTGAACGTAAAGGATTCCCCCGTCGCGTCCTGCAGCGTAAGCGGGTACGTCGTTTTCAGGCTGTCCGTCTGCGTCTGCTGCTGGGAAGCCTCCTGCTTGGCAGGCTCCTGAGGCGCGGATTGTTCCTTGCTGCCGTTGCCGCAAGCCGCAAGCGATAACGCGAGCAGCAAAGCCGCAAGGCCGGTGGACCATCTTTTGATAGACAAATTCATGTACTGTTCTCTCCTCTATGGGTTCTTTTTCTTTGACGCACAAGAGGCCTGGCAATAGAACGTTCATGAATGCGGCTTTGACGGTACTCGCGACAGTTTATCCCTGCTGATATCATCAAAAAAACCCTGATTCTTATCGTCAAAGAACCAGGGATCACGTTGCCTGCCATCTTGCGGAAAAACCGCGGGAACGGGCAGGCACACTTCATGGGCGAATGGCATGAATGCCTTCCGCCGGAAAGTGCGGCAACGTAATCCTTTTCCTCGAAGGACCGTCATTAAGCTCATGAGGCAGGTCTCCTGACTTACAGGCGGGGCGATATCGTCCCGGCCTTCCCATCCCGCCTTCGTGGCGGAACAGTGGCATATCGGGACATACCTGTTTTACAGTGGCGGGACCGTGCCGGATTTGCACCGGCTTCCCTTTTCACCCGAAGAAGCGGCGCTGCGCCGCTTTCCGGGACCTCATCAGCGTTCATTATTCATTTATTCCAGGCAATGCATCTCTAGTTGTTGATTATAGGGGAAGATGGAAGAGGTGACAATCTGATTTTGAGAGAATCGTTCGCGCCGGCCGCCGCAAGCCAACGGGCCATTACGGTGTTCCGTGCGGAATCCGTTGATTGCCGGGCGTAATCTCCTTACGTCAAACACTCCCAAGCTCCGCGCCGCTCCAGCCTTCCTCCGTCCGTTCCAGCGTCAGGACAAGCAGGTTTCCGGGTTCGATGCGGATATCCCAAAAAGCGACGGCGTTCATAAACACATGTACGACCTGCCGGATGACCCCGCCATGCGCCACAAGCAGGACCGGAGCGGACTCCCCGTGTTCAGGCGCTCCTTTATCCGCTTCCTGCAGCATGCCAGCCAAAAACTTGGCGATTCGGCTTTCAAAAGCCTCCCAAGATTCGCCCTGCGGCGGGGTCGCATGTTTCGGATCGTCCAGCCACTGCCGGTACAAGGCGGTATCCTTGAGCTGGTCGTAGGTGTGCCCCTCCCACGCGCCAAAATCCATTTCGCGCAAGCGGGAATCGTACACCGCTTTTTCGATCAAGTCCGGACGCACCTCGCGCAAACTTTCCCGGCACCGCGACAAATCGCTGCAATAGATCATGCCGAAGCTCCGGTCCCGAAGCTTTTCGCGGACGGCGGCCAGCTCGTCCCTGCCCCGGAGGCTGAGGCCGATGTCGGTGTGCCCCAAATATCGTTTCTCTTCGTTCCACGGCGTTGAACCATGTCTCATCAAAACGATCTCCAGCCGCTTCATGTCCATAACGCGCCTCCCGCCGCCCAAACGGCCAGCAAAGCCAGCAGGACGAACAACACCGAGACGGTCAGCAGCAGCCGGTTAGCCAGCAAAATGTCGCGGGATTCCATCGGTCTGAGCGCGTCTCCCATATAGGCCCTGAACGATTCGACTCCGTGGTATACGTTGACCCCGCCGAGCCGAATCCCGAGCGCGCCCGCGACGGTCGATTCGGGAAAGCCGCTGTTCGGGCTCGGATGCTTTCGCGCATCCCGGCGCATCGTGCGCCAGGCTCTGCGCCCTTTCATCCGGAGAATAAAAGCCGACGCGGTGAGCAACAGCGCCGTCAATCTTGCCGGAATCCAGTTGGCGATGTCGTCCAGCCGGGCCGAAGCCCAGCCGAGGTGAATGTATTTTTCGTTTTTGTAGCCGACCATCGAATCGAGGGTATTTACGGCGCGGTAGGCCATGGCCAGCGGGGCCCCGCCGATCAGCGCATACAGCAGCGGGGAAATGACCGCATCCACAATGTTTTCGGCGACCGTCTCCACCGTCCCCCGGACGATCTCCGGTTCGTCCAAATGCGAGGTTTCGCGCCCGACGATCATGCCGAGGCTCCGGCGCGCCGCCGGCAGATCGCCGGCCGCGAGATGGCGGTACACCTCCATCCCCGCATCCTTCAGCCCTTTAACGGCAATCGTCGTGGCGATCAGCACCGCCTCCGCCGCCCAGCCAAGCCAGGGATGGATGGCGTTTAGTACCTTGAGCAGCGCCCAAGTGACAATCAATGCCCCCCCGGCGACAACGACAGGCAGCAGGATTCCCGCCAGCTTGAATTGTTCGGGCCGGAATTGCCGGCGAATCCCATTCTCCAGGGCTTTGATCGCCTTGCCCATCTGAATGACGGGATGCGGAATCCAGCGCGGGTCGCCGATCAGCAGATCCAATGCAAAAGCCCCGGCCAACACGGCCATCGCCGTTAATGCCGCTCCGCCCATGCCGTCAGCAATGCCTCCTTCACCGCGCGGTACACCGCGCGTCCCACCATGCCGCCGAGATCCGTCGCCGTTCCCGCATACATGTGCTCCACCGGATAAGTCGCGCTTTGACTCACGCCGAGCATGATCGCATCCGAAGTCGTTCCCGTGGCCACCAGCCCGTTCTCCGCGTCGCGCACGTCAAGGTCGGCAAGAGCGGCCGCCTTCGCTTCCACCGCCGTCATGATCGCATTGACCATCGCCGCCTGGGTCAGCTTCGCATCGATCATCAGCATGATATTCACCGTTCCGGGGCGATACGCCGGATAGGTCGTCCGTTCCGAGCCCGCTTTGGCGGCATTGGAGGTTCCTGCGGTCACGCAGCAGAAGACGGCGGCCTCCCCGTTGCGCTCCTCCATGACCGAAGCGTGCTTCAGCTGAACCGCGGTCAGAAGCCCGGCGGTCGTATCCACGGGGTATCGCCATTCCCGCAGCCAATCGGCCACGTCGCGCACCGGATCGGAGCAGTCGTAATGTTTGTCCACATAAATGTTGGCCATTCTGCGCAGCCGCGTCACGCCCCCGCCGTACACCGCGCTTCCGATCGCGTCGAACGGTCCCGGCGCCTGAAGCAGCAGATGCCGCTCCCCTTTCCGAAGCACGAGCCCCGGCCAAACGTTTGATGCGTATTCGGTTTCTTTTTCGGTCAAAAAAGGTGTTGCCAAACCGCTTCCCCCTTAAATTGTATCTCTTTATTTTTCCAGTCCTCGTTCAAAAATCCCTATTGCCAGACACGGCTTCGGCCGCAGGTTTTCACCCGTTGTTTTACAATGCCTCCGATCCGTTTACGGACCGGCAATCGCAGCCAGCTAAAGCCAATCGCAACGCTTGAAACGTTACGTTTCCTTCATCTCATCATCCCAATTTTGCCAAATTCTTTGGCTTCTCAGCTGCCAACGTTCCGGGGCGGCGTTCCGGCGATGACCTCGCCCATGACGTCCAGCAGCCGCGTATTGTCCGCATGCGTTTTGACCGCAACCCGGATATGCTCTCGGCCCAGCCCGGGGTACATGGCGCAGCTTCGGATCAGCATGCCCCGCCGGCCCATTTCCGTTTGCATCTTCTCCGCCGTCCATGGAGCCGGAAGGCCCGCCAGCAGAAAATTCGCTTCTCCCTCGGTCACGTCGCAGCCCAGCTTCCTTAAACCCGCGGCCAACAATCCTCTTTGTTCCGTGATGAGATTGATCGTGTCCCGCTCGTAAGCCTCACCGCTTACCAAACAGGCTTCCCCGGCAAGCAGCGCCAGCCCGTTCACGCTCCACGTGACCTGCTTGCCGGTCATGGCCTGCACCAGATCCGGATGCGCCGCGGCAAACCCGAGCCGCAGGCCCGGAATCGCGTAAAACTTCGTCATCGAACGGACCAGCATCGTCCGCGGATACCGGGCAAGCTCCGGCAATAGCGTCTGCCGGTCCTTGTCCGGTATAAAATCGATAAACGCCTCGTCTATTACCAAATAGGTGCCGCAGCGCTCCGCCACGCCTGCCAAACGGCGCAAAACTTCCCTATCGTATTGGATTCCGTTCGGATTGTTGGGCTGGCCGATAAACAGCAGATCGACGGCTCGCAGCAGCTTTTCGATCTCACCGGTCTCGGCCCTCCATCCGTTGTTGCGCGTGCCGTACACCGACTGCACTTCGGCCCCGAACTGCTCCGACAACTGCCGGTATTCCGAAAAACAAGGTTCGACGATCCCCACCTTCCGGGGACGACATGCCAGCAAAATGAGCGCCATGCACTCCGCCGCCCCGTTGCCGATGCACAGCTGCTCCGGCCGAACGCCCAAACGGACGCTCAGCAGCTCTTTCAGCCCCCGGTGCCCCGGGTCGGGATAACGAATGACCGCAGGCAGCGCGTCCCGCAGCTTCTCCATCACGCCGGGAGGCGGCCCCAGCGGGTTGATGTTGGCGCTGAAATCCAAAAAAGCGCCCCGGCCGTAGATCTCCGCAGCGCTTTCCAAATCCCCGCCATGCCCGTATCTTTCCAGCATATGCAGCACTCCTGTCTGTTCACCCTAATTGAATCCATTATGGCGTCAATGTTTTTGCGGCGTCAATGCAAATTCTTTTTTGTTTCTTGCAATCGATTGGTTTACAATAGATTCGAAAGCTGCTTTGGATTTTGCGAAAGCCGGTTTAAGCCGCATTCGGGCTATGTTTTTAGGGAGGTTGCAGGCGCGTTTTGCGTAACTATCCAAAAAAGATCCCGCTGAAGCTCGTTTTTCATTTTGCAAAAACCAAAGAGATCGAATACAGGCCTTTAAACGGAGGAGTCAAGCCATGCTGTTTATCGATAACCAAGGCATCACCGACCCGGCCATCAACCTGGCCATCGAAGAATTTACCCTTAAGCATTTGCCGATGGAGGAAGACAGTTACCTGCTGTTTTACATCAACCGTCCTTCCATCATTATCGGCAAGCATCAAAATACGATCGAGGAGATCAACCAGGAATACGTCAGAGACCACAATATCCAGGTGGTGCGGCGTCTTTCCGGCGGAGGCGCGGTTTACCACGACCTCGGCAACCTGAACTTCAGCTTCATTACCAAAGACGACGGCCAGTCCTTCCACAACTTCCTGAAGTTTACCCAGCCGGTGATCGACGCGCTGCGCAGCATGGGGGTGAATGCCGAGCTCAGCGGCCGCAACGATTTGCAGGTCGGAGAGCAGAAAATTTCCGGCAACGCCCAGTTCGCCACCCGGGGCCGGATGTTCAGCCACGGCACGCTCATGTTCAACCTAAACCTGGATGACGTCCAAGCTTCCTTGAACGCCAATCCGGAAAAATTCAAATCCAAAAGCACCAAATCCGTCCGCAGCCGCGTCGCCAACATCAGCGACCTGATGGACCGGAAAATGACGATCGAGGAATTCCGCTCCGAGCTGCTGCGCGCCATTTTCAACATGGATCCGAAAGACGTGCCGCAATATAAGCTGACCGAAGCCGATTGGGAAAAGATCAACCAAATCTCCAAAGAGCGGTACCAAAACTGGGAATGGAACTACGGCCAATCGCCGGAATCGAACGTCAAACATACGAAACGTTTCCCCGTCGGCATCATCGACATCCGGATGGACATCAAGGATGCGCGCATTCGGAACATTAAAATCTACGGCGACTTTTTCGGCGTGGGCGACGTGGCCGACATCGAGGACAAGCTGCGCGGCAAACGTTACGAGGAATCCGAGGTCCGCGAGGTGCTTCAAGGCGTCGATATTAAACATTACTTCGGCAATATCGAAATGGACGACTTCATCGGGCTCGTCTTTTTGGAAGATTAAACTTAGGCGATTCGCGGGTTTTTAAATATAACTACAAAAAAACAGCATCTTGCTTCCGGCAAGGATGCTCAGGCTGTCGAGAAACCCCCTGTTTTTTTTGCAGGGGGTTTAAAATTGCCTCGTCGGTCACTGAAGTAGGGTTCTCAGAGCGCTTTAAATCGATTTTTATTTTAAAAGATATGATTCCCCATATAAAAAATAGAGTGTCGAAAAGTCCGT
>NZ_BORW01000053.1 GCF_018333375.1 Paenibacillus cookii
ACACTTTCGCTCACTCCATCTGCAAGGTTTTTTACCGATTTTCCGTGTTTTCTTTGCAGATGAATTCGACAATAGTGCCTCTAAACCCTTGTGAGATAAGGATTTTTTGATTATTCAGCAAGCCCTATATAAGTTTTTTTACACGATGAAAATACTAAATTAACATACAATTTACGTTCTGTTAATCAATTTTGGGGCTTGGGACCACATATGCCATAAAAAAACACATGCACCATTTCCTCGATGAGTTTGTCCTGATCTTCACCGTATTGCATCGATTCGAGCATGCGCGCGGCTGAATCGTTAAGCATGTTCAAATACAAAATGACCGTTTCGACCGATATGCCGTCCGAAATTTCCCCGTTTGCCTTTGCTTTGCCGACCAGTTCCGCCATGAGCGGCAAACCTTGCTCCTCGTATTTCCGGCGGACGATCTCCCGGATTTCCGGATCCTCCTGCATCAATTCCGCGAGGACGGAAGGATGGAAGGTGTGGGAGTTTTGTTTCTTTTGCAAAATGATGTATTCGATCTTTTCCTTCAACGTGGAGTTCCCGCGGACGACGGATTCGAATTCATCTATGGCGCCTTGGGCGTAATCCCGGAATACTTCCCGGATCAGGGCTTCCTTGCTGCCGAAATAATTATAGATCGTCACCTGGGAAACGCCGGCTTCCCCGGCGATGTCCGCGATGCGGATTTGCTTGGGGCTGCAGGAGGCGAGCATCTTTAATGTCGTCTCTTTAATGCGGTTTTTAATCTGCTGTGCTCTTCGTTCAAAGCCGTTCACGTTTGTATCAGCTCCATTTTCCGGCTTTCGCCGCATAATAATGAAATTATAACACAAAAATATTTCATAACTCTATTGACGGGGATATCATTCCGGCGTATGATCTGGTTGTGAAATATTCTGGATATAATATTTCATAATTTCATTCCCGAGCGGGAGGCGCTGGCTATGCTTACGGTGTCACATGTAACGAAGGTATTTCCAGGGGGGAAAGGGATATTCGATATTTCCTTCACCGTGGAAAAAGGGGAAGTGTTCGGCTTTCTTGGTCCGAACGGGGCGGGCAAATCGACGACGATCCGCCACATCATGGGTTTTATGAAACCGGCACAGGGAACCGTGCGGATACGGGATTTTGATACGTGGAAAGATCAAGGAAAATTTCAAAGGCTGGTCGGATATTTGCCCGGAGAAATTGCCTTTATGGAGGGCATGACGGGGAAAACCTTTCTGGATTTCATGTCGAGGCTGCGGGGCGGGGTGGATCCGAAGCGCAGGGCCGAGCTCGTGGAGCGGCTGCAGTTCGATGACCGCACGCCGATCCGGAAGATGTCCAAGGGCATGAAGCAGAAGGTAGGCATCGTGGCCGCTTTTATGCATGAACCCGAGGTGATCGTATTGGACGAACCGACCTCAGGCCTGGATCCGCTGATGCAAAGGGTGTTCATCGAGCTTGTTCTGGAGGAAAAGGCCAAAGGGACGACGTTTTTGATGTCCTCGCACAGCTTTCCGGAAATCGAGCGGACTTGCGACCGGGCGGCCATTATCAAGGACGGGAAGCTTATCGCCGTAAAAAACATCCATGAACTCCAGGCCGAGCAGCGGAAGCTGTTCGAGGTCTCCTTCGAGGATGCCGGGGACCGGGATGCGTTCCTTGCCAGCGGCCTGAAAATCGAATCCTGCAAAGATAACCGGGTGCGCGTCGCGGTACAGGGGGATTATAACCGGTTCGTCCAGGAAACGGCGAAATACCGGATCCGCAGCATCGACGTGGCTTCGCAAAACCTGGAGGACATTTTTATGGATTATTACGACCGGAAGGGGGGCAACTGACATGAATGCGGCGCTGTATGGGCAAATGCTCAAAAATCATCTGCGGACGATGACGAGTTACGCGTTTGGTTCGGCTTTTTATATTTTGCTCATGTTTTGGGTTTACCCGAGCATGGCCACGCAAACGGAAAACCTCAATACGCTCATCGCGGCGATGCCGGAGGGAGTAAGCAAGGCGTTCAGCCTCGAAAACGGGTTCGGCAGCGTCGAGTCGTTTATTTCCGGCGAATATTACGGGCTGCTGTTCGTGCTGATCTTGTCCATTTTCAGCATCACGACTTCCACCCAACTGATGGCCCGTCTCGTCGATCAAGGCTCGATGGCCTACTTGCTGGCCGCGCCCACGACCCGGATCAAGGTGGCTCATACGCAGGCCGTGGTCCTGCTGACGGGATTATTCATCATTTCGCTCGTTACGACGCTTGCCGGATACGGCGGGTATGCCTTGTTTATCGGGGATGTCGGCGAGCTCGACTCCGGAAGGTTTTTGCTGCTGAATCTGGGCGCGTTCCTGCTGTTTTTTGCGGTTTGCGGCATCAGCTTTTTGGTGTCCGCGGTTGCGAATGACGAAAAAAGGGCGCGTGGCATCTCCGGGTTCATCGTATTCGGGTTTTTCAGCTTGAATTTGGCGGGCAAAATCAGCGACAAGCTTTCCTGGATGCAGCATGTTTCCTTGTTTTCTTTATTTGACACCGCGGATATCGTCAATGGAACGGTTCATTGGACGCCGGTCGTCCTCATTTTGCTGGCGGTCGGCTTCGCCGGTTTTGCGGCCGGGATCGTTTGGTTCAGAAAAAGAAATTTGCTGCTGTAATTCGAGCGGGGGATGAAGCACGTGACAGGAGAAGCGGGCGGCGGCGGAGGCGTTCCATTCGGATCTTGCGCTACGGTGCGCCCGTTTTTCCGTTATCCCGAATTTTTTTTGCTATCTCTTCCATCATTAGCCTTTGGCGCGCCAAAAACCAAACAAATGTTCTTGCCTGGTTCCGGATTCAATGGTATGATCAGGAAAGGAATCAACCATTTCTTTGTAAGGAGGATATTTCGATGAATACGAAGCAGGAGAAACTGGAAGCTTTCGCCGAGCTGGTCGGGTTCGCCGAATCGCTGGAGCGTTTGAGCGAAGAGCAGTGGGCGGGGCCGATCGCGGAAGGCAAATGGTCGCCGCGCGACATCATCAGCCATATGATGCTGTGGGACCGGTACTTTCTGGAAAACGCGTTACGGCCCATGGCGGAGCATCGGCCGATGACGCTGAAGCCGCTCGATTTCAACGAGTTCAACCGCGACGCCGCGGCTTACGGGCTGACCCAGAGCAAGCAGGATTTGATCCGGCAAACCGTGGAAGCGCGCAGGCAGCTGGTCGAGGTCATCGAGGGCATTCCGGAATCCGAATTCGGCCATAGACATGAAGATAAGCTGTCGGTGGACGAATATTTGCTTGATTTTTACGAACATGACCGCCATCACATGGCTCAAATCCATACATATTTGGCGAGTTTCGCATGATGCTGTTCCGCGAAGGAGAGCTTTCGGTCAGGCCCTTGGCGGAGGAAGACGCCGCGCTGCTGGCGGCATGGCTCAGCGACCCGCGCGTGCTGGAATTTTACGAAGGCCGGGATCAGCCCCATGACCTGGATCGGGTGCAAAAGCACTTCTACGCCGAGGATAGCGGTATCGTCCGAAACATCGTGTCGTACGGGAACCGACCGATCGGGTATATCCAGTATTACGAGATCGATGGGGAAGAACGGGAACTTTACGGTTATGCCGGATCGCAGGAGAACATTTTCGGGATGGACCAGTTTATCGGCGAGCCGGACTACTGGAACCGCGGAATCGGTACGATGCTGATCCGGGCCATGGCGAAATATTTGCTTGGCGAGATGAAGGCCGACCGGATCGTCATGGACCCGCAAACCTGGAATACCCGCGCGCTTCGCGTTTACGAGAAATGCGGGTTCGTGCGGAAAAAGCTGCTGCCTCGGCATGAACGGCATGAAGGGGCGTACCGCGACTGCTGGCTAATCGAACTGGACGGCCGGAACGAAAAAACAGTTACATAGCGAGGGCTGCATCCTTGGTCTCCAATCGAGACAAACAAGGGTGCGGCCCTTTTGCCGTTTCAGGCGAACCGGCGGCAAAGAATTAGAGGGTTCGGCGGCCAAATGGCATGAAACCGGTCATGCGGAACGTAATCTAGTAGGGAAGCTTTCTTTCGGAAGGCAGAAGGAGGTTCGTTGGGTATGGATCGCACGACATGGCTGAAAAAGGCGTCTACGCTCAAGCTGACGGAGTCGCTTCATTTATGCCGGGCGGATGCCCCGGAATGGGAGCGGTACGTTCACGTTTATTATCATCAGGCGACGATCGCTTTCCGATGCCGGGAGAAGGAAAATTTCCTCTCCGGGGGCGATGAGCCTTTTTGGCTCGTCAAAGATCAGACCGTTGTCGGCGGGCTGGCCCTGTCGCCTTGGGCATTCCGGTATTTTTTTACGGTTCCGCCTTTTGAAGGGGGGGCCGAGGTGATTCGGCTGATCGCGCAAACATTGCGGCGGCAAGGCGGCAACGGGCTGCCGATTCAGGCAATGGAGGTCCCGGACGGCGACGCCGACGACTATATTCGGGCCGGCTTTCGGCCGGACCCATGCAGATTCCGGTGGATGCAGCGTCCGACGGCCGTGTTCGAAGGCGAGCATCCCGAGATGATTTGGCGCCGGGCGGAAACCGCGTGCGATTCCGGGGAAACGAGGCTGAAGCTGGAGCGCGAAGCCGGGCTGTTTTTGTTTAAGCATGCCCAGGGCGGGGAGACCGGAGAGAGAGGCGCCATGTCTTTTCCGGAGACGCTGCTTCGGCTTCGGGAATTTGCCGCCAAAAGTCCGGAAGCCGTGCTGGAAGCCTCGGGCGCAGCGTATGACCATGCAACGCATGCTTTGATCGGCGTTTGTTTGATCGGGTACTCGGAGGGCTGTCCGGTGATCGAAGCGCTGGCCGTAAGGCCGGGTTTTAGAGGCAAAGGGGTCGCGACAAATATGCTGAGGCGGGCTTTGACCGCTTTGGCGCATCGCGGGGAGCCGATGCTCCGCGCCCGCATCGCGCACGGCCATCCGCTCGAATCGTTATGCCATCGGTTGGGCTTTATGCCGGGCCCCTTGTTTTGGCCAGCGATGACGTTTGACCGGTAAAGCAGAAATAGCTTTTCTCCGGGGTGTGACAATAGATATAGTGTTTGATTTTCGAATTAAATACTATATATGGTGTCGGGTGGATTAGCCATCCCATTTTGCGCCTTAAGGAGGAAGTGGAAATGAATGATCTCATCAAGGATCCGTCCGATCGTCTCTGGCGTTCCTTTGACGATATGCTGCAAGACGGCAACCCGGATTTGCTTCAGGAAAACGCGAACGTGGACGGAAAGTCGCCCATGGGGCTGATGAGCAAATTTGCCAGCGAAAGCGCCAAAATGTACGCTGCCGAACATTTATTGTCGCCGGAGGCCAAGGAAGCGATCGAACAAAATTTGATTTACCCGCATGATCTTGATTTTTATGCCTCGGGAACGACGACCTGCTGCCAAATTCCGCTCGGCAAGCTGCTCCGGGGCGGGTTCAATACCGGCCATGGCCATATGCGCGAGCCGCAGGACATCAAAAGCGCCATGGCGCTGGCTTCGATCATTTTGCAGGCCAACCAGAACCAGCAGCACGGCGGACAAGCTTTCCCGATGTTTGACGCCGACCTTGCGCCGTACGTGCGCAAAACCTTCGAGAAAAAGCTCCGCTTGCTGCGGGAGCTGCCGCTCCAAGACGATTTCGACCGGGAGCGCGAAGCTTGGAGCATGACCGAACGGGATGTGTACCAGGCCTGCGAGGCGTTCATCCACAATGCCAATTCGATGCATTCGCGGGGCGGCGGCCAGGTTCCCTTCATATCGGTCAATTACGGGACGGACACGTCCGAATGCGGCAGAATGCTGATCAAGCAGCTGCTGCTGGCGACCCAGCGGGGTCTCGGGCACGGAGAAACGCCGATTTTTCCGATCCAGATCTTCAAGGTGAAGTCAGGAGTGAACTTTCTGCCGGGAGATCCGAACTACGACTTGTACAGGCTCGCGCTGGAAACGACCGCCCGCCGGCTGTTCCCGAACTTCGCGTTTCTCGATTCGCCGTTCAACAAAGCCTACGACCGGGGAACGAAGGAAAGCGAAGTCTGCTACATGGGCTGCCGGACGCGCGTGATGGGAAACGTGAACGGGGAGGAAACCGCCATCGGCCGCGGCAATTTGTCGTTTACGACGGTCAATCTGGTCAAACTTGCCCTTTTGTCCGCAGGTCCGGAAGAGTTTGACCGCCGGCTTGACGAAGCGATGGACGTGGCGGTACGCCAGCTTCATGAGCGCTTCCGGTACCAGGCGGGCCGGCGGGCCGGGAATTTCCGTTTTTTATATTCGCAAGGCGTATGGAGGGGCGGGGAGCACCTCCAGCCTCACGACCGGCTTGGCGACGTGCTGAAGCAGGGGACGCTGAGCGTCGGTTTCATCGGCTTGGCCGAAGCTTTGACGGCGCTTTTCGGCCGCCATCACGGACAAAGCGAAGAGGTTCAGCGGCAGGGGCTTCGGATCATCCGCCGCATGCGTGAACGGATGGACCGCGAAACGAAGGAAAGCGGCTTGAATTTTACGCTGATCGCGACTCCTGCGGAAGGTTTGTCGGGGAAATTCGTGAAAAAGGACCGGATCGCGTTCGGCGCCATACCCGGCGTTACCGACCGGGATTATTACACGAATTCGTTCCATATTCCCGTTTATTTTCCGATCAAGGCGGCGGATAAAATCCGCTTGGAAGCGCCGTATCACGAGCTCTGCAACGCGGGTCACATTACGTACGTCGAAGTGGACGGATCGGTCATTCACAACGCGGCCGCGCTGGATCGGATCGTGCGGTGCATGGCGGACAACCGGATCGGCTACGGTTCGATCAACCACCCGGTCGACCGCTGCAAAACATGCGGATTCAGCGGCATCATCGACGATCGCTGCCCGGCATGCGACGGCGCCCAGGTCGAACGGATTCGGCGGATTACCGGCTATCTGGTAGGCGACATGGACAAATGGAATTCGGCCAAACGGGCGGAGGAAGCCGACCGCCTGAAACACGGGAGATAAGGAGCGTGAGGCGAGATGGGCAAACATCCGAATGACTCCTCGGCGGCTCTTCCAAACCCGGAGGAATACGTATGGATCATGGACGTTATTCATGACAGCGTCGTGGACGGGGAGGGGCTTCGCACCGTCATTTTTTGCGCGGGCTGTCCGCACCGCTGCCCGGGCTGCCATAACCCGGAATCCTGGCGTTTGCGCAGCGGCCAACGGTGGAGCGTCGCCGAGCTCGTACGCGAAGCCGCGGGCAACCCGCTGACGGACATCACGCTGTCGGGAGGCGACCCGTTCCTGCAGGCGCGGGGGATGAGCCTGGCCGCCCGGGAGCTGCGGCGCCAAGGGAAGCATATTTGGGCGTATACCGGCTATACGCTCGAAGAGCTGCTTGCAAGCGGCGACCGCCATAAACGGGAACTTCTTGCCTGCTGCGACGTGCTGGTCGACGGACGTTTCGACCTTCGGCAGCGGGATTTGTCCGTTCCGTTCAGAGGGAGCCGAAACCAGCGGATTTGGGAACGGAGCGGCGGAGGTTGGAAAGAGATCTACCCGCTGGATCCGCCGGGCGGGACATCCTTTATTCTGGTAACGTAACTCATTGACGCCCCCGGAAGAATGTTTTAATATTCATTCTTGAAAGCACCAGGATACTTAACTTAAACATGACACGCAGCACCTGTCTTAAACTCCGATTCGTTCGCGAGTGGCGAAATTTTAACGGCGGTATGAACCCGCCGGTTTCGTTCGCCCCCTGTCTATCCATGACGGGGGGCTTTTGGTTGTTGCGGAAGGTTGCATCAAAGGGGGACTATATGCATGAACAAACTCAAATATTCGCTGCTGATATTGATCGGGGCGATCAGTTACGGGGTGCTGTCATCCATCATGAAGCTCGGCATGAAGGAGGGCTTTACGGTCAGCCAGATGCTGGGCGGGCAATACGTGTTCGGCTGGACGTTTTTGCTCATTCTCATGCTTCTGTTTTCGCGCAAAAAACTGTCGCCGAAGCAGTGGCTGACGTTGCTGGCCGTCGGCATCACCATGAGCGGCACGTCGGTGTTTTACGGTAAAGCCGTCGAACGGCTGCCTGCCTCGATCGCCGTCGTGCTTTTATTCCAATTCACCTGGATCGGCGTGCTGCTGGAAGCCGTTGCGGACCGCCGTTTTCCGAGCAAAAGCAAGATCGCTTCCATCATCGTTCTGATCGGCGGAACGCTGCTCGCCGGCGGGGTCATCGGGTCCAGCAGCGGAGCGCTCGACATGACGGGCGTGATCTTCGGACTGCTGTCGGCCTTTACGTTTGCGCTGTACATGTTCGTCAGCGGACGCGTCGAAACGAAGGTTCCCGCCTTCAATAAAAGCTTCTTTATGACGACGGGCTCCGGCGTCATCGTGTTATCGGTATTTTCGCCTTCGTTTTTGTGGGATGGGGCGCTGGTCGACGGGTTATGGAAATACGGCGTCGCGCTGGGCTTCCTCGGCATTTTGATCCCCGTCGTGTTTTTTGCGATCGGCATGCCGAAGGTCGGCTCGGGAACCGGAGCGATTCTTGGCGCCGCCGAGCTGCCCGCGGCCGTCGTGGCTTCGGTCCTTCTCGTGCATGAACACGTTAGCGGCCTGCAATGGTTCGGCATCGTGCTCATTTTTATCGGGATTGCCATTCCGCAAATCCGGTTTTCCAGGAAAAAAACGCCGCCTCTGTACGAAACCCAGAAATCCGCGGCGAATTTGTGAACCCGGCTTGCCGAGGCCCGATTAACGGCCGCCGCGGAGGGTAATGTATAAGTGTAGACATTCTTCTTTTATTTTTGGCTCCGGCTGGTTCAGCCGCGGGCCGTTTTTTTGTATAATGAGAGAAAAAAGGAGGATGTACGGTCATTCCAAAAAAAATCATCGCATTTCCAAACTAACGGAAGAAAAAAGGAGGGATCATCTAAAATAAGCATTGGAGGAAGCAAATCATGGTCATTAGGGAACTGCAGCTTCATGAATCGGGTTTGATTCGGCAAATCGACAGATCGGAAACGATCGGAAGCATTTATAAAATGAAAGACGGCGTGCTGGAGGCCCTTCCTGCCGGGCATGAATGCCCGTCCTGGGACGAGGAACAAACGCGGGAAATGATCGAACGTTTTGAGGCCGAGCTCCGCAGCGGAGGCGCGGCTTACGGCGCCTTTGACGGGGACGCCCTTGTCGGATTCGGCGTGCTTGGGCACCGGTTCCGCGGCGAACAATTGGACCGGCTGCAGGTGGATTTGATGTATGTCAGCCGCGCGTACCGCAGGCAAGGCATCGGAACGAAGCTGATGGAGGAGCTTGCCGACGAGGCGCGCAAGCGCGGGGCGTCCTATTTGTACATTTCTTCGACGGAAACCGAGTCCGCCGTTCATTTTTATATGGCCAACGGCGGCCGAATCGCCGACCAGGTGGATGAAGAACTGTTCGAACTCGAGCCCGAGGATATCCATATGCTGAAAAAGCTGTAACCGGCAGGCAAGCCGAAAAGAAACGGATGAAGGTGAAGACTTGATTGTTTATATCGGATATGCATTAGGAATACTGATTCTCGCCGGGGCCGGCTTCCTTGCCTGGAGAAATTCCAAACTTATCGCGGAGCAGAAGGAAAAGAAGGGGACCCTACCTGCCGTATCGTCCTATACGGTGTTGTTGGAGCGCCAGTCTGCGGCCGGTGAAGCGGCCAACGCGGCAACGCTGCTTGAAGCGGCCTATCGCGAAGCCGAAGGAACGGTAAAAGTCCGTTTTAGCCGGGTTCACGGCACGGTCGGCGAACTGAAGCTGGACCACGCCGTGCAAATCATGGAGCATACCTGCTCCGATCTGGCGTCCAAGGCGGAGATGATCGAGGTCAGGGCAAGCCGCGACGCCGTGATGAACGACGAGGAAGGCCGGGCCTTGGACCGGCTTGAGCAGGGACTGCGGGGTTCACTCGCGAACGCGAACCGGTAAGAAGCAACCAAAAGGGGGACCTAAAAATGCAATTCCGCCATTTTACGGACCCGTCCGCCTTCCGCGCACATGTGGAGGCGGTTCTCATGGAGCAGGAAGCGGTAAACAATCTCCCTCTTGGCGTATTGTCCAGGCTTGTCCTCGAGAAGAAGGCGGAAGGGCCGTATTTTCTTGCCTCGGTCGGCGAAGGGGACAAGCCGCTGCTCGTCATGATGAAGACGCAATCCCAACTGATCTTCGGGGTGCCTGAAGGCATGCCGGCGGGAAAGCTGGAAGCTTGCTGCGCGGCTGCCCAGAGCATCTGCACCGCCGAAAGGATGTACATATCCCAAGCATCGTAGCCGTTCGCCATGCCGCGGACGCTTTTGCGGAAGCATGGCGGCGGCAGACGGGCCTGAAACCCGTCACTTTGATGGATCAGAGGATTTATCGCTGGCGGCGGATTCGGTCGTGTACGGCTTTAAGGGGACGGGGGCAGCGGATTGACAACGGCCGAATCGGGGGCTACATATGGTAACTGCCGCTCGGTTCGTGCAGCACCCATTCCAGCATGCTGATCATATCCTCCAGCCGAAGCAGCTGCGCGTTCAGCGACGCATGCGCCGGAGACCCTTGTTCGGCGGACTCGATGCGGGACATCAGCGATTTTTTTTGCAGCGTAAGTTCATTGATTTTGGATTTGATTTGATTTTCGGTTCTCATGTCGGTACCTCCAAAGATTGTCATCTTATGTCTGATTATATCAGGTTACGGACAAGATCTGTAACGGACCGGAAAAGGAAATGAATCTCGTTTGAGGAGCGTGGGAGCATGAATATGAAACAGCTGGCCGCCGAAAAAGCGGTGGAATATGTGGAAGACGGGATGCGGATCGGGCTTGGAACGGGGTCGACGGCTTATTGGGCCATCCGTAAAATCGGGGAACGCGTCCGGGCAGGGTTGAACATACAAGCGGTGGCCACCTCCAAGGCTTCGGAAAAGCTGGCGCAGGAAGAGGGCATTCCGCTGGTTCCTTTCGACCAAATCGCAGGGCTGGATCTGACGATCGACGGCGCCGATGAGCTCGACCGGGAGCTTCATCTGATCAAAGGCGGCGGAGGCGCGCTGCTGCGGGAAAAAATCGTTGCGTACCACAGCAAGGAATTGATTATTATCGCGGACGAGAGCAAGTTCGTGGACAAGCTCGGCAGCTTTCCGCTGCCGGTCGAAATCGTTCCTTTTGCGAATGAATGGACGATGGAGGCGCTGGAAAAGCTGGGCGCAAAGCCGATGCTCCGCACCGACGGCGAGCGCCTGTTCATCACGGACAACGGCAATTACATTGCCGATTGCCGTTTTGGCGTGATCGAACATCCGGCGGAGCTGCATGCGCAGCTGCTCGCGCTGCCCGGCGTCGTGGATAACGGCCTGTTTATCGGACTCGCAGCCCGGGCCGTGATCGGGCATCAGGACGGCACCGTAACGGTGATGACGCCCGAAAAATAGCAGGCCATTGACAATCGCGCGGGTTTCCATTATCTTTATATTAAGATAGTAGTTTTGGAGGTTTCTCGTATGGCAGACAAAATGAACAATGACGAATTGTCCCTGGAATTATTTATCGTACTCGCACGCGCTTATAATTCGGTCGTAGCCCATTCCTCGCGCGATATCCAAAGCCATGGCCTGAATACCACCGAATTTGGCGTGCTTGATCTTTTGTATCACAAAGGCCCGCAGCCGTTGCAAAAGATCGGCGAGAAAGTGCTGATTTCCAGCGGAAACATTACTTATGTAGCCGATAAGCTGCAGAAAAAAAACCTGCTTGTGCGCAGAGCCTCGCCGGATGACCGCCGCGTCATTTTCGCGGATTTGACGGACGAAGGGCGCGCTTTCTTCGGGTCGATTTTCCCGAGCCACCAAGAGGTGCTCGTCCATGCGGTCGAAGGGCTTAATGAAGACGAGAAAAAGCAGGCCGTCGAGCTTTTGAAGAAGCTGGGGCATGCTGCCGAAGAGAGCTACAAAGCCGGACGCCAAAAATGATAATCCCCTTGTAGGACGTCAAAAGACGGCCCGTCGCCGCGTATCGGACAGCGGACGGCGGGCCGTTTTTCGTTGAATGGAAAGGAAAAAACGCTGGCGATCAGCGGCTTCGAACGCCTTTACAGGTTGAAGCGCTCCAAATGTTCCCAAAGCTTTTCCTCGATTAAAATTTCTTTCTGCTTCGGACCGATCAAATCAAAATGCGGAAAAGGGTTCCGGTTGTGGATGTACCGGGAGGGCAGATCATGCGCCTCGCACCATGCCCGGAGCCTTTCCAGGTCCGAGCAGCCCACTTTGGTCACGGTCGTCATGCCGGGGAAACGCGGATCGAGCCAATAATGGGTCAAAAACGCGATTTCGCCGCGGCTGACCGCCTTTTTCCACGCGTCCAGTTCCTTGCGGTTTATGCCAAAAGCCATCGTTCATCATCCCCAGCTTATCATTTGCGTCAATCCGCCGATTGGTTCATCAGCCGCTTCAGCTTGGCTTCCGTCGAGGAGCCGGCGGCAGGCGTATATACGCTGCAGCGGAGGTCGGCGCTGCCTTGCACTTGAAGCGAGGTCAGGTCAAATAGCATTTTCCCCATTTTGGCATGCCGGAATTCGATGACGACCTCGGGCGCGCTGCTGACCTGGCTGTGCTTCCATAAGGGCAAAAATTCCGGATCGACCTGCTCCATTTCCTGCAAAAACTGCTCGTACCAGGCGTCTTCCACGTATTGGCCGTAATAGGAACGGAAAATCGAAAGAAAACCCATGACAAAATGCTCCCAGTTCACCGCCAGCCGCCGGAACTCCTTCCGGGTAAACAGCAGCCGGATCATGTTCCGCTGCTCAGCGGGAATGCGCTCGAAGGCAAGGAAGACGTAAGAAGCCGCCCGGTTCCAGCCGACGATCTGGCAGTGGCGGTCGGAGATGATGGTCGGGCAGTAATGCAGCTCGTCCACCATTTTTTGCAGCGCAGGGCTGATCTTGGGCTCCTCCTGCTGCGTCGTTATGGAGCTTGAGGGGGCTTCCATGGCCAAGGCGAACAGATACTTGCGTTCGTCGGGCGTCAAGCGCAGGGCGGCGGCGATGCAGTCGAGCACCGATGATGAAACGTTGATGTCCCGGCCCTGCTCCAGCCATGTATACCAGGTGCTGCTGACGCCGGCCAATTGGGCGACTTCCTCCCTGCGCAGCCCGGGGGTGCGCCGCCTTCCGCCGGCCGGCAATCCGACCGTTTCGGGCTGGATTTTGGCGCGCTGCTCGGTCAGGAAGGCCGAAAGCGCCTTAAGGCGGGTATCGCGATTCATGGCGTTCCTCCTCTCTTGTTGCACGGCCAAGCTTTCCAAAGTACATGCATAGTATTCATTATACTAGGATAAACAACAACTTGTAATAGGATAACACCTGTGAAAAGATATTTCCATAAAGATTGCACAGGGAGGAATCAGGATATGGAAAGAGTCGTTATTACGGGAGCAGGGCTGGTCTCGCCGCTGGGCAATGACGTGCCGTCTTTTTGGAACGCGCTGCTGCAAGGAACATCCGGGATTTCCAAGGTCGATGCCTGGGATACGTCCGTTATGAAAACTTCGCTGGCGGGCGTGGTACGCGATTTTGACGCCGACGCCCGTTTCGGCAGGAAAGAAGCGCGGCGGATGGACCGCTTTTGCCAGTTTGCGCTTGCCGCCGCCGAAGATGCGATTCAGGATGCGGGCCTTAAGCTTGATCAGGTGAATAAGGAACGAATGGGCGTTTATGTCGGCTCCGGCATCGGCGGCATTTCGACTTTGATGGAGCAGGCGGAGGTTCTTCGCACGCGCGGCGTTTCCCGCGTCAGTCCGCTGCTGGTGCCGATGATGATCTCCAATATGGCGGCGGCGATGATCAGCATTCGCACGGGAGCGGAGGGGCCAACCCTGTCGCCCGTGACGGCTTGTTCGATCGGCAACACGGCCATCGGGGAAGCGTTCCGGCTGATTCGGGCGGGCGGAGCCGACGTCATTCTGGCCGGCGGAGCCGAGGCGGCGATCTCGGAAATTTCGATGGCCGGATTCGGCAACGCGACCGCGCTGTCCGGATGGGATGGCGATCCGGCCCGTGCCAGCAGGCCGTTCGACGCCGGGCGCGACGGGTTTGTCATGGCGGAAGGCGCCGGCATTTTGGTGCTGGAGAGCTTGTCCCACGCACAAAAGCGCGGCGCGCAAATTTATGCGGAAGTGACCGGCTACGGCGCGACCTCCGATGCATACCATGTGGTGGCTTCCCATCCCGAGGGGAAAGGGGCTTATCTGGCGATGAAGCTTGCGCTTCAGGAGGCCGGCGTCGAGCCGGCCAACGTCGACGTCATCAGCGCGCATGCAACGAGCACGCAGGTCGGCGACCGGTCCGAGGTGGCGGCCATCAAGCGGCTGTTCGGGGAAGAGGCTTACCGGATCCCGGTAACCGCCAACAAATCGATGATCGGCCATATGTTCGGGGCCGCCGGCGGCGTGGAAGCGATCGCGCTGGTGCAAATGATCCGGGACGGCCGCATCCCGCCGACGATCAATCAGGAAACGGCCGATCCGGAATGCGATTTGGATTTCGTGCCGAACGAAGCCCGGAGGAAGGACGTGCGCATCGGCATATCCAATTCCTTCGGTTTTGGCGGCCATAATGCCGTCATCGTGCTCGAGAAATTCGCGCCCTAAACCGAAAGGCAGGCGCCGTTTCTACGGAGCAGCCCTTGCAGGATGTTAGGTGACCGGATTTTCACATGCAAAGGATGACGAGGTTGCCGCGATAATTTGTCCTCTTTTAACATGATGTGAACAAAAAGCCGGGTAGAGCGGGCGGTCCCCTTTTCTACCCGGCTTTTTCGCGCCGAAAATCATCGCATAACGGAAGCTTAGGCGGCGGCTTGGCGGCGATGGAGGCGGGCAAGCAGCAAAGACAGACACAAGGCGGTTACGAGGAAACCCGCGATCATGTCCACCACGCCGTGCCAGCCGTACGCGCCCCAGAACGTGCCGCCAAGCGTCCCCCCGACGCTCGAACCTGCGTAATAAAAAAACAAATAAAGCGAAGAGGCCTGCGCTTTTTCGCGTTTGGCCCGGATACCGATCCAGGAGCTGGCGATCGAATGCGAACCGAAAAATCCGAAGGTGAACATGATGATGCCCGCGATTTTTATGACCAGCAGCGGACTAAGCGTCAGCAGCGCTCCGCAAAGAAAAACGGCCAGCCCTATCCATAACATGAGCGGCCTGCCGTGCGCGTCGGCCATTTTTCCCATCCAGGTGGAGCTGAAGGTCCCCGCGATATAAACGACAAAAATAAATCCGACCAGCGTCTGGCTGAGGGAATAAGGCGGAGCGATCAGTTGGTAACCGATATAATTGTATAGCGAAACGAAGCTTCCCATAAGCAAAAAGCCAAGCGCGTATAGAATGAGGAGGCCGGGATCTTTGAACTGGCTTCCAAGCGAACGAAGCAGCGATTTGAAGCGCAGCGGGCGGGCTTCGAAATGGCGCGACGGCGGAAGCAGAAACAGGAAAACCAGGCTGAATGTCAACCCGAGCAACCCGATGGCGGCGATGGCGATGCGCCAATTCCACAGATCCGTCAATGCGCCGGTAATGACGCGGCCGCCCATGCCGCCGATGGAGTTGCCGCTAATGTACAGTCCCATGACGGCCCCGAGGCTGCCAGGGGCGATCTCTTCGCCCAGATAGGCCATGGCGATGGCGGGAAGGCCGGCCAACACGGCTCCGAGTACGATGCGGAAGACGAGCAGCGTATGAAAATTGGGCGCGAATGCCGTGGCAAGCGTCAGAACGGACGCGGCAATCATGGCGACCGTCATTACCGGCTTGCGGCCCCAAGATTCGCTGAGGGAGCCGACGACGATCATGCTGAACGCCAGCACCAGCGTCGTCAGCGACAGCGACAGGCTGGCCGTCACCGGGGAAATGCCGAATTCCCTGGAGAACTCGGGCATCAACGGCTGGGTATAATAGAGGATGGCGAACGTGTTAAAACCTCCCGCGAAGAGGGCCAAACTCGTTTTGCGGAATGCGGACGTGCCATGCTGGATATAACTCATGATGCAAAGCCTCTTTCCATGAAAAAAGTTGAAAACGAATCAATTGTTTTCTTAACCCAGTGTACGCCTGTTTGCAAGCTGTTTTCAATATCGGTCCAGCATCGCATTCATGCCTGAAGCTTATCGTTTTCGGGAACCGGGAGAATTTTCAGCATGTTAAAGTTGAAATTTTTGCCGCGGCGGGTTAAAGTAACTCAATGAATTGAAAGATGAAGTGGATGATGTGGAGGTTTTGAACATGCTGTTGAACATTAAATCATACATACGCAAACCGCAGGTGGCCGAGCTGTTTTCCTACGCGGTGTTTCCGGATGACCGGTCGGTCGAGGAGGCCGTCCAAGCCTATGAAAGCAACGACGCCTGGCAGCTGTACGGCTATGAAGACGGCGAACTGCTCGTCGGGATGATCGGATACGAAAAGTCGGGGAATGACCTCGTGATTCGCCATATTTCCGTCATTCCCGAAAATCGGGGCCTGGGGTATGGCCGAGGGATGATTTTGGAGGCCATGACGAAGGAAAAGCCGGAGCGGGTGATCGCCGAAACGGATGAGGAGGCCGTCGATTTTTACCGGAACATCGGCTTTATCGTGCACAGCCTGGGCGAGCAGTATCCCGGTACGGAGCGCTTCCGCTGCGTATTCGAGGTCGAGGATGAGCCCGGAGAAGAATAATTTGGTTCGGATGGTGTAACATAGCCGGTTCCTCTTGGGGAGCCGGTTTTTGTATTTCATGCAGGGAATCGGAAGAAGCACATTTTTTTCGGAAACATGCAACCAATCCGCTCCGGGACGCATCATTAATGGCAAGGGGGGAGGAACACGGACTGGATATCATAGCGGGTTTAAAACGGAAGGATGAAGAAGCGCTCGTGCTGCTGATGCAGCAGTACGGCGACGATTTGCTGCGTACCGCCTGCTTGCTGCTCCGGGATCGGCAGGAAGCGGAGGAAGCGGTGCAGGACAGCTTTATCGCGGCCTTTGAACGGATCGGGCAGCTGCGCGACGATACGAAGCTCAAAAGCTGGCTGCTTCGCATCGTCGTCAACCGCTGCCGCATGAAGCAGCGAACCTGGAGTTTCAGGCATCTGTTTCCGTCCGCCTACGTGGACGGGCGGCTGGCGAAAGAAGAGGAGCCGGGGCCCGAAGAAAGGCTTGTGCAGCGGTGGAGGAGCGGCAGGCTCACGAAAGCGGTGCACCGTCTAAGCTATAAATACCGCGAGGTCATTACGCTTTATTATTTTCAGGAGATGGGCGTTGCCGAAATCGCCGATCACCTGCAGGTGAGCAAGAACACGGTCAAAGCGAGGCTTGCCCGAGGGCGCGCCTATTTAAAACAAACGTTGGAGAAGGAGGGGGAGACCGATTGGACTTGAACCGACCGGACGTAAAACGGGAGCTGGACCGGGAGCTTGCAGGCCTTCGCTTCGGCAACCGGCAAAACGTGCTCGAAAGAACGCATCCGAATTCGCTGCCCGGACGGTTAAGAGCATGGTGGAACAAGGAGCTTGAACTGCCGGTCGTCCCGATTGGCGCAGCGCTGCTGCTTTTATTGACAGCCGCCTTTTTGTATCGCGCGGCACTTTATCCGAAAGGCCCCTTGCCGGGAAGCGAAACCGCCTTCAAGCGGGAACTGGTCGAAGAGGCCGGCAGCGTATATTGGAAGGACGATCTCGAAAGGAGGCTTGCCCTGCTTGAAAATCCGGGTCAAAATTAAACATTTGGCGTATGGGGCAGGCCTGCTGCTGGCCGTCATCCTTGCCGTCGCCGTCATGGCGAAGCCGCCTCAAAACATGGCCGGGGCCGGTCAAACCGGCGCGGAAGCGAAGGAGCAGGTGCTTCGTAAAATCGCGGCGGCCGGCGCGGAAGAAAAGCTGAAGCTCATTGAGGAATACATGCTGAAAGACGACAGCGCCGATTTAAGCCGGGCATACGACATGTACATCGAGTCGACCGGCATGATGTACGGCGGAGGCGTGGTGGACGTCGCCAAAAAGCCCGTTTTTTCCTTGGACGAAAAGCTCCCCTACTTGGAACAGTATGCTGCGGAGGGTAAACCGGGGCCGGAGCTCGCCGCCGCGGCCAAGCTGCTGTCTTATCATTACCAGGGAGAAGGGCAGCAGGAAAAAGCGGCGAAAGTTTTGGCCGAAGCCCGTAAAAGGCTGCATTCCTCGACCGCCGTGTACGCAAGCAACGAACTTCTGCTCATGCAGGCGCAGCTCGCCGCCGGGCAAAAACAATATGATACGCTGCTGAAGTTGTGCGCGGAAATAATCGACAGGAACGCAGCAAACGATGATATCCTTGTGCGCATGTCCGAGCTGCTCGCGCAGTATGCGATCGAAAAAGGGGAGGTTCCCCAAACGCTGGAGCTGCTCCGGTCGGATTTGGAACAAAAAAGCAGCCGCATGACAAGCGGGCAGGCCGTCCAAATCCAAAAAGAGGAGCTTCGGGGCATCACGGACCGTTTAAAAAAGATCGCTTCGGGCCGTCCGGCCGGCTTAACCGACGTGTCGGGCACGATCGCGAAAGCAAATGGGGAGCCTTTGGCTTACGCGGGCGTATTTTTGCGGAGAGACGATGATTTGAACCACAGCATGGCGGGTTTTGAACCCTACCAGACGATCACCAACGAAAAGGGAGAGTACGCTTTTAAAGGGGTGGTTCCCGGCCGTTACAAACTCTATCTTGGGGTGAACGCAAGCCAGTTGAACGGCTGGACGTGGCCGGAACAACGCGATGGAGGCTGGATCGACCTGAACGGGCAGCAGGCGGCGGTGGAGAACGTTACGTTTCAGCCGCTGCTCGAACTCCGGGAACCCGTGAACAATGCCATCGTAAAGGACAGCAGCATTGCCTTTGCCTGGGAGCCGGTTCAGGGAGCGGCGTATTATAACCTCAGCGTCGGAATAAAGCTGAAGTCGGGTTCGACGAGCCGTGTCGTCCGCCGGGGAATATCGGTGCCCGAAGTCCGGATCCAGGCGGATGATCTTTATTATGAATATACGGGGATCAGCGGATTTTCCGAAGGCAGCGGCCAGCTGACGATTGATCCGTTGTCCCTGCTCGGATATGCCAATACGGACAACCAGATGACCTGGGACGTCGCGGCTTACGATGCGGGAGGCCGGATGCTGACCCGCAGCGGCGGATACCGTTTGGACGAACGCTTGACGGACCGTCTGCCGTTTTTTTATTTGAAAGCGCGGGAGATGACGGAGGCCGACAGAACGCTTCTCAGCGGGGACTTGAAAAAGGCGGAAGCGATGTATCGGGCGGATTACCGCAAAGATCCCGACGATGCCCATAGCTTGCATATGATTATCAGGCTGCTGCAGGGAACCATGATGCTGGAGGGGAAAGGGGCGGGGGAGGCGGAAGAGAGCCTGCTGGCGGAGCAAACCCGGCTTTTGCGGCAGCTGGTGAAACTGCATCCCGCCGCCTGGTACTACGACATGTTGGCCCAGCAAGCGTTCGATCGGGCCGATTGGGACGAATATCGCCGGTACGACGAACTTGCGGCGGCGCTGGATACGTCGGAGGATACCGGCTATAGGGACGGAACGCGAGCCATCGCTTTCATGAGACAGCAAAAATGGGATGAGGCAGCGGCTTCTTTTCAAAAATCGCTCGAAAACGATCCGTCGCACCGGTTCATCGGCGCGTACATCGCCTTAACGATTGCCCGCGGCAGCCCGCTGGAGACAGCGGCGGCTTTGGCGGAAAAGTACCCTGACCGGATGTCCTATTCCGGTCCGATCCATTGGGATGAGCTGCTCCTTGCGATGAAACGGGAAGCGGCGGGACAAGACGGATATTTCCAGACGCTGCGGCAACGGGCCGGCCTGTACGTTCGCGGCGGGGAAGCGGGAGGGGAGCGCTCAAGTTCCTCCTCCCCCGCCATGAACCGGTTTTTCGAGCAGCTGAAGCAAGTCAAATAAACCTGGCGTTTGGGCCTGCGCCGATTTTCGCGAGATCTTCTCCCTGTCCCCGGATATTGTCCCTTTCAACGCCCCTTCCCGGCACATACAATGATGAAGTACGAGGAAACGGGAAGGAGGCGAAGGTTGTGGCGATTTCATACACGGCGATCGGCGACTCGCTGACGGTCGGTTTCGGCGCGATGCCCGGAAACGGCTTTGCGCCGGTATACCGGAGATTGGCGCAGCAGAAAATCGGGGAACCGGTGGTCTATGAAAATTGGGGAATCAACGGGCTGACCTCCTCGGAATTGTACGACAACGTGAGGCGCAACCCGAGGCTGCGCAGCTCGTTAAAGGACGCGCAAATCATCACGGTGTCGATCGGAGGCAACGATTTGATCCGGGCGGCGAAAAGCGCGCCTTCCCATCAGGCGGCCTCGCATTTCAACAAGGCGTTGTCGCAGTGCGAGTCCAATTTTTCCGGCATCATGCAGTCGATCTACCAGCTGAAATCCGGCAGCAGAACGCCGTACATCGTTCGGGCGGTCGGTCTCTATAACCCCTACCCCCAGGTGGGGGCAGCCACGCAATGGGTTCAGCAATTTAACGGCTACCTCAACGGTTATTGGGGAAGCGGGTATGCCGCGGCCAACATATTTTCTTCCTTTTACGGACGGGAAAGGGAGCTTTTGTCTTTCGACCATTTTCATCCGAACGGAAGAGGCTACAAAGTGATTGCCGAACATTTGCACCTGCTTGGGTACCATCCGCTGGGCTGATGCTTGGGTCCAATGAAAAACAGACCTTTCCGAGGTCTCAGAGTGTCGAGAAAGTCCAACGGACTTTTCGACACTCTATTTTTTATATGGGGAATCATATCTTTTAAAATAAAAATCGATTTAAAGCGCTCTGAGAACCCTACTTCAGTGACCGACGAGGC
>NZ_BORW01000054.1 GCF_018333375.1 Paenibacillus cookii
TTTTCTACAACCGGAAACGCGTACATTCCGCTATCGGGTATCTTACACCTTTTCAATACGAACAAATGTACGGTCAAATTGCGTAATTTTCTCGATTCTGGCTGTCCAATCTATTGACAGAGGTCCACTCAAAGTATGAGACTAGAGGTGGATTTATCACACAACCATTAGCTACTAATAGCAAGGATAATAGACCCAATCTAGTCTACCCGTTGATTCATAATGGTATAGAAATTTGGCCGGAAAAACAGTGGATATGGTCAAAAGAGAGACTTTATAAAGCATATGAAAATGACGAAGTCGTAATTAATAATTCAAACGGAAAATATAGCGTTCGTATGAAGCAATATTTAAAGGACGAGAATGGAAACATGAGAAAGGGGAAGCCGGTCTCTATCCTCAATGGGCCATTTAATCAAGAGGGAACCAAGGAGATTAAAGAACTATTTGATGGCGTAGACCCATTTGGATTTCCTAAGCCCTCGAAATTAATAGAGTATTTCTTTAGTTTTTCAATAAATAATTCGGACGATAAAGAGGGTATTTATTTAGACTTCTTTTCGGGATCGGGAACATCTGCTCACGCCGTTATGAATCTGAACGCTAAGGATGGCGGGAATCGAAAGTTTATTCTAGTCCAATTACCCGAACTTAATAAAACTGAAAGTCAATTCGCAAATATTTGTGAGCTTGGCAAAGAACGCATCCGCCGTGCTGCCAAAAAAATTAAAGAAAATACAGGAGCAGACATCGATTACGGTTTCCGTGTATACCGAGTTGACTCCAGTAACATGAAAGATGTGTATTACACGCCGGACAAGCTTGGCCAGATGAATCTAGATGATATGGCGTCGAACATCAAAGAAGACCGTACTGGTGAGGACTTGCTCATCCAAGTGATGCTGGAGTGCGGACTGGAGCTTTCATTGCCAATGGAGTCCAGAGATATCGAAGGCAAGACCGTCCACTACGTTGCAGGCAATTCCTTGATCGCTTGCTTTGATGACGAGGTGTCCGAGTCGGTTATCAAGAAGATCGCAGAGGATCAACCTCTTCGCGTTGTATTCCGTGACAGCTCCTTCCGGGATGATTCGGCTCGCATCAATGTTGAAGAACTGTTCAAGCTACTCTCTCCAAGCACTGAAATTCAAGTGCTGTAAGGAAGGTGAGCAGCGGTGAAGATTAAATTCAAACATCAGCAGTTCCAATTGGATGCGGTAAAGAGCATTGTTGACGTATTTCAAGGGCAACCAAACGAATCGTCTCGGTTTACGCTTGATAAAGGTCGTCGGCAGAAAAGTGTGGAAATCGGCGATCTCTTTCAGCAAACAAGCGGCAATGATTCGGAATATGGGTTCAAGAACAATCCTATCAAGCTAGTCGATCAGGAAGTTCTGAGCAATATTCAAGCGGTGCAACGCCAGAATGGGCTGAAACTATCGGAGCGACTTGAGGGTAAGTACAATCTGACGGTTGAGATGGAAACCGGTACAGGTAAAACCTATACGTATATTCGGACGATGTTCGAGTTATACAAAAAGTACGGCTGGAGCAAATTCATTATCGTTGTTCCTTCGATCGCGATTCGCGAAGGCGTTCTGAAGACATTTCAGATTACCGAAGACCATTTCATGGCGGAGTATGGATCGAAGGCACGTTATTTCGTTTATAATTCCAAGCAACTGCATCATATCGAGAAGTTCGCAAGTGACGCTGGCATTAACGTGATGATTATTAACGCTCAGGCGTTTAATGCGAGAGGTAAGGATGCAAGAAGAATTACGATGGAGCTGGATGACTTTCAATCTCGACGACCAATTGATGTAATCGCCAGCACAAATCCTATACTCATCATCGATGAGCCACAATCCGTTGAGGGGAAGAAGACGAAAGAGGCTTTGAAGGATTTCAAAGCGTTGTTTACGCTGCGATATTCGGCAACTCATCGGGAAGACTACAACAAAGTCTATCGCCTCGATGCTCTGGATGCCTACAACATGAAACTGGTCAAGAAAATTAGTGTGAAAGGCATCTCGGTCAAAGGATCAAGCGGAACGAACAGCTACGTCTACCTCGAAGGCATTGATGTCAGCGACAAGCATGCTCCCGTTGCTAGACTTGAGTATGAAAAACGAACCAAAACCGGATTGACCAAAGTATCCAAGAAGATCGTCACAGGCGATGACCTCTATCAATTATCCGAGAATTTGGAGCAGTATAAAGGTTACAAGGTATCCGAGATCAACGGTCAGAATAACAGTATCAGCTTTATTAATGGAGTCACGCTGTTCGCCGGAGATGTGCAAGGTGATGTCAGCGAGCTTCATTTCCGGCGAATCCAGATTAGGGAGACGCTGAAATCACACTTCGAGAAGGAGCGGGTGCTGTTTCATAAAGGAATTAAAGTGCTCTCACTCTTCTTCATCGACGAAGTTGCCAAGTATCGACAATATGATAAAGACGGCAACGAACGGAACGGGGATTATGCGGATATCTTTGAAGAAGAGTACATGGAACTCCTGAACGAACAACTGTCATTGTTCGCGGATGACCCATATGTTCAATATTTGAATAACATTCAAGTGAAGGATACGCATAAAGGGTACTTCTCCATCGACAAAAAGAGCAATCGGTTCGTTGACTCCAAAGTGTCTGCCAGAGAAACGGACTCCGATGATGCAGACGCATATGACCTGATTATGCGACAGAAGGAGCAACTTCTCAGCTTTGAGGAACCGACAAGGTTTATTTTCTCCCACTCGGCGTTGAAGGAAGGCTGGGATAACCCGAACGTATTCCAGATCTGCACGCTCAAGCACAGTGATTCTACGATCAAGAAGCGGCAGGAAGTTGGACGAGGTTTACGCCTCTGCGTGAACAAGTATGGCGAACGGATCGATTCGAGTATTCCGGGTATTGATGTTCACGAGATTAATGCATTGACCGTTGTCGTCAGTGAATCTTATGAGCAATTTGCCAAGCAGCTTCAGAGCGAGATTGCCGCGACATTGTCGGATCGCCCACGAAAGGCAGACAATAGCTTCTTCTTGGAAAAAGTACTTGTGAATGCCCGCGGCGAACAATTGAAGATTGATGAGAGACTCGCAACCAAGCTGCAAAATGCGTTTATTCGTAACGGCTATACCGATGATGACTACAATCTGACGGATGCTTATTTTGCTGCTGTAGAAGAACAAACCATCAAACTACCTGACGAGCTGAATGCACATCAAGAGCAGCTTATTGAACTGGTTAAATCGATCTATGTTGAAGGCAAGTCGGATATGACGAACGATGATCGGAAGAATACAGTTCCGAATATCACGGTGAACAGCAACTTCCATAAGAAAGAATTCAAGGAGTTGTGGAGCCGAATCAATAAGAAATCGGTTTACACGGTTCAGTTCGATTCGGAAGAATTGGTGCGGAAAAGCATCATGGCGATTGATATGAACTTGGAAGTGCCTTCTATTCGTTATTCCATCAAGCATGGTGAAATGAATGAGATCGAATCTCGTGAACAATTGAAGCAGGGAGAAGCGTTCGTAATTCGAGAGACGGACGCGGATTATGTTCATCAAGCTGCGGCGTCGAAGATCAAATACGACTTGATCGGCAAACTGATGGATGAAACAAAGCTCACCAGAAAAACGATTGTGGCTATCTTGAAAGGCATCAAACAAGCGAAGTTCATGCTGTTCCAGAAGAATCCCGAGGAGTTTATACTTCGGGCGTCCAGACTGATCAACGAGCAGAAGGCGACGACGATCATTGAATCCATTACGTATGATGTGATCAATGATACGTTCGATACCGATGTGTTCACGAAGAACACGCTGAAGGGTCAGCTTGGACAAAATGCGATAGCGGTTGAGAAGCACATCTACGACTATGTGGTGACGGATTCCAAGATCGAGCGGGCTTTTGCGAAAGAGCTGGATACGAGCAATGAAGTACACATTTACGCTAAGTTGCCGCGGGGCTTCTACATCCCTACTCCAGTTGGTGACTACAATCCAGACTGGGCGATTGTATTCAAAGAAGGCGACGTGAAGCACATATACTTTATTGCCGAGACGAAAGGTTCGTTAGACTCTATGGAGCTGCGTGAAGTCGAGAAGGCGAAGATTGAATGTGCACGAAGGCATTTTGCTAAGCTGAATTCGGATCAGTTGAAGTATGATGTGGTTAACAGCTATGAGAAGTTAATGGAGATTGTTAAAGGATAATATCCAGATGAAAGCCGGGGATCATTCATTCGATCCTCGGCTTTTCAATTGGATTTAACATTTTTGGTTTGCAGGAATATGAGGGATTATGTGGAAATATGTATTACAACAAACTGCCGGGGGGCTTATATGTACTTCGAAAAAACATTTGCTCACATTGAGGGCAATCCTAACCTAAGGGAGCCACAAGTACAAGGTTATTTGAGAGTGAAAGAATATTTTGAATCTCCAGTTGATCATAAACCAGCATTGGTCACTTTACCAACTGGGGTTGGTAAAACGGGCTTAATGGCTATTTTGCCATACGGCATAGCCAAGCACAGGGTGCTAATTGTTACTCCAAATCGGACAATTCGCAATACGGTTACTGATAGCCTTGACCCTAGATACGAACATAACTTCTGGTGGAATCGAAAAGTCATTAATATTCCAACCAACTTACCCGAAGTCATTGAATACGAAGGAGATCCAAGAACGCTGGAACAAGCTAAAATTGTGATTACCAATATTCATCGACTCCAGTCCCACAATGCAAGTTCTTTATTGCAAAAGGTACCGCGGGATTTTTTCGATATGATAATTATCGACGAAGCACATCATTCCCCAGCAGCATCGTGGGTAGAGATGGAAGAGTACTTCAATTCGGCGAAAATCGTTAAGATTACGGGTACTCCTTTCAGATCAGATAAAAAGGAAATCTATGCTGAGGATATTTATTCTTATCCGCTGAGTCGGGCAATGATAAAAGGCTACGTAAAGCAGCTTGTTAAAAAAGAGTACATACCAGATCAGTTGACTTTCAAGGTACAAGGATTTGAAGAAGACGTATCCTTGGAGGAAGTGTTGAAATTAAAAGACAGCGACTGGGTGGAAAGAACGGTAGCGTACTCAACGCAGTGCAGTGAAGCTGTTGTAAAAAGAAGCCTCCAAATCATGACCGAGAAAAGAGAAGCAACAGGAGTACCTCATAAAATCATTGCTGTTGCTTGTTCCATTGAACATGCAAGGGAGATTAAACAGCTATACGAAGCCGCAGGATGTCCTGCATCAATTATACACAGTGACATGGAACCCTCTGAACAAGATCGGGAAAGAGTGGACTTTCACAATGATCGAACGCATGTAATTGTGAACGTCGGTATGCTTGGTGAAGGTTACGACCATCCATACATTTCTATTGCCGCGATATTCCGGCCATTTAAGAGCTTGTCGGCATACGCACAATTTGCAGGAAGAGCATTACGTTCAATTCCTGACGCAAAAGACACGGCAATAGATAATGTTGCACATCTCGTATATCACAACGCACTTGGACTGGAGGAGCTGTGGGAGTACTACAGTAAAGAACAACAAAAGGCTGAGATCATCGACCGGTTAGAGAAGTTATTCGAGGAGAATGAAGGTGGAGGCTCTTCTGACGGTAATGGTGGATCAGAGCTTGATGTTGGGGAAGCTAGACAATCAGAAACTTTTAGAGAAGAACTGAAGACATTTGTTGGTGATGAAACCATATTAGAAGCGTACGAAGAGGCCATTCGTCAGAGCAGAACCAAGACCGAAGAAGCATTAGAAGCACTAAGGTCAAAGGGTATTCCGGTTACTGACGAGATGATTAAACTTATCGAAGGGTCTACGTTTGAAGATATTGCGAAATCGAAAAGACCCGACCTTGAATTGAAAGAGCGTCGGCAAGAATTAAAGACATACATTGAAAATGGAATTGCGGAAATATTAACTGCAAAGGGTCTGAACCCCAAAGGGAAAGCAGAAGATATTGCTACAAAGTTGGGTTATTATCGTGATACACAACTAGCCTTAGATGGACTATGCGTCAAAATAATTAACGAACAATTGCTGAAGGCGATTGGGTATCCAAGAAAGCAATGGTCTATTGCCGACTTCAAGCAAGCAAGGCCACTGGCTGAAAAACATGTGGCATATTTAGCGGAAAGACTTTAGAATGAGTTTATTAACCGAAAGGAGGGTAACAATTGCTTAGTGTGCAGGAATTAAAAGTGAAGTTAGCACATGTTCTTGCCAATAAGGGGATTCCTCCTTTTGTGTTGGCAAATAATATTAGCGAAGCAAATTACGATGAGATTTCCCTTTACAAGCGAGATCAAATGATCATCGTTGACATGTACTGCAAAGATGATGAAACAGGCGAACCGCTGCAATTCAAGTATATGTATAACAAGGATGAGGTACTGCTAAAATCCGAAATGATAATAGCAGGACGCTCAAGTGTAATGTGGGATAGAGAAGCAGAGATAGCAATTTTGACCAAGCAAATTCAGCAAGCTGAAGCGGTGGTTAAGTTATAAACGGAGGGGCCTAGGAGATGATCCGGGCCCCTTTGATTTTGAGGTGTGTAACGAAGTTTAGTTTACCCTATCAATAGATACGGTGAACCGTATCATTAATAGTGGTGAGTATTTGCGGGGGATCAGGCATACTGGGTAAGGTTTTTTCTTAGGTGCATTTCAGCACCTTCCTTCTGCTTTTGCTTGATGGTCATACCCTTATCACAACCTCACACTAAAAAGAGGAAGGGCTAAGAGGTAATTCTCACGAATCCAGTTAGCACTTTTCAAAAACAGAGTGCTGACAAGATATAGAGAGATTTCATAATATACATTAGTAGCGAAATTCGGACAAAATTGGACCCCAAAAGGCTAAAATCGCCAGATAACGATGTTAGCCTCTTTGACTTTGGGTATGGCAATGCATGCAATGAAAAATAGGACAGAAGTATTCCTATGGATGGACTTTATGGGTAAACACTGCATTACACATAATTAACGACTATTCGAACATACATTCGCTGACAACCTCCGAACCCCCCAATAGTGTATCCTATATTTATCTACTGTAATAAGGAATGGTGATCATATGGCCCAATTGGAAACGGTCAAGAGACCGGATATGCTCTTTCATTTAATTACAGGCATCCAGAAATGGCAGGAAAACTTCGGTGTAATTCCAGATGAACTGTATACAGGTATGCTCATGTTTGCCCATTTGTCTGCCGAGGGTAATTCCGATCCTCCGGTAGATATTTATCAGTTGATACGAATTCTTCATAAGCCCTCACATGAATGGGGGATCCAAGGCCTCCAGAACGACTACCCAGAACATTCCCCTCTTCTTGAAGAAACCATCGGTTTAGTTGCCGACACGGATGAGTTTATGAATCGCTATATTTCTCCGCAGGATGCGGAGCAGCAGAACATGTATGATATCTTGAAATATTGCAAAGAGGATGGTAGACAGCTGCAGGATGAATATACCGCTATCCGTACATTTTTGTCCGAACCTCAACATGCAGTCATTACAGCCCGTGAACTCAATGAATTCGCAGAAAATTTTCAGGATTCTGAACTCATTCATTTGATCAGACGTTGTTATCAGGAGATTACGCACGAACTGACCAATTTCCGAAAATGCCCGCATTGCGGCTGGACGATGGAATACAAACATGATCGTTGGCGATGTAACAAGGAGGATATTTGCCACGTGCTTGCTGATATGGAGATTTTAGTACCGCTTGAGTTCGGAAAACAACGGGTTTTCCGTCTAAATCCGGGTATTCAGCGTTTTGTCCTTTTGCCTGGGATCTCTGAACTTCGACTAGCTAAGCGTTTGAGGAAAAAAGGATACGAGGTTGATCTGTACCCGAACATTGATACATTCGATCTTTCTGTCAGACTAAAAGGCCGGGAATTTTTCCTGGATGTGAAAGATTTTAAAGATCCGCGGACACTAGCAAACTTTTTTAATGGGCAATCCGCGTCTTATCTTGAAAAATATCAGGATCAGTGTCTCATTGTCGTTCCCCGATATCGAAGTTTGTTGTTCCACGAGTATAAAAAAAGAGCAGAAATGTATTTGAATGAGACTGCAAGGTACTACATTCGAATTGTGATGGAAAACGAAGTAGAACAAGTGTTGGAGGATGTGTTTTGGTGAGGAAGACGTATTGGGAATTATCTGAGGAAATTGTCAGAGAGTTTGATTCGTTAAATCTCGGTAAACATGATATCTCAACATTAATTAATATAGAACTATTCATCACGGGTTGCCAAATAATTGAACCGAAATTAAAAATCGAGCAAGCATGGTCGCTTTTGGTAGGTTACAACGCCCCCGTCCTACCTGATCTAACACAGATTGAGATCGTTACCCGTATGCGTATTCTTTTTCCTGAACTTCGTCATAAGAAGATGCTATCTAGAAGGTTAGACAGATACTCTGAATTACACCGTGACTACCGGTTATATGACATCACGGAAGAAGGAACGGCTATACAAATATCTCCAAAATTCAGAACGGATCGTTTGACCGTCTATAATCGGGTTCTAAAACAATATATCCCTAGAAAGCCAAGCACAAAAACGTTTGCCAGTGCTGGCCAATTTAGTTACATGCGTAGAATTCGTGGCGGTGATCCCATTACTTTTCATGGCAATATTCCCGATAGTTTATTGAATGACCCTCCAAGTCCGTTTCCAGCATATCGCTCTAAAACAATACGTTCACTGCCGTTACCTTACAATGGGTCTGGAATAGCTGAGGAAATGGATGGATGTCAGAACGAGAGTACGATGTGGCAGGATCGAGCCAAAACGGTCATCCTGGAATCCGTAAAAGGTAAGGAACAGGAGCTGATCTATAAAGGGAACATTCATATTGGTGGCGGATTAGGTGCAGGGAAATCGACCTTTATGATTTTGGAAACTTTCCGATTGATAAAGAAGACGGGTGCCAAGATTGGTTTTATCGAAGGCAGTGTGGCTCAGGTACTTGAACGGGTAAAAGAGCTCCGACGTCTTGGCGTACATGCGGTCCCTGTCATAGGTAGAACGGGAAGAAGCAAGCATCAGCAAAATTATCTCGTCGCCAATATGAGTCAAATCCAGAACATTAGTGATTGGCAAAACGAGCAGTACGAATCACTTAAGCATGTATCCGATGTGTGCTTGATCCAAGCATTAGCCAAGGATTACGAACGTAATAAACCGTATCCATGTTTGCAGTTACAGCAGGAAAACCGTAAAGTTGTCTGTCCACTAGCCCATAAATGTGGGGTCTATCGTGATTTGGTGGATTTGCAAAATGCCGAAGTATGGGTGACTACGGCCTCCAGTGTATTGAAAACACGTATTCCTGAAATCATTGATCCACATTCCAGAACAATTTTTGAAGCCATGTATGACTTGCTGGATGTCATATTTGTAGATGAGGCGGATCAGGTGCAGAAGCAATTCGATGAAGCCTTTTTAACGGAGTACAATGTATTCGGTTCGACTGAGGATATTTTTGAAAAGCTCAGATTTGAATCAAGCCAACTCACCAATGGCGAATATGGTCAATATGCCGGAGATTCAGCCATCATTGAGTGGAACGACCGCTTACGAATGTTAGAACATATGGTCTGGCGGATTTATGCGAAGTTGAATGATTCGGCTACTTTAAGAAATGACCTGCGAAGTAATCTCATTCGGGTAGCGGGTCTAGCCGGAACGCTAAGCGAGAAATTATCCACAGATCCGAAGGAGCAGACACGGATCTTTAAATGGTTGATGGAGTATGCCTCTGAACCTTATAAGGACAAGCGATTGTCGGGAATTGCAAATGATCTTATAGACACAGATAGCCCAGAACGAAAACAGGAATGGATTGAGGAGCTTATCGCCAAGGTAAAGGGAGAAGTAAAACCACGGGTGAAAAGGCAGCTTTTATACGCTCAGTTGGAGTTCTTCATTTACCTGTGCCGTGCGGAAGAGAATATCAAATATATATTGACGGCATTTCCGATGATTCAGGTCAAATTAGGTCTGTCGATTGATTTTTCTCCACTTTTTACAATGCAGAAAGATTACGAAGCGTTTATGAAAGAAGCTATGACGGGAATCACGCTTGGTTACAAGTATGATCTGCCTGATGCTGAGAAGTCAGGAAAATTCAAATTGATCGAGTATACGGCGATTGGAAGATTGCTTTTGAAAGATTGGCACCAATTATATCAAGTTAGTGACGGGAAAGAAGGACCTGCAGTTGTCTTTCTATCCGGGACGAGCCATGCGCCTAATTCGGCGCATTATGATTTGGAAACTTCTTCAGACTGGTTGCTGAGAGCAGGGCGGCAAAGTTCCAAAATTCAGCTTTATTATAAACCAGTCCTTGATATGACCCGTGGAGAATTTTATGCAGTTTCCGGCGTACGTGATCCAGAACATAAGAGTAACAATCTATCGGGTATGGTCAGACAATTAAAATCGGATGTGAATTATGAACTGGGTTATTGGCAACGGTTAGGAAAGCGGCGTCGGGTCTTGCTGGTCGTCAATTCTTATGATGATGTTGAAACTGTACGACAAGTATTCTCAGATGATTCCGCTTGGGCAGGTCGATACAAAGCACTTGGCAGAGATTCACAACTTAAGGAGGATGAACTTTCGAGAAGCCTGATTGAAACTTTCCATCTACAATCGGCAGAAGTATTGATAGTCCCCTTGTTGTCTGTAGGGAGGGGATATAACATCCTTGATGAGGAAGGTGGAGCCTTGTTTGGCAGTGTCTACTTTTTGGTACGGCCTTATCCGGTGCCGAATGATTTGAATTACTTGGTCCAGATATTGCATGCACATCTGCCTAAATACATGAAGAGGATTCAAAAGCAACGCCTTCATTACGATAGCGCCATCAATAAACTACGCCAGATGAGTAGTGGCAAGCTGGAGAGCATGTACCAAAAGCCCGATTATTGGTCTTTGCTTACTAACGATGAGCGGGAGATGATGGGCTGGTACACCTTTGTTCCGGTCTGGCAGATGATTGGCCGTTTGCTTCGAGGTGGAAGGGATGCCAGGGTCTTTTTCTGTGATGCCAAGTTTAACGCCAAGCAGGTAGATGAGCCGGATGGGCTTTCTATGCTGGAAGTATGGCAGAACATAATGGATAAGAACAGAAACGATGTACTATTCCAATGTTTATATGGGCCGTTTATGGAAGCTATTCAACAGATGGAAATGGAGGATGAGGATATTGAAGAAGACTAGAATGATGCAGCTATTTGAATTGGAAGTCAAGGAGGAAGTCTTTTACGATGAGGTTGTTCATTTGATGTACATGCCGGAAAGCTGGCGAAACTATTTGAAGGATTCGAATGAGTATAAGCTTGCATTTAAAGTGAAGCCACTAGGCCTAAAACTGCAAAGCATTTTTCCTGAGATTATTAATGTGGCAGTAGATTATAAATTTGTGGAAACGGATTTGCCGTGGATTGTAGCAACAGAGAAAATATCGGAGTCTCTAATCAAAAAATTAACTCTGGGCTGGTTGGCTTCTACCAAGAGATGTACGGTTTCCGAGTTGCCTGAAGATCTGAAGAAGGCCCAATTATCCTGGAGTACTACCCGTTTTGGGGAGATAACTACAGATTCAACTCAAAAGTATATTGATAAATATCAATGGTTGCCAGCGTTTGCGGCCATTAAATTTTGTGCTGAACCTCGAAAAGTTGATCTAGGTCAGGGAATAATTAAGGAATTTCAGTTTTATCATACTATTTTTAATGGCAAACATGAGTGTGTCACAGAGCCCTACATGAAGTCAAATAAACACGATCCATTTTCTTATGTTCTTAGGGTGAGTCTGCAAAATCGAGGCGGAGATGCGAACAGAATGTTGCTATCCGTTTCTATGGGAAGACGACGATATGTAAAGGATTCGAAAATAAAGATGGATAAGAAAACTAAGGGTCTTGCATGTTATTTAAAAGACAATCATACCTGTTCAGTACTTGTTTCTGTTCGAAACCCCGAGCTTGATCAACATACAAAATCTTTTTCGCAGCTTCAATTTGAACGATTCGTTGACAAAGACAAAGGGACCTTTACACGTTGGAAGACTGCGTTGGACAATCTATATTGGGATATATTGTATGGTGAACGTTTTGAGGCTGATATGTTGCTGACTGAACCTGCTGAGTATCTGGATGGTAATGGGGAAATTACAGCATGGGTTGTTAATCATAACTCCTTTGAAAACAAAGGTAATTGGGTTAAAGCAGGATTAGGATTATCGGAAAAAAGGGGATTGTTCAATGCTTTCAAAGAACGCCTTGCTGAATACAATATCAAACCGCTGCAACCTATTGAAGGAATGCCCAGAAATAAAATGAACAGCCAGCGCCTTCCGATCGTTTGCCATAAGGCTCAAGATATTATTATTGAAGTGTATAGCAGTGAAGAGATGTTTGCAGCGATGAAACAGGCCTATACAACCCCTCTAAAATTTATAGATATAGTCCCAAAAGAGGAAAAAGGGGTTGTTATCTTTAAACGCCAAATTTCGGATCATGTCTACGAGCTTCACAGCGACAAAGAGGTCACCGTAGAATTTATTCATCGGGATCCGGAAGGTATTGTAAGCGAGTTGGAAATAGGAACCTATACGGCAGACGTTGCCTACGCCAAATTGGTAGATCAAATAAAAAAGAAATTGGGCACATATTCGAATCAACAATATAAAAAGACACTTGCATTAATTGAGATCAATGGAAAAGACTCGTGGCGCGATGGGGCGGATCCTAAAGCAGCAATAAGAGATGCTATGAAGCAGTGCGGTCGTTTATCGCAATTTATTGAACCACTAACGAACAAAAGAGATGATTTTGATGAGATTGTCGCAGAAGGCAATAAAGACACCGGGAGCAATGCGGATACAGGACGTATGGTGAATGCGCTTTTGGACTTACTGAACGACTCTGGTTTTCTAAGTCATAATGTGACCAAACTTGAAGAAAACAAATCAATCCTTTCTTTCAAAGTACTCAAGGCTGATAGGGATTACTTGCCTGTTGTATCTAAAATGGATGGAACAGAGGTTGTAATCAAAATGCTTGGTGTGGATACCTGGATACCGATAGGAGATGCTCCTTTCCATTTGGATCGTGCAAAGATGCTTAAAAAGCCGCAGAAAAACAAGAATAATAGCAGTGCTGTTTTTAAAACGTTTGTCACGCAAGTGATTGAAAATGAGTTGGATCAGGGCGATAGACCGATTGTAGTCATGATGAATGCAACATTAAGAAATGGATGGTTGGATGTTCTATTAAACCCTCGCATACAATATGACGTTGTTCCTTATTTAAATGAGCGTTTGGCGAATGAATCCCGAATCAAGTTTATTCGGATTAATACGACGAATCTGGATGTGCCTCAATACCGAATCTTTGATCCGGAAAATGAAGAAATACCTAAAAAGGAAAGTGGAATTTTTAAAGATCCGCTGGGGATCTATTATGGAGTAGGCGGAAGACCAAGTGCCTGGCAAGGTTCACTTGTAACAGATATAAAATACACTAAACCGTCCAAACTTTTACTGCAACAGCGAGCAGTTGAATGTATTCCATTAGGTCCCCTGGACGAAAATGAACGCGATGATCTGGCTTATTTAGTCGATCAATTGCGAAGAGTAGGTTTGACCTTCGATACACATACCGTCGATCCGTATCCGATTAAGGTACTGAACATTTTGTCTAAGTATCTTACAGGCAATGAAGAGTTTTTTGACGATGGATTTGATGATGAGGTTGAAGTCGAAGAAGAGGTTGATGAAATTCCTGTTGTTGTGAATTAAACAAATTAATCAATGCCCCTCAAAATGAGGGGGCATTTTTTATGTTCCAAAATATTTTTTTTCGAATCATCTTTTATTTTCTCGTGTTTTCATTGTCGAATTTAGCAGATATACCCATTATTTAGTGTTATTATAGAACTAATTGGCAATCGCTGTAGGTCTACAGGACTGAGAAACAAGAATTATAGGAGGATATGCAAGTGGAGAGCAGAATTTCATGCGAATGGTTGTACAGCGAAACCGTGAACTACGCTATGCAGCAGAACCATGTTCCTATTATTAAGAGCATCATCTTAACGAATACAACGGGTGAAGATATCAAGGGAATCACGGTGAAGCTAGAATCTGAGCCGCAATTTGCATATGAATGGAAGAAGGATTTTGACATGCTTCCAGCAGGGCAATCCTTGGACATGGGTACGATTGATTTACATATGTCGACCTCATTTTTGGGGGATTTGTCGGAACGCATATCAGGTACATTGACATTGACGGTATGGCAGAATGACACCGAATTGTTCAAGCAACGCGGCTCGATTTCCGTCCTTGCCTTTGATGAATGGAGTGGGCTTGCCGTATTGCCTGAGATGACAGCTGCTTTTGTCACGCCGAATCATTATCAAGTGACCGAGATCGTACGGGAAGCGGGCACAATTTTGGAGCAATGGTCGGGAAGCCCTTCGTTTACTGCTTATCAGAGTAAGGATCCCAACCGGGTACGTATGCAGGCCGCTGCGATCTACTCCGCTTTGCAGAATCGCGAGATTTCCTACTGTGTAGTTCCTCCAAGTTTTGAGTTCATCGGTCAGCGTGTTCGTCTTCCTGAGGCCATCTTTACGCATGGCCTGGGGAATTGTCTGGATCTTTCCATGTTGTATGCCGCTTGTATGGAGGCGGTGGGTCTACATCCTCTGATCATTTTCACGAAAGGGCATGCGTTTGCCGGAGTCTGGCTTGTAGAGGAGACGTTCTCGGAAACGGTTCAAGATGATATATCGTTATTAACAAAAAGGCTCGCAGCGGGAATAAATGAAATCTGCGTTGTGGAGTCTACGGCTATGGTGAAGGGGGATCGTATTCCATTTGATCAAGCGGCTATTCTAGCCGAGGAGCATCTGAGAGATCCCGATTCATTCGATGGCTTGGTCGATATTCGAAGAGCACGCGCAGCAGCCATACGACCGTTACCACTGCGTACGAAGGCGACAAATGGATGGGTCATTGAGGAGACTCGTGAGACAAAGATCAATGAAAGTGCTGCTCCGGAACTTCTGGAAGTGCTGGAAAAACCATTGGAAGTTGATTCGTTGCAACCTACAACGCGGCAAAAGCAATGGGAGCGTAAGCTGCTAGATTTGACGCTTCGTAATTCACTGCTCAATTTTCGCTTAACCAAATCGAGCATTCCGGTCATTTCTACTCAGTTGGGAGATTTAGAAGATGCGCTGGCTGACGGCGATGAATTTCAACTGTTGGCAAGGCCCAGTGACTGGGAGGATAACGGGCGAAACGCCAGCTTGTATCAAAGTGTGAATGCCAATCACCCACTCGTTAAATTGTTGCAGGAAGAATTCGTCCGTAGGCGACTGAGAGCCGATTTGAATGCTCAGGACCTAGAGAAAAGAATTGTACATATTTATCGGTCTGCCCGAACTTCATTGGAAGAGAATGGGGCTAACACTCTTTTTCTTGCTTTGGGTCTCTTGAAATGGTATGAATCACCGGTTAGCGAACTTCCTCGATATGCGCCGATTGTGCTGATTCCTGTAGATATTTTGCGAAAATCTTCACGACAAGGATATGTCATTCGGGCGAGGGATGAAGAACCGCAGATTAATATTACGCTGCTGGAGATGCTAAGGCAGGATTTCGGTATTGGCATTGATGGCCTGGATCCGCTTCCGAGGGATGAGAAAGGCATTGCCTTGAAACAGATCTTTAACGTTATTAGACATGCATTAATTCAAGTATCCCGTTGGGACATCGAGGAAACGGCTAATCTCGGATTGTTTTCTTTCGGGCAATTTGTAATGTGGAATGACATTCGCACGAGAGCTGATCAATTGGCGGAGAATCAAGTGGTAGCAAGCCTTATTCAGGGGCAATTACAGCTACAGGAACCTGTGGAAATCAAGCCAGAGCCGCTCGATGAAGAGCATCCGGCTCATTCTTTGATTCCGGTCAGTGCGGATTCTTCACAATTGTCGGCCATTCGCGCGGCGCTTAAGGGGCAAAGCTTTGTGCTGCATGGCCCTCCAGGAACCGGGAAGTCCCAGACCATTACGAATATGATTGCTAGTGCTCTGGCCAATGGGAAAAAAGTGCTGTTCGTAGCGGAGAAGATGGCAGCACTGTCCGTTGTTCAGCGAAGATTGGAACAAATCGGTTTGGGCCCTTTTTGCCTGGAACTTCACTCCAACAAAAGCACAAAGCGAGCAGTCCTTGAGCAATTAAGTAATACGATTGATGTGCAACGGATACAGTCTGGAGAGTCGTGGAAAAGACAAGCAGATCGCTTATTCCAGTTGAGAGAGACGTTAAACGGTTATGTAAAAGCCCTTCATCGAAAACATGCTTCTGGCTTATCTTTATTTGAAGCGATATCGGAGTATGAGAGGGCGGGTGAGGCGCCGGATGTCGTTACATTCAATGACGATGCGATTGAAGAACTGGTCCCGGATATCTTGGTTGCATGGAATGACACTGTTGCTCAAATAATCGTAGCTGGGGCTACCCTTGGCAATCCGGGCACGCATCCTTGGGCGGACTCTAAGGTTACATCCTATACACAGGAGCTGAAGGCAAACGCAGAAGTATTAATAAAGAGCTACATTTTAGAGCTTGAGGGACGTCAGAAAGCGATGAATGAAACGCTGAAGCATTTCAAGCTTGGAGCTCTTCCGATGACTCAAGACAAAATCTCCATACTTGCACAGTTGTGTGAGCTGGCTAGCCGTGTGCCGGATATTAAACCTGCCCTCATGCAAGAGATCAATCTCGAAGAATCGGTCGAAAGGCTAAAGGCCGCAGCACTTCAGGGCAAACGCCGAGACCAGATTAGAGATCAAGTTGCCAAACTGTTCACTTCAGAGGCTCAGCGTCTAGATGCCCAAATGATGTTATCTACTTGGGATAGCTTGGAGCTAAAATGGTTCCTTCCGAAATGGGCTGGGCAAAATCGCATTTTAAATATGCTGAAGAAAATGACGGTTTCCGGTCAAGGGATAGCCAAGCAGGATGTCAGATCTCACTTGCTGGATATCATTTCCCTGCAGGAAGAGGAACAGAAGTTAAGTCGAGCAAGGGACGCATCCGCTCCATTCCTTGGTTCCTCGCTGATCTGGGATGACGAAGGCAAGTGGGACGACATCATGGAGGCTTGTGAGTGGCTGAATCGATTGCATGCAGCGTTAACAGCTTGGTTTGAAAATACTACCGATGCCCATCACGCAAGAACACAGATTGCGGAATTTATGGTTGATCTTCGTGGGAATGCTGCGCTGAATCAATCGATACAGTCTGTACTCCGTAGTCATGAACAAGTGAAGAAGCAGGAAAAGGAGCTCCGCGATCTATTGCAGATTGACTTTGAGCGCATGGCACATCAGTCTCAGGATTTGGACTGGCACGATTATCTCCTGGAAAAAGCAAATGGATGGATATCTCATCTAGATGTATTGAGAGATTGGTGTACGTGGCGAAGAGTGCGATCGCAGGCGGAGAAGCAAGGACTTCTCCCACTTATCATTCCATACGAAGAAGGGCGTCTATCTAATGACCAGTTGAAGGACGCGTTTGAACGTGGACTCTATAAAAAAATAGCGAATTACATCATTGCGCGTGATGAGCAATTCTTGTCATTCTCCGGCAATGTATTTGAAGAGACCCTTCTTCGCTTCAAAGAAGCCGACGAGGAATATACGAGACTAACCCAACAAGAAATTGTGGCCAGGCTTTCTTCGAGAGTCCCTCAAATGACGCAGGAAGCATCGCAAAGCTCGGAAGCTGGCATTCTTCAGCGGGCGATTCGCAGCGGCGGGAGAAATATGTCAATTCGCAAACTGTTTGAACAGATTCCGAATTTGCTACCACGATTAGTGCCCTGCATGTTGATGAGTCCGATTTCTGTAGCACAGTACCTCGATCCTGAACGGTCCCCATTCGATATGGTAATATTTGACGAAGCCTCTCAGGTGCCAACGGCACAAGCGGTTGGGGCATTGGCACGGGGACAACAGTCTGTCATCGTAGGTGATCCGAAACAGCTGCCACCAACGAGCTTCTTTTCGAAGAGCCGTCAGGAAACGGAGGAAGAGGAACCGGCGTTGCAAGACATGGAGAGCATATTGGATGATTGCTTGGCGCTTGGAATGCCGGAGCGACATCTGACCTGGCATTATCGCAGTCGGCATGAAAGCCTGATCGCTTTCAGTAACGCTCATTACTACGAGAATAAGTTAATGACCTTCCCATCTCCGGATGAACCCGTTTCAAGTGTGAAATGGTGTCCTGTTGAAGGATATTATGATCGGGGACGTACGAAACAGAATCGAGCCGAAGGTGAGGCTGTCGTTGCTGAGATTATCCGCCGCATTAAGGATCCGGTCTTGCGCCAACAGAGCTTGGGTGTCGTCACGTTTAGCTCCATTCAACAAACCTTGATTGAGGATATGCTTGAAGAAGTACTGAAGCAAGAACCGGAAGTGGAAATGCTGATGATGCAAATGCCGGAACCTCTATTCATCAAAAACCTTGAGAATGTTCAAGGGGATGAACGGGACGTTATTTTGTTCTCAGTAGGATATGGGCCTGATGCAAACGGTAAGGTAAGCCTGAATTTTGGCCCGTTAAACCGGCAGGGAGGTTGGAGACGGTTAAATGTCGCCGTATCAAGAGCTAGGTATGAAATGCTGGTCTTCTCAACACTGCACGCCCATCACCTGAATGCGAGCAGGATCAGCAGCGAAGGTGTACTAGGCTTAAAATCGTTCCTTGAGTATGCGGAAAAAGGAAAACGGATCCTGCCTGCAAGCGAGGCGTCATCTCAAGCGCTTCAGGTTTCGCATGTTCACCGAAGTTTGGCTACTGAATTGAAAAAGCGCGGATACCAAGCAGATCTTTATGTCGGGGCATCGGGATATCGCATTGATTTAGCGGTATTGGACCCTGAGTCCGATCATTATGTATTAGGGATTCTCCTTGACGGACCGATGTATCAAAATGCAGAATCTGCACGGGATCGAAATATTTTGCGGGAAGAAGTGCTTAAGCAGCTTGGTTGGAATTTGTTGAGGGTGTGGAGTCCGGATTGGTGGGACAATAGAGAAGGCGTAATGAGCCGTATTGTGGAAGCTGTTAAGCGAGGAAGAGAGGTCAAGAAGTTACGGGTTCAGTCCCAAGCTGAAATAGCAGTGAGTCATGAACAAGTGAAATTTGATCGTTCACAGAATCCTCCGGTAAGCAAGGATCATCCTGTTCAACCTGCACAGCCTCAGAAACCGAAAGAGATGCAGCCTTACCATGTCTGCGTTCTGGATGCTGTTTCTTTAGGGTCGGATTGGTTTCATTCCCCAGAATCGACAGAGCTCCTTTTGGGTCAAATCCGAAAGGTCATTCAAGAAGAGGGACCTATCAGCCGGAGTTTACTTACAAAACGTATTTTACAGGCATGGGGCATTACAAGACTGGGAGCACGATTGGATCAGAGGTTTACAGAGTTGTTGATGAAGATACAACCTGCATATACGGAAGTGAACGGAATGACCTTCTTCTGGCCAGAGGGAATAAAACCATCCGAGTATGGCATTTACAGGGTAGCCACAGATGACGCTCAGCGGCGAATGGCCGAGGATTTACCGCCGGAAGAAGTAGCGGTTGCCGTGAAATCCATTCTTTCTTCTCAAATTAGTCTTCCTTATGATGAGTTAACGAAACAAGTGGTTAAGGTGCTCGGATATGCTAGATCCGGCAGTGCTCTGGAGAAGTCGATTAAATCGGGGATTCAAAGAGCTGTTGAATTGAGATATGCTCATCTAGGTGACAATCAGCGCATTATTCTTCAAGAATCATAATTTATAGTTGGGTAACTACTGATTGAATGAATAGATGTCAAGTGCCACGCTAATTCAGAAATCGTGAGATAAGAGGGCAATTTCTCTCCGTTCGTTAACTTCTTACTCTCGACTTATCCAAAGATATTAAGGAGAGGAAGCGTCTGCAGACGGGTGCTGGGGATTGGGGTTGATGAAATAATTTTATTATCTAATAGTTGATCCTTACACATGAAGCTGATTGGAAGTTCCAATCAGCCTTTTTGTTGTTATGTAGGATGTTTACTTATTATTGAGCGTTTTGCAGTAATCTGAGGCCTTGAGCCGTAAGGATTTTCGGACATAAAAAAGGGACTTCACCCCAACTTGGAGAAGTTTTCAAGTGACCAAACCCAAAAACCTCAAGGATGGAGGAAGT
>NZ_BORW01000055.1 GCF_018333375.1 Paenibacillus cookii
AATCATTTTTACGGTTTGGATTTTAAACTCTTTGTCATATTTCTGACTCATCTTCGGACACCTCGATTTTGCTAGGTTTATTGTCGCATTCTCGATTCTCGGTGTCCACTATTTAGTCTAGCATCAATCATCTTCAGCAAGTTTAATCGTTGTTAATCGATCTTTGCTTGTTGCTGTAACACTTTTGGTTTTGGAATCCCACTGAACATTCATATTGTATTTTTCAAATATTTCGCGGAATGGAGCCATGGTGGTTCCTCCATAGGCAACGATAATATCTGATGTGAGTTTTTCATTATAAACATATACAGCAGGTCTTTGCACTTCATCGGCAAAAGAAGTGGATGCAAAAAAACATATCGCAAATATCGTAAGGAAAAGTCCTAAAACATACTTCTTCATGAATTCTTTACCCCTTGTTGTTAGTTACCTACCGTGATAAAGCCCAATCCTTTGCGAATTGGGCTTTATGTCCTTCGATGCCTTCAGTTGGGCAGCAGGGCTATAACGTGTATTTCACAGTAGTACTTTTCTTCGTCCGAATTGTTTTCAATCAAGAAAATAATATAATTAATCCTTTCGCCGTAATCGGCAAAAATCGGGAGCCCTCACAATGCCAGCATGTAAGCACAAAAAACTGGAACAAATCGTCTTTGCCGCGTACCCACATTTTGATTTTAGGTCTTGTCTCTGAGTTTACTTAATGACATTGGGGCACTCAGCCCTCTTTTTTCATGCTCAATCCAGCTCCGCCTTATACGTCTGGCGGTATTTAAGCGGTGAGAGGCTGGTAATGTCTTTGAAAATGCGCCCGAAGTGCGTCATGCTCTCAAAGCCGACCCTCTCGGCGATATCGGCGATTTTTAAGGTGCTTCCGGTCAGGAGGCGGCGCGCTTCCTTGATCCGGACATTGTTCAAATACTCGGTGAAGGTGAAGCCGGTATTTTCCCGAAACGTCTTGCAGAAATAAGAGGGGCTGATGAAGAACTTGCTGGAGATGCCTTGGATCGTCTGGGTTTCATGGTAGTTCTGGTTCAAGTAATCGACGATATCGAAAATCTTCTTATGAATCGGATTGCCCCCGGTATGGTCGACTGCCGGCAGCGTGGACGACTTACGGTAAATGAAGATAAGCAGCTCAAACAGCAGCGTTTTCAAATAGTACTCGTAGCCGGGAGGCTGCTTGTTGTACTCGGCAATCATTTTGTCGAAAAGCTTCTCGATAAAGCTCTGTTCCTGCCCGTTCAAGGGCATGAAATGCTTGCCGCTGGCAAAGCTGGACAGCACGTGAAAGCTGTCGTTGTAAGGAAACATATCCTCGAGAAATTCCTCCTGAAACAGCAATGTAATCCGCTCGAAGCTCTCCTTGCTGGAGTTGACCAGCTTGTGGATCTCGTTCATGTTGATGATTAACAAGGCCCCGCCAACCACTTGGTAGCTTTGATCCTCGATGAAATAGCTGATATCGCCGGAGACCAGATAAAAAATCTCATAGCCATTATGATAATGGCGTGTCGGCATGCTCGTGTTATATTTCCTCTCGCGACTAATGTCGAATTTAGAAGCTTCATAGAAATTTAACTCCACAATTCTTCCACCACCATGTAAAGTTGTGAACCTCAAGATCATGATAACATATGTAGAAAAAATAGAAAATAGATAAGATATGTGCAGAAAAATCGTAATATCCTATGCTATATTTGTAGTCGACAAGGCACAAACCATAGGAGGTAGCGGATAACAGGAGAGTAAAATAGCCTATTTTTCGACGTGATTCGAGTTAGTTTTGTTAACATTGTGTAAAATGAAACTTCGTTTTTGTTAAGCTTTGAGTCAGCTTTGTTAACTTCGTGTTAAAAACGGTTAGAGTTTCGCAGGTCCGAACTGGTTTTATTCAGTTTTCTGTAAATTTGGCACAAAAAACGGAGGCAGGGGTGTCCATGAAAAATCCACTCACGAAAAATCGCTTTCTGATGAGCGTACTTCTATTGTTTTCTCTCTCAACGGTACTAGCCGCATGCGGGAGTGCAGACGATTCGAATCATACGGCCACAGCGGATGCGAAGAGCAATGGCAAAGAAAAAGTAGAGATTGTCTGGATGATGGCGACAGACCCGGACAAGAAAGCTTGGCAGGACGCAATGGTCTCGACCTTTGAGGAGAGTCACCCCAACGTCAAAGTGAGGCTCGAAAATATCCCGTACGACCAATTCGATCAAAAACTGGCTACCTTGATCGCCAGCGGGAATGCGCCGGATGTTTGGAATCCGAACCAGGCGGACAGCGGATTTGCGACTTATATGAAGATGGGGGCCTTAAAGGACCTGACCCCTTATATCGATAAAGGGGCTCCCGAGCTCAAGACGATGGACCCGAACCTCCTCAACATTTATAAAATCGACGGTAAGTATTACGGCGTACCGCTCGTAAGCAACGCCACCTATCTTTACTACAACAAAGACTTGTTCGATGCGGCCGGAATTCCTTACCCGACGACGGATTGGGACGACAAGTCCTGGAACTTCGATACGATGCTCGAAACGGCAAAAAAATTGTCCCATGACGTAGGCGATGCGCGCAAGCAGGTTTTCGGCTTTTCCAGCGCTCTTAGTGCCAATGAGATGACCTGGCTCTTCGGCGGGGACATGTTCAAACCGGAGGCCTACACGACCGGCGTCTTGGGAGAGCCGGATCTCATGAAGCCGCTGAATATAGAAGCGCTGCAGTTTAACGTGGACTTGATCCATAAGTACAAAGTTGCTCCGGACGCCGAGACGGTAGCCGCATCTGCACAACTCGGGGACCCGTTCCTTACCGGCAAGGTCGGCATGTACATTTCAGGCGGGTGGGGGCTGGGCTCCTACAAAAAGGCGGATTTTAAATGGGGGGTAGCGGCCGTTCCGTATCACGAGGGACGGAAAGTACCGCTGTACGTCGACCCGTGGAGCATTTCGGCGACAAGCAAACACCCTGACGAGGCCTGGGAATTCGTCCGGCATTTAGCGAATCCCGCAGAGGACGGCGGCGCTTACCGGTATATGAACGATGTGGGTAGAACACCGGCGGATTCAGGGCTGTTCAAACTTTGGTATGACAAAATGGGCGGGGAAATCAGCATGGATGCCGCGGCGTTCAAGCAGGTACACGAAGGCTCGATCCAAAATGGCCGCGAGGCGGAAAATCACCTGATCGTCAAATTTAATACCGTGCTCGAAACGATGAACCAGTCGCTCTATCAAGTATGGGGAGGCAAAGAGAGCGTGACGGACGGATTGAAGAGCTTGAATGAGAAGCTTCTGTCGCTCAACTTGAATCAATAACAGCCAGAGCTTGGAGTGTCAATTACACCTGGGCGGACGTGATGTGCAAGCCCGCGTCCGTCCCATCCTACGGAGGTTGCTCATGAGTAAGCGTACGCTGGCAATGAAGCGCGAGGAGCGGTCGTTTTGGATTTTTATAGCTCCTTGGTTTATCGGTTTTATATGCTTTACCGGGGGACCGATTCTCATCTCGCTGCTGCTCAGCTTCACCGAATACAATGTGATTTCTTCACCGAAATTTACGGGAATCAGCAATTACCTCCTGTTGTTCAAAGACCGGCTGTTCTACAAGTCGCTGTCCGTGACGCTGTATTACACCGTGCTTGCCGTGCCGTTCACGATCCTGACCTCGCTGGTGATTGCGGTGCTGCTGAATCATCGAATCAAGGGGCAATCCCTGCTTCGCACGCTGTATTACGCGCCCAGCATCGTATCCGGGGTAGCCGTTTCTTTTCTATGGTCGTGGCTGCTGAACCCGCAGTTCGGTGTTGTGAATTCCGTCCTTTACGATTGTTTCGGCATTCAAGGGCCTGGTTGGTTTACGAGCTCCGGCACCGTAGTCCCGTCGATGGTGCTCATGCAGCTGACGGCTTCGGGCAGCACGATGGTGATCTTTCTGGCTGCGCTGCAGTCGCTGCCGGCCGATTTGTATGAGGCCGCTTCAATCGAGGGGGCCAGCGGATTCACGAAATTCCGGAAAATAACGGTCCCGCTCATTTCGCCCGTCATCCTTTTTAACACGATTATTGGCATGATCGGAGCGCTGCAGATTTTTACGGAAGCCTACGTGATCACCAAGGGCGGGCCGGACTGGAATTCGTATTTCTATGTCTACTATTTATTCGATACGGCGTTCAAGCAATTCCGGATGGGGTATGCGTCCGCTCAAGCCTGGATCCTGTTCCTGCTCATTTTTGCGCTCACCCTCGTTTCGCTGTGGGGTTCGAAAAAATACGTCCACTATGAATACGACTCGAAGTAAGGAGATGCCTTCCTCATGAAGCCAAAAAAGTCATACAACCCCGGCGATATGCGTCCCGTAAACAAAGTCATCCTTTACGTCCTGTTATACGGCGGCGTTCTGTTATTCGCGTTTCCGTTGTTTTGGATGCTCTCCACTTCGCTGAAGACGATCGCCGAAATCCATCGCGTCCCGATGACGTGGTTTCCGGGCCGTCTGCAGTGGAGCAACTTCAGGCAAATTTTTATCGATGCCCCGCTGGGCCGCTTTCTTTGGAACTCGGTATGGTACTCGGCTGTGACGGTAGCAGCGGTCGTATTCACCTCCGCGATGGCCGCATTCGCTTTTGCGCGGCTGCGGGCGCGGGGCAGCCTTTTATTATTCGGACTCGTCCTCAGTACGATGATGATCCCGTCTCAAGTGACCTTGATCCCGCAGTATTTGCTGTTTACGAAGCTGCACTGGACCGGAACGTATTTGCCGCTTGTCATCCCGGCATTTACGGCGAGCTCCTTTACGATCTTTCTGATGCGCCAGTTTTATCTCGGGATCTCGAAGGAACTGGACGAAGCGGTCAAAATCGACGGGGGCGGCCAATTCACGATGTTCTTCCGAATTCTGATTCCGCTCTCCAAGCCGGCTTTTGCAACTGCGGCCATTCTGGAGCTGATCTCAAGGTGGAATGACTTGTTCGGGCCGCTTATTTACTTGAACGATATGAATAAGTACCCGGTTTCGCTCGGCTTGGCCAATTTTACGGCAGCTTACGGGGCAACGCCGTGGAACCTGCTGATGGCTGCTTCGCTCGTCGCGATTTTGCCGCTGCTGCTCATTTTCTTCTTTGCCCAGAAGTACTTTATTCAAGGCATTGTGATCACTGGCTCCAAAGGCTGATTGTATTCATCTTGATGAACCAATGAATCGGAGGGATTCCATGAAGTTTGATTTTCATACCCATCACGAGCGCTGCGGACATGCGGCCGGCTCAGTGAGGGACTATATTGAATCGGCCATTGAACAGGGGCTGAATATGATCGGCATCTCGGACCATACGCCGTTTTTCGCATCGGCCGAAGATCGCCCATCCTTAACGGGGAGTATGGCAAAATCAGAGTTTCCAGAGTATATTCGGGAGGTTGTGGAGCTAAAGAAGCAGTACCATGGGAAAATTGAGGTGCTGCTCGGCATCGAAGCGGACTTCTTGCCGGAGCATCTGGAATTGTACCGATCGGTGATCGCCGCTTATCCGTTGGATTACGTCATTGGCTCCGTGCATGAGTTCGCCGGCATCGGCATTTATGACTCGGCGTATTGGGAAAGCCTGACCGCGGCACGAAAAATGGAAGTGAAAAAGTTGTTTTATGATTATATCGCCCAGTCCGCGAAATGCGGCTTGTATGACATTTTGGGCCATGTGGATTCCTTGAACCGCTATTTCAACGGATACTCGGAGCTGCGTACCGAAGCGGCCGACGTCATGCTGAAGGCGGTTGCGGAAAGCGATGTAGTGATTGAAATCAATTCCTCCGACAACCACTGGGTGCCGGACGGTGATTTGCTGGAACGCGCGCACCGTTATGGGGTAAAGGTGACCTTTGGCTCTGATGCGCACGAACCCGAGCGCGTAGGCGAGCATTTCGCGGCGGTCGCCGGCCATTTGTATGACATTGGCTACCGCGAATGGGCCGTATTCCGCCATCGCGAGCGGTTCATGGTTCCGATCGCCCGGTGAGTATGCCATTGAAAGGCAAGGATTGAGTATGAGAGCCGCTGGTTCCAGTCATGGGGAACCGCGGCTTTTTTTGGTGAACGGAAGATGTTATCCCCTATCTAAATTCAGAAAATCCTCTCTCAAGAGCCCCATCACGATGGTGTCGACGTACTGTCCATCAATATAGGAATGCTCGCGCAGCCTTCCCTCAATAACGAAGCCGCACTTCTCGTAGGCACGGATAGCCCTTGCATTGCCACCCCATGTTTCGAGTTGAACACGCCGAAGGTTCATCGTCTGGAACACATACCGGATCAGCGCTTTCAAGGCATCCGATCCCCAGCCTTGCCCCCAGAAGTCCTTGTTTCCAATACCGATGCCGACGGTGCAGCGGCGGGAGACGATGTTCACGTCTCGGTACTCAATGAAACCGATATGCTCGGGTTGTTCGCCGCGCGTATAAATGAGAATCTACTTATTCCTTCAAGCGGCGCAGCCAAGAGTGCTCGTAGAATACCTTGTCTGCAGTATCCCTCAGCGCCTCGGGGTGAACGGCTTCTCAGTTCCTTGGCATACGGTCTCAGATCGAGAGAGCTGAAGAAGATCGGCAATCTCTCCTTGGGTTGAATTTTTAAAAGTTCTTCGAAGGAAAACAGACATTCTTGGAGAATATACAAAGTGACTTCCTCCATCCTTGAGGTTTTTGGGTTTGGTCACTTGAAAACTTCTCCAAGTTGGGGTGAAGTCCCTTTTTTATGTCCGAAAATCCTTACGGCTCAAGGCCTCAGATTACTGCAAAACGCTCGTTTAATATGATATGGCTGGAACACTTCAATCTTAATATCTTCTTTGGCATAGTTTACTTTCTTGCAAGGATTTTGTTTCTCGGTAATATATTCGCACTCTACGAGATAATTGAAGAATGACTTCAAGACACGCAATTTTGAATTCTTCGTTGTAGGATTATTACCTTTTTCATTTTGACAATAAAGCAGGTACTTCTTGATTGTATTTCCTGTTAAATCCTCAACGTTTAATATTTCGTCTTCCGCTGCAAACTGCTGAAACTCGTTCAATGTTCTTGTATACCTGTCCAAAGTGTACTGAGAAATGTTCTTCAATTCTCGGTCTTCAATAAACTCTTTTACCGCAAATTTGATCAACAAAAAAACCACTCCCTTTTTTGATATGAAATCCATTAGGTTGTGGTTAGATGATCTAAAACTGTGTCTCACATTGACCACTATCCAAAGTCACCCTTGAAAAATGGCTGTAACCCTTGATACATAAGGGAAGATCGGAGTAGCGGGATTCGAACCCACGGCCTCACCCACCCCAAGGGTGCGCGCTACCAGACTGCGCCATACCCCGATGATCGCGGGAGCCTCGGTCGGCTCCTTACAATCTCATTATATGCAACCTCTTCCATCGATTTCAACAACAAAATGTTTGTTTCGCAAAATCCCGCAGCGGGTATTTGTGAACAGAACGTGAACGCTTTCAATTGCGAACTTGTGAACGTTTTTTGAAAGCCGGAACCGAATCCAACGAAAAACGTTATATAAGATAGCGGTTACAAAACGACCCATGACGCGAAACCAAGGGGGTGAAATGATGACAACAAGGCAGATGCATTCCGTCGTCGCGGCAGTCATGACTTTCAGCATTCTGATCGTTGGTTGCGCCGAAGCCAAACGGGCCGAGCAGCCTCCCAAAGCATCCGTGAAGCCGCCTCGAAGCGAGTCTGCCCAACCCAGCAATCAGGGACGCTAAACTCCACTTTGGCTTGATACCCAAACGGATTCCAAACCAACACGGTGCACAGTAAGTTGTTTTTCATAAAAGTTGCGCTAACCTCATGCCTTCCCGAACCTCTTCCAGACCGGCGGTGCAGTTATGCATCCTTTTCACAATGCAGCAAACCGGGAATATGCCATTCATCCAAACGGCTTCCTATCCAGCCGAGACCTGAATGTGATCAGTTTTCTTCTCTGCTCCTCCTTTTCACACCCGCATCTTGACCGAACTGTTTAGCAAAAAAGCCGATGCCTCTCGCATTCGTTCTTGCCTTTTTAAACCTTATTCACCGTAAGGACCAATCCGTCCATACCGCAATAAAAGAATGCGTAAATACCTGCCAAACGCCCCCGTCCGCGCCAATCCCGAGGGTTGCATGAAATGTAGAAGTCGAAGGTTTCGCAGGAGTTCATATTCGCGAAAACGAAATTTTCGAATGGACAGACGCTGGGCGAATCCTGTCGTATAATAGATGGTGCTCGACAACAACAAGATCCGCTGACAACTACTCTAATAACGGGGACGGTAGGTTTGATGAAGAAAGCAGCCATATTATTGATATACGTAGCCCTTCTCCTTTGCGTGAGATGGTTCTGGTCCGATACGTTCGGGACGGAACAACAGCCCAAAGTGGAGAACGGCGTGCTTGACCTGCGCGGAATCCATTTGGATGACAGGCATTCCATCGTGCTGGACGGAGAGTGGGAGTTTTACCCGGACATGCTGATCTCCGGCAGCAGGCAGGCCGACCAGGCAAAAGACGGTCGCCGCTACATTCAAGTTCCCGGCGATTGGAGTTCGGCTTGGCCCGACAAAAACGGCTCATCGTTCGGATACGGCACCTACAGGCTTCGCATCCTCGTGGACCAGCCGCTGAACCAGCCTTACGAATTATGGGTCAAGGAAATTAAGGCCGCTACGACCGTGATCGTGAACGGAAAAACCGTAGGAGGGTTCGGAAAACCGGCAGCGACTGAACAGGAGTACACTCCGGAGCTGGTATCTTTCATTAATACCTTTGTCCCGGACAAGCAAAACGTGATCGACATCATGATCCAATCCGCCAATTACAGCGATCCCACGAGCGGGGGGATCATCCAATCCCTGCGGTTCGGCACGCAGGCGGCGATCGATTTTCAGTGGTGGTATTCGATCGGCTTTCAGCTTTCCGTTTTCATGATCCTGCTTCTGCATGCGCTGTATGCCGGCATTATGTACCTCATCAATCCGAGGGAGAAAATGCTGCTTGCCTTCGTTCTGCTGCTCGTCTTCGCAGGCCTGACGATCGTCTCGGACCATGAATACGTGCTTATGCGCTGGTTCCCCCTTAATTACACGTGGATGTTGAAAATCCGCGTTCTTTCCTATCTGGGCATTACGTTCTGCATGCTGCTGATGGGCAGGAGTTTTGTCGGACGAACCCGGAAGGGGCCTTTGTTTATCGGATTTGCAGGCGCTGCCGCCCTGTACGTCTTATTCGTGCTCATCGCGCCCGCCAACTTGGTCCATCTGTCCAGGGCCTATCATGTTTTTGGCTTGTTCTACCTGCTGCCGAGCTTCTGGTTTTTCTATCTTATCGGCCAAATGGTGCGCCGGAAGCACAAGGATGCGTTTATCATCCTCCTGGCGGCAACGAGCGTCATGTCGAACATTCTATGGGGATTCGTGAATTTCGATTGGAATTTTACGCCGATTTATTATCCGGTCGATATTCTGGCTGCCATCGTCGGATTTTCAGCCTACTGGTTCAAACGGTATTTCCGGAACGCGGCGGAAAACGCCAAGCTGAACAAGCAGCTCCGAGAGGCGGATGAACGGAAGGACCAGTTCCTGGGGAACACTTCGCACGAGCTTCGGACGCCGCTGCACGGCATTATCAATATCGCCCAATCGGTGCTGTCCCGCGAGCAGCATACGATGACGGAAGAAGGCCACAAAAACATGGAGCTCCTCGTCACGATCAGCCGCCGGATGGCTTACCTGCTCAGCGACCTGCTCGATGCCGTCCGATTGAAGGATCAAAGGATCATGCTCCGCCGGCAGGCGCTGCAGGTTGAACCGGTCGTATCGGGCGTCATCAGCATGCTTGCCCATATGACAGAGGGCAAACCCGTCCAAGTGAAGATGGCATTGCAGGAGATTCCTTCGGTATATGCCGATGAACAGAGACTGACCCAAATTTTATTCAATTTGCTTCACAATGCCATCAAGTTCACCGACGAAGGCGTCATTGAAGTCACGGCCAGCCTGAACGGAGAGCAGGTCGTCATCCACGTGTCGGATACCGGGCGGGGGATCACGAAGGAAGCGCTTGAACGGATTTTCCTTCCTTACGAGCAGGGGCATGGCGACGATGAAAACGGCGGCATCGGCTTGGGCCTCAGCATCAGCAGGCAGCTCGTCGAACTGCATGGCGGATGCCTGACGGCCGAGTCCACCCTTGGAAAGGGGACAACGTTCAGCTTTTCCCTGCCGATCGCGGAAAGCCGCACGGAAGAAGCCTCCGAAATCCGGGAGGAACAACGCGACGAACCGAACCCGGCGGAACGCGTGCCGGACAACCTGCCGATGCAGGAAACCGCGGCAGCCGCAGAACCGGGCCTGATCACTGAAACTGCCGATATGACGGAACGTTTCTCCAAAGGATTAAAAATTTTGATCGTGGAAGACGATCCCGTCAATCTGCGGGTCCTTGCGGGCATTTTTGCGGAGGAACATTATGAGATCCAAACGGCCTTGTCGGCGAAGGAGGCGCTGAATCTGCTGGAATCCGCGTCTTGGGACCTGCTCGTTTCCGACGTCATGATGCCGCATATGTCCGGATATGAGCTGACGCGGATCGTCCGGGAACGTTACAGCAGCTTCGAGCTGCCGATCCTGCTCCTGACGGCAAGAAGCCGGCCGGAGGACATTTATGCAGGTTTTATCGCCGGTGCCAACGATTACGTCGCCAAACCGGTGGATGCGATGGAGCTGAAATACCGGGTGCTTGCCTTGGGCACGTTAAAAAAATCCGCGGAAGAAAGGCTCAGGATCGAGGCCGCTTATTTGCAGGCGCAAATTCAGCCGCATTTCCTGTTTAATACGATCAATTCGATCATGTCCCTAAGCGAAATCGACTTGGACAAAATGCGGGATCTGGCCGACGCGTTCACCTCGTATTTACGGATCAGCATCGACTTCCTGAATTCGGAACAAATCGTCCCTCTGACCCACGAACTGGATCTGGTCGAAGCGTACCTTTACATCGAAAAAGAACGTTTTGGAGAACGGCTTGAGGTCGTATGGGACATAGATCCGGAAATATCGCTGTTCATTCCTCCGCTGACGCTGCAGCCCCTGGTCGAAAATGCGGTCAAACACGGACTGCTGAGCAGGCTGCAGGGCGGCACGCTTGAAATCCGCATCCGCCGCCAGGAGGATGGGACAAGGTTCGAGGTTCGGGATAACGGAAAAGGCATGTCCGAAGAGGAAGTCGGGCGGCTGCTTCACCTCGACCCCGACAGCATTCAGGCATCCCGCGGGATCGGATTGCTGAATACGAACCGCAGGCTGATGCAGCATTACGGCAAAGGCCTGCATATTGAGAGCAAGCTGGGGCAAGGCACGGTCATGTCATTCGTCATACCGAATCCTAGCTCCGAGCCGGGCCGAAACCCGGAATTTTTCGACGAATAGGAAAAAGCAGCCTGATCCGTTCAGGCTCCTGATCCGTTCAGGCTGCTTTTTCTATTTGATTGACTTTATGCGCCGCTGGCGACGCCTTGTTCCCATTCCAGGTACCAGGACGTGATACCCGCGCTTGGGGACATGGCGTATTCGCCGTCGAACACGTCCCTCAGCTGTTGATACAGCCTTCTTACTTCTGCGTAATTATGCAAACCGGCGTACATCTTCATCAAGCCGGCATAGCCGTCCTCCATAAAAGGCAGTCTTTCGATCATCTGCTGATACAGCTTTGCAGCTTCGGCATACTGCCCGAGCCCGACGTGGCACTCGGCGACGGGTTTGGCATAATTGAGCCACAGCAGCCGGATCCGTTCCTGTTCCGGTTCTGCCCATATATAGCGGTGCTCCTCCAGAAAATCGCCGGTGTACTTGTCCAGTGTTCCTAGATGGCGGTGAAGCGTATCCGGGGTTACCGGCGGCGCGTCGCGAAGGCTGTTCTCCCACGCCTCGACGTCGAGTTCTACTTGGCCCCAAACCAGGCGGTATCCCTCATCATGGTACTTGATTTGAAGATCCAGCCCGCTTGTTTTGATCATTTGCCTAATCTGATAGATTGCCGTATGTAACTGAGTTGTTGCTTTTTTCATGTCTTGCTCCGGCCACAGCAAATCGATCAGAGCCTGTTTGCTCACTATCTTGTCCCGGTAATAAATCAGATACGCAAACAATTCCGGCGCTTTCAGCGTCTTCCATTGGAAGTATTTCGGTTGGCCGTCCGGGTCGCGGTAATGCAAACTTTGCAGGCAGCAAAGCATTGTCTTTGCAGCTTGATCCTGATTTGCGCCCGCAGCGTTCAGAAGCGAAAATCGGACGACCCTGTTCAACGTCACGTTCAAGCGCGACGCGTTCACGGGCTTCAGCAAATAATCGAGTGCGTTAACCTCGAAAGCTTTAATCGCAAAATCCTGATAGGCGGTAACAAAAACGATCTGCATTTGCGGCTGGAGCTCCAGCAGCTTCTCCGCCAGTTCAAAACCGGAAACCTCCGGCATTTCGATATCCAAAAAAGCGACATCGGGCTGCACTTCCCGGGCGGCGGCAAGTGCAGCGTAAGGATCCTGATAAGCTCCGGCCAGCTCCAAATGAAGGTTTGCCCCGATCTGTGAATGCAGAAGTTTTTCCAACTTCAATAAAGCCAGTTTTTCATCATCGACGATTATTACCTTCAAGGCTTCTCTCCTCCTGGGCAGCGCTGCATTCTCTTACTTTCATTTTAACAGCAAAACGTGCCCAGTTGAACCGAGAAACCCGACTCTTCTATGATTCTTTTTGCAGGATGCGATCCTCTGTTTCCTCTTGGACGACCGAACAATTTTCCCAATCGTCCATTGCCATGTACCCGCGCCGGACGAGCGCGAAAATGGTGTTGGTCGTGCAATACCATTCCAAATCGGACACGCTTGGAGAACGATCCCTTAATTTCGATACGGCTTCCTCATACGTCCAGTATCCGCCTTGCCTCCAGCGGACCAATTTTCCCCCATGCTGCTGCGCCTTGTTCAGCGCCTCCTGCTGTATTTCAGATAACATTAATTGATCACCACACAAATCTTTTACGTTATTTGCTGCCAAGACAATCGATGGAATCATTACGCCCCCCTCCCATTTCAGCGAGTATAAGGCTATTTAAGCATAGGGCTCTGAATATATTCTGAAAAATAAACGCTAGGACCAAAGAAACAGGTTCAGGGCGGCCGCAAAAAACATGGCGAAAACATAAAAAGAAATGCTATAAAAAAAATTTTTTCGAAATGACCGGGCATCCCCAATCATCAAAAAAGCTTGACCCGGTGCAAGCACCAAATCAAGCTTTTGTTCATTTCTGCGCAGTATCTTTGCCAAAAGCGCGCCTATAAAGATTTTCGGGGCTGGACGGCCGCCCGGGTGGATTCCGGCGGATTTCGGCGTCCCGTCAGTAACAGCATCAGGAACGAAATCGCGACAATGGCCGCCGTCCATGCCCATGCCATCGGCGTATTGCCCGCATCCACCGCCACGTAGATCGCCGTCGGGATGGTTTGGGTTTTGCCCGGGATGTTGCCCGCGATCATGAGCGTCGCCCCGAATTCCCCGAGCCCGCGCGCGAAGCCGAGGATAAAGGCGGTACCGACCGCATGGATTGCAAGCGGCAGCGTAATGTATCGAAACACCTGCCATTCGCTAGCGCCGTTCGCGCGCCCGGCGTTTTCGAGTTCGGGATCGACGGCGGCAAAGCCGTTTTTCATCGTTTGGTATACCAGCGGAAAAGATACGACCACGGCGGCGATCACCGCTGCCCACCAGGAGAAAATCACCGGCGCGTCAAACAGCCGTTCGGCGGCCTGTCCGATCCAGCTTTTCCGTCCGAGCAGCACCAAAAGCAAAAAGCCGACGACCGTCGGAGGAAGCACCAGCGGCAGCATCAGGACGGTTTCGAGCACGATTTTGCCCTTGAATCTTCTTCGGGACATCCACCAGGCCGCAGCCGTGCCCAGGATCAGCACGATCACGCTCGACAACGCCGCCACCTGAAGCGAAATGCGGACGGGGGGCCAAAAATCATGCCAGTTCATATCCACACATCCTTTTTACTCCGGAACGGAAAAGCCGTATTTGACAAAGACGTCAAGCGCAGCTTGCGACTGCAAATATTCGTAAAAATCCTCCGCTTCCCGCGCATGTTTGGTGGCTTTGACGATCCCGACCGGATATTCCACCGCCGAATAGGAGGCCTGGTCCACCGTAAACGCGATGCTGATTTTCGAAGAAGACAACGCGTCCGTTTTATAGACGAACCCGGCGTCGGCATTGCCCGTTTCGACGTATTGAAGCACCTGCCGCACGTCTTTGGCCTGGACCAGCTTCGGCTGAAGCGGCTCCCACAGCTTCGCGTTCGTCAGCGCTTCCTTCGCGTAATTGCCTGCGGGCACGCTTTCCGGAATGCCGATCGTGATCCTTTTGACCTCAGCTTTGCCCAAGTCTCCGATGCTGCCGACCGGACTGGCAGAATCCGCCGGCACGACGGCGACCAGCTCGTTTTTCAGGAGGGTCGTCTCCTTGCCTTCCTCGATGAGTCCCTGCTCGACAAGCGGCTTCATGTTTTTGACGGCGGCGGAGAGAAACAGGTCTGCCGGGGCTCCCTGCTCGATTTGCTTTTGCAGCGCGCCGGAGCCGCCGAAATTGAAATTCAGCTCCACGTCGGGATGGGACTTCTCGTAGGCGGCCTTGATTTCCTCAAGCGCACCGGTCATGCTTGCGGCCGCGGAAATCGTCAAGTCCACTTTGGAAGACGGCTTCGCATCCGGTGCCGCTGGATTCGAACCTGACGCAGCTTGAGGGTTGGCATCCGTTTTTGTCGCGTTTCCGCAGCCTGTCGCCAACGCCAGAATCAGCGCAAAAACAAACCAAACCATACTGTTTCGATACATTTTTCGCATGTTAGCACTCCAGATCATTATATTTAGTTATAAATAGTTATAATTGATATAAATTATATGGGGCGTTACACGCATTGTAAACCTATTTCAGAAATGTTTCACAATCGGACAACAAATCCGTTGGGCCGGACTCCGCTTGATGATCAAGAAGCAGTATGTTTCTTGGCTTTTTGCAAAATCGGCATGTTACAATGGAAGAAGGATCATAAGGCTTTTGCCAAACGAGCGCCTGTTTCGAATAAGGAGGATTTCCATGTCGAGCGATATATCCTATACCACCGAAGAAATCGCCAAAATGCTGAAAATATCCAAGCTCACCGTTTACGATCTGATCAAAAAAGGTGAGCTTCCGTCCTACCGCGTCGGCAAACAGATGCGCGTGGACGCGGCGGATCTCGAAGCTTACAAGCAGCGGGCCAAAGGCACCCGAACGGCGTCGATCCCCGTCCAAGCGGCCGACAACCTTCCCCTTTCCGCCGCGCCGGCCATGAACGGAGTTCGCCCGCTGGTCGTGACGGGACAGGATATCAGCCTCGACATTTTGGTCAAATATATGGAAAAGGGCATCCCCGGCGTCCGTCCGCTGCGCGCCTACGTCGGAAGCCTGGACAGTCTGATCGCCATGTACCGCGGGGAGTCGGACATCGTCAGCACCCATTTGCTGGACGGGGATACCGGCGAATACAACATCCCGTACATCCGCAAGCTGCTTGTCGGCTCTTCCTACATGGTCGTGAACCTGCTGTCGAGGCAAGCCGGGCTGTACGTGCAAAAAGGCAATCCGCTCGGTCTCGGCGGCTGGGCCGACCTGGGCCGCCCCGGCCTGCGGCTGATGAACCGCGAAAAAGGCTCCGGCGCGCGCGTCCTGCTGGACGAGCAGCTCCGCCTGCACAGCATCCGGCCGCAGCAGATTGAAGGGTACGAAGAAGAGCAGACCAATCATCTCGGGGTGGCGGGCAAGGTCGCTTCCGGCGAAGCCGACGTCGGCGTCGGCATCGAAAAAGCCGCGGCCATCGTCGGGCAGGTCGATTTTATTCCGCTCATTCGGGAGCGCTACGACCTGGTCATGCTGAAAAAGCCGGAAAATAGGGCCTGGATCGGGGCGCTTCTCGACATTTTGCGTTCGGAGGCGTTCCGGAAGGAGCTGCAAACGATCGCGGGGTACGACTTGTCGCGCACGGGGGAAGTTTTGTTCGAGACGTGACCGCCTTCTCATAATTAAAAGGAGCTGCCCGGGTCCAAAGCGACCTTTGGGACAGCTCCTTTTTCCTTCCATAAGAATTTAGACTCTCCGGCGCCCCCGCAAAGTACCTGAATCGGCTTCGAGGCCGTCGGCCCGACTTTTGCGGGCTTATTCCGCTATCCTTTGAGCAGCAAAAGAAGCGTTCCTGCCGTCAGCAGCACGAGTCCGGCCGTCGCTTTGATCGACAGCTTTTCCCTCAGGAACACGAAGGCAAACAGCACCGTAAGCAAAATGCTGAGCTTGTCGATCGGTACCACGACGCTTGCCGGGCCGTCCTGCAGCGCTTTGTAAAAGCATAACCACGACAGCCCCGTCGCCAGTCCGGACAAAATGATAAACAGCCAGCTTTTCCGGTCGATCCGCTTCATGTCGCCCTGCTTTTTCTGGATAAACACGATCAGCCAGGCCATGATGAGCACAACGACGGTCCGGATCGCCGTCCCGAGGTTGGATTCGACGCCTTCGATCCCGATTTTGCCCAAAATCGAAGTCAGGGCGGCAAACAGCGCCGACAAACAGGCGTAAATGAGCCAGCTTCCGCGGACGGCGGCCGCGGCCTTTTCCGATTTGCTTTTCTGGATCATCAGGTACGTTCCGGCCGCAATGACGACCATCCCGATCGCGTTCGCCCAGGTCAGCCGCTCGCCGAGAAACATAAACGCCAAAATCATCGTAAGCACGTTGCTTGATTTATCCACCGGCACGACCTTGTTGACGTCCCCGAGCTGCAAAGCCCGGAAATAACAAATCCAAGAAGCTCCCGTCGTCAGGCCGGACAACAGGAGAAACAGCAAGCTTTTTCCGCTTAAAGCCGCGATCGTGTTCTGCGACCCGACCACAAAAACCATCAGCCAGGAGAAAATCAAAACGACCCACGTGCGCAGCGCGGTGGCCAAGTTAGAATCCACGTTGCGGATCCCGATTTTGGCAAGAATCGATGTGATGCCGGCGAACAGCGCCGCCCCAAATGCAAAGGCAATCCACATTGCCGATCAGTCCCCCTTTGATGCCAAGATGCCGCCGATCCGATCTTTATGTATCTGACCCTTAATTGTATAGCATATGGATTTTAAAGCCGTTTACTCGCCGGGAGGCCCATAAATTCCCTGCCTCTTCACCATATCGGAAACGCAGTCAAGGCAGAAAACCCTTGCCGCAAAAGAAATCGCCCTATCCCTTGTCCGCCAAAATCTCTTCAAGCCTGCAGCAGGTCACACACGCCGCCCAGGGTTCCAGCACATAGCTAGTACAAATCACTTTCCGGTTAGGACCACAGCAAAGGACCATATGATGAGTGCCACCTCAAACGCTGTCTTGCTGACACCCTTTGGGCTGGTTGCTAATTTCGGCAACAGAGCTCTGAGTTGGTATTCAACAAACTGTTAAATGGGTTATTTTATTTAAATTCGTATTTACTGTAATCCACATTGATTCACACACTGCTGCTAAGGATTGTACAGATACATGCTCTCGAAAATCATCGTTAAAAATCCACTCCTTGGGGCTTATATTAAAAAAGTTCTGTGTGCTTAAATACGTTGATTTAATAAACTTCCAAGCCAGTTCTACTTCTCGATTATATGTTTTTGAAATTAAAGATAGATTAACATTATACACTTGGGAATCGTATTGTGGAAAATTAGTGATAATTTTCTCTTGGCAGTCTGATCCATAGATATCAATCAGAAAGTCGGTAAGTTCATTATTATATAAGGATTTTATAAACGTTTCCCTTGATTCCTGGCGTATTTTTTCAATATTAATATAAGTTATACTTGGATAAGAAATTTTTAGGACATCCTCGAAATGCGGGGCAATCTCAGAAACAACAATTCTATAGTCAGTCTTTTTTTTGATAGGTAAGCTGATAAGGGTATTGCTGTAATTTAAAACATAAGGTGCCGTGAAAAAAAGCCCCAGGGTTGTTAGTTCGTGATCTACTGGATCTACAGGTAATTTATCGATTTTTGGCCGTTTTTTTTCTGTATGACTTAATATAGGCCGCCGAACATCACCAATTACTTGATTAGCTTGTACCTCAGTAAATAACTCCATTTAATATCCCTTCTTTCAACCTGCAGTATTTAGTAAAAAGAGTAACACAACAAATGGCACATTGTTGTGTTACTCTCACAAATGAGCGTTTTGCAGTAATCTGAGGCCTTGAGCCGTAAGGATTTTCGGACATAAAAAAGGGACTTCACCCCAACTTGGAGAAGTTTTCAAGTGACCAAACCCAAAAACCTCAAGGATGGAGGAAG
>NZ_BORW01000056.1 GCF_018333375.1 Paenibacillus cookii
AGTGAAAGAGACAAATTACACTGAGCCTGAACAATTTATTGTCAGGCTAGCGTCTTTAGGCGCAGTTTGGCAACAGGGGGTTATACCCCAAGTGCAAACCACCCGTTGGACGGGTGGTTATGATTGCAACGATGACTTTTCGTCCGCTGTCGTTCATGGAGCACACGGGGAAATTTCTGCCCTATTCCTCCTGCACTTCCTGCAATTCCTGCGGATAATACTCCCCGGCCGACGCCAGGATTTCGTCGCGCAAGCGAAGCATTTGATGATCCAGCTTATCCGCGGCCACGGCCGCTTCCTTCAATTCGGTCACGACGTGGCGCGGAACCTGTTTATCGTATTTGTAAAAAATGATATGTTCCATGCTGGCCCAGAAATCCATCGCTAACGTCCGCATTTGAATTTCGACCTTCATCCAGCGCGTGCCTTCGAACAAAATGAGCGGGACCTCGACTATGACATGGAGGCTCTGGTAACCGTTAGGTTTTGGATTGGCGATGTAATCCTTGATTTCGATGATGCGAATATCGTCCCGATGCGAAAAATGATCGAGCAGACGGTAAATGTCCTGCACGAAAGCGCACACGATCCGCATGCCGGCAATATCGTGAATATGGTTCAAGATATTGTCCAGCGTAAACTCGATGCCCTTGCGCTCCAGTTTATTGATAATGCTTTTGGGTTCCTTGATCCGGACCTTGATATGTTCGATCGGGCTGTAGCCGTCTTGAAGCTTCAGCTCGGTCTTGATGAGTTTGATCTTGTTTTGGAGCTCCTCCAGGGCAAGCTTATAAAGCATCGGAAGCCTTTTCCATTCATTGAATTGGTTCAGCAAATTGTTCTCGATATCAAGCTTTTCCAAATCCTTCAGGGTGACAGAGCCCACTGCAAGCTGATGATTCGATTCTTCTTTCAATGGTCGGTTCTCCTATATCTGCTTTTTTTGATGTGCCTTGCGACCGGATGCATGCTCCGATCCTCTACACTTATTTTACCTGAAAAGACGGACCCATGGCAAAAGCGTCATATGGGAATTGCGGATCTTCGTCATTTACCAAAAGATATCTGAAAGCAGCGGTTATATTCGAAACATCGGCTCATGAGGTTGATAAACCTCAACGAAGAAAAACCCTTAAGCATCCCGTTTTTGGGGAAAGCTCAAGGGTTTTTGCTGTACAGTACGGGCGGCGCTTTTAAGGTTGATTCTTCATTTTTTCCATTTCAGCCAACGTCATGTCATTGCATAGCCGGATAAATTCAAGGATCAAACGCGTTTGTTCCTCATCGTACCGCGAAAGGATCTGAAGCGTCGACTGCATGATCGACTCGAACTGGGGAGAGATTCGGGACGAGCTGCCTTCGGCAGGTTTGACTACGACGCGCCGCCGATCTTTCGGGTCCTTATCCCTAACGACATAACCGGCCTGCTCCAATCGGTCGATCACGTTGGTCACAGCGCCTGTGGTTAGTCCGGTTAATTCAGCCAGCTGACCGGCGGTAACGGGTCCGGTGCGATTCAAAAAATCCAGGCACTTGTGGTCGGTTGCATTCAACCCCAATTTTTCGGAAATGAGTTGGTGCAGCATCACCGCCCGCGCGCTGTTTTGGCGTAATTCGTAAACCAGATCCTGTTGCAACGGAGTAAGGTCTGAAAAAAGATGGGAATGATCTCTTGACATTATCTAACCTCCAAGTTATTATAAATTTATCTTAATCGGTTAAGATAAATAATCGATAAAGATAAATAATTTATCAAGAAACTTTATCCGCAAAGATAATATGTCACAAGTATACCATAAGGCTGCATGATCGCCAAATATGATCCGCGTAAGAGCCAATGAGGGCGAAATAAAGTGAAAGAAAGCGGTGGTACGGAGTTCGCAAGCTATGACTTGATTTTGGGATTTCCTTATGGAGAAAAAAGCAAAAAATTTTAATTGATGGAGGGTACTGCGGATGGATTACGGTTTACGTGGAAAAGTGGTTTTGATTACCGGGGGTTCACGGGGAATTGGCAGAGCGACCGCCCGGAAGTTCGCTGCAGAAGGCGCTCACGTCTACATTACCTATTTGAGGGATCGAAGCGAGGCGGACCGAACGATCGACGATATTCACATGTCCGGAGGTTCTGCCCAGGCGGTCCAGCTATCCTTGAATGACGAGCAAAGCATCCATCGGGTGAGCAATCAAGTGAAGGAAGAGAGGGGCCGATTGGATGTGCTCGTGAATAATGCCGTGTATTGGGGGCAAGAAGCCCCGATCGAGGATCTTGCGAACGAGGCGTGGTTTTCCGTCATCGATCAGACCGTCAAGGGGACGTACCTCATTACGAAAGCGGCCGTTCCGCTTATGAAGCAGGGGGGATGGGGGCGACTGATTCATGTTTCCTCCAGCCTGGTTTACAGCGGCAAACCGAATGAATCCGCCAACGTAACCGCTAAAGCAGCCTTGCACGGATTCAGCCGCACCTTGGCGGTAGAGCTGGCCTCAGATGGGATCTATTCCAATGTGGTTATTCCCGAATTAACGTTATCCGAATGGGTGTCGCACGCGTTCCCGCAACAGATGCTCGAAGAATACGCCCAATCGTTTCCGACCCAAAGAATGGGGACCCTGGAAGATGTCGCTAATTTGATCGTTTATTTGGGATCGACGGCAAACAGTTTCGTAAATGGCGAAGAAATCCGCGTTACAGGCGGTAAATAACAAAGGGAGAGTGAATGAACATGGAAAATCGCAACCAAATGAAAGAAATTGAAAGCTTGTTTGAGAAGATGAAGCTGGCTTGGGGCAAAGGAGACGGAGAGGCTTACGGCGCATGTTTCACGGAGGATGCCGACTATGTCACGTTTCAGGGGGAGCATCTGCAAGGACGAAAAGCGATTGCCGATACGCATCAAGAACTTTGGAACAGCGTATTAAAGGGATCGACGCTGGAAGGCGAGATCAAGAAAATCCGTTTCGTGACACCGGACATCGCGATTTTTCATGGACTCGGCGTCGTCAAACTCAAGTGGCAAAAAACAGCCCCGAAGAAAAGGGATTCGATAAATACGAATGTTGCCGTCAAACAAAACGGCGAGTGGAAGATAGCCGCTTTCCAGAATAGCCGGATCTCGGGCCCGAGCCTCATGCAAAAAATATTTACGAAGCTTAGCAAATAAATTTTATTGAAGATACCCGGCTATTTTGACGGTGGAAAGGAAAACGCAATGTTCGAAACGATTGCAAGTATGATGTTAACCTATGCGATGACGGCACTATGGTTTATCGTCGGTACGGGAGCCGCGGGGCTCCCGTACGTTCAAAGTCATCGCCGGCTGAAAGTCTGGGCAATGCTATTGCGCTGCATAAGTTATATCGGTCTTGCATTGGCCTTGTTATGGTGCATCCTGATCGTCAGCCTGTACGTTAGGTGCGGCTGGTTGTTCGTTGAGGGCATCGTCAAATCGATTTTTCCCATCATGTTGATCGGTTATATCCCCGTGGTTTTGTACACGCTCCCCCGCTTAAGAAGCTTTCGAGCATCCAGTCCCGACAAATGGCCTTCCGATACGCTGATCAAAACAAGCCATCCCATGCTCGTGATCCCGCCCTATGCGGCAGCTTTCGGTTCAGGCATTGCGGCTTTTCATACGATTTTTTCGCAACCGACCCTTCCGAGCCTGCTCGAAACGGCACAGATGATCGTTCTGTTTCTCCTCGTTCAGGTTTTCCCTTCCCTTTTCGTCATCAGGAGACATCGGGCGATTCTGAAGGGGGCATTCACTGCGGCTCCTTTTTGGAAAAGGCTGTTGAAGTTCTCGGTGTCGGGTGCGGCGACGGCGATCGTAGCCATTGCGGTCGTGGTCGTTCAGGCTTGGGCAGACTTTAATGCGTCGAAACTGCCGGAGGCTTCGGATATGATGAATCATCAATGGATGGACGAAGGAAGCGGTACGCCGACCATGATGATGTCCGGACATCATAACCATGCAAATATGGTGGAAGTATCGGCGCTTACGGGAGACGTTTCTGTTCCTGCGGATACTACGTATCTGCTCGTCGCGCAGAAGCGGGAAATGACGCTTGCATCGGGTGCCGTGGTCGAAGCCTGGACATATAACGGGGAGGTGGCTCCCGAGCTAAGAGCGCAGCAAGGAGATATGGTAGAAGTAAAGCTGATCAACAAGAATATCGATAAAGGAGTAACGATCCATTGGCATGGATACGATGTGCCGAACGCCATGGACGGCGTGCCCGGCATGACCCAAAACGTTGTCAATCCCGGGGAATCCTTCACTTATAAGTTTCGCGCCGAACAAGCGGGGACGTATTGGTTCCACTCCCACCAGCAGGCGGCAGAGCAAGTACGCAACGGTCTGTTCGGGTCTTTTATCGTTGAACCCAAAAAGGAGACGATCCGCTACGATGAAGAGGTCACGCTCATCAATCATAACTGGAATACCGATCAAGGGGAGCGGACGGCTTTTGGGGATCAGGATCGTATGCAAAGGAAGCAGGTGGAGCCGGGGAAGATCATCAAGCTGAGGCTCATCAATGCCAATAATCAATCCCAGAAGTATTTGTTGCAAGGGAGCGATTATAAAATCACGAGTATTGACGGTACTCCCATTCAGCAGCCGGAGTCTTTGTCGGATCAAACCGCATTCAGACTGGCGGCCGGCGGAAGATACGACGTCTCTTTTACGATGCCGGATCATCCGGTGCTTTTGAAATTGGGCGAATCTACGGATGCCGAGGGACCGGGTATCCTTTTTTACGGCGATTCTCCGCCGGACACCATCCGGTTTCAAACGGAATCCAGCCTGTTTGATCCGTCCCGGTACGGAAAGCCTGCCGTGAATGAATGGACTGCTGCGACTGAGTTCGATAGGGAATTTACGATGATATTGGGAAACAGGATGGGATTTTACAACGGAAAATTCAACTATCTTTGGACCATTAACGGAGAAGTTTATCCCCATACGCCCACTCTTGTCGTCAAGGAAGGCGAGAAAATCAAAACGACCTTCATCAATAAAAGCCTCTCCGAGCATCCGATGCATCTTCACGGACATCATATGACGGTATTGAAGAAAAACGGGAAAAGCGTCGAGACGCCTTGGGTAACCGATACATTAAACGTCAATCCGGACGAAACGTATGAGGTGGCATTTACTGCCGACAACCCGGGTATGTGGATGGATCACTGTCATATACTCGACCATGCTGCGGTCGGCATGATGCTGCATCTGATGTATGACAATGTGATCCCCTCTTTTGAAGCGGGAACGAGATCGGGAAACATGCCCGAATAGCGCCAAAAACTATATTGAAGCAAAAGACATAGCAAATATTTACATCCATATAAAAAGGCAGCCGACTTCTTTCAGTCGGCCGCCTTTTTTAACTAACCGCCAGATTTCTGGGCATTTCCCCGCCACCGGCAGAGGACATTCCCGACAGTTATCGCCGGGTACGCTGCTTGGAACCCGCGGCAGGGCGGGTCGAAGCGGATTTGGATTCCTTGGCGGGTTTGATGCCGTAGGCCTCCAGCAAAAACCGCGACGGAGCGGCAGGTTTGCTGTGGTAATAGGCCGGCGAACTGATGTACAGCCGCTCCTTGGCCCGGGTCACGGCCACATAAGCGAGCCTTCGCTCCTCTTCCAGGGCCGCCTCATAAATTTGTTCCTCCGCCGCTTCGGGACGGACGGCTTTGAGCTCCTCCGGCGGTTTGTCTTTCAGGGCCGTGCTGTGCGGGAGAATGCCTTCGCTGGCCCCGATCAAATAAACGTACGGGAATTCAAGCCCTTTGGCCCGGTGGATGGTCATGAGCTGGACGGCATCGCCTTCGTTTTTGTCCTTCAGCGCCTCCATTCGGGCATGGCGCAAGGACAGCTCGTCCGCATAAGCGACAAACCGCTCCACCGAATCAAAACGCGCCGCGGCGCTTTCGAGTTCCTCGAGCGAATCGAGAACCATGTCCCTGTATTGCGTATATACAAGGGGATCGCCCGCCTGCACGTATTTATCGTAAAAAAGGCGGCGCATTTCCTGAAGCGCATAGGCGGGCTTCATCGCTTTCAATGATTTGATCAGCCGGATCCGCTCTTTCACGGCGTCCTGCTGGAACGATTGCAGCCTGCTCCAGCGCGTCAGATGAATAAGGGGATATTTCTTCCGGGTTTCCTTTTCCTGCGCCAGAATGAAGGCATGGCCTTCTTCCCTGGGGACGTAAAGCGGGCCGAGCGCGCCCGGCAAAGCCTCCATTCGGCGCGGATTCAGGCTGAGCCGCAAATGGTCCATCAGCGGCTTGATCAGCGGCTGGTCGTAAAACACGGCCTGGCTGCCGTATTGCACGAACGGAATGTCGCGCATGAGCAGCTGCTCCAGAACGGCGCGGCTGCTGCCCGCGGTCCGGTGCAAAATGGCGATATCCTTATACGCGGCTTTGCCGCTCCGCACCTGGCGGGCGAGATGATCCACGACCCATGCGGCTTCCTCCTCGGGATGGGAAGGCCGGACATATTGCGGCATCCGCCCGGACGGGCCTGCAGCCTTGAGATCCTTCGGGCGGCGGGCCCGGTTATGGCGCACGATGGCGCCGCCGAGTCCCAGGATCCGGCTGTCGCTCCGGTAATTGATATCGAGCGTGACGATTTTGCTTTCGGGATACAGCTTGTCGAATTCCAAAATCGACTCCTGGCGCGCTCCGTTAAACGTATATATGGTCTGGTCGTCGTCGCCGACCACGGCGAGGTTGCGGTGCGCCGCAGCGAGATATTGCACCAGCTCGTATTGAATCAGGTTCGTGTCCTGGAACTCGTCGACCATAATCCAAGCGTACCGGTTCTGCAGCCGTTTAAGGAACAGGCGGTCATCCATGCGCCGCCGCAGCTCCAGCAGGATGTCGTCGAAATCCCATAGATTCCGCTCCTGCTTCCAGTCTTCATAGGCTGTCAGAATATTCTTTACCGCCGCTTCATCGTCCGTTCGGTCCGGGAGCTCGTCGGCGCCTTTCCCCTGCATTTTCCATGCCGACAAAGCGGCAAGCAGCGTTTCGGGCTGGAAGGTCTGGGCGGAACCCATCCGCCTCAGAATCATTTTCATAATGGTGTGCTGGGCGCCGAATTCGCCCAAAATCTGCTCCTTGCATCCATTCCGCCGCAGCATCAGAAGGGCGAAAGAGTGGAACGTCCTGGCTTCGACGGCATGGGCGGCGGCCGGTCCGACGCCGGGCATGCGGGCGATTCGCTCCTTGATTTCGCGCGCCGCTTTGCTCGTGAACGTCACGAGCAAAATACCGGACGCCGGCACGCGCCGGACCGCAAGCAGGTAAGCGGTTCGCGCCGCGAGCACCGTCGTTTTGCCGCAGCCGGCCCCGGCGAGGATCAGCATCGGGCCCTCCCCGTGCCGTACGGCCTTGATTTGCGGCGCATTCAGCAGGATGCCGCTATTCTCCAGCTCGCGGAAGAAGAAGGCGTCCGGTTCATCGTTTTTGACCAGCTCGCGGCTGGTCAGCGTAGGTGCGGTTTTGGCCTGCGGAGGCGCGGCCGAAGCCGGCACTTGGGCTGGAACGCCTGTCGGCGTCAGCTGCGTGTTTACCATGGCTGCACCCTCCTTATGTCTGAAAATATTGAAGTTATCGATTGCTTTTTTAGCAGTGGCACATGAAATTTGGTATGATATAAGCACCCTAAACCGCATGCAGTCCATTATAACCCGAGCGGCGGCGGGCAGAGAAGGCCAAAGAAGAGTCTTTTCGCACATTTCACAGCAAAGCCAAGGCATGGTATCTTTGTAGCATGAGGTTTTGATGTCATCCAACAAAAAACGACGCTATTAAACATAGGCTTGTACCAATGGACAAGCGCTGCATGGCTTGCCGGGCCTAATATGGATTCATACACGAGATGATCAATTGGGGAACTGGAGGAGAAATCAATGAAAATTTTGCAAAGGCTTAAGGACGGAGCGAACCGGGCGACGGAAAAGGCGCAGGGCGCCGTGGAAATCAGCAAGCTGAACAACCAGATTGCCGACGTCGAAAAAGAGATGCAATTTCATTTCATGGAAATGGGACGCGTTTTTTATGAGGGGTACAGCGAGGAGGACATGACGCTGGCCGAAAAAGAGATGCTCAAACATTGCAAAACCTGCGACGGGCTGCAGGAGGAGATCGAGCAGCTGCGCCGCCGGATCGCGGAGCTGAAAAACGAAAAGCTGTGCAAATGCGGGCGCACGGTCGAGCTGGACGCCAATTTCTGTCCTTCCTGCGGCAGAAGCCTGAAAGGCGAAGCGCCGGCAAGCGCGCGCGACGAAGGGCGCAAACCGCCCGCAGCCGCCAAATTCGAGGACGAAGACTTCGGCGAAACCAAAATTTACAGGGAACCGGTCGTCCAGGATGACGACGATTTCGAATTCGAGCTGGCGTTTGACAAGGAAGAAGCCGGAGCCGCCGCGGAAAGCTTGTACGATTTTCCGGGGGGCAACGACTGGAAGGAGCCGCAAGAAGAAGACTTCGCCGATGAACGGGAACGCCGCCAGGCGGAGGAGCTGGAGCGGGAACGCGAACGTCAGCTGGAATTGGATGAACGGATCCGGTTCTGGAAAGAAAACAACGACGGTAAGACCGAGGCGGCTGGAGCATCCCAGCGCGATTCGGTGAAGTGCCAAATCTGCCGCGCCGATCTGCCGAAGGGATCGAAATGGTGCCCTCGATGCGGAGCGGAACAGATCTAAACGGCACAATGCCTATCGGCCACGATATCAATCATTTAACGACTAACGCAAGGGTTTGGCAGCTTGGGAGGACAGAAGAATGGAACAATTGCTACAGCATCTGCGGAATTTGAACTTCACCGAGATGGAAGCAAAAATAATGGTGGAGTTGGCCGGCAAGGGCCCTTCCTCGGGTTACGAGGTGGCAAAAGGGCTCGGCGTTTCCAGATCCAACGTTTACGCCGCCCTGCAGCGCCTCGCGCAGCATGGATTTTTGCGCCGGAGCGCGGGGGAGCCGGTCCGCTACAGTATGCTGAAGCCTGAGGAACTGACGCGGATGATCTCCGGCCAGGTCAAGGAATCGCTCGCGTTTATCGAGACCAGAATGCCGAGAGTGGAATCGGAGCAGCAGCCGTTCTACAGCGTGGAGGGCGAGCGCAACGTGCTGGAGACGCTCTCCCGGGAGATGGAGCGGGCCGAATACGAAATCGTCGTCGACGTCTGGCGCGAGGAAGCGGCGCTGCTCAGGCAGGGCCTGGAAGAAGCGGAGGGACGCGGCGTCAAGCTGCTGTGGTCCTGCATGAGCGAGGAGGCCGGCAGCCGTTTCCTTCCTTGGCTTTCGTTCGGGCACCGGAAGGGCGGGGCGGCCTCGGGACGCCGATTTTCGTTTGTCATCGACCGCCGCTGGTGCATGCTGGGCATGCGGGGGGACGACTGCACGACGCAAGGGCTGGTGACGGAGCATCCGGTCATGGTCGAGCTGCTGCTGCATCATTTTACGCAGGAAATGGTGCTTTACGAGCTGGAGCAGGATATCGGCGAGGAGCTGTCGGAACGATACGGTCCGCGGTATGAGCGGATCTACAGCAAATACATCGGGCCGGACCAACCGAAGGATTCCGGTCGGGACTAGGCGGGCTGCGGGCGCAAGACGCGTCCGCCGGCCGCCCAAGGCAAGTTGTCGAGCGGGGCTCCCTTCGGCGCTTGAAGCCGGGGCGCCTGTCATTGAAGTTCATAGGTTTCGGGGATTGAAAAAGGACGCCGGGGGCGCCCTTTTGTTTTTAGCGTTTTATTTTTCATCCGGCCGCAGATGCTTTAACTTTTGGAACACATTGAGATAATCGTCATATTTATGCGGCACGAATTGATGTATGCTTAGCGTGGCGGGGAACGTTTCCGGGGCGGCCTGCCCTTCCCGGAACGACGGGATTCCCGTCGCCGGAATGGCGTCCCTGCGGCCTTCGAACAGCGCGATGGCGTCGTCCAGCCGGGCTTCGTACAATCCCGCGACCTCTTCTTCCTGCAAGCGGTAAGCGGTGAGCGGAACATCGTGCAGCAGCCCGAACACGTAACATTTTTCCCTGTCGATAAACGATTTGCCGCCCGCCGTGCCTTCCGCGTAATGGTCGATCGTCCCGAGGGAGGTCAGCTGGTCCATCCGGACCGGGATGCCAAGCTCTTCCTCGACTTCCCGAATGGCGTCTTCGACGGTTTCTCCCGCGGAAAGATGCCCGGCAGCCGTAATGTCGAAATGCCCGGGAAAGGTATCCTTGCTGTCCTGCCGTTTCTGGAACAAAATGTGCCGGCCCTCCGGCGTATCCCTGACGATCCAGCAGTGGAAGGAATGGTGGAGATAGCCTTTGGCATGCACCTCGTCCCGGGGCGCGGTACCGATTTTGCGATCGTGTTCATCATATATATCGAATAATTCCTGACTCATGGATGCACCTCCGGGGTTTTATGAACATCGATTCCGGCTCAACGTCCGCATCTGTACGATAGCTTATAAAAAAAGGAGAGAACGAGCATGGAATGCATCGTCCGCTTTGAAGTGAAATACAAACAGGAGACCAAACGCCTGCGCGGTTTGCTTTTCGTCGAAAAGGGCAAAACGCCGGATACCGGGCAGCTCATCGACATGTTTAAGGACATGAATTACCACGTGGCGCTGGCGGATCCCGATAAGCTGCTGTTTACGCCCACGGCGGCCGGCCAGACGTTCGACCACATTCGGGTCCTCGAGCTGGACACCGGGGAAGCCAAATACACCGAAGACCGGGATTTGAAAAAGGTCGTCACTACGCTGCTGCCGCAAAGGCCGCTAGGCCTGTAGCCTAACGGCCTTTGCGACCTGATATTCGGACTTGGTCTTATTAGCCGGCAGCCGTAACGGGCGGCTTTTAGCCGTGCTCCGGCGAGCCTTCAAGCATCGAAGTGCAGTGTCCGCAGCGGGTAGCGGCCAAAGGGATCTCGGAAAGGCAATACGGACATTCCTTCGTCGTTTTTTCCGGCTCCGGCTGCTCCTCTTTTTTCTCCCGTTTCAGCCAGTTGATGCCTTTAACGAGCAGGAATATACAGAAAGCCACGATCAAGAAATCGATCACGACGTTGATGAACTGGCCGATCGCGATGACCGGGGCGCCGATATCTTGGGCTTCCTTTAACGTGTGTATGGGATTTCCGTTTGGTAGCGTTAGATTTGGTTTAAGCGGAATGATCAGTTGACCGAAATTCACGCCCCCCAAAAGCAGCCCGATCGGCGGCATTACGATGTCGTTGACGACCGACGTAACGATTTTGCCGAATGCGCCCCCGATGATGACGCCGACCGCCAGGTCAACCACGTTGCCGCGGACGGCAAATTCCTTGAATTCTTTTAAAAAGCCCTTCAATGCGCTTCCCTCCCGATGTTTTCGAATCTATCTGCTGACCAGTATGAAACATGCCACTAAAGTATAAACGAGATTCGCGCCGAAATCAGCAGAAACGGCCGATTTTTTGCGTTTTTTGCGTCCTCCATCAAATACCTCTTTATTTTTGGCCCGGTTTTGCGGTATACTTCATGCATTGTCTAATACGTTTTTGCAAATTTTCATAGGTTTCTCGTATATGTGCAGGAATGGGCCTGCATGTCTCTACCCGATCACCGGAAATGATCGGACTACGGGAATAACAAGCAACCCGGGCCAACGTCCCGGCGTCTTTTCGTTTGTTACCGTAAGTCCGCCCGGTTTCGTGTCCTGCCAGCAAGGCAGTTCCCGGAAGAGGCGGGCTTTTTTTGTCATGACATGGCAGGGAATGGCCGAATCGCGACGGATCGTCTTTTGCCGGGTTTCCGGGGAAGCCGCCGACGGAGATTGCAATGCCTTGAAAGAAAGAACTTTGGAGGGAGAAAAAACAATGCAGCTGCTGAAGGAGAAAGTCATGAAGGAAGGGATCGTGCTTAGCGATCAGGTGCTCAAGGTCGATTCGTTCCTGAACCACCAAATGGATCCGGTGTTGATGAAAGAGGTGGGCAAGGAGTTTAAACGGCTGTTTGCGGGACAAAAAATCGACCGCGTGCTGACGATCGAATCCTCGGGCATCGCGCCAGGCATCATGACGGCGCTTGAGCTGGAGGTTCCGCTCATTTTCGCCCGCAAGCAAAAGTCCCTGACGCTTCGCGAGGACATTTACGTGGAAAAGGTATATTCGTTTACGAAGCAGGAAACGAACGAAATTACCGTTTCCCGCAAGTTCATGCAGCCAGGGGAGCGCGTGCTGATCATCGACGACTTCCTGGCCAACGGGGAAGCGGCCTTCGGCCTTGCGCGCATCGTGGAGCAGGCGGGAGCGGAAGTGGCCGGCATCGGCATCGTCATCGAAAAAGCGTTCCAACCGGGCGGCCGTTTGCTGAAAGAAGCGGGCTACCATGTGGAGTCGCTCGTCCGCATCGCCGCCCTCGACAACGGCACCGTTACGTTTGCATAGAATCCAATCCAAAACTTCGGGAGGAATGAAATCCGTATGGAACCGACGAAGACAAGAAATCCATTCAAAACCTTTTCGTTAGGCATTCAGCACGTGCTTGCCATGTACGCGGGCGCGGTCATCGTGCCGCTGATCGTCGGGGGAGCGCTCAATTTTACGACGGAGCAGCTGACTTACCTGATTTCGATCGATTTGATGGCCTGCGGTTTGGCGACGCTGCTTCAAGTATGGGGCAACAAGTTTTTCGGCATCGGGCTTCCGGTCATGCTCGGCTGCGCGTTCCAGGCGGTGTCGCCGATGATCGCCATCGGCATGAAAGACGGAGTATCGGCCATTTACGGCGCGATCATCGCTTCAGGTCTTTTCGTCGTTTTGTTTTCGGGGCTGTTCGGCAAATTGATCGCCTTTTTCCCGCCGGTCGTTACCGGGTCCGTCGTTACGGTCATCGGGGTCACGCTCATTCCGGTGGCGCTGAACGATCTCGGCGGCGGGGACGGCGCGAAGGCGGCAGGGGAGTTCGGAAGCCTGCTGAACCTCGGGCTCGGTTTCGGGGTGCTGCTGTTCATCGTTTTGATGAACCGGTTCGCCAAAGGTTTTATCCGCTCCATATCGGTACTGATCGGACTTATTATCGGCACGCTCGTCGCCGCGCTGGCCGGGCATGTGGACTTGACGCCGCTGAAGGAAGCAAGCTGGTTCCATGCCGTCAGACCGTTCTATTTCGGAACGCCGACGTTCCATGCCTCCGCGATCATCACGATGATTCTGGTATCCATCGTCAGCATCGCCGAGTCGACGGGCGTATTTATGGCTCTCGGCAAAATCGTCGACAAGGACGTTTCCTCCAAGGATCTGGCACGGGGTTACCGGGCCGAAGGCTTGGCGATCGTGCTTGGCGGATTGTTTAACTCCTTCCCGTACACCACGTACTCGCAAAACGTCGGCCTCGTTCAAATGAGCCGCGTGAAAACGAGGGACGTCATCGTCGTGGCCGGGGGGATTCTGATCGTCATCGGATTCGTTCCGAAAATCGCGGCCTTGACGCAGCTGGTTCCGACTTCGGTGCTCGGCGGCGCGATGGTCGCCCTGTTCGGCATGGTCGTGTCTTCCGGCATCCGCATGCTGGGAGGCCAGGTCGACCTGAACAAGTTCGAAAACCTCTTTATCATCGCCTGCTCGGTCGGAATGGGACTGGGCGTGAGCGTTCATCCCGAATTGTTTGCGGCGCTGCCGGATTGGGCCCGCATTCTCGTCGATAACGGCATCGTGGCCGGAAGCGTCACGGCGATCGTTCTCAACTTGTTGTTTAACGGTCTTAAGGGCGGCGCGCTCTCCGGATCGAAGGACGCAGCCATGAAAGAAGGGCAAGCCGCGTAAGCGGGCTTGCCCCTTTTTTATGAAAAAAAACGATGATGGCTTAAGTTATGCGGCATATACCCGTAAAGCGTTCGGCTCAACTGTGATATCCAGCGGCCCCGCGGACAGGTTTTCCCCGTCCCCCAGCGCAAGCCTGTGCTGATCGAATTCGACGGAAATGGCTTGGCCGCGCAAAAACGTCACGAACGGCAGGTTGACGTGCTTTCCGGTTAGCACCGTCGGGAACAGGCGCAGAAGCTGCAGCCGCGAGCAGCCGTGCACGATGCAAATATCGAGCTGGCCGTCCCCCGGGTGGGCATCCGGACAGATCTGCAGTCCGCCTCCGTAACTGCTGACGTTGGAAATGGCGGTAAGCCACGCATTCGGATAAGCGCCCGTCACCCCGTCGCAGGCGACGGTGACGCCGCACGGCCTAAAGGTCAGCAGCGTATGCAGGATGCCCACGAGGTAGGCGGCCCGGCCGACCCTGAAAAAGTTGCATACCTTTTTATAAAGGCTGGCATTGACGTTTTCGGCTACTTGCGCGTCGAAACCGATGGCCAGTGCCGTCAAAGTCAGCCCGTTTGCTGTCGCGATCAAATCCGCTGCCCGGGTCCGGCCTGCAAGCATGATGTCGAGGGCGGACAACGGATCATGCGGGATGCCGAAGCCGCGCGCCGTGTCGTTGCCCGAGCCGGCGGGAATGACGGCAAGCGGGATCCCGAACTCCTTCAGGGCCGGCAGCACGCTGTGAATCGTGCCGTCGCCGCCGATGACGGCAACGCCAAGCCAATGTTCGGGCTCGGATAGCGTGGCGGCGACCACGTCCTCCGCCTGGCCGGCGCTTTCGGTGAATACGTGCCGGTAGCGGATCAAGCGCGCGTCGAGAGCGGCCCTGATTTTGATCCAGGTCCGGTAGCCGTTGCCGTTGCCGGACTTTTTATTGATCACGAACAAATACATTTTCTGTCTCCCCCATCGTCTCAATGAAACCCATGCTTTCATTGTAAGAACTCGGGAGGCAAAAGGGAATCAGGAAATGCAGGGGAGAAGGAATTCATAGATGATGCAGCTGTTTCTCGGCCAAATCGCCGATCCAAGGCAGCTTCAGCCATTTTCCTTGCAGGGAAGCGAATAAAAGGACGATCCACATCACCAGCGTCAAGATGGAAAGAAGACCGGCGATGAGCGGACCGATCAAGGGGATGAACCCGCACAGCACATGGGCGATCATGACCGCGCCGAAGGCAAGGACGGATTGCAGCGCATGGAACATGACGAAGCGGCTGCGCTTCTCCAGCGCGAGAAACACGATGCCGCCGATAAAAGCGAACAAATAGCAGAGGGAGGCGGAGATATTTTCGGGCAGGCCCGTCGACGATTTGAAAAAAGGGGACATGGTATGCACACTCCTTGTCTTGCGCGGGATTGTTGTATAAACATATGTCCGGCTGAGACAAGTTATGAAAGGTATGCAAACATAAAAAGCATCCCGGAAGCCGGGATGCTTTTTCGCTATATTGATTATTGTGCGTCCCCGCCTTGCTGCTGTCTGCGCGGATGCGTGATTTTCCCGATTTTATCGGTATCGTTTTCTTTAGGCACCAGGCGCTCGTCCGTCCGGCCTTCGTGATGGTTATCGAACAGAAACTCGCTGAGCTGCCATTCGGTCGTTCCCATGATCGGATCGGCAGGGAAGTTTTCACCCCGGTGCAGCACCTCTTCACGGCCCCATTCGTTGGTATAAACGCCGTCCACCTCGACCTCCTCGCGGGAAATCGGCAGCATGGCTTTGTTTTTATCGCCCATTTATTAGTCCTCCTTCATCGGTGTGTAAAAAAGCATCCTTGTCGTCGCATGCATACTTAAGTTTCCCTGGCATGCCGGGGATTATCCGGCTACGGGGCCTGGGCGACGGCTTCCAGGACGAATTCCTGCAGCAGCGGGCGCGGATTTTTCCACCGGCTGACCTTGCTGTCGGCCGTAAACACGACAACGGTGTCTTTTTCGGGAAAAAGGTAAATTTGCTGGCCCCCGTGCCCATGCGCGCAGCTGAACGTTTGGCCGTTCATTTTGCCGCACCACCAGCTGAACCCGTAATCCCCAAAGGCGGGATATCCTTCGGCATGGGGGCGAAGGGCCTCCGCAAGCCAGGAGGCCGGGATGACTTGCTCGCCGTTCCAGCGGCCGCCTTGAAGGCAGCACATTCCGAAGTTGGCCATATCCCGCGACGCGAGGAACAAACCGACATGCCCCATGCTGTGGTTTTCGGGACTGGCGAGCCACTCCGACGGTCCGATGCCCAGCGGTCCGAACAGGTTCCTTTTTGCAAAAGCATGCGCATCCATGCCCGTGCATTCGCTGAGAATGACGGACAGCAGATGCGTGTCGACGCTGCGGTATTGAAAACGGCCGACCATATCGGGAAGCACCGGCAGGGAAAGGGCAAAAGCGGTCCAGCGTTTGCTGCGGTGCAGGCGGCGGATCATCGGCTCCCCCAGCTTTTTGCCGGTCTGCCACGCAAAGCCGGTGGTCATCGTAAGGAGCCTGCGCAAGGTCAAAGACCGATGCAGGGCGGGGTCGACGTCTTTTGCGGCATAATGCCGGAGCAGCCCGAGCAGCGGCTCGTCCAATGCGGGAAGCAAACCTTGCCCCGATGCGATTCCGATCAGGACGGAGATGAAGCTTTTGGTTGCGGAGCGCAGGTCGTTAAGCGAACCGGCATCATGGCCCCCGTAATATTTTTCGTAAATGAGTTTGCCGCTCCGGGCAACCAGGAAGCTTCGCATCTTCGGGAAGGCTTCGTTGATTTTGGCGTGGGCCTGGTCCAGCAAACGGACATCGCAGCCGGCTTCCTCCGGTAACGAAACGGGCAGCACGCGAAGACCACCTCCTCAAGCTGAAATGATGCCCTGAAAAATCATTCTTATTATGGATTTAACCCTATCGGACGATGATAAATACAGGGATTTCTTTTTGCCCGGAACGTATCGCCCAAACCCGGCTTATTATCGTTCTTTAATCATGTAAAAAAAGTTAATCTATTCATTTTTTTGGAAAGCTGTATTCCTTGCAAGAATATGATACAATGAAAGGAGTGATTCAGTTTTTACGCTTTTAGGTTAAGTACCATTACAGAACCTTGAAGCGAGCAGCCGGGAGCGTTCAGCCCAAACCTAATAACTGCATATGACTACTTCTTGGTGTCAGGTAAGGTCTTTTCGGCATTCTCTTAATTGGAGCAATCCATTCAAGTGTCTTGGGAGGGAACTATCATGGCAACGAAAGGTCACAACGAAGTCAAAGAAAGTCTGCGGGAAATGACACGGATTTTCCGGCCTAAGGATCCGAAGAAGTTTGTGAAGGAATATGTCCGGAAGTATCATATCATGGGAGGATACGAAGAGGAACTCACCTCGGTTGTAGAACATGAACTGGGAAGAATGAATTCTTCCGTTTCTTAATCACTTTGAATATAACGTAAAATATTTGAACCGTATTCTGTGAACGAGCTTCACGCCGAATACGGTTTTTTTTGTAGACCTGCTGCAGGATGCCCGCGCCGATGCATATAGTGTACCATCCGCTTCCGGATAGCAGTATGCGTAGGCGAAAGGAGCAGCAGCATGGAGATCCGCTTGAAAAGCAAGGAAGAAATCGGGTATATGCGCGAAGCGGGGCGCATTCTATCGGCGTGTCACCGCGAAATTGCGCGGAGGATCGCTCCGGGGGTCACACCGCTTCAAATTGACGCTTTCGTCGAAGAATATCTGGCAAAGCACGGTGCCGTTCCGGAACAAAAGGGGTACCGCGGTTTTCCGTTTGCCACTTGTTCTTCCGTCAATGACGTCGTCTGCCACGGCTTTCCGAACGACGTTCCGTTGTCCGAAGGGGATGTGGTCACCATCGATATCGTCGTGAACAAAGACGGCTGGCTGGCGGATTCGGGCTGGAGTTATGGCGTCGGGAAGCTGGGCAGGCCGCAGCAGAGGCTGATGCTTCGAACGGAGCAGGCGCTTTATGCCGGCATCGACCAGGCCCGGATCGGCCATACCACCGGAGACATCGGGCACGCGATCGAAAAAGCGGCGAAAAAGGGCCGCTTCGGCGTCGTCAAGCCGCTTGTCGGCCATGGCATCGGAAGACGGCTTCACGAACCGCCGGATGTGCCGAGCTACGGTCGGCGCGGGGAGGGAGTCCGGCTCGTCGAAGGCATGGTCATTACCGTTGAACCGATCTTTACGTTGGGATCGACGGGAGCCGTCTTGTGGGAGGACGACGGTTGGACCATCCGGACGGCGGACGGCACCTGCGGCGTGCAGTTCGAGCACACGGTCGCGATCACGCCGGAAGGACCCTTCATCATTACCGCTTAAAAACCAAGGAGCCGGAAGGCTTCTTTTTTGTTTTAGGCTTTAGCCAGTTGAGCTCGCGAAGCGTGCGAAACAAAAAACCACCCGCTATGCGGGTGGAGGGAACGAGGGTTTGACCAACAAGACCATCCCGATAAAATTGAGATGTTCAGGC
>NZ_BORW01000057.1 GCF_018333375.1 Paenibacillus cookii
AATTGAGCCTGAACATCTCAATTTTATCGGGATGGTCTTGTTGGTCAAACCCTCGTTCCCTCCACCCGCATAGCGGGTGGTTTTTTGTTTCGCACGCTTCGCGAGCTCAACTGGCTAAAGCCTAAACGAAGGGCTGCCCTCCACGGGCAGCCCTTGCCTTAAATTATTATTTTCCAATGTAAACTAACCGTTTCCCGCTTCGGTCCCAGCGCCATTCCATTTCATTCGTTACAGGCAAGCCGCCGTACCACTCATCCACTTCTTTTTCCAGCAACCAGTCCTTTTCACCCGCTAAAACTTCCTGTCCCAAACGGGTTAATGCGACAGTACCGTCTTTGGCGGAAGAAGGCCCGCCGAGAAAATAATCCGTCCCCTCGGCCTTAAGAAGCGGCTTCGGCAGCTCTGCCATCGTTTTTAACCGGTACCGAAACTCCAAGTCCCCCATTCCCAATTCATGCAGCCGATCTCCCACATTCGTAAACAACTCGGCAGGTTTTTGCACGCCGTTTTTCACAAGCTCTAACGTGGTTTGCTCAACGATTCCCAATCCGTTGCCCGGCGACGGAAGCCGGTTCAAATGCATCGTAAATGCCGAAGGCACGAAAGGAAGCACCGATGGATCCGACCTTAATATCCCAACATGCTTTTCGACGTCCCGGGAAGCGTACGCCTCCCAAATTTCGGCACCCAGTGTGAGTTCTTCCTCTCCAATTGGCCGCCATGTACCGGACAAGGTTTTCAGTTGCTCCGTCGTCAGCTGCCCCATTCCCCGAAACAAATCAATTCCGGGGTAGTCCCCGATGCACAGCAAATTTAATTTGGTATTGCCTAACGACTGCTTCGAGAACCAGTGCAATAGAAAGGCCAGCATCGTTTGATCGAATAAATCATGCTCGAACCACATCACGACCTCATCGTATTTGCTGAAATTTTGGAGACGGGTTTCCTGGGATTCGCAGCTTTTTATGTACTCCGGTGCAAGAATGCCCAGGGTCTTTTCCAAATAGGCCGCCCTCAAAAGCCGCTCGTTGTTCCCGGCCATGCTCGCAAATGCCGGTCCGACAGGGTACACCTCCCTCCAAACCAAAATATCCCCCTGCACGTTTCCTTCCCTAAGCTTATTCCCCACATGATCGCCGTTCACGATATGAAGCATTTTTTCCCCTCCCTGGTATAAATCGTTCAACACCGATGCAAAGTCGGAGACAAGCAGCGAGGTTCTCAGCTTTTTCCGGGCATCGAAAAGCCGCTTTTTCATGGTGGAGGCCGACACGCCCAAAAAGCTCGATATCTCTTTAATCGAATACCCTCGATAATAAAACAGCTGTACCGCTATTCTTAAAGCGGGAGGCAAGCCTTCGACGGATCGCAGCAGCTTCTCCTCCCATTCCCTTCTTTCAATAATGGAATCTACGCCGTCCGGGTCCGCAATAAGGCTGGCGGTCTCCTCGATGGGCATCACGGCGTGTTTCTTTCCGCGAAGCATCCGGTAACATTGGCGTTCCACAATGACTTTAAACCATCCCGGGAATGCGTCTTCATCCTTCAAGCTGCCGAGATGGGAGAATGCTTCGACGAACGCCTCCTGCACCGCATCCTCCGCCAAAAACGGGTCGTTTAACCTGGCATAAGCCACCGTGTAGGCTAACCCCTTAAAATGGCTCACGATATGCTCGCACGCTCTCTGATCTCCTTGCCTGGCCTCTTCGATCCAATGCCGCAGTTTTCCTGCACCTCCTTTGAATCTGATGTTTACACCTACTAAGTGCCTTCAAGACTGCAAAAGGTTACGCCATTTCAAAGGCTTTGGTTATATCCGGCAGCTGGAAAGCCCTGATGATGATGCCGGCGGCATGTTCGTCGAGCGAATCATCGATGTGCGTTACATCCATGGCGCCTGGATGGCAGAGGACATCAGCTACCTTCTTGCGTCTCCGTAAAGAAGCGCTCCGCAAGCAAAGCCGACGTCCTCGATAGGGGCACGCCCGCAGAATAAAAAAACAACCATTGATAACATGAGTCGTCGTCAATGGTTGTTTTTGTTGTATTATTGGTCGTATCACAGGGGCCGCTTCAGCATTCTAGCGATAAATGCCGCTGCATCCGCCCCATTTAGCCGGAAGAAGCCAATGGTCACGCACGCCCCGTTGCCCGGCAATCAGTTCGCGCTATTGCGGCTAAATCGATTCACGGCGCTAAACAGCGCTTTTACCGATGAGGTCATAATGTCGGCGTCAATGCCGCAGCCCCAATATACGCTGCCGTCGGGCGCCGTGATGCCGATATAAGAGACGGCTTGCGATTTCGAGCCGGATTCCAGCGCGTGCTCCGTATAAGTCAAATCCGCATAATTCATGCCAAGCTCGGTTTGCAAGGCATTGCTGATCGCATCCAGCCTTCCGTTGCCGGTGCCTTCGATCTCCTTGACTTCGCTGCCGGTCCGGATCGTGACGATGGTATGGAAATCTTCATGGTCCGTAAAACGGTATTTGACAAACTCCACGGGCGTTTGGATATTTACGTATTCCTTCATGAAAATATCGTGTATTTCTTCGGGCATCAGTTCCTTTTGCTGCTGATCCGATACGTTTTTCACGAAGTACCCGAAGTTTTCGCGCATTTTTGCCGGGAGGTCGAGTCCGTACTTCAGCTGCAGCACGTATCCGATTCCGCCTTTGCCGGACTGGCTGTTAATGCGGATAATGTCGCCCTCGTACTCCCTGCCGATGTCCTTGGGATCAATGAGCAGGTAAGGAACCGACCAATGCTCGGGTTCCCTTTCCTCGCGCCATTTCATGCCCTTTGCGATGGCGTCCTGGTGCGAACCGGAGAACGCGGTGAATACCAGCTCGCCTCCGTAAGGATGTCTTTCGGTTACCTTCATTTTGGTCAGCCGTTCATAGACGGAGATGATCGCAGGAATGTTCTCGAAGTTCAGCTTGGGGTCGACCCCGTGCGAGTACATGTTGAGCGCCAGCGTCACGATGTCGACGTTCCCCGTTCTCTCCCCGTTGCCGAACAACGTCCCTTCGACGCGCTGGGCTCCGGCCAGCATCCCCAGCTCGGCGTCCGCCACGCCCGTTCCTCTGTCGTTATGCGGATGCACCGACAAAATGACATGCTCCCGGAAGTTCAGGTGCTCGCTCATATACTCGATCTGGCTGGCGTACACGTGAGGCATCGACATCGATACCGTGGCAGGGAGATTGATGATAACCGGGTTCTCCGCCGTCGGCTGCCATACGTCCAGCACGCTGTTGCAGATGTCCAGCGCAAACTCGATCTCCGTCCCGGTAAAGCTCTCCGGCGAATATTGGAACTGGAAGTTCCCTTCCGTCTCCGCCGCGCATTCCTTGAGCAGTTTGGCGCCGCTCACGGCGATGTCGATGATCTCTTCCTTGGATTTGCGGAATACCTGCTCCCGCTGGGCCACGGAGGTCGAGTTGTACAAATGGACGACGGCTTTTTTCGCACCCTTCAGCGATTCGAAGGTTTTGCGGATAATATGCTCTCTCGATTGGGTCAGCACCTGGATCGTAACGTCATCCGGAATCAGATCCTGCTCGATCAATGTGCGCAAAAAGGCAAATTCCGTCTCCGATGCTGCCGGGAATCCGACTTCGATCTCCTTGAACCCGATATCCACGAGCATATTGAAGTATTCCAGCTTCTCCTCCAGATTCATCGGAACGATCAACGCCTGATTGCCGTCGCGAAGGTCGACGCTGCACCAAATCGGCGCCTCCGTAATATATTCCTTTTGGGCCCACTTCAAGCTGGTCTCCGCCGGCATAAAATATCCTCTGGCGTATTTGTTTACATTTTTCATGGATATCCTTCCCTTCATCGATTTCCTGCGTTGACCTGCCAAAGATCGAACGCACAAAAAAAGCCTTCCATCTCCACCAACAGAGACGAAAGACTTTGACATCTTACGCGGTACCACTCCGAATTCACGCCGTCGTCGGCATGCACTCTACGGATACGGGATTGTAAAAAACGGACAATCCTGCATCCTCCTGATGATAACGGTCAGGGCTCCGGCTCCGCCTACTTTACGGGTTCAGCGGGCAACTCCAAGGCGAGTTCCGATCTTCTCCGCGGCTGTTTCGCACCGTCCAACAGCTCTCTGTTCGCTTCAAAAACCGTACTATTCCTTTTCAACGTAGTTTAATTATTAGGATTAATGCTATATCACCAATACGATGGTGTCAAGGGGAATCTAAGACGTATTTTTCTTCAGTTCACGCTTTTTTATTTGGCGAATGAGCTACAGGTTCATACAGGATTTATTTTTGATTTCGTTCCGTCAAAATGTAGGCGGAGTAGAAACTGCTATGAGCAGCGTTTCACCGTCCCAGATATTCTTGTAGCTATGGGGGGTTCTGGCATCATAATAGATGCTGTCCCCTTCTTCGAGCGTATAACGTTCATTGCCAAGCACAAACTCCAAACGCCCGGAGTGAACGAATAGAAACTCCTCGCCTTCGCTATGGCCGACGCTGACGTCACCGTAAGATGCTCCTTCTTCCAGCACTCCCCAGATCGGTCCCATTTTATTGCTGCTTCCTTGGCTGAGCGCGTACCAGGTAATGCGGGAACCATTTCAGCGACCATCACCCTGCCCGAACAACCGTAGAAGTGGCTAAACTTCCAAGAGACGCCAGGATTGAAATAGAGCTTATCGCAGTCAAACGCATTTAAACCCGCCCCGTCATCTCTATTTCTTTGAAAGAAGGCGCATCTGCTTGCGATCTTATTTGCTTCTCTTATTTTGTGCAACCCTTTACGGGAGCAATTTCGTCTTAGGCTCGTTGCTGCTGCAAGCATTTCCCGCCTTGCACCTGTCGGCATACCGGCTTGTGGTTTCATCGGTGTTCCTGCTTATTTATTTGGCTGCAACCCGTCACTTAACGAAGATTACGTTACGTGACTCCGTTTATTTGGTGCCTTTCGTCCTGATCGGGATGCTGCTGCATCAAGTTTCTTTCTTTACGGGGCTTCGGACAACGGACGCAACGACGGCTTCGCTCATTTTGTTCGTTAGCTCCGATTTTTACAGCGCTGTTTGCCCGCTTATTTTTGAAAGAACCATTTACGATCCGCATGGCCGCAGGTGCGATTGTCGCCTTCGCCGGCGTCTTCCTCGTCGTTGGACATGGCGGAAGCTTGAGAATTGCCATCACTCCAGGCATCTCGATCATGTTTGTCTGTATGCTGGCGTTATCAGGATCCATTATCCTGATGAGAAAGCTGACGGAACGTATGGACGCGTTGGTCGCAACCGTGTATACGACGGTGCTGGGCTGCATTTCGGTATACCCGGTAGCGGTGTGGAGCGAGCCTCACGTACAGGCCCAGCCCCGCTTCTGGTGGTGGGTTCTCTTGATCGGATCGGCGCTGCTTATTCAGGGCTTATGCGCGGTCATCTGGAATGGACAGATTCGAAAAGTAGGCGCGGCTAAAGCATCGCTGTTTCTGAATTTACAACCGTTTGTCGCCATGGTTTTAGGTTATATCACGCTTGGGACCCCGATTTCCTCAACGCAAGTGGCAGGATCCTTTCTCATCATTTGCGGGGTCGTTCTAGCCACATTACAGGGGAAGAGAACAAGGAAATCGCATGATGATAAATTAGAGCTATCCCCTGCGGAGAGATAATGGTCTGTAAAAAGGGACGTACAGACTGAAGATGGGCTGGCTAACTCGGATATTTTTTTCTTTAAAATTGAAGCTGACTGTACGGAGATCGTACGGCAAGTTCAGGGCCATCCTGCGGGATGGCCCTTTCTTTGAGGTTTATTATTTTTCAACCAGACAACCGTTCTCCAAATAAAAAACACGATCACACAGCGGCAGAACCCGCTCGTCGTGCGTAACCATAATTGCGCTCTTGCCCCGCCCCTTTGCCTCTTCGGCAATCATCCGTACAACGTCCATTCCCCTTGAGGCGTCCAGACTCGCCGTCGGCTCGTCCGCCAGCAGCACGGCCGGGTCGTTCATGAGCGCTCTTGCGATCGCGACGCGCTGACGCTCGCCGCCCGACAACTTGTCGGGATAAGCATTTTTGCGATGGTTCAAGCCCAGCTTGTGAAGCAGCTCCCGGATACGTTCTTTCGCCTTCGCTTTGTTCATATCCCCCAACTTTGCGACCAGCATCAACTGTTCTTCCACCTTCAAATATGGAATCAGGTTGGCGCTTTGGAAAATAAACCCGATCTTGTTCAGCCGCATGTCCGGCAACGCCTTCTTCTCTTTGCCGGTTATCGATTCTCCGTCCAGCAAAACCGCACCGCTCGTAGGCTCCAGGAGCGCGCCCGCGATCGACAGGAACGTGCTCTTCCCGGATCCGGAAGGCCCCATAACAGCGACAAATTCCCCTTCCGATACGTGCAGGCTCAGGTGATCGAGCACCGTTCTTTGCGTGCCCCCGTCCTCGTAGGTATGCGTAATATTGTCCAGGATCAGTCTGTGTCTCATGCTGCACTCCTCCCAATCGCATCCAGCGCGTCTATTTTGGTTACTTTCCAGACGGAAAGCAATGATCCGGCGAGCGACATCGCGATAAAGGCGCCGCTGGTATACGCCAGCGTAGAGGACTTAAGCTGGAACGGCATTCCGCCGGGCAAGGCGGCTTCAATCGCTTGGACAAGCAGCACACTGACAATAAGGCTCCCTGCCGATAAGAGCAACACTTGCAGGGTGACGCTTCGCACAAGGTACGCGGTCCGTGTGCCGATTGCCTTCAAAATACCAAATTGACTGCTCTTCTGGATCGTGATGACATAGAAAAACACCGCCAGGACAAATGAAGAAATGATAAACAAGAAAATGATCATCATCCACAGCGAGCCCTGCTCCTCCTTGTAGCCCGGGATGGCCGAAACGGCATCTGATTTGGTGACGATCTCCGTATCCGGGAAAGCCGCAGCAAGCTGCTCCGCTTGGTGCTTGTTTGCCTTGACGGCGATCGCATTGTAGGTCTTTCCATCCCCGGCTCCTCCCGCTCCCGGTCGAGCCATCGCCCCCAACTGAAGCCGCTGCCAGTCGCGCTCATTCAAAAATACCGCCGGCGAATGGCTGAACGATTCATCGCTGACAAAACCGCTCACAGTCCATTTCAAGCCCGAAGCCTGATCGACCAATACCGTTCCGAGGCCAATCCCCGAGTCCTTCAGCTTGCGATCCGCAAGCACCTGTCCCGTTCCGTTTGACGTGATAGCCGCACCTTCGGTCACCTTGGGCATCAACCAGCCCTCCGGCCTTATTCCGAGAAGCGTCACGTCCAGCTTGCCGGCCGTTCCCTCCGCCGTCACGGTGGTCATCTTGACGCCAAGCGGCTGCACGTTCTGCAATCCTGCGATTGAACCTGCTTGCACCAATACTTGTCCGCTGAGTTGCGAACGGGTGAAGCGGCGATTCGAATCCTTCTCCATCATAAAATGCGTGGCGTCCATATTTTGAATCGATGCCGCGTTATCATAGGCGAGCCCCCGCGCAAGCCCTGTCACGAACAGAACCAGGAAGGCGACGAGCAGCATAATAACCGCAATGAGCGAATAGCGGACTTTGGCGAACCTCATTTCCCGAATGGCCAGATACATTGTGCTTCCCTCCTCCTCGATGTCTTCAGTTTAGGAAGCGAATATAAACGGCGCATAAACAACAAATTACAATTTGGGAAGCGTTACCGTAAATCTTGTGCCTACTCCCGGGGAGCTGCTTACTTCAACGTTTCCTTCGTGCAGCTGTACGATTTTTTTCACGATGGCAAGCCCCAGACCCGTCCGGCCCGACGCACGTTCCCGCGCGCGGTCGACTCGGTAGAAACGGTCGAATAGAAAGGGCAAATGCTCGGGAGCAATCCCTTCTCCGGTATCCGAAATCACGACGCGGATGCAAGACTGCGTTTCCTCTGCATGCACTTCAATGCTTCGGCCTGGCGGAATATGGTTTGCGGCATTACTAAGCAAATTCGTCCATACTTGCATCAGCAGCACTTCATCGCCCTGCACCGAAATGGACTCCGGAACCGATAGTTTAAGCAACAATTCTTTCTCTTCCAGCTGCCATTGCAGCATCCCTGCGGCTTGACGGATCTGGCCCCGTAAATAAAAGCGCTTCTTGTTCAGCGCCTCTTCTCCTTGTTCCAGCGTGGAGAGCAGCAAAAGTTGTTTGCTCAGCATGGAGAGATGGCGGCTTTCAGTTTCAATAATTGAGGCATATTGCAAACGTTCTTCTTCCGGCAAATTCCCTTGCGCCAATACTTTGGCAAATCCTTGGATGGAGGTGAGCGGCGATTGGATTTCATGCGATACATTCGATACAAACTGTTGGCGTGCCAGATCGACCCGCTCCAGTTCCCGGCCCATCGTCATAAAATGCCCGGCCAGCTGACCGATTTCATCGCGCCTCCCCGTCTTTAGCCGAAGATTGTAGTTCCCTTGCGCAAGGCGTTTGGTCGCTTCGGTTAACCGCGTAATCGGCTTGACGATATAACGGGTGCTCATCAAGAAGAATAATATGCTAATGATGATGGTCAGCGATAAGACCAGTGCGAAGAAGGTGCGAAGCTCCCCGAACTGCAGCAGCACATCCGGTCGCATGAACAAGGCATAGGTCTTCCCGGATGTTTGGAAGGGCACGCCGACCGTATTGCTTAAACGGTTCTCAAAGAAGCCGGTAATGAACGGCTTGTTCGGAAACTGCGCCACCCCGTGATAGGTGCCTCCGCTAAGGACGAACCGGATGTCTTGGTTGTCCAAATCCTGTTCGCGGAAGCCCCCTCCGTAAAAATGCGATTCTTCTTGCCCATCCGTCACGTAGATTTCGTACCCTAACGAGGCTGCATTGCGAAGATATCGCTCCATACCTTCAGGATTGAATTCAACAAAGTCCTTCATCTGCTCGGCAATGGAAACAAGCTTCTTATCGTTATAAGGTTTGAGCTTCGTATGGTAGTAAATATTCGAAGCAAGCAACCCCAGCATGCTGCTGGCGAAGATGACGGCCAATGTGATCAGGAACACGCGATAGTACAGACTCTTCATTTGTCCCTCACCACGATTTTGTAGCCGATGCCGCGAACGGTCTGGATAACAAAATCATCCGCGTAATCGGCAAAACGCTGGCGCAGCCTGTTGATATGCACGTTAACCGTATTGTCGTCCCCGTCGTAATCCTGGCCCCATACGAGACGGATCAACTCTTCGCGGGAAAATAGACGCCCCGGATATTGCGCCAGCTGAGCCAGCAGCTCAAATTCTTTCATCGGCAGTAAAATAAGAGATTGGCCGTCGGTCACTTCAACGTTTTTGCGGTCAACGGTAATGCGATGCATCCGGATGATGTCATCCGCTGCCCGGTTATAGCGGCGGAACAGCGCCTTGACCCGAAAGAGCAGCTCTTCCGGCTCGAAAGGTTTGGTTACGTAGTCATCCGTCCCTCTTAAATAGCCTTGTTCTTTGTCGGACAACTGGTCTTTGGCCGTCAGCAAAATAATCGGGATATCGTATTGCTGCCGGATATGCTCACACAACTCAAACCCGTCCATATGCGGCATCATCACATCAATGATCGCGATGTCTATCGGCGAGCATTCCATAATCCTTACCGCCTCGGCCCCGTCTTGAGCCTCATGCACGCGATATCCCTCGCGGGTCATGACGAAACGCACCAGCGCCCTGATATTCGGATCATCGTCTGCCAGAAGCAGATGGTTCAACTTCAAAACCCCCAGTCTTTGTTCCCATGGTTCATTACAAATTAGATAAACGATGTACGCTGCGACGTGTCGCTGCCTTTACATCAGGATACCTCATTTGGTGTCGGACACGCCAAAAACGTTTGTTTTAAATTTCCTCTTGCCCTATGCTTCCTATCCTGCTATTATGAAGTAGCATAATTTTTGGAAAGCGAATATTCAATACATGTAGGATCTTTCCAAGCAGATAATCTTTGACCACTTCCTTCGGGAAGTTAAGGCCATACGGACAGCCGGGTCAAATGCCGATTGGCAACTTTCGTTGCCTTATTGATTGAGTTAAAAGCTCAAATTTTATAAGTTGGTTACTTTACAACCAGTGCATACGCACACAACTTGTGAAACGGTCAATAAGAGTGGTAAAAGTAATTATTTGCTATATAGACTCTGATCCTAACATTGTATATTTGAATATTAAGAGCCCTTCCATGAACCGATGCGTTTTATGGCTGACTGACGAGCGCACCAGTGGTTTGTCATGTCATGCTCAAGTGGAGTTATCTTATTATTCGACTATATCAAGCAAGTGTGATGCGCGTAGTGCGTGTTTCGCTTGCTTTTTTTGTTGCCGTTTTACAGTAAAAAAATTTTTTATTGGAATGAGGAGATCGAAAAATGGGAAAAGCACTCATCATTGGCGCCGGCGGCGTCGCATCTGTAGCCGTTCATAAATGCGTTCAAAACAGCGAAGTCTTCGAAGAAATCTGCATCGCCAGCCGTACGAAGTCCAAATGCGACGAGCTGAAAGCCAAATTGGACGGCGGCAAAACGAAAATTACGACCGCACAGGTCGATGCCAACAACGTGGACGAACTGATCGCCTTGATCAACGAAGTCAAACCGGATATCGTCATGAACCTGGCCCTGCCTTACCAAGACTTGACGATCATGGATGCTTGCTTGGCTACCAAAACGCACTACATGGATACCGCCAACTACGAGCCGGAAGATACGGCGAAATTCGAATACAAATGGCAATGGGAATACAAAGAGCGCTTTGAAAAAGCAGGCATCACGGCACTGCTCGGCAGCGGATTCGACCCCGGCGTTACCGGCGTATTTTCCGCTTATGCACTGAAACACTATTTCGACGAAATCGAATATATCGATATTCTGGATTGCAACGGCGGGGATCACGGTTATCCTTTCGCAACCAACTTCAACCCGGAAATCAACATTCGCGAAGTATCCGCCAATGGACGCTACTGGGAAAACGGCGAATGGATCGAAACGAAACCGATGGAAATCAAGCGCGTGTACAACTTTGCCGAAGTCGGTGAAAAAGACATGTACCTGCTGTACCATGAAGAGCTGGAATCCCTTGCGAAAAACATCCCTGGCCTGAAACGCATCCGTTTCTTCATGACGTTCGGACAAAGCTATCTCATGCACTTAAAGGCGCTTGAAAACGTAGGAATGACTTCCATCGAACCGATCGAATTCGAAGGAAAACAGATCATTCCGCTTCAATTCCTGAAGGCTGTCCTCCCGGACCCGGCTTCCCTTGGACCTCGCACGGTGGGCAAAACGAACATCGGCTGCATCTTCAAAGGGAAAAAAGACGGCCAAGACAAGACGTACTATGTTTACAACGTTTGCGACCATCAAGAGTGCTATAAAGAAGTGGGCTCCCAAGCCATCTCCTACACGACCGGCGTTCCTGCCATGATCGGCGCAGCCATGGTGCTCACCGGCAAATGGAATAAACCGGGCGTATACAACGTCGAAGAGTTCGATCCGGATCCATTCATGGAAGAACTGAACAAATGGGGACTTCCTTGGGTAGAAGACTTCAATCCGGTGCTGGTCGACGCCTTGCCTGAAGAAACGAAAGAACCGGAGCTCGTTCGTTAATATGCGGTTCGAGGAGTTACCGACACCTTGTTTCGTCGTCGATGAAGCGCTCATCGAAAAAAACCTGAAAATTTTGAACGGCGTCATGCAGCGTACGGGAGCCAAAATCGTGCTGGCGCAAAAGGCTTTTTCCATGACGGAGATGTATCCGCTCATCGGAAAATACTTAAGCGGCACGACCGCGAGCGGCTTATTCGAAGCGCGGCTAGGGCACGAGGAAATGGGCAAGGAAAACCACGTCTTTGCCCCTGCCTACCGTGAAGATGAAATCGACGAGATTGTTTCCATTTGCGACCATATCATCTTCAACTCCTTTTCCCAGCTGGAAAAGTTTAAAGGAAAAGCTCTTGCCGCCGGCAAAAAGGTAGGCCTCCGCATCAATCCGGAATGTTCGACGCAAGTGGGGCATGAAATTTACGATCCTTGTTCGCCGGGATCCCGATTTGGCGTAAAGCGCGAGGATTTCCAGCCGGAACTGCTGGATGGCGTGACGGGACTGCACTTCCATACCCTTTGCCAGCAGAACTCGGACGATTTGGAGACCACGCTGAACGCGGTCGAAGACAAGTTCGGGCCATGGCTGCCGCAAATGGAATGGATCAACTTCGGCGGCGGTCACCATATCACGCGCGAAGACTACGATATTCCGAGGCTGGAAGCCTGCATTAAGAGAATGCAGGAGAAATACGGTCTGGAGGTCTATCTCGAACCGGGGGAGGCCATCGCGCTGAATGCCGGTTATATGGTCACCTCCGTCCTGGACATCCATCGCAACGGCATCGAGATTGCGATCGTGGACACTTCGGCTACATGCCATATGCCGGACGTTCTGGAAATGCCTTATCGTCCGCCGCTGATCGGATCGGGCGAAGCCGGGGAAAAGCCATACACCTATCGGCTTGGCGGGCCGACCTGCCTGACGGGCGACGTCATCGGAGACTATTCTTTCGATCAGCCCCTGAAGAGCGGTGACAGATTGGTGTTCGAAGACATGGCGATCTACTCCATGGTCAAAACCAATACCTTCAACGGCATGCCGCTGCCGGCCATCGCCGTGCAGGACAAAGACGGCAACTGCCGCATCGTGCGCGAGTTCGGCTATCAGGATTTTAAGATGAGACTCGCTTAAAGAATAACAAAGCCTTAGCCCTGTTATCGGGGTTAAGGCTTTGTTTCGTTTTGGGCCGTTACTTATGGTACGGTTCTCTCACTTTCATAGCGGAAGGCTTTCATTTTCACTCCTCGTCCCCTAACGCAAAATCCACGGCAGCCTCGGCATGAATTCGTGTCGTATCATAAACCGGGATATTGCAGTCCTCCTGGGAGATGAGCAGCGTGATTTCCGTGCATCCGAGAATAACGGCTTCCGCTCCCTTGCGGACAAGACGGTCAATGATGTCCAGGTATTTTTTCTTCGAATGTTCATTTATGATCCCCAGACAAAGCTCGTGATAAATAACATCGTGAACGACTGCCCGATCTGCTTCATCCGGAACTACAACCTCCAGTCCAAACGGATCGACAAGTCTGCCCTTGTAAAATTCCTGCTCCATCGTGAAGGCCGTCCCTAACAGACCTACCTTTTTTATTTTATCCTTCACGATTTGATTTGCCGTTGCATCCGCAATATGCAGTAAAGGAATCGATACCGAGTTCATCACTTCGGGCGCCATCTTGTGCATCGTATTCGTGCATATGACGACGACATCGGCTCCGCCGGCTTCCAGTTTTTGTGCCGATTCAATCATAATCTTCGCAGCCTCTGCCCATTTCCCTTGATGCTGCAGATCCTTGATTTCTTGAAAATCTACGGAATACATCAGGCTTTTTGCCGAGTGGTGCCCACCTTTTCTTTCCTTAACCCTCTCATTGATGATTTGGTAATAGAGCATGGACGATTCCCAGCTCATGCCGCCTAGAAGTCCTATTGTTTTCACTGCCTACTCACACCCATCCTTTTTATCTTATTTTGGCATAAGTATATCGGGTTTGCAGCAGCAAGTTTCGTGCGGAGCGTGGATTCAAGCAAAATGACCTATGCCGGTTGATAATATTCGCGCAGCAACAACTCCCCCAATTTTGACAAATAAAGTGAGAGAATGGTAGATTCTATCTATACTAATTCTTTCATTCGGGTGGGCTTATGAGAAAAAAATTACAAATTTATATATCGGCCACTTACTACGATCTTATTGAAGATCGACATGCCGCTGTTGAATCCATACTTCAAGCCGGTCATATCCCTGCTGGAATCGAGCAATTTTTCAATGAAAGCCCAATAAACATTAGGAAAAGATGGATCGACGATTCCGACGTATATATCCTGATTCTCGGTGGATTCTACGGTTTAACGCTCCCTGATGATGAATCCAAAAGCTATACGCAATGGGAATATGAGTATGCCGGAGAAACGGGAAAACCCAGATTTGCTTTTGTTCTCACAGACGATAGATTAAGACGACTGCCATACGATTTCACGGAAATTGAACGCTATCAGGAGTTTCAAGCGTTTAAGCAAACGGTCATGGAACAAATCCCGATCTATCATGTTGATGATGTACGGCACATTAAAATGGTACTACGTGATCAATTGCCGAAGTATGCAGCAAGAGACGATTTGTATGGCTGGGTTTCCGGCAAGGATATCCCGGACGTTCAAAAGCTGCTGGAAGAGAACGCAAGGTTAAGGGCGGAGTTGGAGAAAAAGAATTGAAAAGAACTTGGCAGTCATATTCTCAACCTATAATATGAATCAAATAACTAAATTGGTAAGCACAAAAGGGCTGCAGGGATTCAAAACAATAAAGCGCCTATTGCATAATAAAAATGCTGAAGATTGCAGCACATCTTCTCTTTATAAAATCAAGGCCGTTCGAGATGTTCCGGACGGCCTTTGTCTGGTTAGGTTGACGGGTGGGATTATATCCATGCCTCCTACCCCTTATTTTGCGGAAGTTTGCATTTGGTGATTAAATCCTTTTATGATAAGCCAAACCGGTAAAGCGATTTCGAATATCGCTCCCGGGATGTAAAGAACCGCTCCGACATCCAGGCCCGCTATGGAGAGAGAACTGCTTGCCACCAGACCCGTATACCCAATGAAGCCGATTATCGAAAACAATCGTGGAACCAACCTCGATCGATAAATTATATAGCAAAATAATAAGCTTCCTAAACTCAACACGAGCATGGCTAGATCAAAAAGCAAATAGTGGGCTTCCACCGCTAAATTCACTAATGTTTGCAGGTATGAATCACCGGTAGCTCCCGCGGATATAAACTGCTTACTGAACGCGAGAAGGATAAGCGGACCGATAAAACTTATCATCAGCAATGCCGACTCCATGGCCCGGGAAGCAAAGTACCCAGACGCAAACGCCTCATGATATTTCCTTAACGTCGGTTGCAGCAACATGGCAATCCCCAAAACTGCTATGGCGTTAATTAGCTCCAAGAACAACCCTACCAATACGCCCGTTCGGTTGGAATCCATGCTGACCAGCAAGTCGGTTCGATGCAAAATGGGATCCAGGATCTGGCTTCCCGCCAAAAATACGCCCGTCGACAATAGAAATAAGGCCCCTACCACTCTCTCCACTTTTCTCATGCTCGGTCTCCCTCCCAGCTAACTAATAACAGCAGTATAGCTCGTAAATGATGGAGCCTGTAGACACCTTGGTATGGTTATGGAGTGTTCATATCAGATGGAGGTCACGGGCGCGAGCAATCGCTTCCGTGCGTCGCTGCACGTGTAGCTTTTCAAAAATCCTCCGGTTGTGGCCTTTCACCGTATCCAATGCCAAGAAAAGTTTGTCGGCGATCTCCCGATTGGAGAGTCCTCGGGCGATGAGCTGCAGCACTTCGATTTCGCGTTGGGTTAGCAGCTCGATCCGACTGCCCTTCATTCCGGGCTCGAGGATGCGGCTTACGCGTTCCAGACCCATTCGGGCTTCTTGAATAGCCGGGTGCGGCATACCCTCGGCAAGCCTCAGAGCCTTCCGGTAACGCTCTGCCGCCAGATCGTGCCGCCCTTCTGCTTCTCTAATTTGGGCGATTCCGATGATGGCCATTACGGCCATCAGCTGATGATCGATGATCCGGCAATTTGCGATGACTTCGTTATAAGCTTCGCAAGCCTCGGCATAATCTCCCCGCCGCTGGCAGGCGACGCCCAACATCCAAGCGGCCGCCGTCCGGGCAGGCAAATGATCCGGTCGCAAATAGGCGAGCGCAAGGCGCGATTGGACGATAACTTCGTCAATACGGTCTGGTTCACTTTTCCCCGCATTCCAAGCAGGCGTTATTAATCCGACAAGTTCTTCCGTCTTGTCTTCGGTCTCCGAGACTTGCAGAGCCGCTTCGGCCTCATATAGATTGGGTTCGATTGCATCGCGATTATCGGTCAATAGCAAGGAGGCCAACGTAGCGCGGGTAGCCGCAATCCATCCGATTAGGTCCATGACGCCGGCGTCTTGTTCCACGCCTTCCAGTGCAGCCTCTGCCGCCCGGAGCTTGCGTTCGACCCCCGTCGGTTTGCCGGCAATCAATAGAGCTGAACCATAGAACACCCATAATTCCGGTCTCGTATCCAGTTCCTTGGCAGACAACGACTCCAGCCAGTCGAGCGTCATTCCGGCCGCCCCCCGCAAGTGCAGCGGCATCCCGCCGCCTTTAAGCAAGCGCGAGCTTCGGTCGATATCCCGGGCAGCTACGGCATGATGAAACGCATCGATCTCGAAACCATGGTTTTCATACCAAAAGCTTGCGTATTGATGCAACTCGGAGATATCGCTCCCATCCATACGTTCCAACGCCCGTCTACGAAGGATATCCGCGAACAAATGGTGATAGCGATACCAACGACGTTCTTGATCCAGAGGAATAAGAAACAAGTTTTTACGATCAAGTTCAATTAACATTTCATTGCCGGAAACTTTAAGATCCGACATCATGTCATCACATAACGATAACGATCCGCACATTCGGTCAAGGAGAGAGGTTCGCAGCAAAAAATTCTGCACAGCTTGAGGCTGCCGCTGTAGAACTTCTTCTGCCAGATAATCCAGCACCATATAGTGATTTCCCGTGAAAGATTGTAGAAGCCGGTCGGCATCGTGGTCGTCTCGTATAGAGACGGCAGCCAAGCGGAGGCCCGCTGCCCATCCCTCGGTACGCGATTGGAACCCGGCGATCTGGTCCGTGGAAAGATCTAAGTCCATGACCTGGTTAAAGAGGGCTTCGGCTTCGCTATGCGTAAATTTCATATCGGCTGCGCGCAGCTCGATTAATTGATCCCGAACGCGCAGCCGCGGCAGGGAAATGTCGGGGTAATCTCGGGACGTTAGGACAAGATGCATCTGTGTGGGAAGGTGGTTCAGCAGGAAGCATACAACTTCGTCGACCTCTCTCGAACTGGCTGTATGGTAATCATCAAGGACAAGGATGAAAGGAAACGGAATGGTCAACAGTTCATGAAGAAGAGCCGTCAGGATTGATTCGGTCGGCGTCGGTTGGGGTGAGCGGAGCACGGAAAGCGCGCCTTCTCCTATATTCCCCGCTATGGTCTGAAGAGCAGTAATCATATACGTCAAAAAGCGCGCAACTTCTTTGTCTCCTTGATCCAAGGAAACCCATGCAGCCGGTCGTCCGCAATCGGCTAGCCATTCGCAAACTAACGTCGTTTTGCCATAGCCAGCCGGTGCAGAGGTAAGGGTCAATTTACGGTGCAAACCCTTGTTTAGTTTTTCAGTTAACCGCCGGCGCGTAACCATTCTCGAATGAGGCGCAGGGATATACAATTTGGTGACGTTTATTAGGGTTGACATGTATCTATTTTATCAGCACAGCACCAATTGTCCATCATCAATATGGCGTTTCGAGGTGCCCAATAAAGGCAGGGACAAAATCAGGGATAAGGGGCTGTGAGCTAAAATTAAGTTTGTAATTTGCAAGGTTTGCTTATAAGAAATAAACCTGAATTTCGAAAGCCCATAATGGTGGCCAGTTTGTAGCAGGATTAGTAGGCAACAACTGTAATAAACAGGGAAATACCCAGTGGATTACGCGACGATTCTGAAAAGAGGGTAGTCTTTCCCCC
>NZ_BORW01000058.1 GCF_018333375.1 Paenibacillus cookii
GTGGTAGACTTCATCTAAAAGGTGCTCCTTTCTTTGTAGGTGATGTTCTGGACAAACACCATTCTACCAAAGAATTGGAGCCCTTTTCTTGTTTTTCAGACGATGTTACTTTCGAAATTCAGGATAAATCCATATCACTTTGGTTTCTGCAACTGTGACTGTGCTCGGCGCTTTCTTGGGTTCTACGCTCGATGTACGCTTGACACATTACGTTTACGCTTGTAAACTTTAAATATCGTTTACATGTGTAAACAAGAAACTAGAAGGGTGAATACGATGCACGAGTCTCCACACATTACCGAAGCCGAAAGCGAAGTGATGAAGCTTCTCTGGCAAAAGGAACCTATGACCGCCAGCGAGATCATTTCCGCATTAACCCAACAAATGCAATGGTCGGATCAGACGATTAAAACCTTCCTGAATAGGCTTCACAAGAAAAAAGCCATTCGGTTTGAAAAATCCGGCCGGAATTACCTCTACTATCCGCTGGTTTCGCATGATGAATACTTAAAAGCCGAGAATCGCTCATTCCTGAATAGAGTTTATAAAGGAGCTGTGGGGATGCTGTGCGCGAAATTTCTCGAAGAAGAGACACTTTCGGAGAAAGATATTGAGGAGCTCCAACAAATCTTGGAGAATAAGAAGAAGTCATGAAGTATCTGGAAACGGCCTTCTCTCTTCTGTTCAATGCTTCAGTGGCATCAACGGTAATCCTATTGTTATTGCTTTTGACCCGGAAGCTGTTCCAAAAGCATCTTAAACCAAGATTTGTTCATATATTGTGGTTTCTTGTGTTGATGAAGCTTCTGGTTCCCATTGCTCCGCAGAGTCCGGTGAGCCTGTTTAATGTGCTGCCGCAAACGTTCCCGATGGAATGGGATTCAGGTCAGACGAGTAAGCAACCTACTCACCTTAGCGAGAACAGCTCCAACCCGGAAATTCAATCCAATGATGCGGATGTACAAAAACAGCTTCCCGAGCTTACCCTAAACCGTGCGGACGAACCCATATCTTCCGTCGTGTCACGTTCTTCTCAAGATCATTCCCCAGAGAACACGGATAGACTGACTTGGCTATCGATTGTCTCGCTGGTATGGCTTGCAGGGTTTCTATGCCTGGGAGGATTTTACCTTTTTAGCGTGCTCATTTTCAGAAAAAAAGTCGGAAACTCCCTAAAGATCGAGGATGCTGAAGTACTTAGCGTTCTTGAAGCGTGCAAACGGAAGCTGAACATAAAAAAACCGATATACGCCTATGAAACAAGCTATCTTCGCAGCCCTTGTCTGTATGGCTTATGGAAGCCGAGGGTTTATTTGCCCGAAGATATCTGCACGATCGCCGACCCAAACCAGCTGACGCATATCCTGATGCACGAGCTGGTGCACTACAAACGTAAGGACTTATGGTTCAATTCCCTGTGGGCTCTTTCCGTCGGGATGCATTGGTACAACCCTTTGGTGTGGCTTTCCGTAAGAAAGATGAAGGCCGATCAGGAGGTGGCCTGCGACTCAAAAGTTCTTGAAACACTGGGAGAGCGCGAAGATTTGCCCTATGGCAGGACCTTACTCATGCTGTCGCGTTCATTTTCCCAACAACCTCCTCCTGGGATCAACCTGTCGCATTTTGGGGACAGCAAATATGAAGCGAAACGGAGAATGATGATGATCACCAAGTTTAAAAAAGGATCGTACAAGCTATCCGCCGCTGCTATTCTTTTGTTTGTTGTCTTGAGTGTCATCTTGCTCACCAATGCGTCGGATGACGGGAAGGGTAACGAGTCGGATACTGTGGCCCAAGCAGCAAACCCTGGTTTAAATCTATATCCTATCTACAACGATTATTTCAGATGGTTTCATAGTCTCGATCGGGCACTCGATTATCCGAAGTATGACTATAAAGTGCCTGACTATCTTCCTGATGGCTACCAGTTAGAGGAGGTATTATATCATAAGGATGGCACTCCCTCCGATCTTATTGATGTAGTAACCATTACTTTTGTATCTAACTTTGGCAAAAAAGATGAACAAAGAATAGAAGTGAGTGCTTCCAAGGGTAAGGGGAATTTGTTGGATCACGGTCTTTTGCGAGGGGCCCCGTATCACCAAGGTGCAAACAAGACTATTGAATACCGGCAGGAAGCTGTGACGATCGGCAATGTCAAAGGCACTTTATTCACGGATATGAGACGCGACAAGAAAAGGCCGGAAACGGGCAAAAGCTTCTACTGGCAAGATGGCAGCGTATGGTACGCAATCGATTATTATAGCGAGCATATGTCGCAGGAAGATCTCACAAAAATGGTGCAGTCTTTTGTTATGCCAAAGGAAGTACGGCATGTCCGCTACGACGGAGCTGGAAACTCATTTCCCCTGTATGATGAAAAGGATCTTCTTGCAGCGGAGGACATACTCGGCTTTAAGGTAAAAATCCCGCTCGAATTGCCCGATACCGGGCTTAAGCTCATAGGCTCGAGATTACTCAGGGCTGGTGATCAGAATACCGGGTATTATTTCAGACAAGCAGTGAACGCTCTATGGACGGACTATCGAGCACCGTACGATTCCTCAATCTATGATATAAACGATACTTTCTCGCTTTATCAGAGCAAGGAGCCGCTTTTCGATACGTCCAAGCTCTCGCTCACTCGAAAGCTGGAGATTCATGGCATTGAAATTTCGGCTTATGAAGACAAAAGCCATGTCTACTTCCCGCCCATCTATTCCAACAGCAAAAGCAAAGAAATAAATCTGCCTTATTACTTATGGAAGCAGGACGATATTTATTATACTGCCGTTTTCTGGGGCATGGACAAGTACCAGGAAGACAACCTGAAAGCTATGATTTCGGCTCCCGTGCAATAGATTATTTGATCAATATTGCCAGTTCGGTTTCACTAAAGCTCCGATTGTTTCCTGGAAAAGGATAACCAGTCAGATAGCTTATGGACATCGGTAACTGGGGCATGACGGAGTAAGAAGACGGCTCCAGATTTACTCGATGCCACATGAACCCTGAGCGTCGCAATCTGTTTTCCTTCTTGAAATAACGTCTGTGTACTTCTATGCCACTGAACCTTGGACCGAGGGATGAGCACTTGCTGTTTCGTGAAACTTCCGAACCGAATGGCAAACTGGTCTCCTCCCTCCTGTGACCATGCGGCCTTCTTGAATCCCAACACGCCTCTCCACCAGACTATGATGGGGATAAACAGCACAAACCAACGCCAACTGGTAGGCAGCGAGACGACAGCAACTGCCGCTGCTAACAAGCAGACAAGGAAGGGAAATACAACATAGTTACCATAACCCTTCTTGCTCACGCGGTTCCACGTTTTGGGTAAAGTGAAGCCCGGCAAAGCCCTATTGAACAATGGGGGAATTTCTGAACCGCAAACGAGAGGGAACAAATCTACCTTTTTTTATCTTCTTCCGAACTCCCGGACATGACAATACGTACACTGGCCATGCCGAAAAGCCGGTGCAACACATTTTCCGTCACACGCACCGCCTGAATGCGGTTGGTCTTGATGACCTTTCGTTTCTTCTCAAGGAATCCGCGCTCTATCGTAATGCTATCGCCGTGTACCTTTAACCGGAACCCGTATTCCAAGAAGAAAGTTGCTATCAAAGCGATCATCCAGGTGAGGATGACATATATGGCAATCATTCCCGGTATACTGGCTAACATCAGCCGATCGTAAATATACGCCCATGCTGAAGTCCCCCTTAGCCATTGGTCCCATAGCTTTAAACCGCCTCCGGCGAGAACGAGCCAAATCACCAGGAGTTTGCCTTGTACCATGGTCATAATAAGCGTATGACCAAGCGACATTCGCCACTCTCCATGAGATAATGCATTTGCCTCCGAATGAGTGGCAAGGCTTTGTCTGCTTTCGTTTACGCTGGGTATACCTGCGTCGTTGGGCAAACCCAGCATGGCTTGTATGCGAACGGCCTCCGCAGCCGTTATGGAACTAAGCACGGCCTCGGGCTCGTCATTTCCTCCTGCTGTTTCTACTTTCAATCGAACCAGGCCGAATATCCTATCGTATATGCTGATGGACGTATCCAATGACGAAATGCGTTCCTTGGAAATCCATAATTTTCGGCGAACCCATAAACCATGCTCGATATAAAGAACTCCCTGTTCGACCCTATATAAAAAGCGACGCCAACGCAGCCAAGCCAATCCGATTAACAAAATCATAGCAGCTATGACGATGGCGGCGGTCAAGAAGAAGCGGTTGACCTCTTTGCCGAATAAATCGTTTGTTAGAAGGATACAAACAGGGATCAGCGGCAGCAGGCCTGCCAGTTCTTTTCCTGAATGGGCTAGAAAATATAGCATCGAAACCGGGTGCAGCCGTCGCCCCGTTTCGATCGGGCTATGTTTAGATCTCCTCATTATTGATATTAGCCCCCTCGGCGATTTGTCTTCGCACACGTTCGGCTTCCTCTTCCGATAATGCCGGGATATGGTGGCTGCCTGCCGCTGTGGCGAACGTTACGGTGGATAACCCATATCCCTTCTCAATGGGCCCCTGCTTAGCGTTTACGTGCTGAATACGCGACATTGGAATCAACGTTCGTTTCCGCACCCAAAAGCCATGGTGAAGCTCTACTTCTTTCTCCAAAATCGCATACTGCCAAGAACGGTACAGCACTCTCGGAAATACGGCCAGTTCTAACACAACGATCACGGCAGAAATTACGGCCGTCAATGCTGCGATCCATAATGGCCAGTCGTATCGTACAGTCAACCAGCCAAGCACGACGACAACGATTAGGCAACCAACGCTACTCACCCATCCTTCGGTCCTTCGGCAATGAATCGCTCGTGGATCGATACGCTTCATCATCCTTCCCCCTTTTCCCTGGTCGCCGCCGTGCTGGCCTTTGGCTTGCAGACGGCCGTAAGAAACAGCGAGACAAGCTCTTCGGAGAAGCCTGGTATATCAAGGTCCGGTTGCGCAACAAGTTTGGTAGCCACGCTGTCAATCGCACTGCGTATAGCAGAGGCAGTGACACGAGCAGCCCGTTCAGTGAACGTCCTGAATTCCCCCGTCTCTTCTCCCCATTTAAAGATTTCGATAAGAGGTTCGAGAATGGTATCGTCCGCCTGGCCCGCGAAGCGCAGCTTCCCTTCCGGCGTACGGGCATTCGTAACGATTTCGGCTAAGGCAACGATGTAGTCGCGGTGCTCTTTTATAAAAGCCAAATTAGACTCGATATAAGCCGTCAACATGCCAACGGGAGTCGTTTGCCCTTCGACTTTTTGCTGCATAAACCGGAAACCGGCTTCATAAACTTCGCGGACAATTTGATCCATCAATTCGTCTTTACTCGCAAAGTGATAAGTAAATACACCCTTGCTGATACCCGCACGTTTGGAGATCTGTCCCACCGAGGCCTGGGAATAACCCACCGCGGCGATGGTCTCGATGGCAACTTTCATAATCTGTTCTCTTCTTTTCGTCTGTTCCATACACCAAAACACACCCCGATGCAATATTTACGAAATCAGAAACTTGATTTAGTACGATCGTACAAATATATATTGGCACGGTCGTACTAAAGCGTAAAGAGGCCATTGGCATTTGTTTCTGGCCAATTTTGATCGATATTCGGCATAACCGGGCTTGCTCGCAGCAGAGTGAAAGCGATCACGCCGGAACGACGAAGGGGAGCATTGCTTTTTGTCAGCAATGCTCCCCTTCAGATACCCCAATGTTCGGCACCCCCTGAACTTGGTGTCGATTATGGTACGGCGAACCGTACTATCTCAAACGGCAAATTTTTCGCCAGCCGCCATCGATGTCCGGCCAACCAGTGATAGGCGTCTCGTACTAAAGTGAAGCGAGTACGCGTTTGATGATCGCCTTTACGAACTGATCGTCGATCGGTTCGCGCGAGAACCAGCGGCGGTAGAAGAGCGGCCCCATCAGGGCTGCGACGATCGTTGACACATCGGTGTGTGCGGACAGCTCGCCCCTCTCTATCGCGCGCTGCAGGGCCTCTCGCAGGGGCGCGGCGTGCCCGCGCTGAATCCGACTGTGGATTTCCGCGAACTCCGGATTGCGCTCGGCGGTGTCGACGATTGACGGCAGGACGAAGGACCAATTCGCCGTGGGCAGCAAGTGCGCAATTTCCGTCAGAATTGCCGTGATATCGCCTTCGAGTGAGCCGGTATCGGGGGTTTCCTGCTCGGCAATCATCCGTGTACAGGCGTCGATCACCAGGGCTTCCCGCGTCGGCCAGTGGCGGTAGATGGTCGTCTTCGCGACCCCGGAACGACGCGCCACCTCGTCGACGGTGAAGCCATTCACGCCGCCTTCGCTGAGCAGTTCAAACGCAGTGGTCAAAACGTTATGTCGTGAACGCTCGACGCGACTATTCATCTTGGCCGACGGCACACGTTCGGATTTCTTTGACGTATTCACCATCTTCCCTCCAATGTCAACATCAAAATATTTAAACTAAGGTTCGTTACTTTAAAACAAAGGTCCTTCACATTATACCATGAGGACATCCCGGGCGCCGGATTCACGACCGCGCCAGGCTTTGTCATGCGTTCACTTGTAATTTCCAGGCGAATATGATACGATACGGTATCGTAGCGTTGTATTCCATATTGAAAGGTTGTTATCTCATGAATTTCGCTTCTGTACGCATCATTACCGACGATCTGGATCGACTCGTCATGTTCTACGAGAAAGTCACAGGCGTTTCGGCGAAACGCCCCGCGCCTGTCTTCGCTGAGTTCGTTTTGCCATCGTGCACGCTGGCGATCGGCCACTCCCAAACGGTGCAACTGTTTGGCGCTGGTTCCGTACGCCCGGCCGACAACCACACCGTCATCCTCGAATTTCGCGTCCACGACGTCGATGCCGAGTACACGCGCTTGAAGCCGCTTGTCGATGAGTGGGTACAGGAACCGACCACGATGCCATGGGGGAATCGGTCGGCACTGTTTCGCGACCCCGACGGCAATCTCGTCAACCTCTTCGCGCCGGTTACCGAAGAAGCGCTCGAGCGGTTCAGCGGCAGGCTTTGACGGACAGCGTTTTTACGCTAATCGTACTAATGGGTTCGCGCCTTGCACTCTCCTGCCCGCCGTAGGGCGTGGTGCAACCAGAACGTTGGCGTCGTGATGAGCCGGTGCGGCTCGGCCGTAGTCACCGGCGGCGACTACGATTGCGGCCAGGGCATGGTCAATGTTGGTAGCCTCCTCGGGTTGGGAATTAGTTATAGTCATGTCGGCATGAAAAAACACATCCTAAATGGGGATACAGCATTCTTCCAGATAAACCTTCCCAAGAATTGAAGGAATAATTGAGGTTTATCAATTGAAGAAAGGTTATTCACCAAAAAAGGATGTGTTTTCCTGCCGTAAAATAAGGTTTGAATAAATTCTAATTAGGAAGCTTTTGCTGCGACAGCCTTTTGAATTAACGCTTTTGCATCGTTATTGGAAAGTCCTTGTTTAGGTTGAAGCAAATTTTTCTCCGCTGCACTGAGAATCCCTTTATCAATCAGTTTTGCCATAGATTTAACCGCATAGGCAGAAACGGTTTTGCCATCTTCGAAACCTGCAAGGATCGCAGCAGCGTCTTTATCGGAAACTGGATTGTTTAACAATTTAGCAAGAATGGTAGCCGCTTCTTCACGGGTGATGTCACGATCCGGATTGAAGTTGCCATCGTAGCCTTGAATGAATCCGGCATGTGCAGCTTCAGCGATGGCATCCGCATAGGCAGCGTCAGCAGCAACATCCTTGAATGCAGGCGCTGTGGCTACCTCGTTGAGTTTCAACATGTCCACCAGCGCACTTACAAATTCAGCACGGGAAATGACTTCTGTGGTTACCGGTGTTTTCGGTTGTTCGGTAGATGCAGCCAGGTTCGTGATACGTCCTTCTTTTTTAGCCTCAATCTTACCGCCTTTAAACGTATCCACGATGTACTGGTAGAATACATCCAGATCGATCGGACCTGCTAAGGATGATTTGGCATTCACCAGCACTTTATAGTTATCTCCGCCTGCTGCCATAAAGTTGTTCACTACAGCCGTATACGTTTTTCGAGGATCAATCGGCGTACCATCTTCAAGAGTCAGACTAGTCACACGTTCTGCGACGGGCTTGTTGAAATCTGCCGTATACTTCAAGCCAGAGATTTGCAGTGTTTTGGTGTTGGGTGTACCGTCCGCGTTGGTACCCCATTGTTGCTGCAACAAGGTTTGGATTTGTTCACCCGTCAGCTCCAGTTTCACCAAAGTATTGCCAAAAGGTTGGATTTTAGCAAGATCAGCAAAGGTCACGTCGCCTTTCGGCAGATCCGCACGAATCCCGCCTGGATTCATAAAGGCAAAGTCAGCAGCGCCTGCTTTATCACCAAAGTCTGCTTGACGCATTGCATCTGCAATGAGGTTTCCAAGAGGTGCTTCGTTATTATAAGCATCTGTACGAGTGACAGAACCATCTGTCGTACCTACCGGCTTCGTTAGCTCAGGATGCTTGTCTAATGATTTTTTAATAATAGCTAAAGATTCAGGGTCTTCTTTGACACCGTCTTGAAAAGTTGTTGTAACTGTGGCTGATTTTTCGGCTACGTCTCCAGTCGTAGGGTCAATCATCAGCTTAATATCTTCAAATGCCGTACCATAAGAATAAGCCTGAACGATCAATTTTCCATTCACTTCACCGTTAGCTAAAGCATGATTGTCACCTGCAACGATAACATCAACAGGGGAATCGGCAGGCAAAGCTTTGGCCAAATCAGCCGCTTCTCCAGTGGTGACGCCTTCTTTAGTTGTTGCCGGATCATGTGCCAGGACGATGATCGTTTCTACCCCTTGATCTTGCAATTCTTTTGCATATTTATTAACGGCTGCAACTTCTTCTTCTGCGCTTAAGAAACGCACGCCTGCTGTACCCGCTGGGGATACTTTAGAAGGAGTTGCTTTCGTTACTAATCCGATAAATCCGATTTTGACACCGCCCACTTCTTTAACCACATAGGGCTTAATCAATGGTTTGCCTGTGGAAGTTTCAATGACGTTTGCATTTACATAATCAAATTTGGCGCCAGCATGGGTTACCTTGCCTTCTTTTGGATCCAGGCCCCCAAAGATTTGTGCTTTTAATGCAGCGATACCTTGGTCGAATTCATGATTGCCCAAAGAACCTACATCAAAGCCCATCATATTCATCCATTCCATCGTAGGCTCATCACGATCCAGAGATGAGACGGGGGCGGATGCACCAACAGAGTCTCCATTATGGAAGAGCAGGGAGTTTTCATATTTGGCTTGAGCTTCTTTTAAATATGTTGCTAGAATTGGAGCTGTTCCGACCTTTTTGTCACTAACTATCGATGTGGTGTCCAACTGACCGTGCAGGTCATTGATACCAATCAAGTGTACTTCGACATCGTTGCCTGCAGCAGAGACAGAACCTACTGCGCCAAACAGTTGGGAAAGTAATAGAGCAGTCGTAGCCACACGAATGGTGCTTTTACCCAGAACGTTTTTCCATGACATGAGTTATAAAACCCCTCTCCAATTTCTGATCCGGAGATATTTTAACATAAATCAAGTCATAAAAATCGTAAAGTACATCAAATCTATGTAAAAAATTTGGGAGATGGGTGGGTTTGTCGGATGTTTCTCTAGCATCTTAAAAGGATTTGGCAGTGGATCCGAGCATGGTCCAGGAAGGACTTGCAGCATTCAAATTGACCGCCGTTACTTATGGCACAGTAATGCGCTCACAACTTACTCGTCCTCTTGCAGCGTTCGATGTTCATTAAGCCACTCTTTATAAGACTCCCCCCATGTTTTCATAGACGTTATAACCGGTTCCAGAGTCCTTCCGAAATCAGTAAGGGAGTATTCCACCCTAGGCGGAACCTCTTTAAATATTTCACGATGAATGATGCCATCCCGTTCAAGCTCTCTTAATTGCAATGTGAGCATGAACTGCGTGATTCCCGGATTAAGGCGCCTGAATTCATTGAATCTTTTCGTTCCTTCCAAGAGCTGATAGAGAATGATCCCCTTCCACTTTCCACCAATGACATCAAGCGTTGTTTCGACCGGACAAGCTTGTATATCCGGGTTCACTCCATATTTGTTTCTTCGGTCTCCCATCAGCTTCCCCCCAATGGTTTGATTTTTCATACTATACCATAAAAATCTGCGTACTTACTAAAAGTAATTAGATTGATTTACAATGCAACTGTACAACATTTCCGATTTGAGAGGATGGATCCCCATGAATACTCACCAAAAAATGAAAGCAGTCGGTGCTCACCGATACCTTCCCATATCCAATCCAGAAAGCCTGATTGATCTTCATTTGGATAAGCCGAAACCTACTAGCCGCGATTTGCTTGTACGTGTAAAAGCAATCTCTGTCAATCCAGCAGACGTAGGCGTTCGCCAAAAACATAACTACGAAACCGAATCACCGAAAATTCTTGGTTGGGATGCCGCTGGAATCGTAGAGCAAGTCGGCCCTGACTGCCAACTGTTTCAGCCTGGGGACAAGGTCTTTTATGCGGGTAGTGTGTCTCGACCAGGAAGTAACAGTGAATTTCACTTGGTTGATGAACGAATTGTAGGAACTATGCCAAAAAGTTTGGATTTCGCTGCGGCCGCTGCATTACCACTTACCTCGATAACTGCATGGGAGGGCCTATTTGATCGATTGGGAATTAACTTAAACGCAAATGAAAACAAAAGCATACTCATTATCGGTGCAGCGGGAGGAGTAGGATCGATCGCCATTCAACTTGCCAAATTAGCAGGTTTGACTGTCATCGGTACGGCTTCCCGTCCAGAGTCAGTTCAATGGGTCAGAAGTCTGGGTGCGGATTTTATCATAAACCACAACAACCCTTTTCAACCCCAACTTAATGAAGTTGGCATTGACACCGTAGATTATATTTTTTGCTTGAATGATACAGCCCAACATCTTGAAAATATGACAGAAGTCATTGTCCCTCAAGGTAAAATTTGCTCTATCGTTCCTATCAACAAGGAAACCTGGACAGGGAGCTTCAAAATGGACTTGCTGTTTCCTAAAAGTGTAACCTTTGTATGGGAGTTCATGTTTACACGGTCCATGTTTCATACCAAAGACATGATCAAACAACACGAATTGCTGAATACACTGGCGGACTTCATCGATGATGGAAAAATAAAAACTACACTAACTGAACGACTAGAGCCCATCAATGCAGCAAACCTGCGTTTAGCACACGAGAAGCTGGAAACCGGGCAGACCATTGGAAAAATTGTATTAGAGAACTTTTAATCCTTAAGTAGGCGCGTTTGGTTCCAAAAATGCAGGAATGTGAATAGACAAGTCAAAGGCCCCCTTGCCCAATAGGGGGCCTTTTTTATGGGTGGTATGGTGGTCACGCTGAAAGATGCGCTGCTGCCGCGCATCCGCTACAAGGCTCTTATGGATTTTTAGCTTGGTTAAGCTCGGTTACTTTAAGATCCTTTTTACTGAATTCATAGGCTACCGTAACATTCTTGATCATTTCCGTATCCTGATAGGCTAGAGAACCCTCAAACTCCAACGTATCATTGTCCTTCCACTCTATGTTATTTGCAAAACTATAATTCTCATGATCAGAACGGATCCATGTATCTAAACGGTTTTGCGCGCCGAATTTGACTCTTGCGGATTCAACTAATTCCGGGCTGACTCTACCTTTTTCAACATTTATAATTTCAATGAATTCGCTTTTATTCGAGCAGGTGACTACAGCGACCAGCTTTCGATCCGGCGAAGGGATAAGTTCTTTAATGTACATGGATGGTTCTGAAAAACTTAGGTACACTTTGAGCACGTTGTCTTTTATTCTCCATAGTACATTTTGGCTCCCGTAATCCGAATAATGGTTAAACAATGTAAATATCATACTGCCGTCTGACAATTTATATATATAGGGGCTTTGATAACTTTTCGAAAGAACATCGACGGCGAAGGCAGCCGCATCAGCGATTTTTTGATTATCATTTGCCACAAACGGCTTCAGCTCGTTTAACGCCTTTATTCTTAATTTTGGATCATTAAAGCATTCTACCAGCCTATTAGTCGCAATATACACATGCTCGTCATTATCGCTTTTTAGAGCTCGCAGAAATTTTTCCGCATCATACTCCTCAGCAGGCTCCAACTTCATGTCTTCCGCCGTTAAATATCGAATGTACAGCTCTTTACTTTGATGTTTATAATATTCCGTGGCTAATAAAACCGTGGAGGTGGAACTATATAAAACAAGACATGCAACCAGGGCAGTCATCCACTTTTTCGAAATTCCCCTTTTGCCTTTCGCTTTTTCATAGTTCCCGGCTGCCTCAATTAAATGATCATCAATGGATCCGATCTCCCTAAACAACTCTTCTCTTTTCACAGGTAACCCCCCTCTTTGTCCAGATAAGCTCTCAGTTTTTTTCTCGTCCTAAATAAAATGGACTTCACTTTGCTACTGCTCATATTAAACCGCATAGCAAGGTCCCCGATGGAGTCGGAGTACCAATACCTCCGAATAAATATATTTCTTGCACGCACTTCGGTGTCATATAAAAATTGACTGATCAAATTTGCCAGTTCACCCGCTTCATATTCTTTCTCTACAGTACGGGGGGAAGCCAAACATCCCTCCAATTCGGTCAGCATGACTTCAAATTCACGATTACGCTTTTTCGCCGTATTATAACCATGTTTATCAAGCGCGATGTTGCGTGTAAGCCTCCCTAGAAATACAGGGAACTTCCTCGGCAGATGAGGCGGTATTGCTTCCCAGGCCGCCAAGTAGGTATCGTTCTCACACTCTTCAACATCGGAGTCATTGGAAAGTATGTTCCTTGCAATCACTCTGCAGTATGCCCCGTATTTATTCTTAGTCTCTATGATGGCACGTTGTGAACGTTGTAAGAATAAGTGGACTATTTCATGATCCTCCATCCGGTCTTCTCCTCTTTTCAATCTTAACCCCTTTGATCTATATAGTAGAAATTTCGCAGAAAGCGTTGCATTTCCGGGACAATAAAATTTAAAATGGTTATCCGATGAAACGTCAACACATCAGTTAACGGTCTCTATATAGGAATGGCCGCCGGTTACCAATAGCTAATCGATTCAAATTAAACAGCCCGTGCCATTCTTCGTGGAAAGACAGATTATAAAAATCACCGGCAATAACCCTGCCATAATTATTTCTTACTTATTTTTACTGGATTAAAATTCATGTGGGGTGAAAACCTCTTTTACTTATGATACGGTTCAGCTTCAAATCCAAATCAGGAGGCTAGTTTGGGGCATTATACGCTTCAATAGCACGGACCAACTTCCTTCTGACAGCTTCCCTTAGTTCTTCCGGTTGGAGTACGACCGCTTCAGTGCCGAACGAAAAGAAATATTCAGCGAAGAAGGGTATTTCTGAGGGAAGGATCCCCATCTCTAGTATGCCTGTGCCGTCGTTGGAACTATATACTTCTCCCCAAGGGAAAATCCAGCTCTTATCCCGGAATAACTCAATCCCTCTTGCCGTTAGTTTCACTTTGACTTCCACGCTTTCTTGTTTGCTGTAGAAATGAGGCCCCCAGTTCGTTAAATCCACCTCTGAAACATCCACTGTAGGCGATACCGCTTCGGCATCCGCCAAAACGGCTGACTCTATCCGATCTACCCGGAATAATCGAAAGGCTTTTCGCAGATAGCAGTAAGCTGGGCAAAACCAATACCCCTCATGGGCATATATACCAATGGGCTGAATCGTTCTTTCCTCGGTCTCATACTTCCGGGTTCCATAATGGATGGTTACAGGCAGCTTTCGAATGGATGCTTGAAGCAATATCTCAAGGTAGCCGGCCCGTTCTGGCCGAGTATGCGTAAAAAAGTCAATGCGGTGTCGCATCTCGTCGATCTGACTTTTCACATCATCCGATAAATACCTGTAAAATTTTCGACGTGCGGATTCCGCAGATGCCTCGAAAGGCAGCGAACTAAAGTGTCGAAGAGCATGGGAAGCAAAGAATATGGAGAAGGCCTCATTTTCCGTAAATGAAATCGGTGGAAGGGTTCGCTCCGTAAGTACCTGGTATCCGCCTCCTGCACCAACTTGAGCGTATAAAGGCACCCCCATTCCGCTCAGTTCCTGCAAATCGCGCAGCATAGTCCGGGTAGACACACCAAATTCTTCCGCAAGTTCTTTGACGGTGAATTTCCGCTTCCGATTTACTGTCATCATCAATTCTATCAGTCGCTTCGATTTTCCCATGATATTCACCGCCCCAAAAAATATAGTGACAAGTTCTGTCACATTTATATTATACACTTTAAATAAGCCGGAGATCGCTTGGAGAGATAACGGTAGCAATCGAATTTAAAAAGGAGAAGGAGAACATCATATGTCTAGAGAACAACGTAAAATTGTGGATAACATGCTGCGGGGTCCCAAGCCCAGCAGGCCGCAAACCGTCGAGGAGATGCGCGCGAACTTCGCTGCCATGATGGCAGCGATGAATGTACCTGCGGGCGTACGAACCACGCCGACGACCCTCGGAAATCGACCCGGCGTGAGCGTTGCCCCCGCACAAGATGTCCGCCCAGGAATCATTCTTTATTTCCATGGCGGCTCGTATATTATGGGTTCTCCCTACACGGCCATGTCCCTGACCGCGAACCTGGTTGACAGGACTTGTATCCGGTCCGTCTCACTCGATTATCGCCTGGCCCCGGAACATCCGTTTCCTGCGGCTCTTGAGGATGCTCTCGCGGCTTATCGTGAGCTTCTGGACAATGGAGCCCCGGCGGCGTCTGTTGCGTTTGCCGGCGACTCTGCCGGTGGCGGTATTGCCGTCTCGACTTGCCTGATGGCACGGGACGCAGGTCTGCCGATGCCGGCAGCGGTAGTGACGTTCTCGCCGGGGCTCGATAAGACGCACTCCGGAGCTAGTATGGATAGCAAAATGGGGATTGATCCGTTTTTCACACGTGAGGGCTTTGCATTGACGGACGAGTTGTACCTCGCTGGACAGGATCCGAATCATGAACTCGTGAGCCCCGCCAGGTTCGCCGATCTTGCCGGATTCCCGCCGGTCCTTCTGCAGGTCGGAACCAACGAGCTGCTCCTTGACGACTCCACGCAGTTCACCGACCGTGCACGGGCAGCAGGCGTGGATGTCATCCTTGACGTTACCGCCGACGTCCCGCATGTTTTCCAGGCGTTCACAGGTATTCTCGATGAAGCCGATCAAGCACTGGACCGTGCCGCGCAATTCATCACACAACATCTCAGATGAACTTAAGATAAAAACAAACCTAACGAATACTAGAGTTGAAAACGCATAATAGGAGAGTCTCATATTCAGAAGACTCTCCTTATTCACTCGCTGGTTCTCTTTCGTTATCTTATCAGTGAACGCTGCTGCACTTCTCACAGGAGGTAACTTTGGGCAATTCGCTCTTACCTGTGATACGGTTCACCATAATGCATCTAAACACAAAGTACAGTTTAACCACAGGATTTACATTACTATTTAAATGAGCGTTTTGCAGTAATCTGAGGCCTTGAGCCGTAAGGATTTTCGGACATAAAAAAGGGACTTCACCCCAACTTGGAGAAGTTTTCAAGTGACCAAACCCAAAAACCTCAAGGATGGAGG
>NZ_BORW01000059.1 GCF_018333375.1 Paenibacillus cookii
GACTTCCTCCATCCTTGAGGTTTTTGGGTTTGGTCACTTGAAAACTTCTCCAAGTTGGGGTGAAGTCCCTTTTTTATGTCCGAAAATCCTTACGGCTCAAGGCCTCAGATTACTGCAAAACGCTCAAATAAAAAAATACCGCGATTTTTCGCGGCTTGCGGTAAAAATTTATCGTCAATTTCCTTGGTCGTCGGCCGATGGACCGTAGGCCCCAGGCACCGGGATATCCAGCAGCCGCAAATAAACGCCGAGCTGCGCACGATGGTGGACCATATGGCTTATTCCGAAGGTGCGAAGCGCGATCGCACGCGGCTGGCGAAGGATAATGTGGTCGCCGTTCCGCAAGGTCCATTCTTCTCCGAGCGATTTCTCGTCGCATTCGTCCAACAGCTTTTCAAGCTTGGCCACATTCCCGTCGAACTCTTCCAACAGATCTTCGCGTCTTTCCACAGCTTCCCGCCGAAGCGGCACGGTCGACAGGTCGAATTCCGGGTAAAGAAAAATCGCGACTTGCCAGTTAAGCAGGTTGATCAGGTGCGTGGCCAGTCCGCTAAGCGTCATCGACTTGGCATGCGGCTTCCAGGACATGTGCTCCTCAGGCAAACGTTCCAGGACGCGGCGCGTCGAAGCCAGCTCATTCATGATGTCTCCGACGATCAGTTGTTTCACCATCCAATCCCTCTCCTCCCTTATATCGCAAGCATACTATAAACCCGGCCTGATGGAAAGACTTGTCTTAGATCGTTCGGCAACAAGCATAGTGAGGTAAATTATCCTTTTGAATACCTTAACTTTATTCGATACACCGCGGCTGCGAAAAAAATAAAGATACATGCCAAGCACAGAAGGGCCGCGCCAACGGCGCCCTTCGCTTCGCCCGCGGGCTCCAGCCATTGCGCCGAAATTTGCGGCAGGGAACCCGGGCTATAAACCGTATACCTCGGCAGCCATCCCGACGCCATGGACAGCAGCAGCGCCGCCCCCAGGCTAACAAAAGCTATGCCTGGCGCGGGATCCAGAAGCGAACTCACGAGCAGCGTCAGCGCTCCCGCAAACCAGAGCCACAGCAAATAGAAAAGTCCTGCTTTAACAACCGCACCGGCCTCAACGGCGCCGATGATCTGGACGGTATAATACCAGGCGCCTCCATAGCCGAGCGCAAACGAGGCGGTGACGAGGGACAACATGCTTGCCCACTTGGCCGCAGCGTAGGACACGTACGACACCGGCTTTGCAAAGATCATTTGTGAAACGCCGCTTTGCCGCTCCCCGGAAATCATGGTCATGACCGACAATACCAAGATCAAAATCCCTATCGAGCTGTACTGACCTAGCGTTTGCGCCAGCACCTCCGCCCCCGAAGGAGGGGCGATCGTGATCGTCATGCCTTTGGGCATGTTTCCCGCGGACTTCAAAATTTCCGGCATAAAACGCGTCATCACCGGCTGCATGACCCCCAGCATCAAGAAGACGAGCGGGACCCACAACCATTTATAGCTGCGTCCCATCTCCAGCATCTCTTTGCGGAAAAACAACTTGAACTGCATCATGATCGCACCGCCTTCAGGAACAAGTCTTCGAGCGTGCTTTGGCCCGCTTCGAGCGTACGAATCGTCACCCGTCGGGACACGGCATCGGCCATGAGTTCAAGCGCAGCCCGCTCGACGTCAGCGACCCTAAGCTTTGCCCGTCCGCCGGATATTTCCGATTGCACGACGAAGTCCTTGCCCCCCGCGGCTGCAAGCCATGCCCTCGAAACCTCGTCTCCACCGACTTCCAGCCGAATCACCGGTTCGCTGTAAGTTCGGCGCAAGTGATCAAGACTTCCCTGCAAAACAATTTCGCCTTCGCGCATCATGAGAATTTCATCACAAATCTCTTCGGCATCATGCAGCACATGCGTGGAAAAGAGGACTGTCGTTTCGAGACGAATACGTTGGAGCAGAGTCAGAACATCCTTGCGACCTGCAGGATCGAGCGCCGATACCGGTTCATCCAGAATAAGCAGCCTCGGGCGGTGGATGAGCGCCTGGGCTAGCCCTAACCGCTGCTTCATGCCGCCGGAGTAACCACCGATCCTGCGTTTGCCCGCATCCCGAAGGCCTACGGCGTCCAGCCACTTTCCGGTCTCCCGTGTGGCTTCGCGTCTTGTCAGCCCGGCCAGCTCCCCGGAGTAAAGCAAAAATTCAGCCCCGGTCATCCAAGGATAAAACACGGGCATTTGCGGCAAATATCCGATGTAAGGCCGGGGGTCGGCGACCGGTCTTCCTTCCGCCAGAAGCACGACCGAACCGCCTGACGGTTGAAGCAGCCCCGCCAGCATGCGGATCGTCGTGGTTTTTCCGGCACCGTTCGGGCCGATCAGGGCAGCGCAGCTGCCTTCGGCAATGCTGAACGAAATCCCTTTAACGACTTCGCGATCCTTAAATCGCTTGGATAATCCCTTTACCTGGAGCAGCTCCCGTGTCATGAGGCATCCTTCCTTCCGATGACAAAGTAAGCGACCGAACCCAGAATGTTCCCGCATACGATGATGATGACCCACAACCATTTCGGTCCGCGCGTCGCTTCCGCTTTATATAAGGATATCAAACCAATCACGGCTAAAATCAGCTGCAGGCCGATCAATGGCGCGATCAAACTCCAAGGTATGCCCGTATTCATCGCATCCATGGTCGTCTCCCCCTTTATTCATTTGATCCATATTGGTGTTTACGGTTCTTAAGACGCTCTTTTCGCAAGGGCCAGTAAATATGAACGAGCCAATAGGCAACGAGCGGTCCAGGGAACTGGATCAGCCCGACGATCCCCCATATCCAGTAGTATTTCGTGTGGCGGCGCGAATGGATGAAGAGGAACAGGCTTTGAATCAGCAAAATGCAGGCGATCAGTACGACTGCCCATAAAGGAACCGATTCGGGATTCGTTTTAGGCATGTCCGGACTTCACCTTCTTCTTCGAACGATAGAAAAAGCGAAAAGCAAACGCGATCGCGCCGACGAAGACCAGCCCCTGGATAACCGCAAACACGACGATGTTCATGGACGCCAAAAGCATATTGCCGCCGATGATGGCCAAGGCCATGATCAAAAACAGCGCGACCTCAAGTCCCGCGCGTCTGCGGAGCTTCCGCTTCTCTACTGCAACAAAACGTTCCAGTTCGTGCAACGGCGGCGGTTCAGGCTGGCGGATCGCCAGTTCCATCTGCTCGAACCCTTGCAGCAGCTGCGCGATCAGAGCCTGGTCCTCCGCAAATGGCTCTTCATGAACGATTTCGGCATGCGCACGCTCCTGCTTGTTTAGATCAGCGGACCTTTCCCGCTCTTCCTTGTTCCACTTCATCCGTCGTCAACTCCTTTCGTACCTGCTGCAACCCGTGATGGATTCTAGATTTTACCGTCCCTGGCGGAATGTCCATCATGTCGGCGATTTCATCATAGGCATAGCCGTAAAAATGCTTAAGCAAAATCGGCAGCCGCCATTCGTAGCCGAGCCTGGAGAGGGCTTGCATCGCATCGGTCCATTCCTCCCGCCTTGCTTTCAGCTGCCACTCCGTCCGGCGTAGGGCCTGCTCCTGATCCTTCCAGTGCTTCTCGACCCTGGTACGGCGCATCTGATCGATATAGATCCGCGTCGCCAGCGTGATCATCCAGGAAGAAAATTTGGATTTTCCGTTATATAAATGAATCTTCTCGATGCACCTCAGCATCGTTTCCTGCGCCAAGTCCTCGGCCATCGCCGGGTTCATCGTCATTTTGACGAGATATTTCATTAAAAAGGAGTAGTGGGCCTGCAGCAGCTGCGCCATCGCCTGACTATCCCCGCGCTGCGCCCGTTCGATTTGCTTGAGTTCTTCCAACCGCAGTCCCTGCTCCTTTCCTTTGGATTCATGTCGCCCATTCGATTGCATCAGTCCGTACGCAACCCATGCAATCACCCATAATACGAAGAAGTTCGCGAAATCGTTCACCGGAAATCAATAAATTTGATCGGGCACTGCTTGACCATGCATAAACGGGAACGCGGCAGCATCTCCCGACTACATTCATCCAACGCCGTCATCCCCTCGAAAAGATGCAGAGTGCCATGTCGTCAGTCCAGGCCTAACACAGAAACAAAATATAAAAGCCGCGATATTCGCGACTTTATACTCGATATATGCTCTTCTCCTGCGGCAAGTTTCTTACGCCAACCATGATATGCGTTTATTCGGGACAGCTGTTTAATTCCATGACAATCATTGCCGTAAATATCTTCCCGTGATCGACTGCTCCGCATGGACAATCTGCGAAGGCATCCCTTCGAAGACCACTTGGCCGCCCTTGCTGCCTCCGTCCGGTCCCATATCGATGATCCAATCCGCCTGGCTGATCACTTCGAGATTGTGCTCGATGACGATCACCGTATTGCCGGCATCCACGAGTCGGTTCATGATCTCCAGCAGGTGTCCGATATCCGACATATGCAGGCCCGTCGTCGGCTCGTCCATTACATAGATGCTGCCCTTCTTATGCAGCTCGCTTGCAAGCTTGATACGCTGGCATTCTCCGCCTGATAGCGTGCTGAGCGGCTGGCCGAGCGTAATATAGTTCAAACCTACATCGCTCATCGCCTGCAGCTTGCGGACGACCTCTTTCAGCTGGAAAAATTCCAAAGCCTGTTCCACCGTCATCTCCAGCACATCTGCGATGGACTTGCCGTTCAGCTTGTAGGCGAGAACCTCTTCCTTAAATCGTTTCCCTCCGCATGCTTCGCACGGCATCTCCACGCTTTCAAAGAATGAAAGGTCCAAGTACACAACGCCCAGCCCTTGACAGTGTTCGCAAGCTCCCTTGGAGTTGAAGCTGAACAAGCTTGGGCTCACCTTGTTCGCGGAAGCAAAAGCCTTCCGCACATCATCCAGGATGCCCGTATAGGTCGCAGGATTCGAACGCGTCGATACACCTACCGCCGATTGGTCGATGACGATCGCATCCGGATGCTGGCTGAGGAATACTTCGTTAATCAGCGTGCTTTTGCCCGATCCCGCCACACCCGTAACGACGGTCAGCACTCCGGCCGGAATGTCGACGCTGACGTTCTGCAGGTTGTGTAAAGTGGCATCCTTGATGGACAGCTTGCCGGATGGCTGCCTGCAATCTTGCTTCAACCGAAGCGGCCGCTTCATATGGATGCCTGTCAATGTATCGGCCTCAAGCAAGCCCTGGTAGCTTCCTTCATACACGATGGTACCGCCGCGGCTGCCGGCGTACGGACCGACGTCAACGATATGATCCGCCACTTTGATGACATCGGGATCGTGCTCGACGACTAACACGGTATTCCCCTTGTCGCGCAGCTTCTGGAGCAATTCATTTAAGCGGTGCACGTCGCGGGGATGCAAGCCAACGCTGGGTTCATCGAAAATGTACGTAACATCGACCAGGCTTCCGCTCAGGTGTTTCACCATTTTCACGCGCTGCGATTCGCCGCCGGACAATGTATCTGTCTCGCGGTCCAGCGTCAGGTAGTCAAGTCCGATATCCACCAGATGCTGCAGCCGCTCCGTCAGCGACTTGACCATCGGCGCGGCGGCAGCGTCGTCAATCTCCCGAATGACGCGGATAAGTTGTCCGACCTCCATGGAAGACAGCTCGGCTATGTTATGTCCATTGATCTTGCAGCCCAGCGCGGCTTGACTAAGCCTCGCACCGTGACAGCTTGAACATGGACCCTCGGAAATGAACGGAGCGACGGTTTGCTGCGTGCGTTCGGACTTGGTTTTCAAGTCCTGTTTGATGTATTTGTTCGTGAACTTCTCGATGACGCCTTCTACCGTAATATTGGTTGCCTTCCCGGCGAAATCCATCTTCACTTTCCGGGCTTTGCCATACAGCAGCTGCTCCAGGTCTTCAACCGAATAATCGCTGAGTTTCTTATCAGGATCAAAGGAACCTGACTGTACAAGCATGTTCCATTCCCAGCCGCCTACCGTATAGCCCGGCAGCATAATAGCCCCTTCATTGAGGGACTTGGACATGTCCACCGCTTTGCCCATGTCGACGGTAAGGCTGCGTCCGATCCCGTTGCATTCGGGACACATGCCTTGGGGATCGTTAAACGAAAACATGTTCGCTCCCCCGACATAGGGCTGGCCTACCCGTGAAAAGAGAAGACGGAGAATGGGAGAAATATCGGTAATGGTGCCCATCGTGGAATGCGAACCCCCGCCCCACCGCTTCTGATCCACGATCACAGCCATACTCAGGTTCTCGATTGCGTCCGCATCCGGCTGCGGGTATTTGGGCAGAAACGTGCGCACGAACATGCTGAAGTTCTCATTCAGCAAGCGGGTGGATTCTGCGGCAACGGTATCGAAGACGATCGATGACTTGCCTGACCCCGATACACCGGTAAAAATCGTGATTTGCCGCTTGGGAATGCGCAAGGATACGTTCTTGAGATTGTTTTCCCTCGCAGCCGAGATCACGATATACTCCTGATTCGATTCGCTCATGCATCCAACATCCTTTCAAAGTCATGTCCATTCATCGTTGCATTCTTCGAAATAAAATAAGCGGGCTGCCCAACTTGTCCGAAGCAAACGCAAACCGGCTGCAAAAAGACATGCAACCGGTTTTATTTGATTGGGCTCAAGCCGTGTTCGATGATGATACCCATAAACTTCTTTATCGTAGTATTTTTTTCGTTGCCTCGATAACGCACCGTTCAGAGAACCATTGGCGGTTCTCCGCCGATAGCCCAAATATAGGATAATCGGTTACGGTTGTCAACGTTAGGCAATTTGCCTTTAACTACCCGTTGTCCACCGTTTGAAGCGGCGTCAACGGCGTCTCCAATGAATCCCAAACGGATCTCTATCGATGTTATGAACCTGGCTGGGACTGTTTTTTATTCGCAGGCGCGAACCAACCGAGAAGAGCGATCGCAACCAGGACGCCGTAGAAAACAAGGGTCCAGGCTGTGCTATGCGGGAAATGATGATTCAGCACGCCAATATCTTCATGTGCCAAAGTAATGACGGCGAGTTTGACGCCGACCCACGCCACGATGGCGTATGCCGTCGTCTCCAGTGCAGGCCGTTGAGAAAGCAGCTTAATAAACCAGGTGGCCGCGAACTTGATCAAGACGAGCCCGGCGATTCCGCCCAGCACGACAACGATGAATTGTCCTCCGTCCATGCCGCCGAAATCCCGAAGCGGCGAATCCGGAAGTCCCAGCGCCAATGCCACGGCAGCAAGAATGGAATCAATTGCAAAAGCGAGATCCGCAAGGGCAATTTTACCTACCGTCGGCCAGAAGCCTTTCCCCGCAGCATCATTTTCTGCGTCCTCGCGATCCTTCTTGTCTTTTTTGCCGATACGGGCCTGGATGATGTGTTTTAATCCGAGGTACAAAAGATAAGCGGCTCCGATCGCCTGTATTTGCCAAACGTTCGCAATGAACGATATCGCAAAGAGCGCGGCAAAGCGAAAAACGAATGCCATGACGATCCCGTAATTGATGGCCTTCTTCTTTTGGTTCTCAGGCAAGTGCTTTGCGATGACCGCCAGGACAAGGGCGTTATCCGCCGATAACAAACCCTCCAACCCAATAAGAATCAACAATGCCCATGCATACTCCAACCAAAACGACTCCAACGGCATTTCCCCTCTCCTCATGTTTGTACGGCTTTCCTTTCGTTATTACGTTGTTGAGCGATGCCTCGTTTCATTCATGTTCAGCCCGGATTCATCCGTTCGTCGAACAGCCGACAAGAACGATCCCTGCCTCGCCCGCGAAGGGTGGGGGTAATCGCTTAATAAGCAGAAAAAAAGAGGGAAAACGTATCGCTTTCCGCCCTTTTTTTGCTCGCCAACACGGCGGCTTTTTTAGCTTCCATTCTCCTAAATCATGTTCTCCCGATCCTAATTTACCCTTTCCCGAACACTCTTCGGCAGCTTTTGGACAACCAAATCGTAAGAATGGTCGATCATGTCGAATATATCCGTCTCCGATAAGGATCCATTCAGTTGAACGGAGTTCCAATGCGTTTTGTTCATGTGGTACCCTGGTTGAACGGCCTCATGCTGCTCCCTCAAATTTTCGGCGATGATCGGGTCGCATTTGAGGTTTACGATAACGTGGTCCCCATGGTCAAAAACGAGAGCAAACATCTTGCCGGCCACCTTGATGACGAGCGGATCGGGCCCGAAGGGATGGGTCTGAATCGCTCCTTTCTTCTTCAAGCAGTAACCGACGATACGATCTTTCATTTCCGGCACTTCTCCTTTGCGAGTGACAACAAAATCCTATGCGTTTATGATACTGCAACGCGTAAACCTCGTAAATGCTCCGTGCTACGATAACTTCCAGGCAGGTATCAAGGAATGGAAATGGAAAAAATAGCTCGCGATGACGTGGAGTAACGTATACAACGCTAAAATAATCAGATACGTCAATAACCAAATCCGGAACGGCTGCTGCAAAAATAGAAACAGCAACAACATGCCGACAGGGAACGGTATGAACACGATCAACCCGATCGGCAATTTGAGTGCCTCGGCAAGGGCACCCAAAGAAACGACGGACGCGCCTATGATTAGAGCCTGCCAGGCATAAAGGCCTGGAGTGAGCAGCCGGCTGCCGAAGAAATAGGATAAGGACGTGAGGAATACAGCCATCAAGAACTAGCGAAATAGTGCATTGCATCTTCACCTTTCGGGCAATATTTTAAATAGGATACCAGATGGAACATAATAACATCCACGTTTTTATGTTAAATAAATGTAAATTTATATACCAATTGGGATAACTTATCGGGCTGGATATCGATTGTCTTTATCCCCCATTTCTTTCTTCAAAGATCAAAAAAGCTCCCCCGGCATAATCGCCGCAGGAGCTTTTTTATTGTTACCATTGAATTTGCAATCCCGGTGCAGCCTCGTGAAGCGCTTGTTCCAAATGATCTTTGATTTCGGCCAAGTCGGCCTCGGTATCGGCCTCCGCCCGAAGCACCAGGATCGGCTGGGTGTTCGAGCTGCGTACCAGGCCCCATCCGTTCGGGAACAGCACGCGTACGCCGTCGACGTCAATCAGCTCGCACGTCCCTTGAAAATAACTTTTCACCTGTTGAATGATCTGTTGTTTCGCATCGTCGTCACATGGCACCCTCGTTTCCGGAGTGGCGCAATACCTTGGCACGTCGGCAAATCGCTCGGACAGCGGACTCGAATCCCGGCTCATGATGCGGAGCAGGCGTCCCGCGGCATACAGGGCGTCGTCGAAACCGTAATATTCGTCGCGGAAAAATAAATGCCCGGACATTTCGCCCGTAAACGGAACGTCCAATTTGCGCATGCTCGCTTTAATATGGGAATGCCCGGTGCGATGGAAAATCGGCTCGCCGCCCAGCTTCTCGATCTCCTCCACCAGCGCTTTCGAGCATTTGACTTCCACCAGCGCCTTGCAGCCCGGATATTTCGGCAAAATTTCGCGCCAGAACTGGATCATCAGCTGATCGCCCCATAAAATGCCGCCCTGTTCGTCCACCACGCCAAGGCGGTCGCCGTCCCCGTCGAAGGCGATGCCGATGTCGGCCTTTTCCTTTTTCACGGTGTCAATCAAATCCCGCAAATTTTTCGGCTCTACCGGGTCGGGATGATGATTCGGAAAATCCGGATCCGACTTGCAGTACAGCTCGATCACTTCGCAGCCCCAACGCCGCAGCGCCTTGGGAGCGAACGGCGACGGCGTGCCGTTGCCGCAATCGACAACGACCTTAAGCTTCCGGCCGTTCAGCCGGATTTTGTCTGCCAGCATGTCCAGGTAAGGCTCTTCCACGCTTTCGCGGCGCAGAGCTTCTTCGGCATCATCGAATCCGGAAGGCAGCTTGCCTTCGGCCGCCAAACCAATCATGCGGCTGCGCAGCTTCTGGATTTCTTCGCCGTAGATCGTCGTATAGTCCATGGCGATTTTAAATCCGTTTTCGTCGCCGGGGTTATGGCTGGCCGTAATCATGATGCCGCTAGGCTCTTTATAGTGATGCATCGCAAAGTAGAACATCGGCGTCGTCACTTCGCCGATATCGACCGCTGTGCATCCGGCTTGCCGCAAGCCGGCGGTCAGCGCCCGATGGAACTCCGGGGAAGATTTGCGGTTGTCATGGCCGACGATGGCCGTGTTCCGGCCCGCCGACTTCAAGGTTTCGCCAAAAGCTCTCCCCAGCCAATAACAAAAAGGGAGGTCAATGTCTTCATACGCTTTGCCGCGAATATCGTATTCACGGAATACATGGGAGGGGATGGAGGTTCCCCCATCCCGGGCTGGCATCCCCTGCTCCTGCAGTTCTTGGGTTAAAGGCATCGTTTATCCACCTCTTTTTGGTTGTCGTTTATTGGATGATGGCGAGTTACGCTTGTTGGTTTATCGTTTTTTCGTATATAGCCTCGGTCAGCAAGTAAGAGACGACGGCCTCCGCCCCGCAGTTCACATTGGGACCGTCCGCGTTCAAACCGTCGCAGCAGCTGCCGTCCTTCTCGTGAACCATGGGTGCTCCGAGATCATTGCCGCCGTAAAACCAATCGCGGCATTTTGTTACGACCGATTCGTATTTTGGCATTTTCGTCAGCTCATAGGCTTTGGCTGCGGCTAACGCCAACTTCATGACATCGATCGGCTGCTGGTCCCACAAGGCCCGGTCACCCGGACGGCACCAGCCCTTGCTTCCGATCGGCCGGATTTGCCCCGCGTCGTTTTGCGACAAACCGATCAGGAAATCAAGGGAGCTTAAAGCGATATCGAGCATATCCGTGCGTTTTAATATTTCATAGGCCCACAGCATCCCCCAAGGCAGCAGGGCGTTGCTGTAAGTGATTTCGGGTTCGTACCATGACCAATCCGGAGCCGAATGCCGGTGATAAAGGCCGGCAAGGCGCTCTGCGGTTTCCCTGATCCGGTTGGTCAAGTCGACATCGTAACCGGAACGCTGCAGCAAGCCGGACGCCGCCAGGGCGTAAGCCCATCCGCGCGGGTAACGCATGTGATGGGCCTGCCCCAGCGCTTTGCGGAAAATCGATTCCGCCGCAAAAGCGAAGGACGGCGAAGGCTTTGCGGCCATCGCCCGGGCACATGCCCATAAGCAGCGTCCAAGGCAATCGTCGGAGGGCGTTTCCGGCTCCTTGCTGCGGTCATAGGCAAAATTGTTGTGAAAATGCCCGTCTTCCTTTTGCGCCCACAGCAAAAAAGCGATATAGGTTTCGGCTAACCGCCCGAGCCTTTTTTGGTCTTCCTTGCCGCAACTGCCGGACCATTCCAGGCAAACCCATAACGCCCGGGCTTGATCGTCCGTGCTGTACCCTTCGTTGCGCCGGGGAATCGAACCTAATCCATGCTCAAGGATCCCCGTGTCGTCCGTCATTTTTTCAAGATGGTCAAACCGAACGGATGGCCTTTCCATGTCTCCCCACCTCGGTCAACAAACGGAGATATTCATGTCCGACGTTCGGCCAATGCATCGTTTGGCCCAGCCGCTTCATTTTCCGGACGACATCCTGCAGCATCACCTCGTTGGTCAGCAGCGACACGATCCGTTCCCGCCATAATGCCTCGTCTTCCGCCGGGATCAGCAGACCCGGTTCATCGGCAAGCAAATCTTGCGCATAACAGTACGGGGTCGACAACACCGGACGCCCCAGGCCGACTGCATAAGCCAGCGTACCGCTGGTAATCTGCTCCAGCCCCGGATACGGCGTCACGTACACGTCGCAGGCGGTGATATGGCGAACCAGATCGTTTTCCTCCATGTAGCGGTCGATCATGACGACGTTTTCCCCGATGCCGGTTTCCTCGATCATCGCCTTCAGCTCTTCGCGGTATTTCTCCCCTTCCCATTTTTTGACTTCCGGGTGGGTCTGGCCAACGATGGCATATAATACGTGAGGCACCTTTTTCACCACTTCCGGCAACACCTTCAGGATCAGTTCGATCCCTTTGCCGCGGCCCAAAAGGCCGAACGTCATCAGCACCTTCCGGTCCGCCCAGCCGAGCTGCTCGCGGAACGTTAGGCGGCGCTCCGCGTCGGGTTCGGGCGTACCGTGCGGAATGAAGACGATGTTGTCCTCCGGAATGCCAAACGAACGATGCAAATACGAAATCGCTTTGCGGTTCATGACCACGATTCGGGCGCTTCGTTCGGCAATTTCCCGCTGGATGCTCGCGTAAGGCTCGCGGGGATGCTCAAACACGGTGTGAAACGTAGTCACCAGCGGTTTTTTCAGCTCGCGAATGAAATGCAATATATGCCGGCCGGCTTCCCCGCCGAATATCCCGAACTCGTGCTGCAGCGAAACGACCTCGATATCGGAGTGGTTGATTTTGTGCGCCATTTTCCCATAATCTTTTTCGCTGTCGCGCCGAAGCAGCCACAGCAGCGGATCCCTTGATCCGTCCGTTTCCCCGTCGTGGAGCACGATGACGGGATCCTTCTCTCTCCACTCTTTGGCTGCGTGGACCGCCTGCCGCAAATGATAGGTAAATGTGGCCAGGCCGCATTTTTTCGGAACGTAAGTGCTGACATAAGCTACACGCGTCATGCTTGCATCACTCCCAATCGGTTCATCACGGCTTCATGCAAAATATGTCTTGGACCGAGCTCCAGCCCGTATCCGAAAATGCAGTTGTTTAAGTACGCTCCTTCGTTTACCCGGCAGCCGTCCCACAGGATCGTTTCCGATAAGCGGACGTTCGGGCCGATCGAGCACTTGTCGCCGAGCACCACATGAGGTCCGATGACGGCCCGGGCACCGATTTTTACGTGATCTCCGATTAACACCGGAGGAACGAGGAGGACGCCGGCTCCGATTTTGCAGCCTTTGCCGATCCAGATGCCTTGATCTTGGGCTTGTCCGGGCATCCGGATCCGACCGGCACCGTTCAAGAGATCCCAGTGAACTTGGCGGTATCTATCTTTCGTGCCCATATCGGCCCAATATCCTTGGATGGTCGTGCCGAATACACCCATGTTTTCGCGGATCAGCAGCGGAAACGTTTCACGTTCAATGGAGACTTCCCGATCGGACGGAATCGCTGCGAGCACGCTTTTTTCCATGACGTAAATGCCTGCGTTGATCCGTCTCGAAGGGGCTTCGTCCAAGCGGGGCTTCTCCACAAAACGCAAGATGCGCCCCGTATCGTCCTGATCGACGACCCCGTATGCGCTTGGATCTTCCACCTCCGTCAGGCCGATGGTGACCTTTCCTCCATGGGATCGATGGAAATCCAGCAGCGGTTTCAGTTCAATATCATGGACGATATCCGCATTCATGGCAATAAATTGTTCATCGAGCAAAGGCTCGGCGTTTTTGATCGCCCCGGCCGTTCCCAGCAGCTTGTCTTCCATCGCGTACTGGATCGAAACACCCAACCGGCGGCCGTCGCCGAAATGATTTCTTATTTTTTCGGGATGATGTTTCAGAGCGATAACGAAACGGTGAACGCCTTGTTCCTTCAGATGAAGAATGAGATGTTCCAGCCAAGGGCGATTCAGAATCGGCGCCATCGGCTTCGGCATGTTCTCCGTCATGGGTCTAAGTCGGGTTCCCAAACCACCGGCAAGTAACAGTACATTCATTTTCGAAATCTCCTCCTGTTCCCAAAAAATTGTTCGACAAACAAAACTTACGCCAGCTTCGGACACTGACGTTCTTGTTCCTTGCTCCCCTCCTTCCCCTCTTTTTATTGTTAGCACTCTATGTAGTCGAGTGCTGATAATATAGTATTTTATGGAAGGTTGCTTTGTTTCTTCAAGTTGTTTCAGAGATAATAGCATACTTTTTTCTTTTAATTTTCTCCTTTTATCTCTTGTTTTCTTTTAAAATCTCATGATTTCTCTGATTTATTCATGAAAGGCTATCGAACCGGGAACGCCGTCCAAGCCGCAATCGCGCTCTGATCCGCTTTGCCTGAAAAAGCGGGAATCCCGGGTTGTCCATTGACGATTGAACCGCCATGAAAAAAAGACTGCCGGTACGTTTTCGCCGACAGTCCCTCTTTTCCAAGCAGCATACTTCTCTCATCCTATTCGCTGGACAATTCCTTGAGCGATTTGATTTTTCCGTGGGGATGCTGTTGTTGCTTTCTTGACTTCCAGGCAGCTTCTTTCCTTCTCTTCTGGTGAGCCATAACAGAAATCCTCCTTTAGAAATCGAGATGTACACTACTTCCTTATGTTGTCATTTTCAAGCCGGGTTCATTCATGAAATTTGCCTGGTTGCATCCGTTTTGGTCAAAGGACAATCCGCAGAATTACAGCGTTTTGCGCATGAATTGCGCAACATGCTTTTCCGTAAAACCAAGGCTGTCATACAGATTTCTGGCATGATTCCCGACGACGCACCAGAGCTCCACGCTAGGGTTGCCGCGGCGGATGATCTCATTGCATAAATACTTGACAAACGTTCTGCCGATTCCACGTCCTTGAACATCCGTACGAACGGAGACGCTGCCGATTTCATTGCCCGGAATGTGGCCGTAAGCGACGATTTCCCCGTTGAATTCGTAGACGAAACGGTTAGCCGCGTTCTCTTTCCATGTTTGCCTTTCCTTTTCGCTCGGCTGGGCAATCGCCGAATCCGGAAAACACCCGACCCGGACGCGCATTTCGTGAAATGCTGCGGCATACAGCGATTGGCAAACCAAATAATCTTCGTCCTTATAGCCCCTCACCGGAAGTTCTTCCAGTGGAAAAGGGGCTCCGGTGCGCTGCATGAACGCCGATGAAAAGTAGGGCTCAAAACCGAGCTTGCACGCAAACGCAAAGAGCACGGATGACCGGCACGAAAGGAACTTCTGACTATTTGGGTTCCGCCTGCCCGCAATTTTGCCTCGGCATACCGGACCATAGCAGAACCGATGCCTTGCCTGCGATCCTCCGGAGCCACAAAAACGGTTAAATACGACTGGGATACAGGCTCGTTCACTTGGGCCAGACCCACAAGCTTGTCCCCGATATACGATACAACAAACAAATCCGGTTCTTCAGCCAGCACCCGAAGGATATCTTCCCCCGCGTCGGCGTCTCGGCTTAACGCTTCTTTGACCGCGCGTTCATCTTTTGGACTGAAACGTTCATAGCGGATTCCTGCGATATTCATCCAGCTTTGCCCCTCCGTTTCTTATTAAATCTCATAAAATAGATATGTATTGCTTGGACGTTAACAATGCCGCTCCATGCGGCGTTTTTCCAGTTTACCATTTCTTGCGGACTTAAGGATGTACAAAATATCTTTAGCGATAATCAAAATAATAGACCCTGGCAGCCGTGACAGGCAGCAGGGTCTCTGTTGATTTACGTTTTTAACATCCCCATGTTCTGGCAACAATGACTAGCAGAATAAAAAGAACGAGAATCGTAAATATTTTGTTGCCTCCGCCATAATCCGCTCCCATAACTTCGCCCATATTGTTCATACCCCTTTCAAATAGGATAATACATCTTATTAACTCAACTTTCGCAGCTTAATTTTCCGAACAAAGCCTTGATATAATTGGGCAAACTCGCAATCCATTGCTGGAGTTGACATACAACGGCAGACTGATCCCGTTTGGATTTTGCTTCCGTGA
>NZ_BORW01000060.1 GCF_018333375.1 Paenibacillus cookii
GAGGGGGAAAGACCACCCCAAAAGTCAAATTTTCTCTTGCGAACATGGGTAATTCCTACATTTTTACATTTCCTTACCCTATTGTTCCGACGTTTTGCCTTGATCTTATGGGCTTTCGAAATTTAGGTTAATCTCTTTCCCGGGTATGACATGTTTTGTAAGCAACCCGCGAAACGAATGCTGGAGGATACTTATGAAAGAACTTACCGAACTGAAGCTGAAAGTCCTCGACCTGCTGAATGAGGACGCGAGACGATCCCCACAACTTCTCGCCACCTTGATTGGCGTGGACGAGGAGGCGGTGAAAGAGGCGATTGCCGAGCTTGAGGCGGACCATGTCATCGTAAAATACGCGGCCGTCGTCAACTGGAGCAAAATTGAGGAAGAAACCGTGACGGCGCTGATCGAAGTGCAGATCACCCCTGAGCGGGGACGCGGTTTTGAAGGAATCGCGGAGCGCATTTATTTGTACCCGCAGGTGAAGTCCGTTTATTTGATGAGCGGAGCGTACGACCTGCTCGTCGAAGTGGAAGGACGCAATCTGAGGGAAGTGGCGAACTTCGTTTCCGAGAAGCTGTCGCCGATCGATTCGGTATTGTCGACGAAAACCAACTTTATTTTGAAAAAATATAAACAGGACGGCATTATTTTTGAGGACCGTGAAGAAGATAACCGTCTCATAGTCTCGCCGTAAAGGAAGATGTGTCATGATCGTGAATGAAGATACCAAACAACAGCAAGTCAAATCGATGGAAACGTATTTGTCCCCGCTCGTCAGAAATATCCCGCCGTCGGGCATCCGCAAGTTTTTCGACCTGGCGAACGGCAGCAAGGATATCATCACGCTCGGCGTGGGCGAACCCGACTTCACGACGCCTTGGCATGTCAGGGAGGCTTGCGTTTATTCCCTGGAACGCGGAATGACCGCGTACACTTCCAATGCGGGGATGATCGAACTCCGTGAAGCGATTTCCGACTATTTGAACGACAATTTCAAGGTCGCGTACGATCCGAAGGATCAAATTATCGTGACCGTCGGCGGCAGCGAAGCGATTGACCTGGCTTTGCGGGCGCTGATCGTTCCCGGGGACGAAATTCTGATTCCGGAACCTTGTTACGTGCCTTATTCTCCGATCACTTCGATCGGGGGCGGCGTTCCCGTCGGCATCGAAACCTATGCCAAGGACGATTTCAAGCTGACGGCCGAAGCGCTGGAAGCCAAAATCACGCCGAAAACCAAAGTGCTGATCCTTTGCTATCCAAGCAATCCGACCGGCTCCATCATGACCTACGAGGATTGGCTCCCGATCGCGAAAGTCGTGGAAAAACACGATCTGATCGTCATTGCCGACGAGATTTATGCCGAGCTGACCTACGGCCAAAAGCATGTCAGCTTTTCGTCCATTCCGGGCATGATGGACCGTACCATCCTGGTCAGCGGTTTTTCCAAGGCGTTTGCGATGACCGGCTGGCGGATGGGATATGTCTGCGCCCACCCGGACCTGATCGCAGCCATGCTGAAAATCCACCAGTACACGATTATGTGCGCTCCCGTCATGGGCCAGGTCGCCGCACTGGAGGCACTGAAGCACGGCATGGAGGAAAAGGACCGGATGGTCGAGTCCTATAATCAGCGCCGGCGCCTGATCGTCCAGGGCTTTCAGGATATCGGGCTTACCTGCCACGAGCCGAAGGGCGCGTTTTATGCGTTCCCGAGCATTGCTTCGACCGGACTGAGCTCCGAAGAATTCGCGCACCGGCTGCTGCTGGAGGCGAAGGTCGCGGCGGTTCCCGGAACGGCCTTCGGCGCGAGCGGGGAAGGATTTTTGCGGTGCTCCTACGCCACTTCCGTTGCCCAGCTGACCGAAGCGCTTGACCGGATCGGAAAATTTTTGCACAAGCTCAAGCAGGAGTCATAAAAAAAGTTTCATTTTAGGTATTTTCTGGGTATTGTATTGTAAGCCTTCCTTGTACACGATGTTCTTTTCTTCTGGTCTGAAGGCCGCTCCTATGGATATTTGCAAAACCTGTATCAGGGTTTTATACTGATTTTGAATAATTTAACAAATTATTCACTTTCTTTTATCGATTTATATGTTATAATTTTGCTTCGGGAGCAAGAAAAGACTTACCAGGGAGGGGTTACCTTTGTTCTGTGCCGAATATGATTTGCCCTCATATCGCGGCGACTACATTGCCGAAGGCGATCAGCGCGGTGATTGGTCGGCCAAAACGACGGATTCTGCGAAGAATATTTCCTTGGAAGACGAAATTTTGATGCTCCGCAACAAGATGGAACAGATTTTCATGCAGGAACAATCCTTCACCTCGGAAGTCGTGATCGAAATCAGCAGCTTGCTCGACCTCAAAATCAACGAATACATGAAATCATCATGCCCGAAGAAAAATAAATCGTAAGCCTTAAAAAAGCTTGCAGACATCCAGTCGCTACGTTTATCCCGTCCCCTTCAGGGCGCAGGAGAAGGAAGTTCATTCCGGTGAATTTCCCTCTTGCCCCGGGAGGGGATTTTTGCTGTCCGGCCTTTAGGAAGGGGCCGCTTTTTTGTCTCTCCCAGGTATGTTATATTGAACCTATTGGAGAATAGAGGAGGAGCAGAGAGTGAAGGCGTACGGTAAACTCATGCTGGTTATTTTCGCTGTTTTTATGCTTGCGGGCTGCGGGAAGGAAAAGCCGGACCTGTCGATTTTCATGATCGACGACAAGTCCGATCCCACCCAAGTCGCCGAGCCGCTTGAGAAAGCGCTGCAGGAACGTCTGGGCCAGGAGATCAAGGTCGAAGTGATCGCAAGTCCGCTGTACAATCCGGAAAAGCTGATGGTCGAATATGCCGCGGGCGGCCACGACATTATGATTTTGCCTGAAGAAGACATGAAAAATTACGGCAAAATGGGAGGCCATGTGGTGCTGGACGACCATTTCGACCCGAAAACATATCCGGAAGGCGTATTTGCGAGCATGGAAGAAAAGGATGACAAAACGATCGACAAAACGGAACATCTTTACGGGATCCCCGTGAAGGACTTGAAGATGTTCAAGGATTTGAAATATACGCCTGACAAGCTGTTCGTCACCATCCCGGTGTCCTCGAAGCATATGGATAACGCGGTGAAGGCGCTTAAAGAAATGACGGAGTAGGCGGCTTTTGAGCTTAAGGGAGGAACGAACGAATGAGAATTTATACACGGACCGGCGACGAAGGCCAGACATCCGTCATCGGCGGACGCGTTTCGAAGGATGATCTGCAGGTGGAAACCTACGGAACGATCGACGAGCTGAACTGTTTCGTCGGCCAGGCCGCAAGCCTGATGGAGGGCGAGGTTTTTGCCGATTTGCGGGACAACCTGATCGAAATCATGCATGAATTGTTCGACTGCGGGTCGGACCTGGCGTTCGTCAAGCTGAGCGAAAGCAAATATAAAGTGCGTGCCGACATGGTGGAGCGGCTGGAGCAGTGGATCGATCGGTACCTGGAGGAGACCCCCGAGCTGGAGCGGTTTATTTTGCCTGGGGGAACGCAGCTGGCGGCGACGCTGCATGTGTGCAGAACCGTATGCCGCCGCGCGGAACGGAGAGTCGTCACGCTCGGCCAAAAGAAGGCGATCAATCCGGAAGTCCGCCGGTATTTGAACCGGCTGTCGGATTATTTCTTCGTGGCGGCCCGCACGGCCAACGTCCGCAGCGGCGTCCCTGACATCGAATACGTCCGCAGCAAAAAGGTGTTCGGCAACAAAAAATGACAGCTTATTATCCGCCAATCACTTATACCGTGCCCGAAGCGGAGGATGGCTGGCTGCTCAAGACCATCCTGCTGCGGCGCATGCATGTTTCGCGCAAGCTGCAGTCCCGGCTGAAGCTGACGGAACAGGGAATCACGTTAAACGGCCGCCGAGTGTACACCAGCGTTCCCGTCCAGGCCGGGGACGTGGTGGCGATCCGCATGGAGCAGGAAATCTCCGACGACATTTTGCCGCAGCCGATTCCTTTTGAAATCCTCTACGAAGACGAACATCTGCTGGTCGTCAATAAAGAAGCGGGCATGATCGTGCACCCGACGCACGGGCATTATACCGGCACGCTGGCGAACGGGGTCGTGGACTACTGGCGCCAAAAAGGCGAGTCGTTCCGTTTCCGCGCCGTACACCGCCTCGACCAGGAGACGACCGGCGTGCTTGCCATAGCCAAAAATCCATACGTGCATCAGCATATATCCGAGCAAATGATCGGAAACCGCGTGGACAAAACGTACCTCGCATTGGTGCATGGGACCCCGGCCCCGCCGGAGGGCGAAATCGACGGGCCGATCGACAGGGACCCCGAAGAGCCGCACCGCCGGATCGTCACGCCAAACGGTTATCCGTCGCTGACCAAATACCGGGCGCTGGAAAGCTGGAAAAACGGGTCGCTTGTCCGGCTGAAGCTGGAAACGGGGAGAACGCATCAAATCCGCGTCCATATGACGAGCATCGGCTGTCCCCTGATCGGGGACAAGTTGTATCGGCATGACGTCTATAAAGAAATCGGGATCGAAGCCGCGGACCCGGCAGCGGGTGCCGATTCCGTTATTGAAACGAATGACCCTCCTATGCCGGCGGCTGCGCGGAACATCGTTCAATTGGACCGGGCGATCCCGCGCCAGGCGCTCCACGCCTATGAACTTTCCTTCGAGCATCCGGTCAAGCGCAGGCAAATGACCTTTCAGGCGCCGCTGCCCGCGGATATGCGGAAATTGCGGGAGCGGCTGGAGGAAGGGCTGTAGTGCCGAAGGGCCCGATGCATCAAATACCGACAAAGAGAGTGGAATGACAGATGAGCAAACTGCAGGTTTACCAATATCCGAAATGCGGCACCTGCCGCAACGCAATCAAATGGCTCCAGTCCCATGGCCATGAGCTGGAGCTTCACCATATCAAGGAAGAACCTCCGGCGCCCGAAACGCTGGAGAAACTGATCGGCTTAAGCGGACTTCCGCTCAAAAAGTTTTTTAACACAAGCGGCGAAGCGTACAAAGAAATGGGCCTCAAAGACAAGCTGGCAGACATGTCCGAAAAGGAGCAGATCGAGCTTTTGTCTTCGAACGGCATGCTGATCAAACGTCCGATCGTGACCGACGGCCGCAAAGTAACGGTCGGCTTTAAAGAGGATCAATACGAATCCGCCTGGGGATAACAGGAAACCGCCCAAAAGCTCCCCCTAGTTGTGTTATACTAGAGGCAGCATTGCCCGCCCTTGAAACAGGGATGAGGCAGACAAGGGGAGAAACGAAGATTGATCACGAATGAAAAACGACCATCCGTTATGTTGGTGGACGGGATGGCATTGTTGTTTAGAGCTTATTACGCTACCGCAACCAGCGGATATATCCGCCGGACGAAATCGGGAATTCCGACGAATGCGATTTACGGGTTTATCCGGTATTTTTGGGACGCGGTGCAAAATTTTGATCCGAGCCACGTCGTTTGCTGCTGGGATCTTGGGGGCAAGACGTTCCGCGGGGAGCATTTTTCGGCTTATAAAGGAAACCGGCCGGAGGCGCCGGAGGATCTGGTGCCCCAGTTTTCGCTGATTCGGGACGTGATGGACAGCATGGGCGTCCCCAATATCGGCGCCGAAGGGTATGAGGCCGACGATTGCATCGGCACGCTGGCCGCCAAGTTCAGCCAGGACATGGACGTGATGGTTTTGTCCGGCGACCATGACCTGCTGCAGCTGGTAAGCGAACGCACGACCGTCATCATCATGAAAAAAGGCCACGGCAACTATAAGGTGTACACGCCGGAGACGTTGTACGAGGAACGGCAGCTTCATCCGCGCCAAATCGTCGACGTCAAGGCGCTGATGGGCGATGCCAGCGACAACTATCCAGGCGTTCGCGGCATCGGCGAAAAGACGGCGCATAAGCTGATTCAGGAGTACGGTTCCATCGAGGGGCTGCTCGACAATCTGGATCAGGTATCGAAGAGCATCCGCGCCAAAATCGAAGCCGATCTCGAGATGCTGCATCTTTCGCGCCGCCTGGCGGAAATCCATTGCGCGGCCCCTGTGGCGTGCGCGCTGGAGACCTGCCAGCTGTCGCTCGACGAGCAGGCGGTGGTCGATAAATTCGAAGAGCTTGAGATGAAGAGTTTGTGCCATCTGCTCGGGGTCGTCTAAAACAAAACGAGAAGTTTGCCACGCACGGGGATGCCGGCATCACGCCCGGCGTCCCTTTTCCGTGCGCTTGCGCATTGACTTTCATGGAACAACTGGGCTATAATGCCCGTGGTTATTGGATAGGATTCGCTATTTGATGCCGCAGACGGGCAAACAGACAAGAGAATGGTGCAGGAGGGATTGCAAACGATGAGTATTCTGGGAGCGATTGAAGCCGGAGGTACGAAATTTGTATGCGGTATCGGGAAGGAAGACGGAACCGTGCTCGAGCGGATCAGTTTTCCGACGACGACGCCCGAAGAAACGATGGCACAGGTGGTTTCTTTCTTTCAAAATAAAGGCGTGGAAGCGATCGGGGTAGGTTCGTTCGGACCGATCGATCCCGTCAAAGGAAGTCCTACATACGGACGCATTACGACGACCCCTAAACCGCATTGGAGCAACTTCGATATCGTCGGCCATCTGGGCTCGCATTTCCAGGTTCCGATCGAATTCGATACGGACGTGAACGGTGCGGCGCTGGGCGAATATACGTGGGGCGCAGCCAAAGGGTATGACAGCTGCCTGTACATTACGGTTGGCACCGGAGTCGGCGCCGGCGCGGTCGTCGGCGGCGAACTGGTGCATGGTCTTTCGCATCCGGAAATGGGACATATTTTGGTCCGCCGCCATCCGGAGGACAAATTCGAAGGGTTCTGCCCTTACCATGGCGACTGCCTGGAAGGCGTAGCCGCAGGTCCTTCGCTGTCGAAACGCTGGGGCGTTCCGGGTGCGGAATTGACGCCGGATCATCCGGCTTGGGACATGGAAGCCTATTATCTTGCGCAAGCGTTGATGAACTATATCCTGATTTTGTCTCCGCAAAAAATCGTCATGGGCGGCGGCGTCATGAAACAGCTTCAGCTGTTCCCGCTGATTCATGCAAAACTGCAGGAGCTGCTGAACGGTTATGTGCAGCTTCCGGCCATCAACGAGCAAATCGCGGACTATATCGTTCCTCCGCAGCTTGGAGACAACGCCGGATTATGCGGCGCGCTCGCTCTGGCCAAAAAGGCGCTGGCTGCGGGTTAATCCGATATCGTTTTTTTGGACGGGCTGCCACAAAAGGATTGACCATTTGCGATGATGTGGTATCATTTGGAATAACGGCATAATAACGGGGAAGCACCTCTCTTGAACTTCAAGGGAGGTGCTTTTTTTATTGTGCTGATTTCAAAGGGAGGTAAAGCAAGATGCAGACCGTATTTATGAATCGCATGGTGAAAGAAAGCAAGCAGGGAGGGACATGGGCGGAAGTATGGATCGACGAGGGGGAAGGCGTCTGGAAGCTTGGCTGGAGGGATATGGAAAGGGGCGGCAGCGTATCGGAACAGACCTGGTACGAAGGCGGTTCCTGGAATGAGATGCTGCATATATACCGCCACGGCCTGGCCGTGAAATTGGGCGAGGGCTTCCGTCCGGTCATTGACGGCATCTTTCACGACGAAGAGGAGCAGAAGGGAAAAAGCCAAAACGCGCAAAAGCTGTATTGCTACAGCGAGCTGAACTACGACGAGGAGCTTTACAACGAGCTGTGCGCCTGGCGGCGCAAAAAAGCGGCGGCCGAGCGGAAGGCGCCCTATTTTATCGCAACGAACCGGCTGCTGCGGCTGATCAGCACCTTTGTGCCGATGACCTTGGACGAGCTGCTGCAGCTGCCCGGCGTCGGGGACAACAAGGCGGCGGAATACGGCGCGGAGCTGCTGGAAATAACAGCAGGGCGTGAACGCAGCCACGGCTTCCCGCTGGATTGGGTGCAGGACGAGCTGGACGAGACGACCTACGAGGCATGGGTATACAAGCAGAAAGAGCTGAAATATAAGCAGGATCTCGATCGGTACCGGACCAAGCAAATGCTGCTCCAAGGCATCCAAAACGGCAAAAGGCTTGAGGCGATGGAGCAGGAAACCGGCTTGACGAGACGGGAGCTGGTGGAAGCGCTCGAACAGCTGGAGAAAGAAGGTTACGACGCCGAAAGCCTGATCGCCGGGGAACTGCAGGAAATGCCGGAAGCGGAGCAGGAAGAGGTGTGGAAGGCTTTCGAGGAGCTGGGGGACACGCTGCTGAAGCCGGTCATGCACCGCGTGTACGGTCAGGAAGCAGTGGCGGGACCGCTGACGGAGCTCCGGTATGAACGACTGCGTTTGATCCGGATCCGGTTCCGGAAGGAAACGGGAAGCGGCCGGCATGCGGGATAACCTGCAGGTCGCGGGCTCCGGGCGTTTGGTGCGGCGATAAACGGAAGAAGAAGCTTCAGTCACGGAGCGCGGGGACAATGCCGGGATGACGGGCCGTACCGTGGTGAATACGGGTGCCTGCTTCGTATCCATGCCGCTAAAGACGCAAAAAGGACGAAGATGCTTTACGTGCACGCGGAATGCAGCTTAAGCCAATCTTCGTCCTTATTCTAAATCGGCCGCCTTTCAGATCCAGTCCTTCTTGCGGAAAATCAGCAGCATGCTGACGGCGAGCACGGCCATGATTCCGATCACGACAAAATATCCGTAAGCCGTATGCGTTTCGGGCATATTGTCGAAGTTCATGCCATAGATTCCGGTAATGACCGTGAGCGGCATGAATATGGTCGTGATGGCGGTAAACACGCGCATGATTTCATTCGCGCGGTTGGCGATGCTGGACTGGTAGGCTTCGCGAAGGTTGCCCATCAGATCGCGGAACGTATCGAAGGTTTCAGAAATTTTGACGGCATTTTCATAAATATCGCTAAAATATTTTTGCAGCTGATCGTCGATCAACCGAAGATCCCGTTTATTGAGCGTATTGATCAGTTCTTTTTGCGGTCCCAGCACCTTTTTCAGCCACAGGATTTCGCTTCGCAAACCGATGATTTCGTTCAGGTGCGATTTTTTCGTGTGCATCAGGATATCTTCTTCCAGCTTTTCGATTTTGGCTTCGATCCGGTCGCCTACGGTGAAGTAGTTGTCAACGACAAGGTCGATCAGCAAATACAAAAAACGGTCCGGGGTGCTGACTTCCTGCTCCCATAAAATCGGCTTCAGGGAACGCAGCTCGTGAATTTTTTGTTTGGTCACCGTGATAATAAAATGGCGGCCCAAAAAGACGTTCAGCGCACGCAGGAAAATTTCCTCGTCATCGAAACGGATGGAATTCACGACGATAAAATAATGGTTTTCGTAAATTTCGAGTTTGGGGCGTTGTTCCTCTTCGCTCAAGCAGTCTTCCACCGCCAGGTCGTGAAGGGAAAATAAAGGCTGCAAAAGCGCCAGATCTTCCACGTCCGCATCGATCCAATAGAATCCTGCAGGCGGGGCAGTCAGCGTGGTTTGGATGTCATCGATCGGGCTGAAAACGCCCTCGTTTACCAACCGGATTTTCATCTGATTTCACTCCTTCATCCCGACATGCGGCGCATGTCCAGGAAACGCTTGTTTAGGGCATAGGAAAGAAATCAGCGTTGCCGGTCGTTTTTTTTCGGGGAATTAAAAGAGGAATCCGCGGTAGACAAAAGCGAAAACTTCCCTGCGCCGGCAAGCCGATTTCAGTTCTATGCGGTTGTGTTCATTTGCATTCAGCTTCGGGCTCGGGTCGCCTTCCATCTCATGTCACCTCTTGTTTTAGGTTCAAACACTTGTCTAGTATAACGCCGGGCCATGGACCTTTCAAGAAAAAAATCGCGCCTGGCGCCGTCCTGTTACAGCGTATGACAAAGGCTGGAAAAACGTGTGGGCTCCTCTTGCGGCATTTGCCCGAAAGCTTCTTGACGAAGGATGGGATTATGATTTAAAGTAAGGAACAAGAACAAGAACAAGATCATAAAACTGAATACAGCGAAATCTTATCAAGAGCAGGTGGAGGGACTAGCCCAATGAAACCCGGCAACCGGCGCGAATGCGCACGGTGCTAATTCTTGCAGGAACGTGAAGCTGCTTTGCGCAGCGGTTTCTGACAGATGAGAGAGGCGTAAAATATAACGAACATGACCTTTCTCTATGCAGGAAGGTCATTTTTGTTTTATATGCACCTTGCTCCCCCGTATGATTTTCGCCACCTTCAAAAAGGAGTGTTGAATCATGCCGATTAAAATTCCGGATGCCCTGCCGGCCAAAGAAATTCTAAACGGAGAAAATATTTTCGTCATGGATGAGAGCAGAGCGTACCATCAGGACATTCGGCCGCTTCGCATCGCCATCCTGAACATCATGCCGACCAAAGAGACGACGGAAACGCAGCTGCTCCGCCTGCTGGGCAACTCCCCGCTGCAGGTGGAAATTACGCTGCTGCACCCGCAGTCGCACACGTCGAAAAATACGTCCGTGGAACACTTGGAGGCATTTTACAAGACGTTCGACGAAGTGCGCCACCGCCGTTTCGACGGCATGATCATTACCGGCGCGCCGGTGGAACGTTTGGATTTCGAAGACGTGTTCTATTGGGATGAGCTCGAGGAAATCATGGATTGGTCCAAAACGAACGTCACCTCGACGCTGCATATCTGTTGGGCCTCGCAGGCCGGCCTGTATCATCATTTCGGGGTGCCGAAGTGGGATTTGGCCAAAAAATGCTTCGGCGTGTTCCCGCATACGGTCAACCGGCAAAACGTAAAGCTTCTTCGCGGTTTCGACGAGGTGTTTTATGTACCGCATTCCCGCCATACGGAGGTCCGCCGCGAAGACATCGAAGGCATCGACGAATTGGAGATTTTGTCCGAATCCGAGGAAGCGGGCATCTATTTGGTGGCAACGAAAGACGGCAGACAGATTTTCGTCACGGGACATTCCGAATACGACGCCTATTCCTTGAAGTGGGAGTACGAACGGGATATCGCCAAGGGCATGGAGATGGACATTCCGAAGCATTATTACCCGAATGACGACCCGAGCCAAACCCCGCCGGCGATCTGGCGCGCCCATGCAAACTTATTATTCTCTAATTGGCTGAATTACTATGTATATCAAGAAACGCCCTACGACATCGGCGAAGTCGCCGAAGTTTGGCCGCAGATCTAGGCTGCATACTTAAGGAGATTATGGGGGAAACCGACATGGAGAAAAGAAAAGCACTAAACATCGAAAGCCGATTGGCGCAAATCGGTTCGCAGGAGGATCCGGTCACGGGAGCCGTAAACTTTCCGATTTACCAGGCCACGGCGTTTCGCCATCCGAAGCTCGGCCAAAGCACGGGATTCGATTACGCTCGTACCAAAAGCCCGACGCGCAAAGTTCTTGAAGAAGCTGCCGCCGAATTGGAGTCCGGCGATGCCGCATTTGCGTGCAGCTCGGGCATGGCTGCCCTTCAAACGATCTTTTCCTTGTTCAAGCAGGGCGACCATTTGATCGTATCGCTTGATTTGTACGGCGGAACGTACCGGCTGCTGGAGCGGATCCTTTCGAAGTTCGGCGTCAGCGCGTCGTACATCGACACGAATGATCTGGATGAGCTCGAAAAATCGAGACGTCCGGAAACGAAGGCGGTTTTCATCGAAACGCCGACCAATCCGCTGATGATGATTACGGACATCGAGAAGGTGGCTGCTTGGGCGAAACGCCATGAACTGCTGACCATCGTGGACAATACGCTGCTGACGCCGTTTTTCCAGCGCCCGATCGAACTTGGCGCAGACATCGTCATTCACAGCGCGACCAAATATTTGGGCGGACATAACGACGTGCTCGCCGGCCTGATCATCACCAAAGGAAAAGAGCTGTCGGAAGAAATGTTTTTCCTGCACAACTCGATCGGAGCGGTGCTTGGAGCAAGCGATTCGTACCAGTTGATGAGGGGCATGAAGACGCTGGCGCTCCGGATGGAGCGGCATGAGAGCAACGCGATCGCCGTTGCCGAGTTTCTGAAGACGCATCCGGCCGTGGCCGAAGTGTTCCATCCGGTGTTCCCCGAGCATCCGGGACACGAAATACAAAAGAAACAATCCAGCGGGAACACGGGCATTTTCTCCTTCAAGGTCAAGGATGCCCGCTATGTGGAGCCGGTTCTCCGCCACATCCGGCTGATCGCTTTTGCCGAAAGTTTGGGCGGCGTGGAGTCGCTGATGACTTATCCGGCCGTGCAAACGCATGCGGACATCCCGGAAGAAATCCGGAAGGCCGTCGGCGTGGATGACCGGCTGCTGCGCTTCTCCGTCGGCATCGAACATATCGACGATTTGATCGCCGATCTCGGCGGCGCGTTGGACGCGGCCATGGAGGAAGTCGAAGGAGGAAAACGCCATGAGTGAGCAGCACGGCAAAGAGCAAAACGGCCAAGAATCGCGGAAGTTCGCGACCAAACTTCTTCATTTCGGCTCGGAAACCGATCGCAACACCGGGGCGTCCAGCGTGCCGATCTACCAGGCATCGACCTTTCACCACGAGGACGTGTTTAACCCTCCGGTTCACGACTACAGCCGTTCGGGCAATCCGACGCGCCAGGCGCTGGAAGATTATATTGCGCTTTTGGAAGGCGGCGTAAGAGGTTTTGCTTATTCCTCCGGCATGGCTGCCATCTCCAGCACCTTCATGATGCTGTCCGCAGGCGACCATATGATCGTGACCGAAGACGTGTACGGCGGTACATACCGATTGCTGACCAGCATTTTGAACCGGCTCGGCATCGAAAGCACCTTTGTGGACATGACCGACCTGGATCAAGTAAGGGCGGCATTAAAACCGAACACCAAAGCGGTATATATGGAAACGCCGTCGAACCCGACGCTGAAAATTACCGACATTGCGGCCGTCACGTCCTGGGCGAAAGAACATGACCTGCTCACGATGCTTGACAACACGTTCATGACGCCGTATTACCAGCGTCCGATCGAACATGGCGTCGATATCGTGCTGCACAGCGCGACGAAATTTCTGGGCGGACACAGCGACGTGCTGGCCGGTCTCGCCGTTGCCCGCACCCCTTCCATCGGCCGGCAGCTGAAGCAGCTGCAAAACGGGCTCGGAACGGTGCTTGGCGTCCAGGATTCCTGGCTGCTGATGCGCGGGATGAAAACGTTGCAGGCGCGGATGAACCACAGCGAGCAAAGCGCGGCCGTGCTGGCCGCATGGCTGAACGGGCGTCCGGACATCGAGAAGGTATATTATCCGGGACTGCTCGATCATCCGGGGCGGGAAATTCATGAAAAGCAATCCACGGGTTACGGAGCCGTCGTTTCGTTCGACGTAGGTTCGGGCGAACGCGCCAAGCAGGTGCTGAACAAAGTCCGCATTCCGCTTGTCGCCGTCAGCCTGGGAGCGGTGGAAAGCATCCTGTCCTATCCGGCCATGATGTCCCATGCCGCCATGCCGGCCGAAGTCCGGCACGAGCGGGGGATTGCGGACGGGTTGCTGCGCTTCTCCGTTGGCCTGGAGGATATCGACGATTTGATCGCCGATTTGGATCAGGCTTTGCAAGGATCTTAACAAGGAAGGAAAGCGCCGCTTGACGCGGCGTTTTTCTTTTTGCCGTTTGCCGTGAGCGAAATCGCCGCATTCATCGCGGGCCAGGGATAATTTATGTCCATTTCGTGACCATTTTGTGACGGTGGCGATGCCAAATCCTTGAAAATCACGGTTTTTGCCTCACATGCCGCCTGTCATCCAAGAAAGTGAAGTTTTTCTCAAACCAAAAGTATGTTAAGATGATGAAGACGGTTTAATGATATAAGTCTGCTAAACGTATATATATTTTGCCATATGATAAGGAGGCTTCCGGAGATGAGCACAGTAGATCAGATCCTGGACAAAGCGCTGCGCGGGGAACGTTTGAACCTGGAGGACAGCGTGACCCTGTTTGAAAGCAACGAAGTCGAAAAAATCGGCCATGCCGCCGATATCATGATGAAGAGAAAACACCCGGAACCGATTACGACGTTTGTCATCGGACGGAACGTCAACTACACCAACGTGTGCGATACATACTGCACGTTTTGCGCCTTTTACCGCATCCCGGGCCATAAAGAAGGTTATCTTCTTCCGGACGAAGTCATCTTCCAAAAGATCAAGGAAACCGAGGATGTGGGCGGAACCGAAATTTTGATGCAGGGCGGCACGAACCCGGACCTGCCTTTCAGCTACTATACGGATTTGCTCCGCGGCATCAAGCAGCGGTTCCCGAACATTACGATGCACTCGTTCTCCCCGGCGGAAATCCGCAAAATGGTGGAGGTGTCGGGTCTTTCGCTCGAAGAGGTCATGCGCGAGCTGAAAGCTGCCGGACTCGATTCCCTGCCGGGCGGCGGGGCCGAAATTTTGGATGACCGCATCCGCAAAAAAATCAGCCGCCATAAAGGCACCTGGCGCGATTGGATGGACGTCATGCAGATGGCCCACAAAATCGGCATGAACACGACCGCCACGATGGTCATCGGCTTCGGCGAATCGATGGAAGAGCGGGCGCTGCACATGCTGCGCATCCGAGACGCGCAGGACGAATGCATCGCGAATGGCTATGATTCGAAAGGGTTCCTTGCGTTCATTCCGTTTACGTTCCAGCCGGACAATACGAGCCTGAAGCGGGAGCGCGAAACCCCTGAAGCCTACCTGAAAACGGTGGCGATCGGCCGCCTGGTGCTCGACAACGTGCCGAATCTGCAGTCCTCTTGGGTTACGATGGGGCCGGAAGTGGGCAAATTGTCGCTCAGCTACGGCTGCAACGACTTCGGCAGCACGATGATGGAGGAAAACGTCGTTTCCTCGGCGGGCGCGGTGCATAAAGTGAATATCGCTTCGATCCTTCAGCTGATCCGCGAGGCGGGGAAAATTCCTGCGCAGCGGAACACCCGTTACGACATTTTGCGCGTGTTTGAGGAAGGAACAGAAATCGAACGCGATTTTGTCATGCAGAACTAATCCATACTATAATGAAGATATTGTAAAAAATTTGAAAAACCCTTTATACGAATCCTGCTTCGAATGCGAAGCGGGATTTTTTTATTTTAGGCTTTAGCCAGTTGAGCTCGCGAAGCGTGCGAAACAAAAAACCACCCGCTATGCGGGTGGAGGGAACGAGGGTTTGACCAACAAGACCATCCCGATAAAATTGAGATGTTCAGGCTCAATT
>NZ_BORW01000061.1 GCF_018333375.1 Paenibacillus cookii
TAGGCACGCCGCCAGCGTTCGTCCTGAGCCAGGATCAAACTCTCCAAGAAAGATGAATCATTCGTCGGCTTTGCAGCGACGGGTGATTCATCGAAAGGTCGAACTTCGTTCGACCGACGATTGAAAACGGGTCAAACTCGGCTGAGTCGATCATTTTCAATCTGTATCTTCGAAAGAGCTCTTAGCTCATTTTGAATCTGACGAGAAATAATGAATTTTTCGATTGAGCAAAGCCTAATCGGAAATTTCATTATATTAATTCTCATTTATGCTCGACCACCGATCCGGACAGTCGTCACGAACCCGATGATCTCGCGTTTCGGTTTCGTTGCCGAAACCTCATATCTCACTCGTTGTTCAGTTTTCAAAGATCAAACTTTTCGTTTTCCTCGCCGCCGTTGTGTTCAGCAGCAACTCTTATATAATATCACGTTCTTTTTAAGATTGCAAGAACTTTTTTTGAAGTTCTTTTTTTGATTTCTTGGCCCTGCCTTCGTTTCCGTCGGCCGGATTTATAATGTACCATGGATTCAACGCCTGCGGCAAGCAGAAAAATTTTACAATTCGAATCTATTGTCGCTTCTTCTTTTCAATAGATGAAAGAAGTCTGCCGAGCCGCTTATGCTCAGGCAGACCCGCTCTCCTCAACTTAAATCGATTTTATTCGTTCTATATTATAGATGCTCGGCTACGACCGTAAACCGTTCATTGATATGCTTCGGATTTTCGATCTCGTCCAGCACGGCGATCGCATAGTCTGCATAGCTAATGTAGCTTTCGCCCTTGGAATTCACAAGCAGATGGTCTTTTCCCGTTTTGTAAGAGCCCGTTCTTTTTCCTTCCGCATCAAAAAATGCCGATGGGCTGAGGAATGTCCACGTGATCCCTTCCGATTGCTGCAGGTCCTCCAGGTTTTTCCCCTGATTGGATGCCGTCGGATAGTAAATGCTCGGGAAGTCCGGCGTATCCATCACTTTTAATGTTTTGGCTTCGTCGGCAAATAAGCTTCCGGCCCCGCCAACGACAAACAACTTCGTATTCGGTGCCCCTTTCAAAGCGTCGATGAGCGCTCTTCCCGCTTCCACGTGCAGATGCTCGCTGCCCGGTGGGGCCGAAAAAGCGTTCACCACGACGTCGAACGGCTGCAAATCGGCTGCCGACAAATCAAACAAATCTTTTTCGATGACCGAAGCATATCCGCCTTGCAGCTTGGATGCGTTTCTTACGATGGCCGTTACTTCATGTCCTCGCTTGGCGGCCTCTTGGGCGATCAGTTTGCCTGCTTTCCCGCTGGCTCCGATGACTGCGATTTTCATAATATGTCTTCCTCCCGTATGGTATCATTACCTGTAATCGAATATATTACATGTAATTATTTTAGTTACAACTTAACGCTTTGTCAACCGTCACATTTTGAGCGTATTTTCCATCCGGAGCTTTACTTGTAACGATAGTATGGTCATGTTATAAATGATTATATTCGTTAAGGAAGAAAGAAGGGGTCAAGGTGTCCATCAGCAGCAGATTTTCCGTAGCGATACACATTTTGTGCTTGCTGGCCGTCAGCAAAGACAAGGCAACCAATACTTCCGAGTATATCGCCGCCAGCGTCAACACGAATCCCGTCGTGATCCGCAAAGTCATGAGCATGTTGAAAAGCGCCGGCCTCGTACACGTTCGTGCCGGGGTGGCCGGGGCCGAACTGGCCAAAGAACTGCCAAACATAACGCTTCTTGATGTATACAAGGCGGTGAACGTCGTGGCCGAAAACGATTTATTCAACTCCCATGAACACCCGAACCCGGAATGTATCGTCGGCCGCAATATCCAACAATCGTTGACCAAACAATTTTCGGCAGCCCAAAACGCAATGGAGCAATCGCTTGCCGGCGTTACCCTTGCCGAAGTCGTCGAAGATATTTTGGAGTCCGATAAAATGAGATCCTTAGAAAACGGATAGAGGCAGTCGCTTGAAATGCGGCAAACCCTGCGTAAACATAAAAACGAGGCCAATCCCCCATCGCGGAGGTTCGCCTCGTTTCTTCATTATTAGGGAAAAATAACGGATCAGACCTTATTGGGCGGAATTCTTCAGCAAAGGCTGCCAGGTAAGCCCTTCCCCGCAAATTTCGATGCGCAGATCCGAAATCTTTTTCAGCGCTTCTTCCCGCCGCTGTTCAAGAACGTCAACGGATTTGGCATGCAGCAGATCAAGCTCTTGCCGCGTAACCGCCGCCCTGTTCGCAATATCCTGCTTGCTTTTCGCGACAATGGCGTTCAGCCTTTCGGTCTGCTTCTTATAGATTTTCGCGTATTCCTGCTGGGCCTTCGTTTTGCTGATCTTGCCGTGGGAGTATTGATAAATCGGGCTGCCGTAAAAGTTTTTGCTTGAAGCGTGCTTCAGCCTCTGCATCGGACTGTCGTAATAGTTTTCATTGACCGCCTTGCTGTATTTGAATGCCGCGCTGTCCAGATAGTTGGGATTGATCGCCTTACTGTATCTCCACGTTTTGCTGTCGATGAAATTTTCGTTCAGCGCCTTGTTGTAGACCCACATGGTGCTGTCCCGGTAATTGCGGTTGGCCTCGGTGGCATAAAGGTTCATCGGGCTGCCCCGGAAATTCTGGTTAATGTATCTGTCATAGGTTCTCAGGGCTGAAGTTTTACTCCGGTCATCCCCGTATTTTTCCATCAACTCGTTATAGTCCGCTTCCAGCTTCTCGTCCCATTGCTTCAGATCCGACAGTACCTTGGCTTCGAGCTCGGTCATGGTCGCCGTGTATTGGGTCAAATACTGATTATAGCTGGCATCGATCTGCTCCTGATAGTTTTTATAGGAAGAGGTCACTTTCTGGTTATAGGCCTTGTAATCGGCCAGCACCTTGTTGATCCACTTGGAATCGGCCGCGCTGGCCGAACCGGCAGGGACAATCATGACCAAGGCAACCGCCAGGCTTAAAACCGTCAGCAGAGGTTTGACGATGGCGCGTTTCATTCGCATCTCACCTTTCGTTTGTTTTAGGGGCGTAAACCATCCATATCTTACCCAATCAAGGGATACCTTCCAATACGCGTTTTGCAAAAACTTACTTTGGAACCATGAAATCGATACTTAGGTAAGGAAACTCCGCTTCGCATCAAAGCAAGCCGATTTCAACGAATGCAGGCCCGGTAGGCCGAAGGCGATAGGCCCGTATAACCTTTGAACTGCCGCGAAAAATAGGCCAGCTGCATGCCGATCTGGTCGGCGATGTCCGAAATGGCGGTATCGGTGTAGGTCAGCAGCCTTTTGGCTTCCTCCATCCGTTTGCGCTGCACGTAATGCATCGGCGTGACGCCCATGATTTTTTTGAAATAAGGGATGAAATAGTTCGGATGCAAATGTACGATTTCCGCCAACTGTTCGATTTCCATCGGTTCATGCAAATGCGTTTGGATATAGCTTAATACGTTTCCGAGCTTGCTCCGTTCCGTCTGCTGCATAAATTTTTTCCAAAAATCGGTGTATCCCCCGTCCTCCAGGCAGCACGCCAGCATCGTCAGCAAGCAGGACTGTGTTCGCAGCACGGCAAAAGGCCCTCCCCGATGGAAAAGCTCCACCAACTCTTGAAAAGTCCGTTCGATAAAAGCAGGGTCGCGGGCGTCGCAAATATACAGGCTGCCGTCCGCCGGAAAAAGGGGCCATTCCCCCACCTGGGCGTCAAAATGGCAAAAATAGCGCGAATACGGATCTTCCTGATCGGTCAGTGCCATCTGATTCGTGCCCGCCGGCATGATCATCATCTGATTGGGTTTCGGTTCGTATTTGACCCCGTTGAGCGTGACCGACCCCCGCCCTTCCGCGATAAAATAGAGCCGGTGAAACGACGGGGCGATTTCCGTCCGGTTCCATCCGGGAAACCCTTTTCGGTATTGGGCGTAGCTGATGTTCAACGTCAATCCTTCCGGCATTCTTCCGGCCATGTCCGGCGCGAGTTCCACGAGCGCATTCCCCCTTTTCTTCTCCCTTATTGTACCATTGGCCATTTATCCAAAACACCTTAATTTTGTGCAAAACACTCTTAATTCAGGTCATTCTCATCTTTTCGGATTCGGGCTAAGCTTAGGGGGAATAGCAGAGAGAAAGGGTGAAATTCCGGCATGGAAAAGGTTCGCTATGGCATTATCGGAATTGGAAATATGGGCGTCTCTCATGCCCAAAACCTGTGCGGGGAAATTCGCGGCGCCGAACTCACGGCCGTCTGCGACACGAATCCCGAAAGACTGAAATGGGCGAAGGAGCATTTGCCGGCGTCTGTGCAACTGTATGATACGCCGGAGGCGTTTTGGGCTTCCAAGGCGATGGATGCCGTACTGATCGCGGTCCCGCATTACGACCATCCAGGGATGGCCATTCAGGCGTTTGAAAACGGTTACCATGTGCTGGTGGAAAAACCGGCAGGCGTGTATACGAAAGCGGTAAGGGAAATGAACGACGCCGCGGCGAAAAGCGGCAAGCAATTCGGCATCATGTACAATCAGCGCACGAACCCGCTCTACATCAAACTCCGCGACCTCATCCAATCCGGCGAGCTCGGCGAAGTCCGCAGAACGAACTGGATCATCACGAACTGGTACCGCTCGCAAAGCTACTACGATTCCGGCGGCTGGCGCGCCACTTGGGCCGGCGAAGGCGGCGGCGTGCTGCTGAACCAGGACCCCCATCAGCTGGATCTATGGCAGTGGACCACCGGCATGATGCCAAAACGGGTCCGGGCATTTTGCCATTTCGGCAAATACCGCAACATTGAAGTCGAAGACGACGTGACCGCTTACGTCGAATACGAGAACGGAGCCACGGGCGTGTTTGTGACCACCGTCGGGGAAAGCCCCGGCACGAACCGTTTCGAAATCAGCGGCGACAACGGCAAAATCGTCATCGAAAACGATAAATTGACCTTCTGGCGCCTGCGCGTCCCCGAACCGGAGTTTAACCGCAACTATAAGGGCGGGTTCGGACAGCCGGAATGCTGGGTATGCGATATCCCGGTAGCCGGCGGCGGCGGACCGCAGCATAAGGGCATTTTGCAAAACTTCACGAATGCGCTCCTGCATGGCGAAAAGCTGCTTGCCCCCGGCGAAGAAGGCATTCTCGGCTTGACCATTTCGAACGCGATGCACCTGTCCGCCTGGACCGACGATTGGGTCGATCTGCCGCTGGACGAGGACCTTTTTTACGAAAAGCTTCAGGAAAAAATAGCGAATTCCACGTTCCGCAAAGATCCGTCCGCAGCCGCGGTATTGGACGTCAAAGGAACGCATTGATCCCTTGCGAGGAGGCATGAACCCATGAAACTTTCCGTATTTACCGTAGCCACCCCGGACCTGACGCCCGAAGAGCTGGTTCAAGCCGCCAAAGAAGCCGGACTTCACGGCGTCGAATGGCGATTCAAGGAAGTGCCGAAAGCCATAGCCGGAGAGCAGCCTTCCTTCTGGGGAAACAACCTGTGCTCCATCGATCCGTCGCTCCCGGAACCGGAAATGCTGAAATTCAAGGAAGTAACCGAGGCCGAAGGACTCGAGGTCGTGAGCGTAACCCCCTACTTGAACGAAATGAAGCTCGACGAAACGGAACATGCCTTCCATACGGCCCGCCTGCTCGGGGCAAGCATGATCCGGATCGGCGTAGCCCCTTACAATAAGACGTTATCCTACCCGGATTTGTACGAAAAAAACGTGAGCTACTTAAAAGAAGCCGAACGGCTCGCGAAGCAATACGGCGTCAAAGGCGTCGTCGAAACGCATCACGGGACGATCGCGCCAAGCGCCGGACTGGCGCATCGCCTGGTCAGCCACTGCGACCCGGACTATATCGGCGTGCTGCTTGATCCGGGCAACATGGTGCACGAAGGTTTCGAGCATTACCGCATGGGCATGCAGCTGCTGGGTCCCTACCTTGCGCATGTGCATGTCAAAAACGCGCGTTTCGTGCAGGACGGCAGCCGCGAGGACGGAACCGCCAAATGGCGCTCCGAGTGGGCTCCGCTCCGGGACGGCATCATCGATTTTGCCGCGTTCGTGGAGGACTTGAAAAGCGTTGGATACGACGGATACCTCGGCATCGAGGACTTCAGCGGACAATACCCCTCCCGCGAGCTGCTGAAGCAGTTCGGCGAATTTATGCGCGAAAGGATGTAAACGAATGACAGCTTCGAAGCAGGACGGAATGAACTACGCTCCGCAGGGCAAACCGAACCATGTCGTTCAGCCCGGCGAATTCGCGTTCGCGGCGGCCGCGCTGGACCACGGCCATATTCACGGCATGAGCAAAGGGCTCATCGAAGCCGGGGCGGCCTTGAAATGGGTGTACGACCGGGACTATGCCAAAGCCGAAAGTTTCGCCTCCAAGTTTCCCGGGGCCAAAGCCGTGGACAGCCTCGAGCGGATTTTGGAAGATCCCGAAGTGCGCCTGGTCGCGGCGGCGGCCGTGCCATCCGAACGCTGCGCGCTTGGGCTGCGGGTCATGGATGCGGGCAAAGACTACTTCACGGACAAAACGCCGTTTACGTCATTGGAGCAGCTGGAGGCGGCCCGGGCAAAAGTCCGGGAAACCGGCCAAAAATATATGGTGTATTACAGCGAGCGCCTTCACGTCGAATCCGCCGTATATGCGGGACAGCTGATCCGCGAAGGCGCAATCGGCCGCGTGCTGCAGGTCACCGGGTTCGGCCCGCATCGCCTGAGCGCGTCCTCCCGTCCGGATTGGTTTTTCCAAAAAGACAAATACGGCGGCATATTATGCGACATCGGCAGCCATCAAATCGAGCAGTTCCTTTTTTATACCGGAAACAAAGACGCGAAAGTGCTGCACAGCAAAGTGGCCAATTACAACCATCCGGACTATCCGGAGCTTGAGGATTACGGCGACGCCACGCTGGTAGGAGAGAACGGGGCCACCCAATATTTCCGGGTCGACTGGTTTACGCCGGACGGGCTCGGCACATGGGGCGACGGCAGAACGTTTATCCTCGGCACGGACGGGTACATCGAGCTGCGAAAATACATCGACATCGCCAGGGATTCGGCCGGGGACCATGTATATTTGGTCAATAAAGACGGGGAACGCCGCTTCGACGTGAACGGGCAGGTCGGCTATCCGTTTTTCGGCGAGCTCATCCTCGACTGCCTGAACCGGACCGAACATGCGATGACGCAGGAGCATGCCTTTAAGGCTGCGGAATTATGCCTGAAGGCGCAGGAAATGGCCGTCCGCATTTCGTAATGCAAGGCGGCCATGCCAAATTTCAACGGACAGGACGGGATCGTCATGCAAAAGTTAGGAGCAGCCATCATCGGCTGCGGGGCCATCCATCCCCTTCATGCCGGCTCGATTGCGGAACTGGAAGACGCCGAACTGCGGGTCGTCATCGACGCCGATCCGGAGAAAGCCCAAGGGGCGGCAAGCCGTTACGGATGCGAAGCCGCCACGGATTACAAAGTGCTGCTTGAACGGGAAGACATCCAAATCGTTCACCTGTGCACCCCCCATCATCTGCACGCCGAGATGGCGCTTGAACTGTTCGCGGCCGGCAAACACGTCCTGACGGAAAAACCGATCGCGGAAAATGCCGCGGCCGCCCAAGCCATGATCGAAGCAGCGAAAAAAAACCGGCGCCAGCTGGGCGTTTCGTTCCAAAACCGTTATAATGACGCTTCGCGGATCATCCATGAACATATCGTCTCCGGCGAGCTGGGCCGGCTGGTCTGCATGAAAGGCATCGTCACCTGGCATCGCGGCCGTGCCTACTACGAAAGCGGAGCGTGGCGAGGCAAATGGAGCACCGAAGGCGGCGGGATGCTGATCAACCAGGCCATCCATACCCTTGATTTGCTGCAATGGTTCGGGGGTGAAATCACCTCGGTCAAAGGGAGCGTGACATGCGATACGCTGGAGGATGCCGTCGAGGTGGAAGATTCCGCGCATGCCTGCATCGATTTCGTTAGCGGCGCCAGGGCGTTGTTTTACGGAACGAACGGATACGGCGCCGATTCGCCCGTGGAGCTGGAGGTCGTATTCGAGCATGGCGTGTTAACCCAGCGCCGGGATTCGCTGTACTTATGGAAAGACGGCAGGGAAACGCTTCTAAGCGAGCCGCCCCGATCGAACTTCGGAGGCAAATCGTATTGGGGGCCGAGCCACCGGAAGCTGATTGCCGACTTTTACGCGCATGTCCGGGAGGATCGTCCGTTCTGGATTAACGGGGAGGAAGGCATCAAGGCGCTGCATCTGATCGAAGCGCTGTACGAACGGACCCGGAGCGGCCAAGGGCTGCGGTTTCCTCCGGCAAACGCCGTGCTGACGAAATCACAGTAAAATTTATGTTATGCCACGGAAAAGCTCCTGCATCGATCCTTGCATTCCCGAACTTACGGGCTGCGGCGATCCGATGCAGGAGCTTCCTTTTTTAAGCCGGAGGCCGATGATTCCCCGAAGGGATGCAGGCAGCTTGAGCCCTCGGCCGAACGCCGTTATTTGCTTTGCGGGAAGAAGCTGCATTACAATAGAAGTTATAAGAAATAATAGTGGAAACGGGGTGATGCTGTGAGCGGTTTTCAACATGAATTCGGAAATGACGGCGCCAAATACATCGTATCCGGAGATTCCATCTCCAAAGGCGTCATTTATGACGAGGTTCGCAACAAATACGTGATTTTGGAGGACAACTACGTCTCGCTGCTCCAAAACAAGCTGAAAGGCGCGGTCCGCAATACCGCAAGATTCGGAAATACGCTGCTCAAGGGTATTAGCAACCTGAAAAGGGATGTCATGAAGGAAAAGCCGAACATCGTGCTGATCGAATACGGCGGGAACGATTGCGATTATAACTGGAACGAAATTGCGAAAGACCCCGGCCGCGAGCATCACCCGAAAACGGATTTCCATACGTTCGAAAAGGTGCTGATGGAAACGGTCAACGACCTGAAAAGCCAGCAGATCATCCCGATTCTGATGAGCCTGCCTCCGCTGAACGCGGACAATTACTTCAAATGGGTCACCCAAAACGATCCGGAAGCGCAGCAAAACGTCCTGAAATGGCTCGGCAGCGTCACGAAAATCTATTGGTGGCAGGAGCGCTACAATTCGACGATTCTCAAAGTGTCCGAGCTGACCAAAACAAAATTGATCGACGTGCGCGGCGCATTTCTCCAGCAACCCGACTTCACGAAGTTCCTCTGCTCCGACGGCATTCATCCGAACGAGGCGGGACACCGCATCATTTTCGACAAAGTGGTGGAGTTCGTCAAATCGAATTACCGGCATCTGCTGCGGGACGGCGGTACCAACGCCGCTTGCGAAGGATAATAAGCAGCATGCCCTACGAAAAAAATCCCCTCGGCGCGACCGGCGCCGGGCTGCAGCGGCCAAAACCTTGAACCGCGGTGCCCGTGCCGGCGTATGGAGGGGATTTTTGCCGCTTGCGAAGGGATTCCCGATTCCATGAGCCCCGATGAGGGTCTGGGCGTTAATGGGAAAACACGTTTGCAGCATTTACCTGATTTCGAACGCGTTTCGCACGGGATGGATCTTCCAGATTTCGGACGCGTAACGCTTGACAGTACAATCGCTGGAAAAATGCCCCGAGTGGGCGATATTGACGATCGATTTGGCTGCCCAGTCCTGCGCGTCCCAATACGCCCGTTCAACCGCGGCATGCGTATCGGCGTAATCCGCAAAATCGCGGAGCACGAAAAACTCGTCGTTATGGTCGAGAAGCGATTGGTAGATCACCTCGAATTCGCGGTCATGCCGGCAAAAAGGACCGGGAACGATCAAATCGTCCAGCACCCGTTTGACCCTTGGGTCGCGTTCATAGATTTCTCTCGCCCAGTATCCTCCATGCTTGTAATAATCCATGACTTCCTCCGAACGCAGGCCGAACAGGAACATGTTCTCCGCCCCGATGCGTTCATGCATTTCAACGTTGGCCCCGTCGAGCGTGCCGACCGTCAACGCCCCGTTCATCATGAATTTCATGTTGCCCGTGCCGGAAGCTTCTTTGCCTGCCGTCGATATTTGTTCGCTGACGTTGGCGGCGGGGATGATTTTCTCGGCGAGGGAAACCGAATAATTTTCGAGGAACACGACCTTCAGCCTGCCCTCCATTTGCGGATCCCGGTTGACGGTATCCATGACGGCATGGATCAGTTTGATGATGCATTTCGCCAAAAAATAGGCCGGCGCCGCCTTCGCGGCAAAAATAAACGTGCGGGGAAGGCGTTCGGCGGTCGGATCGTCTTTGATCGCATGATATAAATGCATGATGTGCAGCGCGTTCAGGAGCTGCCGCTTATATCCGTGAAGCCGTTTGACCTGTACGTCAAACAGCGACTCCGGATCGACGGCAATGCCCTGCTTCTGCCGGATTTCACCGGAAAGGCGCTGCTTGTTTCCATGTTTGATCCGGAGGATTTCTTCCCGGAACAACGAATCGTTTTTGAAACGTTCCAATTCCTGCAGCCGTTCGGGATTTTCGATCCAGCCGGTGCCGATGCCGTCGCAAACAAGGCGGCTGAGCTCCGGATTGGCATGCATCAGCCAGCGGCGGTGGGCGATGCCGTTCGTTTTGTTGTTGAACCGTTCCGGGAACAAGCCGTAAAAGGGTTTCATGACGTCGTTTTTCAACAGCTCCGTATGCAGCCGGGCCACGCCGTTCACGCTGTAGCTGCCGACGACGGCCAAATGGGCCATCTTCACCTGGCCGCTTTCGATGATGGCCATCCGGGAGACGAGGTCCTGCCTGCCCGGAAAACGTTCCAGCAGCATGCCGCAAAAACGTTTGTTGATTTCTTCGATGATCATGTACACGCGCGGCAGAAGCTCGCGCACCATGTTGACCGGCCATTTTTCCAGCGCTTCGCTCATCAGCGTATGATTCGTATACGACACGGTACGGATCGTCAGGCTCCACGCCTCATCCCAGCCGAACCCCTTCTCGTCGATCAAAATCCGCATCAGCTCCGGAATGACCAGCGTCGGATGCGTATCGTTGATATGGACGGCCACCTTCCGGGGAAGCTCGGAAAAAGGCAATCCCAGCTTCTCGAAGGTCCGCAGCACGCTTCTCAGTCCTGCCGAGCACAAAAAGTACTGCTGTTTCAGGCGAAGCAGCTTTCCCTCGTACCCCGAATCATCCGGATATAAAAATTCGGAGATGGATTCCACCGAACGATTATAGTCCAAAAATTGATAATATCCTTTATTCGCGGGACCGCTCTGGGCGCCGGACCGCAGGATGGCCGGATCGACCGCGGACTCGGCGCTCCACAGCCGGAGGGTGTTGACATGCGGGCTGCCGTAACCGATGACGGGGACGTCATAGGGCACCGCCCAAATTTTTTCGTCGCCGACCGTTTCGAACACGGTCCTGCCGTTTTTTTCGGACACCTCCACCCGTCCCCAAAAGCTGACCGGAACCCGCTTATCCTCCCGGCGTTCCTCCCATACATACCCTTTTTGCAGCCACGGATCGGGGAGCTCGACCTGGTGGCCGTCGACGATTTTTTGTTCAAACAAGCCGTATTTATAGCGGATGCCGCAGCCGTGGCCCGCATACCCCAAGGACGCGAGCGAATCGAGAAAACAGGCGGCGAGGCGTCCGAGCCCCCCGTTGCCGAGACCGGCATCCGGCTCCTGCTCCTCGATCGTTTCCAAATCCCAGCCCAGCTCCTTCAGTCCCTCGCGGACCGTGTCGTACATGCCCAGGTTCAGCAGATTGTTCCCGAGCAAGCGGCCAATGAGAAACTCCATCGAAAAATAATACATCTGCTTTTCCCGGTCCGCCTTATAGGCCTGATTCGTTTCGGCCCACTCGCGCCCGATGTTTTCGCGGATCAAATTTCCGAGTATTTTGTAAATGTCGCCTGCCGTCGCCTCCTCCATGCTTTTTCCCAAACGGCTAACCAATTGCTCCTTGAACGCAGTTTTGAAAAATTCCTTGTTGTCGAACAAAAGAAGTTCCTCCTGACGTTTAAGATTCGCGGATTTACAGCCAGCGTTACGGCGTTGTACGATCGCCGCCAAGCCTGTCGCGCCGCCGGCTAGAATCGTGAGGCACTCTGCCTGGATGCAAGCGATCCCGTTTACGACGGCTGAAGCAACGTTGGAGGAGAGCCGCTTTCGGCCATGCCCGGCCCGCAGGCTGCAGCCATATTCCCCAAGCAACTCCCACCTAATAAATATACGCCCAAGGGTGCCGGAGTGATATTCGTTAACCGTCATTCGGCTTGGTTTTTTGGAAGGATGGCCGCCTGCGGCAGCTTTAAGAAACAAAATCGAGTAGAAGGGGGCGGCAAACCCCCGTCCTCTCACACCACCGTACATGCGGGTCCGCATACGGCGGTTCCAAAAGGTTAACGAAGTTCCAAGTAACGAGAAAGCAAACTTTTCAGCCCTTT
>NZ_BORW01000062.1 GCF_018333375.1 Paenibacillus cookii
TCCTCCATCCTTGAGGTTTTTGGGTTTGGTCACTTGAAAACTTCTCCAAGTTGGGGTGAAGTCCCTTTTTTATGTCCGAAAATCCTTACGGCTCAAGGCCTCAGATTACTGCAAAACGCTCAAATTAGCAGAATTAATAAAGGAAATAAACTTACTCTTGATACCAGAACCAATGCCTATAAATCATCAAAGAAATTTTTAAGTAGTAACGAAGTACTAGGTATTCCTAAAAGGGATATGGGAAATTGTGTCGAATTTCTAAAAGAAGTTGAGTATTACGTCTTGAGAAAGGGGGAGAAAGTGTGGAGGTTATTTCTATACCACCTTATGCACCAGTTCTTATGGAGTCAACCCGAGCAATAGGCTATTCAATAGAAACTGCAATTGCCGACATTATTGACAATAGTATTGCCGCAAATGCTACACAAATAAACATCATGTTCTTTCCTATTGCAGAGCCTTATATTGCGATACTGGATAACGGTCATGGCATGAATGAGGAAGAAATAAAGAATGCCATGAGATATGGCAGCAAAAATCCACTAGATGATCGGGAAACAGGCGACTTGGGGAGATTTGGACTAGGGTTGAAAACCGCATCCATGTCCCAATGCAGAAGGCTTACTGTTGTCAGTAAAAAGGAAAGCCAGGTTGTTGCTGCACAGTGGGATTTGGATTTTATTCAATTGACAAATGATTGGTCACTGAAACTTCTTAGTTCCGAGGATATGGCAGATATTCCTCATGTTGAAGAATTAAAGGTAAACGAGACAGGGACTTTGGTGGTCTGGCAAGTATTAGATCGACTGAGTATGGCGGAGATCAATTTCGATAAATCAATGGGGAAATATATGGACCAGGTTCGGAGACATTTATCCCTTGTATTTCATCGCTATCTTGGAGGGAGAGAACCAGGAATCAATAAGATTGAGATCTGGATGAATAATACAAAAATTGAACCGATTGATCCTTTTCTAGCTGATAGAAGCACACAAGTTATGGATGATGAAAGTATTCTAATTGAGGGACATAAAGTTATGGTGAGGCCTTATACCTTGCCTCATATTTCTCAGCTCTCAGAAATGGAACTGAGCATGCTTGGAGGAAAAGACGGTCTAAGAAAGCTACAGGGGTTTTATGTTTATCGAAATAAAAGGTTACTTGTTTGGGGCACATGGTTTCGTTTAATGCGTCAAGGGGATCTGTCAAAACTTGCTCGTGTGCGTGTTGATATTCCTAACTCTCTTGATTATCTGTGGACGTTGGATATTAAAAAGTCAATCGCGGTACCTCCCGAGATTGTGCGTAAAAGCTTGGCTGGAATTATTGGGAAAATATCCGAAAGCAGTGTAAGGACATGGGCATATAGAGGGAAAAAGGAAACGGACGACTCTCAAATTCGTGTATGGGATAGAGTGAAAATGCGAGAAGGAGGTGTAATCTATAAAATCAATCGAGACTATCCTTTAATTGAAGCACTCAATTCAGGAACTAACATAGAAAAACGATTATTAGAAAAGCTTTTGGTACAAATCGAGAAAAGCTTGCCTTTAAACCAGTTATATATTGATCTAACTAATGACCAACGAATTATAAATGAGAATGAAATATCCAGGCAAGATTTGGTGACACTGTTGGAACCCCTCTTGTCTGTTTGTAGGAACATACAGGAAAAAGACGAAATGTTGAAGAGGTTGGCAAGTACAGAACCGTTTAATCAATACCCAGAAATTTTATTAGAACTAATTCAGGAGGTTGAGTAGAATGTTAAGTCAATCTGCTCAGATTTTGGAAAGATTTATTTCAGTTGCAATTAATACTAAGTACCCTGATGTTCCGCCAAGTGAAGATGAATTCATTGCGGAAGCCATCGCTTTACGCGAGAGATTTCCTATAGCAGATGAGGAATTCGATCAAATAATGAGAAATTTAAAGGCAGCTTTGGTTATACAAATGGATGTTGGAGTCTATATTTCAAATAAAAATAGCGATCATCAATCGTGGCTTCCTAGTCGCAGAGCAGATATTGACTTTTATTATTGGAAAAGGTTTAAACGTTATTTGGAGGACGTAAAGGGATGGAATACTGGAGTGACAGCCAGCTTAGAGATAGTATCTAATGAAATTGTAGACCTATTTGGAGATCCTCAAAGTAAGAAACCATGGCAAAGAAGAGGGTTAATACTTGGGGATGTTCAATCGGGGAAAACTGTTAATTATACTGCTATTTGCAATAAGGCGGCAGATACTGGATATAAAGTTATTATTGTTCTAGCAGGTATGATGGAAAACCTGCGTAAGCAAACCCAGAAACGCTTAGATAAGGAGTTTGCTGGCAGATTGAGTAAAGATTTACTGCGTTTGAAAGGAAAGCAAGAAGTCAGAAATGTTTTTGATGGTGTCGGGAAAATTGATTCTTCTAAACGCATATCTGCTTTTACATCGGTTCTTTATGATTTTAACACGAGTATTCTAAATAGTAATGATTTAACTTTGAAAAATATAAATGAACCCGCCTTGTTTGTTGTAAAGAAGAATAAATCAGTATTAAAAAATTTGGAAAGCTGGCTTCATACAAACAATGCGGACAATTCTGGCAAGATAGATTTGCCTTTGCTGCTTATTGATGACGAGGCTGATAATGCCTCGGTTAATACAAAAAAAGAAGAGGAAGATCCAACAGCGATTAATGCGGCAATACGCTCTATATTGAATCGCTTTTATCAAGCTACATATGTAGGCGTCACCGCTACACCGTTTGCCAATATTTTCATTAATCCTGAAACTGATGATGACATGGTAGGCGATGATTTATTCCCAAAAGATTTTATTTATTTGCTAGCTCCTCCAACGAATTACATTGGTGCTAATGCTATGTTTGGAGACATTGGTACTCATGTAAAAAATATAGAAGAGATAGATACTAAAGAGATTGAAATGTTTTTTCCATTTAAGCATAAGAAGGATCTTGTTGTTGATGAACTGCCGCCAAGTTTATATGAAGCAATGGGTTATTTTTTGTTGGTTAATGCTGTAAGAGATGTTCGTGGTGATATTAAAGATCATCGATCTATGCTTATTAATGTAAGTAGATTTACTGATGTCCAGGTGAGAATACGTGAAAAAATAATAGTTTGGCTGGAACAAGTCAAATCTGATGTGCATAATTACGCTGCCCTTGATGAGGCACAGGCTATGAAGATAGAGTCATTAAGGATGTTGAAACAAATTTGGGACAAGCATCGTCTGGAAGAGAAATCTGAAGTTTCATGGGGAGACCTGCTTGCTTTATTTCTGCATAAAGCAATTTCTCCAATAGAGATCCGAGCGGTCAACCAGAAAACAGGAGCCGCTAGCCTTAATTATGATACATATGAGGAGAATGGCTTGCGAGTTATTGCAGTTGGGGGCAACAGCCTTTCAAGAGGTCTGACACTTGAAGGACTTTGCACTAGTTATTTTTATCGTAACTCTCAAATGTATGATACCCTTTTGCAAATGGCGAGATGGTTTGGTTATCGCCCTAATTATAGCGATTTATTCAAAGTATGGATGTCACCCGATGTAATTGATTGGTATGGACATATTACCGCAGCAGCCAACGAGTTGAAAGATGAAATCAGCAAAATGAATAAGTATAATCTTACACCAAGAGACTTCGGTCTTAAAGTAAGACAGGACCCTAACTCGCTTATTGTTACAGCCAGAAATAAGATGAGGACTGCAACACAGGTGAGCAGACCAATTTCTGTAACCGGAAAATTGCTTGAGACACCACGATTAAAATCCAAGCCGGATGTACTAGCAGCGAATGAGCGTGCCTTTAAGTTGTTTGTGGCAAGTTTGGATACAGCAGGCTCAAGACGTCAAGTAGATCAATCTGGGCTTATGTGGAGCGGAATTCACAAAGATCTTATTGTAGAATTGCTTTATAGCTTTGAGACTCATCCTTGGCATATGTCATTTCAAGGGAAGGCTCTTGCCGAGTATATTGAAAAGAATTCGGAGTTGACCGAATGGGATGTATTTATACCTTTCGGCTCTGACCCAGATGATTTCGAATTGGAAGGTGCTAATGGAATCATCAAAATAAGAAGGGAAAAACGCTATGTAGAAGAAGCAAACGGAATGATTAAAGTTATGGGTACCAAAGTAAGAGTAGGATCTGGTGGTTGTACAAAAGCGGGTCTTACTAAGGGGGAGATTAGAGAAGCTGAGGATAGATTTAGAAAGTTGCACCCAGACAAAACCAATATTCCTGATAGTGCATATCTCATAGGGGACCGAAAACCTATATTAATGCTGCATGTATTGAAAAGTGCTGGGAAGAAGGATGCTCCGGTCAACCCTAAAATCCCCGAGACATTGTATGCCATTGGTGTAGGATTTCCTGGAAACGGTTATATAAAAACAGCAAATTACGTTGTAAATATGGTTGATATAAGCAACTGGATGGACGTCGATGATGAGGAGGATGATAATGATGTTGACTAATGACATTCTTCTTGAAAAATGGAACAGCATAGCCCAATACAACAAGTCTTATGCAAGAATAGATGGCACCCATCCTTTGGATTGGCACATTGGATATGAAGATATTAATCAGAAGTCACTTTTAATAGTTTGCAGCTATGAGCCTGAATTTTTGCAATCGTCCAAGTCAATTTTATCATCAGTTGGATGCCGTAGCGATGGAAAATGGACAATGACCTTTCGTTTAGTTCGTCAAGAAAATGAAGAAGTATTCATTCGATTGTGTTGCGATTTAATAGAATCATCAAGGTATCAAAGCGACTCAATACAAGGCATCAGATTTATTGCAAACCGGTATTTGCAGTGGTCCAAACTAATGGAGCAGCAAAGTAGCGGATTATTGGGCGAAGCAGAAAGAAAAGGGCTTCTAGGGGAGTTGATACACTTGCAGAATTGCATTTTGAATGGAGTTCCTATGCATGAAGCAGTTGAGAGCTGGATGGGACCTGAAGGAGCAGATCAGGATTTCATTTTTTCGGATACCTGGCATGAGGTCAAGGCAACTGGGATTGGATCAACATTTGTATCAATTTCTTCACTAGAACAATTAAAAGCACCGTGCTCTGGAGAGCTTATAATATACTTTATTGATAAAACAGCTCCCAATTCTTCTAATTCTTATACTTTGCTGAGCAAGGCTGAAGAGATACGAGGAGTTTTAAAAAGCAATCAAGCAACTCTTGATCTGTTCAACGACAAGTTATTACGAAAAGGGTTCATAGATTCATTAGAATATAAAGAATACTGGTATAGACTAGGGGGGAATCAGGGCTATAGAGTCGATGACAGTTTTCCTAAACTTATTAACAGCAATGTTCCCCCTCAAATTGTATCAGCAAACTATAGTATAAGTATACAAGCAATTCAGAACTGGAGAACTCAATGATTTAAATTTTGGAGGTGCCATATGGATCTGCAGGATTTTAGAAAAGAATTTCTCGAAGACGTTCGTTCAACTGCTGCAGTCTACGGCGAGGGTTCAAGTTCCGCATTTGTAGGAATTGTTTCAAACTATCTTGTAAATGCTGAAGTGCTTCCCGATTTCGAATCCACATTTTATATAGGTTCAGGATTTCGGAACCGGAAGTTGAGAATTGACGGATATGCATTCGATGAGTTTGATTACACTATGAACCTTATTGTGGCAGACTATATAGGAGATGATACAGAGAGGACACTTACTCGATCTGAAGCAGAGCAAATATTTCAATGGCCTCTTCGATTCGTTGAAGAGACTTTCAATAACAGGTTGCATGACAAAATAGAAATAAGCAACTCGGCAGCAGATTTAGTTGATTTATTGAGAACTAATAAGGCACGCATTAGGAAATATCGTGTTCTGCTGTTTACTGATAGATTAATGAGTGGCCGTATTGAAAGCTTCCCGGTCAAGGAGCTCGAAGGAGTCAGCGTAGAATTTCAGATTTGGGATGTTGAGCGTCTTTATAAAATGTTTTTGGCGGAATTTGGACGTGAAAGTGTTGAAATTGACTTTACGCAGTACACAGCTAACGGAATTCCTTGTCTTGATGCGAGCAATTTTGGAGACAACTCTTATCGTTCTTTTTTGTGCGTAATTCCTGGTTCGGTAATAGCCGATATTTACGATCGTTTTGGCTCGCAATTATTAGAGGGCAATGTACGGTCGTTTTTAAGCACCAAAGTAGCAGTCAATAAAAAGATAAGAGAGACAATCTTGAATTCTCCCAAAATGTTTTTTGCGTTTAACAACGGAATTGCAGCTACTGCAGTTGATGTAGTTATAGAAGAAAAAAAAGATGGAAAATTCATCACCTGCGTTAGAGATTTTCAAATTATTAATGGAGGGCAAACAACAGCCTCACTGTCAAGTGCACGTTATAAAGACAAGGCTAATCTTGAAGGGATTAGTGTACAAATGAAACTGACTGAAATTAATGCTGAACCCGATGAAACGCATAATCTAATGCAGAAAATTTCGAAGTCATCAAATAGCCAAAATAAAGTCAGCGATGCAGATTTCTTTTCAACACATCCCTTTCATATTCGTATGGAACAGATTTCACGCAGGATGTTTGCCCCAGCAACGGGAGGTTCTCAACACGATACTCGATGGTTTTATGAACGGGCAAGAGGACAATATCTACAAACCCAGATGCGTATGACTAAAGCTGAACGAAATCGTTTCCTGGTGCAAAACCCTAAGCATCAGCTTATTACTAAAACAGATCTGGCCAAAGCTCGAAATACGTGGAGAGAGATACCTCATGTCGTCAGTAAAGGGGCTCAGTCAAATTTTAGAGAGTTTGCTGAATGGATTGATAACGAATGGCAACTCTCAGAGGATTCATTTAATGAGAGATTTTTTCAAGAATCAATTGCTCTTTATATTTTATTCAAGCACGTAGAGAAAATGGTTACTCATCAGTCATGGTACGAGCATGGATATAGGGCTAACATTGTAACTTACTCAATTGCTTTGCTAGTACATTTGTTGAAAACTCAATACCCGACATATGTATTGGACTTGCAAACTATTTGGAATAAACAGGAAGTACCGGATGTTATCGCAAGACAATTAAACAAACTAGCCAAAGCGGTACTTGATTCCATAACAGATCCTTCACGAGCTGTCGCTAACGTAACACAATGGTGCAAAAGAGAGGCTTGTTGGAATAAGGTGAAGAACTTGAACGTTACTCTTGATTCAGAGATAGAATCGTTTCTTGTTCCCACAGGGGATGAAAAAACAGAAATTCGACGAGCTCGCAAGGATCAGAAAATCGTTAGCGGTATTGAGGCACAGACAAGAGTGGTCAATTATGGAGCAGAGTACTGGAAAAAAATGCACTTGTTTATTCTCGAAAAGCAAATACCTCACCACGTAGAGGCAGAGGCTTTAAAAATAGCTTGCAATATGCCAGCGAAGCTGCCAAATTCAATACATAGCCAAAAGTTGCTTTCTTTAAGAGAAAGGGTTATTATTGAAGGTTGGAAGGACGCTTGAAAAGAGGTGAAGAGCTGTGTATAGACTCTTAGATTTGTTTGCAGGTGCAGGTGGAATGACTTTGGGCTTTATGCAGACAGGAAAATATGATATTGCTGTTGCAGTTGAAAAAAATGACTACGCAAAGGCAACGTATGAACGCAATCATGAGAATACAGAAGTCCTGAGTGATATCTTGGATATAACTGACTATGACTCTTTCAAGCGTTCGTATGGAGAATTTGATGTAGTTGTTGGAGGTCCCCCTTGCCAAGGATTTTCGAATGCAAATCGTCAACGAAATCATATTATTAGTCAAAACAACAGCTTAGTTAAGAAGTATGTTGAAGTGATTCTTAATTTGAAACCAAGAGCTTTTGTGATGGAGAATGTTCGGATGCTCAAGTCGGATATTCATCGTTTTTATTGTACAAATAATGATGGAGTCGAATTTGAGAAACTTGGAATAATTACTCGCAACGAAACGATTTGTCTGTTGGATACTGAGTGCCCCGTGGTTGATATTAAAGAGTATTTGTTTGATCCAGCTATTTTAAGTGAATTGATTTTGCCTGACAAGGTGTTTTACGCACTAAGGATACTGTATAAAAACTCTAGAAGGGAAGAGACAAGGAAGAAGGCTTTGAGCAAAGGCAAGCAGTGCATAACCCATATTTCAGCACTGCCTAGGAGAAGCAAGGCAGTCTCAAGACAGTATATTAATTTTGAGCAAGCTTCGCTTAATGCGTTTATTAGATATGCTGGAGAGGAAATTTCATTTGACGAAGCAGAACAGGAGATGTTGAATTATCTCAATATTCAACGCTTGATGATGCATGCAAAAGAACTGTTGGATAACAATATAGCTATCCACAACTTAAGAATAGATCAGAGAGGCGTTTATGTAGAGGCTGAATCATACTCAGTTATTGAGTACATTGGAAAAAGTTTGGGGCAGTTATACCGCATAGATGATGGTGTGCTTAATGCTGCTTGGTTTGGGGTACCACAGCTTCGTGAAAGATATATTGCTGTTGGGTTAAGAAAAGACTTGCATCGATGTCCAGAATTGCCTGCAAGAGTGTATAAAGAAGCAGAGTATCTTACTGTATTTGATGCAATTCAGGATTTGGAGCATGTACCTCCGACTTTTAACACAGAGGATGATCCCATCCCGCTAAATAATGATTTTCTAGGAACAGAACTTACGCGGGAGCTTCGCAATTCGTCAATGTTATACAATCACGTCGTTACGGAAACGCGTGAGACTGCCAAAAAACGTTTTGAGGCTTTGGGGCAAGGGCAGAACTTCCATGATCTAGACCGTAGCTTAACCGAGAATACGTACACTCGACCAGAAAGAACACAGAATTCAATATATTTAAGACTTGAGTATGGCAACCCTTCTGGAACAGTTACAAATGTACGCAAATCAATGTGGATTCACCCAACAATTTCAAGAGCGATAAGCATCCGTGAAGCAGCTAGACTTCAATCCTTTCCAGATGACTATGTGTTTGTAGGAACCAAGGATTCGCAATATCAGCAAGTTGGAAATGCAGTACCGCCAATGATGGCGAAGGCAATTGCCGCTAAACTTGCAGAGATGCTGGATTCGTGCAGTGGGCTGTCCAATGTGCAGGGAGGGCTTGTTAATGGTGGACACGCTAACAACAGAGGAACGCAGCAAGATGATGTCCAAGATAAAGTCGAAGAACACTGCTCCTGAAATGATTGTCAGGAGATATTTGCACAGCAAAGGTTTCCGATACAGACTCCATGATAAGAAACTGCCAGGAAAACCCGATCTTATTTTGCCAAAATATAATACAGTTGTCTTCATACATGGGTGTTTCTGGCATGGACATGAAGGATGCAAATATTACCGAATCCCTAAATCTAATACAGATTACTGGATTAGAAAAATCGAGAGGAACAGTATAAGAGATCGAGAAAATCAACAATTGCTCTGGGATATGGATTGGAAAGTTATTACCGTTTGGGATTGCGAATTGAAAAAAATTCAGAATATAGGTGTAGTCAATTGATAAAGCAAATCATGAATCAGTCATGAATGGGAACTTTTATTTACATTGGGGGGGGGGTTGTCTTTATTTGGATTTTGTGGATTTTTTAGGCGACAACAGATTGCGTCGTAAAATTGTTTATACTAAGGGCAACTCGGACTGTATATATTGTGGAGAAGTTGCTGACTCGAGAGAACATATACCCCCGAAAGTATTTTTGACGAGCCCATTTCCCGATAATCTCGGTATTGTACCTGCTTGTAGACAGTGCAACAAGTCATTCTCGAATGATGAAGTCTTTTTATCCATTTTAATTGAGATGCTTAAGAGAAGATGTTTTTATCCGGTCTGCGAATATTCTTCAGAAGTTGAACGCAGAATGAACTATAACAAAAAGATAGTAAGTGATATCGAAAATGTATTACAGGACAACGATGCCAGTTATTTTGATGATAGGATTCAAAGAGTGCTTCACAAATTGGCATTGGGTCATTCAGTCTTTGAAATTTCTGAAGGTTATTGCATTGAGAAGGGAACAATAAGTTACTCTTTTGCAAGCAAGATGTCATTAGAAGAAATAGAAGAATTTACACTTCCATTCAATATTACAGGAGAGCCTTTACCCGAAATAGGGAGTAGAGTGTATGAGAGAATACTAATAATAGAGCATAGGTTGCAGAGTGTGGAAAACTCTGAAATGTTCCTCGTTGCTCCTTTAGTCCTTTTAGATTGGGTTGATGTCCAGGATTTTCGATATTCTTATACATGCTACAGATTTGCTAATGAAATAATAGTTAAAATGGTAATAAATGAATTCTTATATGCTACGGTGGCATTTAACTTAAAGCCTGATGTCCAAGGGGGGGATTATTGATCCTCTCCTTTTGTTAATGAAGATATATTAAATGGACAAAAGCTTGCATGATTTTCATTTCACCTCAAATGTAAGTATTGTCGACTAGCTGATGATCTTGCCAAGCCTAATAATTGTTGGTACACATACGTTTCGCCGTCGACGACATGCATCTTCAGCTTTGCCCAATCGTGTCGAAACGTCGAACATTCATCCGGAAATTTTTATCAGAAGCATTAGAGGATCAAAATGATATTATTCTAAAAGTGAGGCATCAAACCCTCAATTAATATCGAAGGCTTAACCTGAAGCACCCTTGCCATTGTGCTGTAATGGTTAGCAGAGAGGGTGCTTTTTCTCCGTCTTCTAGTTCACTAATATAGGAGCGATCGACGCGTAAATAGATGCTCAACTCATCTTGAGTAAACTTTTTCTCTTTTCAGAGTTGGAATAATACCATAAAGCCCAAACGATGGATGATTTAAAGTTTAAATTACTTTGTTTTATCATAAAGATAGTTTCTGTTTCCAAGCCGATTATTTAGTAACTAAAAGGTTAAGAACATGATTTAGTTTGCAGTTATTCAAAGAAGAGCAGACTATCGTAGCGCTAACGCTCCTCTGTTTAGAAACGGATCAAGACACATTCATTTCCCTAAGATAAGAGCTATCTAAGGGAAATGAATATCATAATATCAGAAAATTATAAGAAATCTCTGAATTAAAACCTAGACAATAATTCTTTTATTTTTTATTCGACTAAATTCTTTTACTAGCCTTTCTTCCTCATCTTGAAGTTCGTCAATTATAATATCAATGGATTCTATTAGGCTAAGTAATTTGGAGTCTAATATTGTATCCCTACCAAAAATTTGTACTCGAGGGTGTGTGTTTAGATATTTTTCGAAATCGTTAGTAGAAGAGTGTTCTAAGTTTAAGGTGTGCTTCAGGAGTCTATAGGCAGTTTCAACTCCAATCGTGGTACTGATATTTTTGTATACCAATTCGAATTTTTCGCTTTTCATTAAAACTATTGACCATAATTCCTCACCTTCGAATTCAGCGCAATCTTCATCTCGAAATTCCTGCAGAATATCAATCGAGTTATTAATTGCTATTATCTTATCCATAAATGTCTGTATGAATTTTTCCTCATCGGACTTTTGAATCGTTAGTTTAACACCTATTAATGTAATCCATCCACCAGCAATTGAGCCACCTAAACTTGTTAGTGATAAATAGATTTCTTTCTTAGGGAACCATATGAAGGAGAATAACAAACCGATTGAAATTAAAAGAAGCGAAAGGATAAATATTAGTGTTGAGAGAGATAAGTTTTTTTTAATCATAAATACTCCTTAGTAAGTTTTCTATAAATATAGCATGAAAATAAGATACCTTAAAAGTTAACTAGGATCATGCTGAGATATCGGGGATGCAGGACCTTCTCATAACTTATATTCACGCTGCAGCCCGGCTAGTGCCAATCCATTGGTCACCATTGGTATAGGCGAAGGGGGATGAAGTCAGGGGGACAGCCTTGCGAAGCCTAAGTCTCAGACTCGTTCTCTATTCTCACTTAAGCCTCTCGGATTTATGAATACGGGAACGTTAGACGAAAGAACGAAGCGATTTATTAAATACAGGAAGGAAAAAGAGACAAGTGCTTACATGAAAGTTTTGAGAATTTCGTTTATTTTACTAGCATTACTTAGTACGAGTGTTTTGCATAATTCCGTTTCAGAGAAGAAGCGATAGCATATTCACTGTCGTTAAGGGGTAATTTTCGAAAATGGTATTATATGGATGAAGAAAAGGGCAGACTTGCAGAATTTTAGAACA
>NZ_BORW01000063.1 GCF_018333375.1 Paenibacillus cookii
TGTTCTAAAATTCTGCAAGTCTGCCCTTTTCTTCATCCATATAATACCATTTTCGAAAATTACCCCTTAACGACAGTGAATATGCTATCGCTTCTTCTCTGAAACGGAATTATGCAAAACACTCATTTATTTTGCGAGGGTCTTCATGTTTGACGGAGGGATTCAGCCGGTACTTTCAATTACGAAAGCTGCGCAATCATGTTTGAATTGGTTTTGAAAGGAGAGGATGGCGGTGCGGTATATGGGCGACAAAGATTTTTGGGATCATAAGTTTACGGAGCGGGACGGTCGGTTGATGGGTCCGGAAAAAATGATTCTGGAGAATAGTCCGCTTTTTCAAAAGGGAACTTTGCTGGATCTGGCCTGCGGGGACGGCAGGAATGCGCTGTATTTTCTGAAGCAGGGCTTTAAAGTAACCGGCATCGATTTCAGTCGCAAGGCGCTGGACCGTCTGAGGCGGTTTGCTGCCGAACACCACTACGCTGTGCGGACGCAGGAAGTGGACCTGTCTCATCCGGATTGTTTGAAGGAAGTGGGGATATACGACAATATCGTCGTCAATCATTACAGGCTGGGGAAGGAACACCTGGGCAGAATTCATCTCAACCTTGCAAGCGGAGGGCTGCTTTTCGTTTGCGGATTCGGCCATAAACATAAGGAGGATCCGTTCATGCGAGAGGAAGATTTAATCATGCCGTCTGATTTTGACCATATCGATCCTTCGCTCAAGCGGATCCGCTACTTGGAAGAGGAAGAGCGAAGGGGTTTTCTTGTCGCTTATTTATATCGCAAAACATCCTAGGAAGAGCATGCGAAGAAAGCCCATATGCTGCAGATTTTCGGGATAGATTTGCGACATGCCTCGAGTTGATCTCATGTCGCCGTTACTATATAAACCCGTGTTCCCTTACGTTTTTATTTCCTTAACATCTATACGGTTTGTCGCCAAGCTACATAGAATATAGCAAATCTATCAACAAAAAAAGTGGTGACGAACGTGAAGATAGAGGACTTGAAAGGCGCTTATGACGTTATCATCGGCTTGGGAAGCTGGTGGGGCCATCCATCTTTTTGGCGCGGTATCAGCTGCGGCGATTTTCCTTTCCGCTAGATTGGATGATATCGAATTCGGCCGCGGACGTAACCCGGTTGTTAAAAAATCGCTTCGAAGGTTTTATGGAGCTCGGACAACTCCGGAAGATTGACGGAACTTCGGATTTTTTGGAAGATGGCATCGCAGTGCTTCAAGAAGGCGGGACTTACCAAAGCGCCCATTATATTCTGGATACGCGTTACAACGTTTTATCCGTCCATGATTTCCCCGTCATCCCCAACCAGGATTGGACGGCAGCCTATGGTGCGTACAGCGAAAAGCTTGCCCATCGAATCCAAAGTTTTTTGCATGTGCTCGGTCACAGCCGTTCCGTTCTGTTCATCAGGTGGGGAGAAATCGGGGAGGCGGAAGCCGTGGAGCTTCATGCTGTTTTGTCCTCATTGACGCCGGGCAGCTGCAGAATTCTATTTTTGCAGACCGTGTCCGGGTTGCAGTCGATCCGGGAGATCGATTGGAAACGGGATGGGATCGGCACGCTGCAGGTCCCCCTCGAGCAGCCTTATCATGAAGCAGGATGGAGTTATGCCATGAACGGATTAACATTAACCGGATATTGGTAGCGGTTCCAACAAGTCGATATCCCCCGATAAAAATGATGCAGCAGCCGTCCGGGACTTGAAAAAACAGTCTTAGACCGCTGCTGTTTCTATCCATAGAAAGCGGAGGGTGGCGACGTACAGGGGGCTTGGATTCGCCTTAGCCCGCTCAAGCCACGGCGAAGTCGAAAATATGGGAGAATGGATGCGGTTTTTAAAGAAAATGAAAATCAAATTTCCAGCATGTATCCTGATTTCCTATGCTATAATATAAATGGTTTATTATGGTATTATAGGGAGGGAGAAGGATGGACAAGCAAAAACGTGCCTCTGGCATGCCGATCAACCAGGACAAGGGGAAAAAAATGCGAACCGCATCCGTAGCGAAGAAGGTGGTCGCAGGCACTCTCGGTTTAAGTCTGCTGCAGATGCCTTTGTTGGTGTCGGCGGCTTCCGGCGTAAGCGTTGTAGAGAAAGCAGCAGCGCCGCAAGCAACCCAAAGCAGCGGTTCCGACGCATCCAAAGGGCTCAATCCGGCCGAAGCCAAGATTACGAAAGCCCAAGCGGAGGCGCGGACAAGAACGTTGTTCCCCATTTTGAAGGAGGCGAGGCTGGACGGCATTACTTATGGGGAGCAGAATGTATTCCCGCCCAATACGAAAAAGATCTGGGTACTGAACTGGTCGATTCAAAAGGGAAACAACTCGTCGGGTTTCAGTACCGAAGTGGATGCCGTGACGGGAGACATCCTGAGTTTCTATTATCCATCCATGTGGCCAGAGGAAGATTCCAACACGGCTTATTACCCTCCGGCGGTATCCAAACAGGAAGCGGAAAAGATTGCCGAGACGTTTATCGCCAAAGCGGCTCCCTCGATCAAAGCCGGAACGATGAAGCCTTCGACCGAATACGGTTTTTCGTCTAATCAAGCATTGTTCGGTCCGGTTCGGTATAGCTTTGGGTATTCGGTGGACGTCAACGGACTTCCGGCCGATAATGAGTTCGTGAGCGTTGAAGTGGATGGAAACGGGAATATCGTCCGTTTTACCCGAAGCGCTTACCAAGGCGATTATCCATCCGCCAAAGCCGCCATCAGCAAGGAGGAAGCGGAGAAGCGCCTTGAGCAAGGCTTGTCCGTAACACTTGCTTACATATCGTCGACGCCTCTTTTTAATGCGACATCTAAACGGGAATGGAAAATCGGCTACATTCCGGACCGGACTTTGGTGCCTACGGATGCCAATTCCGGCAAGGGGATCGATACGATTTGGGGAAAAGATCTGGATAAAGCCAATCAAGCGGTTCGTTATACCGCATTAAAGCCTTCCAATAAAGCGTTCACCCCGCATAAAGGTGAACAGTTGACTGCAGACCAAGCGCTGAAGCTTGTGCAGGAAATCGCCCCCGGCTCGGAATATCAGCTCCAATCCAGCTTAGGGAACTATTGGTACGGGAACAAGCAGGTTTGGAATTTGTACTGGAACAAACGAACTCCCGGAACATACCAGGAAAGCAACAAAAGCGCAGTCGTGGATGCCGAGACGGGGCAGCTGCTCTCCTATAACGAGTTCCAATATCCCGGAAGCGAACCGGCCAAAGCCTCCGCTCCCGCCGTGACGGATGCCCAGGCTCAAACCAAGGCGATCGAGCTGGTGCTGGCCCATTATCCGAATGCCGCCGAAGACCTGAAACTGTCGGACGCTCAAACGTTGAACCCGTCCTCCTCGAAAACAGTCTATCAATTTGTGTTCCAACGTTTTTATAAGGATTTGCCCGTCTACGGAAGCACGGTAAGCGTCTCGATCGACGGCGGCGGCAGCTTGATTAGCTACAATGCGGACAATGGCCTCTCCGATGCGGATCTCAAAGCGATGGATGGGTTAAAAGCCAAAATCAGTCCGAAAGAAGCGCAGGATCGCCTGCTGAACGAACTCGGCGTGGAGCTGCGGTACATCAGCAGCGGCGGCTACTCCGTGGATAACACGTATGTAGAGCCTAAAGTTCGGCTGGCGTATGTTCCAACGTTCGATAAGAGCAGAAACCTCGGTTATATCGATGGGGTCACGGGCAAAGCGGAAGCCTTACTTCAACTGCCCGATCCGAATAAAGGATCTACTCCCGAGCTTCCAAGCGATGCGGCGAACCACCCGGCAAGCAAGGATCTGGCCACGCTGCTTGAATATCGGGTCCTGTCTCCGGCGGAAGACGGCCTGCTTCATCCCGATGCGGAGGTGACCTTGGGCGATTGGATCCAGATGATAGCTAAAGGGCTTTATCCCGATCAAGTCTATTATGGGGGCCGCATCACGCAGCCGCTTTTTGCCGATGTTCCGGCGGACAGCCCGATCGCTCAAGCGGTGCAGCTGTTCGCGGATAAAGGATGGTTTGGCGACGCGAAATCTTCCGAATTGCATCCGGAGCAAAAGTTGACCCGTGAAGCGGCAGCCTCCAGCCTGACCACGGTTCTGCATTACAACCGTTTGTCCAGGTTCTTCCAGCAGGATGCGCAGGCGTTGTCCCTCTCGGACGCAAGCGCCATCAAGGACAAAGGGGCCGTCGCGCTTATGCTGAAACTTGGCCTGATGGAGGCGCCAAGCGGGAAATTCGACCCTGCGAAGCCGGTCACGCGAGCGGAAGCGGCGACCATCCTGGTACGGCTGGCACATCTGCAAGGAAACGTGGATACGCCGCTTAACCAAAGATAACCTTCTGCCATGAAGGTCCATGAAGGTCCATGAAGGTCCATACGGAATGCTCTTAGAATCTCTCTTCGTTTTCAAACATCCACCGTCTCTATTGCAGCGGTGGATGTTTTCTTTTTCTACGGCGGCGATAGAATAAAGGAATGAAACGTATTCGAGGAATTTAGCGCATTTCCCTTGGCTTATGACTTAGAAAACATGATTTTTTTCACAAAAAATGAACTTTAGGATCCTCCGGCGTCTCTTATGTATGAAAAGGGGAGAGAACATGAAAGTTAGCCATCTTGTCAAGCAGGCCAAAAAAGGCGACAAAGAAGCATTATTGCAGCTCATCATGGCCGATCAGGACGCTTATTACCGCCTCGCGTATACCTACATGGAAAACGAGCATGATGCGATGGACGCGATGGAGGACATGATCGTCACGGTGTATGAAAAGATCGATCAATTGCAAAAAGGGGAGGCATTCTATAGCTGGAGCAAAAGCATTCTTGTCAATCGGTGCAAAACGCTGCTCCGCAAAAAGAATCGATACCTTGCATTCGGAGAAGTGGAAGAGGCATCGCATTCTGCATTGACTGACGAAAATCCCTATCGCGATACGGAGTCCGAGATGGACATGCAGGTGCTTCTATCCCATCTGAACAAACGGCAGCGGGAAGCCATCGAGCTTCGTTACGTTCACGATCTTCCCTATCAGACGATTGCGGACATGACGGGCGTACCGCTTGGAACCATCAAATCGCGAATTTCTCAAGGCATGCAAAAATTGAAAGCCATGATCGGGGGTGATCGTTATGAAAACGATCGAGAAGACATTAGAGGAGTATAAGCAGGCGGTGAATAAAGTGCAGGCGCCGCCAGGCCTGGAAGAGAGGCTTCGGAATGCGCTGGAGCGCGTTCCCGCCAAAAAAAGAAATACGAGCAAAGCATGGGCATGGGCCGTCTCCACTGCAGCAGCGATCATTCTCATGCTCGGAGTTTATGAGTATCCTGCCTTCGCTTATTACGGAAGCAAGTTGTTTAACGGCGCCGGTTTGAACTCGCTCAGCTTTGCCGAAGTGATGGAACAAGGATTCGGACAACAGGTAAACAAAAGCACCACGCTTCCGGACGGCACCGTTCTGACCATTCATGGGGTGATTGCTGACGATAACGTTTTCCGTTTGTATTACAACATCGATCTACCCGAAGGCATCGAATTTACCGACGATCGTATTGGACGGTACCATTTTGACAGCGTGAAGGGGTTCTTGACCGATTCGGCTCCGCTTAGAGGCGGCGGAAATCCCGGGAAAAGCAAAAGCCAATTCGCGGGATACGCTGAATTTGAACCGGTCAGCCCCTTCTCCCGGACATTAACCGTCACTTTTAGCGAGTGGCTGGATAATGGAAAAAAGGCATCGTACCCCATTACTTTCGATTTTGAAGCGAACAAAGCAATGAAAAGCATCGTCAAAGAGGAACTTTCGGAATCCGTTGACGTCGATCAAGGAACCATCCACTACGACTACATTACGGCATCGCCGACTTCAACCATCGTGAAGGGGCATTATGAACTCCGAGAATATCCGAGGTTTTCAGGGAAAACCAGGCTTTACGTGAATGGACTCGAAGTAAGATTAAATGAGGAAAAGGGACAGCATCCGGCGGACTTCCAACTGAATTTCGACCCGTTCCCAACCCGCAGCATTCAGTCCATTGAACTTGTGCTCGAAAATTTTGAAGGATACCATAAAATAAACGACCCGATCCCGCTTGGGGCGCCATCCGATCGCTCCATTAAAATTGGGGATGAAAAGTTCTGGATTCGAAGCGTCACGAAAACCGGCGCGGGGTATGAGATCGTCATTGCCAGAAATCAATTCACATTCCTGGACAAAGGCAGCTTATCCGTCCAAGCCGGGGGCAAAATCATTCCCGTTTCGTCGGTTTCGGCCGAACGTCAGTGGGATTTGAATAACGGCAATATTTTATGGGAGCAGACGTATTCGTTTAACACTCGGGATAAGCCTGAATTTCTGCTGACGGATGGATATCAATATATCAAGACCTACAAGAAGAAAATATCGATTCCAGTCGATAGGCAATAATAAAAAGCATGGTTTTATTTGAACGTCCATGGGTTCAGCCTTCCGGTTTTCCGGGAGGCTGTATGTTTTTTTCGCCGGTAGAACGGGGTGAAATCCGCATTTTGTTGCAAATGCAATAAAAATAGTGTAGGATGTATTCGGAAAATACGTCGATGGAGGTGCATGCATTGAAAGAAATTCTGCGTGAAATCGGAATGATCGCCCGGGCATTGGATTCGATCAGCAATATCGAATTCAAGGCATTGGATCTTACCAAAGGCCAGTACTTGTACCTTGTCCGCATATGCGAAAACCCGGGAATCATTCAGGAGAAATTGGCCGAAATGATTAAAGTAGACCGAACGACGGCGGCTCGAGCGATTCAAAAACTCGAAATGAACGGATTTATCGAAAAAAAAGACAATGAACATAACAAAAAAATAAAAAAGCTGTTTCCTACGGCCAAAGGTAGCGATGTATATCCTTTTATCATACGGGAACATGACCATTCGAACGGGGTCGCGTTAGCCGGATTTACCGAAAGCGAAGCTGAAACGCTGTTTCATCTGCTCCAAAGAGTCAGAAAAAACGTAGAAACCGACTGGGAATTCGTCAAAAAAGGAAACAAAAGAAATTATTGAATAGAGATTAGGGAGATAAATACAATGACCGCCATAACAATCAAAAAATGCTGCGTCGACGATGTACAAACCCTCCAAAACATAAGCATGGAAACATTCATCGATACGTTCAAGGATCAAAATTCGCCGGAAAATATGAAAGCTTATGTGGAAAAGGCTTTTAACTTAAAGCAACTGGAAACGGAACTCTCAAACCAAACTTCGGAATTCTATTTTATTTATGCGGACGGGGACATCGCCGGGTATTTGAAGGTAAACGCAGGCGATGCCCAATCCGAAGCCATGGGCGATGATTCGCTTGAAGTCGAGAGGATTTATGTCAGGAAGAAATTTCACAAACAGGGACTTGGCACATTTCTAATGAATAAAGCTATTGAAATTGCCACGGAACAAAATAAAGAAAAAATTTGGCTGGGCGTCTGGGAAAAGAACAAGAACGCCATTGATTTTTACAGCAAAATGGGTTTTGTTCATACGGGAGCCCACTCGTTCTATATGGGTGATGAAGAACAAACCGATTTAATCATGACCAGGACGCTGAAATGACATTTTTAGAGAAATATAAAGCCGCAAAAAAGAAACGGCAGCAGACTAGACTGAAAAGCCTTAGGCTGCCGCCGCTTCGTATATTAGTCCGAACCTCGGCATTGTGCGTCGGCTCTTCCCGCGGGGGGAATATTAACCCAAGAAAGCAATGGAACGTTTGACTTTCTTCGCAAATTCAATAGGATCGTCGATCGACTCCCAGTGAACATACATCAAACGCGGATTTTCGAACAACCAGTGATTGTGGACTGCCGTTACTTTAATCCCGTTTTTGCGAAGATTCGTCAACAATCGATTGACCTGACTTTGGAAGAGGGCCGTTTCCCCCAAGCAGAGCGCACGACCGGAGCTGTTCAGCGATTCAAACGAGAATAGTTGATAGCGGATTAATGGAGAGGTGGTACGTCTCCCTAAAATCGATGCTTTAATTCTACGGTTTCTGGAGACGAAACAAACCGGGCCTTTCGTAATTTCATGCTCCGTTCCACCTAAGATAGCCGAGAATTCGTTGCAAAGTTTTTTAAAGCGAGGACTTACTTTAACTTCCGCCATATGAAATCATCCTCTCATTTAAGGTATGAATACAGCCGATCGTTAACCCAAAAATTTAATGGATTCTTTTGTTTTTCTTGCAAATGCGACAGGATTGTCAATGGATTCCCAATGCATATACATTAAGCGAGGCTGTTCTTTGAGCCAATGGTTATGAACGGCCGTTACTTTGTTCCCGCGTTTGCGGAGATTCGACATCAAACGGTTCACCTGGCTCTGATGCACGGCGGTTTCACCCAAACAAAGCGCGCGGCCGGACTTATCGAGCGACTCGAAGGAAAACATTTGCATTTGAACCAGCGGGGAACGCGTTCTTCTACCTAAAATTTTCTCTCGTAGATTCGTCATCCGCGTAACAAAACAAACCGGACCTGCTTCGATTTCCGATTGGCCTCCCAATATTTTCGCGAATTGGCTGCAGAGCTTTTTGAATTGCGGGCTAACCTTGACTTGTTCTGCCATCACATGTCCTCCTTTAATCCATTTCTATGTATCCTATGATCGAAGAAGAGAATTGTATTGGAGCAATCTCTTATGTGATATGACCGAAAAATAGAGTTTCCACTCAATTCATCCTGAATTTCGAAAGTAACATCGTCTGAAAAACAAGAAAAGGGCTCCAATTCTTTGGTAGAATGGTGTTTGTCCAGAACATCACCTACAAAGAAAGGAGCACCTTTTAGATGAAGTCTACCACAC
>NZ_BORW01000064.1 GCF_018333375.1 Paenibacillus cookii
GTAAAATGGTTGTCTGGTAACTTTCATTTTACAAGATCAGACGGTTTTTTTGTGTTATTTTTTGCATTCAACGAAAATGGGCGGACCAGAAGTCAGTTTTCACTGACTTTCTGGACAGCCCCTTTTTCGATGACGATTAATAAGCCAATACGCTGGATGTATATTCAATGCTTTGTTCGAAAACACCGTTTTTATTGATCGAATGAATGCAAGCAACGCGGTAATAAAAACCTTTCACTCCGGTAAAGACCGCATCTCCAACGACGAAATCGGACGAATTTTTGGAGAACAGGGTGGAATTGACGTTCACCCAACCGGTTCCCGTAAACCGCTGCAGGGTTACGTCGGCTTTAATGACATCAACCACCGTGGTAGCGGTCGTATCGGCGTTCACGCTTAACTTCCCGTTGCCGATGGCCGAAATGTTTGCATTACCGCCAGCCAGATACAAATAATTGCCGTTAATGCTCAAGCTATTCAATGTTTCCGGAGGTGGTGGTGTGAGAGCGCCCGGCTCGGTCACTGCAGAAGAAGTAGCGGTATTGTCGGCTGCGTACGATTCGGCTCCCGCCCCGGTCGCCAGCAGCATGCTGAGCGCAGAGACGGCAACGGTCATGGTTAATAGCTTGCGAACATTGGATTTCTTCATACTCTCACCTGTCCTTAAATGGTTAATATTGGAATACAATATGTATAACGTTTGAAACGTGGACAAGTTTCGCTGTTACGCGAATTTTTTTTGTGAAATTTTGTGAAATTTGCTTTTTTTCGATCTTACCGTCTGTTGGTGTAGTATAATAGGGTTTCGTTTCGCGTATTGGCTATTTTATGTCGGTTATTTTCGATCAAGGAGGGAAAACATGATCCGATCCGAACAAGATCTGATCCGCCTCGTGCAGCAGGATGACTGGATGATGGACGTTCTTCATGCCGCCAAAACGCTGCATCTGCCGGACTGGTGGGTTTGCGCCGGCTTTGTCCGCTCGAAAATATGGGACGTGTTGCACGGCTTTGCCGAAAGAACGCCTTTACCCGATGTCGATGTTGTCTATTTTGACCCCGGTAACCTGAATGAAGCTGCCGAAAAAGAACTGGAGCGCAAGCTATATGCCATACGTCCGAACGTTCCGTGGTCGGTCAAAAACGAAGCCAGAATGCATGTGATCAACCAAATGCCCCCTTTTATTTCGTCCACCGACGCCATTGCGAATTTTACGGAAACCGCGACGGCTCTTGGCCTGACGTTGGACGAACAGGACCGCGTTCGGCTGACGGCTCCGCACGGCATAGAGGACGCCGTCAACCTGGTCGTTCGACCGACTCCCTATTACATGCGATCTCCGGATCGGGCACGAATCTATGAGAACCGCGTCTCGAACAAACGGTGGAACGAGACCTGGCCCCGCGTCGTGATCGAGCATATTCGGATGGTTTAACGCATTCCCCCTGGATGTTTTCGCTAAAAAGGCATGGTTCCTGAAGGAGCCATGCCTTTATAATTCAAAGATTCAAACCTAGGCCAGATGGCAAGCCACGAAATGGCCGCCGCCCGCGTCGCGGAACTCCGGCACCTCTTCCTTGCAGCGGGCCACGGCAAACGGGCACCGCGTATGGAATTTGCATCCGGACGGCGGGTCGGCGGGGTTCGGGATGTCGCCGTTCAGGACGATCCGCTCGCGTTTCAGCTTCGGAATCGGAATCGGCACCGCCGACAGCAGCGCTTTGGTATACGGATGAAGCGGATTTTTAAACAACTCGTCCCGCGATGCGGTTTCCATCATCGAACCCAAATACATCACCCCGATCCGGGTGCACAAATGCTCGACCACGCTAAGGTCATGGGAGATGAACAGGTACGTCAGCCCCCGCGTCTCCTGCAGCTTCCTGAACAGATTGATGATCTGGGCCTGGATCGACACGTCCAGCGCGGATACCGGTTCGTCCGCAATGATCAGGTCCGGGTTCAGAATGAGCGCCCGGGCAATCCCGATCCGCTGGCGCTGCCCTCCCGAAAACTCGTGCGGGAAGCGGTCGATATGATAGGACGACAAGCCGCAGGATTGCAATACTTCAAGCACCCGGTCGCGGATTTCATCCTTGGGCACGAGGCCGTGGTCCAGCAGCGCCTCGCCGATGGCGTCTCCGACGCGGATTCGCGGATTCAGCGAGCTGTACGGATCCTGGAAGATAAGCTGCATGCTCGGACGGATTTTGCGGAGCTCATCCGAAGACAAACCATACAGGTCGATGCCTTTGAACTTCACTTCGCCGTCGGTTTTCTCTGTAAGGCGGATGATCGTTTTGCCGACCGTGCTTTTGCCGCTTCCGGATTCGCCGACGAGGCCGAAGGTTTCCCCTTTCTGAATCGTCAAGCTGATGTCGTCGACGGCTTTCACGTGCCCGACCGTCCGGTTCAGCAGCCCTTTTTGTATGGGGAAATATTTTTTTAAGTGATTGACTTCAAGCAATGCCTCAGGCATGGACCAGCGCCTCCTCGTACAGCCAGCAAGCAGCCTTCTGCTGCTCGCCGACTTCTTTCAATACAGGCTGCTTCGTTCTGCAAATGTCCATGCAGTGCTGGCAGCGGTCATGGAAATAACAGGATTCCGTCAACTCCAGCGGATTCGGGACCTGGCCCGGAATCGAATACAGTTCGTCCGTGCGCTGATTGATGATCGGCTTGGATTTCAGCAACCCTTGGGTATACGGGTGTTTCGGCGATTGGAACAGCTGGACGACTTCGCCTTCTTCCACGATTTTGCCCGCGTACATGACGATAACGTAATCCGCCATTTCGGCCACGACGCCGAGATCGTGGGTGATCAGCATGATGGACATGTTGTTTTGTTCTTTGAACTGGCGGAGAATATCCAGAATTTGCGCCTGGATCGTTACGTCGAGCGCGGTCGTCGGTTCGTCGGCGATCAGCAGCTTCGGGTTGCCCGAAATCGCGATTGCGATCATGATCCGCTGGAGCATGCCTCCGCTCAGCTCATGCGGGTAAGAATCCGCGATTTGCTCCGCGCGCGAAATGCCGACTTTTTCGATCAGTTCGATCGCCCGTTTCCGCGCTTCCTTTTTGCTCAGCTTCTGATGGACGAGCAGCGGCTCCATGATTTGCTGGCCGATCTTCAGGACCGGATTGAGCGAAGACATCGGCTCCTGAAAAATCATCGATATTTCGTTGCCGCGAAGGGAGCGAAGCTCGTTTTTGCTCAATTTCAAAAGATCCCGGCCCTCGAAGTGGATTTGGCCGTCCACGACTTTGCCGCCGGGCTCCTCGACCAAACCCATGATCGACATGGCGGTCACGCTTTTTCCGCAGCCGGATTCCCCCACGATGCATACCGTTTCGCCTTCGCGAACGCGGAAGCTGACATCGTTGACGGCTTTGACCGTGCCGTTTTCGGTATGAAAATGCGTGCTGAGATGGTTGATTTGAATTAAATCTTTCATCGGAAGTTCCCCACCTACCTCTTCTGTTTAGGATCCAGAACGTCCCTGAGGCCGTCCCCGAAAATGTTGATCGCGATGACGGTGGCGAAAATGGAAAAACCCGGAGGAACCCACAGCCATGGATGCTCCTGAAAATCGATCAGGTTGTTCGCCGCGTCGATCATGTTCCCCCATGTCGGTGTCGGCGCCATAACCCCGAGCCCGAAAAAGCTGAGCGCCGATTCGCTGAGAATCGATCCGCCGATGTTCAAGGTCGCGATCACGATCAATAACGGGATGATGTTCGGCAGCAAATGGTTGAACAGTTTGCGGCGGTCCCGCAGCCCGAGCACGACGGCGGCCTGCATGAATTCCCGCTCCCGCAGGCTGAGCATTTGCCCCCGCACCATCCGCGCGAGGCCCGGCCAGTTGACCAACCCGAGCATCAGCATGACGATGTACATCCGGTATTCGGTCGGCACTTTCCAATCGGAAAGCAGCGCCCCGAAAATAAACAGCAGCGGCAGTCCCGGAATCGTCAGCAGCAGATCGGCGATCCGCATGATGATTTGGTCGACGATGCCCCGGTAATACCCTGCGATTGCGCCAAGTAACGACCCGATAAAAACGGACAAAACCATGGACGCCAGACCGACGGTCAACGAAATGCGCCCGGCCTGGAGCACGCGGGTGAGGACATCCCTGCCAAGGGCGTCCGTTCCCAGCCAATGCTTAAGGCTCGGCGGTTTGTTCATCAAAGCCATATTGACTTTATTGTCGGTGTAAGGCGAGAAAAACGGCCCCACAAAACAAGCCAGAAACATAATAACGACAACGACGAGCCCCGAAACCGCGAGCTTGTTTTTCATCAGCCTGCGCATCGATTGCTTGAAAAGGGATGATGATTTGGCGGGAGCGTTTTTCGCCCCGACCGCCTCCGGTAGCGGAGTGCTGTTCAGTGACATGTCTGGTCCCCCCCTCTAATGCAGCCGGACGCGCGGATCGGCGATATGGTACAAAATGTCGGATAGCAGCGTCCCGATGACGGTCAACACCGCTAACAACATCGTAAAGCCCATGAGCAGCGGATAATCCCGCAGCCCGAAGGACTGGATGTACAGCTGCCCGATCCCCGGCCAGTTAAAAATTTTCTCAATGATCAGCGAACCGCCGAACAAGGAAGGAAGCTCGAACCCCACCAGCGTAATGGCCGGCAGGAGCGCATTGCGCAGCGCGTGTCTGAACAGCACCTTGTTTTCCTTCAATCCTTTGGCCCGCGCCGTGCGGATATAATCCTGCTTGATGACGTCGATCATGTTGCTGCGGAAATAACGGGTCAAGGAACCGACGCCCAGCAGCGTCATGACGACGACAGGGAGCGTCATATGATGAATCACTTCCTTGACGTACGCCAGCCCCGTCGCGTTGCTGCCCGTCGTCAGCATGCCGCCCGGCGGCAGCCACTTCAGGTCGACGGCGCATATTTTGATCAGGAACAAACCGATAAAAAACGACGGGAGCGACATGGCCGCAAAAATCAAAACCATCACGAGCGTGTCGAACCAGGAATACTGCTTGTACGCGGAAACAACGCCGATGATGACGGCGATCAGCCAGGTAAAAAACGTCGATACGGCCGCAAGCAGGAAGGAGTTCCATATGTACTCGTTAAACAGCGTCAGCACGGGCTTCTGCTGCGCCAGGGAGAATCCGAAATCGCCGTGCAGCGCGTTTTTCATCCAAATGCCGTATCGCTCGAGCAGCGGTTTGTTGAGCCCGTAAATTTCTCTCAGCTCGGCCTTGCGCTCGGGGCTCAATTTGATATTGCTGCTGATGAAATCCCCGGGCGTCAGCGCATACAGGCAAAAAATCAACAGCGACGCGGCCAGCAAAATGATCACCATGTAGCTGATCCGTTTCGTTAAATACGCACTCATCATTAGCCTCCTAATCGCATGGTCCCCCGCCCGTGGCGATCATGCCGCGATAAGCGAGGGACGGGATGGTTGTTACGGATTATTGCGCCGGTTTCAGCGTCCAGTCCGGAAGACTGTTGGCCAAGCCGACGAACGGGCTAACGGACAGGTTGTCGATTCGTCCATTGTATCCATAGACGGTTTTTTTGTAGCTCGTGAAGATGATCGGCAGTTCGTCGTTCAGCAGCTGGAAGATTTCTTTGTAAATCTGTTTCCGCTGCTCGATGTCGGACGTCGCCAAGCCTTTTTCATACAATTCTTTGAATTTCGGATTGTCGTAGCCTTTGATCTCCCCGTCCATGAATTGCACAAGGCCATCCGAAGGATCGGTCAGCATCGGCGTGGAGAAGGACACGAGATCGTAATCTCCGCTTTCCACTTTCGACACGAGCGAGTTGAAGTCCGCGAACACTTCCGGCTCGAATTTTACGCCCAATGCCTGGAAGTTTTCTTTGGCTACGGCGATGAAAATATCGGTTTGCTTGCTCTTGGAGCCTAGATAGTGAATGACGAGCTGTTTGCCGTCTTTTTCGCGGATGCCGCCTGCGCCTTCTTTCCAACCTGCTTCGTCGAGAAGCTGTTTGGCTTTTTCCGTATCGAATTTATACGGGTTGATGCCTTCTTCCGTGTACGCCCAGGAGATCGGGGAAGCCGGAATGTTCGCTACCGAACCTGCTCCTTGGTTGGCGTCCACATAGATGCTTTGGCGGTCCAAACCGTACGTGAGCGCTTGCCGTACTTTTTTGTCCTTAAGCGCTTCGTGTTCCAGATTGACCTGAAGGTATCCGTACGTGCTTGGCGTGTATGGAATGATGTTCACGAAGCCGAGGGACTTCAGCTTCTCGATGTTTTCCGTCGTGGCGCTGAACGAAGCGTAGTCGACTTCGCCGGTTTCGAGGTACTGCCACGTGTCGCCTTCCGACGTTTTATAGATGAAACGTTCCGTTTTCGGTTTGCCTTTGTAATAGTTTTCGTTGGCCACAAAACGGACTTCCTGTCCCGGAATGAATTTTTCAAGCTTGTATGGTCCGCTGCCGACCGGGTTCGAATGAAGTTTTTTGATGTAATCCAATTGTCCGAATTTGTAGTCTTTGCCGTAATAAGCTTTGGACAAAACCTGTCCTCCCAGCATGACGAGCGCGGTGGCGTTCGGCTTCTCGAGCGTTACGGAAATCGTCTGCGGATCGATGACTTTGATCCCTTCGATGCTTTTGGCTTTGCCTTCTTTATACGCTTGGGCCCCTTTCACGGCGAGCGTAGGAACCATGGAATCCCCGTCGTACGCTTTGTCGAACTGAATCGTCCACGTAAACGCGACATCGTCCGCCGTCAGCGGCGATCCGTCGCTGAATTTCAGGTCTTTGCGCAAGTGGTATGTATACGTAAGCTGATCGTCCGATACGTCCCATTTTTCGGCCAAATCAGGAATTGGCAGCCCTTTATCGTCAACGGTTACCAAAGAGCTGAACAACAGGGAGTTGACGTTGCCGTCGTATCCGCTTTGGGTAAAATATGGCGTAAACGCGCCGCTCGGATCGGTGAGCCCGACGATAATCGTATCGGTACGCTGCTTGGCGACCGCCGGAAGTTTGGACATGTCCGCTGCCGCGTAAGGTTCCGTTAATCCGGATTCGCCGCCCGGTACTGTCGTGTTCCCCTCTTTCGCGCCTTGTTCCGTTTGCGCGGAATTGCCGCTTGCGGCCGGCTCCGCATCGTTGTTGTTCGAGCACGCCGACATCAGCAGCGAACCGACGAGCATGAGCGACGTTAATAAAATGACACCTTTTTTCATGAAACTCTAACCTCCCGTTTTGTACCCATCTCGATCATTCCTATAAGATAAGTATGAATTAAGATTCCATTAATTATTGTCTATTATAGGAAGCAAACCGAGTTCTGTAAATAGAGAACTTCAAAAGTTTTCTGAAAAAATTTTTATAAGGCGCAATCGGCTTGCACATATAACGCATTTTGCTGACGAATGATTCGAATCAAAAAACCTCCTTACTGCCCGTCAGGCAAATAAGGAGGTCCCAGAGCTTATCCCTCTTCAATATAACGGTAGATCCGCTCTTGGAGCTGATCCAACGCCCGTCTTCTCAAGCTGTATTCCGTCAGGTTTTCGCCTTCGAAATGCGCGTAAAGCACGCCGGCGCTGCGGAGTTTGGAGATATGGTCATGCGTGATGCCTTTGGAAAGCTTCAAATGGCTGACGATTTCCGTGAACGTGCGCGGGCCCCGGTTCAGGAATTTCAAAATTTTCATCCGGTTTTTTTCGCCCAGGCTGCGCAGCAAACGGAGATCATGCGTCGGAATGAGGTCCTCATCCCCCAAATAGATGCGCGCATTATAATGGCAGACGAGCATGCTCCCGTATTGGGCCACCATATTCAGCGGTTGAAAATGATATTGCGGCACAAGCACGAGTTTCTCGATTTCGGAAAGCGGTTTGAAGAGCATGCCGTTGGTCGTTTCGTCGACGAATTCTTCGCCATCGATTTCGGTCAAACGCCGAAGCCGGTCTTGTTTTTCTTGCTCCAAAGCGAGCAGGATGGCCGGATCGACATGTTCGAAATATTGCTCATGCCACTGCCGGAACAGGTGGATCGTTTTTTCATGGAAAACCTCGATGTCTTCCTCCGGAAATTCATTGCCGTTGGCCGCGAAAAGCTCGATCAAATCACGGGTGCCCAGCTGCCCGAACCAATCGAGAAAGCCGTCGACCCCCAACCCTTCGGGAGCAACGAAAGCGGTCAAATACGCGAACCCCCAGTCTCCGTTAACGAGCATGTCATCCAGCAGGCGGGCGAATTCAGGGGTGAGCCGCTCCTTTGTTTCTTGTGCCCAGCATGGGGCAAGATCTATCTTTTTGTGCGACTTTCGACATATGTAGGAATGCAAGCTATTCATAAACTCGTGAACGGGCTCGAACGCAATTTCTAAATCAAACGCCAATTTCTCTCTCCTCCCTCCCATTTTACGAAACGAAATTGACTTCATTATAACGTGAACACTTTAAAGCAATCCACTATTTCCATCGTTTAACTTAGGAATGTATCACATTTATATGCAAAAGCATGCATCCTTTTGGCGGTTGAATGAAGACCGTTGCCATCATACCAGATATTCCGCCGCCCCTTCAACAATCCAAAACCATCCCGCAACGCCGAACGCCGGGCCTTTTAAGCCCCCAATTTCGATTCAGAACTTGCGTTTTCCCCCATCGTGAACAATCATAACCACCCGTCCAACGGGTGGTTTGCACTTGGGGTATAACCCCCTGTTGCCAAACTGCGCCTAAAGACGCTAGCCTGACAATAAATTGTTCAGGCTCAGTGTAATTTGCCTCTTTCACTTA
>NZ_BORW01000065.1 GCF_018333375.1 Paenibacillus cookii
GGCGTTCACGGAAGCAAAATCCAAACGGGATCAGTCTGCCGTTGTATGTCAACTCCAGCAATGGATTGCGAGTTTGCCCAATTATATCAAGGCTTTGTTCGGAAAATTAAGCTGCGAAAGTTGAGTTTATAATATTTTCTTTTATTGTTTTGTAATTCTATCTTTGCCCCCATTTCTTATAACGTCTTTGTATTCACGAAACGACCCAGCCTTAGATAGCTCTTATCTTAGGCTGGGTCGTTTGTTGGCTGAGCTTCTTCCATGATTATACATCTGGCAACCGAAGGGCGATAGCCCTGATGCGTGAATACGGTGTTAGCTGATGTCAGACTCTGCTTGATACTGCTTAAATAAGTCTTTTTCAATTTCTCTGCAATATTCGTTTTCTTGATCTGTAATCTTTTCACCATTCTTTATCTTTTTATACAGTTCGAAAGCTAATTTAAGTTGTCCTATAAAATAATCCTTTCCAAAAAAATTAAATATACTATCTGACGAAAATTTACCCATAGACAAGATTGCATCAAAATTATCACTGAAATATTCCATGATTTCTGTAGATGAAGCCCTTTTTGTTTGAATCCGTTTAAATCTATCCATATCATCAATAAGAGTTGTAACCGCCTGCATACTTATTTCTTGCCCATCAAAATTGTATGTACCATCCAAAGGTACATGTCTTTTCGGGATAGAATATTGGATTTTAGCTAGATCTTCTTTCTCAACATATTTTAATAAATCTGGAGGTGTTATTGCAGTAGAATTTAGGAACTGCATTAAAATCAAATAAAATATAATGAGGTTATTTTCTATTGAATTTTCAATAATAGCTCTAGTTGTATTGACTGAAGGGAGTAATTCTATCTTGTCCAAACCTCGTCTATCTACATTTACAATCATCCCCTTATCAAGTACACAAACAACTGAAATTTGATGATCTGAATCTACCTGTAGGTTTAAATCAACTAAGTTATCTAAAAGTGTTTCTAAGCTAGTATCAGATGTATAAGCAAATACAAATCCTGCTGTGGGCGATACAAATGGAGTTATGGGGTGCTTTGGTAAGCCTCTAACACTTTTGATATTTTCTACGCACTCATTGAGTCTACTTTTGTTTAGGGATGATTTAATTTCAATTGTTGCGAATACACTTTCAATAGGTATTATTTTTGTACTATCCATATTCATAAGGATGGGGCTACTTAAAGTATCATGAATAATAAGGTCTTGCTGTTTGCTTTGCCTACCACTTAAATCTATTATTGCCCCTCTTGAAAACTCGTATTTCAGAGGGATGTACTTACGAAAATATGTAGAGAATATTTCTTCTCTACTAGTTCCGCGCTCACCTTTATGTTCTATCTGAGAGGACACGTCTTCAAAATCTATCATCATTTTTTTGGCAGCCGCTTTTAAAGAGTTAATAAATAATCATATAACGTCTCCTTCTTTAGTCTGATTTCAGCTAACGTTCCTGTATTCACGAACCCCGAAGGGGTTGTCTGCTGAAATGCCCCCTCGAAATACTTCCAGCAGACCAAGGATCCGAAGGAGACGCTGCTTGAATATGTTGTTATACGACGGAATCACTTCTTCGATATAACCTATTATTACTTATTCTCAATGATTATTGAAATACTTTGTCAACTTTTTAACTCTCTTTATAATGATAACCTTAAAATAACAAAGCAGAGAAAATTATTTCTCCGCTTTGTATGACGCTATATAGTAGATATGTTCATATGAAAATTTTGAATTAATGATCCAACAAAGTCGATTGATTCCTTTACCATTATATCATCAATTGGCCAACGGGATCCTGGGTATGAAGGATCCATATCTGCTTCGTGAGCAATTTTATTTCTGCGATCAACAATTAAATTAAGTTTCTTTTTGATCAACTGAGGCTCACTATTCATAGCCAAAGCTGCACGCCCCCAAAAATCAACATCAGTAATTATTCGCAGAGCTTCAGTTATTTTTTCTGCTTGCTGAAAACTTTTCCAACTGTGCTTTTCAATGACCTCTCTTTCTAACCAATCAAACGATTCTGGATTCAAAAGTGCTTCACGTACTGCCTTTAAAGAAATCGAATAGTTCCTAAATGAACTAGTTTCTGGTCTAATTCCACAAAAAACTTCAAGCATGCCAATTCTAACAATTTCATGCACATAAAAATCAACTGCACTTACCAAGAGTACTAATTCTGATCTTAGCATATCGGATATGTCAACAAGGGGAGTGATTTGACTCCTATATGATAAATAAACCGAATGAAGCATTCTAATTCTTTCAATATTTTCATTAAATTGTTTAATTGTTTTGTCCATATTGAATCATACCTATTATCTGTGTAGTTATTTGATCAAAAATTTTATGGAACTTCTCTCTATTCTCCCTTGCGCTAGTGCCTACTGTACCTCCATAACCTAGTTGTTCATTTGATAATGCAAATACAGGTGTTTTGTGCTGTTGAGACTTAGCAATCAAAGTATTAAAGTCCGGTATCGTCCCTAAACAATAATCTTCTTTCAACCCGTTACTTGTATATGCTTCTTTTGAGAGCATCATGTCAACTTCATCCAACTGCATTATTAACTTGTTTTCAACGGTAAAGTTAATTTTATCTATCCAATACTGAAAACCTTGAGATGCTTTACTATCACGAAGTCTATACTTTTGAATGATTGTCCCCAAAAATTTTGGTTGAATATTCGGAAATGGATAATCTGCTTCCTTTAAAATTTCAATATTTCGAGCTTTATTAGACCAAGCATTCCATCTTTTAAAGATAGTAGTAAGAGAATCAATTGCCATAACTGAATAAAAATCAGGAGAGGTTGGGACTATAAAATAATCACTTATCATCATCAAATTTTGATTTATTGAACTTAGACTCGGGCTCATGTCTATTAATATGTAATCAGCCGAATATTTCTCGGCAGTTCTATCAAGTAAGTAAGAAATAGACCCAGGTAAATTTTTTAATGCTTGAATTGAACCAGAAAGTTCTTGAGAAATCCCTAAAGTGACTTCATATTCAGCAAATTTAATATGACCAGGCAGTAAAAGAAGGTTAGGTCTGCCCTCAACTTCTGTGCACTCTACTGCCTCTAATAATCTAGGCATAGATTCAAAAGCAGGTTTTAGTCCATCACGAATGTTGTTAATATCACCATTGTTATAAAAATCTTCTAATTTTAAAGATTCATTATACCCGAGAATCATTCCTGACAAATTACATTGAGGATCGGCATCAACTAATATTACTTTATATCCCTTTTCAGCCAACATCCAACCTATATTGAAAGTTGTTGTTGTTTTACTCACTCCACCTTTGTGATTAAATAACGCTATTTTTGTTGCCATTAATGCACCTCTTGTTCTTCTAGTATTCAACAACTTAAAGCTGTTCAGTTTAACCTAATCATACATGGTAGACTTACTACCTTCAACTCATAAAACATTTCTTGAACCAAGCTAAGTTATCACTCCGTTACATGCTCCAATAAATCCCCTGGTTGACAACCTAAAACGGCACATAATTTATCAATCACTTCTAATGATACATATTCGTTTGTATTGAGCTTTGCCATCGTTGCCGATGAAATCCCCGTCATTCTCAATAAATCTTGTTTCTTAATCTCTCTGTCAATCAATAATTTTTGGAATGGTTTATAACTTATCATTTGGCACTCCTTTGTATCTAAATTGAATTTTTCTTTAATTATATGAAAGTATATTTCCTTAATCAAAAATATCTTTGATATGTCTTGACTATAATTTTCATTATGATAAAATAATATTCAATAAGTTAAATTTTTATTCGCAAAATAAAATATAATGGACGGTGAAATTCATGTACAATTCTTTAGATGTCTTACTTGATTCGTTGATACGTAATCGAATTGAAGCCTTATATAGCTATCTTCTCAAGAACAACACCATTTACAAACAATTCTCTTCTGAACGAAATCTTTACTTTAAACAGTTACATGAACTTCTACCTCAGGATATGCATAAAACTCTATTTCTTTACGATGATGCAGACCTCTCAGTTCAAACAATCCTAGAACGCGAAATCTACTTGCAAGGTTTTAAAGATGCTCTTCAATTACATAATGAATTAAATATAACTTCTAATTGAGAGCCAGACGGCTCTCATTTCATTTAATTATATCCTATAACGTTCCTGCATTCATAACCTGCGAGGGCTAGTCTGTTAAAATTCCTCGCGAAATCCATCCGTAGACCATGGCCCCAAGCACTCGGTTCTTAGATATTATGTTATACGACGGAATCTCTTCTCGAATATACCTTCACTATTCATCTTCTTCAGTATGAAACAATGACTGCCCTAACACTCATCGCAGGCAGTCATTGTTTTATCGTTTTTAGTTCTTACAACCATTTTTATTACAAGTAACAATTGCACCAGTAGTTAACCAATGATCCGAATGTTCATTGGTGTTCGTGCCACATCCAGTAGTTCCACCTTTACTTCCACTGTGCACAATATTTGTTGGAATATGTTTAACCGCCATGAAAATTCACCTCCGTTATGATAATTTAATTTCAAATATATTCTAGCATCTACCTAAAAAGAGAACAAAAGTTCTTTTTTTAGGATTTTTTTATTTGTTGATTCTGTCGTATAACGTTATCGTATTCACGACGTCCCACCGACTTAAGGTTCCGCCAGGAACCGGCTGCGCTTGCGCAGTTAGTCGGTGCGGATGTGTCCGGCTGATTAGACTTCCCCGAAACTGAAATGCCCCACCGAATCTTCTTCTTACTTCGTGCCGGACCGAGGGGCTTGTCCCCGATGCGTGAATATTGTGTTAGATGATGCTTGCAGGCTTCTTTGAACTACTTACCAATTTCTCTTTGCAATATATGTTATACAATCACTCACCAATTTTACGGGTTGCTCTCTACGTTCAATATCAAATTCTAATTGTTTTATTAGTCTCTTTTGAATTTCCCAACCCTTATAATTTCTGTCCAACAAATCTAGCATTCGCTCTGTTGAGAGATTGATTTCAAACATAGGATCCAATTCATTGTTTGTCATTTGATTTATTTCACGAATATTCGAATTAATTATTATACAATTGATACCGTCTGCAACTGTTCCTAAAACCATCTCTCTTAGTTTCATTTCTAACGCTCTTTCCGAACTTACATGTTCTAGAGCTGAGACAGCGATTATTAAGTCGTATTCACTTTGTTTGATCTCAAATTGTTCTATATCAGAAAGTCTTATTTCGATTATGTGTTCTACCTCATAACGTTTACTATATTCATGCAATTTATTAAGTGCCGACTCTAGCAAGTCCACACAGATGACTTTACCTTGTCTATTTTTAATTGTCTGAGCAATGGGAATGCTGTTTCTCCCAACTCCCGATCCTAAATCTAAAACTCTTAGAATTTCGTAACTATTAAACTGCTCTATGAGGTCCAGCACTGTTTGAACAGGCTTGTGTAACCAAGTCCCTTGTTCAAAGAGATTATAGTTCTCATAAAAAAAATCATGATATAGTTTTTCTTCTGCTCTTATCATTTCTACTCTGTCCATACCTGCACCTCAGGTTTCTGCAAGTTTCATCTAACGTCCTTGTATTCACGACGCCGAGAGGCTTAAGGCCGCGAAGTGGCCGGCTGCGCTTGCGCAGTTAGCGTCGCAGGTGTGTCCGCCTGATCCCGCTTCCCCGAAACTGAAATCCCCTCTTCGACTTCACTTCTAACTCCTGCCGGACCGAGGGCGTATGCCCGATGTGTGAATACTGTGTTATCTGATGCCGGTGCCTTCTTCGAGTTACTAACTCCATTCCCTTAGGTGTATCTAATGTTATAATGGTTATAATTAGATCTTGAAAGGAGTTGGCAAAATGGCTGTAAATAAAGAACGATTTTATGAGTTGCTTGATCGACTATCCGATAAAGATCTTGAGTTGGTTTCCGAATTGATGGAGCGCCTCGCCAATATTCCCGTGAATAGAGAAATCCCTCTCGATGATGAACCAACAACTCAAGATGAATTAGATGCCATAAAGGATGCTCATGAAGCTTACTTAAGAGGTGAATTAATTAGCCTTAAGGATGTTGAACATGAATTACGAAATTAAGTTCCTAAAGGATGCCTTTAAGTATCTTCAAAAGCAGGATATCACAACTCGAAATCGCATTCTGGATCACTTAAAAATTCTTTCTGAAAATCCAAGACATCCAGAGCTCGACATAAAAAGAATGCAAGGTATGGAAAATCATTTTCGGCTTCGTGTTGGATCCTTTCGTGTGATTTATTCAGTAATTGATAATGAACTTATAATAATTGTTGTAAAGATAGGATCTCGCGGTGACATATATAAATCTTGATGGCACTTAAACTACAAGTGTCATTTATTTTGCCTCGCACCGGTTTCAGATAACGTTCTTGTATTTACGAACCCTCACTGGCTTAAGCGCGTAAGCGCGGGTCGTTAGACTTAGCCGGTGCAGGGTTGTCCGCCTGATTTATCTTCTCCGAAGTCCCCCGGGCGGACCAAGGGACGCGACAGCGGCCCGAAGCGTGAATGCGGTGTTATCAGAAGTACCTGCCCTCCTGAAATGCCCTCACTATTCTTTGAATAAGTTCTTCTTTGATAGTTCTTTTTTTATTGCCTTAGAACCTGAAAAGATTAACAGAATTAAACTCAATTGGGGAGATGTTATTATGTCCTGTTTTATTGCTGTAATAACTAGGCTTTCCATAGCAATAAAACCGTAAGATTGATATATCTTAATAATCTCTCCAAGTAAATCATCTGACCAGTTCGTGCGGCTTAGAATTGTATATACTATATGTTCCTTAACACCATCATTAATCTCCAAAGAATCAATGTTTGTTGTTATAAACTCTAGGTCAATCTTTCTTAAAAAGCCATGGATGTCTAGTTGTTCTGAAATATCTAATGAATTTATAAGATCTTGAATTTTATGTATATCAGATCTATCACAAGCTTGGCTTATCAATTGAATAATTTCAGTTGGGTTCTTAATCTTTTCTACGCCCCTTTTCTGGTTCGATTCATCTGAGCGGGTATTTCTGATAACTCTTATTCTGCGAATGTCATAATCCCTCCTCTTTCTCGAAATATTACGACATTCGCATTAAATCCATATATTATAATGTTATGCGAATTTCCCAGTATATTCAATTCATTCTTGCATTCGGTCCAAAGGACTTTGGATTCGTCGGATATCTCTAATGCTCACATGAGTGTAGATTTCAGTTGTCTTGGAACTCGTATGGCCCAGCAATTCTTGAATATATCTTATGTCTGTACCTGCCTCCAAGAGATGGGTAGCAAAGGAATGCCTCAGCGTATGAATCGTGGCGGGCCTTTGAATCCCTGCCTTTTGTTTTACTTTTTCAAATACATGTTGAATCGTTCTCGCGGTGATCGGACTGTTTTTGCTTTGCCCAGGAAAAAGCCAGGTTTCAGGCCCTTCTACTCGGATATACTGCTCCAGCAGCTTGTATGCCGTCCGTGACAAAACCGTATATCGATCCTTTCTTCCTTTTGACTGTCGTATGTGAATGATGCCACGCTCTACATCCAGATCATGAACCTTCAAATGCACAGCCTCACTGATTCGCAGTCCTGCCGAATAAATCAAGGTTAGAATAGCCCTATGTTTTAAATTTATAACACTTTTAAGAAGCGTGGATACTTCCGATGCCGATAGAACGGCGGGCAGCTTCTTTTCCCGTTTCGGCCGAGCCCATACTTTTGGGAAGTCGGTCCGTTTTTCAACTTCCTTAAACCAGAAACTTAGAGCGCTGATCGCCTGGTTAACATAGGTATGAGAGTGATTTTGATCAAAAAGTTCAAGTAAGTAATTTCTCACATCTGATACACGCATGGATTCCAAGCTGCTTCCCGTACTCTGCATGCACCTCTCCAAATGTCCTAAATATGCTTTTTCAGTGTTTCTGCTATATCCTTTTAAACGCATGCATTCTTGGCACTGTTTACGCCAACGGTCTCCATAAGTAGAAAGTCTCCTGAATTGAAGATACTTACTCCGCATCACCTCTTCCATATGAACGGGACAATCTGCAAACTGCTCCACAAATATCCCCAAGGTACGTTCATCAGCAGGAAAGCTCCACTGCTTTAGATCCGGATGCCACTTTCGTCCCGGAACGTTACGTATTCGCCGAACCCAATCCCGCTCGGGAGAAAGTGTAAGCCATAGCCGCCCTTCAAAGTCATTTTGCACTTCAATACGTTTTACATGCACGGTTGTCCCCCCGATCAAAATGCTGGTGTTCTTATGATGCTAGACTAAATAGTGGACACCGAGAATCGAGAATGCGACAATAAACCTAGCAAAATCGAGGTGTCCGAAGATGAGTCAGAAATATGACAAAGAGTTTAAAATCCAAACCGTAAAAATGATTC
>NZ_BORW01000066.1 GCF_018333375.1 Paenibacillus cookii
TTTGCCTCCGGCTTCCTTCAGATTCTGCCTCGCGGCAGACACCCTTGCCCTTGGCTAACGGTAGGCGCTCGCCAGCCCCCGTTCGGGACTTTCACCCTAGAGATGACGCCCATGCTGGGCGTACCGAGATTGCCGGACGGTCTGAAAGAACATCCGGATTCTCCTTATTCCTTGCCCATCGTGCCGATGTCGATGACGAACCGGTACCGGACATCCGAAGCAAGAACGCGTTCCCAGGCTTCATCAATCTGATTGGCGGAGATCAGCTCGATTTCAGGCGTAATGCGGTGTTCGGCACAGAAATCAAGCATTTCCTGCGTTTCCCGAATGCCCCCGATGGCCGATCCGGCAAACGACCGGCGATGCGGGATAAGGGAAAACACTTGCACAGGCAATGCCTCCGGCGGAGCACCGACGTTGACCAAGGTGCCGTCGACGGCCAGCAGCGAGAGGTAGGCATTTAAATCAATCTTTGCGTTTACCGTATTCACGATCAGATCGAACGTGTTGGCCAGCGTCGTAAACGTTTCCGGATCGCTGGTGGCATAATAATGGTCCGCGCCAAGCTTTAAACCGTCTTCCTTTTTCTTCAGCGTCTGAGATAAAACCGTTACCTCCGCCCCCATAGCATGGGCGAGCTTCACGGCCATGTGTCCAAGCCCGCCGAGTCCAACCACCACGACCTTTTTGCCCGGCGCGGCGCCCCAATGGCGAAGCGGCGAATACGTCGTAATTCCGGCGCACAAAAGCGGTGCGGCGGCATCCAGGGCGATGCCGTCGGGAATGCGGACGACGAAATCTTCGGTTACGACGATGTGGGTGGAATAACCGCCCTGCGTGTATTGGCCGTATCTGTCGATCGCGGCGTAAGTCCCCGTATGACCATGATGGCAATATTGCTCCTCTCCCTTGCGGCAGCTCTCGCATTCTCCGCAGGAATCCACCATGCAGCCTACTCCTACTCGGTCGCCAATCGAATATTTCGTAACGTCCGATCCAACCCGGGCGACAATGCCGGCGATCTCGTGTCCGGGTACGAGAGGATATTGGACCGGCCCCCAATCGGTGGGGATCACGATGGCAAAAGTCGACCGAAGAATTGTTAAAACGCAAGAATCCTTAAAAAAAGCCGTCATCGAACTGATGGCCGTCAAAAATTTCGACGACATTACCATTCAGGACATTGCCGACCAGGCCAATGTAAACCGCGGTACCATTTATCTGCATTATCAGGACAAATATGATTTGTTGGATAAAATCATGGAAACCCATATTAATGAATTAAAGGAGATGGATACATGGGCGTGCGAGTTGGAATGGACCGATGCCCTGGTTCCTTATTTCGAATATTTCGAGAAAAATTACTTGCTTTTTTCCACCATGTTAGCCAGCAAAGGGATGCCATCCTCTTTCAGAACCCGGCTTCTTGCTTCTTTTATGGAAGGGTTTAGAGGCGAGATTGACAAAGAAAGCGGAAAAAATGCGGATTTAAACGAGGACGTGATGCTGCAGTATGCCGGAACGGCCTATGTCGGGGTCATTGAATGGTGGATCAAAAACGGGATGCCCTATCCCCCGAAAGACATGGCCAAACAAGTCGGAACCTTGTTGGAAAGAAGCCTATAAATAAAAAAGAGCGCCCGGGTTATCTCCAGGACGCTCTGCATGCTCTTACTCCGGCTCGTCCAGACCGGTCACGATCTGCTGTCGACGCCCATGTGTTCCTACCCATACCATTTTATACGGACCCCATTACAATATTTCAACATACCCTTCCGTTCCATTGACGCGAATTCGCTGCCCGTCCTTGATCAGCCCGGTAGCATTCTCCACTCCGACAACAGCCGGCAAGCCATATTCGCGAGCGATCACGGCGCCATGGGTCATCAGCCCGCCGACTTCGGTGACCAGACCTTTTATGGATACAAATAATGGCGTCCAGCTGGGGTCGGTAAAAGCGGTGACTAAGATATCGCCGTCTTCCAGATCGGCATCTTCCATGTTCCACATGACGCGTGCGCGTCCCTCGATCACTCCGGAGGAAACGGCAAGTCCTGCTAATGCTCCATCCGGAAGATTTTCCCGGTTGTACTCCCCTCTGATGATTTCGCCATCCGACGTCATTACGCGCGGTGGAGACAGTTTTTCATAACGTTGGTACTCTTCTTTCCGTTTGCTGATGATCCGGTCATCCAGTTTCTTTGTACGCGCGGCTTCGTGAAGCTCTTCGAAAGCGAGGTAGTAGATATCTTCTTTTTCACGAATCACGCCCGCTTGCACGAGCCGTTCGGCTTCTTTCAGCAAAGCCTGCTTATAAACGAAATAGCGATTCACCATGCCGTATTTGGGATATTCCCGGTAGCCGATGAAATTCCGGACGAGGTCGATCATACGTCTCGTTTCTTTGGCTTTTTGTTCGCCGTCCGGCAGTTGCTTCAAGCGATGGATCAACTCTTGTTCCTTGGCCAAAGCCTCCCGGCGCCCTTGCTCAAATTTGCGGCGGCTGGCGTTAGGCTCAAAGTTTTTGATGTTGCCCAAAATCAACGGGACAAGCGTGATCGGTTTTTCGCTCCAACGGGTCCGGGTCAAGTCGATTTCTCCGGCACAGCGCATGCCATATTTGTCGAGAAATCCTTGGATCGCGTCCCGGCTTTCCTGGCCGCCATCAAACTTCACCAGCTCATCCAGAAAGTTATCGTCTTTGGTCAGCTGCAAATAGTCAATCAATTCCGGATAAGGACGAATGACATCGGCGACATCCATCAGCGCCAGGCCCATCTCCGAAGTAATATTGCCGTCTACCGATTGGGAAAGCGTGTCTGCCGCGTTTTTTTCGCCCAACCATGCGTTCATGTTGTCATTGATCCATGCCGAAGCATTCATCGCAGCCATAAACACAGCCGTACTTTGCAGGTCGAATAGAATCCGCCTTAATTCCTGGATATCTTCCAGAATGAAATCAAACAAATCCGGCCCCGATTTCCCTTGAATGTTTTGTTTTAACTCTTCGATCGAGGTTTCACTACGCTTAATCAAATCCGAAACGATTGCCGGATCGCTCTCGAATGCCGCCGGCATACCTGTATTTCCTCTGCCCGGAACCGGTGCCGTTGGATCATGGGGTAACAATTTTATAAAATCCCGTTCGATGATGGTCATGAGTGCGCCTTTGATGAGCGGATCGGAGCCCACGGTATCTAATAAAGCTTCCCGTCCGGCAGAGGTAGCCAGCCGAGGCGCAACATCAACAAACAACCTGCCGCCGGCTGTACGCATGGGTGCGGGAGTGGTTAACAGGTAAAAAGACAATCCCAATGGTTTTATGGGATCGGTCATCATTTGTTGATGGCCCACAGAGATGTAGACGTGGTTTTCTTGATCATTCTCTGCAGGAATCGGAAATAAAGTCGTAATGGGACGACTCTGAACAATATGGAAGGTATCCTGAGCCAAACACCACTCAATATCTTGCGGCTGGCCGAAATAAGCTTCGATTCGTCTCCCGATGCGAGCCAGTCGTAAAATCTGATCATCCGTAAGCGTTTGAGTCTTTTGTAGATCGGGATCGATCGGCTTGGTTTCCGTTCCGCCTTCTTTTCGGCCATAAATCGCCAATGTTTTGGTTGCGATCCTCTTGTCGGCGATTTCTCCTTCCCGTACCTTGTAATGATCGGCAGTTACTATACCGGAGACCAACGCTTCTCCCAGGCCGTACCCGGCATCGATGGCAAGCAGCTTTCGGCTTCCGCTCATCGGATCGGCGGTAAATAAGATCCCTGAAGCCTGCGGGAAAACCATCTTTTGAACGATCACGGATAAATAAACTTGACGATGGTCGAATCCGTTTTGCACCCGGTACATGACCGCGCGATCCGTAAAAAGGGACGCCCAGCATTTGCGGATATGCTGCAGGATGGCGTCGACGCCGATGATGTTTAAGTAGGTGTCCTGCTGTCCCGCAAAAGAAGCATGCGGCAAATCCTCGGCGGTCGCGCTGGAACGCACGGCATAAGCTTGTTCCTCTCCAAACCGGGAGAGATAACGAACAACGGCATCCGCAACATCGGAAGGAATTTCTACATCCAATATGGTTTGTCTGATCTCCCTGCTGATCTCGCCCATTTGTTCTCGAGCCTCTGCGTTTAGCATGGTTAGTCGATGGAGCAACGCTTGATACGTTTCGTTTGGCTCGATGGCTTTTTGATAGGCTTCGGTGGTCACGCAAAATCCTTCGGGAACTTGGATCCCTTCGATTTTGGATAATTCCCCTAAATGCAATCCTTTCCCGCCTACGAGCCCAAGCTGCGTTTGTTGCATTTCCTGAAAATCGAGAACCAACGATCTCATTCCACATCTCTCCTAACCATGAAATAAAAAAAACATTTGACAAGAAATTTTCGGCATGCTACAATTAAATTGTAAGATGAGATACATATAGCCTTTTTATTAAATGTCAGTCGTGATCTGATTATATCATCACGTCTGTTTATATGCAATAAAAAAAGAACCTGATCATACGATTCAGGTTCTTTTTTTGATTTCCGCTATGCTTTTGTCGTATCCGAACTTCTTCAAAGACGGTCATTTCATGCAATGAAAAATAAACGACTTGTTGTCGGGACTTGCTTGTTTAAACTCCCAATCGCCATAAGTTGTGACTTGCGTAAAACCTGCCTTTTTCAACGAATCGGCGAGCTCTTCCTGCTTCCGGAACCTGATCTGCATTTTTTCATGAATCAACACTTCGCCCGTCTGCGCCTTTTTGACGGTTTCGTAAAACGTGAAAATATCTCCCTCGAACCCTTCATACTCCGTGTAAATTTCTAACGGATCTCCGGTTGCCGGATCTTGGGCAGTATCAGGAGTCATGTCCTTTTCCCATTCTTCCCAGGCTTTCGCCAAAGGGTTTCGCGTATCAAAAATAAAATGCCCGCCCGATTTTAAAGATCGGTATACATCCGAGATCGTTTGCTTCCAGCTCTCATCCGTCAGAAATACCTGTGCAACATTGGCTGTCATGATGACGGCATCGTAAGCCTTGGTTTGCAAATTCGTGCTGTCGCCAACCATCCATTGGACACGGTTTGCAGCGTCTTTGCTTTTCGCCATATGAATCGCTTCCGCGTTGGGGTCCACAGCCGTAATTTCATAGCCGTACCGGGCAAGCCGCGTCGTCCATCTTCCGGTTCCGCAGCCTAAGTCGGCAACGATTTGTACATGCAAACTCTTCAGAAGCGCCAAGAAAAATTCATCGTCTTTTCCCCAATGATTGATCTGGTCATAGACTAAGGGAATCATATGAGATGTCTACCCGCTTTCATACAATAATTACCGTCATCGTACCACAATTTCATTCATGCCAGTACCTGATTATGGGTTCTCGTAGTTTTTTAACGGCATTCCGACATATTCGCGGAAGGAACGGACCCGCTCCCCTTCGAACTCGAAAACGATGGCAAGCTCATTGCGAAAATCCCGCCCGTTCAACGAACCTTCCGAGCGAAAAACCACCATCCCGTTATCTTCATTTTCAAGCACGATAAGCGGAGTCAATTGCATTTGAAACACGGAACGTTCGAAACGGACCAAATCCTCGAACCGCTTTTTGCCTTGCTGCTCGTGATTCCACCCTTCCAGCGGGAGCGGAACGGAGAAACGAAAATCTTCCGTCGCCTTTTGAAGAAAATCGTCCGTATCCCCCGTTTCCAAAGCCTGCTTAAAAGCATCAAACACGTCGCGAGTTCGGGATGGGACTGAGCCTGCGTATTTTTCCATGAGAGAATCCTCCTCATTATGGTTCATTGATCGTTACCATCATCCTTTTCATCAAGCCACTTGTTTCATGAAACGCTATAGAGAAAGGGCGCCTGCTCATATAGGGCAGTTAGCTTGACAGAACCTTAAGCTGGCTCGAAATCGTGCCGAGGTGGATGGCTTCGTGAATCAAAGCGAAGTTGAACAACTCGCCGGCGGTGTGGAATTGGAAAGGTCCCAAAGCATAAGGAGTCGAAGGCTTGTCGTCCAGCATTGCTGGCGTCAGCTCGGATAGGCGGGAAAGCTGTGCCGTTAACATTTCGACCAGTACTTCCTTTGATGGAGGGGCAAATGTCCAGTCCGAAGGTTTCGTACCGGAGTTAAACAACGTTTCATACAAGTCGGGTATGGCTGTCGTGGAGCCGAAGCTCAGGGTTGCATACCGGTCCATCCAATAAATGATATGGCCGACGTTCCAACGGATGGTATTGTTGAATCCTGCCGCTTGAACGTCAAACCGTTCCTCAGGAATCGCGTTCACCTGCTGCAGCACCACTTGACGTACCGTTTTAGCCGTGTTGATGATCATTTCAGACATATTCATTTCCTCCTTTGTCATTGAGAACCGCTTGATCTGATCCCAGTATAGGTCCCGCGGAACTTCCCATCAATGCAGTGGGCGTTACCGTATCGTTAAGCAAAAGTTAACGATCACTCGTTGACAGAATAAGGAAGATGAAGTAAAACTAACGTGTACCATCCATTCGGCGATGCAATCGAAAGCAGGTGTGCGTTTTGGAGTTAAAACAACTACAGTATTTTATGGCCATATGCGAAGAGCTTCACTTCACGAAGGCAGCTGAAAAAATGGGAGTCAGCGCCCCCAACGTCAGCCAGCAGATAAGGAGATTGGAAGAAGAATTAGGTGTTCTGCTGTTCGATCGTGCGGGGAAAACAATTGTCTTAACCGAAGCCGGTGCGATTCTTCGCGAACATGGCGCCGCGATGTTCGGGCATCTGCAGCAAGCGAGCGACGCGATTGCCGACCTGAAGAAGATGCAAGGCGGATCGCTATCCATCGGCGTTTTGCCAGGAGATGCGGATCTCTTGTTTAATGCTTTGCTGCTGGACTTCCATCAAACCTATCCCGCCATTTCGCTGTCCCTTCTGGAAACCATGAAAGTAACCGAGCAAGTGTTGGACCGAAGCATCGATGTCGGCGTCACCATTGGACCTGTTAGCGACGAACGCCTCACTTCAATCCCTCTGTTTCACGAGGAGTTCGCATTGGCGGTAAGCAGGGATGATCCTCTGGCCGCGGAGAGCTTGATTCCCTTGAACAAGCTGCGTTCCTTGAAAATGGTCATGTTTCCACCCGAACATCAATGCCGCAAGCTGATCGACCGCTTTTGCATGGATAACGGATTTGCGCTGCAGCCGCATATGGTGACGACAACGTTATCTTCCCTTCTCCAGATGGTACAAAGCGGAGTCGGCGCATGCGTGCTGCCGCGGCTCCTGCTGGATAACCTTAACCGCCAAGACATCAAAGTCATACCTTTGAGAAATCCGACCCCTTCGCAGGATATTTGTCTGATCTATCGCAGCGACCGCTATGTCGGATATGCGATGCGGACGTTTATCAAAAAATTAAGATCCTATATCGAAACTGCCATCCAACAATCGAAGTCTTCGTAGTCCGTTCCCGCCCCCACGAATTAGATCACCAACAAGAGAATCACTAAGAGAAGGGGGCCGGAGACCGCCAAAATCGAAGACAAAACCTTATTTTTTACCGGTTGTACGAAATAAAAAACGAAAGAGCCTGCGACAAAAATGAAATACAAAGGCGGAAAGCTAAGCGATGCCAGGAAGCCCAAAATGATAAAGAGCGGAAAACCCATCCAATACGCAGATTCCATTTTTATTTTTGCAAGGACAAAAAACAACACGGCTCCAAGCAAACAACAAAAATAGTTATACAGTGCGACGAATAAAAGCTGGGTTTTTATATAATCGCGATGGAACGGAACAGTTAGAAAAAAGAGTAGCATTCCGATAAATGATATGCTCCCATCATAGTAGACAGTAGAAAAAATAAAAACTTCTACTACTACAACGATGGGAGTATTTCTATGTCTAAAAGAAGTTCAACTTCAACTGAAACGAAACTGCATGCCATACAGCGATGCCTGGAGCACAGGTCAAATCCAAACTATGAAGCGAGACAACTAGGGGTTAGTTCCCACACAGTTAGAGAGTGGATAAGAAAATACAGAGCAGATGGT
>NZ_BORW01000067.1 GCF_018333375.1 Paenibacillus cookii
ATTGAGCCTGAACATCTCAATTTTATCGGGATGGTCTTGTTGGTCAAACCCTCGTTCCCTCCACCCGCATAGCGGGTGGTTTTTTGTTTCGCACGCTTCGCGAGCTCAACTGGCTAAAGCCTAAAAATAAAAAAGAAGCCATTCCGTTTCGGATGACTTCTGTCGTTTACGATATCTGGCGGAGAGGATGGGATTCGAACCCATGTGGGCTTGCACCCTAACGGTTTTCAAGACCGCCCCGTTATGACCGCTTCGGTACCTCTCCAGATGGTATAAATATTAAAGGTTACGTTAGGCGTAACAAAAATATCATACCATAGTTTATTTTATTGTTCAAGCTTATTTCTGTTTAGGAGCGATCACTTTGACATTGCCCATGTAAGGCTGCAGAACGTCCGGAACGACCACGCTGCCGTCTTCTTGCTGATAGTTTTCCAAAATGGCCGCAACCGTCCGGCCGACCGCCAGCGCCGAACCGTTCAGCGTATGCACGAATTCAGGTTTGGCCTTCGGCTCCGGACGATACCGGATATTGGCCCGGCGCGCCTGGAAATCCTCCGTATTCGAGCAAGACGAGATTTCCCGGTACATGCCGCTCTCAGGCAGCCATACTTCAAGGTCATACGTTTTGGCGGCGGAAAAGCCCATATCCCCCGTGCTCAGCGCCATGACGCGGTATGGCAGCTTCAGAAGCTGCAGGACGTGTTCGGCGTCGGCCGTCATCTTTTCCAGCTCTTCATACGATTTCTCAGGGTCCACGATTTTAACCAGCTCTACCTTGTTAAATTGATGCTGGCGAATCAACCCGCGGGTATCCCGTCCTGCCGAACCGGCCTCCGAACGGAAACAGGAGCTGTAGGCCACAAAATGCTTCGGCAAATCCTCCACCGTCAAAATCTCGTCGCGGTAGTAGTTCGTTACAGGCACCTCGGCAGTAGGAATCAGGTAATATTCGGTGTCGCGGATCTTGAACAGATCCTCTTCGAACTTAGGAAGCTGCCCCGTCCCGCGCAAGCTGTCGCCGTTGACGATGTACGGAGGCAGCATTTCTTCATAACCGTGCTCTCCGCTGTGAAGATCCATCATAAAGTTGATTAATGCACGCTCCAGACGTGCTCCCAGCCCTTTGTAAAAGGTAAAGCGCGAGCCCGTTACTTTAGCCGCCGCTTCAAAGTCCAAAATATCAAGCCCCTGCGCGATGTCCCAGTGAGCCTTCGGCTCGAAATCGAACGTTCTCGGCTCGGACCAGCGGCGGATTTCGACGTTGTCCTCTTCGGAAGCGCCTACAGGAACGGACTCGTGCGGGATATTCGGGATCGCCATCATCAGTTCGGAGATAGAGGCTTCGAGTTCGCGGATCTCCTCGTCCATAGCTTTGATCCGATCCGACACCTCGCGCATCTCCAAAATCAGCTCTTCCGCGTCTTCCTTATTTTTTTTGCGCTTGGCCACTTCGCCCGACACGACGTTGCGGCGGTTTTTCAGCGCTTCGCTTTCCTGAAGCAATTCTCTGCGGCGCGTGTCCAGCTCGGGGAAACCAGCGATCAAATCGAGCGATTTGTTGCGGTTTTTCAGCGCTTGTTCGACTTTCGCAAAGTCGGTCCGCAATATTTTTACATCCAGCATTCCAAAATTCCTCCCAAAATGGTTACATGTATCCGGCCGGAATCCTCGAATCTACGTGAAGGAATTCCTCAGCGTACATCTTATGAAAACTTCTATTGGCTACGTTCCATGAGCCAAACCATATTTCTGCATGTTCAAAAAAATAACCCCGACCCTTGTGGGTATATCGCTCCAGCCCGCCAATCCCGGTTCGGCCGGAATCGGCAAGCTGAGCAATCCCCTTATCCAAAGCTTACCCTATTTGGAGGCTTTAGATATCATAAAAAGAGTCAAGGTGTCTGTCATGTTATATATCGGCACAAAAGCAGGGTTTTATGACGCTTGGCCGGCTTTTACCATATCCACGAAATATTGATGGAGCCGGTAATCGTCGGTCAGTTCCGGATGGAACGAAGACGCCAGCAAATGTCCCTGTCTTGCCGCCACGATCTCTCCGTTGTAAGAGGATAACACATCCACTTGGTCCCCTACGCTGCGGATGAGCGGGGCACGGATAAACACGGCCCGAACCGGCTCGTTAATGCCTTTGACGTCCAGATCGGTTTCAAAGCTCTCCCGTTGGCGTCCGAATGCGTTCCGGGCTACGGTGATATCCATGAGCTCCAAATGGGCTTCTTCCTGGCCTTCAATCGTTTTGGCGAGCACAATCAAACCTGCGCAGGTTCCGAAAATCGGTTTGCCAGCCGCGGAAAACTCGCGGATCGCATCGATAAAATCGTATTTGCGCATCAATTTGCCGATCGTTGTGCTTTCGCCGCCGGGAATGATCAGGCCTTGGATATCCTGCAGTTCTTCCTTTTTCTTAATGGCGACGCCTTCGGCGCCGGCCAGCTCAATGCTGCGAATATGCTCTGCTACGGCACCCTGCAGTGCCAGCACCCCGATTTTCATATGTCTCAAGCCTTCTCTCTTACCAGCCGCGGTCCGACATCCGTTCAGCCGGACTCAGCTTCGAAATCTCGATGCCTTTCATCGGAGTTCCCAGGTTCTTCGATACTTCGGCGATCAGTTTGTAGTCTTGGTAATGCGTTGTCGCTTCCACGATCGCGCGGGCGAATTTTTCAGGGTTGTCCGATTTGAAAATACCGGAGCCAACAAACACGCCGTCGGCGCCCAAATGCATCATCAGCGCAGCGTCAGCCGGCGTAGCCACGCCGCCCGCGGCGAAGTTGACCACCGGCAGCTTGCCGTTTTCATGCACGCCCAAAAGCAGATCGTAAGGCACGCCCAAGTTTTTCGCTTCTGCGTACAGCTCGTCCTTGGACATGCTTTGCACTTTGCGGATTTGGCTGTTGATCAAGCGCATATGGCGAACGGCTTCGACGATATTGCCCGTTCCCGGCTCGCCCTTCGTACGGATCATCGATGCGCCTTCGCCGATCCGGCGCAGCGCTTCGCCAAGGTCTTTGGCTCCGCACACGAAAGGAACGGTAAAGTCCCATTTATCGATATGGAATACTTCATCGGCAGGAGTCAACACTTCACTCTCGTCGAGGTAGTCGACGCCCAGGGATTCCAGCACTTTCGCTTCCACGTAATGACCGATGCGGGCTTTCGCCATGACCGGAATGGATACCACTTTCATTACTTCCTCGACGATCGTCGGATCGGCCATGCGGGCTACGCCGCCTGCTGCGCGAATATCGGACGGTACGCGCTCCAAAGCCATAACGGCCGTCGCACCCGCCGCTTCAGCGATTTTTGCCTGCTCGGCATTCATGACGTCCATGATGACGCCGCCTTTTTGCATTTCTGCCATGCCTCTTTTTACTCTCGAAGTCCCTGTTTCCATGTCCACGCCTCCCGAAATGTGTATCATCTCAATCTATAAGCTAATGCTTTTTGAATATCTTAAAAAAGATTTTTTATTCCGTCAAACAAATCGGCAAACATTTCTCCGATGGCCCGGAAGAACAAACGGAACCAGCTGCCCTTTTCGACATCCTCGGAGGTCACCAGGTTTACCGTCTTGGTCTGTGCCTGGTCCATGCCTTCGGCTTTGTACGTATACGTAATCGTTCCAACCTTGGTCCCTTTTTTGATCGGCGCTACCAGTTCGGCAGCATCGAGCTTCGTTTGGAACTTCACGCCTTTCGCGTCGCCGCCTTTCGGCACGACGAAGCTGACATCGCCGTCGCTGACGACCCCGACTTTAGTCTCTACGCCTTTTTTGACGGGAACGGTGTCCAATCCTTCGACTTTCGATTTTCCGGGTACGACCTGCTTGACTTCGAAGTTATCGAAACCAAAGTCCAAAACTTTTTTCGTCTCCGTGAACCGGTGAGCCTCGGAATCGGCCCCCATGACGACGCTGATCAATCGCATGCCGTTGCGTACGGCCGTGCCCGTAAAGCAGTTGCCCGCATTCTGGGTGTGCCCGGTTTTCAGGCCGTCCAAACCCGGATATGCATAAGCTTTGAAATTCGGGATGTTCTTATTCGCTTCCAGCATCCAGTTGTAGTTCACGATGGGTGCTTTATCGCGCTCCCGGAATTTGTACGATTGAATCGCCGTATATTTGGCGTAATCCGGATGGTCCTTCACGATGTGCATGGCGAGAATGGCCGCATCCTTCGCCGACATGACGTCTTCCTTGTCCGTCTCCGGCCGGAATTTGGCAGGCATGTCCTTTTTATCAAGGCCGGTCGCATTAATGAAATGCGCGGTTTTCATGCCCATTTGCTTGGCCGTTTCGTTCATCAGCTTCACGAATTCCTGTTCGGAACCGGCTACGCGTTCGGCCAGGGCCACCGTTGCGTCATTGGCTGAGCCTACAGCCATGGCGATATACAGTTCCTCAACCGTATGAACATCTCCCTGATTCAAAAAAATACGCGAACCGGTAGTTAATTTGGGATTTTCCCCTACCGTAACCTTATCCGTCCATTTCAGCTTCCCCTGCTTAACCTGTTCGGCAACGATATACTCGGTCATCATTTTGGTCATGCTTGCCGGCGGAAGCGGCTCGTCGGCATTCATCGACAAAAGCACCTGCCCCGTTGAAGCTTCGATCAAAATGGCGGATTTTAAATTCAGCTCCGGCTTCTGGATGCTTCCTGCTACCGTAGTCGTACTGTTCGTTGTAGCAGTCGTGCTTGTCTGCGCCTTCTCCGCAAACACCATGGTGGCCGGCAAAGCGGAAAGGCAAAGCATATTCAAAAGCATAACCGAGGCTATGCTCTTTTTAACGAGGTGACGTTTGTTCTTCTTATGGCCGGAACGGCCCGACAACTTCCATTTCTTACTCAATGAATTGTTAACTCCCCTCTTGCCCATTGAAATCTTACTTGTTCTATTCTATCACAGGGGATTAAGCAAAAAAAGACAGACAGGCCTAAATTCGGCCTGTCTGTACAAGAAGATGTTGGTTAAGTGCAAATCATCTTCGGTTTTATACGGAGTAGTTCGGAGCTTCTTTCGTGATTTGGACGTCATGCGGATGGCTTTCGCGGAGTCCTGCGCCGGTAATCCGTACGAATTGGGTGTCTTCGCGAAGTTCTTCGAGGTTTTTCGTTCCGCAGTATCCCATGCCGGAGCGAAGGCCGCCGATCAACTGATGGATCGTATCCTTCAGCGGGCCTTTGTACGCTACGCGTCCTTCGATGCCTTCCGGTACGAGCTTCTTATCGTCGTCCTGGAAGTAGCGGTCTTTGCTGCCCTGCTTCATGGCCGCCATGGAGCCCATGCCGCGGTATACCTTGTAGCGGCGTCCCTGATAAATTTCAGACTCGCCCGGGCTTTCTTCCGTGCCGGCAAACATGCTGCCCAGCATGACCGCATGGCCGCCTGCAGCCAACGCTTTCGTGATCTCGCCGGAATATTTGATGCCGCCGTCGGCGATGAGCGGAATGCCGTATTCGCGGGCGACTTTCGCGCAGTCGTAAATCGCAGTGATTTGCGGTACGCCGATACCGGCAATCACGCGCGTCGTACAAATGGAACCAGGTCCTATGCCAACCTTAACGACAGAGGCACCGGCTTCGATCAAGTCGCGTGTGGCTTCGCCGGTAGCGACGTTGCCTGCCACGATCGTAAGTTCAGGATACAAGCCGCGAAGTTTGCGGACAAAATCAAGGATATTGATGTGATGTCCGTGCGCGGAATCGACCACAATCATGTCGACGCCGGCTTTTACAAGCGCTTCGGCGCGGTCAAGGCCGTCCTTGGAAATACCGATCGCTGCGCCGACCAACAGGCGTCCTTGCGCATCCTTCGCCGCATTCGGGAATTGGATCGCTTTTTCGATATCCTTAATCGTAATAAGGCCCTTCAAAACGTTATTATCGTCAACCAAAGGAAGCTTCTCGATTTTGTGCTTCTGCAGGATGACCTCAGCCTCTTGCAGCGTTGTGCCGACCGGAGCCGTAACCAGGTTTTCCTTCGTCATCACTTCTTTGATGTGAATGCTGTAATCGTGTACGAAACGCAGGTCGCGGTTCGTCAAAATCCCCACCAGCTTATGCTGCTCGTCCACAATCGGCACGCCGGAAATGCGGAATTTCGCCATCACTTGCTCGGCATCGGAAACAAGGTGATCAGGTGTCAGGGAGAATGGATTCGTAATAACGCCGCTTTCGGAGCGTTTTACGCGGTCTACTTCTTCAGCCTGCTGCTCAACGGGCATGTTCTTATGGATAACGCCAATCCCGCCTTCTCTGGCGATCGCGATAGCCATGGCGGATTCGGTAACGGTATCCATACCGGCACTGATGAGCGGAATGTTGAGCTTCACATGCTTGCTTAATCTCGTGGACACGTCCACTTCCTTCGGCAGCACCTCAGACTTGCGCGGCACCAGCAACACATCATCAAAAGTAAATCCTTCTTTACTGAATTTGTCTTCCCACACCTTGGAACTTCCCCCTCATTGTCATGTATTGTATTCGTCAAAACCCTTATACTACAAGGCTTGAAAATCATTTTCTGAAAATATATTATTGCCATCTTAGCAAAGGCCCTGCGAAGCTGTCAAGGAATTGAGGATGGTAAAACAAACAGAAAATGCACTTGTCTAATACCCGAAAATACATGTCCACTGGTAAAAGACAACGATTCAAAAAAAGACATCTCTGGATGGGATGTCCAATATTTGCAGGCCAATGATCAAAACATATTCAAGTGCCGATCTTAATGCCATCAACTTTGCCTCGAAGCACCCGCCACATCTTAGCGTTGTTACAATAGGCTATTATTATGTGGCAAAACGCCCATTCATAATCCGCCGACCTTCTCGAGCTTCAAGAAATCGCCCAAACATGGATAAATAAAAAAACCACCGTCGATTGTTCATCAACAGTGGTCCTTCGCTTGGCAGCGTCCTACTCTCCCAGGACCCTTCGGTCCAAGTACCATCGGCGCTGGAGGGCTTAACGGTCGTGTTCGGGATGGGTACGCGTGGAACCCCTCCGCTAT
>NZ_BORW01000068.1 GCF_018333375.1 Paenibacillus cookii
ATCATTTTTACGGTTTGGATTTTAAACTCTTTGTCATATTTCTGACTCATCTTCGGACACCTCGATTTTGCTAGGTTTATTGTCGCATTCTCGATTCTCGGTGTCCACTATTTAGTCTAGCATCAATGCGACCCAGCCTGTCGAGAAGCATATATTTTAAGCGGCTCCAAACGGAGCCTTAAATAACAGGAGTTCAATTATATGATTACCTTTAAAGAGATTTTAAACAAAGTCGTTTTCGAAGAGGTTTGGGACAAGTTGATTGAATACTATCCGAATATGAACCGCAAGAACAGCACAAAGAGAAAATATCTAACCGTATTTGAATCCTTACTTTCAAAAGATCCGGCAAAAAATGTAGAGGAGATGATCATACATATAGACGAGGTTAATTCTGATGCTTCTCTTCACGAAGATGATGTGGAGTATCGGGTACATGGAAAAAATAATTCATCCGAGTGGGATGGATATTGGGACATCTCCGCAAACCATTGGGAGGAGTGGCTAGGCTTTTATATAGATCATAAAGTACTTGAGCGCTTTTCAAGCGAACAAATAGCGGCGCTTTGTTTGTATGAAATGACCTGGTTTGGTTTTTCTGAAGAACTTAATCATGAGTAATGTTGATCAACTTGAGGATCTTGATGGAATAGGAATTCAGTGCATAAAACCCTTTTTCAGGGAGGAGCCGTTCCAATGAATAGCATTTTTGAACAATGCCACACCAATGAAATGATTGCCCGTATCCAACGATTACGCCCGGATTCACAACCGCGTTGGGGGAACATGAATGTCGCGCAAATGTTGGCTCATTGCTCATCTTTTCAAGAGATCGCGATGGGGAACTCTTCTTCCTCCAGAAGTTGGCTCGGGGTGATCATAGGAAAGTTTGTGAAACCCATCTTTTACAACGACAAGCCGCTTCCACGGAACATGTCCACGATTCCGGATATCATGATTGTAGATGAAAGGGATTTTGACGCGGAAAAAGAAACATTAATACAAAAAATAATTACGTTTCAAAATAATGGACCCGAGAACTGCACGACCCGACCCCATCCTTTTTTCGGCAAATTCTCTCCTGAAGAATGGGGCAAGGGCATTTATAAACATTTAGACCATCATTTAAAACAGTTTGGCGTTTAGTTAATGAAACGTGATGACGCTGTGGCCCGAAACTGAGGTCGAAGAGGAATAATGAGATGAATATTGAATATGGGAATACGCTTAAGGAGTTTAGGACGCTATATCCTGTAACGTTTTATATCATTGCAATTAACACCTGCTTATTTTTCATTACGGTCATTTTCAATGGGATTTATGGGGTCGGCTATGTCCAATCCGTGTTTGGAATTACCTCTGGAAGGTATGAGCCTTGGAGGTTTGTCACCTATGCTTTTTTACATAATGGAACTCAACACTATCTAAGTAACAATTTGTTTCTATATATCATGTCTCCTCTCATTGAATACATATTGGGGCGAAGCAAGTTTATGATTTTCATATTGATGAATATCGTGCTAACCCCCATGGGTGACTTTTTATTGTTGTCAACGAACAGTCTGGTCGGCTCCTCGGGAATTTGTTTTGGGATCATGGCTGTATATTATTGCCTCATGATTTCTAAACGGGTTGTTCTCAGAAAACAAACGGTTATGATGTTAGTTGTTTGGTCGGTCCTTGGTTGGGGCAGTACGTTTCTTATGGAACGTATAAGTATTAGCGGTCATATAACCGGTTTTATATGGGGGCTTTTATTTTCACTTATGGTCTTTCGCAAGAACGACAAAAGGCATAAATCCCATACGGGCTAGAGAGTTGGCTTCGTCATTTATAGGAGCTATCCACATTCCAAATTTCATTCAAGACACCCCAAAAAAAGTCCTTCGATGGTTAAAAACGGAGGGCTTTTGCCATTTCTTTGACCATTCCGCAGATTTATTTTGAAAATAATTCGAACGATATCATTCGATTTTACCAATACATACTGTAAGGCCTAAGGGGGAGGTGGCAGATGAATCATTCTACTGATTATGCAAAGCTCGTTGCACTTACATTAGAGGGAAGCCGTGATGCATTTGGCGAGTTGTATGAAGCAACCATCAAGGACGTTTACAAAACCGTTTGTTTTCTTGTTAAAGAGCGGTCTGACGCAGAGGATGTGATTCAGGAGATCTACATTCAAGCATATCGGTCTCTGGGCAAGTATGATGCAAACAGGCCGTTTCGGCCTTGGTTCATGGGCATCGTGATGCGTCAAATTCAAGCCCATCGTAGAAAAAGTTGGACACATGTACGAATCATCAAAAGAGTGGAACAGATTGAACAACTGGTGGCCTATGATTTCTCCAATGAAGTGGTGAACAAGGTATCGAACCGTTCGCTGCTCGCGTGCGTAGATCGGCTTCCTTTTAAGCTGAAAATCGTAATTACCCTGCATTATTTAAACGATTACACGCAAGAAGAGATTGCAGCCATACTCGAGATCCCTCTCGGTACGGTAAAATCAAGGATCCATGCTGCTCTGCAAAAGATACGCAACAAACAGAATATGAACATTCCGGCGATGGGAAGGGTGGAGAAACTAAATGAGTCTTGATGAAAGATTAAAAACGGCTTTTACGGAAGAAACCAAAGATTGGAACGCACCTGCTAATCTTAAGGGGAAAATACTGCACCAAGTCGTAACGCATCAAACTGGACGGCGAATGAAAAAATGGATTGCTGCGGGCATTTTGGCCGCGGCCTTGGTAATCCCGACTGGTGCATATGCCGGGTACAATTACATTGCGGATTCCATCTACGGTTCGCAGGAGAATATCGCCAAATATGGGGTAAGTCCAAAACAGTACGAAGAGCTCGAGGCAAAGCTGCAGAGCGCCAAACAAAACCTCAGTGAAGAGGAATTTACCAAATGGCTGTCTTTACTTCAAGAGTTGGAAACAATGAATTTGAACATTGCCGATGCCCACGGGGACATTCATCCAGACCGCTTGAGCGCAGAGGAGCTTAAACGCTACAAAAGCTTAACATCAGAGCTGGAGCCTGTCTTTAATAAATTGAACGAAATTCAATCAACCCCGAAAAGGGAGGTTAAAATGGTAGATAACGCCGCTTTTTGGGGAGGAATCGTAGACCAAGCAAGGCTGACATTCAGTAAAGAGGAATTCAACGAGTTCCAGACATTGATCAATGAATTGAAGGCGTATGACGACAAGACGCTTGATCCGGATGGAATCTCAGAGGAAGATGAATCGAAAATCGATCAGTTGACAGAGCAGCTGGAGCCGTATTTTAAAAAGCTGGGAATTACGTTTAAACCAAGATCTTGATCTCCTGGTTGATCGAAGTTCCTTTGGCTTCAGTTCCATAGATCCATTTTTAAACTGTTTCGGGCAAAACAACATTTGCCCGATTTTTTTAACCAATCCATTTGAACGGAACTGAAACGATGAGGGGACTTGCTCTTGAATGGGTGAAATGGAGGTTATTGAGTCGGCTTACAAGAGTCGGTTAAGAAATGGGATGGAGCAGATAAACCTTGACGAAAAACGCAGCGGGTCTGTCCCTTAAGAACGCTATAGGAGAAGTTGGACCGGTTACACTAAGTTGGACGAAAAAATAAGGGCTTGTAGAATAAACCTATCATGATAAGGAGTGCACCTCTACAATGTCCAAACATCAACTTGCGTGTTTACAACCGAGTTCAAAAAGCAAATGGTATAGCGAAGATCGGGCGTGAGCTGGGTAGTCACGCACCTACCATTACTCGAGAACTGAAAGAATGGCCGTGATAAAATCTTAGAAATCAAACTACCTGTTAGCGAGTATGCTGAGGATAAGTTGTTTTCCCACATTAATAAAGTCTTATGTGAAGCCAAACTAATCGCTGAAACATTACAGAACGGGTGCAAAACAACGCAAAAGGTGCAGAAGACTGTATATCAATAATCTTTGAGGAGGTGTTGCCAATAAACTATAGTATTTTAGGTAAAATTTAGGTATAATGCACTAGCTGGCCTTAGGGCCAAAATATCAAAAAGGAGACTACATATGAAAAGCAAAATTATCATCATCGCTTCTCTACTCTTAACTCTCATCGCTGAATCTGCAGGCGCGGCTCCAAGAATGAACGTTACCGTTGACGGAAACGCGGTTATATTTGACCAGGATCCAATTGTTCAAAGTGGAGTTACTTTGGTTCAATTTAAACCGGTATTTAATGATCTTGGTATCGGAATCGGTTGGAATCAAAAGAAACAACAGGTGACTGGTACAAAAGATGGAACAAGTATAATTCTTAATGTCGGAAGTAAGACTGCATATGTTAATGGAACTCCTGTCGAGCTTCAAGTTGCGCCAAAAATCATTAAGGGCAGCGTATTTGTGCCTTTGCGTTTTGTAAGTGAAGCAACTGGAGCCTACGTTAATCTTTCGGGCAATGTTATTCAAATTATGAGTAAGGACTCATTTTCGCAGTCATCCATAACACCATCCCGTCCCATTACTCCAACTAACCCTTCTATCCAGCCAAAAACAAGCACTATTAATGAGCTTGATAAATATTTGAATGACAATTTCTCGGTATATTATTTCCATGGCCTTGAACTAGATTTGTCTTTCACAAGCAACATTGGCAAAGATGGCCAATACTCTCTTCTCATTGATATGAATGACTCTGATGATGTATTAGAGCTGTTGGATATGTTGTCCGATGACTACTCTCTTATTTCAGAACTCACAGGCAAGTTTGCGCCCGTTGTTCACAGCAAATATGGCGAGAACAATATTAACTTGCATGTCCGTTCTGTTATGTACAGCAGCGTATACCCATCCAAGCTTCCATCAGGCGCGTTCGTCATCCCTTCTGATTATGAAGGATATAAGGTGATCAGCTTCATGTTCGCTGCAAGATATGATTACAAGACCAAGGAGTATTACAGCTTCATTGTCAACGCCAACGACGGCAAGCTGACTATGCTTGATGGTGGAAGATTGTAATCTGAAATAAAAAATAACAGTTATTAGTATTTAAAGAACAAGGATTTGAACGTCTTGGGTTTCAGGTACCTGAGGGAGCCGTTGAGGAAAATGAAGATTGCTCAGTGCTATTCGAAGAGATATTAATGAAGAGGCGGGTATTGGCGAATACACTTACTAAACAGAGAAGCTCAGTATAACGTTAAGCGTTATTACAATCAAATTAATGTTACATATTCAGAACAATTCACTTATGTAGTCCAATATAATGATGAAGATAACGGATGGATTTATGATTACTATTGGATATTGATCTTGATGAGAATACGACACTTTTGGGTTCTTAGGTATTCATTTAGATATTGTTTGAGCTACTGGGGCTTTCTGAGGTTTGCGGTTATGTGGCATGAGGTTGCCACATAACCGGTCATGGAAAAATCGGTAAAACGTATTTCACGCTGCAGGACTACCATCCTTTGGGTTGTCAGTTGTATAATCAAGGAGACATAGCAGGCAACAATCGGCCCAGCCTAAGATAAGAGCTATCTAAGGCTGGGTCGATTCGTAGATACAGAGCGTTAGCTGTAGTCATATCCGATCACAATTGGGGGGGGAGATCCATGAAGGTTGATGAATCTGTACTCAATCAAATTCTTGATGTATTGGACTATCAAGGAACCGATGTTCATTTACTCGGCGGATATTTTAATAACGTTTACGAAATCTCTTCCGAAGTACCGATCATTGTTAAGATTTTTAGTAGAGGGATTCATAGGGAGGAGGAAATTCTGTCTGAGATCGAATGGACGCAATTCCTTCATGAAAATGGAGTTCATGTAACGGTTCCTATAATCCTAAGTGGCAGTTCCTATATCCATAATTTGACGGATGATCTATTTTTCGTAGCTTACGAGAAGGTGAAGGGGGCCCATATTGATATTAACGGTAAAGACTGGAACGAAAAATTATTCAAGCAATGGGGTCATGGGATGGGGACAATGCATTCCTTATCCAAGCTATACAAAGGTAAGTACAGACGGCCAGAATGGAACGAGCATAAGATTTATCGGATGAGAATGGATTCATTTAAGGATAAGATTAAAGAGAAGTGGGAGCAATGCCTTGCAGATATTCAATCAATAAGCAAGTCTAAAGAATCTTATGGAATCATACACGGCGACCTAAATCATCATAATTTCATATATGATAAGGGCGATATCACCTATATTGATTTTGGGGATAGTGAATTTCATTGGTTTGCATACGATATCGCAATTGCTGTATATCATGCTTCGCAAACGATTAAAGATAGAGCCGGGCGGGATCGGTTTGCGTCTATATTTTTCAATTCATTTATTGAAGGCTATGTAATGGGGAATTCAGTGAATGACATATTGGAGCACGTAGATTTTTTTGTTAACTTCAGGCATCTGTATTCATTTGTTTATCATCATCAATTTTTGCAAAAAGATCAGTTGAATAAACAACAGCTTAAGTATTTAGAAGAAATGGAGCAATCATTAATAAACCGCAAAACTTATTTGGGGATTTCGTTAGTATAGCAGGACTGTGCTTAAGTCATATCCAATTCTCAAAAAAGAAAGGAGAAAAAAATGAGGAAAACCATATGGATCATCGCCCTCTTGCTATTCGTGAACATGAACGTTACTTTCGCTGACTCCAATCAAAATGATGCTAGACTAAATAGTGGACACCGAGAATCGAGAATGCGACAATAAACCTAGCAAAATCGAGGTGTCCGAAGATGAGTCAGAAATATGACAAAGAGTTTAAAATCCAAACCGTAAAAATGATT
>NZ_BORW01000069.1 GCF_018333375.1 Paenibacillus cookii
CCCTTCAGTTTCTGGTCATGAATCTGGAGCGGCGACTGCGTGTTCTCTTTTTGCATTTTTTCAGACTGCTTGGGTTTAGAGACTTGCGTTGGGTGTAGATGGAACGAATCTTGTTCAGCAAGCCCTAAATTACTGCGATCAAAAAATAACAGACCAAATATAAATAAATTTAACAAAGAAAATCTATAAAACCGTTATAAAATGAGTTATACTGAGGTAAGAATAAGTAAGGAGCCGTGCGCGAACACGACTCCTGAGCACAATAACTGCATAAAGAGCAGTCGGCCGCTAAGTGGTGGTCGAAATAGACCGTTACCTTAGGGAGGGCGGTCTATTTCTTTTTCATGTAGGTAAGAAGCGCCAAAATGAACATGCCAAACATGAGCATTAAGGTGAGTGCATCTTTAACCTCCATGGGCATCACCTCCCTTCCGGGAGACTAGCCGACCGTCCTTCAAGCCGCATATTGTACCAGAAAATTATAACATATAAGACATGATGAAATACCATTAAAATATACTATAAATAGCTAGAATACATGGGAAACAATATATAAAACTGTAGAAGAACACTCAATCAACAAAAACGCCCCAGCCTAAGATAAGAGCTATCTAGGACTGGGTTTTGTCGTGAATCCGGGTTCATAATAAAAAATCCATAACAGGGAAGAACATTATGGAACTACTTGGTTGCTTATCATAACGAGGGTTATACTAATATTAATAAAGCCTATCTTAGGCTGCTGCGTTAGGCAGGGCATCATCGTTTGGTTTTAACAGACCATTTCTACGAGAATGTCCTTCTCCAGCTTGAAGAATAGGAACAGCAGCTTGAATCGAACAAAAAAGTGGTGGTTAAATTGGGGTAACCGTTAAAGATTTGCTGCAGCTGCCTTCATTTAGAGGGGCTCAGGTGGTCACTGGAGCAAGCAGGCTTCATCAGACCGTATCCTCTTTATCTGTTTTAGAGGTGGCGGATGTCAATTTCTTTTCGCAAATCATTCAGACCGTTCAGGAAGAGTGGTATGCCGAAGAGCTGGTCATCAGCTCTTTTTATTCCATTAAGGACAGCGTGGAGCAGCAGTGCAAAACGGTTCAATATTTGCATGACCTGGGCGAAGTGGGATTGATTTTGTACTATGTCGGCATTGTCATGCCGGATATCGCCGATGAAGTGGTCGAGTTGGCCGAATCCCTGAATTTTATTATCATCTGCATGCCGAGAAACGACTACACTCTTCGATATAATGAAGTCATTTATGAAGTCATGGAGGCGATCGTCAGCAATCAGAATGTGAATGAGCATTTCGTGAATGAATCGCTGGAAAAGGTCTCGCTGTTGCCGGAACATTTGCGGAGCGTGGAAATTACCCTTAAACTGCTGTCGGACCGGATGAAAGCGAACATCGTGCTGACCAACAGCAACCTGGATATCATCAATCGGGTCATGTGGCCGCGGAATTCATCGCTCGATGTGGCGAGTCTCATCCGGTCCATGGCGCCTTCCATCTTGAACGGCGGAACGGGAGAAGGAGAGGTGAATTCGCCCTGCTTTGTTGAATACAAACGTGTTCATCAAAAAAACGGGGAGATCCTTTACCTGTTTCTCATTAAAGAGAATGCGAAGCTGCCTCCGAAAACGATGGATCAAATCGGCGAGGTCGTGCAGGTGGCCATCAATTTGTGGGGAGACAAGCATAACGAGGTCAGCGAATACGCGTTGGTCAAAGCGATCGTAAACGACGAAAGCGAAAAAATGCGCAGATTGGCCCATCTGCTTCATATCGACGTATCCGCCATCCAAATGATGTGGCTCGTTTACATTCAGGATTTGTCGGAGGAAAGAAGGATAAGGGAGGACTTAAAAGCGCATCTTTCGCAATATTATAAAACCGCGGTCATTCAAACGATCGATCACTGCGTTGTCGTTTTGTTGGGGAACTGTTCCTATAAATACAATGAATTTGAAATCGCAGCGGAATATATTGAAAACACGAGTCTCATCGCTGAAATATCAAGCATCGTGTATTCTCCGAGAATGCGGAACACGCAGGACGTAAGGCGGATGTATCAACTCGTCCAGGGCGTAGAAAAAGAAGTTCACCGCATGTATCATCACCGCAAACTATATACCGCGGCGGAAGTCCGTTCCATGAAACGGGCCATAGACCTCAGCAAGCAGGGGGAAGAGGTTACGGAGGAATGCTTGTCCGTTATGGAGCCGATCATGGACGACCCGGACGCTTTGAAAACGCTGATGACTTTTCTTCTGGATGCGAAGGGGAATATGGATGAATGCAGCAAGCTGTTGTTCGTCCACAAAAATACGGTGAAATACCGCATTAAAAAAATTTGCGAGCTTATCGGATATGATGTGACCATCAATTCGGAATCGTACGATGTTTATACCGCCTGCATGGTCTACCGTCTCATCCATAACTAAAAGTTCCGAGGTTTTGTCGAATCAGACAAAAATCTCGGGATTTTTTTTATTTTCTGAAAAAGACGCTGCCCTGCTTCATCTTTTACAATGAGAAAAATGATTCGAACGAACCATCGTGAGGAGGGGGCACATGAAATCCGCTAAAGAATATCAATCCTGGTTCAGTCTGGGGATCATCTGGGCCGGCGCGGTCATCAGCATCCCGAGTTTGTTGGTAGGGAATGCGCTTGTTGCAGGAATGGGGTTATCAAGGGCATTGCTCGTCACATTGGCAGGCTACGCCATTATTGTGCTGCTTATGATTTTGCAGGGGATTCAAAGCACGGATTTAGGACGGCCGACCGTTCAGGTCGCAGGTCAAGTGTTTGGCAAAAAAGGATCTCGGACGATTCTGTCGATCATCCTCGCCATTGCGTGTCTCGGGTGGTTCGGCATCCAGGCGAATGTGTGCGGCGCAGCCCTGGCCAACTTGCTGGCCGAGATCGGCGTGCACCTTCCGGTGCCGCTGGCATCTCTCATCTGCGGTCTGGTGATGGTAGTTTCAGCCATGTACGGCATTAAAGTGCTGCGGGTGATCAGTTATATTGCGGTTCCTTTATTGATCGGGATCAGCGTATTTGGCCTGATCGAAGCTTTTACCGGAGACTCCTTGCAGATCATCAAGAATTATAAACCTGCGGCCGTGATGAGCTTTACGGACGGACTCGCGGTAACCCTGGGTTCATTTGCGCTGGGCGCGGTCATCGCGGGAGATTATTCGCAATTTTCGAAAAAACGGTCCGATGTGCTGAAAGCCGCTCTTTTCGGAATTATTCCGGCGGGTTTGCTGATGATCGGTGCAGGGGCCGTCCTGACGATCGCTTACCGGGCTAGCGATATTACAGCCACATTTTTGAGCATCACGACGCCGCTTATTGGCGGTGTGATTTTGATCCTGGCTACCTGGAAGACGAACCTTGTGAATGTTATTTCAGGCGGTTTTGCCTTAATCAACGTGTTCAACGTGTCGAAGGAGAAAGAAAAGTGGGCCGTCGGCATTGCGGGAACCATCGGGACCGTATTGGCTGTCGTCGGCATCCTCAACTATTTTACTCCGATCATGTCCATCCTGTCGGCTATGATTCCGCCGGTGGCAGGCGTGATGATCGCTTCGTACTGGGTGCTTGGCAAAGGGGATAAGAACCGCTGGCAGGAGGTTGAAGGCGTGAATGCTTTGGGCGTCGTCTCCTGGCTTTTGGGCGCGGTCATTGCTTGTGCTCCCGTCGTGTTGTCCTTTTTCCCGAGCTTGCCACAGGTACCGAATCAGCCGCTGGCCGGGATTGTGATTTCTTTTGTCGTGTATTATGTCGGTTATCGTTTATCGGCTCAGAAGACGTCATATTGGAGGAAACGTAAATGAGATATTTAGATCAAGCAGCAGTGGAACATATCGCCGTCGGCGCGGCATTTCTGGGAACCGGCGGAGGGGGAGACCCTTATATCGGCAAATTGATGGCTCTTTCGGCCATTGATAAATATGGACCTGTAAAACTATACTCGGTCGACGAGATTCAGGATGAGGACTTTTTCATTCCCGCCGCGATGATGGGGGCGCCTTCCGTACTGGTGGAGAAGTTCCCAAAAGGGGACGAGTTTGTGAAGGTATTCCAAAAATTAGCGAATTACTTGGGAAAAGAAAAGATCGCCGGCACGTTTCCGATGGAAGCGGGGGGCGTCAACTCCATGATTCCCATCGTCGTTGCGGCGCAACTGGGATTGCCATTGATCGACTGCGACGGTATGGGACGGGCGTTCCCGGAGCTGCAAATGGTGACGTTTAACCTGGACGGCATTCCGGCGACGCCGATGGCGATTACGGATGAAAAAGGGAACATCGGCATCTTTGAGACCATCGATAATCGATGGACGGAGCGGCTGGCAAGGGTGGCTACGGTGGAAATGGGAGCCAGCGCTCTAGTCAGCTTGTATCCTGCAACGGGTGCTCAAATCAAACAAAGCGGCGTTCATCATATCGTGACCCTGTCCGAACAGATTGGCGCCATCATTACATCGAAAAACCGGGATGCCAAGGATAAGCTGCAAGAACTGCTGAAACTCGTGTCCGGCTATGAACTTTTCCAAGGTAAAATCGTGGATGTCATCCGGGAAACCAAGGGCGGATTTAATCTCGGCCGCATGCATCTCGAAGGGATCGAGGCGTTTAAAGCCGGGGAGATGAAGGTTCATTTTCAAAATGAAAACCTGGTTGCCGAGCGGAATGGTCAAGTGGCAGCGATGACTCCGGATTTGATCTGTCTGGTCGATTATGAAACCTTGTTGCCTGTAACCACAGAAAGCCTGAAATACGGGAAACGCGTACGGGTGATCGGGCTGCCCGCCCATGAAAAATGGAGAACGGAAAAAGGAATCGAGACGGCAGGTCCAAGATACTTCGGATATGATTACGATTATGTTCCAATCGAGGAACTGGTAAAAAAGGCGGTGGCTGAAAATGTATAGAATCGGGATCGATGTGGGCGGCACCAACACGGATGCCATCATTTTGGATGAGAACCATCAGTTGATCCATGCGGTGAAATCACCGACAAGCTTGGATATTAAAACGGGCATCGAAACCTCTCTCCGGAGGTTGCTGCAGGAAGCGGACATCGATAAAACCCAAATAACGCATGCCATGTTAGGTACGACGCAGTGCACGAATGCGATTGTGGAGCGTAAAAAGCTGGCCCAAGTCGGCGTCATTCGCCTGGGTTACCCGGCAACGGCTTCCGTGGCCCCGTATACGTCCTGGCCTGAGGATATGGTGGAGAAGCTGTCGGGTAAATACGCTCTCGTCCACGGCGGATATGAATACGACGGCCAAGTGCTTGGTGAAGTCGATGAGACCGAAATTACGGCTCTTCTGGAAGAGTGGCGCGGTCGTATTGAATCCATTGCGGTCATCGGCGTATTTTCATCCCTTAAAAATGACCAGGAGTTCCAAGTTCGCGATCTCATCCACCAAATGTACGGACCGGAATTTCCGGTTTCCTGTTCTTCATTGATCGGTTCGGTCGGTTTGATCGAACGGGAAAATGCGACCATCCTCAATGCGGCATTGTGCAAGGTGATTAAAACGACGACCGAGGGTTTTGTTCAGGCGTTGGAAGAAGAGGGCATCTCGGACGCAGCCGTGTTTTTATGCCAAAATGACGGTACCCTGATGTCGATCGATTACGCTAAGCAATTTCCGATCCTCACCATTGCCTGCGGGCCAACGAACAGTATTCGCGGGGCTTCCTACTTAGCCAAGATCAAGGATACGATGGTTCTCGACGTAGGCGGGACGACGTCGGACATCGGGGTTTTGCAGGACGGCTTCCCGAGAGAATCCTCGGTTGCGGTCGAGGTTGGCGATATCCGCACGAATTTCCGCATGCCGGATATTATCTCCGTCGGGCTGGGCGGCGGAAGCATTGTGCGCTCGGAGAACGGCAAAATTACGGTTGGCCCTGACAGCGTAGGATACAAGATTGGACAAGAAGCGCTGGTTTTTGGCGGGAATACGCTGACTACGACAGACATTGCCGTTCGGCTCGGGCTTGCGGATGTCGGGGATAAGAGCCTGGTAGCGCATCTGGATGAAGACTTCGCCAAAAATGTGCAAGCTGAAATTGCAACCATCATTGAACAGGCCATTGATAAAATGAAGACATCCTCGGGAGACGTTGAGCTTGTTTTGGTAGGGGGCGGCAGTGTCGTTATACCGGACACGATTCGCGGGGTATCCCGTATGATCAAGCCTGAGAACGGGGGCGTAGCCAACGCCATTGGCGCGTGTATTGCTCAAATCAGCGGACAATATGAACAAATTTACATCTATTCTACAGAGCCACGTGAGGATTCACTTAGAGATGCGCAAGAAAAAGCCGTAAAGCAGGCGGTGCTGGCCGGCGCTGATCCGGCTACGGTGGAACTCGTGGAAGTGGAAGAAACCCCGCTTGCTTATCATCCGGGAAATGCGACGAGACTGAGAGTGAAAGTCGTAGGAAACATGAAGTAGAAGAGAAGCTTCACATGAGTTTAGACAACTTGTGTGAGGCTTTTTTTATTTTCGAGGGCGGTCTATTTCTTTTTCATGTAGGTGAGCATCATGTATCGTCTATGCTGCGGGACTATCGTTCCATGCTTGTCAGATGTATAATCTAGGAAGACATGGAAGGGAGCATGTGGACCTCTGTCAATAGATTGGACAGCCAGAATCGAGAAAATTACGCAATTTGACCGTACATTTGTTCGTATTGAAAAGGTGTAAGATACCCGATAGCGGAATGTACGCGTTTCCGGTTGTAGAAA
>NZ_BORW01000070.1 GCF_018333375.1 Paenibacillus cookii
TTCTAAAATTCTGCAAGTCTGCCCTTTTCTTCATCCATATAATACCATTTTCGAAAATTACCCCTTAACGACAGTGAATATGCTATCGCTTCTTCTCTGAAACGGAATTATGCAAAACACTCAAATAAGTACAATCATACTTTAAACTAGTTTAAAGTAAACTGATTTGTTTGATGGAACTACCATTGCTACACCTTTATTTGTTAGTACTTCGCCACTTATTGTAGCAGAAAATGAACCACCTTGGGTATAAATCTGGGGGTCTCCTTTACCAACTAAATGTTTAGTGCCTAGTGCTACTCTATATATTGGATCGTATTTATCTCCGTTGTTAAATTCATTTCCGCTATAATACACTAGAAGATCAAGTCCAGTAATAAAAGCATCCGGAGGAGTATCAACTTCAATTTCATAATGCGGGGTAACAAAACGTCCTGCAATAGTCACCCAAAAATCAACATATCCTTCTATTTTAGTTCCAGCTGCTGTTCTGAGACTATCCTTTTGATCTTAATTTAGTTAGATTTAGAGTTTTTATTAATGACGGTTGGCCAACCAATGAAAATATACCGCAAAACTAAATATATATAAATGGTTTTAATGTAAATAAGGTACTTTTTTGTCATAACTTTTTTTTGTTTATTTACGTTGTATGATTTAATGCAAAGACCCTGCCGGCTACGCCAAATGAAGCGCACAGCCGGCAGCCAAAAAACGACTTCGTTTCCGAAAAACTATAATCAGGCACAAGCGGTAATTCGACTTCATTTTGCGCCAGAAGACGGCTCTGCTCGAACGATGCAGTATCCTGTCGTGTCAAATCCCCGATTAGGATAAAATATCTACACAGAAGTCCGCTAAACGAAATAGTCGTTAGGACCCTTGTTCGACCGCCGCGATCTCAAGTATGCTCTTGCTGCATCCACACGACACTGGATCAGGACCCGTGGCTCCGGAGCCTCGAAGCAGCGAATCGGAAATGGAATGCTTTTCCCACCCAAAAGTTTAAGCACTTAAACTTTAAGAGAAAACCGAAAGAAGGGATTGACACCAAGCATTTATTTTTACTGTGGTCGTTTTTTATACATCTAAAGTTAAAGCGTTTTTACTTTTATCGAAAAAATCGACCGCCGTTTTTGCCATTCATCACTTTTGGAGGGATAATCCATGAACAGCGCAAACAAACAAGCCACCGCAAGAAAAAAGTTAACCGTATTTCTGCTCAGCTTTACGCTGCTGGGTTCCATGATCGCCATGTCGGGCCCCGTTCCGGTGAAGGCTTTTGCCGACGAGCAGGTTTCGGATGCGGAGCAGCTTGAACCGACGGAGATCTCCATCCCCATAGAAACGGATATCAATGCTGAACTCAACGCAAGCCCTTCGGCCGGAGCCTCCGAGGCGGACGTCCAAGCCTTCGCCGCTGCGGCGGGAAGCCATGACGCCAACTTTTCGCCGGAAACGCTGCAATTTCTGAAAGCCAACACCGGCCTTGACGGCGAGCAGTGGGACAACATCATGAAGCTCGTCAACAAACCGGAGCAGGACGACCTCAACTGGACGAAATATTACGGATATTGCGAGGATATCGGAGATGACCGCGGGTATACCATCGGTATTTTCGGCGCGACAACCGGGGGGCCGAACGACGAAGGGCCGGACGGTCCCGAACTTTTTAAAGAGTACGACCGCGCCAAGGGCGCAAGCAATCCAAGCGTCGAAGGCGCCCTGAAGCGTCTTGGCATCAACGGCAAAATGAAAAACGGCATCCTGGTCATCTCGGACAGCGAAAGCAAATTCGTCAAAAAAATCAACAGCCTGCAAAACGATCCGGCCTGGAGGGAAGCGATGTGGCGCACCTTCTATAACGTATACATCAAATACAGCGTCGAGCAGGCGAAAAAACGCGGCTTCACGTCGGCGCTGACGATCGGCTCTTTCGTCGACACCGCCCTCAACCAAGGCGCCACGGGCGACTCCGGCAGCCTTCAAGGCATCCTGTCCCGCTCGGGAAGCAGCAAGGACGAAAAGACGTTTATGACGAAATTTTACGCCGAGCGCACCAAAATCGTGGACACGAACGACTACAACCAGCCGCCGAACGGGAAAAACCGCGTCAAACAATGGAGCACGCTCCTGAACATGGGCGAAACCGATTTGAAAAATGCCGATGCGGCGATCCAAAAGGTCACCGATTGGGAGCTGAAATAAGGCGGATCAAAAAAGCAGGGGCATCCGGTCAAGATGCGCCCTGCTTCATGCCTTATTCGTACCAATATCCCTGAATCCCCTTCGACATCCTTACCAGCGCCTCCAGGTAATAATAATCTCCCCAAATCATGTAATCGTCGGGGCCGATGCCGCCGCGGACATGATAAGAGCCATGCTGCAGCAAGCCCTCTGCGTCCGGCATGCCGATCGTAGAGTAGTTTTCGACGAGCGACGCCATCATCCGCTGCAAAGCGTCCGCGAAATATGCGCGCTGCGGATCGCGTTCGTCCATCAGCTCAAGCAGCTCCAGCAAACCGCAGGCCACGATGGCCGAAGCGGAGCTGTCGCGCGACGTTCCCGGTTCGACCGGCGCGTCGAAATCCCAATACGCCACGTCGTCCTCCGGCAAATGTTCGATAAAATAGCGGGCCATGCGCTTGGACGTATCCAAAAAACGCTCGTCCCGCGTGTACCGGTAGGACAACGCAAAGCCGTATATTCCCCAGGCTTGCCCCCGCGTCCACGTCGAGCCGTCCTGATACCCTTGATGGGTACCGCCGCGGATGGCATTGCCGTTTTCCTGGTTGAAATAAAACGTATGGTACGACGAGCCGTCGCCGCGAACGAGGAAACGCCGGCTGAGGAGCGCGTGGCGGTATGCGATATCGTAATATTTTTCGTCGCCCGTCTGCAAATGGGCCCAATACAACAGCGGCAGGTTCAGCAGGCAGTCGATGATGATCCGTCCCCCGTTTTCCGGATCGCCTTCGGGTCCCCAGGCCTGAATCGCCCCGATTCGCGGGCGCCAGCGCAGAAGCAGCTTATCCGCCGCCTGCAGCGCCAGCTCCCGGGCTTTTTCGTCCTTCAGCACGCGCCACTGGGCAACCGCGGATAGGGAATACAAAAACCCGATGTCATGATGGTCGAGGCTGATATGCTTTTCCAGACGGTGGCGGTATTGATCCAGCTGCGCCGCCGCCGACTCACGGAAAAATCCGTCTCCGCCGTATTCGTAACAAAGCCACATCATCCCGGTATAAAAGCCTTCGATCCAGTCCTCGTTCGCGCCCCAGTCGTAACGTTTCTCTCCGTTTGCGCTCTGCCCGACAATATGAGGGAACAGCCCCGGATGGCGAACCGCATTACGTTTGATTTTTCCCGCTGCATCTTCAATCGCCTTTTGCCACATCGTACGTTGATTCTCCTTTTCAAGTTCATTCATGGTTTGAAGCAAACCTTCACGGCTTTCGGCCTCATCCTCGCGAAAAAACCATGGCCATTTCCTTCATCGGAAGCGGAGATTTGCCGCCGTATGCGCTTTCAATTGTATGTCGGCGGGGCGCAAAGAGGGGCGCTTGCCGCCCGTCTTTTGCCTCGTTCATGCGGATACCCGCGTCAACGGATCGCCGTTTTCCGGTAAGTCCCAAGAAGCGGACGCTGCTTGGGTAGGTAAAATAGCGCTGCTGTGCGCGCCGAAATGCGCTTATTAAGATAATAGGCACCGGTCGGCGGATTTGTCCATACCTTTATATCCGTGAACAAACGAACCGCCCCGTACCTCTTCGCGCGTCCGCTTTGTCCTTAACGGCTTTGCAGCTGCTTCCACACCTTTTTGTTGCTGTACCTTTTGTCGGAGCTGATATCCCGGCCGAACCACGCCGGCGGAACGAAACGTTCCGCCTCCGAAACGGAAGCGAATTCCACTTCCAATACCCGCAGTTCGATTTGCTCGTATTCGTCGATTTCGATCAGGCGGTTTCCCCAAGCGGCCGTCGTGCGCTTTTTGATCAGCGGCACCGCGCCGTGTTTGGCGATCATTTGCTCATAGAGCCCTGCCGAGATGGAATATTCCACTTCCTCCCGGGCAATGCCGTGGCCTTTTTTGAACGTATGGGTGTATTCCGTCAGGCCGGTCTTCACGTCGGAGATTTTCCGAACCCGCAGCTCCTGGTCTTCATGGATCGCCAGGTACGTCTGCTCGATCATCTGCTCCTTTTCGATCCGCAGCCCCTGTTCGTCGAGCAGCGCCGCCGGAAATTCCGGCAGCAAAAATTTGCGTTCAATCTCAAGCGCCATCCGTTTGCCTCCCGTTATGTCTTTTTCGATGCATGTACTATCCATTATACGGGCGGGGCCGGCGGGGAACAATGAGCGAACAAGCTCGCCAGACTCAAAAGCCCGGCTCATGCCGCCACCGTTTAGCCGCGAAACCGTTCCTTTAAAAAAACAAAGACCCGGACAATGATCCGGGCCTTGCCGTCATTTATTTTCAAACAAACCGAGCCGGTTCCGGAAGGAACCTTGAAGCCGGGCACGCTGTTTGCCTTGTTCTTCTTCGCTGCTTAAGCCCTCCAGAAGTCCCGTCAGTTCGTCGAACCAGGCTTCATCCCACGTGGACAAGGCAAGGTCGATCAAGCTTTCGAGATTCTGCCGGTCTGTAAGGGGGGCTGCCGGAAGCTGCTTCAGCCACGAGCTGCGCACCGCGACCGTTTTGCCGACCGCTTCTTCATGATCCGATTGAACGACGCGTACTCGAACGATCTCCTGCTGGGCATCCAGCGTCTCGATATATCCGTGAATAAACTCTCCGTCTACCGTTTTCCCTTGAACCCAATCGCCAATTTCGAATTTCATTCTTCCACCGCCTTACCTTAAATTGGTATACAAACTGTAACTGCGTATATAACAAAAAGAAGATTACTGTAATAATACTAAACACAGTTAGCTATGTCAAATCCGGGTGGCGCGAAAAAAACATCAAGCAGCGATTTGTTTCCTATTTTCATTGTATTCAATTCCCTGCCCGCAGTTCCGCTTTTCCTCACGTGACATCCCTCCTTTATTCATCCTTTCCGCATGAGTTGATCCTTATGCCCTGATCCCCGGCACCCGCAGCCAATGGAAGGCGCAAGACCATCCTCCTTGTTCAAAAACCCCCTTTTGCTGGATTTATCCGCATTATAAAATACTACGTCTCCATCCAGGAGGCTGAATCTGTTTCCGAACGGATCCTGGACGTTTCCGCTAAAGCCTTCGAGCTGCCATTGGTTCATAAGTGGGGCATGAATGTACTGCAGATGCGGATGATTCACATCTCCGTTTTGGATCGGCTCGATATCAAAGTTGACGATAATATAACCGTTTTTCAGGAAGATCGGCGAATGATCATCGAGTCCGCCATGTGTCCGAGCGTATTCAGCGATATTGGTTCCGGATCGGACAACGTATGAAGCTGCCGGCAAGCTGTACTCGCCGTACCACTTTTGAATAGAGGCATAGGCATAGATTTTTCCTTCCTAGAGTCGCTCAGAACTCAGAACACACAAACACTTTACAGACAAAAAAAGAGCCCCGTTAAGGGGCTTCAGAGTGTCGAGAAAGTCCAACGGACTTTTCGACACTCTATTTTTTATATGGGGAATCATATCTTTTAAAATAAAAATCGATTTAAAGCGCTCTGAGAACCCTACTTCAGTGACCGACGAGGCAATTTTAAACCCCCTGCAAAAAAACAGGGGGTTTCTCGACAGCCTGGAGCCCCGTTAAGGGGCTTAATTTTTATTAGAAATCTGTAGTAGAGGAAGCAAGTTTACCATATACAATACCATCTACCGGATGGTCTTTACCAACCCACTGAAGTTTATAATCTCCAAGTCGCATTCCTTGAGGATATTGGCCACCTTCTGCTCCACTTACCGGGAAGTTGTACCATTCTTTTGAGCTGTTAGCAGGTATAACCAAGGTGAAATATACCAATGATGTATCTGAATGCGTAAGTGTTACAGTTACAGGAAAAGCACTCACGTTTTTAATCAGAAGCTTAAGATGACCATTACCGGAATTAACAGTAAAAGAATTTGTCGCATCAGATCTGCCAGGAGCACTCTTTGCAATATCACTCCAAGTTTTATCAATAGTATAAGGTTGAATTTCGATCGGCTGAGTAGTTTCACCATCCTGAGAAACTACTGGTGGTACTGATACTTCTGGGGTAACTGGAGCTGCTGCTGTCACAGATGCAGCTAACGCTAAAGTTAAAACTGCCAAAAATGAAACTTTTTTCTTCATAACTTCCTACACTCTCCTCTTTTAATTATCCGACCTCAAAATTTTGAATTATAGTAATTTTGAGTGTTTTGCATAATTCCGTTTCAGAGAAGAAGCGATAGCATATTCACTGTCGTTAAGGGGTAATTTTCGAAAATGGTATTATATGGATGAAGAAAAGGGCAGACTTGCAGAATTTTAGAACA
>NZ_BORW01000071.1 GCF_018333375.1 Paenibacillus cookii
AGGGGGGAGTTATCCCCATGTGGATATTGGTTTCAAAATTTCGCTGGTCCCACTCCCACTTATTCACAGTTGTTGATCCGCTCCTGGATGATCGCCACCGCATTCTTATGCGCTTTCGAAATTCAGGTTTACTATATCTGTATTTAATTGATGCAGTTTATCTGTTAAACCCATAAAAAAAAGTTGAGTCCGTATAATTGTGTAAAATGGTAGTTTACTGAAAATAAAGGGAGCCATAATCCCAATCCCTCAGTTAGAATGATGGTGTCTAAGCAACATTCTTCAGGAGGAGATTCAGATATGGCTCAATACCAGATTAGCGTAGATTCTCAACTTTTGCATCAACTTTTCTTAGGAAACACCCAGGATTCCGGTGTTGCAAAATTGCTGGAATCGGTACTGAACCAAATCTTACAGGCGCAGGTGACGGAACAATTGGAGGCACAGCGTTATGAGCGTACCGAAAACCGGCAAGGTTACCGCAACGGCTCCTATCCCCATCAACTGCATACGCGTATTGGCACGATTACGTTGAGTGTGCCGCGTATCCGTGGCGGAAAGTTTACAACGGAGCTGTTTGCCCGTTACCAGCGCAGCGAACAAGCGCTCATTTTGACGATGATGGAGATGGTCGTCAATGGGGTTTCCACGCGCAAGGTGGCTCAAGTAACGGAAGAACTGTGCGGTACCGAGTTCTCCAAATCCACTGTAGCCGATCTGTGCAAGCGTCTGGATCCGATCGTAACGGCTTGGAATAATCGTCCGCTTTCTGACAGCCGATTTCCCTTTGTCCTCGTTGATGCGCTGTATTTGAAGGTGCGGGAAGACGGACGTGTTCGCAATCGCGGCGTGATGCTCGCCGTTGGCGTCAACACGGACGGGTATCGGGAAGTGCTGGGCCTGATGCTCGGAGACACGGAATCCGAAGAAAGCTGGACGGAGTTCTTCAACTGGCTCAAGTCCCGCGGACTCCGTGGCGTGGATCTGATCGTGTCTGATGATCATGGCGGGCTGGTTCGCTCTATTCGCCAACAATTGCAGGGCGTGACTTGGCAGCGGTGTCAGACGCACTTTATGCGCAACGTACTGGATACCTCTCCGAAAGCCCTGAAGGATGAAATCCACACGCATGTACGAGCGATCCTGGAGGCGCCCAACCCGGAAGCGGCCCGGCTGCTTTTGCAGCAGACGCTGGCGGCTTACGAGGACAAAGCGGCGAAGGCGATGCGGATTCTGGAAGCCGGTTTTGACGATGTCACCGCCGTTTTGAGCCTGCCGGAAAAGTACCGTAAGCGCTTGAGAACGACAAACAGCGTAGAACGTCTGAATGAGGAAGTTCGCCGCCGGGAACGCGTGATTCGCATTTTTCCCAACCGGGAATCCGTCATTCGACTCATCGGTGCGCTACTCATGGAACAGGACGAGAAATGGGCTTCCGGCAAGAAGTACCTCGATATGGTCGAATACCTAGAGTGGCGTGAAAGCCGACCAAAATCTGTCTCGAAAGTAACCCGAATCATGTAGCCCATTCTAGCTGAGGGATTTTACACATAATTTTGGACTTGATCTAAAAAAACCCCTATTGTTGGGACATAGGCATGTACCCAACGCAAGGAGATCCTTTTAAAGAGCAGAGGTACGATTTTGACTGACCAGGCACAAGCTCCGTCCGTAGTAACCGGCATGCTGAACCTCCTGCGTGCCGGTTCCTTTTGCCGACGGCATTGACCGAGATCACTTTAAACTACTGAAAAAACGCCTTCTTATCGGCTTCATTTGCGCTCACGATTGCCTTCCTGGCGTCCGATAGAACTTCCGCTATCATTTCCCTTGTCATACGTTGGAACTCCCATGAGCATTGCAACAATAAGCCGCCAAAGTTCGCGGCTAAATCGCTACCGCTGTGTTAGTTGACCGCATATAAATAGAAATAAACTAATAATTTGGTGCCCCTTGTGGTATACTTGATTCAAGAAATGCTTACAATGCAAAAGGAGCGTGCAGCGAACACGACTCCCGATGTAATAGCCGCTTTTAAGGGCGGTAAGCTTGGTGTAGGTTAAGCAGCAAAATAGACCGCTACCTTTGCCCGGGGCGGTCTATTTCTTTTTCAGGTAGGCAAGCAGCGCCAGAATAAACATTCCGAACAGGAACATTAATTGCAACGCTTGAAATACCTCCATGGCATCACCTCCCTTCCGGGAGACTAGCCGACCGCCCTTGCAAGCCTATTCTATTGCCCTTCAATTATAGCATATCGACAATCGACATAATAGCGAAAGGATCGCCTGTTCGGCGGACACGGATCGCGCAGCCGTGTCAGTCTGGGGGTGAAACATAATAGGGTGAGAGCTCAAAACCGTCACAATCCTCCTTCATGGATTGCCTCCCTGGACTATGCCGCTCTTGACTAGCTGATCAATCGTAATGCTCGATAATTCGTTCTCCATAGTCGCTTGTACTTTAGAGTAAACTCCATCCAGCAAATGCGGTATTTTGCTTCCTACCGGACAAGTCGGATTCGTATCTTGATGAATGATAAACAAATCTTGATTATTCTCTAAGGTTGCTCGATACACATCCAATAACGTGATTTGATTTGCCTGCTTGACAAGGGTAATAGCTGCATTTGTTCCGAGAGTAGATGTAATAAGCCCCGCTTTAGTAAGCTTTTGCATGATTCTTCTAATAACCGCCGAATTAGCGTTCACACTCATCGCAAGTAATTCGGAAGTGGTTCGATCATTTTTATTAAATTCAAGAAAACATAAAATATGAACGGCCACCGAGAACTGTTGGCTTCTATTTGCCATTGGCGAGTTCCTCCTTACTTAAAAATGACAAGTGTATGCAGTTAAACATATTTTTTAGTGTATTGATATTGGACAAGTAAATCAAATTTATAATAAAAAGGGACGGAAAAACTTGACATAAATTATTGGAATCGTTACATTATAAAAGTAACAGTAACTGTTACTAATACTAATCGAGGAGTGGTTTAAATGCAATATCGTGTTAACGGGGTAGAACTTCACGTTGAACAGAACGGACAAGGAGACCTCTCTCTTGTGTTTTTGCATTATTATGGCGGATCATTACGAACTTGGGGTAAAATTACTGATGTTCTGAAGGAAGAATATCACTGCATAGCTTATGACCAGCGCGGATGGGGGGATTCGGAAAAGTCGGCCGCTTCTTACACCATTAAGGATTTGGCTGATGATGCACAAGCGCTTATTCGGGAGCTCGGATTGAAACGCTATGTGATCATTGGTCATTCAATGGGCGGTAAAGCGGCACAGCTACTGGCTTCACGTCAGCCTGACGGACTGGAGGCATTGATTTTGGTTGCGCCATCCCCACCGACCCCTCAAGATATGCCTCAAGAAATGAGAAAGGCGATGGTTCAATTTTATGATAATCGTGAAGGTGCGGAAATTGCATTAAGCAATATTGCCTTACTTCCTCTTGAACAGAATGTACGTGAGATGGTGCTCGAAGATATGCAAAAAAGTGCGCCTATGGCTCGTGCGGCATGGCCTGAAATTGCAATGCTCGAAGATATATCTGCTGAAGTGATGCACATCGAAGTCCCTACGCTGGTGTTAGCCGGGGAATCTGATCCGGTAGATCGCTTGGAAACACTTTACAGTGAACTGCTGCCGCGCATACCTCAGGCAGAGCTGCGCGTCATTTCCCGAACAGGCCACCTTTCTCCTTTAGAAGTGCCTGATCAAATCAGTGCGGAAATCTCGAATTTTTTGGCCAAGCTTGAAATGAGTGGACTAAATCGGTCAAAAGATGCCCGTTAGCCTTTGAGGCGGAATGCGCAAGCATCTATCCCTCGGCAGTCTAGATAGTGGGCGTGCCAATCGGGGCCGGCGCATGATTGAAATGGTCAAACTTCAGTATCTTTAAGATCGCCACGGCGAGCCATGGGTACTATACCAACTCATACCGTGTTCCGTCAATGCTTTCATTGGTTGAATGTTCATTATCATGATCTGTTCAGCGATCGATATGCCAAAAAGCTGCACATCGGCAACACCATCTTGTTGTTTCTGGAGGCTACGATGAATGGGCGTAGGTCGGTCGAGGAGATCGCAACCAACCTCCGTTCGAAAAAGTGGCTCCAACAAGCTGTTCAGTTGGAATCCATCCATCCCAGTTCGCTCAATCGTAAACTGCAAACCGTTCCGTTAGACGTGCTGAAAGTCATTTACGCCGCGCTGGTTCAGCAGATTGCGTCGCACTATGCACTCAAGTCGGGTGTCGGCAACTTGGGCAAGTTACGAGCCATCGACTCCACCGAGATTTCACTGCCCAAAGTCCATGGGGAGTGGGCGTACGTCTCTAAGAGCCAGAACGCAGTCAAGATGCATGCGTCCCTGCTCATTGCCGCTGACCACCATGTGTGCGCCGATCGCATTGTACTTTCCACCGCCGAAATCGCCGATCTAAACACGGAAGTGGTTTTAGCGCTTGTAGGAGATCCGACGGAGACGCTGATCATGGATCGTGGCTATATCAACTACGCTCATTTTCTCGCATGGGTAAAGGCTGGCCAACCGTTTGTGGCGCGATTGCGGGCTGACAACAAGTGCCGTATCCTGCATAAGAGAGAGGTTGAAGCCGATTCGCCGATCTGCTTGGATGCGGATGTTGAGATGGTGGATTCGAATAGTGGCGAAGCGTTTAACGTGCGATTGGTGGAATACGAGGCGGTTGACAGCAGGACGAAGAAGAGGATCCGGATCCGCGTCATCACCACACGCTTCGATTTGACGGCGAAGGAAATCAGTGAAATCTACCGTTGTCGGTGGAAAGTGGAGTTGTTCTTCAAGTGGCTGAAACAGCATGTGAAATTGGAGAAGCTTTACAGCTTCAAGCCTGCAGCAGTGTGGAACCAGATCTACCTTTCCCTCATCGCGCATGCGTTGTGCGAGTTGATCCGGCTGACCGAACAACCGAAGGGTTCATGTTGGCGACTGCTACGATACTTGAATGCCTATGCCGGAGAGACGGTAGAAGACTTGATGACCGCGTTGGAGCGTACCCCGAGCAGGACCAGTCGAGGACGACGGAAGAAGCGAAAACGCGGGCGCCCGCGAAAGCATCCGAAGAAGCTGAAGCAGGCGCAAATCATAATTAAATAAGTTTAGGGAAATTAACATTAATTAGAAGTTGTTGACATGCCTATAGCTCCTTTACTGAGCCGTTGCCGTTTTTGGTCGTTCGCGTGTGAGATGAATTTCTGAATTTACAGAGAACTCTTTCAAGGCAACCCCAAAGCTGCATTGCCTCGTCAGAAAAGCAGCATTAGCCTCCGTTTCTCAACCGCTGCCGTAACATGGAAGCTTCTTTGCAAGAGTAGTGGACTAACCCCTCCCTTCCATCAGCAAAGAGGGGTTAGCTTTTGACCCAGTTCAATATTTTGCCATTTCCAAATCTTTTATTAAAGAAATGACACTCACTTTTCCATCTTTTATCACGAACGAGAGTTGATCCTGAATTTCGAAAGTATCGCTTCTTGAAAATATGAGAAGGGCTCCGAATCTTTGGTAGAATGGTGTTTACTTGGAACACTACACCCAAAGAGAGGAGCACCTTATAGGTGAAGTCTACCACAACGATCAGCAAAATTAAAACAGAATTTTCACTACAAAACGC
>NZ_BORW01000072.1 GCF_018333375.1 Paenibacillus cookii
TTTCTCGCCATAATTCAAACTTTTTTTCTGATAAGCTGGTTCTCACTTCTGTTACTCCAGCTTCTTCGGCACCTGTTTTACAGACACCTAAAGCTACATCGTCAACGTTATATTTTGATAGTTTGACGGTTAATGCTGGTAATGGTGGTTTTCTTCATTGCATTCAGATGGATACATCTGTCAACGCCGCTAATCAGGTTGTTTCTGTTGGTGCTGATATTGCTTTTGATGCCGACCCTAAATTTTTTGCCTGTTTGGTTCGCTTTGAGTCTTCTTCGGTTCCGACTACCCTCCCGACTGCCTATGATGTTTATCCTTTGGATGGTCGCCATGATGGTGGTTATTATACCGTCAAGGACTGTGTGACTATTGACGTCCTTCCCCGTACGCCGGGCAATAATGTTTATGTTGGTTTCATGGTTTGGTCTAACTTTACCGCTACTAAATGCCGCGGATTGGTTTCGCTGAATCAGGTTATTAAAGAGATTATTTGTCTCCAGCCACTTAAGTGAGGTGATTTATGTTTGGTGCTATTGCTGGCGGTATTGCTTCTGCTCTTGCTGGTGGCGCCATGTCTAAATTGTTTGGAGGCGGTCAAAAAGCCGCCTCCGGTGGCATTCAAGGTGATGTGCTTGCTACCGATAACAATACTGTAGGCATGGGTGATGCTGGTATTAAATCTGCCATTCAAGGCTCTAATGTTCCTAACCCTGATGAGGCCGTCCCTAGTTTTGTTTCTGGTGCTATGGCTAAAGCTGGTAAAGGACTTCTTGAAGGTACGTTGCAGGCTGGCACTTCTGCCGTTTCTGATAAGTTGCTTGATTTGGTTGGACTTGGTGGCAAGTCTGCCGCTGATAAAGGAAAGGATACTCGTGATTATCTTGCTGCTGCATTTCCTGAGCTTAATGCTTGGGAGCGTGCTGGTGCTGATGCTTCCTCTGCTGGTATGGTTGACGCCGGATTTGAGAATCAAAAAGAGCTTACTAAAATGCAACTGGACAATCAGAAAGAGATTGCCGAGATGCAAAATGAGACTCAAAAAGAGATTGCTGGCATTCAGTCGGCGACTTCACGCCAGAATACGAAAGACCAGGTATATGCACAAAATGAGATGCTTGCTTATCAACAGAAGGAGTCTACTGCTCGCGTTGCGTCTATTATGGAAAACACCAATCTTTCCAAGCAACAGCAGGTTTCCGAGATTATGCGCCAAATGCTTACTCAAGCTCAAACGGCTGGTCAGTATTTTACCAATGACCAAATCAAAGAAATGACTCGCAAGGTTAGTGCTGAGGTTGACTTAGTTCATCAGCAAACGCAGAATCAGCGGTATGGCTCTTCTCATATTGGCGCTACTGCAAAGGATATTTCTAATGTCGTCACTGATGCTGCTTCTGGTGTGGTTGATATTTTTCATGGTATTGATAAAGCTGTTGCCGATACTTGGAACAATTTCTGGAAAGACGGTAAAGCTGATGGTATTGGCTCTAATTTGTCTAGGAAATAACCGTCAGGATTGACACCCTCCCAATTGTATGTTTTCATGCCTCCAAATCTTGGAGGCTTTTTTATGGTTCGTTCTTATTACCCTTCTGAATGTCACGCTGATTATTTTGACTTTGAGCGTATCGAGGCTCTTAAACCTGCTATTGAGGCTTGTGGCATTTCTACTCTTTCTCAATCCCCAATGCTTGGCTTCCATAAGCAGATGGATAACCGCATCAAGCTCTTGGAAGAGATTCTGTCTTTTCGTATGCAGGGCGTTGAGTTCGATAATGGTGATATGTATGTTGACGGCCATAAGGCTGCTTCTGACGTTCGTGATGAGTTTGTATCTGTTACTGAGAAGTTAATGGATGAATTGGCACAATGCTACAATGTGCTCCCCCAACTTGATATTAATAACACTATAGACCACCGCCCCGAAGGGGACGAAAAATGGTTTTTAGAGAACGAGAAGACGGTTACGCAGTTTTGCCGCAAGCTGGCTGCTGAACGCCCTCTTAAGGATATTCGCGATGAGTATAATTACCCCAAAAAGAAAGGTATTAAGGATGAGTGTTCAAGATTGCTGGAGGCCTCCACTATGAAATCGCGTAGAGGCTTTGCTATTCAGCGTTTGATGAATGCAATGCGACAGGCTCATGCTGATGGTTGGTTTATCGTTTTTGACACTCTCACGTTGGCTGACGACCGATTAGAGGCGTTTTATGATAATCCCAATGCTTTGCGTGACTATTTTCGTGATATTGGTCGTATGGTTCTTGCTGCCGAGGGTCGCAAGGCTAATGATTCACACGCCGACTGCTATCAGTATTTTTGTGTGCCTGAGTATGGTACAGCTAATGGCCGTCTTCATTTCCATGCGGTGCACTTTATGCGGACACTTCCTACAGGTAGCGTTGACCCTAATTTTGGTCGTCGGGTACGCAATCGCCGCCAGTTAAATAGCTTGCAAAATACGTGGCCTTATGGTTACAGTATGCCCATCGCAGTTCGCTACACGCAGGACGCTTTTTCACGTTCTGGTTGGTTGTGGCCTGTTGATGCTAAAGGTGAGCCGCTTAAAGCTACCAGTTATATGGCTGTTGGTTTCTATGTGGCTAAATACGTTAACAAAAAGTCAGATATGGACCTTGCTGCTAAAGGTCTAGGAGCTAAAGAATGGAACAACTCACTAAAAACCAAGCTGTCGCTACTTCCCAAGAAGCTGTTCAGAATCAGAATGAGCCGCAACTTCGGGATGAAAATGCTCACAATGACAAATCTGTCCACGGAGTGCTTAATCCAACTTACCAAGCTGGGTTACGACGCGACGCCGTTCAACCAGATATTGAAGCAGAACGCAAAAAGAGAGATGAGATTGAGGCTGGGAAAAGTTACTGTAGCCGACGTTTTGGCGGCGCAACCTGTGACGACAAATCTGCTCAAATTTATGCGCGCTTCGATAAAAATGATTGGCGTATCCAACCTGCAGAGTTTTATCGCTTCCATGACGCAGAAGTTAACACTTTCGGATATTTCTGATGAGTCGAAAAATTATCTTGATAAAGCAGGAATTACTACTGCTTGTTTACGAATTAAATCGAAGTGGACTGCTGGCGGAAAATGAGAAAATTCGACCTATCCTTGCGCAGCTCGAGAAGCTCTTACTTTGCGACCTTTCGCCATCAACTAACGATTCTGTCAAAAACTGACGCGTTGGATGAGGAGAAGTGGCTTAATATGCTTGGCACGTTCGTCAAGGACTGGTTTAGATATGAGTCACATTTTGTTCATGGTAGAGATTCTCTTGTTGACATTTTAAAAGAGCGTGGATTACTATCTGAGTCCGATGCTGTTCAACCACTAATAGGTAAGAAATCATGAGTCAAGTTACTGAACAATCCGTACGTTTCCAGACCGCTTTGGCCTCTATTAAGCTCATTCAGGCTTCTGCCGTTTTGGATTTAACCGAAGATGATTTCGATTTTCTGACGAGTAACAAAGTTTGGATTGCTACTGACCGCTCTCGTGCTCGTCGCTGCGTTGAGGCTTGCGTTTATGGTACGCTGGACTTTGTAGGATACCCTCGCTTTCCTGCTCCTGTTGAGTTTATTGCTGCCGTCATTGCTTATTATGTTCATCCCGTCAACATTCAAACGGCCTGTCTCATCATGGAAGGCGCTGAATTTACGGAAAACATTATTAATGGCGTCGAGCGTCCGGTTAAAGCCGCTGAATTGTTCGCGTTTACCTTGCGTGTACGCGCAGGAAACACTGACGTTCTTACTGACGCAGAAGAAAACGTGCGTCAAAAATTACGTGCAGAAGGAGTGATGTAATGTCTAAAGGTAAAAAACGTTCTGGCGCTCGCCCTGGTCGTCCGCAGCCGTTGCGAGGTACTAAAGGCAAGCGTAAAGGCGCTCGTCTTTGGTATGTAGGTGGTCAACAATTTTAATTGCAGGGGCTTCGGCCCCTTACTTGAGGATAAATTATGTCTAATATTCAAACTGGCGCCGAGCGTATGCCGCATGACCTTTCCCATCTTGGCTTCCTTGCTGGTCAGATTGGTCGTCTTATTACCATTTCAACTACTCCGGTTATCGCTGGCGACTCCTTCGAGATGGACGCCGTTGGCGCTCTCCGTCTTTCTCCATTGCGTCGTGGCCTTGCTATTGACTCTACTGTAGACATTTTTACTTTTTATGTCCCTCATCGTCACGTTTATGGTGAACAGTGGATTAAGTTCATGAAGGATGGTGTTAATGCCACTCCTCTCCCGACTGTTAACACTACTGGTTATATTGACCATGCCGCTTTTCTTGGCACGATTAACCCTGATACCAATAAAATCCCTAAGCATTTGTTTCAGGGTTATTTGAATATCTATAACAACTATTTTAAAGCGCCGTGGATGCCTGACCGTACCGAGGCTAACCCTAATGAGCTTAATCAAGATGATGCTCGTTATGGTTTCCGTTGCTGCCATCTCAAAAACATTTGGACTGCTCCGCTTCCTCCTGAGACTGAGCTTTCTCGCCAAATGACGACTTCTACCACATCTATTGACATTATGGGTCTGCAAGCTGCTTATGCTAATTTGCATACTGACCAAGAACGTGATTACTTCATGCAGCGTTACCATGATGTTATTTCTTCATTTGGAGGTAAAACCTCTTATGACGCTGACAACCGTCCTTTACTTGTCATGCGCTCTAATCTCTGGGCATCTGGCTATGATGTTGATGGAACTGACCAAACGTCGTTAGGCCAGTTTTCTGGTCGTGTTCAACAGACCTATAAACATTCTGTGCCGCGTTTCTTTGTTCCTGAGCATGGCACTATGTTTACTCTTGCGCTTGTTCGTTTTCCGCCTACTGCGACTAAAGAGATTCAGTACCTTAACGCTAAAGGTGCTTTGACTTATACCGATATTGCTGGCGACCCTGTTTTGTATGGCAACTTGCCGCCGCGTGAAATTTCTATGAAGGATGTTTTCCGTTCTGGTGATTCGTCTAAGAAGTTTAAGATTGCTGAGGGTCAGTGGTATCGTTATGCGCCTTCGTATGTTTCTCCTGCTTATCACCTTCTTGAAGGCTTCCCATTCATTCAGGAACCGCCTTCTGGTGATTTGCAAGAACGCGTACTTATTCGCCACCATGATTATGACCAGTGTTTCCAGTCCGTTCAGTTGTTGCAGTGGAATAGTCAGGTTAAATTTAATGTGACCGTTTATCGCAATCTGCCGACCACTCGCGATTCAATCATGACTTCGTGATAAAAGATTGAGTGTGAGGTTATAACGCCGAAGCGGTAAAAATTTTAATTTTTGCCGCTGAGGGGTTGACCAAGCGAAGCGCGGTAGGTTTTCTGCTTAGGAGTTTAATCATGTTTCAGACTTTTATTTCTCGCCATAATTCAAACTTTTTTTCTGATAAGCTGGTTCTCACTTCTGTTACTCCAGCTTCTTCGGCACCTGTTTTACAGACACCTAAAGCTACATCGTCAACGTTATATTTTGATAGTTTGAC
>NZ_BORW01000073.1 GCF_018333375.1 Paenibacillus cookii
GGGAAAGACTACCCTCTTTTCAGAATCGTCGCGTAATCCACTGGGTATTTCCCTGTTTATTACAGTTGTTGCCTACTAATCCTGCTACAAACTGGCCACCATTATGGGCTTTCGAAATTCAGGTTTAATTTCATTATTATTCAATTACTCCATATACATAACCATCAAGTATTCCTGAGCCTGTTAATGTTTTAGGTGTATATCCCCATACTGTTTCTGATTTAACCAAAGCTGCATCAGCATAAGTGTCTTGTTTTCCTTGAGTATAAATCTTATGAGGGATAAACATTAAATACCCTGTTTTTCCCGGTGTGATAGTTAATGTATAAGTGTTTGACACAGTAGCTGATGATGACCATGTATAACTACACTGTAATTTAATTTGCTTCAAAATATCTCCATTGGCTACATTAGCAGAAAATGATTCGGTTTCAGTTGCCGAATATGTAGCATTACTGGTGCATGGAGAAGGGGCATTAGAAGGACAGTTGTACGGATTAGATACCCGATAAGCTGAACCTGTCACTTCAGAATCTATTTGCTTAGTATATTTAATGGTGACAAGAACACCTGTAGGTATGATATACCGAGAAAGAGGCGTTAGCTCGTCTTGTGATTTGGATATCTTATCTTTTATTTCTTGATCTTGCTGTCTGATTTTAACAAATTCCTCGAAATCGACTTTCTCTAATCCTCCATCAGGAGTTGTTTTGTAAACCGTTGTGATAGTTTTACCAGTTATCGGGTCCTGAAAATACTGATTGCCATCTACATTCTTGGTTGTGGTTGTTTCATCCGATACTGGATTTGCACTAGCACTAAATGCGAAAACTGCGAAAATCAAAAGTGACAAAAATCCAGAAAACCCAACTTTAAATAATTTCATACATTTACCTCCTGATTTGTAAAATTATGATAATTACAAATTAAATGTACTATTGTTTTCTATTATATGTCAATATAAATATAAAAAAGTTAGGAGAGATCAATATGAATAAGCGAGGAGCAGGCATATCATTTATTGGGATAGCAGCATTCCTGTATGGAATTAGGTATATAGCTGCAGCAATCTTTGGGTCCAAAACAACAGTACTCAGTGACAAGTTTTTTAATGCTGCTTTAGAATATATTGGACCGAGCCTTTTTTATTTAAGTGTTGTTTCTTTCATAATAGGTCTGATCTATCTCTATTTTGCCGAGATTGTGGATAGTTCCGAAGGCAATAAAGATAAATATGGAGACTGATGATGTAAACGGAACTAGAAAATCAGCACTCAGTGCGCGGTGTAAAAGGACAAAGGCTAGTGGTACATTGAGCCAGTATTAAGCTGCAAAATCAAATTTACTGTTTCACCAGAGATGGTAAATTACGATAACCGAAGTTCGAGGAATTTTGTACACCTATTTCTGTGCATTGAAAAAGCTCAAGATATCCTTTACTGGCAAGTAAAGGGATCATTTTGAGCTTTTTTGTACATGTGATTTTATGGATCTACTTTGAGCTCAAAAATAAATTTTGAGTTTGAAGTGAGAGCGGCCTTAGCAAGTAACACAGGACTAATAACCACCTCTTAGTTTTTGAGGTGGTTGAAAAACGGAGGTAAGTTTTTGAGACGAGCAGGCGCAAAGAAAGACGAAATAATCAATGTTACTGCCGAGTGGAAAGATATTCGACTAACGGGACACGATAGTAGAATCAAGGAAGGCCGTCATTTACGACGGCCTTTTGAATTGTTTGGATTGTCTCGAAAAGCATACTTTTTGGCACACAAGAAAGGGACTGTTCTCTTGTCAAAAAGTCCTGAAGTATATTTAGGAACAATCCACTTGTGAGACGGCATTTTGGAACAGTAAATAGCAGAGAGGGTACATAAATGGAGATCGGATATGGCCGGGTTTCGGTGAAGGATCAAAATACAGAACGGCAACTCAGGGTGGTAAGGACTTTGACCACCCTCGCTACCAAGCTATGCGGCTGATGGTCCGTGAAGGCGACCTGGGTTAGGTGGATGCGCTTGACCGGCTTGGTCGAGATTATGATGGGATCATTCGGGAATGGAAGCATATTACACGCGAAATCGGTGCAGACCTTGTCTGCCTGGATAATGAGACCTTGTTCGATAGTCGAAAGTTTTAAAACAATGGGTGACTTCGGGAAGGTGATAGAGGATCAGTTTTTAAGCCTCCTAGCATATGTGGCTGAACAGGAGTGAAAGAAGAATCGGCAACGACAGGCGGAAGGTATTGAAGTTGCACGAACGGAAGGAGTTACATTTGGCAGACCTCGGGAAGGAAATCGATAGTCGTTTTCTTCGGGTGTTCAAGGAGTGGAAGTACGGACTGATAACTGCAACCGAGGCTATACGACAGATCGATATGAAGAGGACGACCTTTTACCGACGAGTCAGAGAAGTCGATGAAACACAAGAAGCAGAAACTGAAGTTTAATAATAGTTGAAGGCAAGGAATTATTATATTCGGCATCATCACCTTTTAAGCTAACGGGAGGTTACTATCAATACCTGAACAAATAATGGAAGTATACTTTATACTAATTTTGAAAATTGGTGTAAAATATTTTTGAAGCATTTGAAGGAAGGGGGTTTACATGCTATTAAGGTGGTCTCTGCCAATCGAAATATACATAGTAAATAATGACGAAATTCAAACATGCTATAAAGTAAAATTTGAATATAAAAATATGGAAGGTGTTGTGGAATTTATAAGTGAATTTGCGGGTCAAAAGATCCGAAATGACAAAACAAGGTTTAGCTATTACATAACAAAAAATATACAATTCACAATTGAGGATAAACCTGATTCGGAAAATATCTCTCAACTAATCGAAGACAGAAAAAAATTAACAAAAACGATGTTCAAATTAACAAATAGGGTCATTAGAAACCTGAGGGTTCATGGAATAATACCGCACCTTCATGAACTTGTTGTTATGGATGAGAATTATGATGATTTTTTATTTGACTCATTAACCCCCAAATTTTCATTCGACAATGTAAATTGGAAAAATGTCAGTGACCTCCGAATCTCTATTCTAAACAATTTGAGCAGATATCCCAATGATTTAGTGAAGAGGGATAGTAATTACCTATTTAGCATGGATTATATACATTGGGAAAAAGTGCGGGAGCAAATAATTGCTGATAACCCAATACCAACAGAACTAGACCTTTACTTAAATTCAATAGAACACTTAAGAACTAAGAATTATCGACTCTCCGTTCTTGAATCAGTTATTGGATTAGAAGTTGCATTAACAGGATTTCTTAGAGAATACCTAAAAAACCGCAAGAAATTTACGAAGAAAAAAATTGATGATTTTTTAAAACCAGAGTTTGGTCTCTCAGCTCGATTATCCGGCTTACTTGACCTAACAATTAACCCACAAAGTCTTGAGAAAGTTAATTTAGAAACTGTAAAAAGTGTAGTCAATTGGAGAAATAAAATCGTACATTCCATTGGGCAAATTCCCGAGGGGGTCTCTGAGCAACAAATTGAAGATGGTATTGAACAAGTCCTCATGTTATTGATAATCCTTCACAATAAGAAAAATATAGTTCATGATTTCCCGGATACGATAATTTCACCGCTAGTTTAACCACAAAAAGACGGAAGAGCCAACTATGTTCAGAGGGCTTTTCTCTTTTTATTATCCTCCAGTGAAAGTTTAAGGCTTTAAGGACCGATACAGTTTATGGGACAGCGGGGTGTTTGACTCACGGATTAACTAACTGGAAACAATAGTTCTAAAATTTAAGGAGCAGTTTGCCAGTGGCACGCTGCTCCGTTTTTCATTCATCGATTGGCAGCCGTGTTGCGCTAACAGGCAGGATACACGTTAGTTCAATAAGAAAAGAATGCAGCCGCGTAAAAACCTTCAATAGAGGGCACTCGTCATATTCTCTATACAGAATATGAAAAATTGTTGTAAAACGAAAAGATAAAAGCCGCATAGCACCGTTAGCTAAGGGCTGAAAAACTCGTCGTATTCTATAAATTAGAAGCGGTGATTTTTATGTTTGAAGAATTTCTTTTCCATTTGATGATAAGGGAATATCGGGCAAGACGATCTTGAATTATGTGACAAGTTGGAAGAGATTCGTAAAGTGGCTAAGGCAAGAGCAATCTCAATATGTAAAGGACGTTTATCCGGTATTTGCGGCCCAAAAGAGATATTGCGGATTTTAAACGCTACCTGACCAACAACGGAGAGGGCGCAATGGCCAACCGGCCATACCAGGTACGCTGCAGCTAACATTTGTCCATTTGAATGCAATATTCCGTTTTTACGCCGATCTCCCTTACATCTATAAAGGAAAAGTTATTGTTTGAAAGAAAACTTATCCTGAATTTCGAAAGTACTGCTCTTTGAAAATATGAAAAAGTGCTCAAATCTTTGGTAGAATGGTGTTTGTCGAGAACACATCACCCAAAGAGAGGAGCACCCTTAAGGTGAAGTCTACCACACC
>NZ_BORW01000074.1 GCF_018333375.1 Paenibacillus cookii
CCACCGGCTTCCCCTGTTCCTGAATCATTTTTACGGTTTGGATTTTAAACTCTTTGTCATATTTCTGACTCATCTTCGGACACCTCGATTTTGCTAGGTTTATTGTCGCATTCTCGATTCTCGGTGTACACTATTTAGTCTAGCATCACTTTCTTGAACGTACTTAAAGAATTCTAATATGCTCTTTTTCAGTTCTAGCAAGTCACCTTATTCCGTAGAAATACCCCAAAACTAGCATCAATGACATGCTTCTAGCCCATATGAATTTGTAGTGCTCCCGGTCTGTTAATGTTCAATCTACACCAAAAGCCTCGATCATTTTGACTCGTTGGCTGAGACGACTGCTGCAATCCTTGAAGTAAATATCTGATCTTCTCTTCAGTTAGTAGCCGCTTTAATGATTGGACTGCTTCTCCCATAAGGGTTAATTTTCATTTCGTCCTTCCTCCTTACCATATGATTAATTTGTGACAGAGATTAAATTAGACATACTTCCATCATCTGCCCGTTCCAAATATGCCTTGATTCGCAACCAGTCGGACTTTTGCTGTTCAAAAGGTCTGTTTCTCCGTCCTAAACTGCCGCAGTGGAAGACCGGAAATACTGCTGTATTCCTGCCAACGATAATCGGTGATTCCCTTTCAACCAATTCTTTGAAGTTTATACCTTTATAACCATACTCACGTAATAATGACTTGGTAGCCTTTTCTCCCAATGTGACAACAACTTTGGGTTGAACGATCTCCTCAATGAGAGGTTTAAGAAATGAGGACACGCAATTTCGAAACCACGATCCTCTCACTTTACCTGCTAGTCCGCCTTCTGTTTTCATGCACAAGATAGCATTGGTGAAAAATAAATCAGCGTGTTTGTTTTTAGCGGTACTTTCGTCAATGTCCACGCCGGCAATATTTAATAATTGAATCAATGCGCGATTGGTTGAGCTATTGTCTACATTACATACCCCTTCTTGTTTCTCCAGCGTATTGAAATCCCCCCAATCCTGGCCGACAACCATCATTTTTGCATCCAAGCTGCCCTGCCACTCTGTCCAGTGCCCGATTTCATTCGTATCGAATCGCCCGTTCAGCGCTTGGCTCGGATTTATTAGTTCGCACTGCGCAGGATCACACATCGTGCAATTCTTCCGTTGATTGACCAATGCTAGGTAAGCCATTTGTTTGTCGGTGATACTCATACGATCCCTCCTCACTTTTGATATATATTCCGTCAGTTGCCATACCCAATCCACCTAATCATACAGCGTCTTAAATCATCAGGATAGTATTCAAATTGTATGGTACAATCCAATTCTTCGATACTCGTAGAATTGGAGTCATTTTCGCCATCGGCAGCCTGGTGATCGTCCTCATTCACAAAAAAAGAATTTTTTTTCCGTACTCCCCCTATAAACTCATGGTAAATGGCACTTCAGCTTTCAGGTGATTCAGCAGCCTATCAGTTAGCTTCATGGAACTGCTCCTTTCGTCAGATCCGCCCAGCGCGTCGCTGATGGTCTACTTTCCGACCCAATAGCGCCCCCTTCGCCACCAACCGATGGCCACATTCATCCGAAATAAACCAAACATAAAAATACTCCCCTCACAGTACAGGCAAAATCATAAAACCTGTCTCCGTAAGGGGAGCATCTCAAAATCTCTTACCGCTTCATTCCGCCTTCTCCAACAACGTCTCCGTGGTTAGCGTAAAGCCCTCGATAACAGCATCCTCGTCAACCTCAATCATGATGCAGCGTTTGCCTTGGAAGCTCACCTGTTTAATGTACCTTAAATCCTGTGGGCTGATCGTAATCGTGGCTACCTTGGTATCGATCTTGATCGATTTGGACGTGAATTTCGGGATGACGCTTTTTGCCTTCAGTTCATAGTTCTTATCGTCCACGATGGTTTCAAACGCCCGTTCCACGGCTTCCTTGGTCACGTTTTCTACGCCGCTTGCGGTCAGCACGCGTTCGACATCGGTATAATCCAGCTTCGGAGGTTCTTCCTCATCCTGGTGGGATTCGATCACATGATGAATTTCCTCGTATACGTGTGCGATCGTGGCCGAGTCCAGCTGTTCACCCGCGACTTCCTTCACGATGTCTTCGAAGATCGCCCGCTCTTCCAGCGCCGTCACTGACCGTTCTGCATTCAACACCTCGGAGATGAAACGCTCATTCGGATCATTCGATTTCCCCGTACAATAGAGAACCCGGTTCACGTCGGAATAATTGTCCGTCACGCTGGGATAGAAGAACCCTTCCTCCGGCGTGCTGAGCTTGATGATCGGATCTACGATGACATTGTACTTGAACTCTTTCTCCACATAGTCGAACAAAAGCGCCTTCCGCTGCTTCTCCGTCGAGTTCACGCTGCATAGAATGAACGGATGCCCGAACACCTCGTCATTCCCTGTCTCCTCGGCTTCATCATTCCGCGCCTTGGTCGGCCGGTAGTATTGACCGCGCACGAACGTAATGACCGTATCCCGTTCATAGGTCGTGTCCGCCATCATTTTCTCTACGAGCAGCAGCATCAGATCCTGCCACTCCTCCGGATCGCCCGTCTGGATCGCTTGGTGAAGCAGCACCCGCGAAGGGTCTTTCTGGTCTTCCGTCTCCTCCGTAAACTTAAGCTCGAACAGCTTGTGATCCAATTCGCCGGTCAGCAGCTTTTTGAAGTTGCCCATGTACAGCTCCTGCTTCTCCCGGTCCACTAACTCAAAGGGACTCCGCTCCCAGTGATAAATTTCGTTCGTTTCCTTCATAATGTACACGTTCAGAATATCGTAAATTTGCATCAAATGATTATCCAGCTTAAACTGCTTGCGTATGTGCGCGACTTCTTTCTTGTTCATGGTTCGTCAGACAACTCCTAGAAAGTAAATTGGCTCTATAAGTATAAACGATACAAAAACCCTCCGCTAGAAGGGTTACGTGTCTTGCTTCTTTTCTCTATTTTATAGCCATCTGCATTGCCGCAACGAAAACTATTTTTCTCAACATGTACTGCGCCGCAATTCATAAAAATACTGCACAACGGGATGCTTTAACTTCATCTTTTCGGACATGTTTAAAATCCGCTTTTTTCCAACTCGTCTGTCCACCAAAGCCAGAACATTCAATAAAATATCCTTGCTCTCGATACTTTCTTCGATCGAAGTCGATAAAAATTGAGTAGCGACAGCAACAAAATTGGATTTGCTTAACGAAGCCTGCGCCGCCAAAAGCTCCTTGGCATATTCCGATATTTTCCGGTTTCTGGCAATGACTTTCAGACGATCCTCCGGAACGGTTCCTTTGGTATCTTTTCTGACCTTTTCCATTTCTTCATCGCTGATCGGTATTTGGATATCCGGGTCATTTTTAATTTCCAGCTCCGCCGTATACCATCTGATTGAACTCATTTTATCATTCATTCGGAGGACGTCCTTTTTATCTACCGAAATATAACAAAGCCCTGCTTTATCCGGCAAATAACGATAACCCGTTGCTCGGTATTCAACCCTTCCGTTTAACGCAGGACAGAGAAAACTCTCCAGCTGTTGCTTCAGTTTACTCCAGGACATGGATCCTCCTATATTTTCAAAACCTGCCGATCCGTATGTGCGGTTGTCAGGCTTTCTTCTTTTAAAAAAAATTATGCTTAAGAAGGCACAGTATCATTCTGCGCCATCTTGTTCAGTATGAATAAACCCCTGCCAAAAAACAACCCACAAAGTTTGCACAGTCATTCTCCTGTCGTTTCTGTGGCATACTTTTTTCAGTACGAACAGGAACAAATCATCGAGGTCCCTCGTTTCAAAATCAACCAACGCCGCTCCGCTTCTTTTGCAAAAGTCTGGCATCTCAAAACATCGTGCTATTTTGAATTCTCAAAGATAAATAAGCCTAAATTTCGAAAGCCCATAAGATCAAGGCAAAACGTCGGAACAATAGGGTAAGGAAATGTAAAAATGTAGGAATTACCCATGTTCGCAAGAGAAAATTTGACTTTTGGGGTGGTCTTTCCCCCTC
>NZ_BORW01000075.1 GCF_018333375.1 Paenibacillus cookii
AGCAATTATATTCGCTATTACAATAACCATCGCTATACAGAACGTTTAGAGGGTCTGTCACCCAACGAATACAGGCGAGTTGCATAAGGAAGATCCCTCAGTTCCGTTAAACAAACTGAGGGATCTAAATGAACTATTTTTGTTTTTTACACTGTCCACTTGACAGGGAGCACTTCAGATTGACCTGCGGGACGGCTTTTTGGTTTTGCCGCCAACCCCCGTCATTATTGCGAAAGACGGGATGCCAGCTCGTAAAGCTCCATGTTGAATTCTTTTTTGGTGTTGACGACTTTGTCGATGTCCGTCAGAACAAGTTCGCCTTTGATGATGCCGCAGGCTTTGCCGGATTCTCCTTCGATCAGCTTGCGCACGGCAAAATCGCCAAGGCGGCTGGCCAGGTTCCGGTCGGCTGGCGTCGGCGTTCCCCCGCGCTGGATATGGCCGAGGCACGTCACGCGCGGTTCGAGCGTCGGGCAGCGGTCGGTGAGCGCCTTCGCCACGTCTTCGCCGCTTCCGACCCCTTCCGCCACAATCACGATGCTGTGGCGTTTGCCAAGCGCGAAGCTTTGCTCCATCCGTGCGGTAATTTCGTCCATGTCATGCGGAACTTCCGGCACGAGAATCGTTTCCGCGCCCGAAGCCAGGCCCGCATAAAGGGCGATGTCCCCGCAATGTCTGCCCATGACCTCGACGATGGAGGAACGCTCGTGGGAAGACATCGTGTCGCGGAGTTTGTTCACGGCGTCCACGACGATGCTTACCGCGGTGTCAAAGCCGATCGTATAATCCGTGAAAGAAATGTCGTTGTCGATCGTGCCGGGCAGGGCCATCGTTTTGATGCCCAGCTTGCTCAGCTTGTTGGCTCCGTGGTAAGAACCGTCCCCGCCGATGACGACCAGGCCGTCGATGCCGCGTTTTCTCAGGATTTCGGCACCCTTTTGCTGCCCTTCGGGCGTCATGAATTCTTTGCAGCGCGCAGATTGCAGGATGGTTCCGCCGCGGTGGATGATGTCGCCTACGCTGCGCAGATCCATCGAAAAAATGTCGTCGTTCAGCAGTCCCTGGTAGCCGCGTTGAATGCCGTACACTTCAAGCCCAAAATAAAGCCCGCTGCGGACAACCGCACGAACGGCCGCGTTCATCCCTTGGGAGTCCCCGCCACTGGTTAGAACTGCAATCTTTTTCACTGTCATGAAAAATTCCTCCTCGTAATCACTCATACAAATGTTTGCGGATCCAGCGGCTGTTGACGAAGAAAAAGAGCCGGGTCAGCGGGCTTCCCTTCATCAAGCGCTTGGACACGGAGCGAACTTCCTGCTGCTCGCTGACTTTCGGATCGGACAAATAGATGGCCAACAATCCCTCAATAATCATCCGGTGAAACGGCGGAACGGGAATGGCCTGAACATCCTTTCGCGCCAATCCGACGATCAAGGCGATCCGGTCCAGCATGGTTTCGGGAGATTCATAATAATTGCAAAAGTTCAAGTCTCCGCCAAGCCGATCCTCTTCCTGATCAATCAGGTAATCCAGCATAATGTGCAGACAGCAAACATGTGGAAAGTATGACGCATGAATGGAGGCCGCAGCCGCATCGCTCAAGTGCCGGTCACTTGCGGCAAGAAAAAGCATGAATACGCCCAGCGTCGACCCCGTAGCCGCGGCGAATTCGTTCCACTGGAGATGGGGGGTTCGTTCACGGTGCTGCTCCCACCACTCCAGCAATGCCTGCTCCCTTAGTTCGGGCCGGATATGCTTGTAGACCTGTAGGTCGGTATACAAGCCGGCCAGATCCCGGACATAGGGCATGGCGGACGCGTAGCCGGGGAGCTGGCGGATGCAGTCCTGGCATGTCGTGACCAGGCTGCGCAGATAACCGCCGTCGTTTTGCTCCAGGCGCAGCGCGTAATAATTCACCGGCTCTGCCTCCGGATCGGTAGCATCCAGCATGGACCGGTGGAGAAGCCTAAAATCCTCCGGATCCATGGAGGTGCTGCGGTCGCATAGATTATCCAGATAGTCGCTGATCGTCTGGTAGGCGACGATAAGCTTCGTTAGAATCAGCCTGTCCGGCAGCGGGACCGCGGCATAAACGCCTCCGCCCTCGCAATGAAATTGTTTGGTCTCGATGCTGGCAAGCGCTTGTTTCCGCAGTTCCGGGTCAGGTATTTTTTTCGCCAGACTCCGCCATCCGTTCAGCTCTTTCCGCACTTCAGGCAGAATATGCTTATACACTCGTCCCATCAAGCTTATAGGGTTCCGGGGAACTTGATATTGACTTTGCCTATTTTCATTCAAGACGGTGCCTCCACATTGTTGTCTACTTGTGTCAATCCTAATGTTTCTTATTATAATATGGACCTTAAAATAGTACAAATAAACTAGATCACGTTCAACGCCTTTATTTTCAATGAAAACGCTTATATTTCAACCAAAGTCCGTTTTTGCGAGGGAGGTATGCCGCTTGGCCAGAAAATCGCTCCCGCTTGCCGGTTATGCCGCGTTTATGGGCTGGAAGCTGCATGGCGGCTTGACCTCCGGCGGACAAGGAGACCTGGTCGTTCCGGTCTTTTTATATGTGGCCGTCATCATGCTCATGGGGTTCTTCGCCGTCATGACGGGAAACTGGCGATGCGGGACGGGGGCGCTGCTGTTTATCGCGAGCGACTCCTTCCTCTCCTGGAACATGTTCGTTTCGGATATCGCTTATTCGGACGTGCTGATTATGGGAACCTACTATGTCGCGCAATTTTTGCTTGCCGGCAGCATACGGCATCAATCCGGAGCAGCGCACGGCAAACGGGACGTCACGATTCAATAGCCGGAACTCCCTAAGCCGAACATCGAGTAGAAGGGGGCGGCAAACCCCCGTCCTCTCACACCACCGTACATGCGGGTCCGCATACGGCGGTTCCAAAAGGTTAACGAAGTTCCAAGTAACGAGAAAGCAAACTTTTCAGCCCTTTCGC
>NZ_BORW01000076.1 GCF_018333375.1 Paenibacillus cookii
TTCCTCCATCCTTGAGGTTTTTGGGTTTGGTCACTTGAAAACTTCTCCAAGTTGGGGTGAAGTCCCTTTTTTATGTCCGAAAATCCTTACGGCTCAAGGCCTCAGATTACTGCAAAACGCTCAATAAGGAGACAAAACAAACATGAAAGAAAAACTTATACACTTGTTAAGTGTTTTTAGTAGTGGACTTACAATTTTTGAGAACAATCAATATATACCTAAGATTAGAGATTATTTCTTTCAATATATTCTTGAATTGAAATCAGATTCAACAATCGAAAATTTATTTAAATATGAACTTACAAGAAGTGATTTAATTCATTCTACCATTTATTACATTATGAATAATGATAATGTTAGAAGTAAATCTGCTATAGACGATTACCTAATAGCTATTAATAGATTTTTTGATGAAACGTTATTTAATTTGTACCCTAATCAGAATCTAGTATCAATTAGACCATTTACTGGTTTAAGTAAGGAAATTGAGAAGGCTTTATTTGATAGGAAGATTGAGCTTGAAGAAAGGCAAACATTTCCTTCAATAACTGATGAGCAATATACATTTATTTTAAGTTTCATCAATAACGATCTGCAGAGCTCTTTTAAAACAAGACAAGTCCAAATTATTATTAAGCTGATCTTATTATACGGGTTAAGTCCTGATCGAATCATCAAATTAAAAAAGGAAAATTACCTATGTGATGAACGACAATTGGAAATTATTTATTCTGAAAGTCCAAGAAGAAGTTTGAGGTTAGAAATTCCATTTACAGTACATAAAGCGCTAGAAGCTTATCTAAATGAGCTTTCAACTAAAGACTTATCTTGTGAAAACTTATTTGTAAACAGAGAAGATAAGCCTATAAAGCATGACTATCCCAATGGATACTTGAAAGAAATAAAAAACGAATATTTTAGATTACACCCAATAGAAGAAGGTATTAGAAACCCCTTTACTCCAACAGGACTAGCTAAATTTGCAATTATTCGAATGATATTAAATGGTGTTAACCCATCTGTAATTTCTGACTTGACTGGGTATATGTCTGATGTGCTCTTAGATTGTCAAAATAAAGTGAACGAGTTGAAGGAATTAAAGAGGAATAGATATATAAACCATATGATAAGAGGCATCCAAACCTATGAAGAGATTTAAATAACTTTGATGTTAATTCGGTGAAGGCCCCCACATCTTATAACACCATATTCACGCTTCGGGCATGCGCCCTCGGTCCGGCCGGGGTGGAAGAGATGTGGGCATATTCAGCCGGACACGTCCATTCTCCTAAGATAAGAGCTATCTAAGGGGAATGGACGTCGTGAATACAAGAACGTTATCTGAAAGAATGCTCCCAAAGATTTGGAAGTAATTCATTCGCAACGTCCTGTTGCTTGAAGAAAATAATCGGAACCAAGAAGATTGGGGTGTAAACATGAATAATAAAGATAATTTGGATAACGATTTGGATTTTGATGTAAAATTACAAGAGATTTTAGCATCATATTATAAAGAAAAGCAAGAATATCTCGAAAAGTACTATCCAACTGACATACCCAATGATGTATGCAAGCATGCCCTCATTCAAGGAATTAAATTTGAAAATAGTTTCAAGCCAAGAGTTCATGATTTTGAGCCGATTATGAGATGTGATGAAGAAGAATTATTTATATGGACACATACAAAGGATAAAGAAACCGCATTAGTTTCATTAGTCTCTAGTAATGTAAAAAGCCAAGATTTTTGGAAGAATATTGGGGTGGTTATTCAATTGGCATATTCTTATTCTAGGGACTTTGAACATACAATGGATTTGGAGTATAGGTGGTTCTACTATTTTAATCCGAAAAAATCAATACAAGAACAACAAATATTCAATATTAGTGATATTGATAAATATGGTTTACTTAATGGAACTATTTTGAAACTTACAGATCTTTATGATTTATCACAACTATTAGAGCTACTTCTGCGTGATGATAGGGCATTTACTGCAATGAGTACTTTCTTTGCTTCTATGAAAGTTCATTATTGTTGTTTGATATGTGAATTAGGAAGATCCCCGTACAAGAAACACCTAAGTCATGAACCAGAAATATGGGAACGAGCAAATGTTATAGCAGATTACGAAACTGCAATTGTACAAGCTTGTAGATGTGTAGAAGCATTAATAGGGAAACCACCAAAAAGGGAAAATAAGGGACGATTATTGGAACATAAACAAAAATGGATTGATGAATTTGGTATTAATCCTGATGATAAATTCTCAAAAGACGATTGTTCATTCTTAGACTTTTACTATAAACCTGAATTTCGAAAGTGCATAAGATCAATGCAAGATGCTAAAGCAATGGCGACTTAAGAAGTGAAAAGGTGGGAGTTTCCCATGTTTTAGTGGAGACGGAAGCTTGCGGCAGATGGTCTTTC
>NZ_BORW01000077.1 GCF_018333375.1 Paenibacillus cookii
GAACTCGTCTATCTGGAGAAGTTCAGAACCCGCAAGGAAGCCCAAAGTCGGATTTTTGAATACATCGAGTTTTTCTACAACCGGAAACGCGTACATTCCGCTATCGGGTATCTTACACCTTTTCAATGCGAACAAATGTACGGTCAAATTGCGTAATTTTCTCGATTCTGGCTGTCCAATCTATTGACAGAGGTCCAACACTCTTAGTTGATTGCTGATACCACATTATAGATATAATATTAGTTTGACCATTGATGGCATTTATCATATTGATTATGAAGGGAGTAGTGTATTAAAGAGGTGATCGATATAGAAATCAAAAATAACGATAGTAGCAAGAAACCGAAGACTCATGAAAAGAAAGTTGAAGTTGTAAATGTTACTTTTCTGGGCCAGTTTAAATTAACTGATTACATACACAGCAAGATGCTCCAAGAATTGAATAACTAATCAACTGGAATCAATGGTCAAAACTAATTTACTGTTACGCGACCACACCCCAAGAATTAAAATCAGACCACTTTACAATTTTAACGACCACACCTATAATGAAAACCATAAATGAAGTTAGGTTGTGGTTTGAGGATGTAAATAATGTCTCAATCCATTGATACATAAGGGTTTCCCGGTCGGGGTATGGCGCAGTCTGGTAGCGCGCACCCTTGGGGTGGGTGAGGCCGTGGGTTCGAATCCCGCTACTCCGATCGAGTTCCATTCATCAAACAGGAAAAAGCGTGCACAGAAAGTCTCGGCTTTCGGTGGACGCTTTTCCTTTGTCCTCTCTCGAAATAAAAACGAAAATATCCCCGGCTAAACGTTAGGGGAAAGCAGGATTCGTGTCAGACCGTTACGGTCGATGGCCGTCTGCCGCCAGCCTCAAACTGCGACAAGAGGGCGCGCTTATGGTAGAATTTAGGGAGGCATAAGCGAGGTGATCGAAATGAGCCGTTTTATGAAGCCGCTGACCTCTTCGCTGCACCTGTATACCGCGATGGCTGAACGCGTGCCGATCGTCGTTTTTATCGGGAATGAACTCGTCGGCGCCGGGCGGATCGCAGAGATTTCGGAAGATAGCGTGAAAATCGGCGGAGAGCGGTACATGCGTGGAGTATGTACGTTTAAATATGCCAGTTAAAAATACCGCCTCTTTTTCATGATGCAAACGCAAAATGGATTGGAGGCGGTATGTATTTGGATGTGATTTATGCACCATTCTCCCGTTCCAAATCATCTTTCAACGCTTCAACCCACAGCTTGTTCCCGCCCGCCTGGATCAGATGCTTCAGCAGCCACGCCTTCGATCGGCGATCATCGATCCGCTCCAAATAGACGCGAAAGTCATGCTCGTCTTCCGGCCGCGTGCCCAGGCTTTTGAACAGCAGCTGCCACGCCGGATTGACGTAAGGCCGGGGCAAGCTTCCCATCGCAAAGTCGTCGAGTAGCATGGTGATGTTCCGGTTTTTACGGAAAATGACTTGCTCTTGGTTTCGTTCGGTCAGGAGAATTTCGAGAAATTCCGGGCCTTTGAACAGGTGCAGACAATATCGCGGCAGTTCGACATCTCCCAAATGACGGACCGGATCCAGCCTGTGTTCCCCGGGAATGGCTACGTTGATGTCCCAATCTTTGAAGAAGTAGAGCGCATACTCCAAATCCTCTCTAAAAATGCAAATATCCATATCTTTATGGCTTCGCGTCGCTTCTCCGACGGCCAAATCGATCGTCCAGCCCCCGGCAATGAACCAGGGCTTTGCGAATGAGGCCATGAGCGACTCGATCTGGTCGAGCTCTTGTGCACGGATCATGCTTCCGCCTCCCAGGCATGTTATGCCAGCGTATTTTTGGAATGCAGCTCTTTTAAGGTGGTCATGAATCTATAACAGGCTTCCGTTGAAATTAGCAACCAGTTCCGTTGCTGCCCTATGATGCGAACCAGCGGTTGGCAATTTCCGCTTCACTGGCGCCTCTTTGGTTACATCCTGCATGAACAAACATCATACATTATATGCTTCTTACAATCGAAAAGAGAAAAAGAAAAATGCAGACGATGATCAGCGTTTTTAGCTGAGCGTTTTGCAGTAATCTGAGGCCTTGAGCCGTAAGGATTTTCGGACATAAAAAAGGGACTTCACCCCAACTTGGAGAAGTTTTCAAGTGACCAAACCCAAAAACCTCAAGGATGGAGGAAGTCA
>NZ_BORW01000078.1 GCF_018333375.1 Paenibacillus cookii
GGGGCTGTCCAGAAAGTCAGTGAAAACTGACTTCTGGTCCGCCCATTTTCGTTGAATGCAAAAAATAACACAAAAAAACCGTCTGATCTTGTAAAATGAAAGTTACCAGACAACCATTTTACAGAAGGACGGTTTTTATGCGTAATCAAATGACTACTACAGAACAGTATACCATGCAAATGATACTTCCTCTAGGGGATTTGGAAGAAAAAGCAGTTTCCAAGCGAAGCCTTGCCCCTGCCTTCAAACCCTATGACAACAGACAGGCTCAGATGATTCTTGATCTGGAGATGCGTATCCCTACCCACCATGTGGCGCGTGTGATTGATGAAATGATTGAAGCCATCCCGGATGAGCAATTGTTTGCTCATTACACAGGCGGAGGCCGCAGTTCCTACCATCCCAAAATGATGCTCAAAGTCATCCTTTACGGTTACTCGCAAAAGGTCTACTCTTGTCGCGGGATTGAAAAGCTACTGCAAGAAAACCTCCCGGCTATGTGGCTGGCAGCGATGCAGCAACCCGACTTCCGCACCTTGAACGACTTCCGTGGCGTGCGCATGAAGGCATTTATGGACGAGCTGTTTGAAACGATGATCCGAAAGCTTATCGCAGACAATTACATCACGATGGAGAACTACTTTTTAGACGGCACGAAGATCGAAGCTGATGCTAACAAGTATTCTTTTGTGTGGAAAAAATCCACCCTTCACTTTGAAGAGAAGCTCAAGGAAAAGGTGCAGGCGGCCCTTGCGCATATTCATACGCTCACGCAGCAAGAAGCTGGCGGATACGCGGCGGCAGAACCGGACGAACTCCCTGCAAGACTCGAAAAAGCAGCCGCCATACTGGAAGAAAAGGTGGAGGATTTCACCGAACAAATCGCTCAGGCAAACGACAGCGAAGAACGGAAAGCCTTACGCAAAGAGCGCAGTGCCTTGAAGAAGCCACTGAAACAAATTCGGGAGGACTTTCTTCCTCGGCTCGCCAAGTATGAGCAGCAGAAGGCGTGCTTTGGCGATCGCAATAGCTACTCCAAAACAGATCCGGACGCCACGTTTATGCGTATGAAGGAAGACCACATGAAGAATGGTCAGCTGAAACCGGGTTACAATGTGCAAATGGCGACAGAAAACCAGTTCGTGTTATTTTACAGTATCCACCAGCGCCCCACCGATACGCGCTCTTTCATCCCGCATATGAAGCGATTGGCCGCGTCTTCTTTGCCGATGCCCCAAACGGTGATTGCTGATGCAGGCTATGGTAGCGAAGAGAACTATTTGTATGCGATGGGCGAAGAAAAAGAGTCCCGTTTTGATTTTCTCATTCCTTACGGCAGTTATATGAAAGAGAAAACGCGTCGCTACAAGAAGGACATTCGGCATGCCTCGAACTGGATGTATGAAGAGCGCGATGACCGATTTGTTTGCCCGAATGGCCGGTATGTTCGCTTTAAGAAATACCAAACGAAAAAAAATGCTTCCGGCTTGGAACAAAGCTTTAAGATATATGAATGTGAAGATTGCAGTGATTGTCCATTCAAGGCAAGCTGCACCAAGGCCAAGGGGAACCGCCAGGTACACTGGAATACGATCTGGGAAGAACTAAAAGCAAAGGCCAAAAAAGCCCTTGAGGATGACGAGAAATCCGCGATCTATGCTCGGCGTAAAGTCGAGGTAGAAAGCGTATTCGGTCACATCAAGGGCAATCGGTCGTTCCGGCGGTTCTCCTTGCGAGGGCTGGAGAAGGTTCACACCGAGTTTGGGATTGTGGCTTTGGCCCACAATCTACTGAAGGTGGCAGGCATCCGCCTCGCTACTTTCCTGCAAAAGCGACAGAACAAAAAAAGTTGGACGGAAAACATGACGTTTTTCCGACCAACTTTTTATTTT
>NZ_BORW01000079.1 GCF_018333375.1 Paenibacillus cookii
CTTCCTCCATCCTTGAGGTTTTTGGGTTTGGTCACTTGAAAACTTCTCCAAGTTGGGGTGAAGTCCCTTTTTTATGTCCGAAAATCCTTACGGCTCAAGGCCTCAGATTACTGCAAAACGCTCAAATTACAGAAAAGCAGCCCCCTCGGGCATTTCTCATCTTTTCAGGATGCGTACTCTCCCTCGATTTTGAGGGATATATAAAACACACCGCCCCCAGTAAATCATTTTCTATATTTCCGTATATTCAGAAAATAATTTTCTAAAATCGTTTACAAAATGGATTAATTTTGTTAGCCTAAAGGCAATCCAAGGAATACCATCTTGAGGAAAGAGGGGTTTAGACATGCAGCAATATGACGTAGTCGTGATGGGCGGCGGCATCTCGGGGTCCATGGCGGCCATCGCCGCGTCCAAAACGGGAGCCAAGACGCTGATCGTCGAATCGCACGGGTTTTTGGGCGGTACGCTGACGGCGAACGGCGTCGGCCCGATGATGACGTTCCATGCCGGCGACAAGCTGGCCATCCAGGGTTTTACGAACGAGCTGATCGAGCGGCTGAAACGGATCGGCAAATCACCGGGGCATATTTTCGATACGGTGGGTTTCACCTACTCCGTTACCCCGTTTGACGCCGAAGCGATGAAACATGAGCTTGAGCTGATGGTGACGGAAGCCGGCGGCGAAATTTTGTATCACACGATGCTGGCCGGCGTCGAGACGGAAAACGGGCGCATTACCGGCATCAAGGTTTGCAACAAATCCGGGCTCAGCGACATACACGCTTCCGTTTTCATCGACGCAACGGGAGACGGCGACCTCTCCGCCGGGGCCGGCGCGGAATACACGAAAGGCCGCGAATCCGACGGCGCAACGCAGCCGATGACCTTAAAAATGAAAATGTACAATGTCGACATTCCCAAGGTGAAGGAATACATTCACGGCCATCCGGAGGACTTTCCGCTGTACAACGGGGACACCTCCATCATCGAAAAAGCGCCGCGCCTGTCGGTCGGCGGTTTCGACAGCCTCTTCAAAAAAGCGAAGGAACGCGGCGAAATCTCCATCCCGCGCGAAAATATCCTCTTCTTCGAAACGAACAACCCCGGCGAAGTCATTCTCAACACGACCCGCATCATCGGCCATGACGCCACCGATGCGCTCAGCCTGAGCCGCGCCGAGATGGAAGGCCGCAAGCAATGCCGGGAGCTCGAACTTTTTGTCCGTAAATACATTCCAGGTTTCGAACATGCAGTCGTTGAGTCTACAGGCCCAAACATCGGCGTCCGCGGCTCGCGCCAAATCAAAGGCGTGTACACGCTGACGGCGGACGATATTTTGCAGCAGCGCACGTTCGACGACACAATCGCCCATTCGGGGTACCCGATCGATATCCACAGCCCCGACGGCGAGGGCACGAAACATCAGAAGCTGGAATGGGGCGGCATGTACAGCATCCCCTACTCCTGCATGATCACGAGTTCGGTGAAAAATCTGATCGTCATCGGCCGCTGCATCTCGGCCACCTTCGAGGCGCAGGCCGCCATGAGAACGACGCCGACGACGGGCGCCATCGGCCACGGCGGCGGCGTTGCCGCAGCGCTTGCGGCGCTGGAGGGTAAAAATGTACAGGAGGTCGACATCAAGAAGGTGCAAACCATTTTAAAAGAGCAAGGAGCTTACCTGGAAGTTTAGGAAGTTTAGGAAGTTTAAAAGTTGTACTAAAGAAAGGACCGCTTATCATAATTAGGGCTTGCTGAACAAGATTCGTTCCATCTACACCCAACGCAAGTCTCTAAACCCAAGCAGTCTGAAAAAATGCAAAAAGAGAACACGCAGTCGCCGCTCCAGATTCATGACCAGAAACTG
>NZ_BORW01000080.1 GCF_018333375.1 Paenibacillus cookii
CTTTTGCCTCCGGCTTCCTTCGGATTCTGCCTCGCGGCAGACACCCTTGCCCTTGGCTAACGGTAGGCGCTCGCCAGCCCCCGTTCGGGACTTTCACCCTAGAGATGACGCCCATGCTGGGCGTACCGACAAAAGGATCCCGAATGTCATCCTGACATAAGGGATCCTTTTCTTTTAGCATCGGCCGTCATCCTTCACGCGCGTAATCGCTGAACGTGGACAGGACGCTGTTATATTCGTCGATGTCTTGAATGCGAATGCCGTCATACAAATGTCTTAACGCATCGTCCGGCAAGGAAGACTCCATGGAGTTGATATCCAGCTGAAAAAACGTCTTAATGACTTTCTCCTGTTCGGGCGGACCGTCAAACAAAGACAAATTGCCGTCCTTGTCCAAACTCATGTAGGCCCGTTGTTTGCAGGCCGGCGAAAGATCATGAATCGTTTCGTTCAAAACGACTTTGCCCTGCCCCTCAAATTGTCCCTTCCAGGACGGGTGTTCATTCAGCAAATTATATATTTCATCCACGTTCAGCTTGCCTAACGACCGTTCCTCTTCGCCGCAAACATAACTGTGGCGGACGACCACCTCATTAATTTGCTTGGATTTGTTAAGCAGTTTCCAAAAGTTCGAATCCTCCGGATCGCTCATCCCTTCGGATTGCTGATAATATTGAAGCGTTTCTATGGCCACTGGCGGTTTGGAGCTTAGCAAGCTTTGTACCTTGTCCGGCAAATACATGCTGACCCACACGATCGCGATCAACAGCGAAGATAACCCTAACGTTAACGACCGGCGTTTCAAACGCCGCCACTGCTTTTGCAGTTGTTTCTTGATCCGAGTTGCATTCACGATAATCCCCTTCTATTCCCTGTCTTTTTCTTTTATTGTGACCTGGGGATTACATATTTATACAGCAAAAAAGCCACCGAAAATTTCGATGGCTTCCGTGATCGGGATGACACGATTCGAACATGCGACCCCCTGGTCCCAAACCAGGTGCTCTACCAAGCTGAGCTACATCCCGTTATGAAATTGAATGCCGGTGAAGGGACTCGAACCCCCACGGTTTCCCTCACGATTTTGAGTCGCGCGCGTCTGCCAATTCCGCCACACCGGCTTATAAAACGCGCCCTAAGAGATTCGAACTCCTGACCTTTTGATTCGTAGTCAAACGCTCTATCCAGCTGAGCTAAGGGCGCAAATATTGGAGCGGACGACGGGAATCGAACCCGCGACCCTCGCCTTGGCAAGGCGATGCTCTACCGCTGAGCCACGTCCGCAAGTGAAAGTAAAACTGGTGAGCCATGAAGGACTCGAACCTTCGACACCCTGATTAAAAGTCAGGTGCTCTACCAACTGAGCTAATGGCTCTCACTTTGTTTGAATCGTTCCAAGAATCATTCCTGAAGCGAAGTAAAATGGCGGAACCGACGGGATTCGAACCCGCGATCTCCTGCGTGACAGGCAGGCATGTTAGGCCTCTACACCACGGTTCCACGGCCTTGAATAATTCTCCTGCAAAGGATCTGCAATATGTTACGAAACATATGTAGACTTTTTGGAGATAAATTGCGGGGGCAGGATTTGAACCTGCGGCCTTCGGGTTATGAGCCCGACGAGCTACCGGACTGCTCCACCCCGCGTCATTATGAATCCTCGTTAATGAGGATGATATGGTGGAGACTGAGGGGATCGAACCCCCGACCCTCTGCTTGTAAGGCAGATGCTCTCCCAGCTGAGCTAAGTCTCCATGGTGACCCGTAGGGGATTCGAACCCCTGTTACCTCC
>NZ_BORW01000081.1 GCF_018333375.1 Paenibacillus cookii
GAAGGAAGCCGGAGGCAAAAGCACGGGCCAAGGTACACGAACTGGATTTGAGGCAGGGATAGCCGGATGAGCTGCCCGAACACAGCGAAATCCCAAGCCGCCAAGAGCTATTTCTGTAAACTCCAGTGGTCGCGGGCGGAAAGATGACGTTCTTATCTGGGGAGGCCTGCGGGAGGAAAAAAAATGCGAAGTCACTTCGTAACCGTAACCGAGAGGTTGCGCTGAACCCGCAGGAGTCAGCAGAGGTCATAGTACGTGAGTACGGGACGCCGGAAAGCGGAAGGACCGAACCGAAAGGAGAGAGGAAACCGATGCGTTCGAGTGAGGAGCAAAGAAAGCCGAATATCCCGCAAGGGAGCTGCCGACAAAGAGGAGCGGTGAAGCCGCAAGGGTATGTTGGAGCGCCGAGCTCTTCACCGGCACAAGTCGCCCCTTCCCCTCGCGAAGATCAAAACGACTTGCTGGAGAAGATGCTCGAAGGAAATAACCTTCGGCTCGCCTACAAACGAGTGGTTCAAAACGGGGGAGCTCCTGGTGTGGACGGCGTAACGGTAGCCGAGCTACAAGCTTACCTGAAAACCCACTGGGAAACGGTGAAAGCCGAACTTCTGGCGGGAACCTACCGGCCGGCGCCAGTCAAACGGGTGGAAATCCCCAAACCCGGAGGCGGCGTACGGCTGCTGGGCATCCCGACCGTGATGGACCGTTTCCTCCAGCAAGCGCTTCTGCAAGTGATGAATCCGATATTCGACGCAGACTTCTCGTGGTACAGCTACGGCTTCAGACCCGGAAAGCGGGCGCATGACGCGGTGAAGCAAGCGCAGCGGTACATCCAAAGCGGCCGAAGATGGGTCGTAGATCTGGACCTGGAGAAGTTCTTTGACCAAGTGAATCACGACATGCTCATGGCAAGGGTGGCGCGGAAGGTGAAGGACAAGCGAGTACTGAAGCTGATCCGAGCCTACCTGAGTGCCGGAGCGATGGAAAACGGAGTTTGCCAAAAGACAGAGGAAGGAACCCCCCAAGGCGGTCCGCTGAGTCCGCTGCTGGCAAACATTCTGCTGGATGATCTGGATAAAGAACTCACCAAGCGAGGCTTGCGCTTCGTCCGCTATGCGGACGACTGCAATATCTTTGTCGCAAGCAAACGGGCAGGTGAACGTGTCATGAGATCGATAACTCACTATGTAGAAGGAAAGTTGAAACTGAAGGTGAATCGGGACAAAAGTGCCGTAGACAGGCCGTGGAATCGGAGATTTCTTGGTTTTAGCTTTCTGAGGAATAGACAGGCGACGATTCGTCTGTCCCCTAAGACGATCTCCCGATTGAAGGAGAAAGTCCGGGAGCTAACGAATCGTTCCCGGTCCATATCGATGGAAGAGCGAATTTTAAAATTGAACCGCTACCTCATGGGATGGATTGGATACTTCCGGATAGCTTCTGCCAAGGGCCACTGCGAGAGATTCGACAAATGGATTCGAAGAAGACTGCGCATGTGCTTATGGAAACAATGGAAGCGAGTGCGTACACGTATTCGAGAACTCCGCGCCCTGGGCGTGCCAGAATGGGCCGCTTTTATGATGGCCAACTCCCGCAAAGGAGCTTGGGAAATGTCCCGAAACATAAATAACGCCCTT
>NZ_BORW01000082.1 GCF_018333375.1 Paenibacillus cookii
CCTAAATTTCGAAAGCCCATAAGATCAAGGCAAAACGTCGGAACAATAGGGTAAGGAAATGTAAAAATGTAGGAATTACCCATGTTCGCAAGAGAAAATTTGACTTTTGGGGTGGTCTTTCCCCCTCCCCAATGAAGGGGCAAGTCAATATTCCATGTTAATTTTTAGGAGACCTCATTCTAGTAAGGCTACTTTTGCTTCGATTCGTTTCCAAGCAATCCGCCCGGCGAAGTCCTTCATCAGCTTGAGCACTGTAGTTCGACTATGCTGAATGAGCGTCGCCGCACAATGAAAGAACTCCAGACGGAATCGGGCAATCGTATAGCCATGATGTACCGGCTCGCAGCAATCGCGTTTGAATCGCTCGAACAAATTATAAGCGAGTAGTTTAACCAGCAAATCCAGTTCGTTTGCTTTAAAATCACTTGCCGCGATACGATCGATGGAAAAGCCGTTTTTGGCTTCCTTGATATAGTTCTCCATGCAACAGCGCTGGTTGTAGAAACGCCACAAATCAATTGGCGCCCATTCCAGATTGGTGACGATGGCTTCGTACTGCCAGTCGGTCTCGAACACGATTCGGCCTTGGCCGTCTTCAAACACTTGCGCTTTGCGAATAATGGCAACGCGGCGAGCCTTTTTCCAAGAGGTTGCTTTGTAGATCATGGTAATTCCTTCGATGATCCAGTCTTCGTCGACATAGCGCGTCCAATAGCGGCAGTTCCGAACTTCTTTGTCCAATCGCTGGGTCCATTTCAGCTTGCCGACATAACCGATTCCTTTGTTTTCCCAAAGGCTGTAGAAGTCTTCACCGCCAAAGCCTTTGTCAAATCGGGCATACTTCACCTTGCGCTCGCCGAGGAGATCGAAGGTTTGATGCAGGAAGCCCGCGGAATCAGTGGAAGAGTGCGTGTTACCCGAGCGGAGTGCGGCGTTCAGATTTAAACGGGTTTGTCCTTCGAAAGCCAGCAAAGGATGGTAGCTTTTTCTCCCTGGCTTGTGCGGGTTTGTCCCTTTAGCCGCACCTTCCTGATCGCCATATACGGTCTCCACCGTGGAGTCCAGATCGAGAATGATGTCACAGGGCAAGCATGGGCGGATGATCTCCTGATTCAGCGTTCGTAGTTCGATCGCGAGCCCGGGGCATGACCGTCCAAGTCTCCCCAGTTCCTTATACAACAGGCTATGATGTGGGCAACGCCCGCCCAGGAAACGAATGAGTAACGCGTCGTGCCGCAATTTACGATAATGAAAAATCCGTTCGCAGCCGAGCATCCAACCTACAATGAGATAAAGCAGGATATGATGGATAGGGAAAATCGAGTTGTGAGCTTTGCCGCCGGGGAGGCTGCGCATGGCCTCAGCAAGCTTGATTTTTTCGAGATAGGACAGAAAGACTTTGACGCCGCCGAAGCTTGTGGCGTTTTGCAGAGAAAATTCGCTCTTGATTTTGCTGACGGGTGTGGTAGACTTCACCTTAAGGGTGCTCCTCTCTTTGGGTGATGTGTTCTCGACAAACACCATTCTACCAAAGATTTGAGCACTTTTTCATATTTTCAAAGAGCAGTACTTTCGAAATTCAGG
>NZ_BORW01000083.1 GCF_018333375.1 Paenibacillus cookii
TAAAATGGTTGTCTGGTAACTTTCATTTTACAAGATCAGACGGTTTTTTTGTGTTATTTTTTGCATTCAACGAAAATGGGCGGACCAGAAGTCAGTTTTCACTGACTTTCTGGACAGCCCCTTTTTTTTGCGCACGCAAATGGTGTCTTGGGGACAACCACAGGAATAAAAGAAAGAATCATGGCACCCGCATAAATAGGGAGAAAAAATGCTTACACTAACATCACCATCTTTCCTTGAAGGGGGACATCTGTTTTGGATGCGCAGTTTCTGGATTTATTGGCCCAGAAATATGATACGGAAGAAAAAGTCGTCACCGAAATCATCAACCTTGAAGCGATCTCCAATCTCCCCAAAGGAACCGAACATTTCGTCAGTGATTTGCATGGGGAATTCCAGGCTTTTCAACATGTATTAAGAAACGGTTCGGGTACCGTAAAAGAAAAAATCAAAGCGTTGTTCCATGAGGTGTGGACGGATCATGAAATCAATGAGTTTGCGGCGCTAGTTTATTATCCGGAAGAAAAAATACAGCTGGTTAAAGGAGATCTGTGCAACAAACAAGCCTTGGACCGATGGTACAGACAAACGATTGAACATATGCTTAAGCTCATTTCTTATGCCTCTTCCAAATATACGCGCTCGAAATTGCGCAAAGCTCTGCCGGAGCAGTTTGTATATATCGTGGAAGAGCTGTTGTACAAGACGGATTCGTCCCACAATAAGGATCCTTATTATGAGGAAATATACCGGCAATTGATCTCCTTGGGCCAGGCGGACAAGCTCATTACCGGCCTTGCTTATACGACTCAGCGTCTGGTCGTTGACCATCTTCATGTGGTCGGAGATATCTATGACCGCGGGCCGGACCCCGATAAAATTATGGACACGCTGATCAACTACCATTCGGTAGACATTCAGTGGGGAAACCATGATGTCCTGTGGATCGGCGCCTTTGCGGGTTCCTTGGTCTGCCTCGCGAATATTATCCGGATCTGCGCCAGATACGACAATTTGAACATCATCGAAGACGTATACGGAATCAATCTGCGCCCGCTGCTGAACTTGGCGGAGAAATACTATGGCGACAATCCGGCCTTCAGACCGAAGCTGCAGAGCGACCATAACGGTTCGGAACAGGAAATCCTGCAGATTACCAAAATTCATCAAGCCATTGCCATGATCCAATTTAAGCTTGAAATCCCGATTATCAAGAGACGTCCTTACTTCAACATGTCTGAACGGCTTTTGCTGGAGCAGATCGATTACGACAAAAACGAAATCAAAATGGGCGGAAAAACTTACCCGCTGGTAAACACCTGTTTCGCAACCGTAAATCCGCAGCAGCCGGAACAGTTGCTGGAGGAAGAACAGCAGGTGATGGAAAAATTGCTGTTCTCCGTCCAACATTCCGAAAAGCTGGCCAGACATATGAACCTGAATTTCGAAAGTACTGCTCTTTGAAAATATGAAAAAGTGCTCAAATCTTTGGTAGAATGGTGTTTGTCGAGAACACATCACCCAAAGAGAGGAGCACCCTTAAGGTGAAGTCTACC
>NZ_BORW01000084.1 GCF_018333375.1 Paenibacillus cookii
TAAACCTGAATTTCGAAAGTGCATAAGATCAATGCAAGATGCTAAAGCAATGGCGACTTAAGAAGTGAAAAGGTGGGAGTTTCCCATGTTTTAGTGGAGACGGAAGCTTGCGGCAGATGGTCTTTCCCCCTCCCCAATGAAGAGGCAGTCCTGATTTCCATGTAAAATTTTGCTTATCATTATTCTAACTGCGCCACTCGAACCTCGATTCGTTTCCAGACATAACGGCTGGGAAAGTCCCTCGCAAGCTTGAGTAGGATAGAGCGACCATGCCGAATGAGCGTTGCGGCGCAATAAAAGAATTCCAGACGGAACCGGGCAATCGTATAGCCTTGATGGACTGGCTCACAGCAGTCACGTTTGAAGCGCTCGAACAAATTGTAGGCCAGCAGCTTGATCAGCAGATCCAGACCATTGGCTTTGAAATCACCTGTCGCAATGCGATCGATGGAAAACCCGTTCTTGGCTTCCTTAATGTAATTTTCCATGCAGCAGCGCTGATTGTAGAATCGCCACAAATCGATCGGTTCCCATTCCAGATTAGTCACCATGGCTTCGTACTGCCAGTCCGAATCGAATACAATGCGGCCTTGGCCCTCCTCGAACACTTGCGCCTTACGGATGATCGCTACACGACGCGCCTTGTTCCAGGAGGTCGCTTGGTAGATCAAGCAAATACCTTCGATGATCCACTCTTCGTCGACATATCGCGTCCAGTAACGACAAGCCCCAACTTCCTTGGCCAGCCGCTGGGTCCATTTCAGCTTGCCGACATAGCCGATGTGGTGCTGCTCCCACAAGCTGTAAAAATCTTCACCGCCAAAGCCTTTGTCGAACCTTGCGTACTTCACTTTGTGTTCGTCGAGCAGTCTAAAGGTTTGCCGCAGGAAGTCGGCCGCATCGGTGGAAGAGTGCGTATTGCCCGGTCGAAGCACGGCGTTCAAGTTTAGTCGGCTCTGGCCTTCAAAGGCAAGCAGGGGATGATAGCTCTTACGCCCGGGCTTGTGTGGATTTGTGCCTTTGGCCGCGCCGGACTGATCGCCATACACGGTCTCTACCGTGGAATCCAGATCGAGAATCAGCTCAGGTGGCAAGCAGGGTCGAATGATCTCTTGATTCAGCCTCCGCAGTTCGTTAACCAGAGAGGGACAGAAACGACCAAGCCGGATCAATTCCTTGTACAACAGACTGTGATGCGGGCAGCGGCCGCCGAGAAAGCGCCTCAGCAGCACGTCGCTTTGCAAACGACGGAAATGAAAAATCCGTTCGCAGCCAAGCATCCAGCCAACGATGAGATAGAGCAGAATACGGTAAACGGGGAAGAGGGAGTTGCGCGCTTTGCCGCCGGAGAGGCTGCACATCGCCTCCGGCAGTTTGATTTTTTCGAGAAAGGCCAGGAAGATTTTGATGCCGCCGCAGCTCGTTGCGTTTTGTAGTGAAAATTCTGTTTTAATTTTGCTGATCGTTGTGGTAGACTTCACCTATAAGGTGCTCCTCTCTTTGGGTGTAGTGTTCCAAGTAAACACCATTCTACCAAAGATTCGGAGCCCTT
>NZ_BORW01000085.1 GCF_018333375.1 Paenibacillus cookii
AACTCAACTTTCGCAGCTTAATTTTCCGAACAAAGCCTTGATATAATTGGGCAAACTCGCAATCCATTGCTGGAGTTGACATACAACGGCAGACTGATCCCGTTTGGATTTTGCTTCCGTGAACGCCATGAAAAATGCGATCAGATGCTGCAAAGCCGTTTTGAGATCCAGGTCTCGAACTTCGTCGGAAAACAGGAAAAACAGACCGCCCAACGACCGCGCGTCGTTGTTGTGACGGCGTTCCCATTCCATTACGAGATAACGGGTAAACACGATCGTGGTGTGGCTGATGAGCATATCAAACGAACGACCTTGAAACTCCGTTCCCAGCTTCAGGTACGATTTGGCAAATTTGAAGAACGTCTCAATGCTCCAACGCATGCCGTAGATGCGAACGATCTCAGCCTCTTCCAACGTCAAATCGGTGCTAAGCAGAACCAGCCAATCCCGCCGCCGATGGCGGTTTTGCACAAAGACCAATTTGATCGGCAAACCGCAGGCGGTTTGAACGATGACCGAGCCAAGGATTTCTTTGTTTTTCTGCTTTGGCAAAAGGGCATACAGTTCATGGAGCGTCAGGCTTTTTCCGTCGAACCGGTATCGTTGTTTCATCGCCTTGACCATCCCAATGACATGCAGACCTTTCGCCATCAGTTCACGCAACAGAGGCGCTTGGGTAAACCAACTGTCCATCAGGACAAAGTCAGCGCTAAATCCAGCCTGAATCGCTCGATCAAGCAGAGCCGCCACGGCATCCGGTTTGCGTGAAAGCGCCTCGATGCGGCGTTTGTAGCCTTGGGTACGCTTGGACAGACGTTCCTTCATCTCGCAAAAGCGATTCGTCAACTTGGCCGAGCTGAGCATTACAAAATCGATGGGCGCAAAGCTGAAGCCATCCGACCATCCGAGCGTGAGCATGTTGTAGCCGCGAGCATATCTCCTCGTCGTATGATCGAAGACTCGGGCAAGCAACTCGGCTTTCTTGCTGCGATCCCTGCGAAGAACCGAATCATCAATGATGAACGTCCGAACGCGGGACGAAGAGGTTAAGGAATCAAAATGCTGAACGACCTTCAGACTCAAGGCATGCAAAAATCGTCGCCAGGCAAAGCGTGGATGGTTTAAGAATCGATAGACTACATCTTTGCCAGGCAACGACTGGCGGCGGTTGCTATGCAGAAGACGAAACCAATTGCACCCTTCAAACACGAGCGTAAAGATCAACCGAAAGATCATTAGACTGGATAAGCCGAACGACTTCGAAATGCCGGCTTTACGCAACAGTTGTCCGATTTGCAAAGCGGAAAATAAAGCCGAGATTCGTTCTTGGCCCTTTTCAGACAGGAAGTTGTGTTGTACCATAGAGTTACGCACCTTTCTGTTTGGGATGGGAAGACTATCCACTTCCATTTTACCAAACGGAAAGGTGTTTTTCTGTCAAGAACGAGATTTTTCAATAAGAAATCCTAGTCATATCAAGGCTTAACACTAATTTTCAAGGTGCGAAAGTTGAG
>NZ_BORW01000086.1 GCF_018333375.1 Paenibacillus cookii
TGGATTACGCGACGATTCTGAAAAGAGGGTAGTCTTTCCCCCTCCCCATAAGACAGGGCTAAACGGTTTCCATGTTAATTTGTGGTAAACGTCATTCTAAGGCAGCGACTTTGGCGGCGATACGTTGCCAGGCGCAGCGGTTCGCGAAATCTTTAGCCAGTTTCAGAACGACTTGTCGGCTATGCTGAATCATCGTAGCTGCACAGTGGAAAAACTCTAGACGGAACCGGGCAATCGTATACCCTTGATGGACCGGTTCGCAACAGTCTCGCTTGAATCTCTCGTAGAGATTGTAGGCGAGCAGCTTGATGAGCAGGTCGATTTCATTAGCGGTAAAGTCACCGGTAGCGATTCGATCGATGGAAAAGCCGCGTTTGGCTTCTTTGATATAGTTCTCCATGCAGCAACGCTGGTTGTAAAAGCGCCAAAGGTCGATCGGCTCCCACTCGAGATTGGTGACGATCGCTTCGTAATGCCAGTCCGTATCGAGGAGAAGCCGAGCTTGATCGCCGTCAAACACCTGCGCTTTACGAATCACCACAACGCGGCGCGGTTTCTTCCATGAGGTGGCTTGGTAGATCAGGGTGATCCCCTCGATGACCCAATCCTCATCGACAAACCGCTTCCAGTAGCGGCATCGCCCTACTTCGGCCTGAAGTCGCTGCGTCCATTTCAATTTCCCGACATACCCGATTCGCTTGGCTTCCCATAGGCTGTAGAAGTCTTCGCCGCCAAATCCCTTGTCAAACCGGGCGTACTTTACCGGACGGTCACCAAGCAACTCAAAGATCTGACGGAGGAAGGCGGCTGCATCGGTGGAAGCGTGCGTATTCCCAGCACGCAGTACTGCATTCAGGCACAGGCGCGACTGGCCCTCAAACGCCATCAGCGGATGGTAACTTTTACGTCCGGGTTTGTGGGGATTCGTGCCGACTGCCGCCCCCTCTTGGTGACCGTATACCGTTTCTACCGTGGAGTCTAGGTCCACGATGAGTTCAGAAGGCAGACAGGGTGCAATAATCTGCTGATTCAGCTTTCGCAAATCCAGCGTTAAGGTTGGGCGGGTCTTGCTGAGTCGATCCAGTTCCTTATACAGCAGGGTGTGATGCGGACAGCGCCCGCCGAGAAACCGCCGGATGAGCGCGTCATGTTGCAGCCTGCGGAAATGAAAGAGGCGTTCGCATCCGAGTATCCAGCCGACAATGAGATAGAGCAGGATGCGGAAAACAGGGAACAGGGAATTGCCTTGCTTGGTACAATTTAAATTCTGCAAAGCCTTACCGAGCTTGATTTTTTCGAGATATTCCAGAAAGATTTTGCTTCCTCCAACATTTGAGGCGTTTTGCAAGGTAAATTCGGTCTTGATTTTGCTGACGGGTGTGGTAGACTTCATCTAAAAGGTGCTCCTTTCTTTGTAGGTGATGTTCTGGACAAACACCATTCTACCAAAGAATTGGAGCCCTTTTCTTGTTTTTCAGA
>NZ_BORW01000087.1 GCF_018333375.1 Paenibacillus cookii
CCTCTAGAGATAGAGGCGGCCTTCGGGACAGAGGAGACAGGTGGTGCATGGTTGTCGTCAGCTCGTGTCGTGAGATGTTGGGTTAAGTCCCGCAACGAGCGCAACCCTTGATTTTAGTTGCCAGCACATTAAGGTGGGCACTCTAGAATGACTGCCGGTGACAAACCGGAGGAAGGCGGGGATGACGTCAAATCATCATGCCCCTTATGACCTGGGCTACACACGTACTACAATGGCCAGTACAACGGGAAGCGAAGTCGCGAGATGGAGCCAATCCTATCAAAGCTGGTCTCAGTTCGGATTGCAGGCTGCAACCCGCCTGCATGAAGTCGGAATTGCTAGTAATCGCGGATCAGCATGCCGCGGTGAATACGTTCCCGGGTCTTGTACACACCGCCCGTCACACCACGAGAGTTTACAACACCCGAAGTCGGTGGGGTAACCGCAAGGAGCCAGCCGCCGAAGGTGGGGTAGATGATTGGGGTGAAGTCGTAACAAGGTAGCCGTATCGGAAGGTGCGGCTGGATCACCTCCTTTCTATGGAGAATCGTTTCCTGCGAGGAAACATTCAAATATGCCTAGAGCTTACGAAGCGAGCTTTACTTCGTAAAGCTTTTATCTCACTCGTTGTCAGTTTTGAAGGAGTAAACCTCTTTCGAAATGCGTTTGGTGGCGATAGCGGAGGGGTTCCACGCGTACCCATCCCGAACACGACCGTTAAGCCCTCCAGCGCCGATGGTACTTGGACCGAAGGGTCCTGGGAGAGTAGGACGCTGCCAAGCGCAAACCCTTATGGGTTTACTCATCAAGAGTATATTAGGAAATGAATATGGGCCCTTAGCTCAGCTGGTTAGAGCGCACCCCTGATAAGGGTGAGGTCGGTGGTTCGAGTCCACTAGGGCCCACCATATATAATTAAATAAGCATATTTCCTATTATGGGGCCATAGCTCAGCTGGGAGAGCGCCTGCCTTGCAAGCAGGAGGTCAGCGGTTCGATCCCGCTTGGCTCCACCAATTATTCAATTTGATCCTTGAAAACTAGATAACGAAACGAATTTGCGTTTTAGAAATATCCTTTTCTGATGATTTTAAATTTGGCTTCGCGTCAAATTGAAATTCATCATAGCTGCTTGTGTCTTCATTGGAAGACCAAGTAATAAAGGTAGCAGACGAGTGTTTGAATCGAAGAGCGACTTTGGCTTTGTGCGAAGCACAAAACAACGGAGCGAAACGAGGCAAACAGGAGTCGAATGGTTAAGCTACTAAGAGCACACGGAGGATGCCTAGGCGCTAGGAGCCGATGAAGGACGTGGCGAACAACGATACTGCCTCGGGGAGCTGTAAGCAAGCTTTGATCCGGGGATGTCCGAATGGGGAAA
>NZ_BORW01000088.1 GCF_018333375.1 Paenibacillus cookii
AAGTGAAAGAGGCAAATTACACTGAGCCTGAACAATTTATTGTCAGGCTAGCGTCTTTAGGCGCAGTTTGGCAACAGGGGGTTATACCCCAAGTGCAAACCACCCGTTGGACGGGTGGTTATGATTTGTTCATAATGCCGTGTTCATGCGCTGCTTTGCAGCCATCACCATGTTTTTCAATCATCGTTAGGGTACAAATGGCATTCCGGATCGCACGTCTCCTTGGCCGGGAAGCGAATAAATCCGTTGCCTTCTCCGCACATTAAAAGAGCAGGGGAGGTGTGATGAAATGAACCGAGAATTTCAACTCGATCAAGATCAGCTGGTTCAGGCTTGGCGATCGCAGCTGCCGCAAAACCTTGACCCGTCGGACTCCGCCCAGGTGTTTGCGGATGAGGCGAATCCGAACGCGCTCCGAATTCACATCGATTCCGCTGGACGCACGATGTATTCCTTTGATTTTCAGTGCTCCTACTTGGATACGCGGGAGGTCAAGGTGGATCTGGTCGACGTGGAACGCGACGGGCAAACGGTGGATGAGCGCACCGAGGTCATTCAGGACATGACCCAAGGTTACACCCGCCAGATTCATGAATGCGCCCAGGCGCTTCACGATGTGACTCATCACGTTTAACAGGGAAAAGAGGGAAAGAGATGACCAAAGCGAAAAACGGTTTGGATAAAAACCTGAGCAATGTTGTGGAGGATTTGGACCAGACCCGGGTTAACAGCCATCACGCCCAGCAGATCCAGCAGGATACCAATGACCGCAGGCATCAGGATGCGCTGAATCACGACAAAACGACAGACTTGACCCATCAGCACTCTTAATCCGAGATTGGGGTGAAATCAGATGAGCAAACCGAAGGCCATTCCCGTGCCGGAAGCGCAGCGCCAGGAGCAGCGGCACCATCGCCGCGATCGCGAAAACACGATGCAGGAGCCTCTCTCCGGATCGAAAAAAGTAAAAAACCGTAATCATGTGGATCATTTGAATAGAGAAGGTTAACCTCGCCTCAAACGACATTATTGGAAACGAAAAAAGCACTTTGGCACCGGCCGAAGGGCTTTTTTTATTGTTTTTTTACGCAAATAAACATTTATACATCAACGTTTATTGAAATTTTGCAACCTTGGAGTGACATTTGACGTATTAAGCAGTGTGAGCTCACAAAGCAGGTAAAAAAGGAAATTAATTAGGGCTTGCTGAACAAGATTCGTTCCATCTACACCCAACGCAAGTCTCTAAACCCAAGCAGTCTGAAAAAATGCAAAAAGAGAACACGCAGTCGCCGCTCCAGATTCATGACCAGAAACTGA
>NZ_BORW01000089.1 GCF_018333375.1 Paenibacillus cookii
ATTCGCCCTATTCAGACTCGCTTTCGCTGCGGCTACGGCTTCTCACCTTAACCTTGCACGGGAACGTAACTCGCCGGTTCATTCTACAAAAGGCACGCCATCACCCCTAAAACGGGCTCTGACTTCTTGTAAGCACACGGTTTCAGGTTCTATTTCACTCCCCTTCCGGGGTGCTTTTCACCTTTCCCTCACGGTACTGTTTCACTATCGGTCGCTAGGGAGTATTTAGCCTTACCAGATGGTCCTGGCAGATTCATACGGGGTTTCACGTGCCCCGCACTACTCGGGATCCGTCTCGGAGGGAACTGACTTTCGGCTACAGGGCTTTTACCTTCTATGCCGGGCCTTTCCAGACCTCTTCGCCTAACCAATTCCTTTGCAACTCCATGTGAGACGTCCCACAACCCCGGCCAGCAAGCTGACCGGTTTAGGCTAATCCGCGTTCGCTCGCCGCTACTGACGGAATCACTATTGTTTTCTCTTCCTCAGGGTACTTAGATGTTTCAGTTCCCCTGGTATGCCTCTTCACATCCTATGTATTCAGATGCGAGTGACTGACTATTACATCAGCCGGGTTTCCCCATTCGGACATCCCCGGATCAAAGCTTGCTTACAGCTCCCCGAGGCAGTATCGTTGTTCGCCACGTCCTTCATCGGCTCCTAGCGCCTAGGCATCCTCCGTGTGCTCTTAGTAGCTTAACCTTTGACTCCTGTTTGTCTCGCTTCGCTCCGTTGTTTTGTGCTTCGCACAAAGCCAAAGTCGCTCTTCGATTCAAACACTCGTCTGCTACCTTCATTACTTGGTCTTACATGTAAGACACAAGCAGCTATGATGAATTTCAATTTGACGCGAAGCCAAATTTAAAACCATCAGAAAAGGATATTTCTAAAACGCAAATTCGTTTCGTTATCTAGTTTTCAAGGATCAACAATCAATTTTTCGGTTCATCACGGATGTGTGAATGAAAATTTGATTCAAATTCCGGTTTTTCAACCGGACTTATATCATACCATCCTCAGCACTTCTTGTCACCAAGCAAGTTCTGGAAATCGTATGCGAGAGTTTGAACTCTCAAAACTGACCAACGAGTGAGATCATATTTGTACCGCTTCACTCAGAAGCGAGGTACTCCATAGAAAGGAGGTGATCCAGCCGCACCTTCCGATACGGCTACCTTGTTACGACTTCACCCCAATCATCTACCCCACCTTCGGCGGCTGGCTCCTTGCGGTTACCCCACCGACTTCGGGTGTTG
>NZ_BORW01000091.1 GCF_018333375.1 Paenibacillus cookii
CTGAACATCTCAATTTTATCGGGATGGTCTTGTTGGTCAAACCCTCGTTCCCTCCACCCGCATAGCGGGTGGTTTTTTGTTTCGCACGCTTCGCGAGCTCAACTGGCTAAAGCCTAAAATAAAAAAAGACCGGCATCCCTAAAGATGCTGGTCTTTTATGGTTTGGTGGAGTCGGTGCTTTTTACGGCCGCTTTGCCTTTCGCAAGAACGGTCACCGTAAAATAATCGTCGTGAATGGTCAAATGAACCACCCGGTTTTGCTTTTCAAACACCTTGGAGGTTCCCTCCGATTCGTCCGTGTTTTCGCGCCAACCCCACTCTTTTATTTTCTCCAAATACGCTTCAGGAAAGCTGTCCTTTTCCTTCAAACCGTTCATTGAATAACGGACATAATCTATTTTAGTATTCCCTATATTTCGGTCAGTTCGATTCGCTTCCTTAGGTACGGGAAAGGTTTTCTCATTGGCGGCACCTTCGAAAGATGACCACGTCGGTTCAGACTTTCCGCACCCGGCAAGCAGCAGCATGACGATACCCAACAAAAGAAGAGCATGCAGCCGAAAAGATCTGCGCATGTATGTCCTCCTTCTTCCAAGATCGTTCCTCTTAAAAACCTTCAATACACCTCCTGACATGTACACTCCATATTATACTTACAACTTTTGGCGTGTCGGTAACAAAAATGTTACTAAAGTTTAACAACAATTAAAGGTCTGAGACCTAAACCGCTGCCCTTTTTGCGGCATACGCATTTGAAGGACGTCTATACTAAAGCCTTATAGCGTATTTTGATCCAAACAAGCTTGCCCCAAAGACTTTCATGCATAGCGCTCTTCTAATCCCATGCCCCGTGGCAGAAGTTTAGATCGCAAATAGGACCTTTCACTATAAAATAAAAAAACCACCGTCGATTGTTCATCAACAGTGGTCCTTCGCTTGGCAGCGTCCTACTCTCCCAGGACCCTTCGGTCCAAGTACCATCGGCGCTGGAGGGCTTAACGGTCGTGTTCGGGATGG
>NZ_BORW01000093.1 GCF_018333375.1 Paenibacillus cookii
CCGCTCTCCGCGCTTACGAGAAAAAGCAGCCCAAACGCAAAAGCGAGCAAACGGGTAATGCGAACTGGGGCGCAAAAATTGATTCCTTCGGCAATAAAATCACATGGTTTGGTTACAAAATTCATCTGGCGGTCGATACGAAAAGTGAATTGCCGATCGCCTTGGAAGTAACGCCGGCGCATGTCAATGATGGAGAAATGGCGCCGGGCCTGATCGAGAAAACAGCGTCCAGGACGAGCACACGATTTTTCATACTCGATGCGGGCTACGACCAAATGAAAGTTTATGAGGCCGCCCGCAACGTCAAGGCACAAGCCATCATTCCCCTTAATCTTCGGGGGGAGAAGGAACCGCCTGCTGGCATGACCTCGAACGGAACACCGTGCTGTTCCATGGGTTATGCGATGACATACTGGGGAGTTGACGGCGATATGCATAAATTTCGCTGCCCGCATGCCACGGGTAAAGTCGACTGTCCGCTTGGCATGGCTGCCTGCTCGTCTTCAAACTATGGAATGGTCGTCAAAGTAAATGCGAAGGATGATCTCCGGCGATACAGCATCCCTCATCGGGATACAAAGCGTTGGAAGGAACTTTACAATGAACGAACCAGCGTAGAACGCTGCAACTCCCGATTGAAAACCTATTTGACGGCAGACGCCGCACATGTCCGGGGCATTCAGAAAGTCACAACTCACCAGTATTTGAATGCCATTGTTCTGCTTGCATCTGCGCTCGCCGTTTCTCATCATTCAAAACGGGCTGCCGCTTAAAAAACGAGCTGTTCTAAAATTCTGCAAGTCTGCCCTTTT
>NZ_BORW01000094.1 GCF_018333375.1 Paenibacillus cookii
AGCCCCCTGTTGTGGCGAAGAACCCCCGCAACATGGCGAAAAAGCTACACGTCCTGCCATCTACAGCCGCACCGACAGCGGAAGTCATGAACAAGGGCACCCTCATGCTGGATGCGACATGCGCGCCTGCGGACATCAAGTATCCGACTGACTTGGGGCTGCTGAATCACGCCCGTGAAATCCTGGAAGACATCATCGACGTGCTGCACCGTCCCCATGTCGGAGCGATGGAGAAGCCGCGCACGTACCGCGAGAAAGCCAGAAAATCGTACCTGAGTGTTTCCAAGCAACGCAAGGCATCGGGCAAGGTGATCCGCAAAGCGATCAAAAAGCAACTTGGCTACGTGGGACGGAATCTGCGGATTATTGAAGCCCTCGTGAAGTATACGCCTCTCACGGAACTGAGCAAAAGACACTATCGCCAGCTTCTGATCATCTCGGAGCTCTACCGTCAGCAGCGCGAAATGCTAGAGAAGAATACGCATGTCGTCGCCGATCGCATCGTGAGTATCGAACAGCCGCATGTACGTCCGATGGTTCGAGGCAAAGCTGGAGCGAACGTGGAGTTCGGCGCCAAAATCGCCGCCAGTCTGGTGGACGGTTACGCTTGGATCGAAACGGCACAATGGGACAGCTTCAACGAGGCAACCACGCTGCAAGCATCGGTGGAAGCGTACAAACAGCGATTCGGGTATTATCCCGCCGTCATTCTAGCCGATAAAATCTACCGCAATCGAGACAACCTGAACTATTGCAAAACGCTAGGGATTCGCCTTAGTGGCCCGAAGCTCGGCAGACCC
>NZ_BORW01000095.1 GCF_018333375.1 Paenibacillus cookii
CTTCCTCCATCCTTGAGGTTTTTGGGTTTGGTCACTTGAAAACTTCTCCAAGTTGGGGTGAAGTCCCTTTTTTATGTCCGAAAATCCTTACGGCTCAAGGCCTCAGATTACTGCAAAACGCTCAATTATTAATAAAATAATCTAAATTATCCATTTGCTCATTCCTTTGTTTTCTTCATATATTTCGCATAACGTCCCTCGTATTCACGAACCCGAGAGGCTTAAGGCGCGAAGCGTCGGGTCCGACGGACTTAGCCTCGCAGGGTTGTCCGCCTGACCCAGCTCCATCGATTTTTCTTCTGGCGGACCAAGGAGCCGCCAGGCTCCGCAGCGTGAATACGATGTTATCTGATGGAATGCTCCCACTTCTTCGAATTAAGACAGGACGTCGACCCACATAATCCTTTATATTGATGTTTAAGATTAGCATGTTTCTGAAGTGCTCATATATTTATCCACTTGTTGAATTATATCTAAATTAAAGTTGAGCTTCTCTACAGCTTTCTCTTTTGTTATAACGTTCTTCATTACATAGCCATCAAGTAATAGAGAGGCAAAACATTGTGCGTTTATTGCTTTTTTTCTTTCAAGGTCAAAAGGTATCGTACCATAGCTATGAGCTGCGGCATTTCTTAGTTCAAATAATTTATCCTGAATTTCGAAAGTATCGCTTCTTGAAAATATGAAAAGGGCTCCGAATCTTTGGTAGAATGGTGTTTACTTGGAACACTACACCCAAAGAGAGGAGCACCTTATAGGTGAAGTCTACCAC
>NZ_BORW01000096.1 GCF_018333375.1 Paenibacillus cookii
GTGGCGTTCTGCAGCGAAAATTCGCTCTTGATTTTGCTGACCGGTGTGGTAGACTTCACCTAAAAGGTGCTCCTCTCTTTGGGTGATGTTGTCCTGGACAAACACCATTCTACCAAAGATTTGGAGCCCTTTTTATGTTTTTAATGCGCAGTACTTTCGAAATTCAGGTTAAATGATTGATAATCAGTAATAGGCTCATACTCGCGCTCGCGGGTAGGGCCTTTTAATTTGTATATCACTTGGGAAGAAGCATCTAAAATTGTGTTCACGGAAGTTGGCCATAACCGCACAGAAATCATTAGGATTTATGTGGGGAGTGGGAAACGTAGCTTCTCCGATTAAAAGTTAACGGAATAAAATCCTTTAGCAGATCATTGATATTTTTCTTTTGACCTCATTCGACAAAATCACGATTTCGCTCCAAAAGTATCGCACTAAATAAGCGAAGTCGCCCGATAAGAGTTTACGTTGCTATCTAAAGATTCGACAAACAATGCATCCATTAATGTAATTGATGCCAATAGTATTCCAATCTATACCTTAAAAAGTGCATCCACCCTTTTTGGGTCGTCATATATATAAACAAGTAATCCTGAATTTCGAAAGTAACATCATCTGAAAAACAAGAAAAGGGCTCCAATTCTTTGGTAGAATGGTGTTTGTCCAGAACATCACCTACAAAGAAAGGAGCACCTTTTAGATGAAGTCTACCACACCCGTCAGCAAAATCAAGACCGAATT
>NZ_BORW01000097.1 GCF_018333375.1 Paenibacillus cookii
AGCAAAAGAAACGTCGCCGAGAACTGGAACAACAGATTAGCCGTATCTTTGTGGACTCGCGTCGCCTGTACGGCAGCCCGAAGATCGCTCAAGTCTTGCGCCAGCAAGGTGTTCGGGTATCCGAAAAAACGGTCGCCCGCATCATGAAGGAACTGGGGCTTAAGTCGCGCACCGTCAAGAAATACAAGGCGACGACGAACTCGAACCACAATCTGCCAGTGCATGACAATGTGCTGAACCAGCAGTTCAGGGCACAAGCTCCCAATCAAGTCTGGATGGCGGACATCACTTACGTTCCGACAGACGAGGGATGGCTCTATGTCGCGAGCGTGATGGACTTGTACACGCGCAAAATCGTAGGCTGGCACGCCGATGAGCGAATGACCAAGGAATTGGTCCTGCAAGCTCTGGATCAGGCTTACAACCGTCAACGGCCGAAAGGCGAAGTCCTGCATCATTCCGATCGCGGCAGCCAATACGCATCTCATGAGTACCAAAAACGGCTCTTGAAATACGGGATGAAATGCAGCATGAGCCGCAAGGGCAACTGCTATGACAATGCCTGCATCGAATCGTTCCACAGCGTGCTCAAAAAGGAACTCGTCTATCTGGAGAAGTTCAGAACCCGCAAGGAAGCCCAAAGTCGGATTTTTGAATACATCGAGTTTTTCTACAACCGGAAACGCGTACATTCCGCTATCGGGTATCTTACACCTTTTCAAT
>NZ_BORW01000098.1 GCF_018333375.1 Paenibacillus cookii
TTTTCTACAACCGGAAACGCGTACATTCCGCTATCGGGTATCTTACACCTTTTCAATACGAACAAATGTACGGTCAAATTGCGTAATTTTCTCGATTCTGGCTGTCCAATCTATTGACAGAGGTCCAGTGTGAGACGAGCTAAAGGATATACCATATTTGTAACTAGCACCCTTCCCAGCGGGAAAATGCGGTGAAGGTATCGGGCACCAAACCGCCCAAGAGCAACCGAGGCGGTGCGCCTCCAAAAATAAAATAATAACGTTGAATTGCATGGCTATTTCAGCAAGTATTTGCCAGCGGAGCCCCCGAAGATTATGGAGTAGCAACAGATCCATTTGGGATAACATCATGACTCAGAATGTGGGATCATGGGTGCAGCATCTTAAGATGTTCGGAGTTGAGACGATAGGACTATCGGAAGGATCGTGGATAAGCCTGGCGACATATTTGGGTAGTACAGCAGGCTTGGGGCCAAGCAGGCGACCAAAGATGACCTTTTCTATATAAACTAGCTTAATCGTACAAGATGGCCCTAGTCGTTTTTTCTTCTCGCTTACAGTAATTTTTTTGAAAAAAACTTCACACATTTGATATTGAGTGTTTTGCATAATTCCGTTTCAGAGAAGAAGCGATAGCATATTCACTGTCGTTAAGGGGTAATTTTCGAAAATGGTATTATATGGATGAAGAAAAGGGCAGACTTGCAGAATTTTAGAACA
>NZ_BORW01000099.1 GCF_018333375.1 Paenibacillus cookii
TAGGATCCCCCGGGCCATACTAGTACTGGATGCATCTGCAGGATATCGCGGCCGCACGCCCATATAAACGATCGGATAAATAGCTGAATTTCCATGCCTTACGCGGTTGTCAGGACACAAGCACCATAAAGAAACAAGGGTTGGTCCGGAAGCCTTTAGCCAAGTTTAGCCACCCTGAAAGTATCTCTGGGAGGTGTGGAGGGAAAAACTGCTGTGATTTTAAACCTAAAAGTAACTTAACTCATAATAAGTTGGTAGTTAGACCACATGAAAAAATTGCTTTTGTTGGCCCAGTTCTGTTGATCTTTGAACCATGGTGGGAAAAGTGTAGTTTTAGTCAGTCTGAAGCTGCCATGTAACCAGTGCAAATGAGATAGTGAGTTACATAAACAATATACTTTGTGCTTTTTTTACTGCGCTGGTACATTTTAATGAAAGCAACTAAAAGGGAATCCCAAAATTGCATTTAGGGGGTCAGGCCAGGGCAATCTGTTGGGATATTTAATGACACACCTGGGGAGACTTTACAATAACTCTTTTTAAATCCATCTCCATTTAACTGGCTCTTAAAAGTTTGTACCATGATAATTTACTATCCAGGCAACAGCACAGACTAGACGAGCGCGAACCCCTTAACAGGCTAAGTGCGAGCGGATCCCCCGGGCCATACTAGTACTGGA
>NZ_BORW01000100.1 GCF_018333375.1 Paenibacillus cookii
CTCGGGAATAGAGAAAGCGTCCCCTACCTCCATGGTGAGCTGCGAGCCGCCCGCGTCGTTGTCGTCGTCATCGCGATCTCGCTTGGACGATTTCGGTTTCGCCTCGACCTCTCGCTCTGCTTGCAGCGCGGCTTGGGCGATCCAGTCGTTGACTTCAGCTAGGATTTCCAAGCCGAGCCGTTCCCGAAAATGCGTGAGCAGGGAGTGATGAAACGGCACTTTATCGACATACGCGGTGTAGCCCAAGAAGAACTGCAAATATGGATTTTCCTGGATTTGTAAGGTGGTCTCGCGGTCACTTAAACCAAGGCGCTCTTTGATGATGAGCGAGCCGAGGGCGATACGTGCCGAGTACGCCTTTTGGCCGATGGCTGGGGACTTGAACGAGCTCACATATTTCTCTTCTACTTTGTCCCAAGGGATGATCGCCGCAAGCTGCACCCACCGATTGGTTGGATTTAATTTTCCGCCAAAGGGCAAATAGAAGTTTTCCAACAAGTCTGCCATATCTCGATTCAGCACGAACACTTTCGCTCACTCCATCTGCAAGGTTTTTTACCGATTTTCCGTGTTTTCTTTGCAGATGAATTCGACAATAGTGCCTCTAAACCCTTGTGAGATAAGGATTTTTTGATTATTCAGCAAGCCCTA
>NZ_BORW01000101.1 GCF_018333375.1 Paenibacillus cookii
CGCTCACTCCATCTGCAAGGTTTTTTACCGATTTTCCGTGTTTTCTTTGCAGATGAATTCGACAATAGTGCCTCTAAACCCTTGTGAGATAAGGATTTTTTGATTATTCAGCAAGCCCTAATTAGTTGCGTTATCAGAACATAACAAAGCGTTATGATCTATAAATTGACCCATTACACGGTCTATCTCAGTACTTTTAATTCTGCCTGTGTCGGCCACTTCTGAAATTACTTGTCCATTTCTGTCCTGGGCTACAAGCATACATATTTGTTCATTAGAAATGCCCCTTTTAGTAGCTGCACCACTTCGTTTACGGGCTTCCCGGTGGGAGATATCTTATTTGCCTTTTTGACTTTCTAAAAAGTAAATTTCATCACTCTCGACAATTCCTTTAATGTACTGTGGCCTAATGACCTAAGGAGCATTAAGAAATTTATGCCGCCAGTAGAAAGCAGTTGACGTCTCCTTGATCTGTCCGAAACAATAGAAACTTAATCGCATTATATAACTTAAATTGTTCTAATTTGAGTGTTTTGCATAATTCCGTTTCAGAGAAGAAGCGATAGCATATTCACTGTCGTTAAGGGGTAATTTTCGAAAATGGTATTATATGGATGAAGAAAAGGGCAGACTTGCAGAATTTTAGAAC
>NZ_BORW01000102.1 GCF_018333375.1 Paenibacillus cookii
TTTAGGCTTTAGCCAGTTGAGCTCGCGAAGCGTGCGAAACAAAAAACCACCCGCTATGCGGGTGGAGGGAACGAGGGTTTGACCAACAAGACCATCCCGATAAAATTGAGATGTTCAGGCTCAATTGAAAGGAATGGTCTTAGATGGCAAACAAGAACTATAGTTTAGCTCACACAAAGTGGATGTGCAAATACCACATAGTATTCACCCCGAAGTATAGACGGAAAGAGATCTATAATCAAGTGAGGAAAGATTTAATCGAAATTTTCAAACGATTATGTAAATACAAGGGAGTAGAGATCATAGAAGGTCACATGATGCCAGATCACGTACACATGCTGGTAGCGATACCACCGAAAATTTCAGTATCAGCCTTCATGGGATATCTGAAGGGGAAAAGTGCGCTAATGATCTTTGAGAAGCATGCGCAATTAAAGTATAAATATGGGAATCGAAAATTTTGGGCGGAAGGATACTACGTCAGTACAGTAGGCTTAAACGAGGCAACCGTCGCAAAATATATTCGTGAACAAGAAGCACATGACCAGGCAGTGGACAAACTGAGTGTGAAGGAGTATGAGGACCCTTTTAGCATAAATAGTAGCAAGAAAAAGTAAACCAGTTTAACTGGTAAGTGAAAGAG
>NZ_BORW01000103.1 GCF_018333375.1 Paenibacillus cookii
GGCTGTGACGGGGAGGGAAAATTGCAGTACCGAAGGTCATGATCTCACACTGCCAAGAAAAGCCTCTAGCCAGGTGAAGGTGCCCGTACCGCAAACCGACACAGGTAGGCGAGAAGAGAATTCTAAGGCGCGCGGAAGAACTCTCGTTAAGGAACTCGGCAAAATGACCCCGTAACTTCGGGAGAAGGGGTGCCCCGGTAGTGTGAATAGCACGAGGGGGCCGCAGTGAAAAGGCCCAAGCGACTGTTTAGCAAAAACACAGGTCTGTGCGAAGCCGTAAGGCGAAGTATACGGGCTGACGCCTGCCCGGTGCTGGAAGGTTAAGGGGAGCGGTTAGGGGTTTACCCCGAAGCTGTGAACCGAAGCCCCAGTAAACGGCGGCCGTAACTATAACGGTCCTAAGGTAGCGAAATTCCTTGTCAGGTAAATTCTGACCCGCACGAATGGCGTAACGACTTGGGCGCTGTCTCAACGAGAGATCCGGTGAAATTTTAATACCTGTGAAGATGCAGGTTACCCGCGACAAGACGGAAAGACCCCATGGAGCTTTACTGCAGCTTGATATTGGATTTGGGTACGATCTGTACAGGATAGGTGGGAGCCT
>NZ_BORW01000104.1 GCF_018333375.1 Paenibacillus cookii
GGAAAGACCATCTGCCGCAAGCTTCCGTCTCCACTAAAACATGGGAAACTCCCACCTTTTCACTTCTTAAGTCGCCATTGCTTTAGCATCTTGCATTGATCTTATGCACTTTCGAAATTCAGGTTTACTTGTATTATGGAAGTTCTGCTTGGCAATACGGTTCAAGATCGGTTCGCGCGCGTCTTCATTCATTGCTTTAAATTTTTCGAAATTCTCTAGTACTTCCTCTTTCGTGCTTTCCAGTACGCAATCAAACCGACGCAATACGGCTAAGGGTAAAATGACCTTTCCATAATCCTCAGGTTTGTATGGGCCACGTAAGACCTCAGCTATAGACCAAATAAAACTGACTTTATCCTGAAAGTTAATCATCATGCATCTCCTCTTATGGCAAAACAATGCTAGTATACCTTCTAAGTTTACCGGTATCTCTTCTTTTGTGGAAGTCTTCCCTTGTTGAAATATTTAATTTGAGCGTTTTGCAGTAATCTGAGGCCTTGAGCCGTAAGGATTTTCGGACATAAAAAAGGGACTTCACCCCAACTTGGAGAAGTTTTCAAGTGACCAAACCCAAAAACCTCAAGGATGGAGGA
>NZ_BORW01000105.1 GCF_018333375.1 Paenibacillus cookii
TCCTCCCTTCTCAAGACTATTCTGGCTTCCTGGGTACTTAAAAACAGGGCTTAGAGTATGGCTGCTGACAAAATTGCACTCTAAACGCTAGCTTAGGTCTTCTGCGGCCGCGATATCCTGCAGATGCATCCAGTACTAGTATGGCCCGGGGGATCCGTATACGTTTCTAATTTGTAGTTAACGGTTGGATACCACTTTGAGGCATGTAATATGGTACTGAGCTTCGGCACAGGGCTCAAATTGCATCATTAAATGTCTCCGATGTGGCTATATGTCATGGATAAAGGCAGCCCCCTATATCTTTTTTTGTGGCAGCATGGGTCCATCAAAGCAATTATTCAGGGTCTTAATGACCTCCACAGCTCTAAACGTAATTCATCTGGCTTTGCCTGTACTTACTTCCTCCATGAAAAAAAGTGTTGATAATGCTCATAATGCTGCCCAGCAATTTCCTCCCTTCTCAAGACTATTCTGGCTTCCTGGGTACTTAAAAACAGGGCTTAGAGTATGGCTGCTGACAAAATTGCACTCTAAACGCTAGCTTAGGTCTTCTGCGGCCGCGATATCCTGCAGATGC
>NZ_BORW01000106.1 GCF_018333375.1 Paenibacillus cookii
GACTTCCTCCATCCTTGAGGTTTTTGGGTTTGGTCACTTGAAAACTTCTCCAAGTTGGGGTGAAGTCCCTTTTTTATGTCCGAAAATCCTTACGGCTCAAGGCCTCAGATTACTGCAAAACGCTCATCTATAAGGAAAGTCAAATCCTATGCAAAAAACTTATAAAACTTGCTCCCTATCCAAACCGCCAACAAAAGCCAAACTAATATAATGATGGCCCCGGTCACCCAATTTTTCGGCTTCCCGTTCTTTCCAATTTCCTCCGCCCTTATTCTGCAGTCTTCAATGACAGACGTTGGAATCATCTTAAGCGCGAGCGTGATCCCGAGCGGAACAATAATTAAACCTGAATTTCGAAAGCCCATAATGGTGGCCAGTTTGTAGCAGGATTAGTGGGCAACAACTGTAATAAACAGGGAAATACCCAGTTGGATTACGCGACGATTCTGAAAAGAGGGTAGTCTTTCCCCCTCCCCATAAGACAGGGCTAAACGGTTTCCATGTTAATTTGTGGTAAACGTCATTCTAAGGCAGCGACTTTGGCGGCGATACGTTG
>NZ_BORW01000107.1 GCF_018333375.1 Paenibacillus cookii
TTCTAAAATTCTGCAAGTCTGCCCTTTTCTTCATCCATATAATACCATTTTCGAAAATTACCCCTTAACGACAGTGAATATGCTATCGCTTCTTCTCTGAAACGGAATTATGCAAAACACTCATTATTGGAAGATTGAGATCATAATAAACCCCAGTCCATTCCAATGGTTGCCATTAGCCAAATGGTCTCGTTTTGATTAAGAAGGGGCTTTTCGCGGCTGGGCGGAAAGAACGATGCCGGTGTCGTGAGCCCCCGAAGCCGGGGCTTATGCTCGGAGCATCGAAACTGTGCAAGCGCTCATGCCGGCGGCATCGAAATTACCCTGAGCTGCCCAGGGCGAACGGACGGTTTCAATGAAGAATCGTAATTCCCCCGTAATCATAAAAAACAGCATCCTTGCCGGAAGCAAGATGCTCAGAGTGTCGAGAAAGTCCAACGGACTTTTCGACACTCTATTTTTTATATGGGGAATCATATCTTTTAAAATAAAAATCGATTTAAAGCGCTCTGAGAACCCTACTTCAGTGACCGACGAGGCA
>NZ_BORW01000108.1 GCF_018333375.1 Paenibacillus cookii
ATCCCCGGATCAAAGCTTGCTTACAGCTCCCCGAGGCAGTATCGTTGTTCGCCACGTCCTTCATCGGCTCCTAGCGCCTAGGCATCCTCCGTGTGCTCTTAGTAGCTTAACCTTTGACTCCTGTTTGCCTCGCTTCGCTCCGTTGTTTTGTGCTTCGCACAAAGCCAAAGTCGCTCTTCGATTCAAACACTCGTCTGCTACCTTTATTACTTGGTCTTTCAATGAAGACACAAGCAGCTATGATGAATTTCAATTTGACGCGAAGCCAAATTTAAAATCATCAGAAAAGGATATTTCTAAAACGCAAATTCGTTTCGTTATCTAGTTTTCAAGGATCAATTGAGAGTTTGCTCTCTCAAAACTGAGCAATGAGTGAGTAACTAGCCGACCGGCTAGATTTAATATTTGAATGTTTCCTCGCAGGAAACGATTCTCCATAGAAAGGAGGTGATCCAGCCGCACCTTCCGATACGGCTACCTTGTTACGACTTCACCCCAATCATCTACCCCACCTTCGGCGGCTGGCTC
>NZ_BORW01000109.1 GCF_018333375.1 Paenibacillus cookii
TTAAACTGGTTTACTTTTTCTTGCTACTATTTATGCTAAAAGGGTCCTCATACTCCTTCACACTCAGTTTGTCCACTGCCTGGTCATGTGCTTCTTGTTCACGAATATATTTTGCGACGGTTGCCTCCTTTAAGCCTACTGTACTGACGTAGTATCCTTCCGCCCAAAATTTCCGATTCCCATATTTATACTTTAATTGCGCATGCTTCTCAAAGATCATTAGCGCACCTTTCCCCTTCAGATATCCCATGAAGGCTGATACTGAAATTTTCGGTGGTATCACTACCAGCATGTGTACGTGATCTGGCATCATGTGACCTTCTATGATCTCTACTCCCTTGTATTTACATAATCGTTTGAAAATTTCGATTAAATCTTTCCTCACTTGATTATAGATCTCTTTCCGTCT
>NZ_BORW01000110.1 GCF_018333375.1 Paenibacillus cookii
TTCTAAAATTCTGCAAGTCTGCCCTTTTCTTCATCCATATAATACCATTTTCGAAAATTACCCCTTAACGACAGTGAATATGCTATCGCTTCTTCTCTGAAACGGAATTATGCAAAACACTCAAAATAAAAATCGATTTAAAGCGCTCTGAGAACCCTACTTCAGTGACCGACGAGGCAATTTTAAACCCCCTGCAAAAAAACAGGGGGTTTCTCGACAGCCTGAGTCCGCTGTTTAGCGGGCTTTTTTATTTGCCGGCAGCCAAAGGGATATACATTACCCTAAATTTCGAAAGCCCATAAGATCAAGGCAAAACGTCGGAACAATAGGGTAAGGAAATGTAAAAATGTAGGAATTACCCATGTTCGCAAGAGAAAATTTGACTTTTGGGGTGGTCTTTCCCCCTC
>NZ_BORW01000111.1 GCF_018333375.1 Paenibacillus cookii
GAAGACTATCCACTTCCATTTTACCAAACGGAAAGGTGTTTTTCTGTCAAGAACGAGATTTTTCAATAAGAAATCCTAGTCATATCAAGGCTTAACACTAATTTTCAAGGTGCGAAAGTTGAGTTATAAACAATAGAGTGTTTTGCATAATTCCGTTTCAGAGAAGAAGCGATAGCATATTCACTGTCGTTAAGGGGTAATTTTCGAAAATGGTATTATATGGATGAATAAAAGGGCAGACTTGCAGAATTTTAGAACAGCTCGTTTTTTAAGCGGCAGCCCGTTTTGAATGATGAGAAACGGCGAGCGCAGATGCAAGCAGAACAATGGCATTCAAATACTGGTGAGTTGTGACT
>NZ_BORW01000112.1 GCF_018333375.1 Paenibacillus cookii
GATCAAACCACTTGAATCGTTTGGTGGCGATAGCGGAGGGGTTCCACGCGTACCCATACCGAACACGACCGTTAAGCCCTCCAGCGCCGATGGTACTTGGACCGAAGGGTCCTGGGAGAGTAGGACGTTGCCAAGCGTACATATTCCCTGATAGCTCAGTTGGTAGAGCACTCGACTGTTAATCGAGTTGTCACAGGTTCGAGTCCTGTTCGGGGAGCCATTAAGGCCCGTTGGTCAAGGGGTTAAGACACCTCCCTTTCACGGAGGTAACAGGGGTTCGAATCCCCTACGGGTCACCATGGAGACTTAGCTCAGCTGGGAGAGCATCTGCCTTACAAGCAGAGGG
>NZ_BORW01000113.1 GCF_018333375.1 Paenibacillus cookii
GCTGTCTATGGCGACGTTACTGCCTTCTATGATACCTTCCTGCTGACAGCGTGTGACCAAATCCTCAAAAAGCCGTTTTGCCAAGTCCTTTCTCGTCAGTTCTGAGAAAACTCGGCTTAATGTGGATATGGAAGGAGCTTCTCGATCCAGCGGAAGACCACACTGATAACGAAACCGGAGATCCGTATCCAAACGCTTATGCAACCCTGAAAAGGTACTTATTCCTTCAAGCGGCGCAGCCAAGAGTGCTCGTAGAATACCTTGTCTGCAGTATCCCTCAGCGCCTCGGGGTGAACGGCTTCTCAGTTCCTTGGCATACGGTCTCAGATCGA
>NZ_BORW01000114.1 GCF_018333375.1 Paenibacillus cookii
CACCGGGATTCTTCTCATAAGCCTGCTTCAGCGTATCCACCACGAGTTTAGTGTTGTTGGAATGGCTTAATACCCATGAAACAATGGAGTTATCATATACATCGATAATGGCGCTTAAATAGGCTTTACGGCCATTTCCATACTTCAGTTCTGTCACATCTGTACACCACTTTGTATTTGGAGACTGGGCCTCAAAGTTACGATTCATTACATTTTCAACGACATGGGTCTCTGGGGCTTTCATATAGCTTGGTCGTTTCTTACGAATGACTGCTTTGAGGCCAAGCGCACGCATAATTCGGTAATAGCGCTTTTTGTTGTACTGCTTTT
>NZ_BORW01000115.1 GCF_018333375.1 Paenibacillus cookii
CGTCCTACTCTCCCAGGACCCTTCGGTCCAAGTACCATCGGCGCTGGAGGGCTTAACGGTCGTGTTCGGGATGGGTACGCGTGGAACCCCTCCGCTATCGCCACCAAACGCATTTCGAAAGAGGTTTGCTCTTTCAAAACTGACAACGAGTGAGATTGTTTTGCCTTGCGGCATATTTGAATGTTTCCGTTGCAGGAAACGATTCTCCATAGAAAGGAGGTGATCCAGCCGCACCTTCCGATACGGCTACCTTGTTACGACTTCACCCCAATCATCTACCCCACCTTCGGCGGCTGGCTCCTTGCGGTTACCCCACCG
>NZ_BORW01000116.1 GCF_018333375.1 Paenibacillus cookii
CTTAGAATTCTCTTCTCGCCTACCTGTGTCGGTTTGCGGTACGGGCACCTTCACCTGGTTAGAGGCTTTTCTTGGCAGTGTGAGATCATGACCTTCGGTACTGTAATTTTCCCTCCCCGTCACAGCCTAGCCTTAACGATGTGCGGATTTGCCTACACATCAGCCTCACTGCTTGGACAGACATCCATCAGTCTGCGTCACTACCCTCCTGCGTCACCCCATCGCTCATAGCGGTTTACGGTGGTACAGGAATTTCAACCTGTTGTCCTTCGACTACGCCTTTCGGCCTCGCCTTAGGTCCCGACTTACCCTGAGCG
>NZ_BORW01000117.1 GCF_018333375.1 Paenibacillus cookii
AATCATTTTTACGGTTTGGATTTTAAACTCTTTGTCATATTTCTGACTCATCTTCGGACACCTCGATTTTGCTAGGTTTATTGTCGCATTCTCGATTCTCGGTGTCCACTATTTAGTCTAGCATCAAAAGCATGTCTCGTGTGAGCCGATGCTTGGACAACCAACCTATTGAGCGCTTTTGGGGTACTTATAAATCGGAAAGTTATTATCTTACAAAGCATGATACCTATGAAGACGTCCTGAAAGATGTTAGCAATTATATTCGCTATTACAATAACCATCGCTATACAGAACGTTTAGAGGGTCTGTCACCC
>NZ_BORW01000118.1 GCF_018333375.1 Paenibacillus cookii
TCATTCACACATCCGTGATGAACCGAAAAATTGATTGTTGATCCTTGAAAACTAGATAACGAAACGAATTTGCGTTTTAGAAATATCCTTTTCGTACTGAAATGAAATTTCGCTTTGCGCAAAATTGAATTTCAGTATAGCTGAACTTGTGTCAAAACAAGTTAGTAAAAGAGTAGCAGACGAGTGTTTGAATCGAAGAGCGACTTTGGCTTTGTGCGAAGCACAAAACAACGGAGCGAAACGAGGCAAACAGGAGTCGAATGGTTAAGCTACTAAGAGCACACGGAGGATGCCTAGGC
>NZ_BORW01000119.1 GCF_018333375.1 Paenibacillus cookii
CTCCTTTCTATGGAGTACCTCGCTTCTGAGCGAAGCGGTACAAATATGATCTCACTCGTTGGTCAGTTTTGAGAGTTCAAACTCTCGCATACGATTTCCAGAACTTGCTTGGTGACAAGAAGTGCTGAGGATGGTATGATATAATTCCGGTTGAAAAACTGGAATTTGAATCAAATTTTCATTCACACATCCGTGATGAACCGAAAAATTGATTGTTGATCCTTGAAAACTAGATAACGAAACGAATTTGCGTTTTAGAAATATCCTTTTCGTACTGAAATGAAATT
>NZ_BORW01000120.1 GCF_018333375.1 Paenibacillus cookii
TTATATGGGGAATCATATCTTTTAAAATAAAAATCGATTTAAAGCGCTCTGAGAACCCTACTTCAGTGACCGACGAGGCAATTTTAAACCCCCTGCAAAAAAACAGGGGGTTTCTCGACAGCCTGAGGGCTTCGCTCCTTAAGAGCAAGCCCTTTTTTTTAGGCTTTAGCCAGTTGAGCTCGCGAAGCGTGCGAAACAAAAAACCACCCGCTATGCGGGTGGAGGGAACGAGGGTTTGACCAACAAGACCATCCCGATAAAATTGAGATGTTCAGGCTC
>NZ_BORW01000121.1 GCF_018333375.1 Paenibacillus cookii
TCAAATTTTCATTCACACATCCGTGATGAACCGAAAAATTGATTGTTGATCCTTGAAAACTAGATAACGAAACGAATTTGCGTTTTAGAAATATCCTTTTCGTACTGAAATGAAATTTCGCTTTGCGTAAAATTGAATTTCAGTATAGCTGAACTTGTGTCAAAACAAGTTAGTAAAAGAGTAGCAGACGAGTGTTTGAATCGAAGAGCGACTTTGGCTTTGTGCGAAGCACAAAACAACGGAGCGAAGCGAGACAAACAGGA
>NZ_BORW01000122.1 GCF_018333375.1 Paenibacillus cookii
CCATCGGCGCTGGAGGGCTTAACGGTCGTGTTCGGTATGGGTACGCGTGGAACCCCTCCGCTATCGCCACCAAACGATTCAAGTGGTTTGATCACCTGAAAACTAGATACGAAACGTTTGCGTTTTAATAAAGCATATGCTTCCGTAGCGAGCTTTCTTTCAGAAAGCTTTTAGGATAAGCCCTCGACCGATTAGTATTGGTCAGCTCCATGCATTGCTGCACTTCCACCTCCAACCTATCTACCTCGTCGTCTTCAAGGGGT
>NZ_BORW01000124.1 GCF_018333375.1 Paenibacillus cookii
AACCCTTATGGGTTTACTCATCAAGAGTATATTAGGAAATGAATATGGGCCCTTAGCTCAGCTGGTTAGAGCGCACCCCTGATAAGGGTGAGGTCGGTGGTTCGAGTCCACTAGGGCCCACCATATAAATTTAATAAGCATATTTCCTATTATGGGGCCATAGCTCAGCTGGGAGAGCGCCTGCCTTGCAAGCAGGAGGTCAGCGGTTCGATCCCGCTTGGCTCCACCAATTATTCAATTTGATCCTTGAAAACTAGAT
>NZ_BORW01000125.1 GCF_018333375.1 Paenibacillus cookii
GATCCGGTGAAATTTTAATACCTGTGAAGATGCAGGTTACCCGCGACAAGACGGAAAGACCCCATGGAGCTTTACTGCAGCTTGATATTGGATTTGGGTACGATCTGTACAGGATAGGTGGGAGCCTAAGAAGCATGAGCGCCAGCTTGTGTGGAGGCGACGTTGGGATACCACCCTGATCGTATCTAGGTTCTAACCTGGTACCGTGATCCGGTACGGGGACAGTGTCAGGCGGGCAGTTTGACTGGGGCGGTCG
>NZ_BORW01000126.1 GCF_018333375.1 Paenibacillus cookii
ATCCACATTAAGCCGAGTTTTCTCAGAACTGACGAGAAAGGACTTGGCAAAACGGCTTTTTGAGGATTTGGTCACACGCTGTCAGCAGGAAGGTATCATAGAAGGCAGTAACGTCGCCATAGACAGCGCCGCTCTCCGCGCTTACGAGAAAAAGCAGCCCAAACGCAAAAGCGAGCAAACGGGTAATGCGAACTGGGGCGCAAAAATTGATTCCTTCGGCAATAAAATCACATGGTTTGGTTACAAAATTCATCT
>NZ_BORW01000127.1 GCF_018333375.1 Paenibacillus cookii
TCTCCGCTACCCCCACCTCATCCCCGAATTTTTCAACATTCGTGGGTTCGGGCCTCCAGTGCGTGTTACCGCACCTTCACCCTGGACAGGGGTAGATCACACGGTTTCGGGTCTACGCCCACGTACTCATTCGCCCTATTCAGACTCGCTTTCGCTGCGGCTACGGCTTCTCACCTTAACCTTGCACGGGAACGTAACTCGCCGGTTCATTCTACAAAAGGCACGCCATCACCCCTAAAACGGGCTCTGACTTCT
>NZ_BORW01000128.1 GCF_018333375.1 Paenibacillus cookii
CTGCCCGTAAGACCGGGATAACTACCGGAAACGGTAGCTAATACCGGATAATTTATCGCTTCGCATGGAGCGGTAATGAAAGACGGAGCAATCTGTCACTTACGGATGGGCCTGCGGCGCATTAGCTAGTTGGTGAGGTAACGGCTCACCAAGGCGACGATGCGTAGCCGACCTGAGAGGGTGAACGGCCACACTGGGACTGAGACACGGCCCAGACTCCTACGGGAGGCAGCAGTAGGGAATCTTCCGCAATGG
>NZ_BORW01000129.1 GCF_018333375.1 Paenibacillus cookii
GGTTTAGGCTAATCCGCGTTCGCTCGCCGCTACTGACGGAATCACTATTGTTTTCTCTTCCTCAGGGTACTTAGATGTTTCAGTTCCCCTGGTATGCCTCTTCACACCCTATGTATTCAGATGCGAGTGACTGACTATTACATCAGCCGGGTTTCCCCATTCGGACATCCCCGGATCAAAGCTTGCTTACAGCTCCCCGAGGCAGTATCGTTGTTCGCCACGTCCTTCATCGGCTCCTAGCGCCTAGGCATCCTC
>NZ_BORW01000130.1 GCF_018333375.1 Paenibacillus cookii
GGGGGGGGGGGGGGGGGGGGGGGGGGGGGGGGGGGGGGGGGGGGGGGGGGGGGGGGGGGGGGGGGGGGGGGGGGGGGGGGGGGGGGGGGGGGGGGGGGGGGGGGGGGGGGGGGGGGGGGGGGGGGGGCGGGGGGGGGGGGGGGGGGGGGGGGGGGGGGGGGGGGGGGGGGGGGGGGGGGGGGGGGGGGGGGGGGGGGGGGGGGGGGGGGGGGGGGGGGGGGGGGGGGGGGGGGGGGGGGGGGGGGGGGGGGGGGG
>NZ_BORW01000131.1 GCF_018333375.1 Paenibacillus cookii
CCTGAAAAGGTACTTATTCCTTCAAGCGGCGCAGCCAAGAGTGCTCGTAGAATACCTTGTCTGCAGTATCCCTCAGCGCCTCGGGGTGAACGGCTTCTCAGTTCCTTGGCATACGGTCTCAGATCGAAAGAGCTGAAGAAGATCGGCAATCTCTCCTTGGGTTGAATTTTTAAAAGTTCTTCGAAGGAAAACAGACATTCTTGGAGAATATACAAAGTGACTTCCTCCATCCTTGAGGTTTTTGGGTTTGGTCAC
>NZ_BORW01000132.1 GCF_018333375.1 Paenibacillus cookii
CCTCTAGAGATAGAGGCGGCCTTCGGGACAGAGGAGACAGGTGGTGCATGGTTGTCGTCAGCTCGTGTCGTGAGATGTTGGGTTAAGTCCCGCAACGAGCGCAACCCTTGATTTTAGTTGCCAGCACTTTAAGGTGGGCACTCTAGAATGACTGCCGGTGACAAACCGGAGGAAGGCGGGGATGACGTCAAATCATCATGCCCCTTATGACCTGGGCTACACACGTACTACAATGGCCAGTACAACGGGAAGCGA
>NZ_BORW01000133.1 GCF_018333375.1 Paenibacillus cookii
TTTTCGGATACCCGAACACCTTGCTGGCGCAAGACTTGAGCGATCTTTGGGCTGCCGTACAGGCGACGCGAGTCCACAAAGATACGGCTAATCTGTTGTTCCAGTTCTCGGCGACGTTTCTTTTGCTCGCTTTCCTGGCGCCTGGTCCATTGATAATAACCACTCCGGGATACGTTCAAAACCTTGCACATCTCCGATACCGGATACTTGGAGCGGTGTTTGTGGATAAACGCAAAGATCAGTTCCGGTCTTTTG
>NZ_BORW01000134.1 GCF_018333375.1 Paenibacillus cookii
AGATGAATTTTGTAACCAAACCATGTGATTTTATTGCCGAAGGAATCAATTTTTGCGCCCCAGTTCGCATTACCCGTTTGCTCGCTTTTGCGTTTGGGCTGCTTTTTCTCGTAAGCGCGGAGAGCGGTGCTGTCTATGGCGACGTTACTGCCTTCTATGATACCTTCCTGCTGACAGCGTGTGACCAAATCCTCAAAAAGCCGTTTTGCCAAGTCCTTTCTCGTCAGTTCTGAGAAAACTCGGCTTAATGTGGAT
>NZ_BORW01000135.1 GCF_018333375.1 Paenibacillus cookii
GGCGCGCATGTCGCATCCAGCATGAGGGTGCCCTTGTTCATGACTTCCGCTGTCGGTGCGGCTGTAGATGGCAGGACGTGTAGCTTTTTCGCCATGTTGCGGGGGTTCTTCGCCACAACAGGGGGCTTCTCGGGAATAGAGAAAGCGTCCCCTACCTCCATGGTGAGCTGCGAGCCGCCCGCGTCGTTGTCGTCGTCATCGCGATCTCGCTTGGACGATTTCGGTTTCGCCTCGACCTCTCGCTCTGCTTGCAGC
>NZ_BORW01000136.1 GCF_018333375.1 Paenibacillus cookii
GATGCCTAGGCGCTAGGAGCCGATGAAGGACGTGGCGAACAACGATACTGCCTCGGGGAGCTGTAAGCAAGCTTTGATCCGGGGATGTCCGAATGGGGAAACCCGGCTGATGTAATAGTCAGTCGCTTGCATCTGAATACATAGGATGTGAAGAGGCATACCAGGGGAACTGAAACATCTAAGTACCCTGAGGAAGAGAAAACAATAGTGATTCCGTCAGTAGCGGCGAGCGAACGCGGATTAGCCTAAACCGGT
>NZ_BORW01000137.1 GCF_018333375.1 Paenibacillus cookii
CTGAAACATCTAAGTACCCTGAGGAAGAGAAAACAATAGTGATTCCGTCAGTAGCGGCGAGCGAACGCGGATTAGCCTAAACCGGTCAGCTTGCTGGCCGGGGTTGTGGGACGTCTCACATGGAGTTGCAAAGGAATTGGTTAGGCGAAGAGGTCTGGAAAGGCCCGGCATAGAAGGTAAAAGCCCTGTAGCCGAAAGTCAGTTCCCTCCGAGACGGATCCCGAGTAGTGCGGGGCACGTGAAACCCCGTATGAA
>NZ_BORW01000138.1 GCF_018333375.1 Paenibacillus cookii
ATCCGGTGAAATTTTAATACCTGTGAAGATGCAGGTTACCCGCGACAAGACGGAAAGACCCCATGGAGCTTTACTGCAGCTTGATATTGGATTTGGGTACGATCTGTACAGGATAGGTGGGAGCCTTTGAAGCATGAGCGCCAGCTTGTGTGGAGGCGACGTTGGGATACCACCCTGATCGTATCTAGGTTCTAACCTGGTACCGTGATCCGGTACGGGGACAGTGTCAGGCGGGCAGTTTGACTGGGGCGGTCG
>NZ_BORW01000139.1 GCF_018333375.1 Paenibacillus cookii
CCACGCGCCCGAATGCGACCTAGGCCCAATTTGCGCTTGCCTTCTCCAAATTTTCCTTCGATCGCATTACGCTGTACAGCGTCCTGGCGCTCTTGCCGACGATCGGCGACTTCACTTTGCTCTTTCGAGGGTCTGCCGAGCTTCGGGCCACTAAGGCGAATCCCTAGCGTTTTGCAATAGTTCAGGTTGTCTCGATTGCGGTAGATTTTATCGGCTAGAATGACGGCGGGATAATACCCGAATCGCTGTTTGTAC
>NZ_BORW01000140.1 GCF_018333375.1 Paenibacillus cookii
GCTTTCGCCCATTGCGGAAGATTCCCTACTGCTGCCTCCCGTAGGAGTCTGGGCCGTGTCTCAGTCCCAGTGTGGCCGTTCACCCTCTCAGGTCGGCTACGCATCGTCGCCTTGGTGAGCCGTTACCCCACCAACCAGCTAATGCGCCGCAGGCCCATCCGTAAGTGACAGATTGCTCCGTCTTTCATTACCGCTCCATGCGAAGCGATAAATTATCCGGTATTAGCTACCGTTTCCGGTAGTTATCCCGGTCTT
>NZ_BORW01000141.1 GCF_018333375.1 Paenibacillus cookii
AGGAACGTATTGAAATTGCGCAATATACAATCGCTAATGGTTTGGATTATCAGAAAGCCATCGAAAAGTACGGTGTATCTTATCAGCAAGTGTATGCCTGGGTTCGGAAGTATCAAGCAGGCAGTGAAGATGCTCTTAAGGACAATCGCGGTCGAAAGAAGCCTGTAGAGGAACTGGATGAGCATGAACGTCTCAAGCTGCGGATCAAGGAATTAGAAGCTCGAAACGAATACCTGGAGATGGAGAATGCCTTCG
>NZ_BORW01000142.1 GCF_018333375.1 Paenibacillus cookii
CGACCGCCCCAGTCAAACTGCCCGCCTGACACTGTCCCCGTACCGGATCACGGTACCAGGTTAGAACCTAGATACGATCAGGGTGGTATCCCAACGTCGCCTCCACACAAGCTGGCGCTCATGCTTCGAAGGCTCCCACCTATCCTGTACAGATCGTACCCAAATCCAATATCAAGCTGCAGTAAAGCTCCATGGGGTCTTTCCGTCTTGTCGCGGGTAACCTGCATCTTCACAGGTATTAAAATTTCACCGGAT
>NZ_BORW01000143.1 GCF_018333375.1 Paenibacillus cookii
GGCGCGCATGTCGCATCCAGCATGAGGGTGCCCTTGTTCATGACTTCCGCTGTCGGTGCGGCTGTAGATGGCAGGACGTGTAGCTTTTTCGCCATGTTGCGGGGGTTCTTCGCCACAACAGGGGGCTCCTCGGGAATAGAGAAAGCGTCCCCTACCTCCATGGTGAGCTGCGAGCCGCCCGCGTCGTTGTCGTCGTCATCGCGATCTCGCTTGGACGATTTCGGTTTCGCCTCGACCTCTCGCTCTGCTTGCAGC
>NZ_BORW01000144.1 GCF_018333375.1 Paenibacillus cookii
CGAACCGGGCGTACGCCACTTGGCGCTCGCCGAGCAGTGCGAAGGTTTGCTGCAAAAAGTCGATTGCGTCGGTTGAAGAATGCGTGTTGCCGGGGCGAAGCCTCGCATTCAGATTCAAGTGGGTTTGCCCTTCAAAAGCCAGCAACGGATGGTAGCTGTTTCGTCCGGGCTTATGCGGATTGGTGCCTTTGGCCGCGCCGGCCTGCTCCCCGTATACCGTCTCCACCGAGGAGTCCAGATCAAGGATTGGCTTGG
>NZ_BORW01000145.1 GCF_018333375.1 Paenibacillus cookii
TCATTCACACATCCGTGATGAACCGAAAAATTGATTGTTGATCCTTGAAAACTAGATAACGAAACGAATTTGCGTTTTAGAAATATCCTTTTCGTACTGAAATGAAATTTCGCTTTGCGCAAAATTGGATTTCAGTATAGCTGAACTTGTGTCAAAACAAGTTAGTAAAAGAGTAGCAGACGAGTGTTTGAATCGAAGAGCGACTTTGGCTTTGTGCGAAGCACAAAACAACGGAGCGAAGCGAGACAAACAGGA
>NZ_BORW01000146.1 GCF_018333375.1 Paenibacillus cookii
GTTGAAAAACCGGAATTTGAATCAAATTTTCATTCACACATCCGTGATGAACCGAAAAATTGATTGTTGATCCTTGAAAACTAGATAACGAAACGAATTTGCGTTTTAGAAATATCCTTTTCTGATGGTTTTAAATTTGGCTTCGCGTCAAATTGAAATTCATCATAGCTGCTTGTGTCTTACATGTAAGACCAAGTAATGAAGGTAGCAGACGAGTGTTTGAATCGAAGAGCGACTTTGGCTTTGTGCGAAGCA
>NZ_BORW01000147.1 GCF_018333375.1 Paenibacillus cookii
TGACTGCTTTGAGGCCAAGCGCACGCATAATTCGGTAATAGCGCTTTTTGTTGTACTGCTTTTTGAGCTTTCGGTTTAATTGAGTACGCATTTGGCGGTAGCCAAGTATTCCGTTTCGCTTGTCATAGCGAAGCTTTACTTCTTTGGCTAGCACTTGAATTTCAAGTTCCTTGGTAGATGGCGTCCAACCTAACCACTTGTAATAGGCAGATCGAGCAACCCCTGCTAACGCACACAACTTCTTAATTGCGTAAC
>NZ_BORW01000148.1 GCF_018333375.1 Paenibacillus cookii
GGCTTAACGGTCGTGTTCGGGATGGGTACGCGTGGAACCCCTCCGCTATCGCCACCAAACGATTCAAGTGGTTTGATCACCTGAAAACTAGATACGAAACGTTTTGCGTTTTATTTTCCGTAGCATTTCCCGGTTTTAAATCCGGGGCCCCCGAAAAGTATTCGGATTGAACCGCGAAGCCTAAGCTTCACTTTTTGGGGTACTTTTTAGGATAAGCCCTCGACCGATTAGTATTGGTCAGCTCCATGCATTGCT
>NZ_BORW01000149.1 GCF_018333375.1 Paenibacillus cookii
GTATGGAAATGGCCGCAAAGCCTATTTAAGCGCCATTATCGATGTATATGATAACTCCATTGTTTCATGGGTATTAAGCCATTCCAACAACACTAAACTCGTGGTGGATACGCTGAAGCAGGCTTATCAGCGACAGAGGTTTCCAGTACACGTCCCACGAGTATAATCGGCTCCAACTAAAGTATGGATTTATGAAAAGCATGTCTCGTGTGAGCCGATGCTTGGACAACCAACCTATTGAGCGCTTTTGGGGT
>NZ_BORW01000150.1 GCF_018333375.1 Paenibacillus cookii
CCCTGATGCATCGGTTCGCAACAATCGCGCTTAAAGCGTTCGAACAAATTGTAGGCCAGCAACTTGATCAGCAGATCGACTTCATTCGCTTCAAAATCACTGGTCGCGATCCGGTCCATGGAAAAACGTCTTTCGCCTCTTTGATGTAATTTTCCATGCAGCAACGCTGGTTGTAAAAGCGCCATAGGTCAATTGGTTCCCACTCCAGGTTGGTTACAATCGCTTCATACTGCCAGTCCTCGTCGAATACGAT
>NZ_BORW01000151.1 GCF_018333375.1 Paenibacillus cookii
TCCAAGTACCATCGGCGCTGGAGGGCTTAACGGTCGTGTTCGGGATGGGTACGCGTGGAACCCCTCCGCTATCGCCACCAAACGATTCAAGTGGTTTGATCACCTAAAAACTAGATACGAAACGTTTTGCGTTTTATTTTCCGTAGCATATCCCGGTTTTTGTTCCGGGCCCCGCCAAAGTACTCGGAATCAGCTACGAAGCTGCTCTTCACTTTGGTGGGTTTGTTCATGCTTCCGTAGCGAGCTTTCTTT
>NZ_BORW01000152.1 GCF_018333375.1 Paenibacillus cookii
TTCTACAACCGGAAACGCGTACATTCCGCTATCGGGTATCTTACACCTTTTCAATACGAACAAATGTACGGTCAAATTGCGTAATTTTCTCGATTCTGGCTGTCCAATCTATTGACAGAGGTCCATTTTCATAAATCCATACTTTAGTTGGAGCCGATTATACTCGTGGGACGTGTACTGGAAACCTCTGTCGCTGTGTAGGAGTGGGGTTACACCGGGATTCTTCTCATAAGCCTGCTTCAGCGTATCCAC
>NZ_BORW01000153.1 GCF_018333375.1 Paenibacillus cookii
TTTCCGCTACGTTAACTTCCTCGCCTTTATGGCCTTTGTGGGTCGTCGGCTGAACCAGCTCTTTGTCCGTGCCTTCTACCCGATGTTGTACTGTGACTTGTTGTTCGTTTGCTTTATAGAAAATAACGACTTCTTGTTTTTCGTCGGCAGTGAATTTGTACGCAACTTCCGATTTCACTGGCGTGTAGCCATCAATCGATGGTGCAGTCAGCTTGATCTCCTGATCCGTTACGCCGTCCTGCGTTGTTGCGT
>NZ_BORW01000154.1 GCF_018333375.1 Paenibacillus cookii
TCCAAGTACCATCGGCGCTGGAGGGCTTAACGGTCGTGTTCGGGATGGGTACGCGTGGAACCCCTCCGCTATCGCCACCAAACGATTCAAGTGGTTTGATCACCTAAAAACTAGATACGAAACGTTTGCGTTTTATTTTCCGTAGCATATCCCGGTTTTTGTTCCGGGCCCCGCCAAAGTACTCGGAATCAGCTACGAAGCTGCTCTTCACTTTGGTGGGTTTGTTCATGCTTCCGTAGCGAGCTTTCTTT
>NZ_BORW01000155.1 GCF_018333375.1 Paenibacillus cookii
GGGTGACAGACCCTCTAAACGTTCTGTATAGCGATGGTTATTGTAATAGCGAATATAATTGCTAACATCTTTCAGGACGTCTTCATAGGTATCATGCTTTGTAAGATAATAACTTTCCGATTTATAATTAGGGCTTGCTGAACAAGATTCGTTCCATCTACACCCAACGCAAGTCTCTAAACCCAAGCAGTCTGAAAAAATGCAAAAAGAGAACACGCAGTCGCCGCTCCAGATTCATGACCAGAAACTG
>NZ_BORW01000156.1 GCF_018333375.1 Paenibacillus cookii
AAGTGAAAGAGGCAAATTACACTGAGCCTGAACAATTTATTGTCAGGCTAGCGTCTTTAGGCGCAGTTTGGCAACAGGGGGTTATACCCCAAGTGCAAACCACCCGTTGGACGGGTGGTTATGATTTAGGCTTTAGCCAGTTGAGCTCGCGAAGCGTGCGAAACAAAAAACCACCCGCTATGCGGGTGGAGGGAACGAGGGTTTGACCAACAAGACCATCCCGATAAAATTGAGATGTTCAGGCTCAA
>NZ_BORW01000157.1 GCF_018333375.1 Paenibacillus cookii
CTAAGTACCCTGAGGAAGAGAAAACAATAGTGATTCCGTCAGTAGCGGCGAGCGAACGCGGATTAGCCTAAACCGGTCAGCTTGCTGGCCGGGGTTGTGGGACGTCTCACATGGAGTTACAAAGGAATTGGTTAGGCGAAGAGGTCTGGAAAGGCCCGGCATAGAAGGTAAAAGCCCTGTAGCCGAAAGTCAGTTCCCTCCGAGACGGATCCCGAGTAGTGCGGGGCACGTGAAACCCCGTATGAA
>NZ_BORW01000158.1 GCF_018333375.1 Paenibacillus cookii
GATTGTGGCTTTGGCCCACAATCTACTGAAGGTGGCAGGCATCCGCCTCGCTACTTTCCTGCAAAAGCGACAGAACAAAAAAAGTTGGACGGAAAACATGACGTTTTTCCGACCAACTTTTTATTTTAGGCTTTAGCCAGTTGAGCTCGCGAAGCGTGCGAAACAAAAAACCACCCGCTATGCGGGTGGAGGGAACGAGGGTTTGACCAACAAGACCATCCCGATAAAATTGAGATGTTCAGGC
>NZ_BORW01000159.1 GCF_018333375.1 Paenibacillus cookii
AAATCATAACCACCCGTCCAACGGGTGGTTTGCACTTGGGGTATAACCCCCTGTTGCCAAACTGCGCCTAAAGACGCTAGCCTGACAATAAATTGTTCAGGCTCAGTGTAATTTGCCTCTTTCACTTACCAGTTAAACTGGTTTACTTTTTCTTGCTACTATTTATGCTAAAAGGGTCCTCATACTCCTTCACACTCAGTTTGTCCACTGCCTGGTCATGTGCTTCTTGTTCACGAATATATT
>NZ_BORW01000160.1 GCF_018333375.1 Paenibacillus cookii
AATATATTCGTGAACAAGAAGCACATGACCAGGCAGTGGACAAACTGAGTGTGAAGGAGTATGAGGACCCTTTTAGCATAAATAGTAGCAAGAAAAAGTAAACCAGTTTAACTGGTAAGTGAAAGAGACAAATTACACTGAGCCTGAACAATTTATTGTCAGGCTAGCGTCTTTAGGCGCAGTTTGGCAACAGGGGGTTATACCCCAAGTGCAAACCACCCGTTGGACGGGTGGTTATGATT
>NZ_BORW01000161.1 GCF_018333375.1 Paenibacillus cookii
GTACACCTTCAACGCTGCATACAACGCTCCCCTACCCCTGAATCGACTTCACTCCGCCTTCGAAGTGTGTTTAACCCCTGAGAGCATTTGGTCATCCTTGATTTCATCTCAAGTCTGACATAAATGTTCATCTCAGGCTCACTACCTCAAAGAAGCAGTGAAGTCGATTCAAGCCATAGCTTCGGTGGTGTGTTTAGCCCCGTTACATTTTCGGCGCAGAGTCACTCGACC
>NZ_BORW01000162.1 GCF_018333375.1 Paenibacillus cookii
CTATGAGCGATGGGGTGACGCAGGAGGGTAGTGACGCAGACGGATGGATGTCTGTCCAAGCAGTGAGGCTGATGTGTAGGCAAATCCGCACATCGTTAAGGCTGGGCTGTGACGGGGAGGGAAAATTGCAGTACCGAAGGTCATGATCTCACACTGCCAAGAAAAGCCTCTAGCCAGGTGAAGGTGCCCGTACCGCAAACCGACACAGGTAGGCGAGAAGAGAATTCTAAG
>NZ_BORW01000163.1 GCF_018333375.1 Paenibacillus cookii
GTACACCTTCAACGCTGCATACAACGCTCCCCTACCCCTGAATCGACTTCACTCCGCCTTCGAAGTGTGTTTAACCCCTGAGAGCATTTGGTCATCCTTGATTTCATCTCAAGTCTGACATAAATGTCCATCTCAGGCTCACTACCTCAAAGAAGCAGTGAAGTCGATTCAAGCCATAGCTTCGGTGGTGTGTTTAGCCCCGTTACATTTTCGGCGCAGAGTCACTCGACC
>NZ_BORW01000164.1 GCF_018333375.1 Paenibacillus cookii
GTACACCTTCAACGCTGCATACAACGCTCCCCTACCCCTGAATCGACTTCACTCCGCCTTCGAAGTGTGTTTAACCCCTGAGAGCATTTGGTCATCCTTGATTCCATCTCAAGTCTGACATAAATGTTCATCTCAGGCTCACTACCTCAAAGAAGCAGTGAAGTCGATTCAAGCCATAGCTTCGGTGGTGTGTTTAGCCCCGTTACATTTTCGGCGCAGAGTCACTCGACC
>NZ_BORW01000165.1 GCF_018333375.1 Paenibacillus cookii
GGTCGAGTGACTCTGCGCCGAAAATGTAACGGGGCTAAACACACCACCGAAGCTATGGCTTGAATCGACTTCACTGCTTCTTTGAGGTAGTGAGCCTGAGATGGACATTTATGTCAGACTTGAGATGGAATCAAGGATGACCAAATGCTCTCAGGGGTTAAACACACTTCGAAGGCGGAGTGAAGTCGATTCAGGGGTAGGGGAGCGTTGTATGCAGCGTTGAAGGTGTAC
>NZ_BORW01000166.1 GCF_018333375.1 Paenibacillus cookii
CTATGAGCGATGGGGTGACGCAGGAGGGTAGTGACGCAGACGGATGGATGTCTGTCCAAGCAGTGAGGCTGATGTGTAGGCAAATCCGCACATCGTTAAGGCTGGGCTGTGACGGGGAGGGAAAATTATAGTACCGAAGGTCATGATCTCACACTGCCAAGAAAAGCCTCTAGCCAGGTGAAGGTGCCCGTACCGCAAACCGACACAGGTAGGCGAGAAGAGAATTCTAAG
>NZ_BORW01000167.1 GCF_018333375.1 Paenibacillus cookii
TTTGCGTTTTATTTTCCGTAGCATATCCCGGTTTTTGTTCCGGGCCCCGCCAAAGTACTCGGAATCAGCTACGAAGCTGCTCTTCACTTTGGTGGGTTTGTTCATGCTTCCGTAGCGAGCTTTCTTTTAGAAAGCTTTTAGGATAAGCCCTCGACCGATTAGTATTGGTCAGCTCCATGCATTGCTGCACTTCCACCTCCAACCTATCTACCTCGTCGTCTTCAAGGGGT
>NZ_BORW01000168.1 GCF_018333375.1 Paenibacillus cookii
GTGGGGTAACCGCAAGGAGCCAGCCGCCGAAGGTGGGGTAGATGATTGGGGTGAAGTCGTAACAAGGTAGCCGTATCGGAAGGTGCGGCTGGATCACCTCCTTTCTATGGAGTACCTCGCTTCTGAGCGAAGCGGTACAAATATGATCTCACTCGTTGGTCAGTTTTGAGAGTTCAAACTCTCGCATACGATTTCCAGAACTTGCTTGGTGACAAGAAGTGCTG
>NZ_BORW01000169.1 GCF_018333375.1 Paenibacillus cookii
TATACTTTAATTGCGCATGCTTCTCAAAGATCATTAGCGCACTTTTCCCCTTCAGATATCCCATGAAGGCTGATACTGAAATTTTCGGTGGTATCGCTACCAGCATGTGTACGTGATCTGGCATCATGTGACCTTCTATGATCTCTACTCCCTTGTATTTACATAATCGTTTGAAAATTTCGATTAAATCTTTCCTCACTTGATTATAGATCTCTTTCCGTCT
>NZ_BORW01000170.1 GCF_018333375.1 Paenibacillus cookii
AATTTTCCCTCCCCGTCACAGCCCAGCCTTAACGATGTGCGGATTTGCCTACACATCAGCCTCACTGCTTGGACAGACATCCATCCGTCTGCGTCACTACCCTCCTGCGTCACCCCATCGCTCATAGCGGTTTACGGTGGTACAGGAATTTCAACCTGTTGTCCTTCGACTACGCCTTTCGGCCTCGCCTTAGGTCCCGACTTACCCTGAGCG
>NZ_BORW01000171.1 GCF_018333375.1 Paenibacillus cookii
TGGGCTTTCGGCGGATCAGATTCTCACTGATCTTTTCGTTACTCATACCGGCATTCTCACTTGTATACGCTCCAGCGCTCCTTACGGTACACCTTCAACGCTGCATACAACGCTCCCCTACCCCTGAATCGACTTCACTCCGCCTTCGAAGTGTGTTTAACCCCTGAGAGCATTTGGTCATCCTTGATTTCATCTCAAGTCTGACATAAAT
>NZ_BORW01000172.1 GCF_018333375.1 Paenibacillus cookii
TGGGAAATCTCATCTTGAGGGGGGCTTCACGCTTAGATGCTTTCAGCGCTTATCCCGTCCGTACGTAGCTACCCAGCTATGCTCCTGGCGGAACAACTGGTGCACCAGCGGTACGTCCATCCCGGTCCTCTCGTACTAAGGACAGCTCCTCTCAAATTTCCTACGCCCACGACAGATAGGGACCGAACTGTCTCACGACGTTCTG
>NZ_BORW01000173.1 GCF_018333375.1 Paenibacillus cookii
ACTGCTTTTTGAGCTTTCGGTTTAATTGAGTACGCATTTGGCGGTAGCCAAGTATTCCGTTTCGCTTGTCATAACGAAGCTTTACTTCTTTGGCTAGCACTTGAATTTCAAGTTCCTTGGTAGATGGCGTCCAACCTAACCACTTGTAATAGGCAGATCGAGCAACCCCTGCTAACGCACACAACTTCTTAATTGCGTAAC